>CAYQRE010000007.1:0-183782 GCA_964420075.1 uncultured Thermoanaerobaculia bacterium | reverse complement strand
ACGGGATCGCCGCGAACACGTTGCGCTCGGCGTCGACCGTGACGGCGCGGCCGTCCACGTCCGCGAACGTCTTGACCCACACGACGCAGTCGAGCGTGTCGCAGTTCTCGTCCTTGGGAGAGCTGCAGAGCTCGATCGAGGGGGGCACAGTCGCGTCGCCGCCTCAGCGCACGGGCGCGTCGTCGCGCACCAGCTCGGCGACGGCGAAGTAATGACGGCTGTCGAGCCACAGCGTGCGCTGGCGCAGGCCGGCCAGGGCCGCCAGGCGGTGGATGTCGTCGGTGCGGACCTTGCGCGACACCCCGACCTGGATCGCGTCGCCGGCGGCGAGCTGGAGATCGAGGTCGAGGGCTGGTACGTAGACGTGCTGCGCTCGCTCGCTGACCACCCGCAGGCGCACGCAGCAGGTCTCGAGGCCCTTCCAGGCCGGTTCCGCCTCGTAGGTCGAGCCGAGGCGGAAGGCCTGGAGGTCGAAGTTGGCACCCAGCTGGTGGTTCATCCGCCGTACCATGTGGAGAAAGAAGGCGAGGTTCACCCCACCGGCATTGTAGGCGCGGAGGATCACCCGGGCGTCCTTCTGCAGGTCGAAGCCCACCACCAGCTGGTCCTCGCGGGTCATCAGCTCGCGCAGCTCGGCCAGGAAGGCCATGGTCGCCGCCGGGGTGGCGAAGTTGCCGATCGACGAGCCGAAGAAGAGGAGGTTCTTGCCGCGCTCGGCGGGGATCTCGGCCAGCGCCTGGCGGAACAGGCCCTGGACTCGGTGCGATCCGCACCCGCTCGCCGTAGGCCTCGCGGAGCTCGTTGCAGGTGGCGGCCAGGGCTCCGGCCGAGACGTCCACCGGCAGGTAGGCGATGCGCTCCTCGCCCATCGCCAGGGCGGCGTCGAGCAGCACGCGGACCTTCCGCGCCGAGCCGCAACCCAGCTCGACGAGGGTCGGGCTGTCGGCGACGATCTGCGCCGCGTGCACCCCCAGAACCTCCAGCTCGCAGCCCGTGAGGTAGTAGTCCTCGCTGCGGATGTACTGCTCGTAGAGGCGCGAGCCCATGCGGTCCCAGATGTGAGCATGGTCCAGCTCGCGGACTGGCCCCGGCTGTTCGAGGGCCGCCCGCACGGCGTCCAGAAAGGCCGGTGTCGGCGCGGCGCGCTTCGTCGCCAGCACCTCGAAGCACCAGACGCGAAACTGCGCCTCGGGGTCCTTGCCGGGCAGATAGCGCTGCGGCGGAGTCAGCTCGGCGAGCTTCCAGGCGCCGTCGCGCTCCAGCCTTTCCATCGCCGCGCGCACGCCCATGGCGTTGGTGGCGTAGAAGTCGGTGCGCAGGGTGAAGGCGATCCAGCCGCCCGGCCGCGTCACCCGCACGATCTCCTCGAGGGCGTCGGCCGGCGCCTGCCCGTAGGAGAAGACGCCAACCAAGATCACGCCGTCGAAGCGGTCGCTGGCGAAGAGGTCGAGCGGCTGCCCGAGGTCGGCGCGGTGCAGGCTGCGGTAGATCCCCTTGGCGCGGGCCCGTTCCAGCATCTCGGCGCTGAGGTCGAGCGCCGTCAGCTGCCGGAAGCCGAGCCGGCGCAGGGCCGAGCCGCCCGCTCCGGTGCCGGCGCCAGCGTCGAGCACCTCAGCCGTGGCCGGTTCCGCGAAGCGGCGGCCGAGGACCTCCGCCGTGGCCCGATGGCCGAAGAAGCCGATCGCCGCATGGTCGTCGTCGTAGCTCGCCGCCCACTCGGCATACAGGCTCTCGAGGTCGTCACGCGTCCGCGCGGCATAGGCCCGCTGCCAGATGCGTTCGAGCCGGGCGGCCACGGCGGGATCCAGCGCGGCCTCGACCGCCTGGTGAGTGGGGGGCTGGTGGCCCGGGTCCGCGGTCGCTTCGCGTGACGACGACATGCTCGGCATGGAGACCTCCTTCCCGGCTGGCCCTGACGCAGCCTGGCCAGCCGTGTCTTGCGACCCTCCTGGGTCTTGCGATCCTCCTGGGCGACCCTGACCGCGGCCGACCGCGAACCAGCGACCGCGAAACAGCGGCCCCGAAGTAGAAGTCCTGGGCGCGAGCAGGACGTGCCATTCCGCGCTCCGACGCTCGCACCATACCCTTTGAGCTCTTAGCTTCTCAAGGCCAAGCTCGTCACAGTCCGACGCCCACAATTCGCCGCAACGACCGCCTCTGAGGATTGACGAGCCCAGAAACCACTGCCAGGATCGCCATGTTCTCGTCGAAGAGGACGTCGCCAGAGCGCGAGGCCGACAGGCTCAGAGGAGAGCTAGATGCTTTCAGATCAAAGTAATGAGACGAGCGTCGTCTCCACGACCCAGGTGCCGGTCACCGAAGCCGTCCTCACCAACCTACGGCGCATCGCCCGCACCATCGATCTGCGCTCCCGCGACCTGATGCGCCGCCACGGCCTGACCGTGCCGCAGCTGGTGGTGTTGCGAGAGATCCGCCGGCGGGGTGCGGTGACCGGCAGCGCCCTGGCCCGTGACGTGAGCCTCAGCCAGGCCACCGTCACCGGCATCCTGCAGCGGCTCGAGGGCCGCCAGCTGGTCGCCGGCCGGCGCAGCGAGAGCGACCGCCGCCGACGCACCCTCTGCCTCACGGAGCAAGGCGAGCAGTTGGTCGCGGCGGCACCAGAGCCGCTGCAGAGCCGCTTCAGCGAGCGGCTCGGCCGCCTGGCGAGCTGGGAGCAGAGCATGATCCTCGCTGCCTTGGAGCGCCTGGTGGAGCTGATGGAAGCCGAGCGCCTCGACGCCTCGCCGTACCTCGCCACCGGTGCCGTGGACGCGGCACCGAGCCCGGCGCGCCCGGCCACCGCCCAGGAGCTGCTGCCGGCGGTCGCCGAGGAGCCCACCGCCCTCGCCGCCCTGCGTCCCGAGGGAGAGGGACCAGGGCGCTGACGGCCCGCGACGGCGGTGCGCTCAGGGCGGCGGTGAGGCGGCCTCGGCAATCACCAGCGGCCGATCTGCCGGCACGTTGCGGCGTTCCTCGCGGCGGCCGTCTGGCCAGCGGACCTCCAGACGATCGACCACCGACTGCGCACCGAGGCCGAAGTGGAGGCGCGGGTCGCTCTGGCCGGCGAAACCGTTGCCGCCGTCGCGCTCACGCACCAGCATCGCCGCGCCCACCCAGGCCGTCACCCGCGCGCCGATGGCGTCGCGGTTGGCGCCGGCGGCCGGAGCCCCCTCCAGGCTGACGCTCAGCCAGTGGCCGTTCGTGGCGCTGCGGTTCTCGAACAGCTGCGGCGGCTGCCCCTGGTTGGCGAGGAAAAGGTCGAGGTCGCCGTCGTTGTCGAAGTCGAGCACCACCACGCCGCGGCCGTCGCGCTGGCTGGCCAGGCCCACCGCCGCCGCCTGCTCGACGAAGGTGCCGGCCTCGTTGCGCCAGAAGCGCTTAGGCTCGAACCCCGAGAAGTTCTTCTCGCCGATCGGCGGCCAGGCCAGCGCGTCGGTGGGGTCGGGGCCCTTGGCGCGCCAGGCGCCGAGATCGAGCCAGTAGTCGCTCCCCGGCCCGCTCACGAAGCCGTTCGCCGCGAAGAGGTCGAGGTCGCCGTCGTTGTCGGCGTCGAAGAACTTCGCGCCCCAGCCCCAGCCGCCGTCCGCCACCCCGGCCTCGGCACCGACGTCGGTGAAGCGCAGCTTGCCGTCGGCCTCCACACCCTGGTTGAGCCAGAGCATGTTGCCCTCGCGCAGGTAGCGCTGACTGGTGATGTTGGTGACGTAGACGTCGAGCCGGCCGTCGCCGTTGAAGTCGGCCACCTCGACGTTCATCCCCTTCTTGGTGTCGACGCCGAGCGCCGAGGCGCTGACGTTCTCGAAGCGGCCGCCCCGGTTGCGATAGAGCTGGTCGGCGCCGAAGTCGTCCGCCACGTAGAGGTCGGGCCAACCGTCGTCGTCGAGGTCACCGGAACCTACCGCCAGGGTCCAGCCGGTGTCCGCCACCCCGGCCTCGGCCCCCACCTCGCGGAAGCTGCCGTCCGGCAGCTGGTGGAAGAGCTGGTTGGTACCGCCGTTGCGGGCGGTCTCGAAGCTCTCGTGCATGATGCGGGTGGTGGCGAGGTGGGTGAGGTCGAAGTCGGCGAAGTAGTTGCCCACGTAGAGGTCGAGCCGGCCGTCGCGGTCGTAGTCGAGGAAGATGGCGGCGGCGCCGTTCTTCCACTCCGTACCGGGGCTGCCGTCCGCCCGCCGGAAGCGGGCCGCGGTGACGTCGCTGAAGGTGCCGTCACCGTTGTTGCGCAGCAGCACGTCCCGCCCCCAGCGCACGACGTAGAGGTCGGGCCAGCCATCGTTGTCGACGTCTCCCCACACGCAGTCGACGCTCAGGCCGCCGGCGCCGTTCAAGCTGGCGACGCCGGCCGCGGCGGCGACGTCGGAAAAGGTGCCGTCGCCGTTGTTGCGGTAGAGATGATCCGGCTGGCCCTGCTGGGAGTCGGTCACGAAGAGGTCGATCCAACCATCGCGGTTGAAGTCGGCGGCCGCCGCCGCGGCGCCGATCGCCGTCATCCAGGGCATGATCCCGAGCAGCTTGGGGTCGAGCACCGGCTTGTGATGGACGGCGGCGAGGCCGGCGTGCTCGCTGACCTCGACGAAGCTCAGGGGCGCCTGGGCAGGGGACGGAGGTGGCTGCGCGCCGAGGCGGCGACCGGCGCCGAGCGGAGCGAGCAGGAGGAGGCCCAGGAGGAGGCTGGGGAGGAGGGGCGGCGACCGTCGCATAGTGACCTAGTTGGGGCCGCGCCTCTGGCTCGGCGTTACCGGCTCCCGGCAGCTGCGGCGCCGCCGCCCGTCGTCGCGCCGCCGCGCCAGGCCACGGCCGGTGGGGGGCCTGGGCTTGTCCCGAGCGTCAGCCTTGTGCTATTTTCGCGCCTCCTCGAGACGCCCATGCGCTAGCACACCCCACCCCGCCGTCCTCCGCGTTTCAAGCCTGTCGATGTTCGTGGGCTCGCCGCCCACCGTGGGGAACCCGTCGTGTCTAGCACTCTCGCTTCCGCTCCCGCTCCTCCTTCGCGCCTGGCGCGAGCCTGGTCCCTCTTCCGCCTCGCCCTGAGCGGCGGCGAAGAGGACTTCACCCGCGGCCCGATCGGCCGCGCCGTCTTCCTGCTCGCCGTGCCGATGGTCCTCGAGATGGCGATGGAGTCCGTCTTCGCCGTCGTCGACGTCTTCTTCGTCTCCCGCCTGGGTGCCGACTCGGTGGCGGCGGTGGGGATCACTGAGTCGATGCTCACCCTGCTCTACGCCGTGGCCCTCGGTCTCGCGATGTCGACCACCGCGATGGTCAGCCGGCGAATCGGCGAGAAGGACCGCGCCGGCGCTGCGCAGGCGGCCGTGCAGTCGCTCGCCGTCGGCCTCAGCGTGTCCCTGCTGGTAGCCGTCGGCGGCGGTTGGTTCGCCGCCGACCTCCTGCGCCTGATGGGGATGTCGGAGAGCGTCGTTGCCACCGGCTCGGGCTACACGCAGCTGATGCTCGGCGGCTCGGCGAGCATCCTGCTCCTCCACCTCATCAACGGCATCTTCCGCGGCGCCGGCGACGCGGCGATCGCCATGCGCACGCTGTGGCTCGCCAACGCCATCAACCTGGTGCTCGATCCCTGCCTGATCTTCGGCTTGGGGCCCTTCCCCGAGCTCGGGGTCACCGGAGCGGCGCTCGCCACCACCATCGGCCGCAGCGTCGGCGTGCTCTTCCAGCTCGCGGTCCTGTTTTCCGGCCGCCACCGCGTGGCCCTCGGCTGGGCCGACCTGCGCTTGGTGCCTGCCGTGATGCTGCGGCTGGTCCGGGTCTCGGCCGGCGGCGTGCTGCAGTTCCTCATCGCCACCGGCAGCTGGGTGGCGCTGATGCGGATCGCCGCCCGCTCTGGTAGCGAGGCGATCGCCGGCTACACCATCGCGATCCGCGTCCTCGTTTTCGCCCTGCAGCCAGTCTGGGGCCTGAGCAACGCCGCCGCCACCCTGGTGGGCCAGAACCTCGGCGCCGGCCAACCCGAGCGGGCCGCCGCCTCGGTGTGGAAGGCCGGCTGGTTCACCACCGCCTTCCTGGCGGCGGTGACGGCCCTCTTCATGCTGGTGCCAGAGGGGCTGATCGGGCTCTTCACTCGCGAGCCTGCCGTGGTCGCCTGGGGCGCCAGCGCGCTGCGCATCATCAGCGCCGGCTTCTGCTTCTACGGCTGGGGGATGGTGATGGTGCAAGCCTTCAATGGTGCCGGCGACACGCTCACCCCCACCTGGATCAACTTCTTCTGCTTCTGGTGCTTCCAGATCCCGCTCGCCTGGGGCCTCGCGGTGCACGGCGGGTTGGGGGCGCGCGGCGTCTTCCTGGCGGTGGTGATCGCCGAATCGGTGCTCACCCTGATCGCGATCTTCGTCTTCCGCCGCGGCAGCTGGCAGCAGAAGCGGATCTGATCAGGAGCGGCCGCCAGCCTTGCCGCTGGTGGGCTTCACCGGGCCGGGCTTGGCCGCTCCCGCGGGCGGCGGGGTGACGTTGGCCGCGCCGGCGGCAGCCGCGGGCCGCGGTGCCAGCCCCGCCGGCCCCAGCGCCAGGTCGCCGCCCGGCTGCTGCGGGGCCAGGGTCCGCTCGCCGTAGCCCTTGATCTCCAGGTGCTCGGGGATGCCATCGCTCCCCGACGAGACGAGGCGGAAGGTGTCGCAGCCCTTCGAGCTCGCGTCTTCCTGCCAGCACTGGTAGCGGATCGCAGCACCCCAGGCGTCGGTCGTGGGAACGAGGTCCAGGTGCTTGGGAACCAGATGGCGGGCGAGGCCGGCCGCCGAGTCCGCCACCGGATAGAAGCCCTGGCTGCCGTCCTGCTGCAGGGCATAGCCTTCGAGCGCCACGGCAATCGTCCGCAGGTCGCTCACCGTCCGCCGCAGCCGGCTCGCCTCGCGCTCTGCGAGGTAGCTCGGCAGGTAGAGGAGGCCACCGAGGCCACCGAGGCCCAGCAGCAGGACGACGAGGCCCACCAACCACCGCCGTCGACGGCGCCGCGGCGGTAGGGTGAGGAGATCGGGCTCGGCGGGATCGAGATGGGGGGGCTGACCGCAGACCGGGCAGAGCAACTGGTCGGGCTCGGCCGGCGAGCCGCAGAACTGGCAGGAACTCATCTTCGCAAGCAACCTCGATCAGAGATGGCGCGCGGCCGCGGGACCGCAGCGCGATGGCGGATCATAGCCGGAGTCGCGGCGAGGAGCGTCGCCGCCCCGTCAACGCCGTGCTGGCGCCTCCGGGTACTGAACCAGGCTGCCGTTGCTGAACACCAGGTCGCGATCGTAGTCCGTGCTCACAAAGCCGGTCGGCTGCTCGTAGTCCTCGCCCGCCTCGTGCTCGAAAGCCCCGTCCCGGCCGGGGCTCACCAGCCAGTAGGTCGCGCACCCGGTCGCGGGGTCGCCGCTGCAGAGGTAGCGCATCTCGTGGCCCCAGCCGTCGGCCGTGTGGGAGCTGTAGAGAAAGTCCGGGACCAGCTTGGCCTCGAGCTCGGCGAGCGAGCTCGCCACCGGGTAGCCGAGTGGGTGCCCCGGATCCTCTGCCTGCTTCACCTCGCGATAGCTGTCCAGCGCGACGCCGATCGACCGCAGGTCGCCCAGCGTCCGCTTCTGCCGCCCCTTGTGCAGGGCGTCGATGAAGTTGGGCACCAGCACGGCGAGGACGATCCCGAGCACCGCGAGGGCGAGCATGGCGCAGCCGCAGCCGACGACGATGGCGATCGCCTTGTTCGCCTTGCCCGGCGCCGCTGCCGGCCGCGAACCGAGGGCGAGACCGCACTGCGAGCAGAATTGGGCCGTGGCCGGCAGTGGCGCGGAACAGTGCGGACAGAGGCTCATCACCCTCCTCCAAGAGCCAGCAACTGCAAAAACACTAGCACGGAAGGGCCGTCGACCTCACGACCTTGACGAAATACCAGGGAAGGGCCACCGGCGTCGCGATGGCCGGCATCCTGGTGCCAGGCTGGCCGCTCCGGGCGGCGAAAGCTAGCCAAACCTCGCGGCATGCCCTGGCATGGAAGCTGCTCTTGGGCTGCCCGACACGAGCCATCCACTCTTGGGTGACTCATCCACTGCACCGCGACACCAGGAGGAAGTCCCATGAAGAAGACTGCGATCCTCGCTCTCGGTTTCCTCGCCCTCGGCCTCGCCCTGCTGCCGGTCTCGTCGGCCCTCGCCGCCACCAGCTGGACCGGCTGGATCTCCGACAGCCATTGCGGCGCCGCCGGCGCCAAGGCAGGTCACGAAGAGTGCGCCAAGAAGTGCGTCAAGGGTGGCGGCAAGTACATCTTCGTGAACTCCGCCGACAAGAAGGTCTTCCAGATCGACAACCAGGAGCTGGCGAGTCAGCATCTCGCGGGCGAGGTCGTGCTGACCGGCACGGCCGAGGGCGACGCGATCAAGGTCGACTCGATCGCCGCCAAGCAGTAGCCGCAGCGCACCCTCGACCGTTCGACCAGGCGGGGCCGCGGCCCCGCCTTTTTCGTTGCAGCAAAGGCCCGGCAAGGCCCCGCGGCTGAACCCCAGGACAAACCCCAGCTCAGGTTCAGAACAGGCTCGGCTGGCCGGTGCCGTAGCGGCGGAGATAGCCGTCGAGCTTCAGCTTGCGCCGGGTCGAGGCCGAGGTCATGTAGCGCACCGTCCCGAAGACCTCGCGCTCCGGCCCCCACGGGCGGTCGTAGCGGCCCAGGCACCAGAAGATGCCGCTGTAGGAGTTGGGGTCCCGGCCGTCGAGGGTGTATTTGTTGTTGAGCTCGATCATCGTCGCCAGCGCCTCCCGCGGTGTGGCGCTCCAGCCGAGGATCATCTTCCCCCACAGCATCCGCAGGTAGTTGTGCATCAGCCCATCGCGCACGAGCTGGCGCTGGGCGGCGTTCCAGATCTCGTCGTGCGTGGTGGCCGCCTCGAAGCTGGCGAGGTCGTAGAGGTAAGTTCGAGGGTCGGCGGCATGGACCTCCAGGGTGCGCCGCGCCCAGGCCGGCAGAGACTCGAAACGGTCGTAGTCCGCGCTGCGCGCGGTCAGGTTGAAGCCGAGCTCGCGCCAAGTCACCAGCTGATCGAGGAAGGCCTCGGCACCGGTGCTCATCCCCCACCAGCCGGCGCGCGCCCCTGAACCCTTATCGCTCAGGCGCCCGGGGTGCCAGCCCTCTGCCGCCTCGACGGCGGCGAGCACCTGGTGCGCACCGAGATGCCCGAAGTGCAGGTAGGGAGAAAGCCCGCTGGTGACCGGTTCGTCCGGGTGGTTGCGCTCCTCGGCGTAGCGACCGAGCCCGCTGGCCACGAAGGACGCGAGCGTGGCGCGCGCCGCCTCCTCGCCGCCCGCCAAGGGCGACGGCGCCACCGCGTGGTCGATCGGCAGCGCCGCCAGGTTGGCGGCCTCGGCGAGCCACCCGGGCTGGGCCGGGGGCCAGCGCCGGGCGACGGCCGCCGGCAGCGCCGCGAGCCGTGGCAGGCCCGGCGCTGCGGCGAGCGGGTCCTCCACCGGGCGGTCCGCCAGATGGTCCGGCAGCGTGCGCTGCAGAAAGCGGCGGAAGTCATAGGCCCGCTGGTAGACCTGCTCGGCTGCGGCGATCGGCAGGAGGCCGTTGCCGTCGACCGCCTCCAGCCGCACGGCGAGCTGGCGGCCGGCGGCGCGCACCATGGCGGGGAGAAAGAAGCAGGGGTAATCGTCGGTCACCACCAGGCAAGCGCGGCTCGCGAGGGCGGCCAAGAGGCCCTTGCCTTCGCCCTGCGCTCGTTCGACGTAGGGGTAGTAGCTCACCCCCGCGGCGGCGAACCGCGCAGCGTTGGCGCGCATGCCGTCGAGCACGAAGCGGTGCAGGCGGTCGCTCGCCCACTGGTAGTCGCAGCGCAGGGCCTCCAACACCAGGAGCGGCTTGCCGAGCTCGCGGGCTCGCTCCACGGCCCGCTCGAGGGCGAAGCTCGCCCGCGTGCGCCGCGCCGCGATCATCCAGTAGAGGACGTACTCGCCCCGCGGCGCGATGGGAGCGTCGTTCGCGGGCCGCAGACGCAGGGAGGGGATCGGCATCGGGGCGTGGGTCAGTTCACCTCGTCCTCCGCCGCTTCCATCCCCAGCCGCACCATCAGGTTCCTGACGATGCGGGCGGTGATCCCCCAGACGCGGCGGTTGCCGAGGTGGTAGACGCGCAGGAGCCGGCGGCGGCCATCGACGACGACGTCGCGGTCTTCCACCAGGCGTGGGTTGGCAAACGCCGAGATCGGTACGGCGAAGACCTCGTCGATCTCCCCCTGATTGACCTTGGTCTCGACGGGAAAGGGCACGGCGCCGACGCAGGGGATCACCGAGAAGCCGGCAGGGGTGCTCGCCTCGTCGAGCTCGCCCAGGCGCAGCACCCGGCGCGGCTCGAGGCCGATCTCCTCTTGGGCCTCGCGCAACGCCGCCGCCCAGGGGTCCTCGCCGAGCTCACAACCGCCGCCCGGAAAGGCGAACTGCCCCTTGTGGGAGGGCAGGTGCTCGCTGCGCTTGGTGAGCACCGTCCACAGCTCGCCGGCGTCGACGTAGACCGGCACCAGCACGGCGGCCGGGCGCTGATCGCCGAGCGGACGGCGGCGCGGCGGCGGCTCCACCAACCGCTGGCGCACCTCCTCGATCCAGCTGTTCTTGGGTTCCATGCTGGCGCCATCGTCGAGCAGAGCCGACCCGCCGGTCAAGGCCGCAGGCGGAAGGCCACGGTGAAGGGCTTGCCGGCCGCGGCGCGGCGCAGGGTGACGGCGTAGTTGAGCGGGGCGCGGCTCGGCAGGGCGCCCAGCCAGTCCCGCCGCCCAGCCGGCAGATGCAGCTCAAAGTCCACCGCGCCATCCGGTCGCAGGACTCGTTCGCCGAGGCGGGCGCCCTCGATCTCGAGGCTCGCCGGGCCCTGGGCATCGACCCGCAACCAGAGCCGGGCGACGGGCTCGGCGGCGCCAATCTCGACCCGCGCGGCGCGGTCACCGACGAACACGAGCCGCTCACCATCGCTCGCCGGCAGCGAGCCACCATCGAGGGAGCGCACCAACAATCCCCCGGCCCGGTAGCGCGGCACCGGCTCGCCCGGCAGGCTGAGGGCCACGGCGAAAACGGCGAGGACACCAACGCCGAGGCCCAGAGCGAGAAGCCGGCCGCGGCGGCTCATAGCGCCACCTCCCAGCTCGGCGTGCGCGCGGCGTCGACCCCAAGCACCTTGAGATCGAGGTGGAGGCGGCTGGGGCCGGGAGGCCGGCGCAGCTGTAGGCGCAGCTCGACGCTCTCGCCCGGTGCCACGTCCGCGGGCAGCGGCAACCAGGGACGGTAGGGGTCGGCGAGCCCGGAGGCCACGCAGGCGGCGAGCGCCAGGCCGCCAGCCCCGCGGTGGGCGGCCAGCCAACGGGCCGGGCCGGGGTTGGTGAGGCGGAGGGCGAGCTCCCGACGGGTGCCGGCCGGCCAGGGCGCGGCGGCCCCGTCGACCGCGAGCTCCGCCGGCAGCTCACTCCAGGTGAGGCTGGTGGGTGGCGGCACTCGCGCCGGCGCATCGCCTGGCGGCGGCAGGGCCGCGAGCTCGCGGCAGGCCGCAACGATGGCCCGCGCCGCGGCCGCCGGGTTGTGCTCGGCCAGCACGTAGCGCCGCGCCGCCTCCCCCATCGCCGTGAGGCGCGCCGGCTGCGCGAGGAGCTCGACCAGGGTGGCGACGAGCGCCGCAACCTCGCCCTCGCCGAGCGGCACCCGCACGGCCACCTCGGCAGGCAGCTCGGCCGCCTGAGCGTAGTCCGAGACCACCACGGCGCGGCCGACGGCCAGCACCCGCAGCAGCGAGGCCGAGGTCTCGCCGGCCGTCGGGTAACGCAGGTTGAGGCAGAGGTCCGCCGCGGCGATCGCCGCTTCGAGGTCGGCGTAGCTCAGAAAGCCGGTGACGTGCACCCGCTCGCCGACGCCGGCGGCGCGGGCCTCGGCAGCGAGGTCGAGGTTGGGGGACTCCTCGCCCACCACCAGGAGGTGAGCGGCGGCGAGCCGCGGATCGGCGAGCGCGGCGATCACCCGCGAGGTGCGTTTGATCGGGGTCTGGAAACCGAAGGAACCCAGGAGCAGGGCCTCGGCCGGGATGCCCAGCCGCGCCCGCAGCGCGAGGCCCGTGGCCTGCTCGGCTGGCGGCGGCAAGGGGATCCCCATCGGCACCGTGCGCACGGCGAGCGCGGGCTCCGCCTCCCGCAAGCGCTCGGCGGCCCAGCGGTTGTGGACCAACACACCGCGTTGGCGCCGCAGCAGCGCGCGGTTGGCGGGGAGCGCGAAGAGCGAGGCGTCGTCCTCGAGCGAGAGGGCGCGCAGGCGGCAGGCGGCCGTCCCCAGCCAGCCATGATCGGCGGCGATCTGGCTCTCGTAGGGCGCCCAGACCTTCTGCCCCAAGGTGCGATGGAGCAGCAGGTGGTGCAGCACGTAGTCGTGCAGCGTGAGCACGCCGGGGCGCTCCCAGGCGAGGTCCCACACAGCATCGTGGTAGGGGTTGTTGCCCATCTGGTAGAGGGGCAGACGGCCCTCTTCCCCGGCGCGGTCCGCCGGCTGCGGCTGGTAGAGCTGGGCGACAGCGGCGGCGACCGCTTGGCCGGGGAGCGCCAGGACGCGGACGTCGGCGAGCCCACCGAGGTGCGGCAGGAGGTCCGCGCTGTAATCGGCGATGCCCGAGCGCACCGGTGGCAACGGCGAGACGTAGTCGAGGCGCAGCCGGTCGCCCGCCCCGCTAGGGCACATCCGTCGCCCCGCTCGCCATCTTGCCGCGCAAGAAGGCCTCGATGAAGGGGGCGAGGTCGCCATCGAGCACGCGGTCAGCGTCGCCCACCTCCTCGCCGGTGCGATGGTCCTTGACCAGGCGGTAGGGATGCAGCACGTAGCTACGGATCTGGCTCCCCCAGGCGATCTCCTTCTTCTGCCCCTCGCGCTCGGCGGCTTCCGCCTCGCGCCTCTGCATCTCGCGGTCGTAGAGCTTGGCGCGCAGCAGCTTCATCGCCGTCGAGCGGTTCTTCATCTGGCTGCGCTCGGCCTGGCAGGCGACGACGACCCCCGTCGGCAGGTGAGTGAGGCGCACCGCCGACTCCGTCTTGTTGACGTGCTGGCCGCCGGCCCCCGAGGCACGGTAGGTGTCGACGCGCAGGTCCTTGTCGTCGATGGTGATCTCGACGTCGTCGTCGATCTCCGGGTAGACGTCCACCGAGGCGAAGGAGGTGTGGCGGCGAGCGGCGGCATCGAAGGGGCTGATCCGCACCAGCCGGTGCACACCGACCTCGCTCTTCAGATAGCCGTAGGCGTTGGCGCCGCGCACGGCGAACGTCACGCTCTTGATCCCCGCCTCGTCGCCGGACTGGTAGTCCAGCATCTCGACGGCGAGCTCGGAGCGCTCCGCCCAGCGCAGGTACATGCGCAGCAGCATCTCGGCCCAGTCCTGCGATTCGGTGCCGCCGGCGCCGGGATGGATGTTGACGATGGCGTTCTTGTCGTCGTTGGGCCCGGAGAGCTTCAGCTGCAGCTCGAGCGCATCGAGGTCGGCGCCGACCCGCGCCAGCACCTGCGGCAGCTCGTCGTCGACCAGCCCCTCGGCCACCAGCTCCCGCCAGGCGGCGAGCTCGGAGGCGTCGGACAGCAGGCGCTGCAGGCGCTCCTGGCGCTTCTCGAGCTCACGGCGGCGGCGCAGCAGCTCGGCACTCTTCGCCGGGTTGTCCCAGAAACCCGGCTGGCCCATCTCATGGTCGATCTCGGCGAGTTGGTCGGCGTCGTCGCCGCCCTCAAAGATACCCCCGTAGGTCGTGGGCCTTGGTTTGCAGCTCGCCGATCTGTTGCGAATAGTCAGGGAGGCTCATGGTCTCGCAGGGGGTTGGTCTTCGGTCGTGGTGGCGGCGCTGGCCGGGGCCACCACCGCGGGCGGCCCCGGGCGGCGCGGCCGGCGGCGTGCTGCCAATATAGCAAGAGCGGCCAGCAGCGCCGCGACCAGCGGGACGAGCCAGGGCCGGCGGGCGTAGGGCGTGAGGATGTCGTTGCCGCTCACCGTGGCGCGGAGGATGCCTTCCCGCCCCACGCCCAAGCTGGCCACCAGCGCGCCGTCGGCAGCGACCACCGCCGAGACGCCGGTGATCGCCGCGCGCAGCAGCGGCTTGCGGTTCTCGGCGGCGCGAAAGCGGGCTGCCCGCAGGTGCTGCCAGGGGGCGGCGGTGTCGCCGTACCAGGCATCGTTGGTGATGGTGACGAGCACGCTGGCGCCGGCCCGCGAGGCGGCCGCCACCTCCTCCGGGAAGATCACCTCGAAGCAGATCGCCGGCCCCAGCTTCTCCTCCCCCCAGGGCAGGAGCACCAGCTGGTCGGCGGCCCGGAAGTCCCCGGCGTTGCGCGCCAGGCGGTCGAGGAAGCCGAAGAGGCCGGCGAACGGCACGTACTCGCCGAAGGGCACCAAGTGGCGCTTGTCGTAACGATGCTCGGCAAGCCCGTGGCCTTCCGGGTCGGCCGCCACCAGGAGCGCCGAGTTGTACCAGCTGCCCTCGGGGGTGGCGCGGGCGGTGTTGAAGAGCAAGGGGCAGCCGCCGGCCACCAACGCCGCGACATCGCCCGCCAACAAGGCGTCTTCGCCGTAGTTGAACGGCCAGGCGGCGCTCTCGGGCCAGATCACCAGGGCGCCCGGACGGTCGCAGGCCTCCCGCGTCATCCGCAGGAGCCGCTGGTAACCGGTGGCGGTCTCCTGGCGGTCGAAGATCACCTGGTTCGCGATGTTCGGTTGCACGATGCGCACGGCATGGGCCGGTGGTCGCTGCCCGAGGCCTTCGGTGTCGACCTTGCGCCCGGCCACCATGAGAAGGAGCAGCGGCAGGCCGACGCCCAGTGCCGCCACCTCCCAGCGCCGGCGCAGCAGGCCCCAGGTGACCGCCGCGTTGGCGAACACCACCAGCCCCGAGAGGCCATAGGCGCCGATCCAGCTGCTCAAGGCGAGCGCCCCGGGCGCGCCGATCCAGGCATAGCCCGCGAGGTTCCAGGGAAAGCCGCTCAGGAGGTGGCCGCGCAGCCATTCGAGCGCCACCCAGAGGGCCGGCAGGCCGACGAGAGCGACGAGGCTCGCGCCCCGCCCGGTGCTCCGCCAGAGCGCTGAGCCCAGGGCCGCGAAGAGGGCCGGGAAGAGGGCGAGGTAGCTCGCCAGCAGCAGCAGGCAGAGGCCGGCGAGCGGCCCCGGTAGCCCGCCGTAGGTGACCAACGTCGCCACGATCCAGGGGATCGCCGTCAACCAGCTCACCACCCCGTGGAGGAAAGCGAAACGCACGGGCCGCTCAAGCACCAGGAGGGCGAAGAACGGCACGAGGGCGAGCCACGGCGCCACCAGCAGCTCGCGGCGGCCGAACTGCAGGCCCCAGAGAACGCCGCCGGCCACGGCCAGGACCGTGCTCGCCCAGCCGCTCGTCGCGAGCCGGGCCCAGTGCCCGCTCCGCCCTTCCGGCGCTGGCGGCAAGCTCACTCGGTGGTGATCCAGGTGTCGACGCGGAACTTCTGGCGCAGCTCGCCGGCGATCCGCTCGGCGCCGGTGCGGTCGCGGTAGGGCCCGACCCGCACGCGGTACATCACGGTGTTGGGCTGGCGCACGGTGGTCATCACCGCCGGGTAGCCACCGTCTTGCAGCTGCGACAGCACCTCGCGGGCCTTGCCCTGCTCCTTGGTCGAGAGGACTTGCACGACAAAGGTCGTGGGCCCGCTCGGCGCCGGCGCCTTGCCGGCCGGGGTGCCTCGGCCTTCGACCGTCGCCGGACGCGGCGCAGCGGCGGCCGCAGGGCCCCCCGCCGCCTGCTCCGCCGGCAGCTCACGGTCGAATTGCTGCTGCAGGTCCTCGGCCTCACGCGCCACCTCGACCCGCCGTTTCCATTTCGCCTGCGGCCGCTCCTCAGCTGCCGGGTTGCCGCTGAGGTCCGCCGCGGCCCGCGGCACCGCGTCGGAGGCCAGCCCTTCCGGCTCCTTCTGCGGACGGCCGCGCGGCAGGTCGCCCTCGAGGGTCGGATCGGCCTCGGCCAGGGATTGCGCCGCCGGTTCGGGCGGTGGGCCCGGCGCCGCGGTGGCCTGGTCGTCGGCAAAGAAGTCCAGCTTCTCGAGCGCCGGATCGGCGTCCTCGTGCGCCGTGCTCGCCGCGGTGTCGCCGGGGTTGGCCGCCGGGTTGGCCCTTTCACCGGAACCCGTCGGCGGGGAGACGTCCAGCGTCTGGGCGGGAGCAGACACGGCCACCGGCGCCACCACGGCAGCGCGACCGAGGCCCAGCCAGACGCCGGCCACGAAGGCACCGATCTGCGTCAGCAGCAAAACGCCGAAGGTGACGACCACCTGCCGGCGGGTGAGCGCTATCTCGTAGTAGCTCAGCTCGCGCGAATCGCTCACGAATCTCTCCGCGTACCGCAAGTCCCCGGGCTTGATGAGGGACCGCCGCGCCACTGGGGCGGGCATGCCGAGCGAGTATAATCGTGCGCCGGCGGCTGTCAACGAAGCTCCCTTCACCGCTCCAGCCGCTGCCAGGAGCCCGTCGATCGCGTCGCCGGGGCCGGCGAGCGAGCCCTGCGAGCGAGCGAACCTGGATGCATGCGGCTACTGGCGATCAGTGACCTCCATCTCCGCTACGAGAGCAACCGCGCGGCCCTCGAGGCGATCCCCCCTCACCCCGACGACTGGTTGATCGTCGCCGGCGATCTGGGCGAGGACGAGGCCTCGTTCCGGTTCGCCTGGCGGGTGCTCGGCCAACGTTTCGCCCGCCTGCTGTGGGTGCCCGGCAACCACGACCTCTGGACGCCGCCCAACGCGCCCGCGGCCCTGCGCGGCGAGGCTCGCTACCAGCGCCTCGTGGCGTTGTGCCGCGAGCACGGCGTGTTGACCCCGGAAGACCCCTTCGTGCCTTGGCCCGGCGCCGGCGGCCCGGCGATCCTCGCGCCTCTTTTCTTGCTCTACGACTACAGCTTCCGGCCCGACAACGTCAGCTTCGAGGAGGTGCTCGCCTGGTCCGCGGAGACCGACGTGGTGTGTGCCGACGAGGCCCTGCTCTCCCCCCACCCACACGCGAGCCGTGCCGCCTGGTGCGCCGCGCGCTGTGCCACGGCCGAGCGGCGCCTCGCCCTCGCCGCTGCCGAGGCGCCGACCGTGCTGATCAACCACTGGCCGCTGCGCTACGACCTCGTTCGCCTGCGGCGCATCCCGCGCTTCTCGCCGTGGTGCGGCACGCGGCAGAGCGAAGACTGGCACCGCCGCTTCCGCGCTCGCGCGGTGGTCCACGGCCACCTCCACGTGCGCGGCACGCATTGGCGGCACGGCGTGCGCTTCGAGGAGGTCTCGCTCGGCTATCCCCGCGACTGGGACCCGCGCCTGGGGGCCGCGGCCTACCTGCGCCAGATCCTGCCGGCGCCGTGAAGACGGCGGTGCGGCTCAGCCAGCCCCGCCCGCAGCCCCGACGGCCAGAACAGAAGCCTGTGCTACGCTAACGCGATACCATGAAAGCCGGAGATCGCCATTACGGGCCGCCGTCCGTCTCGACGAGCCGGGGATCGGCCTTACGGGGAGGTAGGGCCCTGCTGCAGGCCGGTCAGCGGAGCTACAGGCAGTGCCGCGGGGTGCGCTTGGACGAACCGGCAGGTAGAGTCAACTCATTGGAGGAAGCGGAATGACGAGCAGCCGTTTGCGCTGGATGGCCCCGATCCTGGGAACGATCGTCCTCGCTGGGTGGGGAGCCGGTGTCGCCCGAGCTCAGCAGCCGAGCACCGAGGGAGCGGGCTACGAGGACATCTACGCCGAGGACGACCAGGCCGGGAGCGAGGACCGTCACGCCTTCGGCATCGGTCTCGGCATCGTGCTGCCGAACGAGAACGGCAACAACGACGGCGAGATCTACTTCTCGGCCAACTACCGCTGGCGCGTCTTCGACCGCGACCACCGCAGCGGCGACGACGACCGCACGAGCGGCACCGGCTACAACCAACGCCACAACAGCCAGCACCAGCGCGGCCATTACCCGGGTCAGGCGAGCGAGGGTGGGATCCGCGGCTTCCTCGAGCCGGAGATCGGCTACTGGAGCCGCAACAAGGACAACACCGACGCCAGTGACCTGCTGATCGGCCTCAACCTGATCGGCGTCGTGCCGACGCGCTCGGCCGACTTCACGCTCGGCGTCGGCTTCGGCGTCCACTTCATCGACGGCAACGTCCTCAACCGCGACAGCGCCGGCCAGGTCTTCGCCAAGACCGACCTCAGCGACACGCGGGTCGGCGCCAACGTCCAGGTGGGTGTCGAGCTGCACGTCTCGCAGCACCTGGGCATCTTTGGCACCGGGCGCCTCGACATCCTGCAGGACCAGCCCTTCGACCGCCAGACGAAGATCTGGGGCGGCGTGCGCTACCACTTCTAGCCGGCTGGCCTACCCGGCCTTCCCCACGAGCCCGGCCGGCGGCCGGGCTCGCGTCGTCTCCGGCCGGACCTCGCCTCCCTCGCCAGCCGGGCGTCACTCGTTCGGCAGCGCCAACCAGCGGCGAACCGGCGCCAGGCACCGCCCCGCGTCACAGGCCTGGTACTCGAGCCAGAGACCGGCCTCGGTCGTCTGCTGGGTGACGTCCCCACGCAGCTCCACCTCACCAGCCCAGACCGCAAGGCCCGGTGCCTCCGGCAGAGTGGCCGGCGGCGGATACTCCACCCGGAGCGTCGCTCCTTCAGCCATGAGACGGGTCGGGACGAGCCCAGGCTCCCCTACCGGGTTGGCGTTGACATGCCAGCGAGGAGCGATGGTCAACCGCAGGCGGAACGACCGCGACGACCCCGGCTCGGCTGCCGGCGCCACCTCGAGCTTGCTTGCCACCACTCGCTCGGCAAGGGCCGCGAGGTCGTCCGGCGGCACGGCCGGCGCGTCTCCCCCCGCGGGGCCTGCCAGGCGATAGGCGGCCAGGGCGAGCATGCGAGCACCGTCCGGCAGCCGCTCGATCACCGCTCCCAGGGAACCCAGGTGCCGTTCGGCCTGGCGGGCGTACTCGACCTCACCCGTGGCAGTTGCGAGGTCGAGCAGGTTGAGGATCGCCATCGCATTGGCAGCTGGCAGCGCACCGTCGAAGACCTCCTGGCTGCGGAAGAAGAGGTCGGGGCCGGCGGCAGCATTGAAGAAGCCACCGTCCGGGCTCTCCAGGCGGCTCGCCTGCTCGGCGACCAGCTCGCGAGCGGCGGTGAGGAACTCAACGCCTGCCCCGGCCTCGGCGAGCGCCAGCAGGCCGTGGACGAAGAAGGCGTAATCCGCCAGGTAGGCAGGGATCTTCGCCTCGCCCGCACGATAGGCATGCAGCAGCGGCCCACCAGCGGGGCGCAGGTGGGCCAGCAGGAAGCGGGCGGCGGCGGCAGCCTGCGCCACCATCCCCGCGTGCTGCCGTGCCCGACCGGCAACCGCCAGGCCGGCGATCGCGGTGCCGTTCCAATCGGTGAGCACCTTGTCGTCCGTCTTCGGCCGTTCGCGCTCCCCGCGAGCGGCGAGCAGGCGCTGGCGCAGAGGCGCGATCTCCGCCAGCAGCTGGTCGCGGCCCTGGCGGCGTGCCGCCGCCAGCTCGGCGAGGGGCTGCGGCAGATGCAGCACATAGTGCTCGTCCTCGAAGAAGGGCGGGCCTTCGTAGCCGAGGAGCGGTGCCAGGAAGGCGGCGTCCTCGGCGCCGAGCGCGGCCTCGATCTCGGCCCGGGTCCAAACGTAGAAGGCCCCCTCGTGGCCGCCCGTCTCGGCATCGATGGCGCTCCACAGCGCTCCCTCGGGTGCCGTCATCTCGCGGCCCAGGAAGGCCGCTGTCTCGTCGACGATCCGCGCCCACTCGGGCTCGTCCGTGCGCAGCAGCTCGCGGGCGTAGACCTCGAGCAGCAGGCCGTTGTCGTAGAGCATCTTCTCGAAGTGGGGCACCCGCCACTCGCGATCGGTGGCGTAGCGGTGGAAGCCGCCGGCCAGCTGGTCGTAGATGCCGCCACGGGCCATCTGGTCGAGGGTGGTGGTCAGCATCTGGGCGGCGTGCGCGTCCTCGGCCGCCAGCGCTTGGAGCAGGAAGAGGTTGGCGGGCGAGGGGAACTTCGGCGCCCCCGAGAAGCCGCCCCACTCGGCATCGAAGCGCCGGCCGAGGGCCGCAACCGCCCGCCGGGCGTGCTCGGGGCCGGGCGTCTCCGCGCTCGGCTGCGCCCGCTCCTCGAGGTGCTTGCGCATCGCCCCCGCGAGGTCCTCGGCGTGCTGCAGGAGCTGGCCGCGGCGGCTCTTCCAGGCATCGGCAAGGGACAGCACGAGGCTGCCGAAGCCCGGACGGCCCCAACGGTCCCGCGGCGGGAAGTAGGTGCCGGCGTAGAACGGCTTGAGGTCCGGGGTGAGGAACACCGAGTTCGGCCAGCCGCCCTGGCCGGTAAGGATCTGGGTCGCCGTCATGTAGATCTCGTCGAGATCGGGCCGTTCTTCGCGGTCCACCTTGACGTTGACGAAGGAGCGGTTGAGCAGCTCGGCGATCTCCGGGTCCGAGAACGACTCGCGCTCCATGACGTGACACCAATAGCAGGTCGAATAGCCCACCGAGAGGAAGATGGGGCAGTCTTTCGCCCTCGCCTCGGCGAAGGCTTCTTCGCTCCAGGGGTACCAGTCGACGGGGTTCGTCTGGTGCAGCAAGAGATAGGGGCTGCTCTCGCCGGCGAGGCGGTTGCGGGGACCGCTCGGGGCCTCCGGCTGCCCGCCTCCGGGCATGCTTCCTGGGCGCTGACTCATGGTGGGGGCCTCGCTGGCGAAGAGAAGAAACCGAACCGCGGCGCGAGCGGCGCGCGATGGTCGTCCGGCGGCGATTGTAGCCCGCCGCCGGGACCGCCGGGCGCGTTGTCAGTAGTTGCAGCCGGTGAGGGTGATCGTGGCGTTCTTCGAGGCACTGGCAGAGCGGCCGTTCGAGTCCTCGACGGTCACCGCCACGGTGCTGTTCACCACCTTCTCCTGGTTCGAGTAGTTGCAGTACTGGTGAGTGAGCGTCGGCTGGCTGCCGGGCACCGAGGCGCCGTCGAAGGTCCAGTAGTACTCGATGTACGGCGGGTCCCCGCCCGCCGGCACCGCCGTCCACACGACATTGTGGCAGCCGCAGCCCAGGGTGACCGACCCCGGACCGCTGATCGTCACCGAGATCGGTGTGGCCATCGCCGGCAGCGCCATGAGGGCGAACGCCAGAGCGGAGAAGGCGATAGCGAGACCTTTGCGCATAGGAAGGCTCCTTTCGGGAAGAGGGCGATGAGTCACCCCGGGTTTACGGAGACCAACCGGCATGCACAGATGCAAAATTCCGCGCTCGCAAGATCGATTCTAATCACGCCTCAACCAAGCGTCTGCCCCAACCGCCGCCGCTGCGACGCCGGCAGGCCGAGGGCGCAGTGTCTCCGCTCCGGGCTGCTATACACTCGCAGGCGCCGAACTCCTGGGCCTTCCCGCCCTCCCCGCGCGCTCTGCCGGGCTCATCCACCGAGGACCGAACCATGCGAGCCATCCCCCTGCCCCTCGCCCGCTGGTCGCGCACCGCCGCGATCCTGCTGCTGGTGACCGCCGCCGCTCCCCTCGCGGCCGACGACAAGGCCAATCAGATCGCCGACCAGTTGATGCAGGCCCTGGGCGGCAAGCAGGCGTGGGACGCCACCCACTTCCTCACCTTCCGCTTCGCTGGCTTCCGCAACCACCACTGGGACAAGTGGACCGGCCGCCATCGTTTGGAGTTCATCAACCGGGTGGGTGAGCACTGGATCGTGCTGCAGAACCTCAACACCCGCCAGGGCCGGGCCTTCAAGAACGGCGTCGAGCTGTCCGGCGAGGAGGCCCACAAGGCCGTCGAGGCCGCCTACGGCACCTGGATCAACGACACCTACTGGTTGCTCGCCCCCTACAAGCTGCGCGACCGCGGGGTGAACCTCGAATACGCCGGCAGCGAGACGATCGACGGCGTGGCCTACGACAAGCTGCACCTGAGCTTCGACAACGTGGGCCTGACTCCCGGCGATCAGTACTGGGTCTACGTCAACCCGGAGACCCACCTCGTCGACCGCTGGGCCTACCGCCTGCAGGGCACGCCCGCCGACAAGGAGCCCACCGCCTGGCTCTGGCAGGGCTGGCAGCGCTACGGCAACATCATGCTCGCCGGTGGCCGCCGCAGCCCGCAGGGCGACCGCGAGCTGCCCCTCGACATGATCGCGGTGAGCGAGACGATGGCCGACTCGATCTTCAACGACCCGACGCCACTGGTCGAGGCCGCCAGCGAGGCCCCGAAGCCTTGAGTGAGGACGGCACGGCCGGAACCTCGGCCGGCCGCCTTTCAGCGATCTGGGTCAAGGGCGGCCAGCGTGCCCCAATCGACGGCGCGGCCGCTGCCGAGCTGGTGGCAGGCGGCGCCATCGCGGTCGGTGCCGTGGTGGGCTGGGAGCCCGAGAGCGAGGCCTGAGCCGGTGCGCATCGTCTCACTGGTCCCCAACGCGACGGAGATCCTCTTCGCCCTCGGCCTCGGCGAGCAGGTGGTGGGCGTGAGCCACGAGTGCGACCACCCGCCGGCGGCCCGGCTCCGGCCCCAGCTCACCGGCAGCGCCCTGCCGCCGGGCCTCGGCGCCGCCGAGGTGGACCGCGCCGTCTCCGCGCAGCTGGCCGACGGCAAGAGCCTCTACAGCCTCGACGAGGCCGCGATCGCCGCCCTGGCGCCCGACCTCATCGTCACCCAGGAGCTCTGCCCAGTCTGCGCCGTCTCGACCGCCCAGGTGGACGGCGCCGTGGCGCAGCTGGCGCGCTGCCCGGAGCTCGTCTCGCTCGATCCCCGCCGGCTCGCCGACATCTTCGCGGACATCCGTACCCTGGCCCGCCGCCTGGAGGTCGCCGCGCGTGGCGAGGAGCTCGTCGCGAGCCTCGAGGCGCGCCTGGCCGCCGTCGCGGCGCAGCGGCTGGACCACTCGTGGCCCCGGGTGGTGGCCGTCGAGTGGCTCGACCCGCCCTTCCTCGCCGGCCATTGGGTGCCCGAGATGATCGCCGCCGCCGGGGGCATCGACCTCGGCGCCGGGCCGGGCGACACCTCGCGGCGCACCACCTGGGAGGAGATCGACCGCCTCGACCCCGACCTCCTGCTCGCCATGCCGTGCGGCTTCGACGAGGCCGGTGCCGCCGGCCAGCTGGCCCTCCTCGCCGGCCTGCCGAGCTGGGAGCGGCTGCGCGCCGTGCGCAGCCGCCGGGTCGTCCCGCTCGACGCCAACGGCCTCTTCTCGCGCCCCGGCCCGCGGGTCATCGACGGCGTCGAGAGGCTGGCCGCGGTCTTCGCGCAGCTCGCCTAGCCGCGCTACCCCTTCACGAGCTTGGCGTAGCGCGCCGAGATGAGGTCCCAGTGGAGGACGTTCATCCAGGCTGCGATGTAGTCGGCGCGGCGGTTCTGGTACTTGAGGTAGTAGGCGTGCTCCCAGACGTCGATGCCGAAGAGCGGCGTCTTGCCGGCCATCCAGGGGCTGTCCTGGTTCGGCGAGCTCTCGATCGCCAGGCCCTTGTCGGGCGCCATCGCCAACCAGGCCCAGCCGCTGCCGAAGACCCCGAGGGCGGCCTTGGTGAAGCCCTCGGCGAACTTGTCCCAGGAGCCGAAGCTCTTGTCGACCGCCGCCGCCAGCTCACCCATCGGCTTGCCGCCTGCCTTGGGCGCCATCACCTGCCAGAAGAGACTGTGGTTGGCGTGACCGCCACCGTTGTTGCGCACCGCCGTGCGCACCGCTTCCGGCATGGCCGCGAGGTTGGCGACCAGCTCCTCGACGCTCTTGCCGGCGAGCTCGGGATGGCCGGCCACGGCGTCGTTGAGCTTCGCCACGTAGCCGGCGTGGTGCTTGTCGTGGTGGATCTGCATCGTCTGCGCGTCGATGTACGGCTCGAGAGCATCGAAGGCGTAGGGCAGAGGCGGCAGTGCGAAGGCGCCTGCCGCCGGCGGCGCCGGGGCGGCGGTGGCTGCGGCCGGGGCCTGGGCAAAGGCAACGCTGCTCGCGTAGGAAGCGGCGACGGCGGCGGCGGAACCCACGAGGATCTCGCGGCGGCTCAGCTGGGGGCGATGGCTCATCTCGGGCGCTCCTTTCGATGGGTGAGGGCCAGGGGGGCGCGGAGGTTTCGCGCGCCGGGCCTCGACCCACCAAGCATACGGCACCGCGGCATGGCACCAGGGGCGTTCGGCGGCGATCTGCGCGTTTGCCCACCGCCAGCGCTTCGCATAGTCTCCCTCTACTCTTGCACCTACTCCTGTAGGAGACAGCCATGCGCCTTTGCTTCGCCGTCCGGCGGTCCCGCCTCTCCCTTTTCACTCTGGCGTTGCTCACCACTGTCGGTCTGCTGCCGCTCGCCGCCGCTGGCGAAGAGGCCAAGGACCAGCCCTTCGCCGGCCTCAAGCTGCGCTCGATCGGCCCCGCGGCGGGAGGCCGGGTGGCGCGGGTCACCGGCGTCGCCGGCGATCCGCTCACCTTCTACGCCGCCACCGCGCAGGGCGGCGTGTGGAAGAGCGGCGATGGCGGCCACAGCTGGAGCTCGATCTTCGACGACCAGCCCGTGGCCTCGATCGGCTCGATCGCCGTCGCCCCGAGCGACCCCAACGTCGTCTACGTCGGCTCGGGCGAGGCCAACATCCGCGGCAACGTAGTGGCGGGCAACGGCATCTACCGTTCGACCGACGCCGGCAAGACCTGGAAGCAGGTCTGGAAGCAGGGCGGGCAGATCGGCAAGATGGTGGTCCACCCGACCAACCCCGAGATCGCCTTTGCCGCCGTCCTCGGCCATGCCTTCGGCCCCAACCCGGAGCGCGGCGTCTACCGCACGGTAAACGGCGGCCGCACCTGGGAGCAGGTGCTCAAGAAGGACGAGGCGACCGGCGCCTCGGACGTGAGCTTCGACCCCAGCAACCCGCGCATCCTCTTCGCCGGGCTCTGGCAAGCCCGCCGGCGGCCCTGGGAGATGACCTCCGGCGGCCCTGGGAGCGGCCTCTATCGCTCCACCGACGGCGGTGACAGCTGGCAGCAGCTCACCGGCAGCGACTTGCCCGAGGGCCTCTGGGGCAAGGTGGGGGTGGCGGTGGCGCCCAGCGACGGCTCGCGGGTCTATGCCCTGATCGAGGCCGAGCAGGGCGGCCTCTTCCGCTCGGACGACGGTGGCGACAGCTGGCAGCGAATCAACGGGCACCATGCCCTGCGCCAGCGCGCCTGGTACTACTCCTGCCTGACGGTCGACCCCTTCGACGCCGACATCGTGTGGTTCCCGCAGGTCGCGATGCTGCGCACGATCGACGGCGGCAGGTCGATCCAGGACGTGCCTGGCTTTCACCATGGCGACCACCACGACGTGTGGATCGACCCCGTCGATGGGCGGCGGATGATCGCTGCCAACGACGGCGGCGTCGAGCTCTCGGCCGACGGCGGCGGCAGCTGGGTGGCGCCTCCTCTGCCGATCGCCCAGTTCTACAACGTCGACGCCGACGGCCGGGAGCCCTACCACGTGGGCGGCACGATGCAGGACCAGGGCACGGCGAGCGGCCCCTCGGACAGCCTGCTCTTCGGCGGCATCCCCCTCGGCGAGTGGCGCAGCGCCGGCGGCGGCGAGGCGGGCGACTTCGTCTACGACCTGCGCGAGTCCGGCGTGGCCTACGCCGGCGAGTACGGCGGCATCATCACGGTCGCCGACGAGCGCACCGGCCAGGCCAGGAACATCTCCATCTACCCCACCAACCCCTCGGGGCACGGCGGTGAGGACCTGCGGGTGCGCTTCCAGTGGACGGCGCCGATCGCCATCAACCCCCTCGAGCCAAGCGAGCTCTACCACGGCGCCAACGTGCTCTTCCGCTCCACCGACCGTGGCCAGACCTGGCAGGCGGTGAGCCCCGACCTCACCCGCAACGACAAGAGCAAGCAGCGCTGGTCGGGGGGGCCGATCACCGGCGACAACACCGGCGTCGAGATCTACGACACGATCTTCTCGCTTGCCCTCTCGTCGGTGGAAAAGGGCCTGATCTGGGTGGGGACGGATGACGGTCTGGTCCAGCTCAGCCGCGACGCCGGCGCCAGCTGGAAGAACGTCACCCCGCCCGGGGTGCCTGAGTGGGCGACCGTCGAAGCCGTCGAGGCGTCGCGCTTCGCCGCCGGCACCGCCTACGTCGCCGTCGACAACCACCGGCAGGACGATCAGAAGCCCTACCTCTTCAAGACCACCGACTATGGCCGCAGCTGGCAGAAGATCGTGAGCGGCCTGCCCGCCGACGAGCCGGTGCTGGTGGTGCGCGAGGACGTCAAACGCTCGGCCCTGCTGTTTGCCGGCACCGAGAAGGGCCTCTACGTCTCCCGCGACGCCGGTAAGAGCTGGAGCTCGCTGCGCCTCAACCTGCCGACCGTCTCGGTGACCGACCTGGTGGTCAAGGGCAAGGACCTCGTGGTCGGCACCCGCGGCCGTTCGCTGTGGATCCTCGACGACATCACGCCACTGCGTGAGACGAGCGACGAGATCGCCAAGAAGCCCCTCCATCTCTTCACCCCGCAGCCGGCCCGTACCTGGCACCTGACCTATTTCTGGAGCGAGGAAGCCACCGGGGCGAACCCGCCGCGGGGCGCCATCCTCTACTACCAGCTCAAGGACAAGGTGGAAGGCGAGGTCACGCTCGAGGTCCTCGACAGCCAGGGGCGGGCAGTGCGCAAGCTGAGCAGCACGGTCGAGAAGCCCGAGTTCGGCCCCGACGACCCCGACGAGCCCACCCACGCCCCCGAGCCCGAGCTGGCGACCGAGGCCGGCCTGCATCGCGCGGTCTGGGACCTCCGCTACGGAGGGGCGCAGCGCCTCGACCGCGCCAAGGTGGACCTCGGTTCACCGCGCCAGGGGCCGCTCGCCGCCCCCGGCAACTACACCCTGCGGCTCACCGCCGGCGACCAGGTCGCCGAGGCCAAGCTCGAGGTGCAGGCGGATCCGCGGTCGGCGGTCTCGGCCGCGGACCTCGCCGCCCAGCTCGACTTCGCCCTCGACGTCCGCGCGGCGATCGACCGCACGATCGGCCACATCGTGGAAGTGCGCAGCATCCGCCAGCAGGCCAAGGCCCTCGTCGAGAGCCTGGCCGGCCGCGCCGAGGCCGCCCGCCTGGTCGAGGCGAGCCAGAAGCTGATCGCCGGCTGCGACGCCCTCGAAGCCAAGCTCCACAACCCGAAGGCCGAGATCGTCTACGACATCCTGGCCCAGAAGGGCGGCACCCGGCTCTATTCGAACCTGGCCTTCGTGTTCGAGACGATCAAGGACGGCGACGGGCCGCCCACCCAGGGTGTCCGCGAGGTCTTTGCCGAGCAGCAGGCCGAGCTGGGCCGCTACGAGGAGGAGCTGGCGAGCCTCAAGGCCAAGGAGCTGGCGGCCGTCGAGGCCCTCAGCCAGGAGCTCAGCCTGCCGCGGATCATCACCGGTGGTTTGTAGTGGTTTGTAGGGGCGGGTTCGAAACCCGCCCCTGCGGCCCGCCGCCACACCCCAGCCCTACGCCTCACCCAGCCAGCCGCGGTAGAGCTCCGGGCGGCGATGACGGAAGAACAACCGGCGTGCCGTCGAGGTCGGCACCTGGGTGAGATCGAGGTCGGTGACGACCAGGTCCGGTGCCCCTCGTGCGCCGCGGGCGAGCACCCGCCCTTCGGGATCGACCACGAAGGACTCGCCGGCAAAGTCGAGCCTCTCTTCCCGGCCCACGCGGTTGACGAGCGCCGCGAAGTAGCCGTTCTGGAACGCCGCGGCGCGCACCTCGGCCTCGTACATGCCTTCTGGCCACTCGCCCGTGGTCCCCGCCTGCGGGATCACCACCAGCTCGGCACCGGCGAGGCCGAGCGCCCGCGTGTACTCCGGGAAGTGGCGGTCGTAGCAGATCGCCACCCCCACCCGGCCCACGCGGGTGGCGAAGACGGGCGCGCCACGATCACCCGGGTGGTAGTAGTCCTGCTCGTGGAAGCCCTCGTAGTCCGTGATGTGCACCATTCGCGCGGTGCCGAGGTGCCGGCCGTCGGCGTCGAACACCGGCGAGCTGTCGAAGGTGCGGCCTTGCTCGTCGCGCTCGTAGAGGTTGAAGACGGTCACCAGGCCCAGCTCGCGGGCCAGGGTGGCCACCGCCTCGGTCGTCGGCCCCGGCACCGGCTCGGCGAGCGCCGCGGCGGCGGCGTCCCCCGGGTGCTGGGGGAAGAAGCGGTCGATCGCCAGCTCGGGGAAGGCGATCAGCTCGGCTCCTTGGGCGGCCGCCTGGCGCATGGCGGCGAGAGCTGCGGCGAGGTTCGCTTGGCGGTCGGGTCCGGCTACGGTCTGGGCGAGGGCGAGGCGCATGCGGGGTCTCCAGGCGAGGCGACGGTGGCTCAGGTGGGCGGTGGACGGCGCCCTTTCAGATGCGCCCGCACCGCGACCAGGGCAGCGAGGGCAGCGCGGCGTTCGTCGGGGTCGAGGCGCCGCTCGGCGAAGCTCTCTTCGAGATAGAGGTGGACGATCTCCTGCACGGCGCCGGCCACCGTGGGATGGCGCTCGCTGGCGCGGGCAGCGAGCGCCAGCGGGGCGAGGGACTCGGCGAAGCCCTGGGTGTCGCGACGGGCGAGGTCCCGGCGCAGGGCACGGTAAGCCTCGGCGGCGCTGCCGCGTGCGGTGCGCCGCCCCACCCACAAAGCGCTGAGGACGGCCGTGAGCACGGCCAGGGCCAGAACGTAGGGCCAGCGCCGCGGCGCCGCGACCGCCGCCGAGGCAGCGGCTGCCCCGCCCTCGCCGTCCAGCATCTCCGGGGCCTCCAGCGGCCGGCGCTCGGGGTGGCTGGCGAAGCGCGCCTTCCAGCGCCTCCACAGCTGCTGCAGCCGCTGGAAGAGCTCCATCTGGTCGGCGGCACCGTAGGCGACGATGTAGCGGTCCCAGCGAAAGACCATGGTGTCGTAGGCTCGCCCGAAGAGCCCGAGGAGGCCGAGACGGGTGCTCGCCGGCCGACCGGCGAAGGGCGTTGGATCGAGCACCAGCCAGCCGAGGTCATCGAAGTGGGCCTCCACCCAGGCGTGGGCGTTGAGCTGCCGCACGACGTAGAGGCCGTCGAAGGGGTTGAGCTCGCCGCCGAGAAAGCCGGTGGCGAGGCGGGCCGGAATGCCCTGCGAGCGCAGCATCAGGGTGAGCGCGGTGGCGAAGTACTCACAGTGGCCGCGGCGGTAGTCGAGAAACCGCTGCAGCGTCCAAACGTCGCCTTGCCCCACGAGGTCGGTGGTGTACTCGAACTCGGTCTGGAAGAAGTGCTCGAGGCGGCGGGCGCGGACGAAATCGCTGCCTTCCCCGGCCTCGGCGGCCGCCAGCTGACGGATCTGCGGGGTGATCCCGCGCGGATCGAGCGCCGCCTCGCGGGCGCGCTCGTCGAGGGGCGGGCTCAACACCACGGGATCACGCCCGAGGTCGACCCCCAGCTCGAGGGTGCGGCGGGGCTTCTGCAGCAGGGTGACCGTCCCCGTCGGGTGGCGGAGCACGGCGTAGGGCGCGAGCGCCCCCATCTCGATCGCCAGGCTCTCGACCGGCAGCGCCAGCCGCTCGCCGAGCACCGGCTCGAGCCACAGCTCGGCATGGTTGACCGCCGTCCCCGGCGCCAGCTCGAAGGTCTGCCTGCCGGGCGGCCGCACGACCGGCTCCCCCGCCGAGCCGTCCCGCACCCAGGTACCCTCGATGAACTTCTCGTGCACGCCGGCCTTCAGGCGCAGCTCTACGGAAGGGTCCGGCCGGCGGGCGAAGCGCAGCCGCAGGACGATCTCGGGGTTCTCCCGCGTGAGGCCGCTCGAGTCCAGCCGCACGGTGTCCGAGAAGCCCATCGTCTCGACCGCGTTGCCGGCCCCGTAGCCGCGCAGTGGCAGGTAATACCCACGGATGCGTGGCAAGAGCGCGAAGAGCGGCGCCGCGACCAGGATCGTCCCTACCGTGACGGCGGCCACGAAGCGGCCGAGCGGCAGCAAGGCGGGCGAGGGGTCCCGGTGCCCGAAGCTCGCCAGCACGTGGAAGAAGGCGAAGCGGGTGAGGACGAGCAACATCAAGGCGGTGAAGGCGACGAGGTAGAGCACCACCGTCGGGTGGACGCTGGTCGCCATCCCGGCCAGGAAGAGAAAGAGGATGGTGATCAGGGCTTGCCACTTGTCGCGCTCGCGGTTGAGGGCGAAGAGGCGGGCCACCAGCACGAAGAGCAGCAAGTGGACAACGGGCCGTACCAGGCTGCCGCCGGAGAAGATCTGGAAGTCCACCCAGGCGAAGGGCAGGTAGACGATGGCCAGGGTGTTCATCGCCCAGTTGGGGAGCCAGCGCTCCTCGTTGCGCCGCACGCGCAGCAGGAAGGCGACGACGGCCGCGACGTAGAGGCCGAGCACGGGCCAGCTCAGCAGCTCGTTGAACGGCAGGGCCAGGGGGGCGAGAAGGGCCGCCAGGCCGAGCAGCCAGCGCTTTTCGCGCGCGAAGCTCACCCTCCAGCGCTCCCCGGCCGGGCCTCGCTCACGGTGCCCCCTCGAAGCCGAAGCGCAGCCGCGGCACCCGTTCGTCGCTCGGCGCCAAGGGCTCGCGACTGCGCGCCACCGGCTCGACCAGGGCGAGCGCTTCGAGCAGCAGGGCCTGCTGGCGGCGGCCGGAGCCGAAGGGCACCACCCCGCCGCGGGTGACGAGCTCCACCTCTAGGCCGCGAGCGAGGGACTCGACGGCCGCCGTCGCGGCCTCGGAGACCAGCCGCTCGAAGCGCTGGACCTCCGCCTCGCCGAGCTCGCCCACGCCGTTGTCGAAGAGCAGCGACAGCCGCCGGCTCTCCTCGTCCTCGCGCTCCATGAAGATCAGCCGGCCGCTCTGTGCCGTGCGTTTCCAGTGGATCCCCCGCGGGTCGTCGCCGGGGCGAAAGCTGCGCAGGGCATGCAGGTCGTGCCCCCAACCCCGGCGGCGGGTGGGCTCGTCTCCCCACTCGCCGGCCTCCTCGAGGACCTCCCGGCCGGCCGGATAGAGCTCGGGATAGACGATCAGCGGCAGCTCTAGCGGATAGCGGGTCCCCTTGCGGAAGAGGCCGAAGGGGAACAGGCTGGTGAGGTGCAGGGCGGGCACTCGCTGGCGGCCGCGGCGCGGGAAGGAGAGGTCGAGCTCGCCGGTGCCGGCGCCGCGCCGGGGGACGTAGGGCAAGAGCCACGGCTGGCCCTCCGCCAAGGCGCGCACGAGGAGAAACCAGCGCGGCCAGAAGCGCCCGCGGTTGTGGACCCGGAAGCGCAGCCCGAAGGGCCGCTTGGCGTAGACCTCGTCCGGCGCCTCGACCTCGACGGCCAGCCGGCGGACGTTCTGGCGCGAGACCACGCCGGAGACGATCAACATGGCGAGCAGCGCCGCCCAAACCATGTAGAGCGTGTTGTTGCCGGTGTTAGTGGCGGCGAGCGCCACCAACAAGGTGAGCAGGATGAACCACAGCCCGACCTTGGTGATGCGGATGTTCTCGGGCACCGCTCGCGTGCTCGCGGCCATCGGCGGGCTTCCGGCCTCCTCGCTAGAGCGGCAGCGGCACCTCGCGCACCAGGCGGGCGAGGGCGCGCCGCGAGGCGTCGAGGTCGAGGCTGCCGCGCTTGAGCATCACGCGGTGGGCGAGCACGGGCCCCACCAGCCGCTGCACGTCGTCGGGGACCACGTAGGACCGTCCCTCGCAGAGGGCGAGCGCCTGGCTCGCCCGGTAGAGGCCCTGCAGGCCACGGGTCGAGATGCCGAGCACGAAGTCGCCGCCCTCGCGGGTGGCAGCGGCCAAGGAGAGCATGTAGTCCGCCAGCTTCTCGGCCACCTTGATGCCGGCGACCTCGCCCTGGATGGTGAGCAGCTCCTCGCGGGTCATCACCGGCTTGAGCTCGGCCAGCTGGCGCTCGACGCCGCCCGAGAGCAGCAGCTCGCGCTCCTCGGTCCGCGGCGGGTAGCCCACCCGCAGCGACATCAGGAAGCGATCGAGCTGCGACTCCGGCAGCGGATAAGTGCCCTGGTGCTCCAGGGGGTTTTGGGTGGCGAGCACCAGGAAGGGCTGGGGCAGGGTGTAGCGCCGCCGGTCGATCGAGACCTTGCCTTCGCTCATCGCCTCGAGGAGGGCTGACTGCGTCTTCGGGGTGGCACGGTTGATCTCGTCGGCCAGCAGTACGTTGGCGAAAAGCGGCCCCGGCTGGAACTCGAAGCTCTGCGTCTCTTGGCGGAAGATCGACACCCCGATGATGTCCGAGGGCAAGAGGTCGCTGGTGAACTGGAGGCGCTGGAAGCCCAGCCCGAGCGAGCGCGCCAGGGCCTGCGCTAGAGTCGTCTTGCCCACCCCCGGCACGTCCTCGATCAGCACATGGCCGTGGGCGAGCAGAGCGATCACCGCAAAGCGGACGACCTCCGGCTTGCCGCGCACGACGCGACCGATCTGCTCTTCGAGCATGCGGATGGGCTGGAGGGAGAAGGCGATCGGAGCGGCGTCGGGGATCGTCACATTCATCGCTAGGTCTACGCAGGTTCGCCCGGAGCGTTTGACGGTGGTCCGCCGGGGCGGGCACCGCCGCGATGCGAACCTCGGGCGGCCACCGGCCGTGCGGGCCCGGCGATCAGCCGAAGAGGTTGAAGCGGACGATAGCCCAGATCGCCGAGAAACCGTCCTTCCAGCCGATCTTCTTGCCCTCGGCGTAGGTCCGGCCGCGGTAGGAGATCGGCACCTCAAAGATGCGCGCCCGGCGCTTCGCCACCTTGGCGGTGAGCTCGGGCTCGATCCCGAAGCGATTCGAGACCAGCTGCACACCGGCCAGCACCTCGCGGCGGAAGACCTTGTAGCAGGTCTCCATGTCCGACAGGTTGAGGTCGGTGAACATGTTCGAGAGGGTGGTCAAGAAGCGGTTGCCCACGTAGTGCCAGAAGAAGAGCACCCGGTGCGGCCCGCCCAGGAAGCGTGAGCCGAAGACGACATCCGCCTCGCCGGCCAGGATGGGGGCCAGCAGGGTCGGGTAGTCCCGGGGGTCGTACTCGAGGTCGGCGTCCTGGATCAGCAGCAGGTCACCGCTCGCCTCAGCAAAGCCGCGGCGGATGGCCGCTCCCTTGCCCTGGTTGACGGGTTGCTCGAAGTAGCGCAGCGGAAAGCGCTCCTCGCTGACGACGGCGCGCAGCACGTCGCGCGTGCCGTCCAGGGAGCCGTCGTCGACCACCACCATCTCGAGCTCGACGCCCGGGGGAAAAGGCGCGTCCGCCACTTTCTGCAGCAGCTCGGTGATGGTGGCGCGCTCGTTGTAGACGGGAATGACGACCGAGAGTTTCGGCATACGGCGCAGCAGCATATCCCACCGCCTCCGGCCTGCCACCAGTCTTGAACTTTCTCGTGAGCCCTGCCATGCTGATTTGGCATGTCTTGACTCACCCTTGGCCGTCGGTACCGCATCGAGAAGGACTGACGAGGAGTGCTTCCGTGACCGACCCGCCCCAGCAAACCGGCTCAGACCGCTGGCGCCGCGCGCTCTGGGCCCTCGGCCTTGCCGCCCTCTACCTGGCGGCCACTTGGCTCTTCCTGCGGCCCACTCTCGGCGAGCTGCGCCAGGCCGTCGCCCCCGACGTCGGCGACCCGGTGTTCAACCTCTACATCCTCGAGCACGGCGCCCAGCAGTGGCGGACGGGCTTCCCCGCCCCCTGGGACGCCCCGTTCTTCTTCCCCGCCGCGCGCACCATCACCCTCTCCGATCACCTGCTGGGCCCGGCCCTCGCCTTCGCCGGCCTCGTAGCCCTGCTACCGGGGCCGATCGCCGCTTACAACGCCCTGCTGATCGCCGCCTTCACCCTCAGCGGCCTTGCTTTCGCCTATGTCCTACGGGCAAGCGGCTGCTCCCGCTGGGGCGCTGCTTTCGGCGGCCTCTGGTTCACCCTCTCCCCCTACCGGACGAGCCAGCTCTGCCATCTGCAGATGCTCCTCGCCGCCGGCGTACCGCTGACGCTCTGGCTCTTCCACCGCCTGTTCGCCCGCCCCGGGTGGGGCCGAGCCCTGGCTTTCCTCGCCGTCTACGCGCTGCAGGCGAGCGGTGGCAACTACCTGGCCTACATGCTCCACGTGCCTCTCGCCCTGGTTCTCCTGGTCCATCTGCGGGCCCGCTGGCGCGAGCTCGGACAGCGCCGGGCGCTGCTAGTGCTGCTCCCCACCGCGGCGGCGGCCCTCGCCTGCTCGGCCGCCCTGTTCTGGCCGTACCTCCACGCTGCGAGCAGCGGCCCGCGAGGGATCGGAGAGTGGCGCGCCTTCGGCGCCACGACGGCGAGCTACCTCACCCCGGGGCCCTTCAACTGGCACATGGCCACTCCCCTCGGGCGGCTGTTCCGCAACGAGAGCTGCCTCTTCGCCGGCCTCCTGGTGAGCGCCCTCGCTTCGCTGGCGCTGCTCGGACCAGGCGGTCTGCTGGCTGGCCGCATGCGCCCCTTCCTCGCTCGCTTCCCCCGCGGCTGGGTGCTTCTCAGTGGTGCTCTCGCCGTCGCTGGCTGGGCGATCGCCGACTCTCACACCGTCGGCTGGTTCGCGGGCTCGCGCTGGTCGTTGCTCGATCACCACGGCTATCGCCTCGCCGGCTTCGTGCTGCTCGCCGCCGGCATCGCCGCCGGGCTCGCCTGGGGCCGGCGGCGGCCCGCCGACGCCGTGCGAGCGCCGCTACCGCTCTGGGAGCAAGGCCTGCTGGCGAGCACTGCCGTCTGTGCCGTGCTCACCTTCCCATTGCCCTACGCCGTCGCCACCCACCTGCTGCCGGGCCTCGACCACATGCGAGTGCCGAGCCGCTTCTACACCTTCGTTTCGCTCGGTCTGGTGTGGCTCGCCGTCCGCGGCTGGGACCGCCTGGCAGCACGCCTGGCGACCCGGGGCCGCGCCGGTCAAGCCGCGGCCGTCTTGCTCGCTCTTCTCGCCACGCTCGAGATCTTCCCGGCTCACCCGGCCTGGAACCACCTGCCGACGGCCGCCGAGGCGCCGCCGGTCTACGCCTGGTTGCGGGAGCAGCCGGAGGTGCGCGCCCTCGTCGAGGTGCCCTTCGCCGAGCCCTTCCGCGAGCTTGCGGCGATGTACGCCCAACGTTTCCACGGCAAGCCGCTGGTGAATGGCTACAGCGGCTACTTCCCGGCCGGCTACCAGACGCTCCAGGACCACTTCCACCCGATCCCCGATGCGGAGGCGCTCGCTCAGCTGCGCCGGGACGGCGTGAGCCACCTCCTCCTTCACCGCACCTACCATTGGCGGCCGCCGCAGCGCGAGCGGATCGCCGCTTTCGTCGCCCAGCCGGGCATCGTCCTGGCCTACGACGACGGCCGCGATCAGGTGTTCGTGCTGGCGAGGACAGCACCGCAAGAGCCCACGCCGCCCCCTTGACGACGGCGGTATGCTCCGCTACGATTCCGCCACCTTACCGTCTGCTTTACGCCACCCGAGCAGCCGTTCCCAACGACCTTCCTCCCGCGGCTCGCCTAGAATGGCGCCGGCCTGCGGGCCGAAAGGAGCACGAGCAGATGAGCGATCCGAAAGCAGAGCGCGTCAAGGCCATCGAAGCGGCCCTCTCGCAGATCGAGCGCCAGTTCGGCAAGGGCTCGATCATGCGCCTGGGGCAGCGCGAGACGCTCTCCATCCCCGCCATTCCCTCCGGTTCTCTCGCCGTCGACCATGCGATCGGCATCGGCGGCTTTCCCCGCGGCCGCGTCGTCGAGGTCTACGGCCCGGAGTCCTCCGGTAAGACCACCCTGGCGCTGTCAGTGATCCGCGAGGCCCAAAAGCTCGGCGGCGTCGCCGCCTTCATCGACGCCGAGCACGCGCTCGACGCCGAGTATGCGCGGAAGATCGGCGTCGACATCGACAACCTCCTCGTCTCGCAGCCGGACAACGGCGAGCAGGCCCTGGAGATCGCCGAGATGCTGGTGCGCTCGAACGGTGTCGACGTGGTGATCGTTGACTCGGTGGCGGCGCTCGTGCCGCGCGCCGAGCTCGAAGGCGAGATGGGCGACTCGCACGTCGGCCTGCAGGCCCGGCTGATGTCGCAGGCCCTGCGCAAGCTCACCGCCATCGTCGCCAAGTCGAAGACCTGCCTCGTCTTCATCAACCAGATCCGCGAGAAGATCGGGGTGATGTTCGGCAGCCCGGAGACCACCACCGGCGGCCGGGCGCTCAAGTTCTACTCCTCCGTGCGCATCGACATCCGGCGCATCGCCTCGCTCAAGGAGGGCGACGAGGTGACCGGCAGCCGGGCCAAGGTCAAGGTGGTCAAGAACAAGACGGCCGCCCCCTTCCGCCAGGCCGAGTTCGACCTCGACTACGGCGAGGGCATTTCGCGGACCGGCGAGCTGATCGACCTCGGCGTGGACCACAAGCTGGTCACCAAGAGCGGCGCCTGGTTCAGCTATGGCGACATCCGCCTCGGCCAGGGGCGCGAGAACTCGAAGCAGTTCCTGCGCGACAACCCGGAGCTCGCCGACGAGATCGAGACCCGGCTACGCGAGAAGATGGGGCTGCCCAACCCGCAGCGCCAGGTGCAGGAGAGCAAGGCCGCCGAGTAACCGCTTGTCACCTTCCACGACGACCAGGAGACCCTCCGTGATCGAGATCGGCCAGAAGCTCCCCGACGTGACCTTGCAGACGATGACGGCCGAGGGCATCCGGCCGGTCTCGACCGGCGAGCTCTTCGCCGGCAAGAAGGCGGTGCTCTTTGCCGTCCCCGGCGCCTTCACCCCCACCTGCTCGGACGCCCACCTGCCCGGCTACCAGCTGCAGGCCGAGGCCCTGCGGGCCAAGGGCGTCGAGCTCGTTGCCTGCGTGGCGGTCAACGACGCCCACGTGATGGGGGCCTGGGGCAAATCGCGCAACACCGGCGACGACGTGCTCCTGCTGGCCGACGGCAACGCCGAGCTGGCGCGGGCGCTGGGCCTCGAGATCGACCTCGCGCGCGCCGGCATGGGCGTGCGCTCGCGGCGCTATGCGATGGTCCTCGAGGATGGTGTCGTGCGCTACCTCGGCGTCGAGCCGGGGCCTGGGGTGAGCGTGAGCGGCGCCGACGCCGTGCTCGCCACCCTCTGAGGGCGCCGTTCGGCCCCTGTGAGCTCCCCCTCCCTCGCCCCGGCGGCGGCCGGGGCTTCATCACCGCCGCACACCTGGCAGATCCCGGCCGTGCGCACGTTCGCGCTCGGCCGCACCGCCGCCGTCATCGGCATGCAAGTGCTGTCGGTGTCGGTGGGCTGGCAGCTCTACGAGCGCACGGCGAGTGCCTGGGCGCTCGGTCTCGTGGGGCTCTTCGAGCTGCTGCCCGTCCTCGCCCTGATGGTGCCGGCGGGCCAGCTGGTGGACCGCCTGCGCCGCCGCACGGTAGCGATGGCCGCCTACGGGTTGTGGGCGATCGCCGCCCTCGGTCTCGCCGCCGTGGCCCACGCCCACGGCCCGGTACCGCTGATCTACGCCCTCTTGGTGGTGGTCGGCACCGCCCGTGCCTTCGCCTCGCCGGCCTCCTCGGCCCTGCTCCCCGAGCTGCTGGCCCCCGAGCAGTTCCTGCGCGCCAACGCCTGGCTCGCCTCCTGCTTCGAGATCGCCCTGATCACCGGCCCTGCCCTCGCCGGTTGGCTCCTCAAGGTGGACGGCACCGCGACCCTCGCCTATCTGGCGAGCGCCCTGGGGCAGCTCTTCTTCGTCGCTGCGCTCGCTCGCCTGCCGTCCCGGCCGCCCGCCGCCGAAGAACCGAGCGAGCGGCGGGAAGGGGTGTTCGCCGGCTTTGACTTCATCCGCCGCAACCCGGTCTTCCTGGCTGCCATCACCCTCGATCTCTTCGCGGTGCTGCTCGCCGGCGCGGTGGCCCTCTTGCCGATGTTCGCCAAGGACATCCTCCACGTCGGCCCGGTCGGCCTCGGCTGGCTGCGCACGGCTCCCTCGCTCGGCGCCTTGCTGATGGCTCTCGCCATCACCCGGCTGCCTCCCTGGAAGCGACCGGGGCGAGCGCTGCTCTGGGCCGTGGCAGGCTTCTCCGTCGCCACCATCGGCTTCGGGTTGTCGCGCTCGCTGCCGCTCTCGCTCTGCTTCCTGTTCTTGACCGGCGTCTGTGACGAGATCAGCGTCGTGGTGCGCTGGACCCTCGAGCAGGTGCTCACCCCCAACCGGCTACGGGGCCGGGTTTCCGCCGTGCACTACGTGTTCATCGGCATGTCGAACGAGCTGGGGATGTTCGAGAGCGGGGTGACCGCCGCCTTGGTCGGGCCGGTGCTGTCGGTGGTGGGGGGTGGGCTCGGCGCCCTGCTGATCGTCGGCTTCGTGGTCTGGCGCTGGCCCCAGCTCGCCGCCATCCCGCCCCTCGCCGAGATCAAGCCGGCCGCGTAGGGCGGGTTTGAAACCTGCCCCGACTCCTATCGCCCCGGCCTAGCCGGCTTGGCGGACGAGGCGCTGCCACCAGCGTTTCTCTGCCGGTACCCGGCGGCGGTCGGCCTGGGCTTCGAGCTCTTCGACGGGGGCCGGCAGCAGGGCGAGCGCCCCCCGGCGCATGGCGAGGAAGATGAGGTCGAGCTCGGCTGCCGAGTCGAGGGCGAGGAGCTCGCTCAGCCGCCGGGTGCCGTCGCAGCGCGAGAACAGCGACTTTTCGGCCTCGCCGCTCAGCTCCTCCCCGAACCACAGGGGGACCAGCTCCTGGATCGCCCCGAGGGGTACGCCCAGGCTGCGCCGGTTGTCGAGGGCCACTTCCTCGCTCGCCTGCTCCATCAGGAGGTCGTGAAGCGAGAGCTCGCGGGTGGTGGCGACGCCCTGCTCGGGCAGCTCGATGATGTCGAGCACCGACTGCACGCAGAGCTCGAGGGTGGCGGCGAGAAAACGGAAGTACGAGCCACCGGTCGCGCGGTGGAGCTGGCCCAGTGTGCGGCGGCCGTTGACCTTGCCGACGATCCACTTCTGGAGGGAGGTGAGGTCGGGCGGTGTGGCCCGCGGGTCGCGACGCTGCAGGACCACCTCGTCGTTGATCAGCACCTGCCGGATGCGCGTGTGCTCGTCGGCCCAACGGGCACCCTCGAGGATCAAGCCCACGGTGTCGATCGGCAGCGGGAGCAGCTCCTCTTCAGCCGGCGGGCCCGCTTCAAAGTAGAAAATCCCGCGGTTCCATAAGAAGAGATCGCACACCAGGTCCTGGATGTGGGCGCGGAGCGTCTTCTGGATGGTCTCGGGGAGCAGGATCTTGAGCTCGAGGAGGGCCTGGCCGAGGCGCTTGCCGTGGCGCGAGCAGTGGGTGAGGGCACGGATCAGGTCGCCCTCGCGCAGGTGGCCGTTGAGCAGCAGGTGCTGGCCGTAGAACTCGCCGGGGTCGGCCGTCAGGCAGCCCACGACGTCGCCGTTGCGGAAGAGGATGCGCTTCTCGCGGGTGGTGCGGCGCACCACCAAGGCACCGGTGCGGTTGTCGTTGCGCGCCCACTGCAGGAGGTCGCCCGGAGGGAAGGCGCTGAGGCGTCCGGAAAATTCCATGGTGTCGGCCGAGCAGCATAGCTGCCGGCAGGCCGACTGACAAAGAGCTACGTAACAATAGGCGCGAGCCGACCCGAAGCGCGAGGTGACAATGGAACTCGGATTGCATAGCGTGCGCTCTATGCCCAAACGAACCCGCAACCTGACCGCCCTCGTGCCCCTGCTGTTGGCTTTCGTCAACAGTCGCGGGGCCGAGGCTGCCGCCCCTCCCTGCCGGCCCTGCGCCGGCGTCCACGTCACCGACCCCCTGACCGCGGCCGCGAGCCTGCGGGAGGCGCCGCCGATCCCGCAAGACGGCCGGGTCTATGTCAGCTGGGACGTCGACCTCGCAGCGGCGGACACCGCTGCCACCGAAGGTGCCGCCACGGCCGTGGCCGGGGCCGGCGCCACTCCCTGGCTGCGCTTCCACTTCCACGCCCCGGCGCCGGTGGCCGAACATCTCGACGCCCTCGAGGCCGAGCTCAAGACGACGGCCGCCGTCACCCGCGCTGCCAACGCCGCCACCCACTTCCAGGTCCTCTGGGACCCGCCAGCCGACGGCACGGCGCCGACCGCGGCCGACTACGCCTTCCTGTTCAAGCGAGCCGGGGTGGCGATCTCCGGCGCGCAGACCGAGGCGCGGGTGATCACCCGCGCCTTCGACCCCAAGGACCTCCCCGGCTTGGAGGAGTTCTACGGCCAGGAGGTGGCCGCCTACCTCGATGGCGTCGCCCTCGGCGTCGGCAACGAGGCCGACGTCACGGCGGCGATCGCTCGCCTCACCGAGCTCGATCCCGGCCGGCCCGTCGTCGTCGAGGGCATCGCCTTCCCCGGCGAGCCCCTGGAGGCGCTCTCCTGGGCCGGCGACATCGCCCGCCTGGGCGGCGCCATCGCCATGCTCGAGCTGCCGCAGCCGACGGCCGCGACCCTGCGCCCCTTCTCCTTGCTGGCGAGCGAGTTCCGCGGCGACCTCTCTTTCGACCTCTACTCGATCCCCAGTGGCGTCGCCGCTGCCTGGCCGTTCGTCCGCGGTTCGGACCTCGGCCTGCGGATCATCGCCCGGGCGCCTGCCGGGGCCAAGGAGCTGGTGCTCACCTGGAACGATCCCAACCTGCGCCGGCCGTCCCGCCTCGATGCCGCGACCGGCAAAGCGGAGCCGATCACCGGTTTTCGGCAGACCAGCTCCGGCGTCGAGGTGCGGGTACCCAACCCGGCGCCGGTGACCGTGCTTCGCCTGGAACGCGCCACCGCCGCCGAGCTCAAAGGGGTCGCCGAGAAGATCGAGGTGGCCTCCGAGCGTGAGATCCCCGTCGAGGAGATCCTCCGCCGCCTGCAGGCCTTCGACGACGCCCAGCAGCGCAAGCTGCAGCACTACCGCGCCACCAACACCACCCACCTGCGCTTCCAGGCGACGGCCGGTGCCGCCGGCACCTTCGAAGCCACCCTCGAAGGCGCCTTCTTCTTCCGCCAGGGCCAGGGCTACGACTGGGCCTGGCAGAGCCTCTATTTCAACGGCGTGCGCTGGCGTGGCAAGACGCTGCCGGAGATCCCGCTGATCCAGCCCGAGAAGGCGGCCGCGATGCCGCTCAACATCGAGCTCACCAAGCGCTACGACTACCGCCTACGGGGCAGCGACCGGATCGCCGATCGTGACTGCTGGGTGGTCGAGTTCCGGCCCACGGCCGAGGCCCAGGCCGAGCAGGAGAAGCTCTTCCGCGGCGCCGTCTGGGTGGACAAGCAGGTCTTCGCCCGCGTGCAGACCCGCGCCGTGCAGCTCGGGCTGGAGGGCGAGGTGCTGTCGAACGAAGAGACGGTGAGCTTCCGCCCGGTCGACGCCGCCGGCCAGCCGCTCCCCTGGGGCCCTGACGCCTTCCTCCTGCCGGTGCGCACCGTCTCCCAACAGCTGTGGTCGGTGCTCAACACGCCGACGGTCGTCGAGCGCGAGATCGACCTCTCGGGCATCGAGGTCAACGGCGCCGACTTCGAGGCCCAGCGCCAGGCCGTCCTCTCCTCGGACGCCACCATGGTGCGCGACACCCCGGGCGGCATGCGCTACCTGGTGAAGACCGACGAGGGCGCCGACCGCGAGGTCAAGGAGGGTTTCGACAAGTCGAAGCTCTTCGCCCTGGGCGGTGTCTTCTACGACGACTCGCTCGACTACCCACTGCCGCTCGTCGGCGTCAACTACTTCTCCTTTGACTTTCAGGGCAAGGGCAGCCAGCTCAACGCCTTCTTCGGCGGTGTGCTGGGCACCGTCGACTACGCCATCCCGCGCTTCCGTGGCAGCAAGTGGGACGTCGGCGGCGACGCCTTCGTCTTCGCCTTCCCGCGCACCGACGACCTCTTCCGCGACAACGTCGAGGCGAAGAACGAGCAGGTGAAATCGACCACCGGCAACGTCTCGCTGATCGCCGGCCATCCGATCGGCAGCTTCTTCAAGTACGAGCTCGAGTACGAGGTGGCCTACGACAAGTACTCGCAGGGAGACGACACCGATCCCCGGTTCGTGCTGCCCAACGACACCTTCACGCACGCCTTCAAGCTGCACGCCCGCTACGCCCGCTCCGGCTACCAGCTGGGGCTCGACGCCAGCCTCAACCGGCGCCAGGACTGGCAGCCCTGGGGCCTGCCCGGCAACACGGACTTCGATCCCGACCAGGAGCAGTTCGCCTACTGGCTGGTGCGTGGCTCAAAGAACTGGTATCTGCCGAAGTTCCAGCGCGTCTCGGCGGAGCTGGACTACTTCGGCGGCAACAACCTCGACCGCTTCAGCAAGTACAGCTTCGGCTTCTTCGGTGGCAACCGCGTCCATGGCTACCAGTCCGGCCGGGTCCGTGCCGAGGATGGCTGGGCGGCGCACCTCTCCTACGGCTTCCGGGTGGGTGAGCTGTTCCGCATCGAGGCGGTGGTGGACGGCGCGCTCGCCAACGACAAGGCGAGCGGGCTCGACAACGAGCTGCTCTCCGGCGTCGGCCTCGTGGGCCAGTTCACCGGCCCGTGGGAGACCCTCATCCAGCTCGACGTCGGCATCCCGACCTCGGGCCCGGACGACGGCTTCGTGGCCTACATCGTGTTCCTGAAGCTGTTCCACTGAGGACACCAACCCGCGTCGCGGCCGGACCTGCGCCGGCCGCCGGATCCGTGCCGGCCGTGACGAGCCCGGTGGCCCGGCGCTTGGCGTTGGGTCGTCGATCTCCTATCATCAGACACAGAATTTCCGTGTCTATGATTTTCTGTGCGGATTGACGACCGGCGCGGCGCGGCCGTGCCCCGCGGGAGGAGGTCGATGGCCGGCATCCCACGCCAGCGGATCAAGACCAAGGAACAGTTCTGCAACGGCCTGCAGGGTGCGCTCGGTAACGGCGGCGAGGCGACCTACGCCGTGCTGATCGGCGCCGGGTTCTCGAAAACAGCGGGCATTCCCCTCGCAGGCGAGATCGCCGGCATCCTCGCCTACCTCAAGAACAGCCGGCTCGACAAGGCGAAGTCCGTACCGTCGGCCCTCGACGCCATCCAGGCTTGGGCCGGAGGAGAGCTGGCCCCGGGGGATGAGCTGACACGCTTCAGAGAACGCAGCGACCAGGCCACGGCGAGCGATGGCGCGATCTACCAGGAGCTCTTCTTCGACGATGAGGTGATCTCGGGCAAGCGAGTCGGGCGGCGCGCCTTCCTCTCCGAGCTGATCACGGCCGCCACCCGCAAGACCGACGGCTACAACTTCGAGTCCCTCTACCTCGCCTATCTCGCCCAGGCGTCGAAGGAGCGCGGGCGCTCGTCGTTTACCACCATCCTCACCACCAACTTTGACGACGTCGTGCCGTACTGCTTCTTCTCCCTCGGCGCCAGCCTGCGCGTCCTCGACCAGGATGCCCTCCTCGCAGCCGAGAAGGGTGATGCCCGCGGGCCTCGGATCGCCTACCTCCACGGCCGGCATGTGAATTACGACCTCGCCAACACCTCCAGGGAGATCGCCGATCGCAAGAAGGTGGTGCGCCGCTTCCTCAAGCAGCTGCCGCCCAACGCCGGGCTGATCGTGATCGGCTACTCGGGCTGGGAGGATGCCGTGATGGCCGGGCTGCGCGAGGTGCTCGCCGACAACGGCCTCGCGGCCGGGGTGCACTGGTGCCACTACGGGGCGCTCGCCAAGGCTAACGAGAACAAGCTTCTGGTGGAGCTCGCCAGCAAGTTCGAGGGTGTGGACATCGTGCCGGAGACCTCGGCCCGCGACGCCATGCGCCTGTTGCTGCAAGCCGCCGGTGTGGCCGAGACCGATGTGCTGCGCACGCTGCGCAACCAGCGGGCCTTCCGACTGGCCAACCTCGAGGAACGACTGAGCCAGATTGGCGAAGCAGACCTCGACCTGCCGCGGGCGAGCCGGGCGGTGTGGAACGCCAACGGGCAGCGCCCCCTCTTCGACACCTCGGTGGACGCCGCCCTGGAGGCGGCCCGTCAGGCGCTGGAGCGCTCCCGCAGCTGTGCCGTGGCGCTCGCGATGATCGACAGTGCCCTGCGCACGGCCCCGGGCCTGGCCCGCGAGAAGGAGGCCGAGCTGTTTCGCGCCCGCGGGGAGCTGCGGCTGCGCTACCGGCGGGACATCGGGGGAGCGCGGGTGGATTTCCAGCTCGCCAACAAGCTCGAGCACCCCCGGGCCGGCGAGGTTCTCCTCGGCCTGGCCGAGGTCTACGCCTTGCGCGGCGAGGTGCCGGCGGCCATCGCGGCGCTCGCCAAGGCACGCAGCCAGGCGGCGGGCGATCCCATCCTCGAGGCCCGCTGCGACGCCATCGCCGGTCGCGTCGCCTTCTTTCAGGATCGCTACGACGAGGCGCGTTCGCTGCTCAACCGGGCGAGCGCGGCCCTCGCCGCCGCCGGCGACCTTGACTGGCTGATCAAGACCGAGATGAACCTCGTCTTCCTCGACGAGTACCTGGCGCAGTTCGAGAACGCCGAGAGCCGCCTCCTTGCCCTCGTTGACCACTACCGCAAGCCGATTCAGCTCTCGCACTGGAAGGCCGCCGTGAGCTTCGCCCAGGCCAAGCTCAGCCTACGGCGAGACCAGCTACGGCCGGCGGCTCGCCAGCTCCAGCACGCCCGCTGGGCCGCGGAGGAAGGGCCGAGCTTCGAATTCCTGGGCAACATCGCCCTCTTCGAGGCTGAGGTCGCGGCGCGCAACTACGATCTCGCCAAGGCTGAGCGCTGCTGCCGCGAAGCCCTCGAGCTCTACGTCCTGGCCGATACGCTCGGCAGCCAGCTGTCGGCACGGCTGGCCTTGCAACGCTGGCAGGCCGTGGAGCGTCAGGCCAAGGATGCCCAGTTCTGGGCCGCGGCTGCCGCCCATCTCGAGCGCAACGAGGCTGGCCCGAACTACGCCGAGGGAGTAGTCGAATGGGCGCGCTTCGCCTTTGCCGGCTTCGCCAACCGCGAACGCAGGCAGCTGGCCGCAGGGCTCGACCTAGCCGCCACCCGCGCCGAGAGCTGCCTGGCCGGTCTCGCGGCCCAAGAGTCACTCGTCGCAGCGCCCCAACAGAGCCTGTTCGCCCAGTATTGCAGCCTGGCTCGGCTGCTCGCCTCGCTGACCGCCGAGCCCCAGACCGCCGCGGGCGCGCTCGCCACCCAGTTGGCCGCCTTCACCGCCGCCCAGGCGACCGCCGGCCGCTTCGAGTCGTCGGAGATCGAGGTGATCCACGCCGCGGTGACCTTGCAGCTCGCCGAGCGTGGTCAGCTGCCGGGCGGCAGCCTGGCCTCGCAAGCCTGGCCTGCCGGCGAGGCACCCAGCCGCCGCGCCTTCCGCGCCTTCTGCCGCGAGCGTGGCTACCCCTTCTACGAGACGCTGGCCGAACCCATCTGAGAGAACCACGATGCGCGAGAAACACGATGAGGGCGACGCCGACGCCGGCCTCGAGCCCGTCCCTCTCGCGATCACCGACGTCCTCGACCTCCACTCGTTCCCCCCCGGAGAGATCGGGGACTTGGTGCGCGATTGGCTGGACCTCGCCCACGAGAAGGGGCTGCGGCGGCTGCGCATCATCCACGGCAAGGGGATCGGCGTGCAGCGCGAGCGGGTGCGGAAGGTCCTCGAACGCGATGCGCGCGTCCGCGCCTTCGGTGACGCCGAAACCTGGGGCGCGACCTGGGTGGATCTCGGCGACTAGGCCACCCGCCGGGGGAGCCCTCGCCCCACCTCGGGGGACGTGGCTTCCACGAGCAGGACTATGCAACCTCTTCGCTATGCCTTGAGCGAGAAAACTCTCCGTGGCCGAGCCCGGCGACGAACGCCCAACCGAGGGCCACCATGACACACCAGACGGAGCCGTACCTCCTCTCTCCCGGGAGCTTCAAGGCAGACCTGCGTTCGCTCCTCCACACAGAGGCATCGCCGCCCATTCACATTCTGGTCGGCGCCGGGTTCTCTCGCGAGGCAGGAGTGCCGCTGGCAGGCGAGGTCGCCGGCCTTCTCGCGGCGGTGAAGAACCGGCACCAGCTCGGCCAGGACGAGCAGTTCACCGCGCGCGCCGCCATCGACGCCTACCTCGCCGAGAAGCTCGACCCGGCCGAAGAGCTGGCGACGCTGCAACGGCAGCCGGAGTTCGCCGGCCGCAGCGCCAGCGCGGTCTACCAGGCGCTGTTCAGCGATTCCGAGGTCCTCCCCGGCCACGACTGGGGCCAGCGCCAGTTCATCGACGAGCTCATCACGCGCACCAGCAGCCGTCGAGACGGCTACGACTTCGAGGCCCTGTACCTGGCCCACCTCGCCACCCTCAAGGTGGAGGGCCACGACGCCTTCCTACGCACCATCCTGACCACGAACTTCGACAATGTCCTACCCAACAGCTTCTCGATCCTCGGCAGCGAGTGCCGGCTGATCGACCACGACAGCCTGCTCGAGGACGAAGACGGAGATACGCCGTACCCTCGCATCGTCTACTTGCACGGCCGTTACTTGAACTACGTGCTCGCCAACACCGACGAGCAGATCCGCCAACGCCGGGAGGTGATCTCGCGCTTCCTCGGCAAGCTCGACCGGCGGTCTCGGCTGCTCGTAGTCGGCTACTCCGGCTGGGAGGACGCCGTCATGCGGGCCCTCGGCGCGCTGCTGGCGAGTGGCCACTTCCTCGCCGGGGTGAGCTGGTTTCACTACGGCAAGGACACCAGCTCCCTGAGTCCCGTCGTCCGCGAGCTCGCCCAGGCCAACGCGCGGGTGAAAGTGGTCCTGGGACTCACCGCCATTGACACCATGCGCCTCTTGCTCGAGGCGAGCGGCGTCGCCGAGACCGAGGTGATCCGCCACCTCAGCCGCGAGCGGACGCGACGGGTGGAGAAGTTCCGCCAGCGGCTGCGCGGGCTGACCGAGGAAGACCTGGCGATCGCTCGTCCGGCGGCGATGGCGCTACGGTCGACCGGCGTCGAGCCGCCGAGCGTGGCGCACGCGCTCGCGCGGGCCAGCGAGGCAATGCGGTACACCCGGCAGCTGCCCATCGCGATGGCCCTGCTGAACGCCGCTCTCGCACCGGCCCTCGACGCGGGGCACCAACCCGCGCTCCTCGCCGAGGCCCGCCTCTACCGGGCCCGCGGCACCCTGCGGCTGCAGTACCGCCACGAGGTCGACGACGCCGTCATCGACCTTCTCTTCGCTTACCGGCTGTTCAGCCGCGTCGAGGGCAGCGCGCCACAGCAGAGCGAGGTCTTGCTCGCCCTCGCCGAGGCCTACGTGCTCTTGGGCGAGACGCACCGGGCGCGCCAGACGCTGGCGATGGTACGCGCAGCGGCCGGCGGCGCCGGCCTGGCGAACGCCTGCTGCGACGCCCTCGAGGGCCGGCTCTGCTACAAGGAGAACCTCGCCGGCGAGGCCCGCCGCTTGCTCGAAGCGGCGGCCCAGGCCTGCGGCCCGAACGATCCCGACTGGAGGACCAAGGTCCAGCTCTATCTCATCGCCCTCGACGATTACCTCGGGAGGACCCAGGAGGCCGCCCAGCGCCTGCGCCAGCTCCTCGATCTCGAAGAGGAGCGGCCGGGCGACTTCTGGGACGGCCCCCTGGCCCTGACCGAGGCCCGCCTCGCCTTGCGGCGCGACGACCTCGCGAGCGCCGGCGAAGCGCTGCAGCGCGCTCGGCGGGCCGCCGAGGTGGGCCTGAGCTTCGAGACGCTGGGGCGGATCATCGCCCTCGAGGCTGAGCACGCGGCACGCGCCGGCCGCAACCCCGAGGCCGACGCCCTCTGGCGGGAAGCCGCCGAGATCGACGGCCTGGCGAAGATCCCCCGCCGCCAGGTCGAGCACCAGGTGGGCTTGTGGATCCACCGCGTGCGCACGGCGACGGAGCTCGGCCCGGAGCTCGCCGAGGCGGCACGCCAGGCGCTGGCCAAGGTCGCCGACCCGGCGGTGGCGGCGGTGATGTGGAGCCGGCTCGCCGTCGCCTTCCTGGCGGCGCGGGAACGGGACCATGCCCTCTCCCTCGCCGCGCAGGCAGCAGCCCACGGTGAGGCGGCGATTGCGCGGCTGCGCGGCCAGGTGCCTGCCGAGGGGCCCCTCGTCGCCTCGGTCGAGCAACGAGTGCTCATGGCCCGACTCCTCGCCGAGGCCCTCGGCGGCGAGCTCGACCAGCCCCGGGCCAGGCGCCTCTACGCCGAGCTGCGCACCGCTCTCGCGGTGGTCGGCTTCGAGTCCGGCGAGGCGGCCTTGCTGCACACCGCGCTCGCCCTGCAGCTCTGCCGCCGTGGCCTGCTCGCTGGCGAGGAGGTTGATCAAGCGCCCGGCGCCCCACTGCTCGGCGCCAGCAGCTGGCCGGCCGCCGCCGCGGAGTTCGCCGCCCTCGCCGAGGCCCGTCATTTCCCCTTCTACCGCCGGCTCGGCGACGAGTAGCGGGGACGAGTAGAGGGCCTGGCCGTGGGCTAGACTTCTCGCGAGGCAAGCCGTGCCCCGCTCACATCTGCGCCGCATCTTCGCTCGCATCGCTTCCCGGCTGGTGCCCAGCCGAGCGCTCCTCGTCTATCACCCGGACTACGCCCAGCAAGTGGCGGCGGCGCCCTACGACCCGCAGCGCTTTGAAAACATCCTCGCCTTCCTCGCTGCCGAGAAGCTGCTGCCGCGGGGCTGCCCGCTGACCCCGCGCCCGGCCTCGGTGCACACCCTCAAGCGGGTGCACACCGCCGCCTATCTCGACGCCCTGCTCGAGCCGGGCTCACTGCTGCCGATCCTCGGCCTGGCGGTGCCGGAAGCGGAGCAAGACCGCTTCCTCGCCCTGCAACGCGCCATGGTGGGAGGCACCCTGCTCGCTACCCGGCTCGCCCTGCGCGGCTGCCGCCCGGTGGTCCATCTCGGTGGCGGCCTGCACCACGCCCATGCCGGCCGTGGCAAGGGCTTTTGTGCCTTCAACGACATCGCGGTGGCGATCGCGCAGGCGCGCGAGGCGGGCCTACGCGACCGCATCCTGGTGATCGACCTCGACCTCCACGACGGCGACGGGACCCGCTCGCTCTTCGCCCACGACCCCAGCGTCTACACTTTCTCGATCCACAACCATGATTGGGACGAGGTGATCGGCGTCGCTTCGACCAAGATCGCCCTCGGCGACGAGGTCGGCGACGCGGCCTACCTCGCCGCGCTCCGCGAGCGGCTGCCGGGGGTGATCCAAGCGGTGCGGCCGGGGCTCGTCTTCTACCTCGCCGGCTGCGATCCGGCGGTCGACGACGCGCTGGGCAACTGGCGGATCTCGGCGGCAGGGCTCCTCGAACGAGACCGCTTCGTCCTCGAGACGCTGCACCTCAAGCTCGGTGACGTGCCGCTGGTGATCCTCCTCGCCGGCGGCTACGGCGGCGAGGCCTGGCGTTACAGCGCGCGCTTCCTCGCCTGGTTCCTGAGCCACGGCCAGGCGATCGAGCCGCCGTCGACCGACGAGATGGTACTCACCCGCTACCGTTTTCTCGCCTCGCGGTTGACCCCGGCGGCACTGACTCAGCAAGCGGCCGGCAACGAATGGGGGCTCACCGAGGAGGACATCCTCCCCGGCAGCCGCTCGGCCCGCCGGCCGACCCGCTTCCTCGGCTACTACTCGCCCTACGGCATCGAGCTCGCGCTCGAGAGCTACGGCTTCCTGCCGCGCCTGCGCGCGATGGGCTTCAGCCACCCGCGCCTCGCCTTCGACCTCGAGAACCCGGCGGGCGAGACGCTGCGGGTCTTTGCCGACGACACCCGCCAGGAGCTCCTGGTCGAGCTGCGGGTGCGGCGCGACCGCCGCCTCGAGGGTCTCGAGCTGCTGTCGATCGAGTGGCTGCTGCTGCAAAATCCCCGCGCCGGCTTCGGCCCCGAGCGGCCGCCGCTGCCCGGCCAGAGCCATCCGGGGCTCGGCATGCTGCGCGAGGTGATCGCGCTGCTCGTGCTGGCCTGTGAGCGGGTGGGCCTCGACGGCCTCGTCTTCGTCCCCGCGCACTTCCACATCGCGGCACAATCCAACCGCTACGTGCGCTTCCTCTCCCCGGCCGCGGCCGAACGCTTCCAGGCCATGCGCGAGGCGCTCGCCGGGCTGCCGCTGATGGAGGCGACGCATGCCGTCGAGCAGGGTTGCTTGGTGGACGTCGCGAGCGGCGAGACGGTCGCCTGGCAACCCGAGCCGATGGTCTACCCGGTGAGCGCCGCGATGCAGCAACGGCTGGCGGAGCAGGTGCCGCCGGCCGACCTGCCCAGGCCGCATTTCCGGCTCCGCGGCGCGACAGAACCCTCACCCACTGTGGCCGTACCAGACAGGGGATGAGCAGCCGCCGCAAGACCTCGACCAGGCAGAGCCTGCAGAGCTTCGTCCGCGAGTACACGGCCGGGGTCGACGAGCAGGGCCTGAAGCGGCTCTTCGACCGTGAGGCGGCGCAGGTCTTCGAGGTCCTTACCCGTGACCAGGGCCTCGACGAGCCCAGCGACCCGGTGCATCGCTGGCTGCTGCGCGCCAAACGGCTCTTCCTCGGCATCTCTTACAAGCTGAGCCCACCGCGGCGGGTGCTCTTCGCGGTGAGCATGCTCGCTTTCTTCGTCAGCTGCTTCGGCACCAAGCTCAGCTGGCAGAGCGGTGGCGGACGCAAGATCGCCATTGACATCGCGATGTCGCCGTTCTGGGCCACCGCCGCCGTCGCCGGGCTGGTCTTCCTGCTCGCCCTCGAGCTGGTGGACCGCATCCGGGTACGCGACGAGCTGGAGGTGGCGCGCCAGCTGCAGCGCGACCTGTTGCCCAAGGAGGCGCCCCTCCTGCCGGGCTGGAGCTTCGCCCACTCCTACCGCACCGCCAACGAGGTGGGCGGCGATTACTACGACTTCCTGCCCATCCCGAACGGGCAGCTGGCGTTGGTGGTGGGCGACGCCTCCGGCCACGGCATGGCGGCCGGGCTGGTGATGGCGATCGCCAACGCCACCTTGCGCACCGCCCTCGACATCGACCCCAGCTGCAACCGCGTGCTGGCGCTGGTCAACCGCACGATCTGCCGTACCGGCGACCGCCGCACCTTCATGAGCCTGTTCTACGGGCTGCTCGATCCGGCAACCGGAGGCCTCGAGTTCTGCCTCGCCGGCCACCCCTTCCCCTACCTGCGCCACCTCGACGGCAGTGTCGAGGAGCTCGGCGAAGGCAGCCTGCCGCTGGGCCTGCGGGACCCGCTCGAGACCTGCTGGCGGCAGCTGAACCTCGCGCCTGGCGAGGTGCTGCTGCTCTACAGCGACGGCCTGCCCGAGGCGCTCAGCCCCCAGGGCGAGGCCTTCGGTTTCGAGCGGCTGCGCCAGCTGCTGGCGGCCGGCGGCTCGTCGCGCGAGGTCCACGACCGCATCGTCGAGGCCTTCAGCCGGCACGTGGGCGACAACCCGCTCAAGGACGACCTCACCCTCGTCGTGGTCGGCCGGCTGCCGGCCGCCTGAGCCGCGCTTCGGTGCTAGATTCGCCACCTCCCGCTGGCCAGCCAAAGACCGCGGCGGTCCGTCAGACCGATGAGATACGGCGCCATCCCCAGCAACCTCGTCGAGCGCCTGGCGCTGCGCGCCGGGGCCGTGCCGACCCCTCTGCTCGACTGCCTCGGCAGCCTGATGAAGGCCCGCTCGCTGATGGCGGCGGTCGACCTCGGCGTCTTCGAGGGCCTGCGCGAGGGCCCGCTCGCCGCGGCTGAGCTCGCCGCGCGCTGCCGGCTCGACCCGACGAGCACGGACCTGCTGTTGCGCACCCTCGTCTGGTGCGAGTACCTGGAGCTCAAGGGCGGTCGCTTCCGGCTGAGCCGCCTCGCCCGCCGCACCATGCTGCGCGGCGCCCCCATGGAGCTCACCGGGTACGTGCGCTGGAACTTCACCCAGTGGCGGATCGTCGAGAGCCTCGAACAGCTCGTGCGCAGCGGTCGCGGGCTCGACTTCCACCAGACCATGAGCGATCCGGCGGAGTGGCGTGCCTACCAGCAGGCGATGCACGAGCTGGCCCGTTTTTCGGCACCCTGGCTGGCGCGCAAGGTGCCGGTGCCAGCGGGGGCCCGCCGGCTGCTCGATCTCGGCGGTTCGCACGGCAGCTTTGGGGCCGCCCTCTGCCGCCGCCATCCGCCCTTGCGCTCGCTGGTGCTCGACCTGCCGCCGGCGCTGGCAGCGGCCCGCGAGCTTTGCGTCGCAGCCGGCAACGGGGAGCTCGTCGAGCACCGCGAGGGTGACATCACGGCGATCGAGTATCCATCCGACCAGGACGTCGTGCTGCTCGCCAACGTCCTCCACCACCTGAGCGCCGAGGCCGCCGCGCAGGTGGTCGCGCGGGCCTTCGCGGCCAGCCGCCGCAGCGGCACCATCGCCATCTGGGAGCTCGAGGCGCCACCGCCGCAACGGGCGCCCGAGCTCGGCCACGGCGCCGCCCTCTACTTCCGCCTCACCTCGACGGCGGAGGCCTTCGCCGTCGAGGACTACCAAGGCTGGCTCGGCACCGCCGGCTACCGCCGCCTCAAGGTGCTGCGGCCCACCTTTGCTCCCGGTGCCATCCTCGTCGTCGGGCGCAAGGACTGAAGGGCGCCGAGGAGGTTACGCCAATGAGCCTGGCGAGCGAAGTGCTGGGAGCCATGATCACCCCGGCGGTGCTGATCTCCGCCGGCGGCACGCTCGTGCTGTCGACCTCGAACCGCCTCACTCGCGTCGTCGACCGCGTGCGCAGCCTGGGTGCTGCGGCCCAGGCCGCAACTCCCAGCACCGGCAGGGCGAACGGTGGGCGCCTCGACGCCGCCGAGCGGCAGCATCTCTTGGCCCAGATCGCCCCTCTCTCGCAGCGCGCGATCCTCCTGCGCTCGGCCCTCACCAGCCTCTACTTCGCGATCGGCCTGCTGATCGCCACCAGCATCACGATCGGCATCGCCGCCGCCCTGGGCGCTCCCGCCGCCTGGCTGCCGGTGGTCCTCGGCCTGAGCGGTGCCACCGCCCTCTTGACCGGCAGCTTGCTGCTGATTCGCGAAGCGCAGATCGCCGTCTCCTCGACCCTGTTGGAGCTCCGGGCGATCCGCGAGGCGGTGGCGACGGTGCATGAGCCGGCCGCCGACCCGCCGCGCGCCGAGTAGCGTCGCGCGCCCATCTCCCGCACCACGATTCTCCGCATCTCCTTCAGACGCGACCCGTCTGGCGAGCCCTCTTGTCCGGGTGGTGGCCTTGCCGGCCAACCCGCGGCCCGCCCGCAGGTCATCTCTTGGAGGTGGAGAATGCTTCGTCGAGGAGAAGGTTGGGCCCATGCGGGCAGCTGGAGCCACTGGCTCCGACAGATCATCGTAGGCGTGGTGGCAGCAGCCGTGCTCCTGGCCCCGCTGCCCTTGCGTGCGGCGGGCGCCGGCTCGCCGCCGGCCGGATTGCGCCGCGCCCCGATCGTACCGATCGACCCCTGCCAGGTCGGCACCGGCTGTTCGCCGGTCACCGGCGCGGTGACGATTCACGCTCTGCCGTTCCCCACGCCGGCGGACGATCTCGACCCAAGCACGCCCGGCCTGCAGCTCGATCTGGTGCTCGATGTCGCCTTTGCGGGCGACGGTGGCCAGGGCACCGTCCTCGAGCTCTTCGTCAATAACATCCCGGCGACCAACGATCCCCACTTCTTTGACGTTCGCCAGCACGGCCTGCCGCAAGTCGTCCAGATGGCGGCACCGGGCTCGGTGACCGAGCGCGTCACCCTGCACGACGGCCTCAACTTCTATTCGGTCGCCTTGCGCGACCAGCAGGGCCGGCCGGTGACCCGCGCCCTCGCCGGCTCGCTGGTGGACCCGGCCGTGGGCTCGGCCGAGGCGCTCGCCGAGCAGATCCTCGCCAACCTGGCGCAGCTCAAGGCCGACCTCGGCGTGGTGCAAGCGGACGACGCCCGCGTCAGCTCCCTGCTCGAGGTCGTCGAGAACCTCCAGGCCTCGATGCAGGCGACGGTCGACGACCCCATGATGTGGGAGGAGCTGCTGCACGCCAACACCGAGGCGGCGACCAGGCTGCATGAGCAGATCTCCTATTTCGAGGTGACGGGCACGGTCACCCACGGCGGCTCTCCGGTGGCGGTTGCCGGCGTCGCCGACCCCTACCAGCAGCGGGTGACCGTCAACGTGCCCCTCAGCGCCGGCCAGAGCGGTGCTCCCGGCGCCTTCACCTTGGCGCTGCCCAACGGCAACTACACCGCCAACCCGGTGTGGAACGACGACGGCTCGTTCACGGCGAGCTTCACCGTCGACTACAACGGCGTGCCGGCCTCATTGGTGGTCGACGGCATGCCGACGCCCGGCGTCTCGACCGTGCTCGAGATCAGCACCGCCAACCTGCCCAGCGACTGGGACCTGGCCGCCGCAGGCAGCAACCTGCCGCTGACCCTGCAGGGCAACCAGCGCCTGCGGCCCGAGTTCGACCCCACGAAGGCGGTAGCGCCCCCCGACGCCGGGGGTGACATCACGATCGGCGGCATCGGCATCGGCATCCGGCTCGGCATCATCGGCATCGACTTCTACATCCTGGTGATCGTCGTCACTTGCAACGCCGGCGCCGACGGCCAGGCCGGCAGCGACGCCGCCGACGGCGCGGACGGCACGCCGGGCGCAGCGGGCGATGCGGGGGATGGCGGCGACGCCGGCGCCGGTGGCGCCGGTGGTGCCGGCGGCGCCGGTGGTGGCGCCGGGCGCGGTGGGATCTTCGGCGTGCCCGGTGCCGGCGGTGACGGTGGCGACCCCGGCCAGGTGGGCAGCGGCGGAGCTCCCGGCGACGCCGGTGACCCGGGCCCGGGTGGCTTCCCCGGCCCCGGCGGCAACGCCGGCAGCGCCGGCTCGAGCCCCATCCTCGCCGGCAGCTGGTTCCCGTTCGTGAGCCTCACCACGGCACCACCGGCGATCGTCACCGGCAACGACTGGGGTGAGCTGAACCTCGGCGTCAGCGGCTACGAGGTGGCGGTCTCGACCAGCAACGGCCAGGTACTCGCCTTGGTCCCCAACAGCGGCTCGGCCCTCGACCGCCTGGGCGCAGACGGCGCCGCGGGCGCGACCGGCAACGTCGGCCTCACTGGCCACCACGGCAACAACGGCGAGCCCGGCTGGCCCGGCGCCAAGGGCGCGACCGGCAACACCGGCTACGACGCCGAAAACGGCCACGATGGCGGCGACGGCGAGCCCGGAAAGGCCGGTCAGCCCGGCAAACCCGGCCAGGCCGGAACCAACGGCAACGACGCCCTCGGCGTCGCCGGTAATGGTACCGACGCCACCCCCGGCGAGGACGGCGGGGACGGCGGCAAGGGCGGCGACGGCGGCCCCTGCGGCGACGGCGGCAACGGTGGCAACGGTGGCAGGGGTGGTGCCGGTGGCGACGGTGGCAAGGGTGGCAAGGGCGGCAAGGGCGGCAAGGGTGGCGACGGTGGTGACGGTGGTGCCGGCGGTGCCGGCGGCAACGGCACCGCGGGTGGCCGCGGCGGCAACGGCGGCAAGGGTGGCAAGGGTGGCACCGGCGCCGATGGTGGCACCGGCGGCAAGGGCGGCAAGGGTGGCACCGGCGGCCTCGGTGGCGTCGGCGGCCAGGGCGGCGGCGGGGGCGGCGGCGGGCGCGGCGGTCTGCTCTACACCGCCGGCCAGCAGGCGGTCCTGGTGACGACCAGCACGCCGCTCAGCTTCAGCTCGACGGTGATCCTCAACGCACCGACCGCCGTCAACGACGTCGAGGTGGACCAGCTCTTCACCACCGACCCGGCGCACACGGTGATCGCGGTGACCCAGGGCGGCCAGGTGTGGTCCCTCAAGGCCACCGGCAGCGGCGGCTTTGCCACCTCTCTCCTCTACACCCACGGCTCGGCGATCAACGCCGTGGCCATCGGCGAGCTCGACTCCTCGGCCACCGGCAAGGAGATCGCCCTCGCCACCAACAACTCGGTGACCCTCCTGCGCTTCGCCGGCAGCGGCTGGGTGGCGCAGACCCTGGCGACCTCGACCGCCGCCGTCCACGACGTCGACGTCGGCACCACCAGCGCCGGCCAGCCGGCCGTGGTCGCCGTTGACAACCTCGGACGCACCCGGCTGATCACCAGCACCGCAGCGGGCGTGTGGTCCGCGGCGAGCACCATCTTCACCGCCAGCGGCTCGGTACCCCTGCGGGCCGTCGCCTTCCGCGCCTCCGTGGCCGGTACCAACGGCGCCGCGGGAGGCCCCGGCAGCCAGGGCTTCGTCGGTCTCAACGGCTCGCCGGGCGTGCTGTGGGGGACCGCTGGCAACCCAGGCGCCGTCGGTCCCCCGGGGCCGGTCGGCGGCATCTTCGGCTGGGGCAGTGACGGCACGCCCGGCGGCAACGGCAAGAAGGGCGCAACCCCTGCCGGCGGCCAGCCCGGCCAGCCGGGTGATCCCGGCAGCGCCGGCACGGCAGGTTCGGGTGGTAGCGCCGGCAAGGCGGACGACGGTGCCGAGGGCACCAACGGTACGGCCTGCGGCGAGGCCGGTGGCGCCGGCGAAGACGGCACCGCCGGTGCCGCCGGAACGCCGGGCGACCCGGGGACCGAGGGGAACCCGGGAACGGACGGCAACAAGGGAGGCAACGGCGCCGCCGGTGGCGCCGGGGCCAACGGCACCCAGCCGGGTGGCAAAGGCGACGACGGCCGCAACGGCCAGCCCGGACTTCCCCCTGGGCCGCGCAGCGACGGAGCTCCGGGCCAGCAAGGCCCAGGGGTGGCGCCGGTGGGTGGTGTGCCACAGGCCGGGGCCGGCCCGGACGCGGCGGTCACGCCTCTGGCCAAGCACCTGGTGGCCCTGCAGAGCCGGATCTTCGTCGCCGGTGACGACCGCAAGGTCACCATGCTGGCGCTCTCCGGCACCCTCTGGACGGCGAGCACGCTGTTCACCGACAGCCAGGCCCTCTTCGACGTCAAGGTGGGCGAGCTGGCGAGCAGCTCACCGGGGTTCGAGGTCGCCACCGGCGGCAGCTCGAACACCGTCTTCGCCCTCGCCGGCTGGCAGGCGACGGTCCCCGGCGCCATCCTGGCGACCACGGCGACCGGCGCCCGCGTCGAGGAGATCGCCATCGTCGGTAGCGGCAACGGCGGCAACGGCGGTCAGGGTGGTCGCGGCGGCACCGGCGGCACCGGCGGCCAGGGTGGACCTGGCGGTGCGGGTGGTGACGGTGGCGACGGCGGCCGCGGCGGCAAGGGCGGCTTCGGCGGCAAGGGTGGCAACGGCGGTGACGGCGGCAAGGGTGCCAACGGCGGCGACGGCTTCAAGGGCGCCGACGGTGGCAAGGGCGGCAAGGGTGGCGACGGCGGCAAGTCGGCAGCCAAGGGCGTCGGTGGCGTCGGGGCTGATGGTGGCTACGGCGGCGCCGGCAAGACCATCGCTATCCTGATCGCCATCATCATCGAGGTGAAAGTGATCGAAGAGGTGGTGATCTTCCGCTGCGGCGTCCTCTTCGGCGTAGTCGAGACGCAGCCGATCGAAGAGAGCCTGAGCGCCCGTCCGCTCGAGCTCTCGGCGAGCGAGCTGCTGCTCGACGACCGGCTGGCGCTGCGGCCACCCCGCCGGCTGCAACCGGCCTGAGCCGCCAGGCGCAGGCCGCCTTTCCGCTGCCCCGCTCCGCAACCCGGAGCGGGGCCTTTTTTTGCCTGGAGCGGCGGACGACCACCGGTCGGTCGGCTGGCGTCTGGACGGACGAACCTGTACCGTGGCTCTGTACAAGTCGCCCACCATGGATGCTACCTACACCCACGCTCGCGCCCATCTGGCGGCCCTCTGCGACCACGTCGTCGCCAGCGCCGAGGAAGTGATCATCCGCCGGCGTGGTGCCGAAGACGCGGCGTTGATCTCGGCGGCCGAGCTTCGCAGCCTGCAGGCGACGGCCCACGAGCTGCGTTCGCCTCGCAACGCCGAGCGCCTGCTGCGGGCCCTCCACCGTACCCGCGCCCACTCGACAGTGCCCCAGCAGGTCGAAGAGCTCCGGCGCGAAGCGGGCCTCGACGAGGCCTGAGCGGTGGGGCGCGAACCGCGACGTGCCTCGGTCTTCGAGCCCGAGTTTCGAGAGGACCTCCGCCACTGGGTCGCCACCGACCACCGGGTGGCCCTACGGCTCCTCGACCTCGTCGATGCCGTCCTGCGCGACCCCATCCAAGGCCTGGGCAAGCCGGAGCCGTTGAAGCACCTCGGGACCGACGTCTGGTCTCGACGGTTCACCCAGGAGCACCGCCTGATCTACCTCGTCGAGCACGACCGGGGCAGCTTTCTCAAGGCGCCGTACCACTACTCCTGAGACCGCCTCCCAGGGCCCTGCCGGCTGCTAGACTGCCAGGCGGAACGGAGGACCTCGGCCATGCCCGCCAGCACGCTCGCCCTCAACTTGGAAGCTCCCGCCGCGGCCCCCCGTCAGGGCCTCGGCCAGATGGTCTCGGGCCTCGTGGGCTCGGAGATCCTGAAGATTGCCGCCGAAGTCCGGGCCCTGCGCCAGGCGGGGGCGACCGTCTGCGACCTCACGGTGGGGGACTTCTCGCCCGCCGAGTTCCGCATCCCGGCCGAGCTCGCCGAGGGCATCCACCGCGCCCTCGCCGCCGGCCAGACCAACTACCCGCCGTCCGACGGCCTCCTCGAGCTGCGGCAGGCCGTCCAGCGGCTCTACGAGCAGGGCCTCGGCCTCGCCTACCCGCTCGCCGGCGTGCTGATCGCCGGCGGCGCGCGGCCAGTGATCTACACCGCCTACCGCACCCTCGTCGACCCCGGCGACACAGTGGTCTATCCGGTGCCCTCGTGGAACAACAACCATTACGTCCACGCCGTGGGAGGCAAGGGCGTGGCGGTCGAGGCCCGCCCAGAGGACGGCTTCCAACCCACCGCGGCGGCCCTCGAGCCCCACCTGCGGGGCGCCCGCCTGCTCGCCCTCTGCAGCCCGCTCAACCCGGCCGGCACCGGTTTCCGGGCCAGCCAGCTGCGCGAGATCGCCGAGCTGGTGGTGGTGGAGAACGCCCGCCGCGGCGCCGGTGAACGCCCCCTCTTCCTGCTCTACGACCACATCTACTGGATGCTGGCTTCCGCCGAGGCACCGCACCAGACCCCCGTCGGCCTGGTGCCCGAGGTGGCGCCGTACACGGTCTTCGTCGACGGCATCAGCAAGTCGATCGCCGCCACCGGCCTGCGCGTCGGCTGGGCGGTGGGGCCGCCCTACGTAGTGGCGCGGATGCGCGACCTCCTCACTCATGTGGGGGCCTGGGCGCCGAAGGCCGAGCAGGTGGCGACGGCCGAGCTGCTGGCCGACCCGGCGCACGTCGAAGACCTCGCCCAGGTGCTGCGCAGCGGCCTGATCGGCCGCCTCGAGGCCTTCTACAAGGGCCTCTGCGCCCTCGAGGCGGCCGGCCTGCCGGTGCGTTCGCTGCCGCCGGCCGGCACCATGTACCTCTCGGTGCAGCTCGACCTGGTGGGCCGGCTGGGCTCGAACGAGGCCATCCGCCGCCACCTGCTCGACCGCGCCGGCTTCGCCGTGGTGCCCTTCCAGGCCTTCGGCCTCCCGCAGGACACCGGCTGGTTCCGCCTGAGCGTCGGCGCCGTCGGCCTGGGAGAGATCCCCTCAGCCCTCGCCCGCCTCGAGACGGCCCTGCGCGAGGTGGTCTAGGCCTCAGCCGGCCCCACCGCGCCGACTTCAGATGAAGTGGCGCACCAGCGGCCAGATCTGCTCGGCGTTGCCTTTGAGGCCACGGCAGATCCAGATCGGGTTGTCGTTGCTCCGCGGCATCACGTAGGGATGGTGGAAGCGCCCGCCGAGGGTGACCTCGGTGCAGGCGTCGTAGTGGTCTTCCTGGCTGCCACCCAGGACCAACAGCGTCTCGAAGGGGCGCGTGCCCGGCCCCCACAACCAATAGCTGTTGTGGCCCGAGATCGCCTTCGGTAGCCCGTAGCGCGGCCCGAAGAGGTCGACGGAGCCCGCCTCGCCGTAGGAGTCGGCGTAGATCCCCGTCCTCGCCTGCTCCGCGGCCGGCAGCGAATGAAAGACCTTGGCCACCTCGGCGACCAGCTCCTCGTGGCCGAACATGTCGGCGAAGTGCTGCGGCAGAAGGCCCACCCGGGTGCGCTCCTGGGAGGCGGCCGGGCCGCCGAGGACGGCCTTCTGGTAGGCGATGAGGGAATCGACGGGCAGCAAGGGCACGGCGAGCGGCAGGGCCACGGCGCCCATCGCGAGGACGGCCACGACCATCACGGGCCGCAGCCAGCCCGCCTTCCAGGCCGCCGCGGCCTCGTCCAGCGCCACAGCGCCAGCGGCGAAGAGCAGCGGGAACAGGACCCCGAAGTAGTACGGCTTGGCGTGACCGACGGCGAAGATCGCGAAGACCGTCAGGTACATCCAGGCGAAGACCCGCCAGGGCCGCTCGCGGGGCGCCAGCAGGAACCAGGCGAGGCCCGCGACGAGGAGCACGAAGGCCACCGGCTGCGCCTCCAGCGCCTGGCCGAAGAAGAGCTGCCAGGGGCTGACTGGCCGGTTCTTGTAGGTGGCGGCATTGTGCATGAACTCGAGCGTCGGCCAGCCGTGCCGCACCTGCCAGACGATGTGGGGCAGGAAGAGCAGCCCGGCGAGGCCACCGGCGAGCCAGGGCCCGGCGGTGGCGAACCACCGTCGCTCGGGGGTGGCGAGGAGGCCAACGGCGAGGCCGGCGCCGAGGAAGAGCGGCGAGATCTTGGTCAGTAGGCCGAGGCCCAGAATCACTCCCAGGAGGGCCCACGGCCGCAGGCCGTGACGCCGCCTCCCCTCCTCGCCCTCGCCCAGGATGCGCACCAGAACGAGGAGCGCCAGGGTGCAGAAGAGGACATCGAAGACGTTCATCGAGAGGATGGTCGCCGTGAAGAGCAGCAGCGGGCTCGTCCAGGTGGCGAGAGCGGCGAGGCCCTGGGCGAAGCGGCCGCCTCCCAGCTCGCGGGCAATGACGCCGGCAAGGAAGACGATCGCCGCGCCGGCCAGGGCCGGCAGCAGGCGCAGGCCGGCGAGCGAGTCGCCGAAGAGGTGGCGGGCGACCCAGGCGACGGCAGCGACTCCCGGCGGCTGGTCGACATAGCCCCAGTCGAGGTGATCGGCGCACGCCAGGTAGTAGAGCTCGTCGATGAAGTAGCCGTAGCCGCGGTTGGTCAGCAGGTGCAGCGCCAGGCGGGCGAGGGCGAGCCCGGCCAGGAGCTTGACGGCGAGCGCGGGGCGGGCCGCCGGGGGTCGCTCGGCCGCGGTGCGATTGGCAGGGGTGCGGTTGGCAGGGGTGGGGTTGGCGGTGGTGGTCACGGCGCCTCCTTTCGTGCCGCCATCTTGCCGTCGCCGTGCCTTGGAGCCCACCACGCGGGGACGAGCGGGAGCACACGGGGACGAGCGGGACGGGAGCCGGACGAACGGGCTGGGGGCCGGACGAGCGAGCTACAGCAGACCGCCACCCCTCGCCCGGTAGCGGCGGCTCCAGGTGAGGACCGTGCCGTCCTGGAGCAGCACCCGATAGTCGCCGTGGAACCACGGCTGCAGCTCGGCGACCGCCGCCAGGCGCACGATCTGCGAGCGATTGATGCGCGCGAACTGCCCGGGGTCGAGCTTCGCCTCGAGCTCGCTCAAGGTGGTCCGCTTGCGCAGCTCGCCGCCGGCGGTGACGAAGCAGACGTAGTTGCCATCGGCGCGCAGCAGGTCCACTTCGGCCAGCGGCAGCAGCACCTCGCGGCCCGGCGCCTTCTCGACCAGCACCCGCTCGGCGTAGCGCGACGCGCCGAGCTCGGCGAGGGCCCGCGCGAGCTGGGCCGCCAGGGCCGCCGGCTGCGGCCCGGCGAGCCGTTCGCGCACCCGCCCCAGTACCCTCTGCAGGCGGCTCGGGGCCCAGGGCTTGAGCAGGTAGTCGAGGGCGTGGACCTCGAAGGCGCGCAGGGCGTGCTCGTCGAAGGCGGTCACGAAAACGGTGAGCGGCATCGCCGCGACGCCGACCTCGCCGACCACACCGAAGCCGTCGAGGCGGGGCATCTGGATGTCGAGGAAGACGACGTCCACGCCGCCGGCCCGCAGCAGCTCGACGGCCTGCCGGCCGTCCGCCGCTTCCGCCACCACCTCGACGTCACCGGCGGCGCTCAGCTGGCCGCGCAGCTTCGCCCGCGCCGGGGCCTCGTCGTCGACGATCAGCGCCCGGATCACGGCGGCGGCGTCTCCGCGCTGTGCCAGGGCAGCGCGATGCGCACCCGGAAGAGCCCGCCCTCGACCTCCCCGGCCTCGCAGCTCTGCGCCTCGCCGTAGAGCAGGCGCAGCCGCTCCGCCGTGCTCGCCAGGCCGAGGCCACCGCTGGCCGCAGCGCCGGCTTCCCGCACCGCCGGCTCGGCCGCCAGGTCGTTTTCGACCTCGAGCAGAAGGCTCTCGGCCTCCACCCAGGCGCGGATCGCCACCCGCCCCTGCCCCGCATGCTCGGCACGGCCGTGGCGGATGGCGTTCTCGACCAGCGGCTGCAAGAAGAGCGACGGCACCAGCGCCTGGCGGGCTCCCGCGGCGATCTCCTCGGTCACCACCAGGCGCTCGCCGAAACGGGCCCGCTGGATGGCGAGGTAGCTGGCGAGCAAGTCGAGCTCGACGGCGAGCGGCACCTCCGCCGTCTGCGCCGTGCGCAGCGAGGCCCGCAGCAGCTCGGCGAGGCGATCGAGCATCTCGTCGGCCGCCGCCGGGTCGTCGTACATGGTGGCCGAGATGGTGTTGAGGGCGTTGAACAGGAAGTGCGGCTGGAGCTGCAGGCGCAGATTGGTCAGCTGCGCCCGCGCCAGGGCCCCCTCGAGCTGGGCCCGCTCCAGCTCGCGCTGGCGCGCCGCGCGCAAGCGGCCGGCGGCCTCCAGCGCCCCCACCATCACCGTGAAGGCGATGAGGTCGATCGGGAACTCCATGGCGTAGCGCAGCGGCATCCTGCCGTAGTCATAGGCGCCCAGCCCGACCAGCGGATAGGCCAGGGCGCGCAGGCCCCAGTTGAGCGAGGTGTGGAGGCCCGAGAAGACGAGCAGGCCGAGGCCATAGAGCGGCAAGCTGCGTGGGCCCCGGAAGGGCCACCGCCTGACCAGCGCCCGCACGCCGAAGAACAGCACGCCAGCACCGAAGAAGGAAGAAAGCTCACTGATCAGGGGCTTGAGGTAGCTCTCCCGCTCGCCCGCCACCACCGCTTCGAGATGGCGGTAGCTGAACAGCAGCAAGCCGCCGGCGAGGACGAGGGTGAGCCAGAGGATCGCCATGCGCCATCGCGGCGAGCCTGCTGGCGGGTCAAAGGCCTCAGCGCGGAACGTCATCGCCGAGAGGATACAGGGGGCGGGCCGGCGGCCGGGAGGGGTCGGCCAGCGGAGGCCCTCTCCGATCTTGGGCCGAGCCTCCTCAGGCCGGCTCAGCGCTGAGCTGAGGCACGCGGCGGTCCTCCGCAGCCTCGGCCTTCGGCAGAGCGGCCCGCAAGGCCTCGACGAAGGCACGGACCGACTCCCAGCGATCTTCCTCGCGGATCTCGACGGCCTTCTCCAGCACCGGCTTGGCCTCGGCGATCTCCGGCAGAGAACGAAAGAAGTCGCGGCGGCGGAACAGAGCGTCCGAGGTGAGGTCGGCCCCGCTGAGGGCAAAGAGGGCGGTCATCCCCAGCGAGTAGATGTCGGCCGGAGGCCCCGCCTGCTTGGCGTTTTGCATCGCCTCCGGAGCGGCGTAGATGAAGGTGCCGAGGTTGGCGCCCGTGCCCGTACCGCCCGTGGTGTCGAAGGCCCTCACGAGGTCGAAATCGCTCAGCTTCGGAACTCCTTCGCGCGTCATCAGGATGTTGTGAGGCTTGACGTCGCGGTGCACCACCCCATGCTCATGGGCGTGTTGGAGGCCATCGCCCACCAGCAGCAGGGCCCGCAACGCCTCCTCGGGTGGCAACCAGCCCTCGAGCACTGCGGTACGAAAGGTTCCACCGCCAAGGAACTCCATGACGAAGAAGTAGAACTCGTCTTCGTGCAGGCGGTCTTCGAAGATGCGCACCACGTGGCTGTGCTGGAGCTCGGCCATCTTCCGGGCACCCCGGAAGAAGCGCTCACGGGAGCTGCGGTCCTCGGCGTGGTCGCCCCGCAGCACCTTGATGGCCACCACCGCTTGGCGGCGCAGGTCGTGAGCCTTCCAGACCACCGCGAAGCCACCGCGGCCGATCGGCTCGAGAAGGCGGAAGCGCCCCAACAGGAGGTCTCCCGGGCGCAAGCGCCCGCCCTCGCGCAGACGCCGCTTGGTGGCCAGGATCCGCTCGTTCACCCGCCGCAGGTTGGCACCCTCGCTGGCCAGGAGCGCCCGCTCCGCATGCAACGCCTCCAGCTCCTCGGCCAGGCGACGCTGCTCGCCGTTGGCGTAGCGCGGCGACGGTCCACGGGCTTCGCGCGGGCTCGCCAGCTGGCGCGGCTCCCCGAGAGGTGGCTTGACGATGCTCGGCTGGCGAGTGAGGCGCCGGTAGAGTGCCTCGTAGCCGTCCGGGTCCTCGGCGTCGTAGCGGGTTACGCCGCGGAGGACGATCGGCACGCTCTCCCACGAGCTACCCCCCAGAAGCACGGGGATGAACTTCTCCTGCCGCAGCTCCGCATCGTAGAGCGCCTGGGTGACGATCGCCCCTTCCCACTTGGCACCCATCCCGATGCCCGGCCGCTGCGCCCCTCGAAAGCGGCGCTCGTACTCCTCCGAGCACACCAGCAGCACCCAATCCGCCTCCTCGAGACCGCGCATCGTCCAGCGCGGCCAGCCTTCGGCTGGAGCCTCTTCGTAAGCGTCGAGAAGGGCGTCGACGCCGTCCTCGCGCAGGCGGTCCGCCAGCTGCAGCACCCGCCGCTTGTGGTCCTCGCTGTCGTGGCTGTAGCTGATGAAGACGCGGCTGCGAGCCGCCGGTGCCCCGGCGAGCGACGCCTCCGCAGGTGCCTGCTCGGAAGCGCGTGGCGGTACCTTGCCGGCAGGGGAGCGCGAAGACACCTTCGCCAATACCTCTCTTCCCTCCAGCCGGAAGCCTGCCTTGACCAGGCGCTCCGCGACCGACCGCCAGAGCTCGGCCTCATCCAGCCGCGCGGCCAGGGTGGCCAGCTGACTGGCGAGGGCCGGCACCTCCTGATCGCGCTCCTGTTCGAGGATCGCCAGAAGCTCGATACGCCGAGCCTCGAGATCCTCCGCGTCCTCTGCGAGGACCTCCCGCGCTCGGCTGAGGGCGCCGCTCACGATGCCGTAACGCAGCAGGATTCCCGCCTCTTCGAGAATCTCCTGACGCCGCCGTGCCCCCCCCGGTGCCATGGTCGGCGCGGGCCGCGTTGCGAGGGGCTCGGGGGCCCGCTGCGGGACACCGGCGCGGGCCCCGCCTCGACCGACGAGAGGTTCCACCACGACCACGGAGCTCGCCTCGGTCCTGTCGGGGTCAACGTCGAGGTCCAGCACGAAGAAGTCCTCTTCCTCGTGGGAGGGTGCCGCCTCCGCGGCGGGCCTTGCAGGCGGCGGTGCAGGATCAGCAACAGCGGGCGGGTTGGCGCTCACCAGTTTGGCGATGGCCTCGTAGGAGGCTTGCGGAAGCCGCCAGTCCGCCGCCGGCGCCGCTGCGAGCGACGCGAGCTCCGCCGCCGCCAGCCCCGCGCTGCGCGGCACCTCGCTGACCAGCCGCAGAGCGACCGGGTTGCGCTCGGCAACCTCGTAGATCAGTCGCGAGGCCTGCTCGCCTTGCTCGGCGGCGACCAAGGTGCGGACGGCCTCGCGCAGCAGTCTCAGGCTAGGATCCGGGCCATCGAGGCCCTTCCTGTAGGCGGCGAGAGCACCCTCGACATCCCCCTCGGCCAGCCGGGTGGCCCCCGCCAGGGCGAACGCGTCCACCTCGCCGCTCAGCCGGCCGGAAGCGCGCAGAAGCGCCGTCAGCTGTTCACGATGCCGCGGTTCTTCGGGAGCCATCTCCACCAAGAGCCGGGCAACCCGCAAGGCGTCGTCCTCGCGTCGCTCTCGTCGGAAGCGCTCGAGGAGCGCGCTGTACAGCTGCAAAGCCTCGGCCCTCAAGCCCTGCCGCCGGTAGATCTCGGCCAACCGCTCCATGGCTTCGACCTGGTCTGGGTCGAGCTTGAGGATCTTCTTGTAGGTGGCCATCGCCTTGACCGGGAAGTGCTCCTCCCAGTAGTGGTCGGCGATGCCTCTGAAGATCGCGACCGCCTCGTCGCGGCTGCCAGCACGACTATGGAGATCACCCAGCCGGTTCAGCAATCGGAGGTCCGCGGGCATGGTCGCCAGCAGGCCGCTGTACTCCCTGATCGCCGCCTGGAGCTTGCCGCGAGCTACCAGCTGCTCTGCCTGAGTGATCCGCTTCTCAGTGCGCTCGTCCATCTCCCGACCCATCAATCGCAGACAATCACGCACATACACATAGGTGAACACGCAGAATCGAAAGGGGCGAGCGTAACTCTACCAGCCAGAAGAAGACCCGAGTGAGGCCCGCCGAAGTTCGCCCCTCGCAGGCACCGGACGAAGCTGTGATCTCACCGATCTGCGAGAGCCAGGGCCATCTTGTCAGCCCTTGGCGACTGCTCGGGCGGCCGGACCTGCACCGTCGCGGTCAACCAGCGGTGAAGGCGGTGGCGTTCCTGGTCACGCTCAGCAGAGTGGGTGCACCCTACTAGTGCACAGACATTCGCGACAATCTATGTCTGTGACATCGCTTTTTTGGAGCTTCACCGAATCGGGCGACTCGCCATTTCGCAAGGAGACTGCCATGCGACCACTCGCCAGACTGCTACCCGTCCTCTCTCTGCTTCTGCTGGGCTTCCTTTTCCTGCCTTCCCCGGCGCTCGCCGGGGAGTGCGAGGACTGCGGGATCACGGACGCCAACCTCGACTACTGGCTCGCCGTCGATCCCAGCGGCGACGGCAAGCTGACCACCTTCGACCTCGTCCTGCTGCGCAAGTTCGTGGTCAACATCAACGGGGGCTTCTGCCTCGTCTTCAAGAGCGATGTGCTGAGCGCCACCGATTTCGACGGCGACGGGGTGTGGACGATCACCGACGCCCGCATCCGCGATGCCATCCTCACTCTCTTCGACATCCAGGGCAACCCGGCGACGATCGACCTCTGCCAGATGATACGTTGCCTGCAGCTGATCATCCTCGGCAGCTGCCCCTGAGGGGAGCTCGACTCCGGCTGCGGAGCGAGCAGCCGCAGGCGGGGTCGAAGCCGGCTCGCGCGGACTGTGGCGGCGCTCAGGCCGGCTGGGTGAGGGAGAGGTCCAGCTCGATCGCGCCGCCGCCGGAGTTCACCTGCAGGTGGGTCGAGAGCAGCGCACAGTAGGTGGTGCGCACGGGCTGCGGGTCGATCACCAGCCGAGTCAGCACACCGGAATGGCCGGCCGGGACCAGGCTCTCGCGCTGCGCTCCCTGCAAGCCCGAGGTCCCCCCGACCGGGGCCCAGGTATGCGAAAAGCCCGGCACGAAACTCATCTGCTTGACCTTCGAGCCCGGGGCCGGAAGCGGGTTCCACGACCACACCTGCCCCTGCACGACGGCCGTCAAGTTCACCCAATCCTGGGGATCCGGCAGGCTCCACTGGAAGCGGACCCCGGCCACCCAGCTGAAGAAGACGTCCGCCTGCTGCCCCGCCTCGACGGTGAGCAGAGTGCCCAGCTGGCCGTAGGCATTGTCCGTCCTCGGCGCTGCCGGGTCGGAGCAGGCGCGCAGGCGGATGCGGCCGCTCTGGGCATCGACGAACTGGGGGCTCGACGAGGCCCAGCAGAGCACCGGGCCGGGGACGAAGGACTGGTAGTCATACGGCGCTGCCGGAAACCAGCTCACAGCGCCGGGCGTGAGGGGCGCGAGCGGCGGCGTGAGCGGCGCAAACCGCGGGTCGAGGCGCTCGATCCCCGCCCGCTGCCAGCTGCTCTCTAAGAGCTCTGGGGCAAGGGTTGCCTGGTAGTTCGCCATGAGCTCGAAGCGCTCGCGTTGCGCTCGTTCGAGCTCCGCGGTCATTTCCGCCGTATCGATCCCGTCGTCGACGCCAACCCAGAAGGCTGCTCTCAAGGCTCTCGCTCCTTTCGGTGAAGAGCGTTCGGCGCATTACTGGTAGCGAGAGCCTTCTATCGTTACAAGAGCCTTCCACCAGGGCCCTGGCGGACGCGGGCCCCCTCCCTACCGCCGCAGCCTTCGCGTCAGCGTTCGGGAGCGCCAGAGGGAGACGCCGAGGCAGAGGAGGAAAAGGCCGCTGGCGGCGGCCAGGGGGCGGGCAAAGAGGGCGTCACCGCGGATGCGGGCCACGTAGGCGAGGATGCCGGTGCCGAGGGCGAAGGCGCCCCAGAGCAGCTGGCGGGCGACGGCGTAGCCGAGGCGGGCGCTGTCGCGCAGACCGCGGATCTCGAGGCTCAGCTCTCCCCTTCTCGGCCTTCTTGAGGACGCGCTTCAACTCCCCCGGCAGGGCGAGGGCCGAGGTCAGCAGGTCCTTGACGGCGGTGGGGGCGAGGCCCATCCAGTCGAGGTCCGGGCCGAGGACGAAGCTCTGCAGGTAGGGGCGCACCACGGCGAAGGGGCGCGATCGACGCCCCTGGCTTCGAGGGCCGCGAAGTCGGTGACCTTGGTGCCGTCCACGAAGCTCGTCACCAGCACATGCGGGGTGGAGAGCTCGCGCACCACCAGCGGGAAGCCGATCTCGGCGTTGCCCGCGAAGTTGCCGGCGATCGCCTCCAGGTGGTCAGCCTCGCGGGCGAAGTCGAGCTCCTCGGCGATCATCTGCTGCACCTGGGCGAGGACGGCGTCGAGGCCGCGAGCGAGGCGGGGCGGCGCTCGGCGGGCTCGACGAAGCGGGGGCGGGAGGCATCGCGGGCGGTCTCGGGGAGTTTTCCGAGCCCGATGCCCCCGGGCGCCCCGGCTTGGCCAACGGGAAGCTGGCGAGCTGTACTTGCGCGAAGCGACGGCTCCTAGCCGCCGTCCGGGTCACACGGACCGTCGGTGCGCGGCGGGCACGGGCAGGCGGGAGCGGGGGCCTCGCTGCTGTCGAGGAAGCCGTCCCCGTTCTTGTCGAGGATCGCAAAGTGCGCCGGCGGGCCGTCGAACTCCTGCGCCGAGACCCTGCCGTCCCCATCCTGGTCGAGGCGAGCCAGGAAACGTGCGGCGAGCTCGCCCAGCGTCAACGGCGCGCGCGGCCCCTGGCCGCGGTTGGCGCCTTCCGGTGGCGGCCGGCGCCCGCCCCTGGCCCGCGAGCCGCCCTCGCGGCTAGGCGGCGGGCCGCTCGGGGCCTCGCTGGCGTCGAGAAAGCCGTCTCCGTTCTCGTCGAGGGTCGCGAAGTGTTGCGGCGGGCCGTCGAACTCCGCGGCCGACACTCTGCCGTCGCCGTCGCGATCGAGACGGGCGATGAAGGAGGTCCCGCGCTCGCCGAGGGGTGGCGCTTGCGCTCGCAGCGAGGCCGGCAGGGTGATCCCGCCGGTAGCCCACAGCAGGCCGGCGAGGCCGAGCGGGAGGTTGCCAGGTTTCACCTTCTTGGGCATCGAGGTCTCCTTTTCGTGGCCCGCGTGGCCGGCGTGGCCCGCGTGGCCGGCGTGGCCCGCGTGGCCGGCGTGGCCGGCTAGCGCTGGCGCTGGGTGACAAATACGTTGTCTTGCAGCTCGCCGCGGATGGCCGTGTTGCGGCGGATGATGCGGGCGAGGCTCTGCTCGCGCACCTGCTGCAGCATCGCCGGCGGCAGGTAGCTCTCGAACCAGAAGCGATCGCCGTCGCGCAGGCGCTCGAACTGGTCGCGGAGCACGACGAAGAGGGTCTCCCCCACCATCGCTCCCGGCAGGTGGTCCTCGGCGAGGCCGCCCACCCAGGCGTCGATGTCGTCCACCGTGGCATAGGCCGCGGCGAGGCGAGCGCGCAGCTCCGGCGAGCGGGTGAGCTGGGCGAAGCTGATGCGCTTGGACAGGCCGTAATCGGCGCGCAGCTGGTTGTAGCTCGGCAGGCCGTGGTCCCGGCCGCGCTGGATGTTGAGCGAGGCGAGGTCGAAGCCACCGGCTCCCGGCGGGCCGAAAAGGAAGTTGCGCACCGCGTCCACCAGCTCGTTGTCGAGCTCCTGGGCTCGCTGGGTGGCGAGGCCGCGCAGGTAGGGGTCGATGCCCACGCTGGTGAGCTCGTCGGGGTTGAAGAAGGCGGAGGCGAGCGGCAGGTTGCCGGCGGCGATCGGCCGGCGGTCGGGGCCGAGGCGCAACAGGGTGTTCGAGAGCAGGCTGTGGCCGAGACGGTAGGCGGCGGTCGCAAAGGCGTTCTCGATCCCGGCGTTCACCCGCGGCCGGTAACCAGCATAGGGCCGCAGGGCGTTCGGGCCGAGCAACACGGGCAGAAACTCGTGGTAGGTGACCCACTGCATCTCGGCACCGACCATGGCGCGGGCGTATTGGTAGACGCGCTCGTCGCTCCAGTTGGGGTGCTGGTTCTTGGCCTGGTCGGCCCAAACGTTGTGCTCACGGACGAAGAGGGTGTGGAGGGCGGTGAGGCCCACCTGCTCGTTGGCCCGCACGTCGCCGGCCACGAAAACGCCGTCTCCCGGTGGCAGGTTGGGCAGCCCCGCGGTGTTGAAGGGCAGCAGGCCGCCGGCGCTGGTCTTCAGCCGGCCGCTGCCGTCGAGGGCGCGCAAGCCCTCGGCCCGCTCGGCGTCCGAGCCGTAGATCTGCGAGGCGTCGATGTAGGCGGTGATGCTGTTGACCTGCTGGCGGATGCCATCGACCTCCACGTAGTTGGAGCGCTCGAGGGCCATCGTCTCCTCCCCCGTGCCGTTGGGATCGAAGAAGGGGTCGCCGACGGGGATGTCGATATCGAAGGCCTCGGCTGGATCGGCGGCGCCGGTCAAGTCGATATCGTGGTCGAGGAACTGGCCCCATTGCCAGATGAAGTCCGAGGCGCCGCGGGCGTTCGGCTTCGGCCCGGAGGCGGCGGCCACCAGGTTGCTGATCTCGCGGGCGCTCGCCCGGTCGGCACCGCCCGGCGAGCCGGCACCGTCTTCGTAGCCGAGCGAAGTCCGGCGGCGCAAGGGCGTGCCCGCCTGGCCCCAGTCCGGGTGGACGGGATTGTTGCCGCTGCCATCGGCGCTGCGCAGCTCGGTCGGGAAGCGGGCAGGGGCCGGCGGCTGGGCCTCGGAGGCGGAGGCGGCCAGGGCGAGGGCGACGAGGGGGCCGGCGACGGCCAGCGAACGCGGTCGGTGCATCGTGGTCTCCTTTCGACGCCGCACCCTACGGGCGGCAGATGACAGGCACCACCGAAGCGCGATGACGAAATCGTCATTCAGCGGCGGCGCGGCCCCGCCGTTTCCCTCTGGTAGATTGCCCGCCGGTGAAGATCCTGGTCGTCGAGGACGAGCTCAAGGTGGCGAGCTTCATCGAAAAAGGGCTCGCCGAGCAGGGCTTTGCCGTCGAGGTGTCGCACCACGGCGACGAGGCCTACGAGCTGGCGCAGGGCCGGCCCTACGACGCCATCGTGCTCGACATCATGCTGCCCGGCCGCGACGGGCTGTCGATCCTCGCCAACCTCCGTGCCCGGCAACAGAACGTACCGGTCCTCCTGCTCACCGCGCGCTCGGAGCTCGACGAGCGCGTGCAGGGCCTCAACCTGGGGGCCGACGACTACCTCACCAAGCCCTTCTTCCTCGAAGAGCTGGTGGCCCGCCTCCACGCCCTCGGCCGCCGGCGCGGTGGCCAGCAGGGGGCGGTCCTGGCGAGCGGCGACCTCGTGCTCGACCTGCTCCGCCGCGAGGCCAGGCGCGGCGCACGGCTGATCAACCTGACGCCCCGCGAGCTGCAGCTCCTCGAGGTGCTGCTGCGCACACCGGGCCGGGTGTTCACCCGCACGCAGCTCCTCGAGCGCGTCTGGGGCTACGACTTCGACCCGCAGACCAACCTCGTCGACGTCAACGTCCAACGGCTGCGCAAGAAGGTTGACCTCGAGGGCGAGGAGCCGCTGATCGAAACGGTACGCGGCGTGGGCTACCGGGTGCGCAAGGTCTAGGCGATGGCGGCGCCGTCCTTCCGCCTCAAGATCGCCCTGCTCTCGACGCTGCTCTCGGGAGCCGTGCTGCTCGCCTCGGGCGTCCTCTTCCTCTCCATCATCCGCCGCGAGGGCCTCTCGCGCATCGACCGCGAGATCCTCGCCCTCGGCGAGGCGCAGCTCAAGGCGCGGCCCGACCGCCGCGCCGGCCTCGACCTCGAACGCAGCCTGCGTTTCCTCTACGGCCCGGAGGGGCCGCGGCACTTCATCCTCCGCCTGCGTACCCTGGATGGGGCGACGATCTTTGCGAGCCCGGGCTGGCCCGCCGCCATCGACGAGGCCCGGCTACCGACCCCCGTCGCCCGCTTCCCACCGCCGCCTCGCGGGCGGCCGCCGGGCAGCGGCCCTCCCCCGCGCCGCCGGGACGGCGAGCGGCCGGAGGGCCCTCCTCGCCGCCCCGACGACCGCCTCCCCTTCGACCTCGTCCCGGAGGAGCCCCTGGACCCGCAGGGTGGGCTCGCTCCCGGAGGGCTGCCGCCGCGGCCGCCCGTCCTCCGCGTCGCCATCGCCACCCTGCGCGAAGGCGATGTCGCCTGGCGCGTCGGCCTGCTCGTCGACCAACGCCACAGCGTTCTCCTCGGCCAGGACCTCGCCGCCTTCCGCGCCGAGAACGCCCGCTACCGCAACGCCTTCCTCCTCGGCGCGCCGCTCGCCCTCCTGCTCCTTGCCGGCGCCGGCGCCTGGGTCGCCGAGCGGGCCCTGCGGCCGATCCGCCTGGTCACCGACACGGCGCAGCGGATCACCGCCCGCGGCCTCGGCGAGCGGGTACCGGCAGTCAAGGCAGACCGCGAGATCGCCCGCCTGATCGCCGTCATCAACGGCATGCTCGACCGCCTGGAGCGCAGCTTCACCCAAGCCGCCCGCTTCAGCGCCGACGCCGCCCACGAGCTGAAGACGCCGCTCACCATCCTCCAGGGTCATCTCGAACAGGGCCTGCAGGAAGCGGCGGACGGCTCGCCGGCGCAGCGCACCCTGAGCGACCTGCTGGGCGAAGTGCAGCGCCTGCGTTCGATCGTCGGCAAGCTGCTGCTGCTGGCTCGCGCCGACGCCGGCGCGCTGCGTGGGAGCCACGCACGGGTGGACTGGACCGCCGGTGTGGATCAGGCGGTGGCCGACACCCGCGAGCTGGCGCCGGAGCTGGCGGTGACGGCCGAGGTCGCGCCCGGGGTCACCGTCCTCGGGGACCCGGACCTGCTCAGTCAGGCGCTGCGCAACCTGGCGAGCAACGCCATCAAGTTCTGCCAGGGGGCCGCGGGAGCGCCCGGCGCCATCCGCATCGAGCTCCGCGCTGAGCCGGCGCCGTCCGGCGGGCGCGCCCTTCTGCGGGTGGCCAACACCGGGCCGCCCATCCCGGACGCCGAGCGCGAGCGTCTCTTCGAGCGCTTCTACCGCGGTGACCCGGCGCACAGCCGGCGGGTCGACGGCGTCGGCCTGGGCCTGAGCCTCGCCCGCGAGATCGCCCTCGCCCACCGTGGCAGCCTCAGCGTCGCCAACGAGCCGCCCGGCTGGGTGAGCTTCACCCTCGTCTTGCCGTTGGCCGAGGCCGGATGAGCAGCCTTCCTGCAGCGCGCCTCTGAGCGCCGCCAGCGGTCGAGAAGCATCGAGAGTCAGCCGGAAGATGGCGCGAGCCAGCTCCAGGGCCCCCAGGCGCAAGGCCGGCCAGGTGATCACTCCACCTTGAGATAGGCCCGAGAATTCGCCGCGAGGTGCGCCTCGAGCGCCGCGGTGACGGTGGGCTCTGCACGAAAGAAGGCCTCATCCAAGCAGGCGATGAAGGTGTCGTCCAGGGTGTCGGCCCAGTCGGCCTGCGGCGTGCCGGCAGCCAAGGCGGCAGCGGCGCTGGCGAGGATGTCCGCCTGAGCGGGAAGTCCCAGGGCGCGAAGCGCCGCCACCGTCTCGCTGAGCTTCGCGACACCACGGTTCTCGAGGTACTGGCCGTGGCCCCCGTTCTGGACTTCCGCGTCGTACCAGAAGACCAGCTGCGCCTGGCGCTGGAGGGGCGAGAGGTCGGCGGCGTCCTCCATCGCCAGCAGCTCGACGAAGGCATTCCAGGCGCGATGAGGCTCTCGCTGCAACGCCTCACGAGCGATCGTTCGCCGCCGGCCGCCGACCTCGTCTGCCACTTGCTAGGCGTCCTGCTCGTGGGTCCAGCCGGCGACGATGCGCTCGATGAGGAGCGTGTCGTTCCACACCCCGAGCGGCGGGTAGGCACGGAGCTCCTCAGGGCTCAGGCGCTCGACGCGCCACTCGCGGCAGCCGTCCCAGAGAAACCACGGCGGCTGGCGCCGGCCGGCGCGGTCGCGATGCGAGTCCCGAAAGACGGGGAACCGCTGCGCGGCCGCCGGCAGCGGCTCATGGGCGACCACCCGCACGAGCCGCCGGTTGCAGGCAGCGCCGAGCGGGAAGAACGTCATGAACGCGGGAGGCTGTTGGACGAGAGCGGCGAAGTCCGCGGGGCGCTCGGCGAAGATCCCTGGCAAGACGCGGATCAAGGCACCGTAGCTGGGGGGCGCGTCGTGCTTGTGGGTGTAGTGGGCGTAGGCGAGGCCCCGCGGCGTGGGGATCTCGATCACGTCGCCGATCCGCGGACGGAGCCGGTTCAACAGGGGCATCGGGTGCCTCCGCGGGGTTCGTTCCGCTGTTGGCCGCTGGGAGCCGCCCGGCAGGTGCCGGGGCAAGGGGACGAGCGGCGGAGTCCCAAGCTGCCGGCGCTCGCCCTGCCGATCCCCAGGCACTTGTGCTGATGCCTGGCTTCGTTCAGCTCAGGCAGGATCATGGCTCGCCGCTTCGCATGCCTTCCACCTTGATCAACTCGATCGCCGCATGGGTGATGTTGCTGACCACGGGGTCTCTCAGCTTGAGCAGCTTGCGGATCAAGGACGGCCTCCTCCGCAGGTGCTCCGCCAACCGGGCGACGTACCTGGGCTTGTCATGTTCCTTCCAATGGCCGCTCGCGTGATGCCGGAACACGTGCACCGCCTCGTTGAGCAGAGCGCTCAGCTCCTCGTTGAGCTGCTGGTCCGCGCCGAAGTGGTAGGCGATGTCGTTCCAGCCGTCGTTCTTCATCCCGTTGCCTCAACTGGCGGGTGCCGGCGAGCCCTGGAGGTACTCGGCGGCATCCAGGGTGTAGTTGCGGTGGTGGAGGCCCGTCGGCCCGTAGAGCGCGTCGTGTGTGTAACGAAAACCCAGGCGTTCGAGCAGCCGCCGCGAGTCCCGGTTCGCCGGGTGATGGCCAGCCACCAGACGGCTGGCCCGCAGCCGGGTGAAGGCGTGCTCGATCACCGCCTGCGCCGCCTCGCTCGCCAGGCCGCGCCCCCAGAACGCGGGCCGCAGGTGGAAGCCCAGCTCGAAGACGCCTGGCTCGCCTGCGACGAGCTGGTCTGCGCTCGGCCGCAGCCCACAGCAGCCCACGTGAGCACCGTCCGCCAGGTTGAAGAGCGGCCAATACTGCACGCCGTGCGCCTCCTGCCGCGCGATCTCCTCGCGCAGCCGCCTCTCGACCTGCGCCGCGCCGAACGGGCCACCGATCAAGGCAGTGACCCGAGCGTCGCCCCAGAGCTGCGCCGCCAGGCCGAGGTCCTCCGGCTGCCAGGTGCCGAAACCGAGCCGCAGCGTCGAGAGGAAGAAGGCGCGCAAGAGAGTCAGGAGAGTACCGAACGAGGCGCCAAGGCCCCAACGCCACGGTAGAGCATCTCAGCACCCTCAGCGCAATTCCTAGCCGCAGGTACCGAGCAGGCCGAAGCCACCGGCAACGGCCTCCCGGAGCCGCGTCACATGCTGCTCGACGAAGGGGATCAACTCCGCCTCCATGTCTTCCATCACCCAGCTGTCTGGCGGTGGGTTGTTGCGCAGCGCTGCGTAGACGGCATCCCAATCCGTGGCTTCCGCATGCCGGAGGATCTCGCGCGTGGTCTCCGGCGAGGCCGTCACCCAATAGCAGCCTTCGGTCAGCGCGCTCGCCCCCAGCTCATCGACGTGGCCCTCCTGGCAGAGGACACGCCGGATGCCCAGGTTCAAGTGCTCGGCGACCTCCCCGTCGACCAACGGCAGGACATGCGCCAGCGCCTCGGCAACCTGAAAATACTGCATTGCGCTATCCGACACCCACACGTCCTCGTCGTCCAAGAACTCCTCTGGGACGGCATCTTCCTCCGGGTCGTCGACGGCCTCGAAATACTCTGCCGCCGCCCCGAACCTCGTGAGACGACTCCAATCCGCCGGGTTCAAATAGACCTGCATCTCCGCGCCGCCTCCTTGTGGGTCGCCGGGCGCCTCGCTCAGCCGTCAGCGCCGCCGTCAGAGGCAGCCACGGACCGCGAGGCCCCAAAGGTCCGCTCGCTGCTACTGCTGGATCTCCGCCTCGACGAGCAGGGTGAGCAAGTTCAGGGACTCCTGCCAGCCGAGATGGCACATCTCGAGAGGAATCACCTCCGGGATGCCTTCCTGCACGATGGTCACCTCGGTGCCACAGGACACCGCCGCGAGCGAGACGGTGACCTGCATGACGCCGGGAAGGTTGGGGTCATCGAACTCGTCGGTGTAGCGGAGGAGCTCGTTGTTGATCAGCTCCAGGTACTTGCCGCCAAAGGAGTGGCTCTGCTGGGTGGTGAAGTTCGTGAAGGACATCCTGAAGCTGCCGCCGACCCGCGGTTCCAGGTGGTGGACCGTACAGGTGAAGCCGTGGGGCGGGATCCACTTGGCGAGCGCCTCCGGGGTGAGGAAGGCCCGATAGACGCGCTCCGGTGGTGCCTTCAAGACGCGGTGAAACTGTACGGTTCCTGGCATGACTCGCTCCTAGGCCGTCGTTGGCGGACGCTCGATCTTCGCACGCCTGACGGCGAGAACCCGCTCCAACCTCTGCCGGACCTGGCGCAGATGGAGGATCGGGTAGACGTTGAAGAGGGCTTGGACCAGGAGGAGGAAGCTCCCGAGCCAGAACCGGCCCGCCGTCCAGGTGTACACGAGGAAGGGCGTCAGCAGCAGGGCTGCCCAGAAATGTGAGGCCTCCGCAGCCGCCACGAGCCGGCAGACGAGCTGCGGGTCCCGCTGCTTGCCCGCCAAGTACACGGCCGTATTGAGATAGCGCAGCGGCGTGCCCCGCAGTAGCGCCCCGAAGGCACCGACGGCGAGCCACCGCGGCAGCGCTCGCGAGCGCTCCCAGCGCCGGAGCGGAAAAGAACAGGCGGGGACTCGCAGCGTGAAGAGGGGCTCCGCGATCTTGGCCAGAGCGAGGAAGTAGAACATCAGGAGGAGGCCCAGCCACGGCAAGCCGGCGCCGAGGACGCGGTGCACCATGACGAGGCTCCACGCGAAGAAGAGGGCCGTGGCCACCAGGACGAGCCCGGCAAGGCGACGGCGCACCGCCGGCTCGGCAGCGGGCCGCGCAGTAGGGCGGTCAGCGCTCATCGAGGAGACCAGCCAGGATCTCGTCGTGCCAGCGCTCGCGGGGCGCGGTGGGCCTCGCCAGCCCAACCACCTTCGACGCCGGGAAGAACGCTGCCAGGTGGCCTCCCTGCCATGGCGCCCCCCCCCAGCTCCTTCCTCCTTTCCTCCGCCGGCAGCTTGGCCAGGCGCTGCACCTCGGCGTAGAAGCGAGGCAGATCACCGTCGAGAGCGGCCAGGCGGGCCTGGAAGGCTGGCACGAGGTCATGGTAGGCGCCGAACGAGGCAAGGCGGGCGTTGTTGAGGCCGTCGTCGAACCAGCCATCGTAGCGCTGGCTGCCCCAGCTGGCGGCGAGGGCGTGGTAGCGGGCTCGCAGCTCGGCGAGGAGCTCTGCCTTGCGGGCGCGTTGGCGATCGGCCGGTGCGGTGGCGGCGTAGAGCGCCGTCAGCTCGTCGCGGGCCGCGAGCAACAGGGCGATCACCGCTTCCTCGTGCGCTGCTTCCTGGCGCCAGGCGGCGAGCTCCTCGCCGCGGCCGCGCGTGGTCAGCCAGCGCTCGACCCCCGCCGCCTCGACGACGGTTGCGAAGGACTCGTTGAAGGTGGTGTTCCCCGGCGCGTAGGCCACCTGGTGCGAAAGCTCATGGAAGAGCAGGCCCGCGAGGTCCGCCTCGGGCCACGCGACGAAGCTGTTGAGCACCGGATCGGGCAGCCAGCCGAGGGTCGAGAAAGCCGGCACGCCGCCGAGGTCCACGTCGTACCCCTCGCCGGCGAGGCGGCGGGCGAACTGCTCGGCGCCGGCGCGGCGGAAGTAGCCGCGGTAGCTCACACAGCCAGCGATCGGAAAGCACCACTCGACGGGTGCCGTCGCCAACTCGGGCGCCGCCACCACGGTCCACGAGGCATAGGGCCGGCCGAGGTCGGCGTAGGAGCGGTAGCTCGCGTTGTCGGGCAGGGCCAGCTCCTGGCTCGCGAAGGCGCGGACCTCCTGCACGAGGGTCAACCGCTCGCGCAGAACCGGTGGCAGGTCCGGCCGGGCCAGCAGGCGGGCGATCGAGCGCTTCTTGCAGAGGATCTCGAGGCCACCGCGAGCGGCCTGGGCGTAGTAGCCGAGGCTGCCGCAGCCGCTCGCCAGGGCCGCGATCCCAAGCCCCAGCGCTGCAGGGAGGGCCCAACGCCAGCGCATCCTCGTACCCTATAGCAGCCTCTGGCTGCCGGCCGCACTGGTGCCACGGTTCAGGGGCTCGCAACGCCCAGGCCCAGACCATCCAGCTTGCCGGCCGCGGACCATGCCGACGGCAGTGGCCGGCCGACACCGTGCGCCCGCGGCGGCTGCACGGTTGCGGCTCGCGGCTCCGCCGCGGCGTCGTGGTGCTCGGCCACCACGCCCAAGAGGCCAAGGCAGATCGAGGCCAGGGCCACGGCAGTCACCGCTTCGGCGGCAGCACGGGCGCAGCGGGAAAGTCGGCGTTCGGCGGCGGTCGGCATCGGGAGCTCCTCGCGGCGGGCAGGCACACAGGCCGTTCTCCCCCACCAAGACGCCGCGTGGCACCGGCCGTATTACTCTCCTGGAACAGATTGCGACGGACGCACCCCTGACGCACGCTGGAAGGAGGAAGGATGCGAACACGACTCGCCCCCCTGGCCCTCGCCCTCGCCACCACGGCACTGGCCGCTGCCGCCACCCCGGCGCCGGCGGCCCCGGTCGCCACTGGCCAAGCGGCCCCCGCTTTCACGCTCGACGACGCCGCGGGCAAGCCCTTCTCGCTGTTGCCCCGGGAGGGCCGGCCCGCGGTGGTCGTCTTCTACCGCGGCTTCTGGTGACCGTACTGTTCTCGGCAGTTGGCCGAGCTGCGTACCCTGTTGCATCCGAACGAGAAGGTCGACCTGGTGGCGATCAGCATCGATCCGGCCGAGAAGAGCCGCGAGCTTGCCGCGAAGATCGCCGCCGACGGCCAAGGCGCCGTCGCGTTCCGCCTGCTCTCCGACCCGGGAGCGAAGACGATCGACGCCTGGGGCCTCAGGGACCCGACCTACGCCGGGCAGAGGATCGACGGCGTGCCCCATCCGGCGGTCTACGTGATCGACGCCGAGGGCAAGGTCCGCTGGTCGAAGATCGAGTCCGACTACCGCGAGCGGCCGGCCAACGCCGAGGTTCGCGCCGCCCTCGACGCTCTGGGCAGGCCTTGAAGGGACCGTGAGGGCCTCAGCGGCGCGAGCTCAGTCGCCGTCGTGGCCCTCGCTCCGCCCGCGGCCCCCCTCGCCGCGGCGCTCCTCGTGCTCCTCGCCTTCGCCCTCGCCGCGCGCGCCGAGGGTCGCGATCAGTCCCCCGACCAGCTCAGCCTTCTCGCTCGCCGACAGCCGCGCCTCGGGATGGAAGCGGAGGTAGTCGGCGAGGGGCATCGCGCCTTCTTGCAGCTCCTCGGCCGCGTCGTGGGCGTGCTTCTGCGGCCGGTTCCACTCGGAGGTATTGAGGTGGCGCCGCCCCTTGCGCACGTGCTCGGCGATCCGCCAGGAGACCGGCGCCACACGCGAGTACCACGGCCATTTCGTCTCGTTGCTGTGGCAGTCCCCGCAGGCCCGCATGTAGAGCTCGCGGGTGCGCGGCGAGTTCCAGGCGACCTCCTGGGCGACCGGCGGGTTGCTGCCGAGCCCTTCGACGGGGACCAGCTGGAGGGCGATGAAGGCGACGAGGAGGGCGAGGGCGAGCCAGCGGAGGATTCGCAGCATCGGGAGGGCACCTGGGCCGGGTGGCCGGGTCAGTGGTCGATCTCTTCCAGAAACCGCGCAAGCGTAGCAAGCGCTGATCTCATCTACAATCAGGGGGAGTCTGCCAGCAGCCGGAACGGAGGACGGATGCGACCCGAGGTCCTCAGCGCGCTGCCTGCCCTCGTCGAGGCCGGCACGCTCAGCGCCGAGCAAGCAGCAGCGCTCGCCGCCGAGGCGCGCGACGAACGCATCTCGGTGCGCGCCGAGCTGCGGCTCACCCTCTATCTCGGCGTGCTCTTGGTGCTGGCCGGGGTCGGGCTCCTCGTCCGCGAGAGCTATGCCAGCCTCGGGCCCCTTGGTCTCGCCGTGCTCCTCGGCCTGGCGGCCGCCGGCTGCCTCGCTTGGGTGGTGGGCCGCGCCCCGGCCTTCTCCTGGGGCCAGGTCGCCTCCCCCCACCTCGCTTTCGACTACCTCTTGCTGCTCGGCCTCCTGCTCGCCGCCGCGGACCTCGCTTTCGTCGAGTGGAAGTTCACCCCGCTGGGCGCCAACTGGCCCTGGCACCTGCTGATCGTCTCCCTCGTGCTGCTGGCCGCCGCCGTGCGCTATGACTCGCGCGTCGTCTTCTCGCTCGCTCTCTCGACCTTCGCCGCCTGGCGCGGCGTCTCGGTGAGCCGCCTGCACCAGCTGCTCGACGCTGGCGCTACGCTGCGCTGGAACGCCCTCGCCTGCGGCGCGCTCTGCGTGCTGCTCGGCTTCCTGCTCGTGCAGAGCGGCCGCAAGCCGCACTTCGAGCCGGTGGCCGTCCATCTCGGTTGGCTCCTCGCCTTCGGCGCGCTGATCTCGGGCCTGGATAGCCGGACCGTCGCCGGCCAGCTGTTCACGTTGGCCGTGGTCGCCATCGGCGTCGGCCTCGCGGTCCACGCCTTCAGGCGCCGCCGCCTCACGCTCTTCGCGCTCGCCGCGCTGGCCGCCTACGTCGGGACCTCCTACGCCGCGGTGAAGCTCTTCGACGACGGCAAGGCCTCCTGCTTCTGGTTCGCCGTCACGCCGCTACCGCTGGTGATCGGCCTGGTGATGGCGGCGCGCAAGATGCGGACGCTGGGAGAGGAAGGATGAGACCGGAACGCCGCGCCGCCGATCGCGCCCACGCGGTGCGCAGCGCTGCCGCCCGCTGGGCCGGCGCCGGTGCCATCGACGCCGCGGCCCACGCCGCGATCGACCGTGCCTTCGCCGACGACCACCTACGCCTCAAGCCGGCGCTGCGCGCTCTGCTCTTCATCTTGACCGTCGTCGCCGTGAGCGGCGCTCTGGGGTTCCTCACCCTCTTGTTCCTCGCACCGGCCCACGGGGAGAAGCCCTACAGCGCCTTCTATCTCGTCTGCGCGGCGCTCCTGGCGGCGCTCACCGAGGGGCTCACCCGCGGCAAGCGGCTGTTCGGCGCCGGGGCCGAAGAAGCTACCGCCTTGATGGCCCTCGGCTGCCTGGCCGTCGGCACCGTCCTCGCCGTGCTCAGCAGGTCGGATTCCTCGCGCGATGTCCTCGGCCTACGCCTCGCTGCCCTCGCCCTCGCCGCCGGCGCCGCCCTCGCTGTCTGGCGTTGGGGCATGGCCTGGGCCGGGGCGGTCGCGGCAGCGAGCCTGCTGGGCCTCCTCTTGGCGAGCCCGCAAGGGCGCCTGTGGTGGCTCGTCGCCGGCGCCGCCCTGGGGCCCTGGCTCCTCGAGTTGGGCAGGGCAGGCTCACCGTCGCCAACGCAACGCCTGGCCCTCCGCGCCGCGGGCGTCGTCTTTCTCGCCGCGTTCTACCTTGCCTTCAACCTCCGCAGCTTCGACGGCGCCTGGCTCGAAGTGATCGCCCGGCGCCTCCGCGAGGCCCCCGGGGAGCTTGGTCTCGCGCGCTGGCTGGCGATTGCCGGCACCGTCCTCGTGCCGCCGGCTTGCCTCTGGCTGGGGCTGCGGCGGCGGGACCGCCTCTGGCTCGCTGCCGGCGTCCTCTTCGCCACCGCCTCGCTGGCCACCGCGCGCAGCTACTGGCCGATCCTGCCCCTGTGGCTCACCCTCCTCGCCGGCGGCCTCGCCGCCCTCGGCCTCGCCCTCGGCCTGCGGCGCTGGCTCGCTGCCGGCCTCGACCGCGCCCGCGGCGGCTGGACGGCCGAGCCGCTGTTCGAGGACGAGGAGGAGCGCTCCGCCGCGGAGATCGCCGCCGGCCTCCTCACCCTCTCTCCAACCGCTCGGCCGCCAGAGCCGACCGCGGGCTTCGAGGGCAAGGGTGGCCACTTTGGTGGCGGCGGCGCCGAGAGCACCTTCTAGGGCGCGGCACCTGCTGTACAATTTCGCGTACAGGGTCCCCCGAAGGGACTCCGGGAGCGTCGCCATGGATGCCATCTCGTACACCGCCGCCCGCGCCAATCTCGCCAAGACGATGGACCGCGTCTGCGACAACCACGAGTCGATCATCATCACGCGCAACGGCGAGCGCTCCGTGGTGATGCTCTCTCTCGACGACTACCGTGCTCTCGAGGAGACAGCGCACCTCCTCCGCTCGCCTGAGAACGCCCGCCGCCTGCTCGCCGCCGTCAGCGACCTCGAAGGGGGCCGGGGAAGGGAGCGGGAGCTGGCTCTTTGAAGCTCGTCCTCGCCGAGCAGGCCTGGGAGGACTATCTCCACTGGCAGGCGACCGACCGCAAGACCCTCCAACGCATTCACCTGCTGCTGCGCGACATCCAGCGCGAGCCGTTTGCAGGGCTCGGCAAGCCCGAGCCGCTGCGCCATGCCCTGGCGGGCTACTGGTCTCGGCGCATCGACGGCGAGCACCGGTTGGTCTATCGAGTGGACGGCGACTCCCTGCTGCTCGCCCAGATGCGGTACCACTACTGAACCCGGCCGAACCGGGCGGTGGCGCAGCGAACCAGGGCGGGGTGAGAGGCGCCCCTACGGCCGCGCCGAGAGGACGATCAGCTCACCCGCCGTGACGCCGGGAAGCGTCGTCACGAAATCCGCACCGAAGGCGGCGGCCGGGGTCCACGCCCCGGGCGCGACCTCGCCGGCGAGGACGCGCCGGGCGCACTCGACGGCGGCGGTCGCCGTCAGCGCGTAGCCCTCGGGGGTGTCCAGGGTGGCCGCGGCCGATCGGCCGTCGGGCGCCGTCACCTCGCCCCACAGGTGCATCCTGCCCCGCTCCCGCACGGCTTCGCTCGGCCCAGTGACCTTGCGCTCGATCACCGTCGTGAGGAGCCCCTTGAATGGCTCCCAGCCCAGCAGCGGCAGCAGCCAGCGGCCGCGGCGCAGGTCGCGGATCTGCTTGCGGGGCATGCCGCCGTAGACCCGGATGTTGGGGATGCCAGTGGTGCGATACGCCGTCGCCACGTCCCCCCAGGGGATGGTCATCGCCCACCGCGGGCCGCAGGAGAACGGGATCTCGCGGGCGTCCCAGGCGACGGGCACCTCGGTGATCGTGCCGTCCTTGCGGATGGCGCCTGCCGCCGGCAGGCTCTCGACCATGGTCTTCAGGGTGCCCCGGCTCCAGCCGCCGGCCTCGCTCATGAAAGCGAGAGTGAGGGCATCCCCCTCCGGCAGCGCGGCGTGCAGGCGGGCGGCCAGGCAGTCGGACGGCACGACATCGAAGCCCACCCCGGGCAGCAGCACGACCCCAGCGGCCTGGGCCGGCTCGTGGCGGCGGAAGATGGCCTCGAAGATGCCCATCTCGCCGGTGATGTCGAGGTAGTGCGCACCGGCCGCCAGGCAAGCCGCCACCATTGGCCGGCTGGTGTGCAGAAACGGTCCAGCGGCGTGGAGGACGAGGGCGACTCCGGCGAGGGAGTCCGCCAGGTGCGCCGGGTCCGCCAGGCCGAAGGTGCGATGGTCGAGCCCGAGCTCGGCGGCGAGCCTCGCCACGGCTGGCCCGTTGCGGCCGGCGAGGATGGGCCGCAGCCCCCTCGACAACGCCTCGCGGGCGATGAGCTCCCCGGTGTAACCGTTCGCGCCATAGAGAAGCCACGGGCGTTCGTTCATGGAAGAGAGGGTAGCGCAGACCTCGCCGCCTGTCGCGCCCCCCAGGAAAACCGCGACAAGGCCCTGGCGGCTCAGGCCGCCTCGCCGTCGGAGCCGAGCGCGCGCAGGCGGCGGGCCTCCTGGGCCGGCGGCTCGCCGAAGAGGCGGCGGAACTCGCGGCTGAACTGCGACGGGCTACCGTAGCCCACGCGGTAGGCCGCCTCGGCCGCACCGAGACCGTCCTGCAGCATCAGCCGCCTCGCCTGGTGGAGGCGGATCTGCTTCAGGTATTGCAGCGGCGAGGCCGAGGTGACCTCTTTGAAGGTGTGGTGGAGGGTCGACGGGCTCATCGCGGCAACGCGGGCGATCGCCGCCACGTCGAGGGGCTCGGCGTAGTGCTCGCGAACGAAGCGCAGGGCGCCGCCGATCCGCCGGGCCTGGCTGTTGCGGCGCGCCACTGCCCGCAAGGTCTCCCCCTGCGTGCCCCGCAGGAGATGGAACAGCACCTCGCGGGCCGCCAGCGGGGCGAGCACGCGCAGTGCCACGGGGTCCACCAGGGTCGCGACGAGACGTTGCACGGCCCCCGCCAAGGGCGCCTGCAAGGCCGAAGCGTAGACGCCACATCTCGCGGGCTCGCGGCGTTCGGGAGCGTCCCCAATCGCCAGCAGCAACTCCGAGAGCTCGGCGAGGTCGATCCGCAAGCACAACGACAGAAAGGGCTGCTCGCGGCTCGCCTCAAGGACCTGCGCCTCCGCGGGGAGCGGCATCGCGAGCACCAGGTAGTTGAGGGGGTCGTAGGTGTAGCTCGCGGCGCCGACGTAGACCCGCTTGCTGCCTTGGCCGACGATGAACACGCAGGGCTCGTAGACCACCGGCGAGCGGCGCGTGGGCTCGCTGGCGCGGAAGAAGCTGAGGTCCGCCCACGGGGAGGGGTGGCGGCCGTCGCTCGGGGCGTGGCGGGCGATCGCCTCCACCAGCTCGCTCTGGGCGGTGGCGTGAGAGCGCAGATGGCTGGCGTCGGCGGCTTCGGGCACGTGCAGGGCAGCGGCTCGCATGGGCAGGATTATGCGCACCCTGGCCCCACGAAACCAGTCTCCGGCACCGACCTCGGCAGGATCGGGCAAGACCTCGACAGCTTTCGTCTAGCGCCGGCCGCGCTACGGCCCATACGATCTCCCTGCCCGGCGGCGCCGCCCGCCGCCCAACGGATCACCACCCGCGAAAGGAGATCAGCATGGAAACTCGCGAGCTCGGCCGCAGCGGCCTTCACGTCTCGGCCCTCGGCCTTGGCTGCATGGGAATGTCGGACTTCTACGGGCCGAGCGACGAGGCCCAGAACCTCGACGTGCTGCGCCACGCCCTCGACCTCGGCGTCAGCTTTTGGGACACCTCGGACATGTACGGCATCGGCCACAACGAGCGGCTGCTCGCCAAGGTGCTGGCCGAGCGCCGCAACGAGGTGACGCTCGCCACCAAGTTCGGCATCCGCCGCGGCGAGGACGGTTCCTTCCTCGGCGTCTGTGGCACGCCGGAGTACGTCAAGGCCGCCTGCGAGGCGAGCCTCGAGCGCCTGGGGGTCGAGACGATCGACCTCTACTACCAGCACCGGGTAGACAAGACGGTGCCCATCGAGGAGACGGTGGGCGCGATGGCCGAGCTGGTGCGGGAGGGCAAGGTGCACCACCTCGGCCTCTCCGAGGCGGGGCCGGCGACCCTGCGCCGCGCCGTCGCCGTCCACCCGATCGCCGCCCTGCAGACTGAGTACTCGCTGTGGACGCGCCACGTCGAGGCAGAGATCCTCCCTACCTGCCGTGAGCTGGGGATCGGGCTGGTGGCCTACAGCCCGCTCGGTCGCGGCTTCCTCTCCGGCCGGATCCAGGCCACCGAGGCCCTGGCAGCAGACGACTGGCGGCGAAGCAACCCACGCTTCCAGGAGGAGAACCTGGCGGCCAACCTCGCGCTGGTCGCGGCGGTGGGTGAGGTCGGCCAGGCCAAGGGCTGCACCCCGGCCCAGCTGGCCCTTGCCTGGGTGCTCGCCCAGGGCCAAGACATCGTGCCCATCCCCGGCACCCGCAGCCGCACTCGCCTGGGAGAGAATGCCGCTGCGACCAGCCTCGTGCTCACACCAGCCGACCTCGCCCGGATCGACGCCGTCCTCGCCGCGCACCCCGTGGCCGGCCCGCGCTACCCCGAGGCGAGCATGGCCGCGATCGACGGGTAGGGGTGTTCGTCGCCCGCGGAGGCCTCGCATGCCACTCGACTCCTGGATGCCCACCTATGATGCCCGCTCGGCCCATCAACTCGAGGTCGGGGCCGAGCCGGACGTCGTCTTCCGGGCCCTCAAGGCGGCGGACTTCGGCCGTCACCCGGTGGTCCGCGTCTTGATGGCGCTGCGGGCCGTGCCAGCGCTGCTGCTCGCGCCGCGCCGCGCCCTCGCCCGCTGGCGGCAAGTCTCCGCCGCGGCCCCGGCCCCAGGCCTCGGCAAGCTCCTCGCGGGCGGCTTCGTCCTGCTCGCCGAGGAGCCCGACCGCGAGCTCACCTTCGGCCTGACCGGCCGCTTCTGGAAGCCCGCCGGGGACCTCGTGCCGACCGACCCCGCGCGTTTCCGCGAGCCCATCCCCGCTGGCCTCGCTCGCGCCGCCTGGGAGCTGCGGGTCGAGCCGCTCGCCGCCGGTTGCAGCCGGCTCACCACCGAGACCCGCGTGCTCTGTGCCGACGCGGCCGCGCGCCGGGCCTTTCTCCGCTACTGGCGCTTCATCCGCTTGGGAAGCGGCGTCATTCGCCTCGCCCTGCTTCGCCAGGTGCAGCGCGCCGCCGAACGCACGGCGGGAAAGGAGACCAACTGAGGCTCGCTCTGCACTCACCGCAGAAACCTGGAACAAGAAATTCCGCTTATGGGAAGCTCTATCGGTGCTAGGCTGAACAGGCAGCAGTACGACCGGGCGCCGCCTCCAGCCGGAGCGGCCGGATTGCTCGGACCTCTGCAACCGGACCCGCCCGCGGCGTCGACGGCGCCTGCCAACCCGGGAGGTTCCCATGCGCAGCAAGCTCCTTCGCGTCGCCTTGCTTCTCGCTCTCCCCTTCTTCCTCCTCGCGAACACAGCCTGGTCGCAGAACTTCAACCCACGCGACTACTTTCTCAACACCACCAAGGGCCTCGGTAAGGCCACCAGCTGCACGGCGCAGATCAAGAACAACACCGGCACCTTCAACCGCACCTTCGCCTACTCGGCGGGCCACTGCCCGGGCGTCGAGCTCTTCCTGTGGACCAAGGGGGCCCCGCAATGGTCCGAAGAGCACTTCTTCGCCAGCGGCGGCTACATCTGGCTCCTCGACGACACCGGTGACGACCCCACCAACCCCGCCCGCCTCGACTACGCGAACGCTCTCTTCGAGTACCCGGGCTGGCACGGCCTGAAGGTGTTCGTCGACGGCAACGTCAACAGCTACAAGTACATGGCCCATCCCGGCTTCTACGTCAACAATTGGACCGGCAACACCTGCCCGTCGACCTGGAACTGGGTGCAGGGCCCCTTCGTGGGCTACGAGGAGAACGTCTGGGTCGGTACACTGACCAACTGGCTCTACGACTGCCGTGCCGGCCGACCATGCCAGAACGGGCCGGCCTACTCGGTCCAGGTGATGCAGCGCAACGGCGGCGGCTCCTCCGGCGTGGACCACTTCTACTTCGCGCGCTGGCAGGACCCGATGGACGGCAATCAGTGGCGGGGCCTGGGACCGATCAAGTTCTGGTGCACCGGGGACAACGGCTCGGGCTGGTGCGCGCCGGGCTCGGAGTACCACTACCTGGTCGACTGCACGGTGGCGCCCGTCTGCTACGTCTGCCCGTAGGGCTCGCGGCCAGCCTCACGGCGAGCGGGAGCTAGACCCGGCCCGCTCGCCCTCAAGCCGCGCACCCGAGCGGGGACGCGGCTCTTTCAGCGAACCTTCACCCAAGACTTCATTGCGCCTTCAGGTCTCCTGGGGCCGGCGGCCGGTAGAACTTCGCCGGCCGTTCCACCCCAACTCACCCTGGAGGTCGCCATGCCCCGATCCCGCCTTGGTCTCGCCCTTCTTCCAATGCTCCTCGCCCTGGCGTCGCTCAGCCAGGCGGCCGAACCTGCCTCCGAGCTCACGCCGCCCCGCCTCGACGATGGCCTCGCGGTCGCGACCACCGCAGCCGCCGGCCTCGCTGCCGGGCCCCTCGCCGGGATCGCCCAGCAGGCCGCCGACGGCAAGCTCGACCGGGTGACCAGCGTCCTGGTCGCGAAGGACGGCAAGCTGCTCTACGAGGGCTACTTCGACGGCGCCGACCGCGAGACCCTCCACGACGTGCGCTCGGCGAGCAAGACGATCACCAGCCTGCTTGTCGGCCTCGCCATCGCGCGCGGCAAGGTCTCGGGCGTCGAGGCTCGCCTCTTCGACTTCTTCCCCGAGCGCTGGCCGCCAGCGCATCCCGACCCTCGCAAGCGGGCCGTCACGTTGGCAGACCTGCTGACCATGAGCTCGCTTCTCGAATGCGACGACGAGAACTCCTTCTCGAGCGGCAACGAGGAGCGGATGTACCTGACGGAGGATTGGCTCGGCTTCTTCCTCGACCTGCCCATCAAGGGCTTTGCTCCCTGGGCCCCCAAGCCCCAGGACTCGCCCTACGGCCGCGCCTTCTCCTACTGCACGGCGGGAGTTACCGCCCTTGGGGCGGTCCTCGAGCGCGCCACCGGCGAGAAGCTGCCGGACTTCGCCCGCGAGGCCCTCTTCTCCCCCCTCGGCATCGGCGAGGTGCAGTGGCTGTCGTCGCCCCTCGGCCTCACCCAGAGCGGCGGCGGCGCGCGGCTGCGCAGCCGAGACCTCCTCAAGCTCGGCCTGCTGGTGCTCGACGGCGGCCGCTGGCAAGGCCTGCCCGTGGTCCCCGAGAGCTGGATCGCCACCTCGACGGCTGCCCATGTCGAGGCGGGAGACGACAACACCTACGGCTACCTGTGGTGGCGGCGGGACTTCGCCGCCGGGGGGCGGAGCTATCCGGCCGTCTACATGTCGGGCAACGGTGGCAACAAGGTGGTGGTGGTGCCCTCGGTGCGGCTCGTCGCGGTGCTCACCAGCCGGGCCTACAACACCCGCGGCATGCATGCTCAGACGGACCGCTTGCTCACCGAGTCCATCCTCGCAGCGCTGCCCGCCGACGGCGACAAGAAGCCGGGCGGCAGCCAGGGGGCGGCCAGCACCCGCTGACGCTCGTCTGCCACCAGGCCGCGGATGCGCTCTGCGCGGGCGGCAAGGCCCGCAGAGCCGCGCAGCCCGGCCAGGCCGGGGTCGTGCTCCAGGGCCCCGACGTCGCGGAAACCGAGATCGATCGCCTCGTCGAGAGCGGCCAGGGCGGCGGTCTCGTCGCCGAAGCCAGCCGCGAGGAGGGCAGCGGCGAAGGACGAGTCCGGCCACTCGTCACCGGCGGTGCGGCCCGCGCCTAGCCGCTCGCCGAGGGCCTGGCGGCGCGGCGCGATCTCCGGCCCGCCCACCTCGCGATCGAGGAGCAGCAGGCGCACGGCCCCCTCGGGATCGTCGGGGCGGACCTCCAGGGCCTGCTCGAAGTGCGCCCGGGCCGCCGACCGCTCGCCGGCGAGGAGGGCTGCGACACCGCGAAGGGTGGCGAGCTCCGGCCGGCGGATCCCGCGAGCCTGCGCCTCGGCGGCGATCGAGGCCGCCTCCACGGGCCTTCCCGCCGAGAGCAAGAAGCGCGCGTAGACCATGGCGGCAAAGACGCTGTCGGGCCGCAAGGAGACGCCGCGCTGGAACCACACCTCGGCCGCCGGTGCGAAGCCGAGCAGGGCGAGGACGTTGCCGACCTGGACCTCGAGGTAGAGGATCTCGTCCTCGCCCTGGGCGGCACGCAGGTCGGCCTCCAGGGCCTCGGCGAGCCGGCCGGAAACGGTGAGGAGGTTGGCGGCGCTGGCGAGCGCGGCGGTGTGGGCCGGATCCAGGCGGGCCGCCTCGAGGTAGGCGGCGAGCGCCTCGTGCACCCGCCCCTGGGCATCGAGAGCCAGGCCGAGGGCATGGTGCGCCCGCGCCAGGCCGGGTGCGCGGCTCAGGGCGCGCCGGGCGAGGTCCTCGGCGTCCTCCTCGCCGCCGAAGGCCCGGATGACCGGCGGCTGGCCGAACTTGGTCGCCCGCTGGCCGAGGGCCAGGCTCAGGCCGGCGAGGGCGTCCGCATCCTCCGGGGCCTGCAGCAGGGCCTTGCGGTAGAGCTCGATCGCCAGCTCGTTGTCCTCGCGGCGATGGCGCCCGAGGTAGGTTCCGGCGCGGGCGAGCAGCTCGGCAGCCTCGGGCGGGCGGGTGACGAGCCCGGCAGGCTCGGCGGCTCGCTGCACCGCGGGAACCCGCGGCGCCCGCACAGCAATGAAAACGACGATGCTCAGGGCCGCGGCACCCAGGAGCGCGGCCAGGGCCCACCGCCCGCGGGGCACCGCTCGGTTGCTGGCCCCCTCCCGCCGCGCCTCCTCCGCCAGTCGCTCGACGCTCGGGACGAGCTGGTAGCCACGGCCGCGCACCGCCCGCAGATAGCGCGGCTCACGGGCGTCGTCGCCGAGGGCGCGGCGGAGCAGGGCGACGCGCTGGGTGAGCGTCTCGTCCGCAACGGCGGTGCCGGCCCAGACGGTAGCGATCAGCTCCTCGGCCGCGACCACGTCGGGGGCCCGTCGCGCCAGGGCCACCAGCAGCTCGAAGGAGAGCTGCGGCAGATCGAGACGGACGCCGTCTCGTTCGACGGCCGCCGCCCCCACGTCCAGGGTCACATCGGCGAATCGGTAGCGCTCGCGGTCCACACCCGGAGTGTAGACGAGGGCCCCTGCCGAGGCTTGCCACCCCACTCAATAGCCCGCGGTGGAAACCGCGGGCGCGGTGGGAACCGCGGGCGCGGCGGGAACCGCGGGCGCGGTGGAAACCGCGGGCGCGGTGGGAACCGCGGGCGCGGCGAGAACCGCGGGCGCGGCGGGAACCGCGGGCGCGGTGGAACCCCAGGGGCACGGTTCCCACCGCGGGCAGCACCACGCCGCCTCGGGTGGGGCTTCCTTCCGCCCCACCCGCGCGCGGCGCCGGCTCAGAGCGCCGCGATCGCCGTCTCGGCGTTGGCGATCAGCTCCTGCGCCGTCGAGGGCGGCAGGATCCCCGTCAGCTGGTAGGCCTTGACCAGGGCGGTGAAGGCCTTGAGCAGCACGGCCGCGGCCCGCGTCTGGCCGTGCTCCAGGCGGTCGAGGGCACCGTTGAGAAGTACTCGGAGCGCTTGCGCCTGACCGCCATGGAGCTCGCCCGCATCGGCGAGGGCCTGAACGTCGGCGAGCAGAAGCGCGATCTGCTCGGCCGCCGGCCGCTGGACGCCGAAGACGGCCGTCGTGCGCGCCGGGACCGCAAAGGTACCGGCCGCGAACGAGGCTGTCCGCACCACGGGGTCCGACGAGGTAGCGAGCACGGGGTGGAGCGTCACCACCTCTCCAGCGAGGTCCGGCAGCGCGAAGCTGACGGCCTCGTTGCGGGCGTTGAAGAAGGTGACGATCTCCCGCCGGCCGCGGTCGAAGGCACCATCAGGGTCGGCGAGGCGCATCACGATCAGGCCAGGCACCTGGCCCAGGCCGACGTTCTCGAAGTGGAGGCGGTCCTCGATGGCGGCCGCCGTGCCGAGACGGAAGAGCCGCGAGGACTTGCGGATGGCGAGCACCTCGCGGAGGTGATCGGCGCTGCGCGCGATGTCGCTCGGCGCCGGCTCGAGGGCCGGGTCGGCGAGCAGCGGTTGCATCAGCGGCCAGTTCGCCTGGTTCTTGTCGGCGATCGGCAGGCCGTGGCCCCAGTTGGTGGTGGCGCCGCTCCAGTCGATGGCGTTGAACCAGTCGCCCGAGTTGTAGCTGTCGCGGTCCATCGACTTCGAGCGCAGCAGCTCCTCGGCGGCGTGGAAGAAGGGGATGCCCTGGCCGAGCGCCACCAGGCTCGCACCGAGGTCCTGGATCCGCACCCGGTCCGCCATCGAGGTGGTGGCCGGGGCCTTGAGGGCGGTAGCGTCGAAGAGGGTCTCGTTGTCGTGGGCGGCGATGTAAGTGATGTATTCCTGCGGGTCGGCGGTGTAGCCGGCCGGCTGGCCGAAGTAGTCGATCTGCGACGCTGCTACCAGGTCGCCGTGCTCATCGATGAGCTGGTAGGCGGCCAGGCCGCCGGCCAGGCCACTCTTGATCCAGTCGCTCACATGCAGCAGGGTCGCCACCGCATCGCCCTGCGGGAAGTCGTTCGGGTCGTAGCCCAGGCCGTTGATGAAGCCCTGGGCGCGGATGTCGCTGAACGGGTTGCCACCCCGCACGCCGTCGCGCAGGCGGTCGCTGAAGGTGCCGATGCCGGTGCCGGCCATGTTCGCCTGGGTGGCGTTGACGCCGCGGGCGTTGTTCGCCACCTCGCCGAAGTTCCAGCCCTCGCCGTAGAGGTAGACCCTGCTGCCGTCGACACCGTCATGGGCGAGGGTGAGGCCGTCGAGGGCCGCCCGTAGCTTCAGCATGTTGGCCTTCATGTGGTGGCCCATGAGGTCGAAGCGGAAGCCGTCGACCTTGTAGGCAGTGGCCCAGGTGAGGACGGAGTCGATCAGGAGCTTCTCCATCATCGCGTGCTCGGAGGCCGTGTTGGCGCAGCAGCTGCTGGTCTCGAGCGACCCCGAGAGGCTCAAGCGGTGGTAGTAGCCGGGGACGATGCGGTCGAGGACCGACTTCGCGTTCTGCCCCGACGCCGTGGTGTGGTTGTAGACCACGTCCATCACCGTGCGCAGGCCGGCCTGGGCCAGGCCGCGCACCATCTGGCGGTACTCCTTGATCCGCGCCGGGCCGTCGGGGTCGGTCGCGTAGCTGCCCTCGGGCACCGTGTAGTGCCAGGGGTCGTAGCCCCAGTTGAAGCCATCCTGGTTCTGCACCGCCGCGACCGCCGCCTGCTGCTGATCGGAGTCCGGCGGGTAGGTGGCGAGGACGGCCGGGTCGACGCTCAACTGCTCGGCACGGTCCTCGGGGACGGTCGCGAAGTCGAAGCTCGGCAGGATGTGGACATGGGTGAGGCCGGCCCGCGCCAGGCTCCGCAGATGGCGCATGCCCTGGGAGCCGGCGACGCCAAAGGCCCGGAAGGTGCCCCGCAAGGGCTCCGGCACGGTGGGATCGGCGATCGAGAAGTCCCGCACGTGGAGCTCGTAGAGGGTGATGTCCTCGGGTTGGGCCAGGGCGGGCTTCGCCAGGTGGTCCCAGCCGGGGGGCTTCAGGTCGCCGTCGGCCAAGTTGACGATCTGGCTGCGGCGGCTGTCCGTCGAGAGCGACAGCGAGTACGGGTCGGTCACCCGGTTGAGCTCCACCTGCTGGGTGCTCGGCGCGTAGACCTCGACGTCGTAGGCGTAGTAGCGGCGGTTCCAGCCGGCAGAGCCGCTGACGCTCCACACGCCCGTCGCCGGGTCGAGGAGCATCGGGTAGGCGCTGGGGGTGGTCGCCGGGTCGGAATCGGCAAAGAGTTGCAAAGTCACGCTGCGCGCCGTGGGCGCCCACAGCCGGAGCGTCGGTACTCCAGCCGCGAAGCTCACCCCGAGCGGGCCGTCGTAGGTGTAGAGGTCGTCGAGGACGCCGGGGACCTGCACTCCCGTGGCGTCGAGCGGGTCGCCACCCGAGCTCGCCACCGCGACGGCGAGCTGACCCTTGAGGAGGTCCGGGACGAGCCCGAGGTCACTCGCCGCGAGCTTGAGGGCCTTGTAGCCCGCGAGGTGCGGGAACTTCGCCAGCACCTCGGCCGTGAGGCCGGCCGGGTCGACGGTCAGGGGCAGGCTCGAGCCGCCCACGACACCGCTCTCGTCGAGGGCCAGGCCGCCGTCCGCAGCGTAGTGCAGGCGGAAGCTGTCGGCCGCCGAACCAGCGTTCCAGGCGAGGGTGTCCTCGCTCACCCAATGCGCCTTGGCCTGGTTGAGGTTGCCTTGGGGACCGCCCGGGCCGGTACCGACGGTGAGCACGTGAGAGAGCGCATTGTAGGTGAAGAAGACCTCGGTGCAGGAGCGCGCCACGGTGAACGGGATGTTGGGCCCGTTCTGCACGCCACCCTCGCCGTAGTTGACGTCCCAACTCTCGTTGTGCGCGGCCTTGACCTCATAACTTCCCGCCGGCAGCCAGGCCGAGAAGCTGAGGATGCCGTCGCCGTCCGGGTCTTGCAGCCAGGAGCGCAGGCAGCCGGGATCCCAATCGCCGCCGCAGCCGATCTCACTCTGGTAGCTGCCGGGGGCGGTGGCGATCAAGAAGCCCTGGTCGTCGGTGATCCAGTGGCTCTGGTGCGAGTAGTAGAACTTGACGTCGGTCACCGCGGCGAGATTGAGGGCGATGTTGGCGCCGTCCCGCTGCGCGTTGGCGCCGTAGTTCTCGCTCCAGCTGTCGTTGAGCGGCGCCTTGTACTCCCAGCTGCCGGCCGGCACGGCGAAGACGCCCTGCCACACGCCGTCCTCGGCGTCGAAGCCGAGGTGAGTGGCGGCGCAGTCGGGCTGCCAGTCACCCGAGCAGCCAAGCTCGCTCTGTAGGCTGCCGGCGACGGTCACCGCCGAAGGCTCGGGCAGTGGCGGCGCCACGCCGATGGTCAGCACGTGGCTGGTGCCGTCCCACGAAAAAAGCATCTCCGTGCAGTCCGCCGGGACCGTGAAGGGGATGTTGGCGCCGTTCTGCACGCCGCCGTCGCCGTAGTTGAGGTCCCAGCTCTCGGCGATGGCCACCTTCGCCTCGTAGCTCCCGGCTGGGAGTGCCCGGGTGCGGAAGGTGTAGGTGCTGTCGCCGTCGGGGTCCTGCAGCCAGGAGCGCAAGCACGAGGGGTCCCAGTCGTTGGCACAGCCCAGCTCGCTCTGGAAATTGCCGGGCGCGACAGCGATCGTCGCGTTCACACCGTCGGTGATCCAGTGGGTCGCGTGCGCGTAGTAGAACTTGACGCCGGTCTCGGCCCCCAGGTCGAGGGGGATGTTGCCGCCGTTGCGCTGGGCGTTGGTGCCGTAGTTCTCGTCCCAGCTGTCGTTGAGGGCCGCCTTGTACTCCCAGCTGCCGGCCGGCACGGCGAAGACGCCCTGCCATACACCGTCTTCGGCGTCGAAGGATAGGTGGGTGGCGACGCAGTCCGGCTGCCAGTCGCCGGGGCAGCCGAGCTCGCTCTGCAGGCTGCCGGCGACGGTGACGCTGGTTGGGTTGGGCGTGTCGGCCGCGGGGAGGGCAGCCGGCAGGCAGGCGAGGAGCACGAAGATCGCAACGACGCTGAGCCGCCGGAACGGCAAGGAGACGCGGAGTCCGGGCATGATGAGCTCCTTCTCGGTGGTGGACGCTTCTTCATGTTTGCATATCAGATTTTCTGTCCTCGAAATCTACCTGGAAGGACGGAGCTGCCGCCCGCGACCAGCGCGCGCGGGTGGGAAACCGATCGCACGCCCCGGCGTACTGTTCATGGAACCCAGACGAACCGAGACGCGAACCGCGATGAAAGGACGGTCCCTGATGTCACACCCCAGGCGCGCGCAACACCGCTTGCCGGCTCCCAGCCGCCACTTCGCCAGAGCCCTGCTCCTCGGCGTCCTGGCCGCTTCCGCAGCTTGGGCAGCCTCGCCGGAAACGGTGGCCGCCATCGATCGCCAGCTCGCCGAGACCTACCCCGCCGATCGCCCCGGGGCGGCAGTGATCGTGGTCGAGCACGGCGAGACGCTGCTGCGCAAGGGCTACGGCCTCGCCAACGCCGAGCTGGGGGTGGCGATCGAGCCGGAGATGACCTTCCGCCTCGGCTCGATCACCAAGCAGTTCACGGCCGTCGCCGTCCTGATGCTCGCCGAGCAGGGCAAGGTCGACCTCTCGGCGCCGATCACCACCTACCTCCCCGACTTCCCCACCCAGGGCAAGACGATCACCGTCGAGCAACTGCTACAGCACACTTCGGGCCTCAAGAACTACACCGAGCTGTCCGAATGGGCGCCTCGCTGGCGGGAGGACATGACCGTCCAGCAGATCATCGACCTGTTCAAAGACAAGCCCCTCGACTTCGCGCCGGGCACCAGCTGGCATTACAGCAACTCGGGCTACATCCTCCTCGGGGCCATCGTCGAGAAGGTCTCCGGGCAGAGCTACGCCGACTTCCTGCGCGAACACGTCCTGGCCCCCCTCGGCCTCGAGCACACCTACTACGACGACCCGCGCCGACTCGTCCCCGGCCGGGTGGCCGGCTACGAGGCCGACGGCAAGGGCGTCCGGCCTGCCGACTACCTCTCGATGACTCAGCCCTACGCCGCGGGTGCGCTGGCCTCGAACGTCGACGACCTCGCCCGCTGGACCGCGGCCCTGGGTGCCGGAAGCGTGCTCACCGCCGCCTCGCGGCAGCGGTTGTGGACCGGCGGCCAGATCGCCGACGGCCGCTCGACCCACTACGCCTACGGCTGGGGCGCCTGGAGCTACGAGGGGCATCGGGTGATCGAGCACGGCGGTGGCATCCACGGCTTCTCGACCGGCGCGCTGTGGCTGCCGGATGACGGGGTGTTCGTCGCCGTGCTTTCCAACCTGCCGGGAGCGAGCGACCCGGAGGCGGTTGCGCTCCAGGCGGCCAGCCAGCTGATCGGCCTGCCGCTGGCGCAGCGGGCCTTTGTCACCCTCCCCCCGGCGGCCCTCGAGCGTTTCGTCGGCGTCTACCAGGTGGGCGACAACCCCCAAGACGTCCGCGTGGTCCGCCACGAGGGGGACCACCTGACCTCGCAGCGCAGCGGCAGCGAGAAGTTCGTGCTGCGCGCCCGCAACGACCGCGACTTCTTCTTCGAGGGCTCGACGACCGCGGCCCGCTTTGAGATCGACGCAGCGGGCAAGGTCACCGGGATGACGATCATCCGTACCGTCGGCCTCGACGAGAGCTCGGCGCGGACCGACCGGCCGCTGCCCGCCGAGCGCCAGGAGATGAAGGTCGACCCGGCCGCGTTGCCGGGGCTGGTGGGCAACTACGAGCTGGCGCCAGGGTTCGTGCTGGCGGTGACTCTCGACGGCGACCAGCTCTACGCCCAGGCCACCGGCCAACCGCGCTTCGAGATCTACCCGGAGAGTGAGAAGCGCTTCTTCCTGAAGGTGGTGGAGGCGGTGATCGAGTTCGGGGAGCGGGACGCCGATGGCAAAGCGAAGTCCTTGATCCTGTTCCAGGGCGGCCAGGTGATCCCCGGCAAGCGGGTGCCGTAGGCCCTACGGTCCCGAACCCGGCCACGCGTCTTGCGCGCGTTGGATCCGCCGAACCACCTGTACGGCGAGCCAGGCCCCCACAGCAGTGAGGCAGGCGTCGACGACGAGAACAGCCGTCATCGCCGTCGAGGCCTCGGGGGTCTCGGCGATCAGCGAGGCCACCAGGGCTGCCGAGGAGGTCAGATACGACAGCAGCCAGCTGGCCCACCACCAGCGCAGCAGGGCCGGGGCCGGGGCGCCGCGGGTCCGCTCGACGAGGTTGCCGGACTCGCTGCGAAGGAGCAGCTCCTTGATCCGCCGATACGGCTCGACCAGGTTGGCGAGGGGGATGAACCAGTAGGCCAGCGACCAGGCTGGCGTCTCCTCCGTGCGCCGCAAGCCCACCGCGTGGAGGTTGCTGTAGGCACGGTACTGCCAGAGAAGCCAGGAAAAGCCACACCACAGTTGGTTGAGGAGGATGGCCAGGCCGAGAGCACAGCCGAGGTCCGCGGTGAGATCCTCCGGCGTGAGGGGCTGCCCACCACCGTCCCACTCGCCGGACGGCCGGCTCCGCTGGGCGACGATGCTCGTCAGATCGAGCACAGCTAGCCCGATGGCGACACCGAGGGCCGCGACCGTCCAGCGGGCCCGCCGGTGGGACGAGAGTACCGTCGGGCTGGCCGCCACGGCCGCACTCATCCGCGCGTCCTCCTGGCGCTCCGCGGCTGCCGCATGCGGGACCGGGCGCCCTACTCGCGTTCGACGACCATCGCGAAGCCGACGCCGCCGGCAGCGCAGACGGTGGCGAGGCCGAGGTTGGCCCCCCGCCGGGCGAGCTCGGAGAGGAGCTGCACGGTGACCCGCGCACCGGTGGCACCGAACGGGTGGCCGATGGCGATCGAGCCGCCGTTGACGTTGAAGCGGTCGAAGTCCACCTCGCCCACCGGCGCCGAGCGGCCCAGCTCTTCGCTGGCGAACTTCTTCGAAGCCAGGGCCTTCATGTTGGAGAGCACCTGCGCCGCGAAGGCCTCGTGCATCTCCACCAGGTCCATGTCGGCGAGCTTGACGCCGGCGAGGTCGAGGGCGAGCGGCGCGGCGTAGGCCGGGCCCTGCAGCAGCTGGCCTCCGGGATCGACCGCCGCGAAGGCATAGGAGCGCAGATAACCGAGTGGGGTGTAGCCGAGCGCCTTCGCCTTCTCCTCGCTCATCAACAGCACGGCCGCGCCACCGTCGGTGATCGGGCTCGAGTTGCCGGCGGTCAGGGTGCCGTAGCGGCGGTCGAAAACGGGCGGGAGCTGCAGCAGCGCGGCGAGCGAGGTGTCGGCGCGCACGCCGCTGTCCCGGCCCACCGCCTCGGCATGCTTGGGCGGCGGATAGGTGGTCACCAGCTGGCGGGTGAAGCGGCCCTCGGCGGTGGCGGCGGCGGCCCGTTGGTGGGAGAGGAGCGCGATCTCGTCCTGCGCACGGCGGGAGATGTCGTTCTCTTTGGCCATCTTCTCGGCCGACTCGCCCATCGAGAGGCCCGTCGAGTACTCGGCGATCGCCGGCGCCACCGGCGCCAGGTCCTTGAGCTTGAGCTCGGCCAGGGTGCTCAGGCGCTGGCCGAGGCTGCGGGCCTTCGAGAAGCGCATCAGGATGCCGGCCGCCCGCTTCGAGAAGGTGATCGGCACGTTCGACAGCGACTCGGCGCCGCCGGCGAGCACCACGTCCGCCTCGCCACCGAGGATCGCCTGGGCGCCGAAGGTGATGGCGCGGTTCGAGGAGGCGCAGGCGAGGTTGACGGTGGTGCCGGGGATCGACATCGGCAGCGAGGCGCGGAACAGCACCTCGCGACCGAGGTTGGGGGCGTGCAGCGCCGGCACCACGACACCGAAGATCGAGAGGTCGATGGCGTGCGGATCGAGGGCGCTGCGGGTCACCAGCTCGGCGGCCGCGGTGCCGGCGAGATCGACGACGTCCATGTCCTTGAACACCGTCGCCGCTTTGACGAACGGCGTACGCACGCCGTCGACGATCGCCACCCGCCCTGTCTTGCCCTTGAGAGAACGCGCGCGGTGCTTGGCGATCGCCGGCGCGCCACCGCTGGTCCGCACGCTGTCGGCGCGCTCGTGGACCTCTTCGAGCGCAGAGCTGTCGTTGGGGGGCGGCAACGGGGCCGGCGGCAGGGAGCCGCTCGTGGGTTGCCGGGTCGTGCGCGTCTCGGCCATCGGTGCAACCTCCTGGTCTGGGCCGGTTTATACCACGCGCTCGGGCAATTTGCCGCTCTGCGGCAAGAGGGCCGGGAGATCGACGGGAAGCAGGCGGACCCCCAGACTCTGCCAGGCCTCCCGGACCTCTGTCGACACCATCTCGCCGGCCGGGACGAGCCAGGCGCGCAGGCGGCCGAAAGGGCTCAACCGGCGCCGCCGGCCGCGGGCCAGGTCGCGAAGAAGGCCCGGCTCGGTGGCGAGAAGAGCAAGGTCCGCTGCACGGCCGGCGAGCACGGTCGGTCGCACCCAGAGCGTGCTCGGCACCCGTTGCTCCGGCACGCCTTCGAGGGCGATCGCGGCACCCGCGACGAGGGACCAGGCGAGCTGCAGGCGCGCCAGGGGATCGTCGAGAGGTGCCGCGAGGAGCGTCACGTCCCGCTCTGCTCCCACTGCCAACGCCGCCGCCACTGTCCGCGCGCCGGCCGCCAAGGGATCCAGCTCGTCTCCGGCGGCAAAGGCGAGGACCTGCGCCGCGAGGGTACCGGGGGCGCCGATGCCGCTCGCGACGCCACCCTCCCGCACGGCCGTGCCATAGGCCAGCCAGCGCCAGTCTTGGCCCTGGCGCTCGAAGAGCCAGGGGGTTTCCGGCTCCCGCGCCGCCCTCGCCTCGACCAGGCGCCAGAGGCTGGTGGCCGGCCCGCCCGCCGCCATCGGATCGTCACTCATCGCGCCTAGGATACGAGCTTCGCCGCCCTGCACGGCAGCGCATGCCACGACCCGCTGAGGAGGACCGACCGCTTGCCGCGACCTGCCACCAACGGCCCGGGCCTGCCCCTCTCCACCACCCTGCCGGTGTGGTTGCGAGTCGCCGCGCAGAGCTTCGGCGGGCCGGCCGGCCAGATCGCCGTGATGCACCGCCTGCTGGTCGAAGAGAAGCGCTGGGTCAGCGAAGAGCGCTTTCTCCATGCCCTCTCCTTCTGCATGCTCCTGCCGGGGCCGGAGGCACAGCAGCTCGCCACCTATCTCGGCTGGTTGCTCTCGGGCCGCTGGGGCGGCCTCCTCGCCGGCGGCCTCTTCGTGCTGCCAGGCTTCCTCGCCATCGGAGCCCTGAGCCTCTTTTACCTCGGGTTCGGCCAGCTGCCCGCCGTCGAAGCGCTGTTCTTCGGCCTCAAGGGTGCGGTGATCGCCCTCGTCGCCGAGGCCCTGCTGCGCATCGGCCGGCGGGCCCTGCGCGATCGGTGGCAGCGGCTGTTGGCGCTGGCCACCTTCGTCGGCCTCGCCCTCCTCCACCTGCCCTTCCCCTTGCTCCTCGCCGGCGCCGCCTTCTCCGGCTGGCTCGCCGCCGGCCGCGCCGCCGGGCAGGCAGCCAGCCGGCCCCCCGATGACGCGCTGCAGGTTCCCGACGCCCGCCCGCTCGCCACCCTGCTCGTGGGCGGCGGCCTCTGGCTGCTGCCGATCCTCCTTGCCGCGATCTGGCTCGGCAGCGACCACGTGCTGACGCGCCAGGGCCTGTTCTTCAGCCAGGCCGCCGTCCTGACCTTCGGCGGCGCCTACGCCGTCCTCGCCTACATCGGCCAGCAGGCGGTCGAGCGCTTCGGCTGGCTGAGCGCTCCCGAGATGCTCGACGGCCTGGGCCTCGCCGAGACGACGCCGGGGCCGCTCATCCAGGTGGTCCAGTTCGTCGCCTTCCTCGGCGCCTACCGGCATCCTGGCGAGCTGCCACCGCTTGCGGCCGGCCTGCTCGGCGCCGTCGTCACCACCTGGGTCACCTTCGTGCCCTCGTTTCTCTGGGTCTTCCTCGGCGGCCCCTACGTCGAGCGACTGCGCTCCCAGCGCGCCTTGACGGCGGCACTGAGCGGTGTCACCGCCGCCGTGGTCGGGGTGATCGCCAGCCTCGGGCTCTGGTTCACCCTGCACACGCTCTTCGCTGTCGTCGACCGCCAGGCCTGGGGACCGTTCGACTTCGAGCTGCCGGCCTTCGGCAGCTTCCGGCCCGCCGCGGCCGCAGTCACCGGCCTCGCTGCCTTCCTGCTCTTCCGCTGCCGGCTCGGCATGGGCCTCACGCTCGTGCTCTCGAGCGCCGTCGGCGCCCTGCTATTCTTGGCCGGCGGCGGCCCTTGAGGATCGCACCACAGGGTCGCTGCCGTGGTACGGATCCTGCTTCGGAAATCCCCCATGCGTCCCCGCCCAACCGCTCGCGCCGCCGTCGCCCTCCTCGCCAGCCTCAGCGCCCTCGCCCTGCCAGCTCACGGCCAGGAGATCAGCAACCCCGACCTCTTCGGCAAGAGCCTGGAGGTGGCGGAAAAGGCGCTCGAGCTCTACGGTCGGGTGGACGACCCCGAGGCCGCGGACCGCGTGGCGGCGGTCGGCTACCGAGTGGCCCAGGCGGCGAACTTCACCGGCTTCCCCTTCACCTTCCATCTGGTCGACATGCCGGAGCCGAACGCCTTCGCCCTGCCTGGTGGCCACATCTTCGTGACCCAAGGGATGCTGCGCCTGGGCCTCGACGACGACATGCTGGCGGCCCTCCTCGGCCACGAGATCGGCCACGTGGTGAAGGAGCACGGCGTGAAGATGCAGCGCCGGCAGGCGCTGATGCAAGTGCTCTCGCAAGCCCTCACCATCGGCGTGCTGGTCTCGGCGAGCCAGCAGGGGCGCCGGCGGGACCGCGATGGCATCCAGGCACCCTACGACCCGCGGGTAGGTGAAGACGACCCTGGCGCCGCGATGGTGCAGGGCACGGTCGCCACCTCGCTGATCGTCTCGGAGCTCCTGCTGCGCGGCTACAGCCGCGACTTCGAGCGCGAGGCCGACGACGAGGGCCAGCGCTTCGCCGTCGGAGCGGGTTACGCGCCGGCCGGGATGAGGGGCCTGATGGCGCTGATGGAGGCACGACTGCCGCAGTCCAAGGCCTACGGCTACTGGCAGACCCATCCCTTCTTCGACGAGCGGGTGCGGGGCGCCGAGACCCGCGCCGGGATCCTCGTGGCGCAGCCCGCGCGGTCGACGGACGAGTACCGGCAGCGCACCCAGGCGGCCCTCCTCGCCTACACCTCGACGCCCAAGCTGCCCGCCGAGCAGGTGAAGCTGCTCCAAGCGGACGCCATGACGGCCTGGCCGCGGGGCCCGCAGATCGAGGAGATCCGGCTCGCCAACCTGCATGAGCTGCGCGACCCCGAGCTCAAGCTGACCACCGTCTCGCGCGACTACGGCAAGCTCCTCGCCGCCTACCGCAAGGAGATCGCCGAGGTCGAGCGCGTCGACCCCGCAAGCGGCCTGGTCCCCAAGCTGCGCGACGAGCTGGCCAGCCTCGACGGCGAGCGGACCGCCGCCTACCAGCAGGCCGCGGCGGTGGTAGCGGGGGGAATCTACGAGACCTCCTTCCTCGAGAAGTTCGAGAGCAACTTCCCCACCGCCGCCGAGGTCCCGCGGGTGGCCCTCGCCCTCGGGGACGCCTACTCCCGGCTCGGCAGCCAGGCGAAGGCCGTCGAGCAGTACCTCAAGGCCTGGGAGACGGTGCCCGCGAGCGACGAGGGCAAGCGTGCCCGGCTGGGGCTGCGCAACCTGGCACCCGTGCTCGACAGCCTCACCGCCCTCGAACAGCTCGCTCGCCAGAGCGAGGACCACGAGCTCGCCCGCCTCGCCGCCGACCGTCTCGCGGCGATCGCCGGCAGCTTCAGCGAGCTGGCGAACGGGGCCGAGTATCTCCGGCGCTTCCCCGACGCGGGCCACGCCGAGACGGTGACGGCTCGCCTCAACTCCCTCGCCGACAAGCTCTACACCGAGGTCGTGCTCTACCAGGGGCTGGGGGACAGCGTGAAAGCGCTCGACCGCATCAACAAGATCCTCACCCACGCTCCCGCTTCACCAGCGGCGGCGCAGATCCGCGACCGCGCTGTGGTCGAGAGCACCTGAGGCTGACCTCCGCCTGCCGGAGTGCGGCTAAGATGCCTGCCATGCAGCGACTCGTCCCAACCTCGTGCCTGCTTCTCTTGTGCCTTGGGGCCACCGCCGGCCGCGCCGCTGACCCGGCGCCGGCGATCGAGGATACGGACATCACGTTCCAGGGCTCCCGCGTGCACCTGCTGAGCGCCGGCCCTAGCGATGGCCCGCCGGTGCTCCTGCTGCACGGCGGCCGCTTCTCGAGCGACAACTGGCGCCAGCTCGGCACCCTCGAAACTCTGGCCGCTGCCGGCTACCGCGCGATCGCCGTTGACCTGCCCGGCTTCGGAGGCTCGAGGTCGTCCCGCGTGCCGACGAAGGACTTCCTCGCCAGCCTGCTGCCGCTGCTCAGCGGCGAACCCGTGGTGGTGGTGTCGCCCTCGATGAGCGGCGCCTTCAGCTTGCCGCTGGTGGCCCACCGGCCTCGGCTGGTGGCCGGCCTCGTGGCCCTTGCCCCGGACGGCATCGAGGACTCGCTGCGCGAGCTGGCCAACAACCCGACGCCGATCCTGGCGCTGTGGGGCGAGGCCGATACCGTGATCCCCGTCGCCCTCGGGCGCAAGCTGGTCGCTCGCCTGCCCAACGCCAGCCTGGAGCTGGTGCCGAAGGGCGAGCACTCGTGGTACTTTGCGCAGCCCGAGCGCTTCCACCGGGCGCTGCTCGCCTTCCTGGCAGCACACCATCGCCCGGTCGCCCCGGCACCCTGAGCGCTCCCCGAGTCAACGAGGCGAGGATCGTCAGGCCGCCAGGCGCACGACCCGTTCATCGACCAACCCAGGCCGCCCGCCGCCGCGAGGCGCCCTCGAACCCAACCGAGGAAGACCGTGCCCGTCAAGCAACGCAAGCTCGACAACAAGCTCCCGAAGAGGATCCAGCCCGTGGCGGCGCCGCGCAAGATCGCCCGCGTGGGCCGCAATGAGCCCTGCCCCTGCGGCAGCGGGAAGAAGTTCAAGGACTGCCACCAGGCCGAGGGAGACGCCTACTTGCAGCGCCTGGCGGCCGACCAGGAGAAGGAAAGGGTGCGCGCTCAGCTCGCTGCTGAGGGCAAAAGCCTGCCCTGGTACCGCCGGCTCTTCGGCGTCTGACCCCCGCCCATCGCTCCCCGCAAGCAGAACGGCCCGCCGTACGGCGGGCCGTCTTCGTCACTGCGACCTCGTATGTAAGCCGGAGGACGGTCGGCCGACCCCCGGAGTCCGCCCTACCCGGCCAGCAACCGCGAGAGCCTCACTGGATCTCGATCTGGCGCGAGCGGGCCTCCTGCTTCTTCGGCACCGTCAGCGTCAGCACGCCGTTGTCGAAGTTCGCCTGGATGGCTTCGCTGTCGATGCCCGAGGGCAGGGTGAAGGCGCGGTGGAACTTGCCGCTGGTGCGCTCCCGGCGCTGCCAGGCCTGCCCCTCGGCGGCGGCCAGCTGGCGCTCACCGCTGAGCGTCAGGACGTTCTTCTCGACGTGGATGGCGAGGTCGCCCTTGGCGACGCCCGGCAGGTCGGCGACCAGCTGGAAGGCCTGCTCGCTCTCCAGGATATCGATCGCCGGCGTCCAGGGCGTGGTGGTCGGCGTGTCGTTGCTCAGGGTCCGCAGGAAGCTGGCCGGCCAGAGGTAGTCGGCGGGCAGGGTACGCAGCGGGGTGCGGCTGATCTGGAACATGGAGGGCTCCTTTCGTCGAAGAGGGTCACGGGCGAGCCGTACAGCGCCCAATCGTTAGCTCATAACGCTTAGATCCGTGACCCTATTCCCATCAACCATCCAGATCTGAGCCATATACACTAAGATCAACGAAGTTTTCCGTCGGTGAGGCGATCTTGGGGCCGTCATCGCTATGATCGCGGGGTGTGCTGGCGCGTCGCGGAGCTCTACTGCGGGATCGGCGGCGCCGCCCAGGCGCTGCCCGCGGGCGCCGAGGTGGTCGCGGCCGTCGACATCAACCGGAAGGCGCTGGCCGTCTACGCGCTGAACTACCGCCATCCAACCTGGGTCCGGGCGCTCGAGAGCCTGCCGGCGAGCGAGCTCGCAGCGCTCGGCGCCGATCTCTGGTGGCTGTCCCCACCCTGCCAGCCTTTCACCCGCCGTGGCCTGCGACGCGACGATGAGGACCCGCGCAGCCAGAGCCTCCTCGCCCTGCTGCCCCGCCTCGAGCGGGTGCGGCCGCCGCTGCTGGCGCTCGAGAACGTGCCCGGCTTTGCCACCTCCGCGACCCGCGCACGGCTCCTCACGAGCCTGGAGCGCTCGGGCTACGAGCTGCGCGAGCGGTTGCTCTGCCCCAGCGAGCTGGGGGTGCCCAATCGGCGGCAACGCTACTACCTGCTCGCCTCTCGCCTCGGCTGGAGCACGCCACCGAACTGCACCGTCGAGCCTCGCCGCCTGGCGGCCTACGTCGATCCCCAGCCGTCGCCGGCCCTCGACCTCGACCCCGCCGTGGCGGAGCGCTTTCGCTTCGCGATCGATGTCGTCGATGCCGCCGACCCGACGGCCGTCGCCGCCACCTTCACGGCCGCCTATGGCCGCTCGCCGGTGCGCAGCGGCTCGTATCTGCCAACTCCCCGCGGCCTGCGCCGGTTCTCGCCGCACGAGATCCTCCGCCTGCTGGGCTTCGCTGATGGTTTCCGCTTGCCGCCGGCCCTCGACCTCGAAGGAGGTTGGCGGCTCCTCGGCAACAGCCTGTCGGTCACCGCCGTCCGCCACCTGCTGCGTGAGCTGCCTGCCTGAGCGCGAGATGGCGGAGCCCGAGCCACCCACCGCCCTGACGCTGCCCGACGGCACGACCGTCGAGAGCCGCTTCGTGGACCTCCCGGAGGTCCGCCTCCACGTGGTGAGCGCCGGGCCGGCAGACGGCCCGCTGGTGATCCTGCTGCACGGCTTCCCGGAGTGCTGGTATGGCTGGCGCCACCAGGTCGGCCCGCTCGCCGCCGCCGGCTATCGCGTGCTCGCTCCCGATCAGCGGGGCTACAACCTGAGCGACAAGCCCGGCCGTCTGGGGGCCTACGGCCTGGACCACCTGGCCGCCGATGTCGCCGGCCTCGTCGACGCTGCCGGCGCCAAGAGGGTCGCCGTCGTGGGTCACGACTGGGGAGCGCTCGCCGCCTGGTGGGCGGCGATCCGCTTCCCGGAGCTGGTGAGCCGCCTCGCCATCCTCAACGTGCCCCACCCGGTGGTGATGCGCTGGTTCATGCTCTGGAACCGCGCGCAGCGGCGGCGGAGCTGGTACGTCTTCTTCTTCCAGCTGCCCTGGTGGCCAGAGTGGATGCTGGCCCGCGACGACTTCCGCTGGGCGCAGGCGGCCCTGATCCGCACCAGCCGGCCCGGCACCTTCACGGCCGCTGACCTCGCCGTCTACCGTCGAGCCTGGAGCCAGCCCGGGGCCCTGCGCGGGATGCTGAGCTGGTACCGCGCGGCGCTGCGCCGACCGCCAGGCCGGCCGGCGAACATCCGGGTGACGGTGCCGACTCGCATTCTGTGGGGCGAGCGCGACCGCTTTCTGGGGAGCGAGCTGGTTGCTCCCAGCCTCGAACTTTGCGACCAGGCCGAGGCCGAGCTGATGCCGACCGCCAGCCACTGGTTGCAGCACGAGGAGCCGGCCTGGGTGACGGAGCGACTGCTCGCCCACCTCGCCCCCCTCGGCGGGTAGCCGGCAGGCTGCCGGGGCCGGGCTATACTGGCCGCGCTTCGCCGGCGCGCCGTGGCGCACGGCGTGGCACTTCCAGCACAGCCCGCTAGGACGACCGATCGCAATCCCAAACGGTTCAAGATTCGAGGAGGTGTGGCTTGGCACGACGGGTGATCATCATGGGCGCCGCCGGCAGGGACTTCCACAATTTCAACGTCCTCTTCCGCAACGACCCGACGGTGGAGGTCGTCGCCTTCACCGCGGCGCAGATCCCGGACATCGCCGATCGCCTCTACCCGCCCTCGCTCGCCGGCCCCCACTACCCCCAGGGCATCCCGATCCACCCGGAAAGCGACCTCGAGGCGCTGATCAAGAAGGAGCGCATCGACGAGGTGTGGTTCTCCTATTCGGACGTCTCGCACCAGTACGTGATGGACAAGGGCAGCCATGTCATCGCCTGGGGAGCCCATTTCGGCATCTGCTCGGCGGCCCGTACCATGTTGCCGTCGTCGCGGCCGGTGATCGCGATCACCGCCGTGCGCACCGGCGTCGGTAAGTCGCAGACCACCCGCTACGTCTCCCGCATCCTGCGCCAGCTCGGCAAGAAGGTTGTGGCGGTCCGCCATCCCATGCCCTACGGCGACCTCGCGCAGCAGGCCTGCCAGCGCTTCGAGACCTATGCCGACCTCGACCGCCACCACTGCACCATCGAGGAGCGGGAGGAGTACGAGCCGCACATCGACAACGGCTTCGTCGTTTACGCCGGCATCGACTACGAACAGATCCTCCGCGAGGCCGAGAAAGAGGCGGAGATCATCCTCTGGGATGGCGGCAACAACGACACGCCGTTCTACCGCCCCGACCTCCACATCACGCTCGTCGATCCTCACCGGGCGGGCCACGAGCTCACCTACTACCCCGGGGAGACCAACCTCATCCTCGCCCACCTGCTGATCGTCGCCAAGGTCGACACGGCGCCGGCCGAGGGCGTGGCGCAGGTGCTGGCGAACTGCGCCGAGGTCAACCCGACGGCCAAGGTGATCCAATGCCGATCGAAGATCAACGTCTCGCAGCCGGAGCTGGTGCGTGGCAAGCGGGCGCTGGTGGTCGAGGACGGCCCCACCCTCACCCACGGCGGGATGACCTATGGTGCCGGCTGGTTCGCCGCCCTCGAGGCGGGCGCCGCCGAGATCGTCGACCCGGTTCCCTACGCCGTGGGTTCGATCCGCAGCACCTACGAGAAGTACCCCAACGCCCGCAAGATCCTGCCGGCGATGGGCTACGGCGAGCAGCAAGTGCGCGAGCTCGAGGCGACGATCAACGCCACTCCGGCCGACGTGGTGGTCGAGGGCACGCCGATCGACCTGAGCCGCGTGCTGCAGGCGAACAAGCCGGTCGCCAACGTCACCTACGAGCTCGAAGAGCTCGAGCCGGGGGTGATCGAGGCGCAGCTGCGCGCCGTCATCGAGCGCTAGCAGCCTGCCCGGCGGCACGGCGCGCGAGAAGCGCGCCGGTCACCCGCGGGTCGAAGCCGTAGAGGTCGCGCAGCAGGCGCACGCCGCCATCCGGGCGCAGTTGCGCGGTGTCATAGAGAAAGAAGACCGGGACCGGTTGGGGCAAGGCGAGGCTCAGCCGCGTACCGCGCTCAGCCTCGGCCCACAGGCGGCCTCCTTGCCAGGCCGGGAGCTCGGCGAGCAGCGGCTCGGCGACCTCGAAGGGGTCCTTCACCCGGACGCAGCCATGCGAAAGGGCGCGCTCGCTGCGCGCGAAGAGCTGCCGCCCCGGCGTGTCGTGCAGGTAGACGTTGTGGCGGTTCGGCAACGAGAACTTGAGGCGGCCGAGGAGGTTCTTCGCCCCCGGCCGCTGGCGCAGCCGGTAGGGGAAGGCCTCGGCGTCGACCGTCGCCCAATCGACCTGCGCAGGGTCGACCTCGCGCTCGTCCTGGCCACGCCCGGTGACCAGGATGAGGTCTTCAGCCGCAAGAGTGCCTGGATCTGCCTTGAGCTTGGGGACGAGCTCCTCGGCGGCGATCGACTCGGGCACGTTCCACACCGGGTTGAGGACCAGGGCGGTAATCTCGTCGGCGAAGACGGGGGTCGGCCAGTCCGGCTTACCGACGATCACCGGCTTGCGCACCAGGACCTCGCCGCCACGCCGCACCTCGAGCTCGTAGGCAGGTACGTTGACGACCACGTACAGGGCCGCGGGCAAGGCCGGCCGCCAGCACCGGCGCACCCGGTTGGCCTCGACCTGCGCCAGGCGCGCGGCAGCCGGCAGGTTGAGCTCGCGCACGGTGGCACGCCCGAGCTTGCCGTCGACCTCGAGGCCGTAGTCGTCCTGGAACCGGCGCACCGCTGCCGCCAGCTCCTCGCCGTAGACCGACGCCACCTCCGCTCCCACCGGCTCGGTCCCTTCCGATGCCGCCGTTGCCGCGGTCCAGTAGCCCTCGGCAGCCAGGCGGCCTCCCAAGGCGCGCAAGAAGTCTCGCGACGCCGCGTCGCCCGGCGCCAGGCTTGCCGAACCACCTGCGGCACCGGCGCTCGCCCAGCGCTCGGGCACCGCTGGCCAGCCACCGGCCGCGACCGCGCGCAGGCAGCGCTCACGGCGGCCGCGCAGGGCCGTGGCGAGCTGCGGCTGGTCTTCGAGGCTGGCCAGGACCATCGCCGGGCCGGCGCCCTCGAGGCCGTTGGCGAGCACCCCGCCGAGGTCCGGCAGCCGCGGCGGCAGCTCCCAACCGATCCCCGCTTCCGCCGGCGTCACGGCGCCCTCGGCAACCTCCCGGCCCGCCCGCACCAGGGCGGTGGTGAGCGCGAGCTCGAGGTCGGGAAAGCAGGCCGGGGCCCGCGCCTCACGATCGCAGCGGCCTGCCGCGGCAGCCAGCGCAGGAAGGTCCGGTGGTGGCCCCATCCAGTCGAACTCGGCAAGAGCAGTGAGCAGCTCACGGGCCGCCCCGGCCCGGCCCTCGCCCACCCAGGCAGGCTGGTCCTGGCGGACTTCGTAGAACTTCTGCACCGCGCGCTGAACTTCCGGTTCCGCGGCCAGCCGGGTTAGACTCTCTGGGCTCGAGAGAGATCCCCCGCCGCCAAGCGACGGCGCCGTTCTCTCCGGTCCTGGTTCTGTGGCTTTCTGATTTGGTTCGATCGCACTCTTGCCGCTCCCGCCACAGGCGCAGACGGCAAGCCCCAGACAGAGCGGGGCAACCAGCAACCGAAGGCGACGGGTTCCCGCCGGTTCGGCTTTGCTTCGCAGGTCCATGGTGTTTGTGTTCTTGGGCTCCTGCCCATCGCCGTTCGGGGCCCCGCCCCCCGGGCGACTACACTGCCGTGTGAGGTATGAGGATGCCGAGAAAAGCCATCGCGATCCCAGTCATCGCGGGTCTCGTCGTGGTGACCAGCAGCCTCTCGTGGTCGCTCTTCGCGTCGATCCCGGCGAGCGACGAGATCCCATCACTCACCAGCTCCCTCGAGGTCCCCAACCCGCCCTTCCCGTTGCCTCCAGATCCCGCCTCGGACCACGTCGGATTCACCCTCCAGGTGGGGGAGCATCGCACCGACTTCCGCGTCTTCGCCACCTTCGTTCTCCCGGAGCAAGAGGTTACCGTGACCGTCGCCAAGGGTCGCGAGGGAATGCGCCTGCTGGCGAGCGCCAACGGTGGTGAGCTCCGCGCCTTGGGCCCCACCAGCTGGGGCTGGCGGGCCCCCGCCAGCTCGGGCCTCTATCCCCTGCAGTTTCGCGATGGCGAGACCCAGGAGGCGGTCGAGATCAACGCCTTCGTGATGGTGCCCTACAACGGTGCGCGGACCCTCAACGGCTACACCATCGGTTCTTATCAGGCCCGGCCGCTGCACGACCTGGCCAGCTACCAACGACCTGCTGGTTTGGTCGAGGTCTTCCCCCGTCTGCTCGACGTGCAGGTCTCGCCGCACTTCAAGCTCGGGCAGTTCGTCTGCAAGCAGCAGTCGGGCTACCCGAAGTACCTGGTGCTGCGCGAACCCCTGCTCCTCAAGCTCGAGGCCCTGCTCGCCAAGGTGCAAGAGCACGGCATCGAGGCCCGCACCTTCCGTGTCATGAGCGGCTTCCGCACTCCCTACTACAACGCGCGAATCGGCAACGAGACGACCTACAGCCGCCACGGCTACGGCGACGCCGCCGACATCATGGTGGACGCCAACGGCGACCGGCAGATGGACGATCTCGACGGCAACGGCCGCGTCGACGTCGGTGATGCGCGGTTCCTGCTCAAGCTCGCCGAAGAGGTCCAGGTGGTGCACGACGACACCAACCTGGTGGGCGGGCTCGGTCTCTACGGCCAGCGCCGCAACCACGGTCCCTTCATCCACGTCGATACTCGCGGCTTCGAAGCCCGCTGGTAGCGGCCCGCCGAGAGAACTCCAGGCAGCAGGAAGCGGCGGGCACGAGCCCGCCGAGCCTCAGCGGCCGCGGCTGCGGCGAGCCCGGCGCCGGCCGGCGCCCGCGGCGGGCGGCCGGTTGCCGCCGGTGTGCTGCGCATGGGGGTTGCGCAGCTCCATGATGCCCATCCGCGACGGGTTGGTGCGCGCCGCCACCGCCGCCGCCTGCTGCTGCTCGGCGATCGCCCGGATTCGTGCCTCCTCTTCCTCGTCGTCTTCGAAGTGGCTCCGTTCGGGCACCAGATGCGGGCCTGCCGGCTGGCTGGGCCGCGCTCCCTTCTTGCTTTCGCGGTCGCCCCGGCGGCGGCTCTTGCCGGCTGGCCGCTGGCGGTTCTCCGGCGGTCGCGGCCGGATCTCCGCGACCTTCTCCAACACCGGGTCCTCCAGGCTGTCTTCCGGCCGCGCGTCGTAGTCGAAACCCGGCAGCGTCAGGCGCGGCAGGCTCTTGGCGAGGGTGCGCTCGATCGCCCGCAGGTTGCCCTCGTCCGGCTCGGCGGCGAAGGTGATCGCCTCGCGAGCCCCCGTCTGGTTGGCGGCCCGGCCGGCCCGCTGCGCATACTCCTCTGCGGAGGTGGGCACGTCGAAGTTCACGATCCGAGACAGCTCGCCCAGCTCGACGCCACGCGACGAGAGGTCGGTCGCCACCAACACGGTGTAGGTGCCGTCCCGGAAGCCGGCGAGGGCATCCGCCCGCTGCTTCTGGCTGCGGTTGCCGTGCACCCTCTCGCTCGTCACGCCGTGGCGGTTGAGCCATTCGGCGAGGCGGTTCGCCCGGTGCTTGGTGCGGGTGAAGACCAGCACCTTGTCGCGGCCCAACTTGTCGAGGAGGGCGAGAAGCAGGGCGCGCTTGAGGTCTTCGGGGACCGGATAGATCACCTGGCTCACTTCCTCCTTCGCCTCGGGCACGGGCTCGCTCTGCAGCCGCAGGGGCTCCTTGAGCAGCTCGTCGGCGAGCTCGCTCACCGCCGGCGAGGCGACAGCCGAGATCAGAAGGGTCTGTCGGCGCGGCGGCAGCTGCTCGAGCAGGCGACGGACCTCGGGCAAGAAACCCATGTCGGCCAGCCGGCCGACCTCGTCGAGGACCAGCACCTCGAGGGCCGGCAGCGCGCCATGGGGCTGCTCGAGGTGCTCGAGGAGGCGCCCCGGGGTCGCCACCAGCACGTCGGGCGAGGCCTCCAAAGCGGCGATCTGCGGCTCGCTGGGCACGCCGCCGTAGACCGCCTCGATGCTGAGGCGGCTGTGCTTGGCGAGAGCGCGCAGCTGCTCGGCGGTGCGGACCGCCTGCTCGCGGGTGGCGGTGACCACCAGCACGCGGGTGGCGCGCTCCTCGTGCGCCAGGAGCCGCTCGAGAAGGGGCAGCAGGAAGGCGGCCGTCTTGCCCTCGCCCGAACGCGCGATGGCGAAGACGTCCTGGCCGCTCGCGACCGCCGTCCAGGCCTCCTGCTGCAGCTTCGTGGGCTCGTTGTAGCCGAGCTCGGCGATCCCCAACAACAAATTCTGATGCAGACCGAAAGCGGCGAAGCTCATCGTCGGTCTCTCGTCCTTTCGCAGATTGCAGCCCTCACGGCGCGGCGAGCACCGAGGGTGAATCCGAAGCTTCCAAAGCTCCCGGCCAGATCTGAAATCGCGTCGGCCTTGCCGGTCAGGCCGCCGGAGGGGCCTGAGAAGGCCCGCGAGCGGGGTGCGCCGCGTCGGAAGGCGTGCTCCGAACGCCTGCGCGGCCGCTAATCTGCCACAAGCCGCGGCGCCTGACAAGTCGGGCACCGGGGGGACCTCGCGTCGCACCGGGCTTGCATATCCCCCTCAGGCGGTGTATAGGTTTACCCGCGTAACAATTGAGACCCCGTTCCCGCCTATCTTGAATGTCCGTCAGGCCCTGCGGCCGGCCGAGCTCGGCGGGAGCTCGACCGTCGCGCCGCCCAGTGGCGCTCGCCGCGGACCAACTGCTCCACCAACCCCAAGACTGGAGGTAGACCAGGATGATCAGAGCCAACCCTTCCCTGCGGGCCGTCGGCTGCCTTGCGCTCGTCGCCGCGTTCGCCCTGTTGGGCTTCGGCGCTCCGGCGCAGGCCGAGCCGGCCGTCGCCAACGTCTCGCTCGGTTCGACCAGCGTTGAGTTCTCGCCGGTGACGAGCTTCGAGAAGGCGTCTCTGGCGGTCGCTCTGCCCGATGGCACGGTCTTCGAACAGACCTTCGACGCCCGTTCCGCGATCTCCTTCGACCTCTTCGACCGGCAAGGCAACCGCCTGCCTGACGGCGAGTACACCTGGACGCTGAGCGCCACCCCGGTGCTCTCGGCCGAGACCAAGGCCCGCCTGGCCCAAGCCCGCGAGACGGGCGACGACTCGATCGTCGACCAGCTGCGGCGCAGCGGTGCCCTGCCCTCCCGGCCGCTTCTGCAGAGTGGCAACTTCGTCGTCCTCGGCGGCTCGATCGTGCCGAAGGACCTGAGCGAGCCCCCGTCGGCGACCGAACGGACCGCCGGTGCGCCGAGCCTCGCCACCCGCACCACCTTCACCGACAGCCTGTGCGTCGGCTTCGACTGCCCGACCTCACCCTCGTTCAGCGACTCCACCATCCTGCTGATGGAGAACAACACGCGGATCAAGTTCGACGACACCAGCACGCTCGCCGGCTTCACCAATCGCGACTGGGAGATCGCCGCCAACGACACGGCCTCGGGTGGCCAAAACCGCCTGATGATCAATGACTGCAGCACCTCAAGCCAGGGTGGCTGCGCCGACGATCCGATCGTCTCCGTCGAAAGCAGCTCGCCGGCCAACTCCCTCTACGTCGATTCCAGCGGTCGCATCGGCTTCCGCACCTCGACGCCGGTGCTCGATCTCCACGTCAACAGCGGCAACACCCCGGGCCTGCGTCTCGAGCAGAACGGCTCCAGCGGTTTCGCGGCGCAGAGCTGGGACGTGGCCGGCAACGAGACGAACTTCTTCGTCCGCGACGTGACCGGCGGCTCGCGCCTGCCCTTCCGCATCCGCCCCGGTGCGCCGACGAGCTCGATCGACATCAACGCCTCGGGCAACATCGGTCTCGGTACCGCCTCGCCGTCCTTCAAGGTCGACGCCACGGGCAACGACGCGCAGGTGATCTCGACCACGAGCTTCTCGAACGACGAGAACGGCGACCTGCAGATCCGCCGCGCCCGCGGCACCTCGAGCGTGCCGACGGCCATCCAGCTCAACGACGTCATCGGCGGCATCACCATGCAGGCCCATGACGGCACCGGCTTCTCCGGCGAGGTGATCTCGATCGACGCCCGCGCCGAAGAGAACTTCACCGCCACCAACCACGGCACCCGCATCACCATCCAGACGACCCCGAACGGCTCGACCACCTCGCAGACCCGGATGGTCATCCGCCAGAACGGTCGCGTCGGTATCGGCACGGTGAGCCCCACCGAGCTGCTGCACGTCAACGGCGGCAACGTCCTGGTCTCCGGCGGTGCCTTCATCGACGACGGCACCACCCTCAACGCGCCGGACTACGTCTTCGAGCCGGACTACTCGCTGATGTCGATCGACGAGCTCGGCCAGTTCATCGAGGCCAACAAGCACCTGCCCAACGTGCCCTCGGCGAACGAGATCAAGACGAGCGGCCTCAACCTCTCGCAGTTCCAGATGCGGTTGCTCGAGAAGGTCGAGGAGCTCACCCTCTACACCCTCGACCAGCACAAGACGATCCAGCAGCTGCAGGCCCGTCTCGCGGAGCTCGAGGCGCAGGCGAAGACCACCAAGAACTGAGCCTCGCGTCTCCCCCTCCCCGGCCCGCCGGCCGGGGAGGTTTCATCCCCCCTGAGCGCGGCCCGTACCCCTGCGAGCCCAGAACGACCTCCACGAGTCGCGAGAAGCCCCGCGAGCCTCGACGCCCTCCTGCGAGCGCCACGAAACCACGGCGCCCTCGCTGACGAACTGGCAACAATCGAGAGTCAGCCGGCTCCTCAATGAGAATCGATGCCCGATCCTGTGGTATTCTGGTCGTTATCCCGATAGCTCATCGGTGACGTGAACCGGGTCCTGGAACGCGTCGGAGCTAGCGGCGGGGTTGCGCTCCCTGCTGCTGGCCCGCCCGTCAGGCGGCTCGGAGTCGAAACCGAGCGGTTCGATGGAGTCCGTGTCGTCGCCTCGTATCCACCAACCGTCAAGGAGAAACCCGATCATGAATCATCTCCCCCGCCTCCGCCTGCTGGCCTTCGCCCTGCTCGCGTGCTCGCTGCTGGTGCTGCCGTCGAGCGCCGGTGCCCAGGAGGGCCGCGCCCTCGCCAACCTCAGCCTGAGCGCCGGTGCCGTCGACTTCCAGCCCATGGTGAGCTATGAGCGGATGACGCTCACCGTCGCCGCTCCCGACGGCCAGGTCTACCGCCAGGAGGTCGAGGCTGGTGCCGCGATCTCGTTCGACCTCTTCGAACGCGCCGGTGCCCGGCCGGTCGACGGCATCTACCAGTGGGAGCTGGTGGCCGCCCCCAGGCTCGACCGCGCGACGCAGCAGCAGCTGGCGCGGGCCCGTGAGACCGGTGACGCGGCGATGACCGCTCGCCTGATGACCCAGATCGGCAACCAGGTGCAGTCGGGCTCGTTCCGGGTCCAGGGCGGTGCGATCGTCACCGACTCCGGTCCCGAGCCGCGCCTCGCCCAGCGTGCTCAGGCCGCCCCGCAGCTGGCGACTCGCGACCAGGTGATCGCTGACGACCTCATCGTCCAGGGCAGCGCCTGCGTCGGCGTCGACTGCGTCAACAACGAGAGCTTCGGCTTCGACACCATCCGGTTGAAGGAAAACAACCTGCGCATCAAGTTCGAGGACACCAGCACTGGTACCTTCCCGTCGACCGATTGGCAGCTGACCGCCAACGACTCCGCCTCCGGCGGAGCCAACCGCTTCTCGATCGAGGACGTCACGAGCTCCAAAGTGCCGTTCACGGTGACGGGCGGCGCCACCACCAACTCGATCTACGTCGACTCCGGCGGCCGTGTCGGCTTCCGCACCTCGACCCCGGTGCTCGACCTTCACGTCTCGACCAGCAACACCCCGGGCCTGCGGCTGGAGCAGAACTCCTCCGGCGGCTTCACGGCCCAGAGCTGGGACATCGCCGGCAACGAGGCCAACTTTTTCATCCGCGACGTCACGGGCGGCTCCAAGCTGCCCTTGCGCATCCGCCCGGGCGCGCCGACCAGCTCGCTCGACATCAACGCCTCGGGCAACATCGGCGTCGGCACGTCCTCGCCGTCCTTCAAGATCGACGCCCAGGGCAACGGCTCCCAGGTGATCTCGGTGACCAACTTCTCCGACACCGACAACGCCGACCTGCAGATCCGCCGCGCCCGTGGCAGCTCGAGCGTGCCGACCGCGATTCAGCTCAACGACGTCATCGGCGGCATCACCATGCAGGCCCACGACGGCACCAGCTTCTCCGGTGAGGTGGTTTCGATCGACGCCCGCGCCGAGGAGAACTTCTCCTCCACCAACCACGGCACCCGGATCACCATCCAGACCACGCCGAACGGCTCGACCACCTCGCAGACCCGGATGGTCATCCGCCAGAACGGCCGCGTCGGCATCGGCACGGTGAGCCCGCAGGACATTTTCCACGTCAACGGCGGCAACATCATGGTGACCGGCGGCAGCTTCATCGACGACGGCACCACGCTCACCGCGCCGGACTACGTCTTCGAGCCCGACTACCAGCTGATGCCGATCCAGCAGCTGGGCCAGTTCATCGAGGCCAACAAGCACCTGCCCAACGTGCCCTCCGCCAAGGAGATCCAGAGCGGCGGCCTCAACCTCTCGAAGTTCCAGATGCGCCTGCTCGAGAAGGTCGAGGAGCTCACCCTCTACACCCTCGACCAGCACAAGACGATCGAGGACCTCAATAGCCGCAACGCCGACCTCGAGGCCCGTCTCAAGGCCCTCGAAGCGGCGCTCTCGACCCACCAGCAGTAGTCGCACCGGTCGACCGCGGCGCTCTCGGCCGCCACTCCCGCCCTCGTTCGCCTTGCCGGCGACGAGGGCGGTGGTGTCTTCGGCGCCCTCGCCTGCCGGCGTTCACTCCTCCAGACGATAGCTGCGGTCGACGGCGAGCCCCTGCCAGGCGCGCCGCCGCCCCGAGGGCCAGATCACCAGCAGCCGCTCGACCCGTTCCGCCGCCCCGAGGCCGAGGGTGAGGACGGGCTCGCTCGTCGAGAGGTAGGAGCGTCCGCCGGCGAGGTCGCGCGCGAGGCGCCGGCCCCCGGCCTCGACCACTACCCTTGCGCCGTAAGGACTCGCCCCGGTCCCGCGGTCTCGCAGCTCCAGGCGCAACCAGTGGCCACCCGCTGCCTCGTTGCGCAGGAGGTGGCCAGCCCGGCCGTTCTCGCTCAGCACGAGGTCGAGGTCGCCGTCGCGGTCGAGGTCGCCGGTGGCGAGACCACGGCCGACGTAGGTCGCCGCCAGGGGATCGTCGCTCCCCCGCGGGACGAGCGGTCGCAGCCGGCCCTGCCCGTCGTTGCGGAAGAGCTGCAGGGGTTGGGCGTAGGCCTGGCCGCGGCGGATCTGCGAGATCTCCGGCTCGATGTGCCCGTTGGCGAGGGCCACGTCGAGCCAGCCATCGCCGTCGAGGTCGACCACCAGGGTGCCGAAGGCAAGGGTGAGGAGGGTCGGCAGGCCCAGGCCGCGTTCGGCCGCCTCGTCGGCGAAGAGGGGGCCCTCGTGGCCCGCGGGCAAGCCGCGATAGAGGGCGGACATCTCCTGCGCGAAGTTGCCGATCACCAGCTCGGGCAGGCCGTCACCGTCGAGGTCGCCGGCGTCGATCCCCATGCCGCCGCGGGTCGCCCCCGAGGGGCTGAAGGCGAGGCCTGCCGCCACAGCGCTCTCGCGAAAGGTGCCATCCCCCTGGTTGCGGAAGAGAAAGTTGCGCTCGGTGTCGTTGGCCTGCACGAGGTCGATGTCGCCATCGTCCTCGAGGTCGAGGGCGACCAGCCCGAGGCCCTTGCCGGGCTCGGCGCCGAGCCCACCGCCCGCGCTCGCCTCGACGAGCCGGCCACCGCCCGCGTTGCGGTAGAGGCGGCTCGGCTGTCCGGCGTAGGCCTCCGGCGTGCAGTAGGCCCGGTGCACGCCATCGGGCCGGCACGCACGGTCCCCCGCGAGGGTCCAGCGCACGTAGCCGGCCACCGCGAGGTCGAGCCGGCCGTCTCGATCGGCATCGAGGAAGGCGGCACTGCTGTCGAAGGCGTCCGCGGGTGCCGTGAGCGTCTGGGCCAGGGCGAACGAGCCGTCACCGTGGTTCTCGAAGCGGCGCGGTGCGCCGATGCCGGTGAGCACGAGGTCGAGATCGCCATCGCCTTCGCCGTCCCCCACTGCGACGCCCAGGCCGTAGAAGCCGGCGCCCACGGTGAGGCCGCTGGCCTCGACCAGAGCGAAGTGACCCTCGCCGAGGTTGCGGTAGAGGGCACCGCCTTGCCAACCGGGATCGTCCGCGGGAAGGCTGCCGCTGTCGACGAAGAAGACGTCCGGCCAGCCGTCGCCGTCGAAATCGAAGACCGCCACCCCGGCACCCATCGTCTCCGGCAGCAGGCGGCGGTCGCTCGCGCCGTTGTGATGGCGGAAGCGGACCCCCGCCGCGGCGCTCTCGTCACGAAACCAGGGTTGGGGGCTCGGCGGCGGCGAGCTCGGCTCGCGGCCCGCGCAGCCGGCGAGGCCGAGGGCCGCCGTGAGCAGGGCTGCGGCCTGGGCCGTCGGCCGGCTCACCGCGGCCTCACGACGGGCGGCGCTCCATCAGGCCGTGCTTTTTGAGGAAGTAGCCCAGGTTGCGCTCGTCGACCCCCAGCAGGCGCGCCGCCTCGCGCTTGACGCCGCCGGCCTCGGCCAGCGCCGCTTCCAGGAGCTCGCGTTCGACCTCCTGCAGCCGGCCGCGAAGGTTGAGGTCGGCGCCCGCCGCCGCCGACCGCGGCGTGGCTGCCCGCCGCCCCTCGCGCAGATGCACCGGAAGGCTCGCCACGGTGAGCTCGGTGGTCTTTTCGAGCAGCAAGCCGCGCTCGATCACGTTGCGCAGCTCGCGCACATTGCCCGGCCAGGCGTAGCCCTCGAGGAGGCGCACGGCTTCGGCGGCGAGCCGCTGCACCGGCCGCCCCAGGCGCCCGGCCAGCTCGCGGAGGAAGGCCTCGGCGAGCACCGGCACGTCGGCCGGCCGCTCACGCAGGGGTGGGATGGCGATCGACATCACGTTGACGCGGTAGTAGAGGTCGGCGCGGAAGCGGCCGGCCTCGACCTCGGCGCCGAGGTCGGCGTTGCTGGCGCAGATCAGCCGCACGTCGACGGTGGTGGGGTAGCTGTCCCCCACGCGCTCGAACGTGCCGTCCTGGAGCACCCGCAGCACCTTCGCTTGGGCCACGGCCGGCAGGGAGTTGATCTCGTCGAGGAAGAGGGTGCCACGGTGGGCCACCCGGAAGCGGCCGTCGCGGTCGGCGATGGCGCCGGTGAAGGCACCGCGGCGGTGGCCGAAGAACTCGCTCTCGAAGAGCTCGGCAGGGATCGCCGCGCAGTTGACGGTGACGAACGGGCCGCTCGCCCGGGCCGAGAGCGCATGCAGGTGCCGGGCGACCACCTCCTTGCCGGTGCCCGACTCACCCAGCAACAGCACCGGCGTGTCGAAAGGCGCAGCCACAGCGGCCATCTCGAGCACGTGGGCCCAGCCCTCGCTCACTCCCAGCGGGCGGGTGGCGGCGCTTCCCGGGCCGGCCTGGGCGCGCAGATAGGCGAGCTCGCGACGGAGGCCCGCCTCGTCGATCGCGCGCTCCAGCACCAGCACCAGCTCGTCGTGGTCCACCGGCTTGAGCAAGTAGTCGTAGGCGCCGGCCTTCATGCACTCGACCGCTGAGGCCACCGTGCCGTGGCCGGTGAGGACCACCACGGGCACGTCCTGGCCACCGGCGCGCACCCGCCGCACGAGGCCGAGGCCGTCCTCGCCAGCGAGGCGCAGGTCGGTGAGCACGACGTCGACGCCGGCCAGATCGCCGCCATCGAGGGCCTCTCCCACGCCGGCGGCCGTGCGCACGGCGAAGTCCCGGCGCCGCAGCACCGAGCAGAGCGCCTCGCGGACGTAGGCCTCGTCCTCGACGATCAACACCGTTCCCTTCACCCGACGGCCCTCCGCGGGGTCGGCGCGTCCGCCACGGCGGCGCGCGGCAAGATCACCTCCACGCAGGCGCCACCGTCCGGGCGATCGCTGGCCCGAATCTCTCCCCGATGCTCCTCGACGATACCGCGGCAGATGGCGAGGCCGAGCCCCACCGAGCCGCGGGTGGAAAAGAAGGGCTCGAAAGCCCGCGCCAGGCCCTCGGCGCCGAAGCCCGGGCCGCGGTCGAGGACGGCGAAACGTGCGCCGTGTGGCGTCTCCGCAAGCTCCACCTCGACCTCGCCGCCGGAGCCCGCCTGCACCTGGGCAGCGTTGAGCAGCAGGTTGAGCACCAGCTGGTGGAGGGTCGTGGGATCGCCCTCGAGGCAGAGCGGCTCGGCCGGCGCCCTGAGCGCGAAGCGGAGGTGGCGGTAAGCCGGCATGTCGCGCAGCAGGCCGAGGTTCGCCCGCACCAGCTGGCCGAGGTCCACCTCCTCGCGCGCCGCCTGCCCCGCGGCCGCGAAGCTCAGCACGTGGCGGGTGATGCCGGCGATGCGACCGATGCCTTCGCGGACCTTGCCGGCGAGGTAGCGGGCCTCGCTGAGGTCACCGGCGGCGAGGTCGTCCTCGAGCAAGCGCAGGTAGTTCGACATCCCCTCGAGCGGGTTGTTGATCTCGTGGGCCATGCCGGTGGCCAACCGGCCGACGCTCGCCAGCCGCTCCTGGTGCAGGAGCTGGCGCTCGCGCACTCGCAGCTGGGCCTGTTCCTCGGCCTCGATGGCCAGGGCGGCGCGCTTGCGCGCCTGGCGGAAGGCGAGCGCGGTCAGGACGACGGCGAGGGCCACGATCGCCACGTTAGCGACCACCGTCGAGCCGAAGGGCCCGAGCACCGCCGCCACCGGCTGCAGCAGGCGGCCCTCGGGCTCCCGGCGGACCAGGTTCCAGGCCAGCGGCGGCGACCAGTCCTCGGCGAGCACCGTAGCCCGTGCCACCAGCTGCGCGCCGCTCGCCTCCACCAGCGGGGGCTCGCCGACCCCCAACCACAGGCGATCGCCGAAGCCAGGGGCAACACCGGCGAGAAGACCATGGGGGTCGATCACCGCCTCCAAGGCAGCCGCCTCGTCGCCTCGGCGCAGCGGCCAGCGGGCGGCGACGGTCTCCGGCCCCGGCAGCGAGCTCGCCGCCGGGTCACGCAGCAGCAGCGTGGGTTCGCCACCGCTGCGGCCGGCGACCACCTCCAGGGCGCCGCCGGCGCGCACCGTCAGACGCTCGACGCCCGGGTGAGCGGCGAGGAAGGTGAGTAGGGCGCCCTCGCGATCGAGCCGGCTCCAGCGTTGGCTCTGGGGATCGGCGTTCGGCGCCTCCGCCAGGGACGGCGACTGTGCCAGCAGGAGCAGGTCGCCACGCAGGCCGGAGAGCGCCGCTTCGAGGGCGCGGGCCTGCGCCCGGGTCTGCCATTCGAGGTCGTCGACGGCCAGCTGGCGGGCGCTACGCCGGGCTCCCAGCAGGCTCCACACCGCGGCGCCGTTGATCGCCAGCAACAGCAGGAGCAGAACGAGGGTGAGCCGGCTGCCGACCGCCACCGGCCGTCGGGGGATCGTGGCCATCGCCGCGATGCTAGCAGTGGCAGCCAGCCCTCTCGCTCAGGACGCCGCGATCTGCCGGGCGTAGAGCTCCTCGCGCTGCCGCACGTTCATCTCACACATCGGCACCGCCACCCAGTCATCCCCTTGGCGAACGGCGCCGCGGAACGAGCAGGCCCGCAGGCGCTTCTCGACCTCCTCGCCGCCGGCCGCCAGCTGGCGCTCGCTCATGAAGTTGTGGAGCACGACGTTGAAGCCCCCCACGCGGCCACGGGCGGCCTGCCAGAGGAGGCCCGCACCGAGCCCTTCCGCGCGCAGGCGGTGGCGGGCGTAGGCGGCGAGACGGCGGAGAAAGCCCGGGTGGCGGGCGAGCACGGCGAGCTTGCGCAGCAGCGCCTCGCCGGAGCTTTCACCCCGCCCGCCGACCCCGCCCAGGACCTGCAGGAGCTCGGCCCACAGGGCCCGGCTGCGCGGGTCGGCAGGGATGAGGTCGATCACCCGCCCTTCCGGGAACGTCACCAGCAGGCTCGTCATGTTCGAGCACGCAGGGTCGCCGAACCAGAGGTTGTCGCGGGAGAGGTCGAGCCCGACCCCGGCGCAGACCTCCGCCCAGACCTCCTCGGCGGTCACCGGCCGCGACGAGAAGCGCGTGCGGCCGACCTCGGCCTCGGTCTGGAAGCTCACCAAGCGGAAGGCCTCCAGGTGGCGGCGGTCGGCCTTGAACCAGTGCAGGATGTCGCGCAGGCTGGCGCGGTTGCGCTCGCTCACCGTCACTGTCTGGGCGGCGAAGAAGCGCACGCCAGTCCGGCGGCGCACCCCCAGGATGAGCTCGACGAAGTCCTCCCGCAGGGGGTCGAGGTCGGCCTCGCGGCGCAGCGCGCTGAGCGGGTAGCCCCGGCGGCCGGCCATCGTGATGTCGATGTGGATCGCCAGCTTGCGCAGCCCGCCGTGCCGGACGAGGGCGGCCAGGAAGCCCGGGTGCTCGAGGAGGAGCTGGCCGTGGGTCATCACCATCGGCACCAGGCCGATGTCGTTGGCGTAGCGGACCACCGCCACCAGCTCGTCGGAACGGCCGGCGCGGAAGTAGGCGTCCACCACGTCACCGCCGGTGATCTGCAGCCCGCCTCCCGGCCCCTGCAGCCGCCGGTTGGCGTCGATCTGGGCCTTCATCTCCTCAAGGCTCGGCAGCGGCGCCTGGTTGGCGTTGGTCGGCAGATAGCAGTGGGTGCAGCCGAAGGAGCAGTAGGCCGGTCCCATCGTGTAGCCGCAGTGGGTGAGGTGGCGGCCCACCACCTGCCAGTCGGTGCGCAGCTCGGCTGGCAGCTCCTGCCAGCGCGCCGCCAGCAGCGCCCGCATCTCGGCCGAGACCGGCTCCCGCACGATGTCCCACAGCTTGCTCATGGGCTGGTCTCCCCTCTCCCCGCTCGCCGAGCGTGGTGCTGGCACGGCTCTTGGATCTAGCAGCAACGGCGCCGCGGACGCTTTGCTGCTCAGTACGGCACCCGGATCGCCGCGGATGAGCGCCGGCCTCATCCGCTCGCCGCCGCGAGCCGTACTTGCCGGTACCACGCCGCTGGCCTCAAGGCTGGGAAGCGGCAGCATACGAGAGAATGGAGGACGCTTCGTGCTTCGACGCTCTGCATCGACCCGCTGGGGCTGGGCCACCGCCGCCCTGCTGCTGATGACCCTGCCCACCTTCGACCTCGCCGCGGACGGTGGCTTCTCGCACGCCGACTGGGCGGCCGTGCTCGCCAAGTACGTCGACGCCCGCGGGCGCGTCGACTACGCGGGCCTCGCCCAGGACCGCGCCCTTCTCGATCGCTACCTCGCCGCCGTCGAGAAGGACAGCCCGCAGTCGAACCCGGCCCTCTTCCCCAGCCGGGACGACGCCCTGGCCTACTACCTCAACGCCTACAACGCGATGGTCTTCAAGGGCGTCCTCGCCCGGGGCCCGGAAAAGAAGACGGTGTGGACGCCCTTCGGCACCGGCTACAGCTTCTTCGTCGGCATGGACATCGTGATCGGTGGCCGCAAGACGAGCCTCAAGAGCCTGGAAGACGACGTGGTGCGCGCCGAGTTTCAGGACCCGCGCGTCCACGCCGCCCTCAACTGTGCCTCGGTCGGCTGCCCACGCCTGCCGCAGACAGCCTTCGAGGGCGACGAGCTGCAAGCCCAGCTCGACGCCGGCATGCGCGAGTTCGTCTCCGAGGCCCGCAACTGCAGCGTCGACGCCGCCCACCGCGCAGTCAAGCTGTCGAAGATCTTCGACTGGTTCAGCGGTGATTTCCTCGCCTACGAGAAGGGCCACGGCAACCCCAACCCGAGCATCCTCGACTACGTGAACCGTTACCGCGCCGACGGGCAGAAGGTGCCGCGCGACTTCAGCGTCTCCTTCTTCGACTACGACAAGGCCATCAACGCCCGGTAAGGGTCGGTTTCAAACCCGCCCGGCCCGACCGCTGCAGAAGAGGGCGGGCAGGCCCCGCCAGGGCCAAGGACCATAGCCTGGGGATTCATCCCCAGGCGAGCCCCGCCGGCCTCACCTGGCCCAACCACCACCGCCCGGGACAGGCCCCGGCCGCGGCAAAGGAGCGTCTCGTGGCCGGGCCGATGCCATCTACGGCCCAGAACATATTTCAATTGCTATTTCTGATTCCAAAGCTATAATTGTTATCCCTTCAACCTTCTCGAGGAGGAGACACGATGACGCGCCTTCAGCCGCTGTTCGCCTTCGCCGCCGCGACCCTGCTGACGGGGATCCTCGCCAGCTCGCTACCCACCGAGGCTGCGTCGCGCTCTCAGGCTCGGCCGCTTCCGACGCCGACCCGCTGGGAGAGCTGCGGTGCTTGGGACGGCTTGCCCTGCAGCCCCCCGGGGGCCCACTTCAAGTGCTACAACATCTACCCCATCGAGCCGGGTCGCTGCGGGTGCAACGGAGGCACCTGGCACTGCGGCTAGACCGCCGCACTCAAGGAGCCTCCTGAACCCAAGGCTGTCGGGCGGCCCTCCGCGGCCGCCCAACGACCGCCCGACTCCCCTCGCCGCCCCCCTGCCCGAACGCGCCGTCCTTTCGCGCGTCTCTCGCTGCACAGCCATGGTGAGAGGCGCGCCCATGCCACGAAATCGCATCTGTACCCTCCTCCCCGTCCTCGCCGTCGCCCTGCCGGCGGTTGCGGCGACGGTGGTGGTGCTGACCAACGGGGACGACACCTACTTCGGCGGACCGGCCGCAGAGGAGGTCTCGGGCCTCGCCGGTGACGACCGCCTCTACGGCGACGGTGGGGACGACGCGCTCGACGGCGGCGACGGCGCCGACTGGCTGCACGGCGGCGGCGGCTGGGACACCCTCTCCGGTGGTCGCGGGGCCGACCACCTCTACGGCGACCTCGCCCACGACACCCTGCTCGGCAGCTACGGTAACGACCGTTTGGAAGGCGGCGTGGGTTTCGATGCCCTGCTGGGTGGGCCGGGTGCAGACGTCCTCGTGGGCGGCGCCGGGGGGGACCTCCTTGCCGGCGGCGCCGGGGACGACACCTACCTCTACCGCCCCGGTGACGGCGACGACACCGTCGTCGACCGCGCCGGTCATGACCGTCTGGTGCTGCAGCGCATCCGGCCCGAGCAGCTGCGCGAGGAGGTGCGCGGCAACGATCGCCTGCTGACCATCGACGCGGCCGGCACGTTGGCGACGATCACGATCCAGGACGGTGCCCTGCCCTGCGGAGCCTGCACGCTCACCGTCGAGCACGACCTGCGGCCCAACGTGGTGCTCGTCGTCGCCGACGACCTCGGCTGGGGAGATCTCGGCAGCTACGGCCAGGCGAAGATCCACACCCCCGAGCTGGACGCCATGGCGGCCGAGGGCGTGCGGATGACGAGCTTCTACGCCGGCGCTCCCCATTGCACGCCGTCGCGGGCGGCCCTCCTGACCGGCCTTACCACCGGCCACACCCAGGTGCGCCTCGAGGGTGCCCTGGTGGCGGACGGCCCCACCCTCCCCGAACTTTTCCAGCAGGCGGGCTACGCCACCGGCATGTTCGGCAAGTGGGGCCTCGCCGAGGTCAGCGGGGCGAGCATGGTCACGGCGGCCGACCCGGCGGCCGGGGGCTTCGACGAGTGGGCCGGCCAGCTCACCAACCGGGACGGCCAGGTCTACTACCTCGACAGCCCGGCGCAGCCGCCGGGAACTCCCCAGCATCCCTTCTACCCGGACGTCCGCCAGTTCCTGTTCACCGCCCGCGACGGCCGCAGCGAGCCGCTGCCCCTGCCGCCCGAGCGCTACGTCCACGGCGAGCTCTTCGAGCGCGCTCTCAGCTTCGTCGAGCGCCACCAGGGAGAGCCCTTCTTCCTCTACCTGCCTGTCGCCATCCCCCACGCCGAGCTGGTGGCCGAGGCCGCCGACCTCGCCGAGTACCAGGACGCGCACGGTCGCAGCCTCTTCCCCGAGGCGCCCTGGCACCCGGCCCAGGACGGCCGGGACTTCGATCGCTGGAACGAGGCGCCGCGGGCGACCTACGCGGCGATGGTCTCCCGCCTGTCCCGCGACATCGGCCGCCTGCTCGACCGCCTGCGCGACCTGGGCCTGGACGAGGACACGCTCGTGCTCCTCAGCAGCGACAACGGCCCCCACGACGCCGGTGGCATCGGCAGCCCCGCCTTCTTCCGCTCGGCCGGGCCGTTCTCGGGGATGAAGTGGTCCCTCCGCGAAGGCGGGTTGCGGGTGCCGCTCCTCGCCTGGTGGCCGGGGCACATCCAGCCGACCCTCGAGGACACACCGGCCGCCTTCTGGGACCTGCTGCCCACCCTCACTGACCTCGCCGGCCTCCCGCCGCCGGCGAGCGACGGAGCTTCTCTCCTTCCCTTGTGGACGCGCGGGGACGCGCCGGCGCAACGCAGCCTCTACTGGGAGACCTTCGCACCCCGCGCGGACTCCCGCCAGGCCCTCCGCCTGGGGCGCTACAAGCTCCTCCGCCGCCTGGGCGGCGCTGCCGAGCTCTACGACCTCTCAACCGACCCCGCCGAGGCCCACGACCTCGCCGCCGACCCGGCCTACTGCGCCACCCTGCGCGACCTCGCCACCCGCCTCAACGCCTCGCGCACCAACCCCCACCAGAACCCCGGTGGGGCGTTCACCATCCCGCCGCTGGCGGTGAGCTGCCCTTGAGCTTCCAACCCACCGCCCTCACCCGCCTTCGATAGGCCGCGTACTCCTCCCCGAAACGGGCGGCGAGGTCGCGCTCTTCGAGACGGGCGCCGAGGAGGGCGTAGGCCGTCATCACGGCGGCGAAGAGGGCGTGGCCGGCGGTCATCGAGGGAGTGACCCAGCAGCCGACGAGGAAACCCAGGTACATGGGATGCCGGAGACGGGCGTAGAGCCCGGTGGTGCGCAGGCGGGGCGTCTCCGCCGGCTGGCCCCGGGCCTCACGCCAGGCGGCGCGGACGCCGAAGAGCCGAAAGTGGCCGTGGGTCTTCGTCGCCGCCAGGCCGAGCAACCAACCAGAGGCGAAGAGTGTCCACAGAAGCCAACAGAGGGCCGGGGCCTCGACCTGCCAGAGGACGCGGGGCCAGGGCTGCCAGAGGGCGATCAAGGCGGCGAGGGAGAGCGCCGAGACGAGGACGTAAGTGCTGCGCTCGGCGGCGGGTGGCACTGGCCCCCAGAGCCGCTGTTTGACGTCGGGACGGGCGAGGAGGCTGTGCGGCACGGCGAAAGCGACGAGGAGGGTGAGGTCCACCAGCAGGGCCCGCGGCCACGGGCCGGCACCGCCGTCGATGGTCTTTGCAACGCGCCAGCCAGCGAGAAAGCCGATCAGGTAGAGGAGGCTGCGAGCGTAGAGGAAGTAGGCCAGCCAGGCGTAGGCGACGAGCAGCCAGCGCCACGCCGGACGGCCTGCGACGGCGGCGCTCAAGCCGGCACCGCCGCGGACCAGGCCCGCCTCGGGAGCGTGGTTGGCACTGGCATAGGATGAGCAATGGCACCAGGCCGTTGCAACGGGAGAACGAGATGAGCACGTGGAAATCGTGGCGGCAGCTCGCCGCCCTGAGCCTGATCGCAGTGCTGTTGGCCGGCTGCCTTTCGGTGCGCACCACCGGAACGCACAAGATCGCCGGCGAGGTGGGTGGCATAGAGGTGGCCGTCTTCGCCGACGACGCCGCCCGGCGCGCCGGCCAGGTGGGGCCCCGCTTCGTGGTGGGCGAGCTCGAGCGCAAGGAGGGCAAGGGCTGGGCGCCCATCTTCCGCTCCCTCGACCCGCGCTGGAGCGTCGTCAACCTGCCGCCGGGCAAGTACCGGGTGCGCTTCACCGGCGTCCTCGACGAGAGCGGCAACGCGGAGCAGCTCGACGATCCCGGCCGTGTGCTGCGCATCGAGCGCGGCAAGGTGTCCGAGGTCCAGGTCACCATCGACCACTTCCCCACCGCCCTGGTGGTCGCCGGGGTGGTGACGGCAGTGGTCGCAGCCGTGGTCCTCGCCGATTGGTTGGGCGACCACGACCTGCCCGACATCATCCCGCCGCCGCCGGTGGTGGCGGACGCCGTCTTCCACCTCACCCTCGACCTCGCCACCCTGCCAGGGGAGTGCTGCCCCGGAGGCGTCGACCTCGACCCGGTGATGACCTCGCACTTCCCGGAGGAAGGGGCGCTGGTCGCCGGCAGCCGGGTGCGGGTGATCTTCGCCGCCTCCGAGCCCCTCAACCCGCGGGACGTCGAGGCCGGTGGCGTCACCGTGCTGGCCGAGACGGCCGGCCTGGTGGCGGGTACGATGAGCTACGACCCGGAGCATTGGTGGGTGGTGTGGACGCCGAACCAGGACTTGCCGCGCGACGACGTGCTGCACGTCACCCTCGCCGCCGACGCCATCGAGGACCTCTCCGGCAACGAGCTCGACGGGCCGGTGAGCTTCACGTTCCGCACCACCCCGTAGGCGGCCGCCGCGCCGCTCAGGCCGCGGCCGAGGCGATGGCGGCATCGAGCTCGTCGAGGACGAAGGCGAGGTCGTGGCCGACGTGCAGGGTCTGGCGCTGCTCGGGGCTGAGGAAGCCATGGGCGGTGGCGGCGTCAAGGAAGTCGAGCAGGGGGCGGAAGAAACCCCCGAAGTCCAGCAGGGCGATCGGCTTGCGGCTCAACCCCAGCTGGTACCAGGTCCACACCTCGAAGAGCTCGTCGAGGGTGCCGAGGCCCCCGGGCAAGGTGAGGTAGCCGTCCGAGAGCTCGCCCATCAGGGCCTTGCGCTCTTGCATCGTGGTGACGACGCGCAGGTCAGTGAGGCCCCGGTGCCCCACCTCGCGGGCCAGCAGGTGGCCCGGGATCACCCCGACCACCTCGCCGCCGTGGGCGAGCACACTGTCGGCCAAGGCACCCATCAGGCCCACGCTGCCGCCGCCGTAGACGAGGCGCAGCCCGCGCGCGGCGAGCAGACGGCCGCACTCGCTCGCCAGCTCGAGGTAGGCCGGGCTGTCACCGGGCCGCGAGCCACAGAAGACGCAGATCGAACGCATCGACGGTCCCTCAGGGTAGGAAAGGCGGGCCGGGGAGCCAGCGCCCCACTTGCTGGCGGTAGGAGAGGTAGGCGGCGCCGAAGCGACGGACGAGGCCGGGCTCCTCGACCAGCACGACGAAGCCGTGGATGAAGGCGGTGACGAAGGCGCCGTAGGCGAGGATCTCGGCCGAACGGTACCAGAGCGCCCAGCCGAGGATGGCGGCGAAGACCCCCAGGTACATCGGGTTGCGCACCCGCCGGTAGAGGCCGCGCACCACCAGGTGGCGGGGCGGGTCGAGGGGAAACGGCGTGGCGCGGCCCACGGCGACCAGGTCGTAGAGGCAGCGCAGGTAGATCACGGTGCCGAGGGCCAGCAGCGGTACCGCCAACCAGGAGCCGAGATCGCGCTCGAACTCCTCGCCGACCGTCCGGCGGGCGATGGCAAGCGGACCGTAGACCGCCACGCCGGCCGGCACCACGAGGGTGAAGAGCAGGTTCTTGAGCAGCAGCACCATCGTTACGGCGACCCTCCCGGCGTCACCACCACCGGACCGATCCCTTGCTCATAGAGAGTGCGGTTGAGCGCCGCGACGGCGCCGTCGTGGAGCGCGCTGACCCGCGCCTCGGCGGCCGCCACCTCGCCCTCGAGCTGTGCCGTGAGCTCGCTCTGCGACGCGGTGGGCGCGTAGTCGCCGTTGTCGACGTAGCCGAAGAGGTAGGCGGTGCGGCCATAGAGGCGGCGGGGCCAGCGCAGAAAGTCCTGCCCACCGTCGCCCATGCGGAGGTCGAAGAACAGGCCCTCGACCTCGCGCGCCTGGGCCGCCACCGCGGCCAGGGCCCGCCGCGGCTCGGCGCTGCCGTCGAGGCTCGCCAGGCGGGCGTCGAGGTCGGCGAGCTGCTTGCGGGTCCACTCCAGGCGGTTGATCGCCCCGGCGAGCCGCGACAGCAGCCCGGCGAGCCGCGACAGCAGCGCGTGCTGGGCCACGAGATCGGCCTCGGCCGGGGCGACCCGCGGGTCCACCACCACCTCGAGGGGCTGCGTGAGCACCGTGTCGCCGCTCTTCAGGCGGACGATGTAGGTCCCGGGCAGGGCCGGCACCGAGACGCGCCCGGCTTCGATCAGCTCGCGCGTGCCCCGGGGGCCGAGGTCGAGATGGGGGTTGCCGAGCGGCGGCGTGCGCAGCTCGACCTCCGTCGAGGTCTCGCCCCGCAGGTCCCAGGCGACCCGATGCAGGCCGGCTGAGGTCGGCAGGTCCGCCAGCCGGCGGACCGGGGCGCCGGCGCGGTCGAGGACCTCGATCTCCACCTTCTTGTCTGCCGGCAGGTCCGCCGGCAGCCAGTAGCTCAGCAGGGCGCCATAGGGCGGGTTGCTGCCGCTCGACACCTGGCGACCCACCATGCCGACCAGGCGCCGCTCGCTCTGCAAGCGGTAGGCACGCTGCGGCGCGAAGAGTTGCGGCTCGCTGCGGGCCGCGGCGTCGCCCAGGGTGCGCAGCGGTGAGACGTCGTCGAGCACCCAGAAACCGCGTCCGTAGGTTGCGACGACGAGGTCCTGGAACCGCTCCTGGACGGTGATCCAGGACACCGGCGCCGGCGGCAGGTTGAGCTGCAACGGCTGCCAGTGCTCGCCGTCGTCGAAGGAGAGGTAGAGGCCCCGCTCCGTCCCCAGGTAGAGCATGCCGCGGCGCACGGGGTCCTCGCGCACGCAGTGGGCGTAGCCGAGAGGCCCGCCGGGCAGGCCGCCGGTGATCCGCTGCCAGTGGGCGCCGAAGTCGCGGCTACGCAGGACGTAGGGCGCCGGGTCGCCGAGCTGGTGGCGGTCGATCGTCGCGTAGACGGTCCCGTCGTCGAAGCGCGACGGCTCGAGGTTGGCCACCGTGCCCTCGCCGGGCAGGCTGGGCAAGGCCGCCGTGACGTTCTTCCAGGTGGCGCCGTCGTCCCGGGTGAGCTGCACCTGGCCGTCATTGGTGCCGACCCAGATCAGGCCCGCCGCGAGTGGCGACTCGGCGATCGCGAAGAGGGTCGGGTAGACCGTCGGCGAGGAGTCGTCGAAGGTGAGGCCGCCGCTCCTCACCTGCCTGGCGGCCTCGTTCTTCGTCAGGTCGGGGCTGATCTCCCGCCAGGTGCGGCCGCGGTCGTCGCTCGCATGGAGGTGTTGGCTGCCGGCATAGACCCGACCGGGGTGGTGCGGCGAGAGGGCGACGGGGAAGGTCCACTGGAAGCGGTAGCGCATGTCAGCCGCCGCCGAGCCCTCGATCGCCTCGGGCCACACCATGATGTTCTGCACGCTGCCGGTCGCATCGTCGTAGCGGTCGAGGACGCCGTCGTAGCAGCCCGTGTAGACGGTGTCGCCGGCGGGCTCGGGCACGGTCCAGCCCGATTCGCAGCCACCGACGTCACGCCACAGGGCGGGTGAGATCTCGAAGCCGGACCACGAGCGGCTGGGGCCGCGGTAGGAGGAGCCGTCCTGGCGGTTGCCGTAGAGGTTGTAGGGCACCCGGTCGTCGGTCGCCACGTGGTACATCTGCGCCACCGGCAGCGCGACGCGCAGCCAGCTGGCACCGCGGGTCGTCGAGATGGCGAGGCCGCCGTCGTGGCCGACGATCATGCGGTCAGGCAGCAAGGGGTCGATCCAGATGTCGTGGTGATCACCGCCCGTGGGCACTCGCTTGATCGTCCGCCCGCCGTCGATCGAGAGGCTGTGATCGACGGCCATGAAGTGGATCTCGTCGGCGTCGTCCGGTGCCACGGCGGCGCGGCTGTAGTAGAGCGGCCGCTGGTTGAGGTTGTGGTCGCGGCTCACCAGCTGCCAGTTGGCCCCGCCATCGTCCGAGCGCCAGAGCACGCCGGCTTCCTCGCTGCTGCCCTGGCCGTCCTCCGGCCAGCCGGCGACCCCCGAATCGGTCTCGATCAGGGCGTAGATGCGCGCCGAGCTCGCCTTCGACATCGCAAGCCCCACCTTGCCCCAGGGTGGCGGCGGCAGGCCGTGTCCTGAGAGGCGCGTCCAGGTGTCGCCGCCGTCGCGAGAGGCGAAGATGCCGCTCCCCGGCCCGCCGCTCTCCCGCCCCCACGGCCGGATCTCGATCTGCCAGGTGGCGGCAAACAAGATCCGCGGGTTGTTGGGGTCCATCACCAGCTCGATGGCGCCGGTCTGCTCGTCGACGAAGAGCGCCTGCCGCCAGCTCTTGCCGCCGTCCGTGGTGCGGTAGATGCCGCGCTCTTTCTGCGGCCCGTAGGCGTGGCCGAGAGCGGCAGCGAAGACGATGTCCGAGTTGCTCGGGTGGATCACGATGCGGCCGATGCGGCCCGTGGCCTCGAGCCCCATCGCCTGCCAGCTGCGGCCGGCGTCGGTCGAGCGGTAGATGCCGGTGCCGATCGAGACGTTGCTGCGGATAAACGTCTCGCCGGTGCCCGCCCAGACGACGTTGGGATCCGACGGCGCGATGGCCAGGCTACCGATCGAAGAGACGGCCTGGCGATCGAAGATCGGTTGCCAGCTGAGGCCGCCGTCCTCGCTCTTCCAGATGCCGCCGGAGGCTGCCCCGGCGTAGTAGACGTTGGGGTCTCCCGGCACGCCGACGACGGCCGGAACGCGGTTGCCCACCGGCCCCACGAAGCGCAACTGGAGCTCGCCGAGGCGCTGGGCCGCGAGCTCCTGCGGGGCGATGGCGGGTGCGGCGGCGGCTGGCAGTACGGCACCGGCCCAGGCGGCGACAACGAGCCAGACGGTGAGAACGAGCCAGACCAAGGCGGCGAACGCCTGCCGGCGGTTGCTGTCGCGGCTCACGGGACCTCCCTCCTTGTGCCCGCTGCCCCGAGCGCTGGCCGCGGGCACCGGCGCGAACGATCGCCGGAGCATAGCAGCCGCCCCATCAGGTGGCTTCCCAGGCGGCGCGAGAGCAGAGAATGCGGGTCGGCGGTAGGGGCTCTGCTATGCTGCCGCGCGGTCTCAAAAAGTGAAAAAGGCTGGCTGAAACGCAGAAAGGAGAGGGGCTTTGGAGCTCGATCTGTGGTCCATGCTCTTCGTGTTCATGCTCGCGACCTTCATCGGCTTCGAGGTGATCCGCAGCGTCTCGCGGCTCCTCCACACGCCGCTGATGTCGCTGACCAACGCCATCTCGGCGATCGCCATCGTGGGCTCGATCATCATCGCCGGCGAGCAGCGCAGCACGCTGACGACGGCCCTCGGCGCCATCGCCGTCGCCGCCTCGATGACCAACATCGTGAGCGGCTTCCTGATCACCGATCGGATGCTCAAAATGTTCAAGAAGCGCGAGGGGGGTAAGGCGTGAGAGAGCATCTGATCCAGGCCAGTTACTTCCTCGCCGCCGGCCTCTTCATCTTCTCGCTCAAGTGGCTGTCGCACCCCACGACGGCGCGCCGCGGCGTGATGGCCGGCGTGGCCGGCATGACGATGGCGATCGTCGGCACCCTGCTCAACCCGGAGATCATCGGCTACAACTGGATCGTCGTCGGCCTGGTGGTCGGCACGGTGATCGGCATCCCGCTCTCTTGGGTGCCGCTGACCGCGGTACCGCAACGAACGGCCCTTTCGCACGCCTTCGGCGGCCTCGCCGCCGGCCTGGTGGGCACCGCCAAGTACATGCTCTGGCTCGAGGAGGGCCACCTCACCACCTTCCGCATGACGGTGATCGCCATCGAGGTGATCCTCGGCTACCTCACCTTCACCGGCAGCCTGATGGCCGCGGGCAAGCTCCAAGAGGTGCTGCCCACCCGCCCGATCACCTACCGCGGCCAGAACTTCATCAACCTGTCGCTCCTCGGTGTGGCCATCCTCTGCGGCATCGCGCTGGTGGTGACCCCCGAGAAGTGGGTTCTCTTCCCGGCGATCGTCTTCTTCTCGCTGCTCTTCGGTGTCCTGCTGATCATCCCCATCGGTGGCGCCGACATGCCGACGGTCATCTCGCTGCTCAACTCCTACGCCGGCCTCTCGGCCGTCGCCATGGGCTTCGTGCTCGACAACAAGCTGCTGATCATCGCCGGTGCCCTCGACGGTTCGTCGGGCTTCATCCTCTCGGTGATCATGTGTCGGGCGATGAACCGCTCGTTCACCAACGTGCTGTTCGGCGCCTTCGGTACCGTCCAGGTGGGAGCAGCGGGCAAGGAGCAGAAGGCGGTCAAGAGCGCCACCACCGAGGACGCGGCGCAGCTGCTCGAGATGGCGCAGCTAGTGGTGATCGTGCCCGGATACGGCATGGCCGTGGCCCAGGCGCAGCACCGCGTGCGCGAGCTCTACGACCAGCTGACCAAGCGGGGCATCGAAGTGCGCTTCGCCATCCACCCGGTGGCCGGCCGCATGCCGGGCCACATGAACGTGCTGCTCGCCGAGGCGAACTTGCCCTACGACTCGCTGTTCGAGCTCGAGGACATCAACCCCGACTTCCCGCAGGTCGACGTCGCCCTGGTGGTGGGCGCCAACGACGTGGTGAACCCGGCGGCCCGCCACGACAAGGCGAGCCCGATCTACGGTATGCCGATCTTCGACGTCGACCGCGCGAAGACCGTGCTCGCCATCAAGCGCACGATGAACCCCGGCTTCGCAGGCATCGACAACGAGCTCTACACGGCCGACAGCACGCTGATGGTCTTCGGCGATGCCAAGGCGGTGGTCGGCGAGATCGTCAAGACCCTCGCCGGCGAGGCGCAGCAGGCCGCCTGAGCTTGCCCTGCTCGCTGCCGCTGCCTGCCAGCCGGCTCGCCGAGCCGGGTGGCGGCAGGGGCCTCCCTCAGCCCGCCTCGGCTTCCTCGCGCCGGCGCCGCAGCCGGTTGGCGATCGCTGCCGCCGCGACTCCCAGGAGATACAGACCGATCGTCGGCAGGGCGAAGATGCACATGTTGACGACGTCCGGGGTCGGCGTGATGATCGCCGCGGCGATGAAGATGATGAGCACCGCCCAGCGGAAATGGCGCATCAGGAAACGGGGGGTGACCACTCCCATCTGCGACAGGGCGAAGATCACCATCGGCATCTCAAACATCAGGCCGAGGCCGAGGATCACCGTCAGCTCGAAGCTCAGGTAGCGGTCGACGGCGATCACCTGCTCGAAACGGCTGCCGGCGTCGAGCAGGAACTCGATGGCGAAAGGGCTCGCGACGAGGTAGGCGAAAAGCCCGCCGGCGGTGAAGAAGAGCGTGCCGAAAAAGACGAAGACGAGGGCCCAGCGCCGCTCGCGGCGGTAGAGGCCGGGAGCGACGAAGCACCAGAGCTGATAGAGCACCACCGGCATCGCCAAGAAGAGGGCGGCGAGCGCCGCGACCTTCACGTAGAGCATGAAGGCGTCCGGGATGCCGAAGACGGCCAGCTTTTTTTCCGGCGGCATGTGGCTGCGGATCGGCCGCTCGATGAGGTCGAAGATCGGGTCGACGTAGGCCCAGCAGGCGAAGAAGGCAACGGCGACGGCGATCAGCGAGTAGACGATCCGCCGGCGCAGCTCCTCGAGGTGCTGCAGCAGGGTCATCCGCGGCAGGTCTTCGCCGTGCGTGCCGGGCTCGCTCGGGGGCATGTTGGCCACAGTGGGGGGCAGTCGGTGAGCGAAGGGCTGGAACTAGGAAGCGACGGTCGGGGTGGCAGGTTTCGAGCTCGTCGCCTCCACCGGTACGGCGGTCGGGTCTTCGGCGAGGGTGGCCTGCGGCGCTGCCGCCAAGGCCTCGCTACCCTCGGCCGGAGCGACCGGCGCCGGCAGCTCTGCCGCCGCCTCGCTCGCCGGCGGGGTGGCCAGCTGTCCCCGGGCAGTGGTCTGGGCTACGGGTCGCAGGGGGCTCGCCGGAGGCTGCTGCCAGAGCGAGCGCTGCGCATCGAGGGCACCCTGGTCGACCTCCAGCTCGGCGTTCAGCGTCCGCTTGAGCTCATTCGAAGCGCGCCGAAACTCCGCCATCCCCTTGCCGACCATGCGACCGATCTCGGGCAGGCGCTTGGGGCCGAAGATCAGCAGCGCGATCGCCAGGATGAAGATCAGCTCTGGGCCGCCGAGGTTTCCGAACATCCGCTCATGCCCTCTCGGCCCGGATCATCAGCCGCACACGCGATGATGTCAAGGCGGCGACCGCGACGCCCGGCCTGGGGGCGAGGGACCTCACGGCGATGACACCCGAGCGCTGGACGCAGATCGAAGAGCTCTTCCACCGTTGCCTGGAGGCCGCGCCAGCGGACCCGCAGGCCTGGCTCGCCGCGGCGGCCGGGGAGGACGGCGAGCTGGTGAGGGAGGTCGGCGCCCTGCTCGCCGCCGACGCCGCGAGCGCCTCGTTCCTCGCCACCCCGGCCGGGGAGCTTCTCGCCGTCGGTCGCTCCGCGCAGGTCGCCGCGCTGGTCGGCAGGCAACTCGGCCCCTACCGCCTGACCGGCGTGCTCGGCAGCGGGGGGATGAGCACCGTCTACCGTGCCGAGCGCGACGATGCGGCCTATGCGCGCACGGTGGCCGTCAAGGTGGTGCACCCGTCGTTCGCGAGCGGCGAGCTCGCCGCCGTCCTGGAGCGCGAGCGGCAGATCCTCGCCGGCCTCGAGCACCCCAACATCGCCCATCTCTACGATGGCGGAACGACGACCGAGGGCAGCCCCTTCCTGGTCATCGAGCTGGTCGATGGCCAGCCCATCGACCGCTACTGCGCCGAGCGGGCGCTACCCCTCGAGGCCCGCCTGCGCCTGTTCATCAGCGTCTGTCGGGCCGTCGACCACGCCCACCGCAATCTCGTGGTGCATCGCGACCTCAAGCCCAGCAACATCCTCGTGCGCGCCGACGGGGTGCCCAAGCTGGTGGACTTCGGGATCGCCAAGCTGCTGCACGACTTCGCGAGCGAGCCCGGGAGGGAGCCGGCCCAGACCGGCGTGCGCGCCATGACCCCTACCCATGCCAGCCCGGAGCAGCTGCGCGGGCAGGCGGTAGCGACCACCACTGACGTGTACTCCCTCGGCGTCGTGCTCTACCAGCTGCTGACGGGTCGGCTGCCCTACCACTTCGACGCCACCTCGCCCGTCGACCTCGATCGTGCCATCCTCGAGCAGGAACCCACGCGCCCGAGCCAGGCCGTTCTGCACGGCCTGGCCGCTGGCCTGGCAGAACCGCCCGAGCGGCTCTCCCGTCGCTGTGCCGGCGACCTCGACGTCATCGTAGCGAAGGCCCTGCGCAAGGAGCCGGAGCGCCGCTACCTGTCGGCCGCGGCCCTCGCCGACGACCTCGAGCGGCACCTGGAGCGGCGGCCGATCCTGGCCCGCGCGGAGTCGGCCTCCTACCGCCTCAGTCGCTTCCTCGCCCGCCATCGCCTGGCGGCGACGGCGACCACCGGCGCCGTCCTCGCCCTGCTGGCCCTGACGGCGCATACCTGGCAGCAGTGGCAGCGCGCCAACGCCGAGCGTGAGCGCTCCGAGCGGGCGCAGCACCTCCTCGTCAGCCTGCTGCGCAGTGCCGATCCCACCGTCGCCGACAGCCCGACCGTCTCCTCACGCGTGATGCTCGACCGCGCAGCAGCCGAGGCCCGCAACGAGCTGGCGAACGAGCCCCTGATGCTGGCGACGATCCTCGGCTCGATCGCCGAGATCTACCAGGGCCTGGGCTACTCGCAGTCCGCTGAGGAGCTCTTCCGCCGAGTGCTCGCCTTCTGGGAGGAGGCGGGAGAGGCGGGCGCATCCCAACGTGCCGAGACGCTCGCCAAGCTAGGAGAGGCGCAAACCACCCTCGGCCGGCTGGACGAGGCCCGCTCCACGCTCGAGGCCGCGCGGGACCTCACCCGCCGCGTGCACGGTGCGACCTCGCCCGAGCTGGCCACGGTCCTCGGCCTGCTCGCGGAGACCTACCGCTCCCAGGCGCGGGTGCCCGAGGCACTTCCCCTCGCCGAGGAGGCCGTGCGCCTGCACCGAGCGGCGCTCGCTGCCTTGCCGGCCGACCGGCCGCCACCGCACGAGCGGGCACTCACCCGCAGGCGGCAGCTGGACCTCGCGATCAGCCTCAACATGCTGGGCGTGATCAACGAGGCGTCTGGCCGGCACGACGAAGGCCTGCCCCTCATCCGCCGGGCGATCGAGATCTGGCGGCCCCGCGTCTCGCCCGGCGACCCCGACCTGACAGCCGCACTCAACAACCTCGGCGTCGGCCTGGCCGAGCTCGGCCGTCTTCAGGAGGCCGAACCGGTGCTGCGCGAGGTCTGGCTGGGCCGGCGCGAGCGCCTGGGCGGGGCCCACCCCAAGGTGGCGATGAGTGCCTGCAATCTGGCGACGGTCCTCACCGACCTCGACCAGCTCGCCGAAGCCAAGGACGTCGCCAGCGAATGCCTCGCGGTGCGCCAGCGCGCCTTCCCCGCCGACCATCCGTTGATCGCTGTCGCCGAGTGCATCCTCGGCGACGTCCTGCGCTGGCGGGGCGACCTCGACGGCGCCGAGCGGCTCTACCTCTCGGCGCGCGATCGGCTGGCGCGGGCGGGGGTGAAGGACCATCACCACCTCTCCCGGCCGGCCAGCGGGCTCGGCCGGATCGCCATTCTCCGGGGCCGCTGGCAGGAGGCGCTGCCCCTGCTCGAAGAGACCTTGGCCATCCGGCAGCGAATCCTCCCGCCGGATCACTGGCGGATCGCCGACGCGCAGTCGGACCTCGGGTTCTGCCTTGCCAAGTTGGGGCGAAATGCCGAGGCCAAGCCTCTGCTGCGGGCGGCCCTGGACCGCATGGCACTGCGTTTCGGCCCCGACAACGCGCGGGTCGCGCGGGTGCGGGAACGCCTGCAGGTCCTCGAGGCGGCGGCAGACGAGCCATCAGGCAGCGGTCGGCGAGAGGGCCCGATGGTACACTGACGGGTCATGCGAAAGCCCTGGAGACTCGTCGCCTCCGCCCTTTTCGTCCTCACCGTGATCGGTGGCTCGCTCTTCGGCGACCGCCTCCTCGCCCGCGACAGCGACAACGGCGACGCTCTGCGCGTCTACTCCGAGCTGGTCTCGATCGCCCACGACCGCTACGGCAGCGAGGTCCCCTTCCGCGACCTCGTCTTCGCTTCGATCCAGGGCCTGCTGCGCACCCTCGATCCCCACACCAGCTTCATGAGCCCCAAGGCCTACACGGGACTGCGCGAGCGCCAGCAGAGCACCTTCTATGGCCTCGGCATCCTGGTCTCGATGCGCAACGGCCGGCTCACCGTCGTCACCCCCATCGAGGGCACACCGGCTTCGCGCCTCGGCATTCGTGCCGGCGACGTGATCAGCCAGATCGAGGGCGACCCCACCGATCAGATGAACGTCGACGAGGCGGTCGACAAGCTGAAGGGCCCCAAGGGCACCCAGGTGCACATCGAGATCGTGCGGCGCGGGCTACCCGAGCCGCTCAAGCTCACCGTGACCCGGGCCGAGATCCCGCAGACCACCGTGCGCTACGCCTACATGCTGACGCCGGAGACGGGCTACATCTGGCTGACCGACTTCAACCGCGCCTCGGCCGAGGAGGTGACGAACGCCATCGCTCAGCTCAAGGCCCAGGGCATGAAGCAATTGCTCTTCGACCTGCGCAACAACGGCGGTGGCCTGCTCGACCAGGCGATCGACATCGCCGATCAGTTCGTGCCGCGGGGCGCGATGATCGTCGAGACCCGCGGCCGCACCGCCGACTCGATGCAGGCCTATCGGGCGACCGGCCGCTACCCTGCCCTCGACCTGCCGATCGTCGTCATGGTCAACCGCGGCACGGCCTCGGCGGCCGAGATCGTCTCCGGTGCCATCCAGGACCACGACACCGGCTTGATCGTCGGTACCCCCACCTGGGGCAAGGGCTTGGTGCAGACGGTGTTCAACCTGCCCTATGGCGCCGGCATGGCGCTGACCACCGCCAAGTACTACACCCCTTCGGGCCGCTTGATCCAGCGTGACTACACCTCCTACTACGACTACGTGACCGTCGCCGAGCCCCATGCGGCAGCGGGGAGCGAAGCCGCCTCGGGCCAGGAGGTCTTCCACACCGACCTCGGGCGTGACGTTTTCGGCGGCGGCGGCATCACACCGGACGTGATGGCTGACAACGACGAGCTCACCCCCTTTGAGCAACGCCTGCTGGCGAAAAACGTCTTCCTCAACTTCGCCGTCGACTACGTGCGCGAGCACACGGTCGCCAGCGAGAGCTGGCGGCCCGACGCCACCGTCCTCAGCGAGCTCAAGCGCTGGCTGGTCGACGAAAAGTTGCTCACCAGCGAGGAAGTCGACAAGGGCTTCGCGGCCGAGAAGACGCAGCAGCTGGCCCTGCGCATGGCGGGCGGCGAAGTGCTCAACGCCCGCTTCGGACAGGTGGCGCAGCACCGCGCCCTCGCCGAAGGCGACAAGCAGATCCAGGCCGCCCTCGGCCGCTTCCCGCAGGCGCACGACCTCCTCGCCCAGCGCGAGCTCAAGGCGACGCTCGCCCAGAACAGCTCGCCAAGCGGTCGGCGGTAAGCCAGTCCACCTCCGTCCGCGGATCGGTCGGGCGTCGCGGGCAGCTCCGCGCTTGCGCGTGGCGCGCCCGCGAAGGGGCCTGCCGGCGCGCGTCACGGCCTCCGCCAGCGGTAGGGGGGGCAAGCCGCCGATCTTTCCCGCCGGTCCGGGCTTGGCTCACCGGCGGAGAAGGCCGGCCGCAATGGTCCTGCCGAGCCGAGTCGCTCCAGCCGCACCGACCCTGGAAAGGAACCGCGCGCCCAGGGCGCACCGGGCGGTCCGAGGAACTTCCCTCGGCCGAGCGCCCGGTTCCAGCAAGGCCGGCGGCGAGAGCACCGCCGGCATCGTGGCTAGTAGGGCGTAGTCACGGTGGGGACTACGGGTTGAAGACGACGAACGTCCGCTCGCCGATCAAGGTCTGCTGCCCCAGGAAGTCGCGGGCGTAGACGTTGATGAAGTGGCGATTGTTCGACAGCTGGGTGGTATCGAGCAGGAAGCGCCAGCCGGGGAGCAGGCTGTCCGGGTAGCCCGGATAGAGGTAGGTCACACCAGGCCGCGCGAAGCCATACTCGGCGGAGCCGGCGAAGACGCCGTCGATGTACACGGTGACGTCGTGGACCTCTTCCCAATCGAGCGCCCAACCGACGATCTCGGTCGTGCCCTGGTAGATGAGGCCGCCACGGGGGCGCTGGATCTGGCCGAACGACCCCTGGTTGCCCAGGAACTCGTCGCAGGCGAAGAAGACCGAGAACTGGTCGACGATCGACGCCTGGTTGGCCCGGTCTCCGGCGCGGATGCTGATGTCGTGATGGCCAGGGCTGTAACCGAGGTTGATCAACAGGCCGACGTCGAGCACGAAGCGGAAGCCGACGTTCGGCGGATCGTCGTCGGCGAAGAGGTCGTAGAGCTGCCGCACGTCTTCACGGGGCAGGCCGTAGCAGTTCGAGTAGCCGCCGAGGGCCGCATCGAACGTGCACGAGACCTGCGAGTGGTGGAGCTGCTCGCCGAGGAGGATCGGGCTCGAACCGTCGATCAACAGCTCGACGTACCGCACCCCCGAGTCGGCCGCCTGCACGCCGGTGTCGAGGGCATAGCCGGAGACCACCGAGAGGCGGCGGGGCTCTGAGAGATCACAGGTACCGAAGAGCTGGGCGTCTTCGTTCGGGAACTCGATCCGTCCGAAGGGAACCAGATTGTGGCTCAGGTTGAGGAACTCGAGGCTCACCGAGTTCAGGTTGAGCGACTCCCCGGTGTTGCTGCGCACCCGCGCGCTCACCGTGTGCTGACCGTTGGTGAAATGGGTGGTGTTGAGCTGATAGGCAAAGCCTGGGGCCTCGGAGTCCGGGTAGCCGGGGAAGCTCTGGGTCACACCCGGCCGGCTGCGGCCGTACTCGGCGCGGCCGACGACCTTGCCATCGACGAGGATGTCCACCCAGGCGATGCCGCTGTCGTCCAGGGCCCAGCCGTGGATCTGCATCACTCCGGCTCCGGCGTTGCCACCGCCGACCTGCCCACCGAAGCTGCCGAATGGTGCCGCCGCCCAGGCAGGCACCGCAATCAGGACCATCACTGCGAGAAGGAAGATTCGATTGCGTCGCATGGCCTCTCCTACGCGCTCTGGACGACTCCCTGGTGGCTTGGAGGCAGCCTCGGCCCTGGCATCGCGAATGCCCGCCGTTCCGCTCGTCGTCCTGCTGTCTCGCTGGTTGAGCTGCAATCGCTCAGCGCTGTTAGCCCAATCTACCTCAAGTGATACCTGAGCTTTGCCGGCGATTGTAGCGATGCCTATTGATGAAAGTCAATCAGCCACCCGGAGCGGCCAGGCCGGCCAGGCCACCGAGGTGCGAACGGACCAGTCGCGGCAGCGAGGTCAGGTCGTAGCCGCCTTCGAGAACGGCGAGCACGCGGCCCTCGCAGATCTCGCTGGCGAGCTCACCCAGGAGCCGGCCCCACCGCGTGAAACCGTCCGCGGAGACCCGCATCCCGCCGAGGGGATCGCCCGCCCAGGCGTCGAAGCCGGCCGAGAGCAGGAGGACTTCCGGCGCGAAGTCCCGCAGTGCCGGCAGCACGCGCTCGACGATCACCGTCCGGTACTCGGCATCGCCACTGCCGGCTGCGAGGGGCAGGTTGAGCGTGAACCCCACGCCGCTGCCGCGCCCGCGTTCGCTCGCGGCGCCAGTGCCCGGGTAGAAGGGGTATTGGTGTGTGCTCACGAAGAGCACGTCGGAGCGCTCCTCGAAGATGTGCTGGGTCCCGTTGCCGTGGTGGACGTCGAAGTCGAAGACGGCCACACGCTCGCAACCATGGTGGTGGCGCAGGTGGTCCGCGGCCACGGCGACGTTGTTGAAGAAGCAGAACCCCATGGCATGCCCAGGCTCGGCGTGGTGGCCGGGTGGGCGGACGGCGACGAAGGCCTGGCGACCGCTGCCCTCGGCAACCCAATCGGCAGCCGACAGCGCGGCCTCGACCGCAGCCCAGGCGGCGTCCCAGGTAGCGGCCATGATCGGGTTGTCAGCCGAGTCGAAGAGGCCGTCTCCCCGCTCGACGGCCCGCTGGAACCGGCCGACGTAGGAGGCCGCGTGCACCCGCTCGACGGCGATCGGCGCTTCCGCATGCGACCCGACATCGACCAGGGGCCAGGGTCCAGCAGCCAACGCTGCGAGCACGCCAGCGAGGCGCTCAGGGACCTCTGGATAGCCCGGTGGCGCCGTATGAGCGAGGCATCGAGGGGACGTGAAGATCTGCACGCGGGCATTCTAGCGGACCCCCTCCTTGGCGAGGGCAAGCGCCCGTGCTACAGTCCACTCGTTCCCCCGTCCAGGCGATGCTCTTCGCGACGCTCGCGCGCCGCCTCTGGCCTTCCATCGCCGCTCCACGAACCTCGGAGCGCCTCAGATGGAAGCAGAAACTCGTTCGTCCGTCACCACCGTTGTCACCCTGCCCGTCGGAGCCCCTCGGGCCCGGCGGCTCCCGCCGCCCGCGGACGCGGCCCTCGATGGCTTCGTCCGCAACCGCCGGCCGGCCCTCACCCGGCTCGTGGCTCGCCACCTTCGCCGCAGCGGGTGCCGGGCCGACCAGGAGCTCACCGAGGAGCTCGTCCAAGAGACCCTCTGCCGATTCCTCGAGCGGCTCTCCGGGCCGGTAGCCCCGGAGTGGGCCGCAGCGCCCCACCGTTTGGCGGCCTATCTCGACAAGATCGCCGTCAGCGTCGTCAGCGACCGGCTCCGCAGCCTGCACGCACTCAAACGCGGCAGCGGCCGGGTTGGGCAGATGAGCATCGAGGAAGAGCGCTGGCTGCAGGAAACGCGGGCGGACCCGGCGCCGTCGCCCGAGGAACGCCTGCTGGCACGGGAAGGCCTCAGGCGGGCATTGGCGCGCCTGCGCGTCCTCGAGCCAGGCACGGAAGGGGCGCATCGACTGCAGCTGCTACTGTGGGCTGCCGTCGCGGAGATGACCAGTCGCGAGATCGCCGCGCGGCTCGCCGGGCGAGCCTCGGCCGCAGGAGTCGACTCGCTACTCCATCGCTTGCGGCGCCGGCTACGGCGCGGTTGGGAAGAGAACTGAGGGGAAAGAAGGCAGGGAGCCGAGACCGAAAGCGCTGGCTAGCGGAGCTTCTCTTCGACGAACTCGACGTGCTGGCGCACCTTCGGATCGTACTTCTTGAACCGCAGCTTCTCGGTCGAGGCCTTCTTGTTCTTGGTCGTCGTGTAGAAGTAGCCGGTACCGGCGGACGAGACCAACTTGACTTTTTCGCGCATCGCCTGAGCCTCTCGGGCCAGCCTTGGCCCACCATCGTCCCGCTCAGCGAGGTGGAGCGGTGGAGGATTTGGAACTTGGCGGGGCCGACGGGACTCGAACCCGCGACCTCCGGCGTGACAGGCCGGCGTTCTAACCGGCTGAACTACGACCCCGCGCTGATGAAACCGACCTGCTATCGCTGCGAAACTTCAGAGCTGGTCTGCCGCTGCCGTCTCGATCTGCAACGACGACATCCACTCTTCGGGCCGCCAACTCTAGCCCTCTCTCATCCTACTCCGCAAGTCCGCTGACGACCTTCGATACTGTCTCGGCCTCGCGTCGCTTGGGACCAACCGGTGCCAGCTTGGTGGGAGGTGTGGGATTTGAACCCGCGACCCCCTGCTTGTAAGGCAGGTGCTCTAACCGCTGAGCTAACCTCCCTACAGCGGAAGAGCCGGTATCTTAGACATCGGCCTCCCGTTCGTCAACACCAGAGGTTCGTCAACTCCGGAGCGCACGTCGAGCCCGGCTGCGGGCGCAGCGGACCCGGCAAGGGAGTGTGTCAGAATTCAGGCCTGCTGCGGGACTGCGAACGTGCCTACGGCCGCAGCACTCCGCCAGCGCAGCTCTCCCGGTCTGCCGACGGACCCCTGAAACATGATCCCAACCCTGACCTGAAGCCAGAAAGGAGCTCCGCCCATGCACGCCGTCGCACCGCTTCACTACGCCTTCGACGCTCTCGAGCCCTATATCGATGCCCGCACCATGGAAATCCATCATGGCAAGCACCATGCGGCCTACGTGACCAACCTCAACAAGGCCCTCGAGGCCCACCCCGAGCTGCAGGGCAAGTCAGTCGAGCAGCTGCTGCGTGACTTTTCCGTCGTACCGGAGGGCATCCGTACCGCCGTCCGCAACCACGGTGGTGGTCACGCCAACCACACGCTCTTCTGGGACGTGATGGCTCCCAACGCCGGCGGTCAGCCCAGCGGTGACCTCGCTGCGGCGATCTCCGGCGCCTTCGGCAGCTTCGAGAGCTTCAAGGAGCGCTTCACCGCCGCCGCCGGTGGCCAGTTCGGTTCGGGCTGGGGCTGGTTGGTGGTCGACGCCAGCGGCAACCTCGAGGTGCTCGCCCGGCCGAACCAGGACAGCCCTCTGATGGAGGGCAAGACCCCCATCCTCGGCGTCGATGTCTGGGAGCATGCCTACTACCTCCACTACCAGAACCGCCGCCCCGACTACCTGCAGGCCTGGTGGAACACCGTGAGCTGGCCAGCGGTCGCTCGGCGCCTCTCGGCCGCCCGCGACTAGAGTCCGCCAGCCCCTCCGCTCCTCCCCGAGAGGCCGAACTCCGCCGTGAGAGTTCGGCCCCGGGGACATCTTGGCATTAAACATCCAACTCAAACCCTGCGGCCAACTTTTGGATATACATAAGTTTACACCTTTGTGCTCATGGCGTGCGCAATCGTGCGCCGACTCCTGAGCGCACTGTCAAGATCTTTTCAACCCAGTCTCGCCTACAATGCGCCTCGAACTTGGAACGCATCCGCAACACCTTAGGATCGTCCAGTAAGGAGGCACGACGATGAACGACATGGACCTCGGTTCGAACCGCGATGAGCGCCACCTGACGAAGGTCTTCAAGGCCTTGTCGGATGGCACGCGCCAGGAGATCCTCCGCCTGCTGGAGAATCACCAGCGCACGGTGGGCGAGATCGTCGGCAACTTCAACCTCTCGCAGCCCACCATCTCGCGGCACCTCTCGGTCTTGAAGGAGGCCGACCTGGTGGTTGACCAGCGCCAGGGCCAGAACGTCATCTACCGCTTGAACGACGAAGCCCTCTCGACCTCGATGCGGGAGTTCTTCGGCCAGTTCCGCAGCTGCCAGGAAGCCCTGCGCTAACCGCGAACTGGGCAGGCCGTGCGTTCCGCCGTCTCAACCCGGCCTGGCCCCTCGGCTGGCCGGCCCCGGGTTGCAAGCGGCGGAGCCCCCTGGCATCGCCGTTGCCAGCCTCGGCCCCTAGCGGGAACCACCAGTGGCAGCGACGCCGTCGCCATCCCCGCCAGGTGGATGCCCACCAGGCGGCTAGATGATCAGCCGGCTTGAAGGGTATACTCCCGCCCCGCCGCTGGGCTCAGGCCCCCGCAGCGGGTGCAATTCCTCACAGGCGGTGTAGCTCAGCTGGTCAGAGCGAGCGGCTCATAACCGCTAGGTCATGGGTTCAAGTCCCGTCACCGCCACCACGCCCCCCTCCACGACGAGCGCCAGCGCTCAGCTTCTTTGCGAGCTCAGGGCCGTGCTGCTCGCCGGCCACGCCGCAAGAAGGCCGTCAACCCCCCTCGGCATCATTCTCGTTGCCTTCTCGGGCGGGCCCGACTCCACCGCCCTGCTCTGGGGCCTGCGACAGCTGAGCCGGGAGCTCGGCTTCGGTCTGGCAGCGGCGCACCTCGACCACGGCATGGACAACGGTTCGGCGGCGCGGGCACGACAGGCGCGACAGGTCGCAGCGGACCTCGGGATCGACGCGCTCGTCGTCGAGGTGGCCGTCCCGCAGCTGCGGCTCCCTGGCGAGAGCCCCGAGACCGCCGCCCGTCGCCTGCGCTATCAGCATCTCGAACGTCTACGGCGTGAGCTCGGTGCAGAGCTGATCGCCACCGCCCACCACCGTGACGACCAGGCAGAAACGGCGGTCTTGCGGCTGGCGATGGGGAGCGGCCTGCTCGGCTTGGCCGGGATCGAGGCTCGGCACGGGGCCGTGATCCGCCCCGTGCTGGGCCTCAGCCGGGCGCTCCTTGCAGCGGTCCTGGCCGAGCGCGGCCTGGCCGCCATCGATGATCCCTCCAACCGCAACTTCGAGGCCTTGCGGAACCGTTGTCGCCACCGTCTGCTGCCCGCCCTTGAGCGCGAGGCACCGGGGGTTGGCGAGCAACTCGCTCGCCTGGCGCGGCTCGCAGCCAGGGCGCGCGAGCGCCTCGCCGGCCCTCTCCTCACCCAGCTCGATGGCCGCTTCGAGACGGGCGGGCTGACGATCTCCCGCCGCGCCTTCACCGACCTCCCAGCCCCGCTGCAAGCCATCGCCCTCGGCCTCGCCCACCGGGCCGCGCGGGTGCCGTACCCCGCCACTCAGGCAGCGCAGCAGGAGCTCTGCCGCCAGCTCGGGCGGCGTGGCCGGGTCGGCTGCGACTGCGGTCACGGCCTGCGCTGGGAGGCTAGCGGCGGGCGCCTGCGCCTTGCTCGCGGGAGAGCGCCAGCGGTGGCTTTCTCCTATACTTTGCAGGTTCCTGGGGAGGTTTCGCTTCCCGAGATCGGTGGCTCGCTCAGCCTCTTCCCGGCGGCTGCCGACGAAGGACCGCGAGACCGGCAGCGTGCTGCCAGCGGCGGTCCGGCTGCCGCCAATCCGCGAGCGCCGCGCGCCGTGCTTTTCCTCGAGCTCGCTCCCGGCGAGACCGTGGAGGTCCGCAACCGGCGCGCCGGCGATCGGGTGCATCCCGCCGGCAGCGGTCGAGAGGTCCGGCTCAAGGAGGTTCTCGCCGACGTCCCACATTGGGAGCGCGACGGCATTCCGCTCTTGCTCGTTCGCGGTACCATCGCCTGGGTGGCGGGAGTGACGCCAGCGAAGTCCAGGCCGGAAGCGGACCAGGGGCGCTGGTGGCGCGTCGAGGTCGCCTTCGAGCCTCCCGAAGGAGCACCGGTCGAGGGCAAAGGCTGAATCTCTGCCCCAGGTTCGCCGTAGGTGGAATCGCGGATGGCGAATTTCGGTTTGCACCCTTGATACGAAAGCCGAGCGCGGCGAGATCGTCCCGGGCTGCGCGACGAGAGAGGACGCGTTTTGAACTCGACACTCAAGAGCCTGATTCTCTGGATCGCCCTCTTTGCGGCAGCGATGATGCTGTGGCAGACCCTGGGGGCTGGTCGCACCGCCCATCCCGATCCCACCTTCAGCGAGTTCATGCAGCAGGTGCACGATGGCCAGGTCGCGACCGCCACCATCAAGGGGAGGACGGTTACCGGCACTTACAAGGAAGGCGACCGCAAGTACACCATCCACCTGCCGTTCGAGCCCACGCTCGACTTCGAGCGCACGCTCGCCGAGCGTGGCGTGGTCACCGACGGGCAAGAGGACCGCGGCAACCCGATCGTCGCCTTCCTGCTCGCCTACGGCCCCATCCTGCTGCTCGCCCTGCTGTGGATCTTCTTCATGCGACAGATGCAGTCGGGTGGCAACCGCGCCCTGTCCTTCGGCAAGAGCAAGGCGAAGCTCCTCAACACCTCGGGCAAGAAGGTGACCTTCAAGGACGTCGCGGGCGTCGAGGAGGCGAAGGAGGAGCTGCAGGAGATCGTCGAGTTCTTGAAGGAGCCCCAGAAGTTCCAGAAGCTCGGCGGCCGAATCCCGAAGGGCGTCCTGCTGATGGGCTCGCCGGGGACCGGCAAGACGCTCCTCGCCCGCGCCATCGCCGGCGAGGCGAACGTGCCGTTCTTCTCCATCTCCGGCTCTGACTTCGTCGAGATGTTCGTCGGCGTCGGCGCCAGCCGGGTGCGCGATCTCTTCGAGCAGGGCAAGAAGAACGCCCCTTGCATCATCTTCATCGACGAGATCGACGCCGTCGGTCGCCACCGCGGTGCCGGCCTCGGCGGCGGCCACGACGAGCGCGAGCAGACCCTCAACCAGCTGCTCGTCGAGATGGACGGCTTCGAGTCGAACGAAGGCGTGATCTTGATCGCCGCCACCAACCGACCGGACGTGCTCGACCCGGCCCTGCTGCGGCCCGGCCGCTTCGACCGCCGGGTGATGGTCGACCGGCCGGACCTCACCGGCCGCCTCGGGATCCTCGAAGTCCACACCAAGAGCTTGCCGCTCGCCGACAACGTCGACCTCAAGGTGATCGCGCGGGGGACGCCCGGCTTCGCTGGCGCCGATCTCGCCAACCTGGTCAACGAGGCGGCGCTGATCGCCGCCCGCCGCGACAAGAAGAAGGTCGAGCTGGGCGACTTCGAGTACGCCAAGGACAAGATCTTGATGGGCGTCGAGCGGCGGACCCTGATGCTGACCGACGAGGAGAAGGAGATCACCGCCTACCACGAGGCGGGCCACGCCCTCGTCGCCGCCTTCACCCCGAAATCGGACCCGCTGCACAAGGTGACGATCATCCCCCGCGGGCGCGCCCTTGGCCTCACCATGCAGCTGCCGTCCGAGGACAAGCACAACTACGGCAAGCAGTACATCGAGGCCCAGATCACCATCCTGATGGGTGGCCGGGTCGCCGAGGAGCTGACCCAGGAGGACATCACCACCGGGGCCGGCAACGACATCGAACGGGCCACCGACCTCGCCCGGCGCATGGTCTGCGAGTGGGGCATGTCGGACCTCGGGCCCTTGAGCCTGGGAAGCAAGGAAGAGCCGGTCTTCCTCGGCCGCGACTTCTCCCAGCGGGCCGACTACAGCGACGAGACGGCGCGCGAGATCGACCGCCAGGTGCAGTCGATCGTCCAGCGCTCCTACGAGCGGGCCCGCCAGGTCCTCGTCGACCATCGCCAGGCCCTCGACGCCATCGCCCACGCGCTGCTCGAGAAGGAGTCGCTCGAGAGCGACGACATCTACCGCATCATCCAGGAGCGCACGGGCCTCGACCTCGCCCCGCCGAAGAGCAGCCCGGACCAGGCGCCGTCGCCGCCGCCGGCACCGCGAGCGGGAGTGAGCGCGGCGCCGCAGGCGGCACCGCCGCTCGGCGGGCCGGCCCCCGAGCCGCAGCCCGCCACCCGCGGGCGGCTCACCGCGCCCAGCCCTTGAGCCACCGGTCGAGGGTCGCCCCGGCGCCGCGGGTGCGGCCCTCACCCTCGGCGCCGGAATGAGCGCTCGCCTCGCTGGCGATACACTAGGCGCTCGAGGGCAACGCCGCTTGCTAGAGACACTCCCGACCACAGCTCCCCCAGCCACGCGCTCGACCCCGCTGCCGGGTGGCCGCGAGCTCCGCTACCTGGCCCGGCCGCTGGTGATGGGCGTCGTCAACATCACACCGGACTCTTTCTCCGACGGCGGCCTTTGGCTCGAACCCGAGCACGCCGTCGCACACGGTCTCGCCCTCCTCGCCGAAGGCGCCGATCTTCTCGACCTCGGCGCCGAGTCGACGCGGCCCGGCGGCGGCGTCTACGGCGCGGGTGCCCGCGACGTGCCCGCCGAGGAAGAGGCGAGCCGCTTGCTCCCCGTGCTCACGGCCCTCCGCGCCGCCACCGACAAGCCGCTCTCCGTCGATACCCGCAAGCCGGCGGTGGCACGCCAGGCGATCACCGCCGGCGCCGACCTGATCAACGACGTCAGCTGTCTCGCCGACCGCGAGCTCGCCGTGGCGGTGGCGGCGAGCGAGTGTGCCCTGATCCTCATGCACAGCCGCGGCGAGCTCGCCTCGATGCAGAAGGCACCCCGCTATGCCGACCTCGCCGGGGAGGTCCGCGGTGAGCTGGCCGGGGCCGTCGAGCGGGCGGTCGACGCCGGAGTCGAACCTCGGCGGCTGTTGATCGATCCCGGCATCGGCTTCGCGAAGACCTACGAGCACAACCTCGGGATCCTGGGCAACCTCGATTTCCTGGCGCCGCTCGGCCTGCCACGGTTGGTCGGTGCCAGCCGGAAGAGCTTCATCGGCCAGCTGACGGGAGGCGCTCCGCCGACGGACCGCCTCGCTGGGTCCCTCGCCGCCGTCGCCTGGGCAGCCGCGGCGAGAGTCGAGATGGTGCGGGTGCACGACGTCCGCGAGACCGTGCGCTTCCTCGCCGTCTGGCAGGCGGTCGCCGACCGCGCCGGAGGGCCCGCCGCGCGATGAGCCTGAGCGAGCTCGCCGGCCTGCTCTCCTGGCGCGACCTGGTCGACGTCGGCGCCGTCGCCGTCATCATCTACTACCTGCTGCAGCTGATCCGCGGCACCCGCGCCGCGCAGATGGCGATCGGCCTGCTGCTGCTCGGCCTGGTCTACTACCTGGCGCGCCTGGCGCGCCTGGCAACCCTCCAGACCCTGCTCGGCAACCTGCTGATCTTCCTTCCCTTCGCGGCCATCGTGCTGTTCCAGCAGGAGATCCGCCGGGCGCTCGCCAGCTTCGGGCGCAGCACCCTGTGGAACCGCGGCCCCGATGCCTCGGAGCTGGTCTCGGCCTTCAACGAGTTCGCGGTCGCCGCCACCGCGCTCTCGGGGCGCCGGATCGGAGCCTTGATCGTCATCGAACGGCTCGACGGCCTGCGCTCCTACGTAGAGAACGGCATCGTGCTCGACGCCCGCCTGTCCTACGACCTGCTGATCAACCTCTTCAACCCGGACGCGCCGCTGCACGATGGCGCGGTCATCGTGCAGTCCGACCGGATCGCCGCCGCGGCCTGCTTCTTGCCCTTGACGCAGAACCCCGAGCTCTCGAAGGACTTCGGCACCCGGCACCGCGCCGCCCTGGGGATCTCCGAGGAGACCGATGCCGTGGCGATCGTGGTCTCGGAAGAGACGGGGACGATCTCGCTCGCCTGCGACGGCCGGTTGACCCGCAACCTGGACGCCAAGTCCCTGCTCAACCTGCTCTACAAGCACCTGATCACCGACTTGTCGCCCGAGCAGGGCTCCGGGCTGAGGCCCTTCTAGCCATGCGCCGCGAAGTCAGCCTCTGGCCCTACCGGATCGGCGCCCTGCTGATCGCCATCGCGCTGTGGTTCGCCATCGCGGCCGAGAAGCGGGAGCTCGAGAGCGAGAAGGTGGTCGAGGCAAGTGTCACCTACAACACGCCCCGGCGCGTGGTCCTGCTCAACCGGGTCGGCGAGGTGCGGGTGCTGGTCCAAGGCAGCCGCAAGGAGATCCGCCGCCTGCGCCCCTTCGATGTCGACGTGCTCGTCGACCTTTCGGGAGGCAAGCCGGGGCTGGTCACCGTCAACCTGACACCGGACGACGTGGCGCTGCCGAACGACAACCTGACGGTGATCTCGGTCGACCCGAAGACGCTGACCTTGCGGCTGGACGACGAGGTCGAGAAGCGGCTGCCCGTCGAGGTGACCTTCGCCGGCGAGCCCGCGGCGGGCGCCATCCTCGCTGGTGCCACCGCCACCCCGGCAAGCGTGCTGGTGGCCGGGCCAGCGAGCCGCCTGGGTGATCTCCAGCGCTTGAAGACCAGCCCGGTGACCCTCGACGGTCATGCCTTCACCTTCGAACGCGAGGTGTCGTTGGTGGTCCCGGAGCCGTTGCTCCGCGTCCTCCAGCCCGGTACCGTCTCGGTCCAGGTCCGCCTCGAACAGCCGCCGAGCGGTCGCTCGGGGCCCTCGTAGCCTCTCTCCTACTCTTCCAGGAAGCCCGTGAGCACGAATCGTTGGTTTGGAACGGATGGAATCCGCGGCCACTTCGCTGAGCCGCCCCTCGACCGCTGTACGGTCACCGCGCTCGGCACCACCCTGGCTGCGGCGCTCGTGGCCCAGGGCCGGGAGCGCCCCCTCGTCGTCCTCGGCGGCGATCCGCGGGCCAGCACCCCTGCGCTCTGCTCGTGGCTCGCGAGCGGCCTCAGGAGCGGCGGTGCCCGCCTGCGCTACGCCGGCACGATCTCGACCCCAGGCGTCGCCTGGCTGGCTCGCCACCTGGGGGCGGTCGCTGGCATCGCCGTCTCGGCGAGCCACAACCGTCACCCTGACAACGGCATCAAGCTCATCGGGGGCGACGGCTTCAAGTGGAGCGAAGAGGCCGAGACCGCCCTGGAAGCCACGCTGCGGGCGGCGCTGGCGGCGGACCAGGGGCCCGGCGATGCCCCTGACGAGGCGCTGGGGGAGCCCGAGCCCGGCCTGGCGGCGCGCTACCTCGACGCCCTGGCCGCGACCCTGCCGGGTGCTGCTCCCCTCGCCGGCCTCCAAGTGGTGCTGGATGCTGCCCACGGCGCTGCCTCGGCGCTGGCAGCCCCTCTCTTCACTCGCCTGGGTGCCGAGGTCGAGCTCCTCTTCGCCAGCCCGGACGGCGTCAACATCAACGCCGGCTGCGGTTCCACGCACCCCGAAGCGGCGGCGGCGGTGGTACGCCGAGGCGGTCGCCTCGGCATCGCGTTCGACGGCGACGCCGATCGCGCGGTCCTCATCGACGAGCAGGGCGAGGTCCGCGACGGCGACGCCATCCTCTACCTCTGGGCCCGTGAGCTGCGGCGCCACGGTGGGCTCGAGCCGCCGACCATCGTCGCCACTTCGATGAGCAACCTCGGGCTCGAACGCGCCCTCGCTGCCGAAGGCATCGCCGTCGAACGCTGCGACGTCGGTGATCGCGCCGTGGTCGCCACCCTCCTGGCGCGCGGTCTGCGCCTCGGCGGCGAGCAGTCCGGGCACATCGTCAACCTCGGCCTCGCCACCACCGGCGACGGCCTGCTCACCGCCCTCGCCATGGCCCGGCTGGTGGCGGCGAGCGGTGAGCCTCTGTCCGCGCTGCTGACCGGCTTCCGGCGCTTCCCGCAGGTGCTGCGCAACGTGCGGGTCCGCCGCAAGCAAGCCTTCGCCGAGCTGCCGGCGGTCACCGCCGCGGCCCGTGAGGTGGAGAGCCAGCTGGGCGCCGAGGGCCGGCTGGTGCTGCGCTACTCCGGGACCGAGCCCCTCGCCAGGATCATGATCGAAGGCCCCGAGCAAGATGAGATCGATGCCATGGCGGCGACCATCGCCGTCGCCCTCGAGGAGAGCCTGGGATGAGCCGTGCCGTGCGTTTGCAGGTCAACGTCGACCACGTGGCGACGGTGCGGCAGGCCCGCCGCGCGCCCTACCCCGACCCCGTCGAGCTCGCTCGGCTGGCCGAAGAGGCCGGCGCGACGGGGATCACCGTCCACCTGCGCGAGGATCGCCGCCACATCCAGGACGCCGACGTGCGTGCCTTGCGCCGCAGCGTGCGCGGCCGGCTCAACCTCGAGATGGCAGCACGCGAGGAGATGCTCGCCATCGCCCTCGAGGTCCAGCCCCACCAGGTGTCGTTGGTGCCCGAGCGCCCCGAGGAGGTCACCACCGAGGGCGGTCTCGATGTCTGTGCTCACTTGGGTGAGATCGAGGAGGCCGCGCGCCGGCTGCGGGCGGCGGGGATCGACGTCTCGGTCTTCGTCGATCCCGAGGCCGCACAGATCGCTGCCCTCGCGGCCCTAAGGCCGCTCGTCCACGGCTTCGAGATCAACACCGACCGCTACACCCGCGCGCCGGCGAGCGCCGTCGCCGCGGAGCTCGACGAGGTGCGGCAGGCGGCCGCCCAGGGGGCAGCGCTGGGCTTCGAGGTCTATGCGGGCCACGGCCTCACCACCGCCAACGTCGGGCCGATCGCCGCCATCCCGGTGATCGAGGAGCTCAATATTGGCCACTGGCTGGTGAGCCGGGCGCTCGCCGTCGGGATGCCGGCGGCGGTCGGTGAGATGCTCGCCGCGATGGCCGGCTAGCGCTCGATCTCCCCCTCGAGGTCCGGCGAGACCTCGGGCTGCGAGGCGATCAGCACGGTGCTGGCGATCGGGAAGAGGGTGCGGTGGTAGCGCTCGCCGAAGCGGCAGTTGACCTCGAAGTAGCCGGGGGCATGGACGGCGAGCAGCTGTCCCCGCCCGCCCTTGATCCCCAAGAGCTCGTTGTGAATCAGCACCTCTGCCGGTAGCTCCATCGCCTCACTCCTGGTAGAAACCCTTGTCCTTGTATTCCTTGAGCTTGCGCTGCAAGGTGCGGAGCCCGATGCCGAGCAAGCGGGCGGCCTCGGCACGGTGGCCGGAGGTGCGGGTCAGCGTCTCGAGGATCGCCTGGCGCTCGATGCTGTCCATGGTTTTGAGCTCACCGTTCGCCGGCTGGATCGGCGACTGCGGGGTGCTGAGCGGCTCTTCGCCCTCGGCGGCACCGCGGACCTCGGGCGGCAGGTCCTCGAGGCGGATCTCATCACCCTGGTGGAAGATCACCACCGACTCGATGGTGTTGCGCATCTCCCGCACATTGCCCGGCCAGGGGTAACGGTTGAGGGCCGCGACGGCGCTCGGACCAAGGGTCTTGAGCGGCTTGCCGTGCTCTTCACAGAACTGCTTGACGAAGTGTTCGGCGAGCAGCACGATGTCCGGCCCGCGTTCGCGCAGCGGCGGGATGCGCAGGGTCACCACCTTGAGCCGGTAGTAGAGGTCTTCGCGGAAACGGCCCTCGGCGACCTCCTTCTCGAGGTCCCGGTTGGTGGCGGCGACCAGCCGGAAGTCGACGTCGATCAGCTCGCTGCCGCCCACCCGCATGATCTGCCGCTCCTCGAGCACCCGCAACAGCTTGACCTGCAGCTCCGGGTAGAGCTCGCTGATCTCGTCGAGGAAGAGCGTCCCCTTGTGGGCTAGCTCGAACTTGCCGATCTTGCGCGCCACGGCGCCGGTGAACGAGCCGCGCTCGTGGCCAAAGAGCTCGCTTTCGAGGATGTCGTTGGGGATCGCGCCGCAGTTGATCGCCAGGAAGCGCTCGTCGCGGCGCGGGCTCGCCCGGTGCAGGGCGTTGGCCACCAGCTCCTTGCCGGTCCCCGAGCCACCGATGATCAACACGCTCGAGCGCGTGGGCGCCACCAGCCGCATCTGCTCGAAGAGACGCTCCATGGCGGGGGACTTGCCGATCAGGCTCTCGAAGCCGTAGCGCTTGTCGAGCATCTGCCGCAGGTTCTTGACCTCCTCCTTGAGCTGCTTGCGCTCAAGCAGGTTGCTGACGCGCTGGCGCAGCTCGTAGAGGTCGACGGGCTTGGTGAGGTAATCGTCGGCGCCCACCCGCATCGCCTCGACGGCCGACTCGATCGAGCCGTAGCCAGTGACCAGGATCACACCGAGGTCGAGTCCGCGCTCGCGCACCTTGTTGAGGAAGGCGATGCCGTCCATGCCCGGCATCCGCAAGTCGCAGACGGCGAGCCGAGCCTGGTCCATCTCTTCGAGGTAGTCCAGCGCCTTGCGGGCGTCGTCGAAGGTGCGCACGTCAAAGCCCGCCTTCTCGATGGCGATCGCCATCGACTCACGCGAGCCGGTTTCATCATCGATCACCAGGATCAGGGGCTTCTCCGCCATGGGCGCCATATTGGCACATCGCCCCGGGGCTGTCGAGGCGGCTAGGTCGGCACGTGGCGGTGGATCAGCCAGAGGTTGCGCAGGTAGATCACCCAGCCGGTCGCCTGGCCGAGGACGCCGACGGCGTCCTTGCGCCAGATGAAGTAGACGATGAGCATGGTCGAGCCGACGACGCTCATCCACCAGAAGACCGGCGGCACCACCGAGCGCTTCTCGCGCTCGCTCGCCAACCACTGCACCAGCATGCGACCGGCGAAGAGGACCTGACCCAGGAGGCCGAGGCCCACCCAGAGGATGCCGATCGGCGAGGTGATGTTGAGCAGACGCAGCCAGAAGCCGCGGTGGGCCTGCTGGGCGTAGACCTCGGCGGCGAACTGCTCGGGGCTCAGGCGTTCCACCCGGCCGTCACTGCGGGTAAGGAGGAAGCTGAAGGTACCATCCCCGTTGCGCACCAGGGGCACCGTCTCCGAAGCGCCGGCGAGCTGCGCCTTCACGGCGGCGCGCGGTGCCTCCTCGGCGGCAGCGGCGGGCAAGGCGAGCGACGGCAGGAAGGCGAGGCCCAAGCCGAGGGTAAGGGCGGCAAGGATAGACGGCGAGCGGTGGTCGGACGGCAAGCGCGGCCTCGTTTCGTGGCAGCTGGTGGCAGGTGGCGGCGGGCCAGCCAGGGGCGCCGCCGCGTGCAGGCGCATTCTAGCCTGGGTACACTTGGGCCTCATGCCAGCCCCAGCCGCCAGCCTCGACCACCTCGAGGGCACTCTCGAGCACGTGGTCTTCGCCAACGAAGAGAATGGCTGGATGGTTGCCCGGCTCGAGGTCGAGGGCCGGGTGCGGCCGGTGACCGTCGTCGGCCTGCTCGGCGACACCCAGGTGGGCGAGTTCCTCCACCTCGCGGGCCGCTGGCAGGACGACCCCAAGTTCGGCGAGCAGTTCGCCATCGAGAGCTTCCGCTCGGCGATCCCTACCACCCTCGCGGCGATCGAGCGCTACCTCGGCTCGGGCCTCATCCGCGGCGTCGGCAAGGTGATGGCCAAGCGGCTCGTCGAGCGCTTCGGCGAACGCACCCTCGACGTCATCGAGAAGTCCTCCGCCGAGCTCGAGAAGGTGCCGGGCATCGGCCGCAAGCGCAGCCGGCAGATCCACGAAGCCTGGCTCGAGCAGCGCGAGATCAAGGAGGTAATGCTCTTCCTCCAAGCCCACCAGGTGGGCACCTCGAACGCGCTGCGGATCTGGAAGACCTACGGCACCGACGCCGTGGCGATCGTGCGCGAGAACCCCTACCGGCTGGCGACCGACATCTTCGGCATCGGCTTCAAGACCGCCGACGCCATCGCCGCTAACTTGGGCATCCCGCCGACCTCGCCCCACCGCGCCGCCGCCGCCGTGCAGCACCTGTTGGTCGAAGCGACCGATCGCGGCCATCTCTTCTTGCCCCGCGGCGACCTGCTGAGCGCCGGCGAGCAGCTGCTGGGCGTCGGCGGCGAGATCGTCGAGGCGGCGATCGACGCCCTCGCCGAGCAGGGCGCGCTCACCCTCGAAGGGGCCGGCAGCGAGGCCGGTCGGCGCAGCGACGCGGCGGTCTACCTGCGGCACCTCTACGCCGCCGAGGTGAAGCTCGCCGACCGCCTCGCGCGCCTGGCGACGACCCCGCCCGAGCCCCTCGACCTCGATCTCGACCAGGCCCTCGCCTGGTTCGAGCAGCGCGAGGCCATCTGCCTCGCCGCCGAGCAGCGGGAGGCGATCCGCCGCGCCCTGGCCTGCCGCGTCTTGGTGATCACCGGCGGCCCGGGCACCGGCAAGACGACCCTCGTGCGGGGAATCGTCAGCCTGCTGGCCCGCCAGGGCCGCCGGGTGCTCCTCGCCGCGCCCACCGGCCGCGCCGCCAAGCGGCTCGCCGAGGCCACCGGCGCCGAGGCGAAGACGGTCCATCGGCTGCTCGAGTGGAACCCGCGGACCCTCGGCTTCAGCCGCGGCGCCGACGCTCCTCTCGAGGGCGACGTGCTGATCGTCGACGAGGCCTCGATGCTCGACCTGCCGCTCGCCCAGGCAGTGGTCGAGGCCCTGCCAGAGCGCGGCCACCTGATCCTCGTCGGCGACGTCGATCAGCTGCCCTCGGTGGGGCCAGGCTCGGTCCTCGGTGACCTCATCCGCTCGCGGGTCGTCGAGGTCATCCGGCTCACCGAGATCTTTCGCCAGGCGAGCCAGAGCGCCATCGTGGTCAACGCCCACCGCATCAACCGCGGCGAGATGCCCCTCGAGGGCGAGGCCGACGGCGCCGACTTCTTCTTCATCGAGCGCAACGAGCCCGAGGCCGTGCTCGAGACCCTGAAGACCGTGGTCAGCCAGCGTATCCCGAAGTCGTTCGGGCTCGATCCCCTGCAGGACATCCAGGTGTTGACGCCGATGAACCGCGGCCTCCTCGGTGTGGTGCAGCTCAACCAGGCACTGCGCGAGCTGCTCAACCCCCAGGGCAAGGAGGTGGCCCGCGGGGGGCGCGTCCTCCGCGTCGGCGACAAGGTGATGCAGGTGCGCAACAACTACGATCTCGAGGTGTTCAACGGCGACCTTGGCCGGATCACCAGCATCGACGGCGAGGAGCAGATGGTCGAGGTGCGCTTCGAGGGCCGCCGGGTGCTCTACGAGCTTGCCGACCTCGACGAGCTGGTGCCGGCCTTCGCCTGCTCGATCCACAAGAGCCAGGGCAGCGAGTACCCGGCCGTGGTGCTCCCGGTGCACAGCCAGCACTATGTGATGCTGGAGCGCAACTTGATCTACACCGCCCTCACCCGCGCCCGCCGGCTCGCCGTGCTGATCGGCGAGCGCCGGGCCCTCGGCATTGCGGTCAGCAACCGGCGGGTGCGCCGCCGCTTCAGCCATCTCGCCGAGCGCCTCGCCGCCGCGGCTGGCTGAGAGAGCTACCTCAGCGCAGCTGCTCGAAGGGACCGCGAGCCGGCGGCAAGGCGACCGTCGAGCCGACGGCCGGCGGCCTCCAGGCCACGAGCTCGCCGCCTTGCCCTGGCGGCCCGTTCTGCCAGCTCACCCAGTCGACCGGCAGCGCTTCGAGCGGCTGCGGGAAGCGGTAGCGCAGGCGCCGCGGCCAGCCCGCCGGTGCCACCTCGAGGACTTCCACCCTGAGATCGCTGAGGTGCATCTGCTCGCCGACGGTGAAGGGCAGCTCCGCAGCCCGGAAGAGCTCGCCCAGAGGGCCGGCGAAAGGGCTGGCGGCGAGCTCTACCTCCAAGGTCGCAAGGTCCGGGCGGCTGAGCTCGGCGGCCATCGAGCCCACTGCCAGGGCCCGCACGCGGGCAGGCGCCGGCAGCCCGTGGGCCCGCTGGAAGGCAGGAATGGTCGTCACGAAGAGCAGGTAGTCCGGCGCCTGGACCACCACCAGGGTGCGCTCCACCACCTGCGGGCCACGCGGCAGGGCCGCGAAGGCGCGCTCTTGCTGCTCGCCCAGCGCTGCGGTGCTCCAGGCGACGCCCGGCAGGGCGAGCGCGGCGAGCGGCAGGTGGACGACGAGCAAAGCGGCGGTCGCCACCCGGCGCCACCTCGCCAACGGCTCGCCTGCTGCCTGGGGGCCCGCCGCCAGCCAGCGCTCGGCCAGAAGGGCCAGCAAACCGCAGGCCCCGAAGCCCACGAAGAGCAGCGTGCGGCCAGAAGGCAAAGCGCCGGCGATCGGCAGCAGGGCAAGGCCCATCCCCGTCACCCAGAAGCGTGCGCGGGCGTCCCGCCTCCATAGCGGGGCGAAGAGCAGGGCCAGGAGCGCGAGGAGAGCGTAGCCGGCACAGCGCAGGGCGAGCTGACCGTGCGGCGCGAGCAGGCCGTCGAGGTCCGCCGGCAACGGCGTCCACTGGCCGACGAGCATCACCGGCAGCCGCCTCACGAACGCCCCGAGAAAGCCGACGGGCTCGCTCGCGGGGTCGAGGTAGACGCCGGAGCCCGCGGCGCCGAAGCCCCCGAGCCTGTAGTAGACGGCCCAGAGGCCGCCGGCCAACCCGTAGGGCCAGAGGGCCGCAAGGGCCTGCCCTCGGGGCGCCGGATCGAGGTGCAGGGCGTAGGCGAGGAGGAAGCCGCCGGCCGCCACGGCCATCTCGCCGCTCAGCAGGCCGGCGAAGAGAAGCCCGGCCCCCAGCCAACGCAGGCCGGGGCGACCGTCCCCACGCGCCCGCAGGTGGAGGCCCACGGCCAGCAGGCCGAACGTCCCGGCCACCAGGCCGTTGCGGTTGGCGAGCCAGGCCGCGGGGATGCCGTGGGCGTCCTCGACGGCGAAGAGGAGGGCGGCCAGCGCCGCGGCCGAGCCGCGGCCCAAGGCTCGGCGGTAGGCGAGGGTCGCCGCCAGCACCAGGGCGCCCAACCAGAGCAGGCTGTGGAGATGCATCAGCCAGATCTGCTGCGGCCAGAAGCGGTAGTCGACCCAGTGGAGTGCCGCCGAGAGCGGTCGGCAGAACGAGACCTTGAGGCCCGCCGGCGCCCACCAGGGCAGGACGCCTGCCTCCCGGTACTGCGCGAGCCGGGAGGTGCTGCCGTCGAAGAAGGCGAAGAGCTGCAGCGGCTGGACGCCCCAGCGCTCCCCTTCGAGGAGGGTGAGCCGTTGGCTGTAGTCGTCGAGCTGCAGGCCCAGCCAGAGGGCGGGCAGGCAGAGCAGCATGGCGAGGCCGGCGAAGGCCCACGGCGCGCCTGGTCCGGCGAGACGCTGGAGGAGGGCGGAGAGCAGGCGCCGCAGCATGGCGGCGAGTCTAGCCCGATCCCGTACCGCGGCTGCTAAGCTCCGCGCATGGCACCAAAGGCCCCTTCCCGCTTCCGGTTCTGGCTCTTCGCCTCCCTCCTCGCCCTGGTGGTGGCCTTCCCGGCCTTCCTCGTCATCCGCCCCCTGCCGCGCGCCGGCGACCTCGGCCGCAGCATCCGCTCCCTCGCCGTCTTACCGGTGGTCGACCTGACGACCTCCGACGAAGGCAAGGCGTTCGCCGACCGCTTGAGCGTCAGCCTGATGCAGCACCTCGCCGAGACCTCGTCGCTCAACCTCGTCTCGCGCACCAATGTCGAGCGCTACCGCGGCACCCAGCGCAAGGCCGGCCAGATCGCCCGCGAGCTGGGCGTCGACGCCGTCCTCGAGATCGCCGTCGAAGGGCACCAGGACCGGGCGCGGGCCAGCGTCCAGCTGATCGACGGCCGCACCGACATCGGCCTGTGGAGCGAGAACTTCCAGCGCACCGGCGGCACCGAGCGACCGCTCGCCGAGGAGCTCGCCGAGGAGGTCTTCGGCGAGCTGAGCAAGGTGCTGGCGAACGGTAGGCCAGCACCGGCCGGCAAGTAGCGCCGGGCGGCCTGGGCGCCGGCGGCCAGCTACCTTCAGCTGCCTTCGTAGGTGAGGTGGAGCACGGCGGCACGGCAGCCCGCACTCAGGGTCACGACGTAGAAGTCGTCGTAGCTCGTCTCCGCGATCGGCTCGATCGCGCCTCCCCCCAGGGCCTCGATGATCGGCCCCAGGGTGTTGCTGTGGCCCACCACCAGCACCGTGCCGCCGGGCCGGGCGAGGATGGTCGCGGCGGTGGCCGAGGGGTCGTCGGCCGGGATCGCCTCCGGCTCGAGGCCCAGCGCTGCGGCGAGCGGTGTGGCGGTCAGCCGGGTGCGCTGGCGGTCGCTGACCAGGATGCGCACCACTCCGGCGCGCGCCAGCCGCCGGGCCAGAGCTTGGGCCCGTGCCTCGCCGGCCGCGGAGAGCACCGGATCGGTCTTGGGCTCCGCGGCCTTCTCGGCGTGACGCACCAGGACCACCGTCGTCGGCGGACCGCTGGCGTCGAGGGGAGCGGCGCTCGCGGCGGCCCCGGCGAGAAGCGCGAGGGCGCAGCCGATGGCCCTCGCTGTCACCTTACAGACTGATCGCTCCATGACCACCCCCTCCGGGAACTCCCGCGTCTCTGGCCGTTCGATACAGCGAGGATAGCGGTTGTCCGCCGGCGTGGCCACGCCCGCCCCGCTCCCAGGCCCCGGCCGCGCGGCGCGGCCCTCCGCGGTCGTGCCGCAGCTTGCCTTGCCTGGCTCGAGAAACGCGGGTTAGATTGACCGCGCTTGCAGGATCGCGATGATTTGCCACTTGGAGGCCATGAAGAGGAGGAGCGATGCGCAAAGTCGAGAGCGTGCCCCCGGAGATCTCCCCCAGTCGCTACATCGAGAAAGTCAGCCTAGCGACCGGCGAGGTTCTGCCCGGCGACATCCTCCCCAAGCAGCTCCTCGTCCACCATCACCGCGACTACCACATCGTCGACGTGCAGGCGCGGCGGATGATGAGCCGCCTGGTGCGCTCGACCGGTGACGAGGAGCGCGCGCGGCATCGGATGAAGGAGATCCGCCAGCTCGGCCACCGCGCCGCCGAGCTCATCGCCCGCGTCTTCGGCGGTGACCGCGACCGCATCGCCCGCGCCCTCTTTGGTCTGAAAGACCGCGAGTACTACTTCCGCTACCGCCAGCCGGCCCTCGCCGCCGAGGAGATCCACGCCCGCGTCGAGGAGCTGCGCCAGCACGCAACGGCGAAGATGGCCGCGGCCGCGGCTGGCGGCGAGCCGCGGCTGCGCGTGCTGCTCACCGGTGGCACGGGCTTCGTGGGCAAGGAGATCCTCTGGCAGGCGGCGCATGACGACGCGATCGCCGAGATGGTGGTGCTGATCCGCCCAAAGGTGCTGGTCGACCGCCGGACGGGCGAGGTGCGCGGGGTGCAGACCCCGGAAGAGCGCGGCCGCGACCTGCTACGCCAACTCTGGCTCGACGACAGCGAGCTCGCCGCCAAGTTCCGCTTCATCGAGGGCGACGTCGAGGCCCCCGGCCTGGGGATCGCCGAGGCCGACCTCGACGAGCTGCGCTCGACGCTCACCCACGTCATCCACTGTGCGGCGAGCGTCGCCTTCGACGACCCCTACGAAGAGTCTTTCCGCGCCAACGTCACCGGCACGCTCAATGCGCTGAGCTTCTCGCGCGACCTGCAAGCGGTGCCGGGCAGCCCCTTCGTCGCCCACCTGGCGATCGAGACCTCGTACATTCACGGCCGGCAGGTCAAGGACGTCGCGCGCGAGGATGAGATCGTCTTCCCGCGCAACTTCTACAACAACTACTACGAGCTCACCAAGGCCATGGCCTCGATCGAGACCGAGCGCTTCATGCTCGAGCAAGGCCTGCGCGTCGTGCAGCTCTGCCCCGCCATCGTCATCGGCGAGTCCCTGGCCGGCAACAACCGCGGCGACACCAAGGTGGTCAACGCCCCGGTCAACGTCTTCGGCCGCGCCCACCAGGCGCTCAGCCAGCCGCGCGGCAACTTCGTCGAGCGCTCGACCGCGAACCTCCTCGCCCGCATGGCGACCATTTTCCCGGGCGACCCTTCGGCCGAGCTCAACCTGATCCCCGTCGACTGGGTGGTCAAGGGCATCCTCGCCGCCCTCAAGCGGCCGCAGGCGGTCGGTGAGCGCGTGCACCTGGCAACCGACAACCGGGTCACCTCGGACCAGATCCGCAGCACGGTGCACGAGGAGCTGGGCGTCGACGTCCGCCTGGCCGAGCCGACGCTCCACCGTACCGTCACCCTGCCCATCCTCACCAAGGCCCTCTCGCGCTTCAAGCAGGAGCGCCTCGCCGGTGCGCTCGAGAAGCTCGGCACCATCTTCGGGGGCTACAGCGAGTGGGGCCAGCCCGTCCACGAGGTCGGCAGGGACCACCGCGTGCTCGGCCTGCCGCTGCCCCGCCCGAACACCTTCCATGCCTTCCGCATGCTCTGCCGCCACAACCGCTACGTGCAGAACTACGGGCAGGTGCGCGACCTGGGGGAGATCTCCCGGCGCGAGAGGGTCTGGTGGGACTTCATCAGCGCCCTGATGACGAAGACGGGTAAGGCGGCCGGCGAGCTCTCGGCCGAGGAGTTCACCCGCGAGCTCCACGCCGCCATCGACCTCGAGACCTTCACGCCGCGAGCTGACACCGCGGCGTCTTGACGCTTCGACGTTTGGGCGCCAGGTTGGCTGCATGGAAGCACTGAAGCGCGCCACCGTCTCTTTCGATCCCGCGATCCACCAGGCCCTCCGCCTCAAGGCCGCCGCGACAGATCGCACCATCTCGGAGCTGGTCAACGAAGCCGTCAAGGTCGCCCTTGCCGAGGATGCTGAGGACTACACCGCCTTTGCCCAGCGGCAGGGGGAGAAGGACCTCTCGTTCGAAACCGTGGTGCGGGACTTGCGGGCGAGTGGGCGCATTTGAGCTGCGGATCAAGCCGTCGGCGGCCAAAGAGCTCGCCGCCGCCGACAGCAAGCGAGACCGCCAGCGAATCGTCCGCAGGATCCAGGGCCTGGCGAGCCGCCGCGACCTCCTGGCTGCGAGAAGCTCACCGGTACCGCAGCGCTCTATCGGCTCCGCCAGGGGAACTAGCGCGTCGTCTACCTGATCGACGACGAGGCCAGGACGGTCGTCGTCATCCGCATCGGCCATCGCCGGGAGGTCTACCGCGAGGTACTCTGAAGTGAGCGGGCCGTCGCCTACGGCAGGACCGGCTCGAAGCCCGTCGCGGTCTCCGCCACGAGGAGCAAGTGGAAGCCGCGGCGCGGGCCAACGCGGACGAAGCCCTGGTAACCCGTGAAGCTCTCCTCCACCGCGAACCACCGCTCCGTGGCCTCCGGGTTGCGGCCCTGGTGGTAGGCCGCGACGAGCCCCGGGTCGAGCCGCGGCGAGACGAGGACCGCAGCTCCCACATCGCCGCTCTTCAAACGGTCGTTCTTGACCACGCGAACGTCCTCGAGGAAGCGCTCGAGAGCGGCGAGCGAGCCGTCGGCCACGCGGCGAACCAGGTGGAGCAGCCGCCCCGTGTCATCAAAAGTGAGGAGGTCGAACGGCGCGCTCTCGCCGCCGCCATGGAGCGGCAGGCGAGCATGCAGGCGAGCGCTCACTACCTCGCCCAACCAGTCCACCAGGTACTTCCAGCCTTCGCGCCGGCCCCGCTCCTGGAAGAAGGCCGGGAGAGACTCGAGGCCCCAGCGCAGGAAGCGGCCGCTCGGATCCTGCGGCCAGTCGAGCTCGGCGCCGCCCGCTGCTTCCAGGGAGACACCACCGCGGTCCCGGACCACCTGCAGCTCACTACCGGCAAGCCCGCGCTGGTAGGTGAGGAAGAGCTCGCGCGGCACCGCCTCCTCGACCCAGGCACGGGTCGGCAGGGCCAGCACGAGGTCCTGCCAGGGGCCGGTGAGCGGCAGACCACCCCACTCACCGGCGAAGAGCTGCGCCAGCAGCCGGCCCTCGCGCCACAGCAGCCAGCCCCGGCCGCGGGCCGTCTCCAGGCGCAGAACGCCGCTGAAGCGCTCGCCGGCGAGGGTCTCGCCGAGAGCCGGCAGATTGACGAAGGTGGAGTCGAGCGCGGCGTGGCGGGCCGTCCGTGGGCCGGCCAGTGCCCCAAGCGCCCGCACCAAGTCCGCCGGCCGCTCACCAGGTGCCGGCCGCAGCTCGGCTCCGGCCGTGGCGGGCAGCGCCTCGAGCGCCGTGTCCCCGTCCTGGTCGAGGCGCCGGCCGAGGGCAGCGACCACCACGCCATCGGCGGTCAGCAGCGTGGCGCCGCCAACCTCGACCGCGCCGGCGAAGGCAGGGGCGTGGAAGGGAACCTCGAGCAGTTTGTCGAGGAGCTGGCCGACGCTCTGCGGCCGCAGGCCACGCGACGGCCACTGCGCGAGGACGGCGAGGGCCGCTGCCCGTTCCTCGTCCGGCAAGCCCGAGTAGGTCAAGGTGCCCGTGGCCGGGCTGGCTCCGGCGGCGATCGAGCCCGTCCCGAGCGCCGCGCCGAGCCCCTGGGTGGAAGCGGCCGGCTGCGGGCCCGAGCCCAGCGTCGCCAGCAGGCGGCCGAGTGCCGCCGCCATCTCTCCCGCCGAGGCGAAACGGTCCGGCGGGCCCTTCGCCAAGGCCCGATCGATCACCGCCGCAAGCTCGGCAGGCAGGTCCGGCACGAAGCTCAGCACACTGGGTTGTTGCTCGAACATCACGGCGTGGGCCAGGCGCAGCAGCGTGTTGCCGCTGAACGGCAGCCGGCCGGTGAGCATCTGGTAGAGCACCACGCTGGCGGAGAAGAGGTCCGAGCGGCCGTCGACCGGCTCACCCCGCAGTTGCTCGGGCGAAGCGAAGACGGGCGTCGCGAAGACCTGGCCGTCCTGGGTCTTGACCAGCTCCCGCTCGAGCAGCCGGGCGATCCCGAAGTCGGTGACCTTGAGCCGGCCGTCGGCCAGCACCACCAGGTTCGCCGGCTTGATGTCGCGATGGACGATGCCGGCACGGTGCGCCGCGTCGAGCGCCGAGAGGAGATCGATCGCCAGGCGGACCGCTTCGGGCCAGGCGAGCCGCCCCCCGGACTGCAAACGCTGCTCGAGGCTCTCACCGGGCAGCCATTCCATCGCGATGTAGGGCGCTCCCGCCTCCTCGCCCACCCGGTAGACTACCGTCACGTTGGGATGCGAGAGGGCCGCCGCGGCGCGCGCCTCTTGCAGGAAGCGCAGGCGCTGGTCCCGCCCCTCCGGCGTCGCCCCGTTCGTCCGCAGCGCCTTGATCGCCACCGGCCGTGCCAGCTCGACATCCGTCGCCAGGTACACCACGCCCATCGAGCCCTCGCCGACCTGGCGCTCGATGCGGTACGGGAAGGTGGCGGTGGGCTGGGACGGCGGAAAGCTCATGGGGGGGCTCCTGGGGCTGACCTGGGCGGAACTGAATACGGCGGTGGGCCCCTGCTGGTTCGACTCCGGCTGGTTCGATGCCAGGGCCGCGGCTCATTCCGCCGCTTGTGGCGGTCCCGCCTCGCAGGTGGCAAAAGCGTCGGTGTCCTGCACCGCCTCGAAGGTCGTGCCGAGGGGGTTGTCGTACACCCTCGCCGTGCCGGCCAGGGTATCGATCACCGTCAACCGTACCTCGACATTGGTGAGCCCGGCGGCGAACACCCAGAAGCGACCGAAGGGCGGCGCGCAGGCGTCCCGCACCTTGACGAAGACCTCGGGGTTGGCAGGGTTGAAGAACCAGAAGTAGCCGGCGTCCGGCGTCAGCGTGACTGCCTGACCCGCACCCTGCGTGCCCTGCGGCGTGCGCCAGGCGAGCTCCACCTGGAAGCGGCCGCCGACGAGGCAGAGCGCCGTCGGGCCGGCCGTGCAGACGTTCGGCAGGGTGGGCCCCGCGAGGTGGTAGAGCGCGCCGCCGGCGAGGGCGTAGAGCTCACCGCCGGCGTCCTCGCCGAAGCTGGTGAGCCCGGGGAGCGTCGCGCCGAAGGCCTCGGCGGCCCAGCTTCCCGTGCGGCGGCTGGCGGCCCACAGAGTCCCGGAGCACAGATCACCGTAGACGTAGGAGCCGACCAGCGCCGGGACCCGGCTGCCGCGGTACACATGGCCGCCGATCACCGCGCAGCGGCCGCCCTCGTGGTCATAGTCGAGGATAGGCGGCGTGTAGGCCGTCGAGCCGCAGGGCGGGACCGCCGCCGAGCAACCGGCCGCGCTCCCCAGGCAGAGGTTGCCCTCCATCAGCTTCCAGCCGTAGTTCTCGCCGCCGCCGCTCGCCGCCGGCTGGCGGTCGATCTCCTCGCGCGCGCCCTGCCCCACGTCGCCGATGTAGAGGTCTCCCGTCAGCCGGTCGAAGGAGAAACGCCAGGGGTTGCGCAGCCCCTTGGCCCAGACCTCGTCGAGCGGCGGCCCGGCGCCGCGGAACGGGTTGTCGGTGGGAATGCCGTAGTGGGGTGGCACGTCGACGTTCTGGTCGACGTCGAGACGCAGGAGCTTGCCGAGGAGGGTCGCGTCGTTCTGCGCCCGGCACTGCGGATCGTTGGCCGAGCCGCCGTCTCCCATGCCGACATAGAGATCGCCGTCCGGCCCGAACTGCAGCTGGCCGCCATTGTGGTTCGAGAACGGCTGCGGGATCCGCAGCAGCACCTTCTCGCTGGCCGCGTCAGCGCGGTTCGGGTCCGCCGCTGAGCGGGAGAAGCGGGAGACCACGGTGTCGCCGTGGTGATCGGTGTAGTCGACGAAGAGGAAGCCGGTCTCGGCGTAGCGCGGATGAAACGCCACCGACAACAGGCCCTGCTCACCACCGGCGCCCACCCGGTCCCGGATGTCGAGGAACGGCTGTGCTTTGAGAGTCTGGCCGTCCCAGATCACGACCTGCCCCGCCAGGAGGGTGATGAAGAGGCGGTCGTCCCCGGCGTGGGTCACGGCGACGGGGTCGGTGAGGCCGCTCGTCACCAGCTCGAGGGCGAGGGGCGGCAGCTCGGCCGCCAGAGGAGCGGCGAGCCAGAAGAGGAAGGCAGCGACGGCGGTTGGCAGGCTCGGCGTGCGCGACATGGGGCTCTCCCGGGCGAAGGCGCCGCAACCCCGCAAGCCTAGCAGGCCAACACCCTCCGCTAGGATGCAGGCCCCCGGTCGGAGGTTTCACGCCATGGCCGGGATGCCTTCGCCTGAGCCAACCTCCCGGCGGTATCCGAGCCCCCGGCCGCGGCGTCGGCTCGCAGCCAGGAGGACCCATCGCGGCTCGTCTGCCGGCGAAGGGGCCGGTCGCGGCTTGGGCCCGTCAGCGGCCAGCCTCTCCTGTCACGCAGCGATCATTGCGAGCACACACTAATTCAGAGATGCAAGTTTAGTGACGCGCCAATGTCGCCGCGCCGAATCAGAGAGAGGTGTGCTATGCAGAAGATGCTCTGGCTTGCGATTGCTCTGGCCCTGATGTCGAGTCCGCTGGCTGTCGCCGACGCCAGCCCGGCGACGCCTGGCGAGGCCCAGCCTCTCGCCTCCCCGCCGGGCTGCCAACCCTCAGATACCTCTCTTGCCCCGCCGGATGCCGTCGAGATGTGGAGCTCCTGCGAGCTGGCCTGCCACCGCATCTTCCTCCTGTGCGTTCAGAACGGAGGGAATGAAGAGTTCTGCTCCCAGGACGAGGCGGACTGTATGAGCGAGTGCTTCTAGGCTCAGCAGGCCCAACGGCCCCGCGGGCGGCGCATACGGCCCTGGGCAGGAAGGTAGGCACCGCCGGGGGCCTCGACCCCCGGCCCGCCCGCCCTACCCCACGCCGCCCTTCTCCTCGCCCGCGGGCCGCTCGCGCAGCTTGGCGAGGAGGTAGTCGCGGTTCATGCGGGCGATCCAGTCGGTCGAGATCTCCTTCGGGCACACCGCCTCACACTCCCGGAAGTTCGAGCACGAGCCGAAGGCCTCGGCCTCCATCTGCTCGACCATGCGGATCACCCGCTCCCAGCGCTCCGGCTGGCCGTGCGGCAGGATGTTGAGGTGTCCCACCTTGGCGGCGGTAAAGAGGTGTGCGGCGCCGTTCGGGCACTGCGCCACGCAGGCGCCGCAGCCAATGCACTGCGCGGCGTCCATCGCCTGGTCGGAGACCGGCTTCGAGACCGGCACCGAGTTGGCCTCCGGCGCCGAGCCCGTGTTGACCGAGATGAAGCCGCCGGCCTGGACGATGCGGTCGAAGGCGCCACGGTCGACCACCAAGTCCTGCATCACGGGGAAGCCCTTAGCCCGCCAGGGCTCGATGGTGACCGTCTCGCCGTCGCGGAAATGGCGCAGATGGAGCTGGCAGGTGGCGGTCGCCCGGGTCGGCCCGTGGGCGATGCCGTTGATCACGACGCCGCAGGAGCCACAGATCCCCTCGCGGCAATCGTGCTCGAACTCGATGGGCCGCTCGCCCTTCTCGATCAGACCCTCGTTGACCACGTCGAGGAGCTCGAGGAACGACATGTGCTCGTTGATGTCACGGGCCTCGTAGCGTTCCAGCCGCCCGGCGGCGTTGGGTCCGTCCTGCCGCCACACGAAGAGCGTGAGGTTCATTATTTGTAGCTCCTTTGGGTCAACGACACGTTCTCGAAGGTCAGCGGCTCGGTGTGGAGGCTCGGCGTGGCGCCGTCGCCCTGCCATTCCCAGGCGGCAACGTGGCTGAACCCCTCGTCGTTGCGTACCGCTTCGCCCTCGGCCGATTGGTGCTCGAGGCGCAAGTGGCAGCCGCAGGACTCTTCGCGCGCCAGCGCATCGCGGCACATCAGCTCGGCGAGCTCGAAGAAGTCGGCGACGCGGCCGGCCTTCTCCAGGCTCTGGTTGATCGACTCTGCCGGGCCCGGCACCCGGACGTCGCGGTAGAACTCCTCGCGCAGCTCCGGGATGCGGGCGATCGCCTTCTCAAGGCCGGCGGCCGAGCGGGCCATGCCGCACTCGTCCCACACCAGTTTGCCGAGCTCTCGGTGGAAGGAGTCGACCGTGCGCTTGCCCCGTAGGCTCGCCAGGCGTGACACCCGCTCCTTGACCTCGTCCTGGATGGCGGCGAAGGCCGGATGGCCGGCGTCCGCGTGCGCGTTCATCCGCGGTGCCAGATAGTCGCCGATCGTGTAGGGCAGCACGAAGTAGCCGTCGGCCAGGCCCTGCATCAGGGCGCTCGCCCCCAGGCGGTTGGCGCCGTGGTCGGAGAAGTTCGCCTCGCCGATGACGAAGAGGCCCGGGATGGTCGACATCAGGTTGTAGTCCACCCACAGGCCGCCCATCGTGTAGTGCGGCGCCGGGTAGATCCGCATCGGCACCTGGTAGGGGTCTTCTCCGGTGATCCGCTCGTACATCTCGAAGAGGTTGCCGTAGCGCTCGCGGATCACCGGCTGGCCGAGGCGGGAGATGGCGTCGGCGAAGTCGAGGAAGACACCGACACCCGTCTGGCCGACGCCGCGGCCCTCGTCCACCACCTGCTTGGCGGCCCGCGACGCCACGTCACGCGGCACCAGGTTGCCAAAGCTCGGGTAGCGGCGCTCGAGGTAGTAGTCGCGCTCGGCCTCAGGGATGTCACGGGCCGCCCGGCGGTCACCGGTGGCCTTGGGCACCCAGATCCGGCCGTCGTTGCGCAGCGACTCGCTCATCAGGGTGAGCTTTGACTGGTAGTCGCCCGAGGGCGGGATCGCCGTGGGATGGATCTGCGTGAAACACGGGTTGGCGAACAGGGCGCCGCGGCGGTGGGCCCGCCAGATCGCCGTCGTGTTGCAGCCCTTGGCGTTGGTCGAGAGATAGAAGACGTTCGAGTAGCCGCCGGTCGCCAGCACCACGGCGTCACCCGCCCAGGTCTTGATCTCGCCCGTCTTGAGGTCGCGGGTGACGATGCCGCAGGCGTGGCCGTCGACCACGACGATGTCGAGGAGCTCGGTCTTCGGCACCATCTTGACCGTGCCCTTGGCGACCTGCCGCGAAAGCGCCTGGTAGCAGCCGAGCAGCAGCTGCTGGCCGGTCTGCCCGCGGGCGTAGAAGGTGCGCGACACCTGCGTGCCGCCGAAGGAGCGGTTGGTGAGGTAGCCGCTGTACTCGCGAGCGAACGGCACGCCCTGGGCCACCGCCTGGTCGATGATGTTCACCGACAGCTGCGCCAGGCGGTAGACGTTGGCCTCGCGGGCGCGGAAGTCGCCACCCTTGACCGTGTCATAGAACAGCCGAAAGACGCTGTCGCCGTCGTTCTGGTAGTTCTTCGCGGCGTTGATACCACCCTGGGCAGCGATCGAGTGGGCGCGGCGGGCGCTGTCCTGGTAGCAGAAGCAAGTGACGTTGTAGCCCATCTCGCCCAGGCTGGCCGCTGCCGAACCGCCGGCGAGGCCGGTGCCGACCATCAGGATGTGGTACTTGCGCTTGTTGGCCGGGTTGACCAGCTTGAGGTGCGCCTTGTGCTCCGACCATTGGTCGGCGAGAGGACCGGCGGGGACTTTGGCATCGAGGACCATCAGCGTTTCCCCCTTCTCAGCCCGGAAGAGCGACGATCCCGGTGAGCACCGCGATCGGGAACGAGACGTTGCCGGCGGTCACCAGCAGGGCGAACAAGGCCGCCGCGGTGCGCCGCCAGGAGTTGTACCGAGGATGGTTGAGCCCCAGGCTCTGCAGGAAGCTCCACACGCCGTGGAAGAGGTGGAAGCCCAGGGCCAGGTTGGCCGCGACGTAGAGGAAGACGACCAGCGGGTTCTGGAAGCCCGTCACCACGTTGTGGTACGCGTGGTAGACGTGCGTGCCGTCCGGCAGCACCTCGGGGTGCTGGAAGCTGGGATGGACGACGCCCAAGGTGAGGTGCAGCAGGTGATAGGCGATGAAGAAGGCCAGGATCACCCCGCCCCAGCGCATCGTCCGCGCCGCGTAGTCGCTCGCCTGGTAGACGTGCTTGGCGTACTTCTGCTGCCGCGCGGCATGGCTCTGGCGGGTGGTCTGCCAGGCTGCCAGCATGTGGGCCACCACCGCCGCCAGGAGGACGAGGCGGGCCACCCAGAGCAGGCTGCCGTAGGGGAACACCGGCGCACCGAGCTCGCGCAGGCCCGCGGCGTAGTGATCGAACGTGGCCTGCCCGAGGTACATCTTGAGGTTGCCCGCCATGTGGACGAGCACGAAGCCGAAGAGCACGAGACCGCTGACCGCCATGACGGCCTTCTTGCCCAGCGAGGTCGCGGTGAGGGGCTTGGATAGAGGCATGCGATGAGGTCCCCTAGTGAAGAGAGGGCCGCGGTGGACAACCGGCCCTCCGTCGGGATTCGATAGCGCGTGAAGGGATCATATCGAGGCCGGGGTCAGCGCAGGCAGCGCTTCGATCAAGCCCGGCGCCGGCGCCGTGGCCGGTAGGGCCGGCCGCCGCGCCGCTCCGGCCGGTGCGCCTCGCCTTCGGCGACCGCGCTTTCCGGCTCCGCGGGTCGCAGCTTGAGCGCCGTGCGGGCGGCGGCGCGCCACGCCTCCAAGATCTCCTCGCCCGAGCGGGTGGCCCGCACCATGATCTCGAGCAGGAGAAGGGCGTCCTGGAAGCCCGGACGGCGGGCCAGGCGCAGCCTCTCGGCCTCCTTCCAGCGGGGATCGCCCAGCTGCTGGAAGACGAGCAGCGCGTGGTGGATCTCCTGCTGGCGCAGGCGCGACAGCGTGAACCGTTGGACGAAGGGCTCGGTGGTCTCGCGGACCAGCTCTTCGAGGCTGGCGCGCGACATCGGCCGCTCGGCAAAGGCCTCGACGTCGTAGCGGCGCAGGAGGACGGTGGGCAGCAGCAAGCCGGCCAGCAGAGCGCTGTCGCCCGGCGTGGTGCCCTCGGCCACCAGGGCGTCGATGGTGGGCAAGATGCGGCCGAAGTCGCCCAGCCCGCGCTCGCCGGCAGCGACCATCGCGTAGGCCTCCGGCAGGATCGGCTCGAGCAGCCCCAGCTCCAGCATCCACTGCAGGGCCCGGCCGGAGTGACCGCAGCGCAGGAGCTGGATGACCTCCTCGGTCATCCGCGCCGGCGAGGCCTTCTCGATCTCGCGCGACAGCTCTTGAATGGCCTCCTGCGTGCTGCGCTCGATCCCGAAGCCGAGGCGAGCGGCGAACTCGCAGGCCCGCAGCATGCGAACGGGGTCTTCGCGGAAGCGCACCAGGGGGTCGCCGATGACGCGGATCACCCGCTGCTCGAGGTCTTCGATGCCACCGACGTAGTCGACCACCGAGAAGTCCGCGATGTTGTAGAAGATCGCGTTGACGGTGAAGTCGCGGCGGAAGGCGTCCTCGGCGGGTGAGCCGAAGGTGTTGTCGGAGGTGATCAGTAGCTCACCGGGAGCGCCTTCCTGCTCCTCGGGATCGGGGTTGCGGCGGAAGGTCGAGACCTCGACGACGCTGTCCTTGAAGAAGACGTGGACGAGACGGAAGCGCCGGCCGATGATCCGCGAGTTGCGGAACAGGCGGCGGATCTCGTTCGGTCGCGCGTCGGTGACGGCATCGAAGTCCTTCGGCTGCCTGCCGAGCAGCAGATCGCGCACCCCTCCCCCGACCAGGAAGGCCTTGAAGCCTGCCTGCTGCAGCCGGTAGAGGACCTTGAGGGCGTTGTCCGAGATGTTCTTGCGGGAAATCGGATGCTCGGAGCGCTGCAAGATGCGCGGCTCGGGGAACCGGGTCGCTTCAGTCACGGAGGATCATTCTATACCCCGCGCCGGGCGGCGGCGAGACCCTCCGGGCCGAGGGAGGCGCGCCGGACCCGGCATCCCCCTCGGCCCTGGCGTCGGACACCTCAGTAGCGGTGCGAGCAGCTCGGCGAATGGCGATGGCGCGGCACTGCTCGGCGCTCGCCACGCTCCGCGTAGGGGTTGTCGTACCGGTGGTCGTAGCGATCGTCGTAGCGGCCCCGGTAGCGAGCGTCGTCCCGGCGGTCGTAGCGGCCGTCATAACGGCTGTCGTAGCGGCCGTCATAGCGCCCGTCGTAGCGGTCGTCGTAACGACGATCGTAGCGCTGGGAGTACCGGCCATCGCTCCAGCTGCCGTCGTAGCGGGGCGCCCAGCGCTCGAAGACGTCGTAGGGGTTGTAGCCGTAGGCCTCCAGATGGTGCAGCAAGGCCGGGCAATGCGGGTCGTGGTAGGAGTGGCCGCCGTCCCGGTAGCAGCGCGTGGAGCAGCCGTAGCCCCGGTCGCGGAAGGGCTCCGCGGTGCGGAAGAAGTAGAGCGGCGGACCCAGCCGCGGGCTCTGCAACACCAAGTTGAAATGCAGCGGGCCGAGCGAGAAGGCCGTCCCGATCGAGAAATGGAACGGGCTCGCCGCCGCCGGTGCGGCCGGCAGGATCAGCAGGATCAGGGTGAGAGCGGCGACGAGAGCGAACCAGGGTTTGCGCATGGCAATCCTCCTTTGCACGCCTCGCTCATTTCACTCTGCATGCCAACCCACAGAACCTACACAACCTACTCATTCTAAACCGCTTGCTACTCACCAGCCGACCTCGTGAGGCGGCGCGGAAGCTGACTGTCCTACTCAGAGGACAGTCATTGCTTGGGGCCGGCTTGCTGCCCGAGGTAGTCGAGGGCAAGGCGCGAGAGGGCGCGGACCCCCAGCAGGAGGGCCGACTCGTCGACGAAGAAGCGCGGCGAGTGGTTGGGAGCCGCGTCCTCAAGCCTGACACCGGGCGGCCGGATGCCGAGGAAGAGGAAGAGCCCGGGGACGGTCTGCTGGTAGACGGCGAAGTCCTCCGCCCAGGTGACCGGCAGCGCTTCCTGGACCTTCCCGGGTCCCGCCACCTGCTCGAGGGTCGCCGCCATCCGGCGGGCGAGAGCAGGGTCGTTCGAGGTGACCGGGTTGCCCTGGTCGATCGTCACCTCGATCGCGGCGCCCAGGGTTGCTGCCAACCCCTCGGCGGTGCGCCGGATGCGCTGGTGGATCTCCTCGCGCACGCTGGCATCGAAGGTGCGGATGGTCCCGGCCAGCTCGACCTGCTCGGGGATGATGTTGTTGCGAACCCCACCGTGGATGGAGCCGATGGAGACCACCGCGGGGCCAGGTAGCAGGCTGACCTGGCGGCTGGGGATGGTCTGCAGGGCGAGGATGAGCTGCGCTGAGAGGGTGATCGGGTCGATCCCCTGCCAGGGCATCCCGGCGTGCGCTTGCCGGCCGCGGACGACGATCCGCAGTCGATCCGAGCCGGCGAGCTGGCCACCGGCGCGGTAGGAGATCTCCCCCGCCTCGATCATCGGGACCACGTGCAAGCCGAAGATCGCCGCCGGCCGCGGGTCGTCGAGCGCGCCTTCGGCCACCATCAACGAGGCGCCGCCCTCCTCGCCAACCGGCGCCCCTTCCTCGGCCGGCTGGAAGATCAGCTTGACGGTGCCGGGGATCTCGCTGCGCATCCCGGCGAGCACCTCGGCGACGCCCATCAGAATCGAGGTGTGAGCATCGTGCCCGCAGGCATGCATCACTCCCACCTCCTGCCCGTTGTACTGCGCCTTCACCTTGGAGGCGAACGGCAGGTCGACTTCCTCGCTGACCGGCAGAGCGTCCATGTCGGCACGCAGGGCCACAACGGGGCCAGGCTTGCCGCCCTTGAGAATGCCCACCACGCCGGTGTGGGCGACGCCCGTGCGCACGTCGTAGCCCAGGCTCCGAAGGTGTCCGGCGACGACCTCCGCCGTCCGCTTCTCACGGTTCGACAGCTCGGGATGCTGGTGGAAGTCCCGCCGCCACTCGATCATCTTCGCTTCCACCGCGCTGGCGCGGGCGTCCACCTCGGCGGCGAGGCTGGACTTGGGCGGCGCCGCTCCCAGTGGGGTCACTCCCAGGGCAAACAAAACGGTCAGGAAACCGGCCGACCAGGCGACGCAGCGGCGAACACGAGCGGCAAGCTGGTGCATCAGGACCTCCTCTCCGAGCGACGTTCCGCCCATCCTATGGGAAAGCGCTGGGCGTGCGGCCGGCCGCTGCCTCAGGGGAAGCGAAGGAGGACCGGTTGTCGGCCGTTCAGCGGCTGGACGCCGCGGGCGTTGGGGTTGGGAAAGCGCTTCTCGTACTGGTCGAACGACTCCTGCGAGATCTGGACGGCGGTGGTGAGGACGTTCCAGCTCACGCACTCGGTGTAGGGCTCGGAGGTGAGCGAGCCCGGGTAGCGAGCGACGAGCGACGAGCCGGCCGGCAAGAGCGTCGAGGCGTCGAGCTCGACGGGGTCGAGCTGGCGCCAGCCGGTGCCCTCGGGGACCGAGCGCAGGAGACGGTCGAGCGCGCTCTTGCCGTCACCACCGATGGTGATCGGTACCCCTAGCACGGCGAGGCCGCCACTGGCGTTGGCGTGCACGAGGTGGAGCTCCATGGGCGCCACCTGGTCGCGAATGGGATGTTCCCCAGGCCGGTGCAGATGGAGCTGCTGGAGATCGAAGCGCACCCCGTCGAGGAGGATGTAGTTGCTCCCGCCCGGGCTGTATTGCACCTCGAGCTCCTTGCCAGCCTTGTTCCACAAGGTCACCGCCGTCGGCCCATAGCGCACCTCGGGCGGCCGGATCATCGCGGCCGTCTCCTCCGCCGTGCCCGGCGGCAGAAGGGGGATCGGGGATTGGGCGGCCAGGGCGGTGCAGGGGTCGCCCGCGGCGTGCAGGGGCACGGCGACGAGGCTTCCTCCAGCTGCGACAAGGATGAACATCGACACGAAGCGCATGACGATCGCCGGCATGGCTGGCCTCCTCAAGGCTTGGATGGTGAGTCGCAGCGGATCCTGAGGGATGGGGAGCCGGAGTGTCAACGTCCGGCCTATCCGGGAGCGAGACCGCTCTCCGCCTCGCCCGCGGTTGGGGCTCAGCTCGCCGCGGCGACGACCGGGGATTCGTCGTGGTGGGCCGACAGGAAGGTCTCGGGCTTCGAGAACACCTTGGCGATGTTCATCCCCTTCTTGACGGCGCTCAGCCCGACCTTGCCGGTGGCGAGCGCCGCGCCGAGCTGTAAGTAGGTGCGGAGCTTGCCGCGATGCCGGTAGCGGACGTCGAGGGCGTGGCGCCAGAGGCCGGCGTACTCCTCGTAGAAGTCCTGCAGGGAGAGCTTGGTGGGCAGCACCGTGTGGACGATGTCGTACATCTCCCAGTCGTGCGTCGTCACCTGGTGCCGGGCGGTGTCCCAGAGGTCCGTGCCAGGCAGCGGCGTGAGAACCGAGAAACCGCTGTTGTAGGCCCCGGTCTCCTCGATCCAGGCGCGCAGGCGGGCGAAGTCGTCATGGTCCCAGGCCGGATCAACGATGAAGTTGGGCGTGAAGCCGACGCCCAGCTCCTGCAGGATGGCGATCGCGCGGCGGTTGTTGGCTGCCGTGTTGCTCTTGTTCACGGCGTCGAGGCCGGCATCGTCGATCGCTTCGAGGCCGAGGAAGATCGCCAGGTGCCCGCAGTCCTTCCACATCTCGATCAGGTGCGGGAACTTGCAGATGATGTCGGTGCGGGTCTGCACGGTGAAGTACTTCTTGATCCCCGCCGCCTTGATCTGCCTGGCCAGCTCCTCGCCGCGGCGCACGTCGAGCCAGAAGATGTCGTCGGTGATGAAAACGTTCGGGGCCTCGATCTGCGCGAGCTCGGCCACCACGCGCTCGGGCGACTTCTCGCGGAAGGTGCTGTCGTGGAACTTCCACACCGAGCAGAAGTTGCATTTGAAGGGACAGCCGCGGGCCGTCTCCATCAGGGCCAGGGGCTTCCTGAAGTTGATGTAGTAGTGCGGCGCGTACTGGGCGATCAGGTGCCGGGCCGGCATCGGCAGGGTATCGAGGTCTTTGCGGAAGGGTGCCGGGGGCGTCGAGACGTAGCCGTCCTTCTGGCGCAGCCGCAGGCCCGGGCAGTCCCCGAGGTCTCTGCCAGCTTCGAGCGCGGCGACCAGCGGCGGCATCACTTCCTCGCCGTCCCCGATGGCGATGGCGTCCACCCCCAGGCGCTCGAACCACTCGGGCTCCCGTGAGGAATCGTGGCCACCGATCACCAAGAAGGCATTGGGCATCTCACGCCGTACCTGCTCGACGAGCCGGCCCGTGCGCTTGCGCTCGGTGGTGAAGTTGCACTGCAGGCCCACCACCTGCGGATCGAAGGCCTTGCAGGCCTCGAGCCCAGGCTGCTCCCCCTCGAGGCGCAGGTCGATCACCCGGCAGCTGTGGCCCTCTGCCTCGAGACCGCCGGCGATCGAGATCGGCCCCAGCGGCTCGACGAAGGTGAGCATCTCGAGGCCGAGAATGCCGCCGATCGGCGGCTTCAAGAAAGCGACCCGCATGGCCTTCTCCCGCGACAGGTTCCAGCGTGGGATCGAAGCCGGTCCTGCCCCCGCCTCCCCACCCGTGCTCAGCGATCCCGGAGTTGAGGACCGATAGGAACATGGATGGGGGCAGGGGTCAAGCGCGGGCCAAAGAGGAGCAGGGCCCCAGCCGCCCTTCGTGGTGACCGGCCGAGGCCACAGCCTTGCCCGCGCGCTGTAACAGTTCCATTCCGGCGTCCATTCGACTCCGGCGGGTAGACCCGGTTAGAATGCCCAGAATCCTGGTCACGAAGTCAACGCGGCAGGCGCCAAGGGACGCAGAACCAACCCGAACCGGCGATGGCAGACGTCTCATCTCCCGATCGCGACGATCCCCGCGCAAAGGCGGTTGAGGAGCAGCTGCGGCTGGTCCTCGACACGGTCGGCGACGGCATCATCCTCGCCAACCGGGCACGGCAGATCCTGCGCGTCAACCGCGCCGTCGAACAGATGTGGGGCTACCCCGAGCGCAAGCTGCTCGGCAAGCCGCTCCACTTCCTGCTCTCCAACGAGGCGCGGGCCGGGCTCCAGGGAGCCTGGCGGGACGCCGGCGCCAGTCGCCGCCGGCTCACCCTCGAGGCCTACCACCGCGACGGCAGCAGCTTCCCGGTCGAGATCCTGCTCTCCGAGGCCGAGATCGGGACCGACGCGCGCTACACCCTGGCGGTTCGCGACCTTTCCGAGCTGCGAGCGGCGCAGAACCGCCTCCGCCACCTGGAGACGGCGATCGAGGCGATGCAGGTCGGGGTCAGCATCTGCGACCTCGAGGGCCACCTGCTCTACACCAATCCGGCGCTGCGGGCAATGTTCGGTCTGCCGGCAACGACGGACGTCAAGCCCGGCGGTCCCGCCCTCGAAGACTTGACTCCCGACGAGCTACGGGCGCTGGTCGCCTTCCGCGAGCTGGCAGCGACCGAGCCCTGGTGCCGGGAGGGGCTGGCACGGCGTTTCGACGGCAAGGCCTTCCCCCTCGAGCTCGCGCCGCGGGTGGTCAGCGGCCCTGAGGGCAAGGCGCTGGGCATCGTCACCATCCACCAAGACGTCACGGCGCGCAAGCAGGCGGAGGAAGCGATCCGCGCCAGCGAGGAGCGCTACGCCCTCGCCGTCCGCGGCGCCAACGACGGCCTCTGGGACTGGGACCTGCGCGCCGGCGAGGTGCACTACTCGGAGCGCTGGAAGGCAATGCTCGGTCTCGCCGACACCGCGATGAGCCAGACTCCCGAGGAGTGGCTGGGCCGGGTCCATCCCGAGGACCGGGCCAGCCTCGAGCGCGCCCTGGACGACCACTGGCAGGGCAAGGCCAGCCACTTCGAGCACGAGCACCGCATGCTCCACCACGACGGCTCCTGCCGTTGGGTGCTGGCCCGCGGGCTGGCAGTGCGCGACGAGCAAGGCCTGCCCCTGCGGATGGCCGGCTCGCAGACCGACATCACCGACCGCAAGGTCAACGATCCGCTGACCGGCCTGCCCAACCGCGTGCTGTTCCTCGACCGCGTCAGCACGGCCCTCGCCCGCGCCCGCCGGCGCCACGAGATCACCACGGCCGTCCTGCTCCTCGATCTCGACCGCTTCAAGGTGATCAACGACTCTCTGGGCCACTCGGTGGGCGATCAGTTGCTGATCGAGGTGGCGGAGCGCCTGGCGGGCTGCCTCGCTCCCGGGGACACGCTCGCCCGCCTGGGGGGTGACGAGTTCGCCGTCCTCCTCGACGAGCCCGCCGAGCTCGACGACGCCATCCGGCTGGCCGAGGAGGTCGACGAGCAGCTCGAGCGTCCCTTCGTGATCTTCGGGCACGAGGTGTTCACCACCGCCTCGGTGGGGATCTGCTGTCGCACGGCTGCCAACGAGGCCGAGGAGGCCGAGACGCCCGAGAGCCTGCTGCGCGACGCCGACACCGCCATGCACCGCGCCAAGGCCGCCGGCCGCAACCGCTACCTCGTCTTCTCGGCCACGATGCGCCAGCGCGCCCTCGTGCAGCTGCGCCTCGAGACGGACCTGCGCCGAGCCCTCGATCGCGGTGAGCTCGCCCTCGTCTACCAACCGATCGTCTCGCTCGAAGACCAGAGGATCCAGGGTTTCGAGGCCCTCGTGCGCTGGAACCACCCGGAGCTCGGGCTGCTGCTGCCCACCGAGTTCATCCCGCTGGCCGAGGAGACCGGGCTGATCCTGCCGCTCGGCGAGTGGGTGCTGCGGCAGGCCTGCTGGCAGGTTCGCCTGTGGCAGCGCGAGAGCGACATCGAGCGGGCGATCACGGTGAGCGTCAACCTGTCGACCAAGCAGCTCGCCCAGCCGGACCTCCTGCAGGTAGTGCGACAGGCCCTCGCCGATGCCGGCCTCCCGGCCACGCAGCTGCGGCTCGAGATCACCGAGAGCGCCGTGATCGACAGCGAGGAGGAGGCCTGCGCCGTTCTCGAGTCCCTGCGCGCGCTCGGCGTGCAGGTTGCGATCGACGACTTCGGCACCGGCTACTCGTCGCTCTCGTACCTCCACCGCTTCCCCGTCGACACGCTCAAGATCGACCGTTCCTTCGTCAGCGCCCTCGGCCTCGAGCCCCGCAAGGGAGAGGTCATCAAGGCCATCGTGACGATGGCGCGCCAGCTGGGCGTGGCGGTGGTGGCCGAAGGCGTCGAGACCAGCGAGCAGCTGGCGAGCCTCCGGCAGCTGTCCTGCGACAGCATTCAAGGCTACTGCTTCAGCCAGCCCCTGGAGCCGACGGCAGCCGTCGAGCTGCTGCGCAGCGAAGACCAGCCCGGCGCCCGTTTCCACCGCCGCCGCCTGCAGCGCGGCAGCTGAGCCCCCCGCTTCCCCACTGCCTTCCCGATCGGGCGCGCTCGCCGCCGCGGCGGTACCGCCTGGCGACAGAAACGAAACGGCCGGCCCCGAGAGGCCGGCCGGCGAACGACACGAACGGGAAAGGCCGTTACTCGCCTTCGAGGATCTCCTGCGGCAGGGTACGGATGTCCTCGTCCCCGAAGTCGAAGAAGAGCTCCTCTTCGGTCTCCGGCTCGACGGGGTACTCCTCCTGCTCCATGTGGAAGTCGTGGTAGAAGGACATGCCCGTTCCGGCCGGGATCAGACGGCCGACGATGACGTTCTCCTTGAGGCCGCGCAAGCCGTCGACGGCACCGTTGATCGCTGCCTCGGTCAGCACGCGGGTGGTCTCCTGGAAGCTCGCCGCCGAGATGAAGGAGTCCGTCGACAGCGACGCCTTGGTGATTCCCAGGAGCAGCGGCCGACCGATTGCCGGCGAGCCGCCGGCAGCGATCACCCGGTCGTTCTCTTCCTGGAACTTCCAGCGGTCGACCTGCTCGTCGATCAAGAACTCGGTGTCGCCAACCTCTTCGATGCGCACCGAGCGCATCATCTGGCGCACGATGACCTCGATGTGCTTGTCGTTGATCGCCACGCTCTGGGAGCGGTAGACCTCCTGGATCTTGTCCACCAGGTAACGCTCGAGCTCCTTCTCGCCCAGCACCTGCAGCACGTCGTGCGGGTTGACCGGCCCGTCGATCAACGGATCGCCGGCCCGCACCCGCTCGCCCTCCTGCACGTTGATGTGGATCGAGCGCGGCACCAGCGCCTCGCGGACCTCGCCGTCGTCGCTCTCGACGACGATCTTGCGCATGCCCTTGTGGACCTCGCCCAGGTGGACGATGCCGTCGATCTCCGAGATGATCGCCGGCTCCTTGGGGCTGCGGGCCTCGAAGAGCTCGACGACGCGCGGCAGACCGCCGGTGATGTCCTTGGTCTTGGTGGTCTCACGCGGGATCTTGACCAGAGTGTCGCCCGGGTAGACCTGCTGGCCGTCGTTGGCCACCAGGTGCGAGCCCGAGGGTAGGAGGTAGCGCTTCTCGCGACCACCCTCGCCGCGAATGAGGATCGCCGGCACCCGCTTCTCGCTCTGCGGCGCCTCGACGATGATCCGCTGCGAGAGACCGGTGACCTTGTCGGTCTCCTCGCGGACGTTCTCGCCCTCGACGATGTCCTGGAACTCCACCACGCCGGCGATCTCGGAGAGGATCGCGTAGGTGAAGGGGTCCCACTTGACGAGCTCGCGGTCCGGCTCGACCTCCTGGCCCTCGTGGACCAGCAGGTGGGAGCCGTAGGTCACGGCGTAACGCTCCTTCTCACGCCCGCGGTCGTCGACGATCACCAGCTTGCCGTTGCGGTTGATCACCACCAGGTCGCCGGTCTTCGACTCGACGGTGTTGACGTTGATGAACTTCACGATACCCGGGTTTTTCGCCACGTGCTTCGACTGCTCGGAGACGCGCGACGCCGTGCCGCCGTAGTGGAAGGTGCGCATCGTGAGCTGGGTGCCCGGCTCGCCGATCGACTGCGCGGCGATGACGCCCACCGCTTCGCCGATGTCCACCATGCGACCCGTAGCCAGGTTGCGGCCGTAGCACTTGGCGCAGACGCCGCGGCGAGCCTCGCAGGTCAGCACCGACCGGATCTTCACCCGCTCGATGCCGGCCGCCTGAATGGCGTTGGCGAGCGTCTCGGTGATCTCTTGGCCGACCTCGACCAGCTGCTCGCCGGTCATCGGGTCGTAGATGTCTTCCTGACTCACGCGGCCGACGATGCGGTCGCGCAGCGGCTCGAGGATCTCGCCGCCTTCCATGATCGCCGTCACGAAGATGCCGTCGATCGTGCCGCAGTCGACCTCGTTGATGATCACGTCCTGGGCAACATCGACCAGGCGGCGGGTGAGATAGCCGGAGTCGGCCGTCTTGAGCGCCGTGTCGGCGAGGCCCTTGCGGGCGCCGTGGGTCGAGATGAAGT
>CAYQRE010000006.1:0-188394 GCA_964420075.1 uncultured Thermoanaerobaculia bacterium | reverse complement strand
CTTTCGAAACGTGGAGCTGCTTTGCGTTCTGCGGCATGCCTGAGCATGACACCATTCAGAGCGAAAGTCAACATAATTTTCCGCACGGGAGACTAGGCCGCTGGACGAGTAAGGACCCGATCGGGTTTGGCGGAGGCGACACCAACCTGTATGGGTATGTACAAGATGATCCAATCAATCTTCTCGATTCCGAAGGCCTCCATTGGATCGACACGGCCGGAAGCACTTCAGCCGGCATTGGCGACGCCCTGCTCCTGGGCTTCGGCGACGAACTCCGATACTGGACTGGTCGGAGATTCGGCTGGGGCGGAGGATCGGTGGTGGACAGGTGCTCAGATGCCTATCGCATTTCGTCCATCTCAACCTCAATCGCTTCACTTGCGGCAGGTCTTGGCAGAATCGCCTACGCTACAATCGCGAAGGGAATTAGCCTCTCTGCAGTGTCCTACGAAGGCGCGGCAGCGGCAAGGAACAGTTTGAAGATCGTCTTTCGTCTCGGCTTGAACAAGACTGCCAGGATCTACTCCGCAGAGCAGCTACTCGCGCGGTATAGGACGCCTGAGGCAGTCATTGCTGCAGCAGGGAGGACAAATGTTGACTTCAATGCTGCTGGTGTTGGAGCCGTCGCCGGCGGCCTACGTGGACTCTTCAATCTTCCGGAATGTGGGTGCCAAGAGTGAGCCATCAGACGATCCAAGTACAGCGACTGGGGCCAGATGAACACGAGGGGTACGAATTCGAACCAGACACGGGCAATTACCGGCCGATTCGCCTTGGAGAAGCTGCCTCCGCATCTCGACGACCGATCGGATTCGGAGATGTCCGACGAGTGGGGCTGATCCGCAAGACAGAGGTCTTTGTTGCCATCTACGCCCTGAACGACCAACTACACGTTGCGCTTCTGCCTCAGCACTTCGTCTGGCCAGGACCCTACCGAGCGCGCCGAGTGTCGAGGTTCAACCGCGTCAAACGCTTCGAAATTACGAGCGGCGCACGCATTTGCTCAGCGCTTCGCTACTGCTTCGCGGATTCCGCCCATGAGTTTCCCGGGCCGGAGGCGGTAGACATCTTTCTCATGATCGCGGCCACGACGAAGTCAGGTGAATCGATACGAACATTTCTGGCCTACTGGGCTGGGGCGGCGAAGAATTGTCAAGACTGAGGGCCGGGGCTAGCTGCTGCCAGCCGCCTCGTCGTCGACGCTACCGGCACCGTCGCACAACGAGTAGACTATTCCGCAGTCGGAAGAGTGCTCTTTGACAGCCAGCCCGAGGGGCCGATAACGATGCTTAGTAGGATATCTCTAGCCCTTTCGGTTCTAGCCTTGGTAGGCGGGCTCGTGATGGGAATTCTCGTCGCGCTGCAGTACAGACGATACGAAGGAGAATACGTCAATCTAGAGCCAGGCATGTCGCGGCGCAGAGTGCTCGAACGCTTCGGTGATCCACGTGAGATGCAGCGCTGTCAGGGAGCGGTCTCTTGGGATGGCGAGCCGCTGGCGACCGGAGCACCCGAATGTGTCGAGGAGTTTCTTTTTCAGTCCAGGATCAGTCCGGAACAGTGGCTCGTAGGATTCGATGCCAGTGGCCGAGTCGTTGGAAAGGTGCACTTTGTTTCACCATAGCTCTGAAAGTGTCAATCGACCGCCACTATTACTACTGTGTCATAAAGATGTGCCGCTTGTGCCACCGCACCAAGGGCAAACCGGAACGGCTGCGATCAAGCTACGTGCTCTGTAGATCCGCATCGAAGTGATCGACGCCGGGTCATGACGTTCGGCCCGCGGTGGCAGAGCCCCTCGGGCGGAAACCCGTGGGTAGGCGAACCGGGCGTAGGAAGGCCAGAGGCTCTGGGGGGGAAAGCCGAGCTCGCTCGGCGGCCAGGAACGCATAGGCCGCGATACAGAGCGCTCCATGATGATGGAAGCCCCGCCAGCCTCTACCTTCGAAATGATCCAGACCCAGCTCGTCCTTCATTTCTTGGAAGTCCCGCTCAATGCGCCAGCGCATCTTGAGCAGGGCAACCAGCTCGGCTGCGCTGGCGGTCTTGGAAGTGGTGGAAAGCCAATATCGAGTCGGCTCTTTCTCGCCCTTCGGCCATTCGATCACCAGCCATTCTTCTTCATGAGGAGCTCTTCGCCAGTTGTCACGATGGGCAGGACGCACGCGGCACCGGGCGAAACGAGATCGCATGGCACCGCGAGTACCTTCTCGCCAAGTAACGCTCCGATAGGCCTTATCGGGAAGCTCTCGGGCGAGCTCCAGGACGCTACATGGGCGCTGCTCCTCGGAGCGACGCAGCAGCGCCGGGGGGCGGCCGGTCCCTTTCCACTCCGCTGGCGGCAGTGGGCCCTCGCCGGGTCGCCAGACCGAGGTCTCTTTCGTGACCCCTACCGCGTAGGGCAAGCCGCGGGCTGTCAGCGCCTGGCGAAACTCGAAGGTTACTCCGTACCCGGCATCGGCTACCACAGGCGCGGGCGGCAGCTGCTCGGCGAGCAGCATGTCAATCTGCGCCAGCGCAATCTGCCACTTGGGAGCAAACTCTACCTCGCGAGGAACCCCCGCAGCCTCCCGACGAACCTCATCTCCGCACCAGGCCTGCGGAAGATAGAGCTGCCACGCGCTTGGAATGCTCATCATGCTGTTGGCCAACGACACCATCACAGCGACCTGACAGGTGTCCTGCCTGCCCAGGGCACCGCAATACTGCCGAATCACTCCCACCGAATGCCGACCCTTCTTCGGAAAACTAGTGTCGTCCACGATCCAGGCCGCTACCGGCCCATGACGCTCCAGCTGTGCCAGCGCCACCTCTCGCGCCACCGCCAACACCGCCCTCTCCGACCAAGTGGCCTTTGCTACGAAGTGGTGCATCGACTGATGTCGAGCCCGAACATGACGGGGATCGACCCGCGCCGCCATCGGTTCCACGCTCTTGCGCTCGCCAGACAGCAGAAGCCCCGTCAGATAGGCGCGCAACGGCTCTCGCCGGTCTGCATGGCCGAGCGCGTTCCCAAGCCGCTCCACGTACTCCTCAAAGCGCTGCTCGGCACTTGAGCGTCCCATGCTGACATCTTGACATCTCCCCCTGAAGATCGCAACTTATGACACAGTAGTAGTAGCTCGGCTGCCAAGAACTCGCCGAGCTCGACGCCGCCTGCAACGTGTTCGCGCTCTTCGTCTACGGCCGCAAGGGCCACGTGCCGGAAGTCCTGATCAGGAACGGCGTGGTCGACGTTGGGCATTCTTGCGCCAGTTGGATCTCGAGGCGGTCACCCCGGCCGGTTCGCTCAGCCTGGCCTACGACGGCGCGACCGGGGCGCCGCCTACCTCGACAGTCGACTGTTGGAACCCATCTCCTCGCTCTGCAAGTCCGCCGCACCGCGGTGGTCCCCAAGCGTGCCCTCGCCACTGCCGGCGAGATTGTGGCGCCGCGCCAGCTGCTGCGCGACAAGCTCGGCAAGACGGCCCGTCTGGCGGGCTGCGAGGCCTCTCCCCTCTCTCGGCACGGCTCGCTGCCTACCCCCGTGGGTGGCGTTGCCTATGTCGGCGGGTAGATGGGCGCACGTAACGAATTCGACATTTCAGAGTAGTTGACAGGGCGGTCTGGCCGGATCTAGTGTCCCGCTATCGGACAACTCTGGAAAAAGGTGCCCTCATGATCATCCGGGACTGGCGGCTCGTCGAGACGGGAGGTCTCCGTTCCCCGGTACGTGATGCGGCAGGGCGGGCTCGCGTCGCCGTGAGCGCCACGCTCGCCGTGCTCGCCTTCCTTGCCGCGGCCTCCCCCGCGGCGGCCCAACCGATCGCCCTCGGCCTCAACTACCTGCGCTCGACCCAACAGCCGGACGGCAGCTGGGCGAGCCCCCGCGTGCGGTCGGTGCAGGCGACGGCCGAAGCCTTGCGGGCCTTCCAGGCCCTGAGCCCCGGCGACCTGCTCGCCCGGGGCAATGCCGCGGCCTACCTCGCCGGCAGCGCCAGCGCCGACAGCGACGATGGCGCCCACCGCTTGCTCGCCCTGCGCGGCGAGAGCCTGGACGTCTCGGCGCTGGCGAGTGGCCTCGCCGCCGCCGCGGACCCCACGGGGGGCTGGGGCCTGACCGAGACCTTCGCGCATGCGCCCCTCGACACCGCCCTGTCCCTTGCGGCCCTCGCCGGCCGGCCCGAGGCGGGCGACGAGACGGTGCGAAGCGCCTTGCTGCGCCTCCTCACCAGCCAGCAACCCGACGGTGGTTTTCCCTGCCTCGACCCGCGGACGGCGGAGACCGAGAGCGAGGCCTGGTGCACGGCCCTCGGCATCCTTGGCCTCCAGCCCTACCGTGATCGCTATCTCCTGAGCCCCGAGATCGATGCCGCCGTCGGCTTCGTCGTCGGGCTGCGCAACCCGGACGGCAGCTTCGGCCCGCCAGGAAGCGAGCAGTTGCTCCGCTCGGCGCTCGCCTCGCTCACGCTGGCCGAGGTGCAAGCGCTCGGGCCGGAGGTGGTGAGCCTCAGCGCTTTCCTCGTCGCCCAGCAGCACCCCGACGGCAGCTGGGACGGCGATCCGTTCACCACCGCGCTGGCGCTGCGCGCCATCGAGGCCCTCTCGACGGTGCCCTTCTGCGGCGACGGTGCCGTCAACCGGCCGGCCGAGGCGTGCGACGGCAGCGTGCCCGCGGGCCTCAGCTGCGAGGGCCTGGGCCTCGGCCCCGGCACTCTTGCCTGCAGTGCCCAGTGCACCCTCGACACCACGGGCTGCTCGGCGGCCCCGGTGTGCGGCGACAACCTGCGCAACCAGGCCTTCGAGGTCTGCGACGGCAGCGACCTCGCCGCGCAGACTTGCCAGTCGCAGGGCTTCGCCGTCGGCACGTTGGCCTGCGCCGCCGACTGCCTGAGCTTCAACGTCAGCGGCTGCACGGCGGCCCCCAGCTGCGGTGACGGGGTGGTCAACCAGCCGAGCGAGGCCTGCGACCTCTCGGACCTGCGCGGCCTCACCTGCACCGCCCTCGGCCTTGGCGGCGGCCTGCTCTCGTGCACGTCGTCCTGCTCGCTCGACACGAGCCAGTGCGACTCGACCGGCTTCGTGATCGACAACAAGGGCCGCGAGTTCATCGTCGGCTTCATGCCGAACCCGCTGGGCTCGGCCACCGCCTCGGTGCAGCTGACCAGCGATGTCCCCACCCAGGTGACAGTGCAGTACCCGGTGCAGACCCCGAGCTTCGCGCAGACGGTGAGCCTCACCCCCGGCCAGGTAACGGTGGTCAACCTGCCGTCGGCGTCGCACAGCGGCTGGACGGCCGGGCGAGCGCTCAACAACGCGGTGCGCCTCGCCGGCCCGGACGACTTCGTGGTCTACCTCTCGAACCGCGCGCCGTTCACCTCGGACGCCGGCATGGCGCTACCGATCGACGCCCTCGGCACCTCCTACCTGGTGACGACGATGCGCGGCTCGACGATCGTCAGCCAGGACCGCAGCCAGTTCCTCGTCCTCGCCGCCTTCGACAACACGACGGTGACGATCACCCCGCGGGCGAGCGTGCGCATCCCCTCGCCGGGGAGCAATGTGCCGGCGGGGACGCCCTTCCAGGTGCTGCTGCAGCGTGGCCAGGGCTTCCGCGCCGAGACGGTCAACTCCCGCGAGGACCTCACCGGCTCGCTGATCGAGGCCGACCGGCCGGTGGCCGTGCTCGGCGGCAACCTGTGCACCAACGTGCCCTCCTCGACGGCGTTCTGTGACCACATCTTCGAGGTGATGCACCCGTTGCGCAGCTGGGGCACTCGTGCCCTGGTGACCAACCTGCCGAACCGGCCAGGCGGCTCGCTCTACCGCGTGTTGGCCTCGCAGGAAGGCACGCAGGTCCTCCTCGACGGCGTCCCGGTGGCGGGCCTCAGCGTCGGGCAGTTCGTGGAGCTCGGCCCGCTCGCCGGCAACCACGTGCTGGAGGGGACGGAGCCGATCTTCGTCACCCAGTTCATGACCGGCTCGACGAGCCCAGGGGCCTCGCTGGGGGACCCCGCGATGGTCAACATCATCCCCCCGGACCAATTCCTCGAGAGCTATACCTTCTCGACGGTTGGCGGTGCGCAGTTCCGCAACCACTTCCTCACCGTCACCACACCGGATGCCGCGGTGGGCTCCGTGCGCCTCGACGGCACGCCGATCGCGGCGGGGCTCTTCTCGCCCGTCGGCAGCTCCGGCTACTCGTCGGCGGTGGTCACAATCAGCGAGGGCTCACACACCTCGAGCTCGCCGCTGCCGCACGGCATCACCGTCGAGGGCATCAACCAGGACGATTCCTACATCTACCCCGGTGGCTCCCGCCTCGCCTTCATCAACCAGTTCTGCGGTGATGGGCTGGTCAACCGCCAGCCCGAGGAGTGCGACGGCAACGATTTCGCCGGCCAGAGCTGCGGCTCGTTTGGCTTCTCCTCGGGGCAGCTGCTGTGCACCAGCGATTGCCGCATCGATGTCTCCCAGTGCATGGGCATCGGCGCCGAGGACCAGGACGGCGACGGGTTCCCGGCGGTCGACGACTGTAACGACCTCGACCCCAACGTCAACCCGGGCCACCCCGAGGTCCCCGGCAACGGTATCGACGACGACTGCAACCCGGCGACCCCGGACAGCGTGCCCGCCGCGGCCGCTGCCTGCAGCCTGGTGAGCCAGCAGGTCTCCTACGCGGTGACCGAGGTGGTCTCGCTCGCCGGCAGGGTGCGGAACCTCGACGATCAGCTGTCGCTCGCCGGCCTCAGCGTTTCCCTCGAGGTGCGGGACGGCACCGCGGCGATCGTCTTCTCGGAGAGCCGCGACCTCGCCGTCTTGCCGCCGGGCGCGCGCCGCGACGAGAACTTCACCTTCCCGGCCCTCGGCCAGGCGCCAGGGCCCTACACCGCCGCGCTGCGGGTGGCCGCCGCCGGTAGCGACTTGACGCTCTGCAGCACGAGCTTCGCGGTGGACTCGTCGGCGAGCCTCGGCAACGGCCTGCGCGGCACCCTCGTCCTGAACCCACCGGTCGTCGACGCCGGGGACCCGAGCGTCGCCACCTACAGCGTCGAGAACCTGGGCAACGCGGCCCAGCCGGGCCTCACCCTGCGCATCGTCCTCGTCGAACCCGCGACCGGCGGCCAGGTGGCCGAGCTGACGGATGCCGCCAGTCTGGCCCCGGGCGAGGCCTACACGGCGAGCCAGCCGTTCTCGACCGTGAACCTCGTACCGCGTACCTACGTCGCCCTGTTGATCGCCGTGCTGCCGGACTCCGGCCTCGAGCTGACGCTGGCGAGCGCCAACCTGACGGTGGTCAACCAACCGCCTGTGTGCACGGGCGCCAGCGCCTCGCCCAATCGGTTGTGGCCGCCCAACCACAAGCTGCAGCCGGTGGCGGTCCTCGGCGTGACCGACCCCGATGGTGACCCGGTGACCGTGACGGTGACCGCCATCCTGCAGGACGAGCCGAGCAACGCCGCCGGTGACGGCAACACCTGCCCGGACGGCAGTGGCATCGGCACCGGCTCGCCCAGCGTCCTCGCGGAGCGGCAAGGCTCCGGCGACGGCCGGGTGTACCACCTGCTGTTCCAGGCCAGCGACGGCCGCGGTGGCACCTGCACGGGTGAGGTGACCGTCTGCGTGCCCAAGAGCCAGGGCGGCAGCGGTGCCCAGTGCGTTGACCAGGGTGCGCTCTACGACTCCACGGTTTGCCCCTGAGACTGCCTGACCCTTCAGCTGATCGGTGGCCCGCGCCCGGCGCGGGCTGCCGCGAAAGGAAGCGACGATGACGAAGATCCCAGGAGCTGGACGGTTCGCGGGCTGGCTGGTGGGATTGCGGGACGCAGCCACTCCGATGCGAGTGGGGACCCTGGTGGCCTTGATGGGCATCGCCGGCTGGCTGGTGCAGCCAGTGGCCGAGGCCAACGAGATCGGCCGCCAGCAGGTGGCGGCGCGCGAGTTCGCGCAGCGCCAGGCTGCCCAGGCCCCGCCGGCGGTGCAGGCGGACAGGGCCTTCCCGCCGCACCAGCCGGAGTTCGACCTCTCGCAGGCCCTCGGGGCCGCGCTGGAGCAAGCCTCGGCGTGGCAGGAGCGGGCCAGCTCCGGTGGCCCGCCGGTGAGCGAGGCTGAGGTGCTGGCGCTACGCGACGAGCTGTTGCGCCTCGACGCCGCGGCGCGCCACGGCTTCGCCGAGGTCCAGGCCTTCCTCACCCAGACGGTAGCCCCGGCCGAGGTGGTGGCCCGGCAGGCCGAGGAGGTAGCTCGTTACGAGGTGCGGATTGGCGAGCTGATGAGCGCCCTCGACGAGGTCGCCGCAGCGCCGGGCCTCGCCACACGGCGGACGTCCCCCGAGCGTCTGACGCGGGCCCTGGCGGCGCAGCTCGAGGCGCAGCCGCGCCCCGCCCTCGACCCCAACCGCCTGCCGATGCGCCCGGTCGAAGAGCAGAAGCGCGCTCCGGCGCTGTCGGCCGACGAGTTGCGCCGGGCCCTCGCCGGCGGTGGCTCCGGGCTCAAGGCGCGGGCGCTCAGCGAGCCGCCCACCGCCTGGGTGCGGGCCGGCTCGCCGCCCACCCCGGCCGACCTCGCGGCGAACCAGGACGCGCAGATCACCCCGGAGGTCCAGGCCCTTGCCACCTCGCTCGGCGGCAGCCCGCTGGCGATCTACAACTGGGTGCACGACAACATCGAGCTGGTGCCGACCTACGGCTCCATCCAGGGCTCGCGGATGACCCTCGAAGGCAAGCGCGGCAACGCCTTCGACGCCGCCAGCTTGCTGGTCGCCCTGCTGCGGGCGGCCAACGTGCCGGCGCGCTACGTGCTCGGCACCATCGAGGTGCCGGTACCGACCCTGCTCAACTGGCTGGGTGGGGTGGCGAGCGCGCGGGAAGCGCAGCAGCTCCTCGGCGTCGGCGGCATCCCCAACGTCGGCCTCCTCCAGGGCGGGCAGATCACCCATGTCCGCCTGGAGCACGTCTGGGTCGAGGCCTGGGTGGACTTCGTGCCCGGCCGCGGCGCCCAGCCCGGCAGCGGCGACAGCTGGGTACCGCTCGACCCCAGCTTCAAGCAGATCGAGCTCACCCCGGACCGCGGCATCGTGGCCGCCGTGCCCTTCGACGTCGAAGCGGTCTGGGCGCAGATGACCTCCGGCGGCCAGTACGACCCAACGCTCGAGCGGACGGTGGGGATCGACCCCAACCTGATGCAGGACGCCCTCTTCAGCTTCCAGCAGTCGGCGCAGGAGTACGCCCTCGCCAACGGCATCCCGTCGACCCAGGAGTCCCTCCTCGGCAAGGCGGCGATCCGCCCGGCGGGCCTGACGGCGCTCGCCGCCAGCCTGCCGTACCAGGTGCTCTCTCGCAACGGCACGTCGGCGACCCTGCCGGACGGGCTACGGCCGCGAGTGAGCCTCACCGGCTATGCCTCGGCCTTCGACCGTGCGCTCGGCAACGACTCTTTCACCTACTCGTTGAGCCTGCCCGAGCTCAACACCCGCCGGTTGGCCATCACCTTCCCGCCGGCGACCGCCGCCGACGCCGCGGTGCTCGCCAACGCGCGGCTCAATCATCTGGCGTCATTGCCGGTCTACCTGGTCAACGTTACGCCGACCGTCACTCTCGACGGCACGGTGGTGGCGAGCGGGCCGCCGGTACGGATGGGCAGCGTCCAGTATGTCGACGTCGGCCTGCGTGACACCGACGGCAACGACACCATCGCCTACCAGGTGACGGCGGGCGACGAGAGCGTGGTGGGGATCAACGGCAACGGCATCGTCGAAGGCGAGGTGGCGGCGCGGCTGGCCCGGATGCCGTCCGACACCACGGTCGAGAACCTCCAGCAGGTGGGGCTCCACTACTGGATGGAGAGCGACTACTTCGACTCGCTGGCGGCGCGCAACCTCGGTGTGCACAACGTGCGGCGGCTCTCGGTGGGCCTCTTCTTCGCCCCGCTCACGGTGAGCTACTTCTTCGGCTCACCCCGTAGCGGCGTCTACCAGAGCCGGGTGATGGACGTGAAGCGCTCCCTGGTCGGCGTGGCGGCGGTCGACGAAGGGCGGCGACGCACCTTCGTGCGTACCTCGGGCCTCCAGGGCTCCTACCTCGAAGGCTCGGTCCTCGACCAGCTCTACCAGCGACGGCTGGGCGCTGGCGTGTCCGCCGTGCAGCTGATGCAGGACGCCATCCTCGGCAACATCCCCATCTACCACGTGACGCCCGCCAACGCCTCGCAAGTCCTGCCCCTGCTCCATGTGCCGGGTGCCGTGCGCACCGACATCGTCAACGCCATCGCGGCGGGCAAGACGGTGCTGGTCCCCGAGAACGACTTCCTGAAGGACAACTACCGCGGCCTCGGCTACATCGTGGAGGACCCGGAGACCGGCGCCGCTGCCTACCTGATCGCCGGCGGCCAGGCCGGCGGTGGCCTCTTCGACTGCCTGCCGGACCTCGTGCCCGTGCTGATCGTGATCCTGGTGATCATCCTGATCATCGCCCTCATCTGGTGGCTGTGGCCGGTGATCGCCGGCGCCCTGGCTGGTGCCGGCGCCGCCATCCCGGCCCTGGCGCGGGCGATCGCAGCATTGATCGCCATGGCACTCTCCACGGCGCCCGCCTACGCCGCCGGCGGCCTGGTGAGCGGCAACCAGGCAGACCCCTGCAACTGTCCGCCGTTGCCACCACCGCCACCGTGTCGGGTGGACCTGGTGCCACCCTCCGTGCCGCACTGGCCCTGCCCCGGCAGCCACTGGCACTACCAGGTGTGGAACCAGGGGCCGGCCCCGGCGTGCCGGAACTTCCTCTCCAGCTGGTACCTGGGCGACTGCATCCCGCCACCGGTGCCGGTGCCTTGCCCGCCGATCTGAGGCATCAGCCGGGGCGCGCGACGCCGCGCGCCTCGGGGCACCGCGGAGAGCTTGCTAGTCTCCCTGGACTGTGAACGCCGACTGGCTGGTCCTCGGTTACGACGCCCGCGAGCCGCTTTCAGGGCTCGCGGGCCACTGGTCCGCCGCCCGCCGCGAGGGCTATCTCTACCGCCCCGACGCTCCCTGCCCGCTGTCCCTCGACACGCTGGTCTGGCCTTCGCTCTTCGACCGGCCGGGCTGGCGGCTGCCGGCCTGGATCGGTCCTCTGAACCCCCTGTGGCGAGACCTCGAAGAGCTCAAGGACGCAGTGGGTGGGGTGGACGCCATCTTGCTCGCCGTGGCCGTGGACCGCGGCTGCGGCTCAGCGGCCGATCAGGTGGCCCTCACGGAGCGTCTCTGCGGGACCTACCCGGACGGCACCCCGGCGCCCCTGCCAGCCCCCGAGGAGCTCGCCACGCCGGCCGCGATCGACCCCGCCTGGGAGTGGCTGGGCTACGATGTCGCGGACCTCGGTGGGATCAGTAGCCTCAGCAACTGCGGCTTCCAGCCTCCGGGAGAGGACGTTGTGGCGTTGCGCGCGGCCTGGGCGGGCGAGCTCGACGCGCACCACCTGCTCACCTCCCGCGCTGCGGCCTGCCGTTTCAAGGCGGTGGCCGACGCGCGGGTCAGAGAGCACGCCCCCTTCTACGTCTACGGCCTGTGGCGAGTGCCGTAGCCAGCAGCAGGGCCGGGCGAGCGTCGGGCCGCCTGCCGCCTACCCGCGCGGGGCATACTTGAGCGCTACCGCCCCCGAGCCGAACTCCTGCCGGCCCACGAGCTCGAGGTCGAGGCACTTCGAGAGCCCCGCGAAGAGCGTCGGCCCATGGCCGGCGAGCCGGGGATGCACTACGAGCTCGTACTCGTCGATCAACCCCAGCTCCGCCAAGGCCTGCGGCAGTGTCACACCTGCCACGAACAGGCCCTTGCCCGGCTGCTGCTTGAGCTTCTGAACGGCCTTGCCCAGGTCGCCGCGCACGAGCTCGGCATTCCAGTCGACCTGCTCCAGCGTGCTCGACACGACGTACTTCTTGGCCTCGCCGATCGTGCGGGCGAAAGGCTCCATCCAACCGGGCCGCGGGCCCGCGGGGGGCGGCCAGCGCCACCCGGCCTCCATCATCTGGTAAGTGATGCGGCCGAAGAGGAGAGCATCGGCTTGCGCGAGGTTCTCGACCGCGTGCCGGTGCGCTGCTTCGTCCGCGATCATCGCCCGATGATCACAGCAGCCGTCCAAGGTCACGTTGATGGAGTATCGAAGAGGTCGCATGGTTCCTCCCACGGCGGCTCACCCCCAGCTCAGCGCCGAGCAGCCGACAATCATTCAGGCCTGCCGCGCCCCGGCGCGGTGCGTCGATAGGCCCACGTTCTGAGCACGGTCACCGCGACGATCACGAGGGCCATGGCCGCTCCAGCCAGCAGGGCCGCCCCTGCCGACCGCTGCGCGAAGCGCCACGCATCCAGTTGCCCCAGCGTGGTGACCAGGGAGAAGGGCCCCACGAGAGCGCCGAGGCCGAGCAGCACCCAGGCAAGCCCCCTCTTGAGGCGCCGCCCGAGGACCACGGCGTCGATGGTCCACAGGGCCTGGAACGCTGCCAGCAAGGCGAGCAGAACGGCCATCCGCAGACTCCATACGACACCGTAGTAGGGCGAGCCCAACGGGTCGAGCCGGCCCGTCACCAAGGCGAACGCGACCCACAAGGCGAAGAGATGCACGCCGAGAGCGAGCACGTTCCAGAGGGTCGCGAGGACTTTCATCAGAGTGCGTCCGGTCGAGCCGCCAGCCTATATCTCCGCCACCGTCCTCTGCCGCGCATTGCCTGTCGGTGCCTTCGCGATGGCGCCCAGCCGCCTCACGAGGAGCGGGTGAAGGCAGGTGAGCCAGCCCAGGCCAATCGGTACGCGCCGAATGGCACGAGAGTGTCGACCGGGAGATGCTCGACGGCGAAATCGCGGATCAACCGCTGGCGACCGCAGCGTCCCTCTCAGCGCCGCGGGCAGGCTGGTGGCCACCCCGGCTCCAGGTTTGGCGCCAGGTCCAGGAGGAACATCTCGCCGGACCGGTCGCCGAATGCTTGTGCAAACAACACCCGATCTGCGTTCGGCGACAGGAGAGGCCCGACTTGAAAGACCGATGGCAGGCCCTGGAGACGGGACCGCTCCACCCACGGGGCCCGGGTGCCGCTTCTCGAAAACAGGTAGAGGTGAGAGCGATCGCCCCGATCGGCGACTACAACCAGCGTCTGCCCGTCCAGCGAGACAGCCGCCTCGTACTCGCTGTGTGCGGAGTTGACCGGCCCGCCGAGGTTGGCGACGGACCATTCACCACCCTCGTTCCTCCGGCCCTCGTAGATGTCGGTGTCGCCCAACCCGCCCGGACGGCTCGAGCCGAAGTAGAGCGCCCCATCGCGCGTCACTCTCGGCAACAACTCAGACGCGGTCGTGTTGACGGGAGCGGGTAGTCGTTCCGCTTGCCCCGACCAGCTGCCGTCAGCCTTGCGCTCTGCGTACCAAATGTCGAAATCATCATTGATGCCGCTGGCGCCGAAGGCGTACCTCGAGGAGATGAAGTAGATCCGTCGGCCATCGGGCGTGACGAAGGGATCGCCCTCTTGCACGGGTGCCGCGGCCGCAAACGGCGGCGGCACCGGGGTTGACCATCCCGACGGCGTGCACCTGGACCAAAGTAGGCGATAGTTCCGAAAGCGCTGGTCAGCTCTCATGAAGAAGAGCTCGCTTCCGTCGGGCGTGAACGCGGGAGAGGACTCGTACTCCTCGGTAGAGATCTCTTCGGGCGTCCACAGCTTCGGTTCGGGGGCTTGCGGAGCCTCCGCGCAGGCGACCAGCAGTACAACGAGGGCTGAAATTGCTTTCATCGAGATGCCATCGTGCGATGAGGAAGAGGGACTCCCAAGGCCCAGCTTGGCCGCAGGGGGCGGAGCGGACTAAGGTGTTCCTGAGCCACGGTCGTTTGGGGCCGGAAGGCCTGGCAGGCTCAGCGCGCCGCCAGCCAGCCCGCGCCCAGGGCTATCGGGCACTTTGCGAAACATCGACCAACCAGAGGGCTCGTCCTCCCAGGCTGTCCGTCTGCGTCGTATCCCGGTTGACTACAACGCCATTGATCTTCGTATCAGGGTCAGACTGGATCAGTTGGTATCCACGGACGGCAACTTCCGGCACTTTGTCGGCCGACGCCCAATAGTGCGTGAACTGCAGGTCGTAGTACAACTGATTGCTGCTCAGCCCCGTGCTGTCGCTGACGTAAAGGCCAGGCACGTAGCCACCAACAGTGACCGCCTGGGACCAGGCGTTGCAGTAGGAAATCATGGCGTCCGCGGACGTTGCCTTGCCGGCGGCGGCCGAAGCAAGCCAGATGTTGACACCGCGGGGAAGGCCGATCGTCTGGGCGTTGGCTGCCGCATTCGTGCCGTCGGTGGTGCCCAGGCTCGCGGTGGGACTTTCGTTCGAGGAGGGCATTTGTTGGACGGCCATCAAGGCGAGACCCGCTTCCAGGATCCCCAGGGCCTCGTCATGACTGAGATATTCCTGGTCTTCGGCCGAGCTCAAGGAAAGGTACCGGAGGCAGAACCTGTAGCCGTCGCGGTACGCCTGTTGGGCGGTCGCAGAGTCAACGACCGCGAAGGTGTCGAACCCCACCACCTCCGGGGGTGCAGATTGAACCTGTCCAGGCAAGGCCATGGCATCTCCCTCCCTACTTCCGCGCGCGTGAAGGCATGCGCAATGTCCTGATCTTGTTCCGAGCTTCGGGTGGTGATTCTATTCCATGGCGGTCAGCTTCCGTGGCCGTGGGGAGCGCGACCTTCGTCGTGCCGTGCCTGCGCTCAGGCAGGCCGGAGCTCCTGAGCCAGTCCGATGAGGATCCCCTCGGGGCCGCGGATGTAGCAGAGCCTGTAGCTGTCCTGATACTGGACTACCTTGTCGACGACCGTGGCTCCACGTTTGGCTAGACGGGCCAGCGTCTCGTCGATGTCGTCGACGGCGAACATCACGCGCAGGTAGCCGAGAGAGTTCACGGGGGTGCTCCGGTGGTCGGCGACCACGGGCGGTGCGAGGAATCGAGATAGCTCGAGTCGGCCGTGGCCGTCGGGCGTCCGCAGCATGGCAATCTCGACGCGCATCGCGTGCAGCCCCGTGACGCCATCGGCCCAATCGCCTTCGATCGGGGCGCGCCCCTCAAGCTCGAGACCAAGCTCGGTGAAGAACTCAATGGCGGCGTCGAGGTCTTCGACCACGATGCCGACGTTGTCCATGCGTTTGACCATCCGGTGTCTCCTTGGGGTTAGGTCGGCACGCTGGGGGTTGCGTCAGAGGCGGAGAAAGCCAACGAGGTAGACATCATGGAGCGTGCTCGCCCATTGAGCCAGCATGACATCGAGGCCCGCGATCGAGGCGAGACGCTGCCAGTCTCCCCACGAGCGCAACGTCCACAAGAACGGGTACAGCACGAGCGCGATCAGGAAACCGCGGACGATTTGCAAGGGCAACATCCAAGTCGTGAAATGCCACCACAAGGCGAGCTCCTCCGGCGCAGAGCTTCCGGGAGAAGGTCCCGGGCCACGTCGCAACCGCTTGGCAGGAAGTCCCGAAGCGAGTCTACACAAAATCGAGAGAGCGGCAGGGTGCCGGGGGTGTGACGCCGAAGACCTGCCCAGCAAGCGCCCCGAAGCACCCCACTCCTTCGCTCACGGCACTCGCACCACCGGCATGTCCCCTACGGAACCGAAGCTTGCGGTCGAGCCGTCGGCGAAGAACCACTGGCCCGTCGAAGGGCGAAAGAGTGCCGGCTCGGTGGCGCCGTCGCCGTCGTAGTCCCCTGGCACGGGGAGGTCGCCCGCCTGGGGCGGCGTGAGCACCAAACCCGTGAGCACGCCGTCCACGAACCACTCGCCGGTCCCGGGTCGGAAGAGCGCGAGGTCGGCGGCGCCGTCGGCGTCGTAGTCGGCCGGGACGGGGAGGTCGCCCGCGGCCGGTGTGGTGATCACGGTCCCGTTCACCTGGCCCCGGACGAACCACTGGCCGCTCGCCGGGCGGTAGACGGCGAGGTCGGCATCGCCGTCGCCGTCGTAGTCGGCTGGCACAGGCACGTCGGTGGGCTGGCCGTAGTGCTGGTTGGAGATCTGCCCTCGCACGAACCAGGCGGCGACGTTGGGGTCGTCGTCGGAGTGAGGCCGGAAGATCGCGATCTCGCGGTCGCCATCGCCGTCGTAGTCGGCCGGTACTGGCAAGTCGCTGGCGTGGCCGAAGAGGGTGGGCTCGCGGTCGTCGAGAAACCACCATTCGGCGGCCGGCTGGCCAGGATCGAGCGAGGCGGGCCGGAAGAAGGCCGGCTCGGCGCGCCCATCGCCGTCCCAGTCGAGGCCGAGCGGGCGGTCGCTCGCCGCCCCGAAGGCGACCGGTCCCTTGCCCGGGACCAGCCATTGCCCGCTCGCCGGCCGGAAGAGGGCGAGGTCGGAGCTGCCGTTGCCGCCGAAGTCGGCCGCGGCGGCGAGGGATGTGCGCAGCACGCGGCCGGGCGCCAGCGGCTCGAGGGTGGGCGAGGCGGCCGTGGGGTAGTAGAGGAGCTCCCAGGAGTCCTGGTAGTGGACGCCGCGTTCCTCGGCGAGGAAGCGGAGGTACGGCCAGGGCACGTCGCAGGACTCGATCGGCTCCGGCGGCGAGGACTTGCAATGCCACTCGCGAACGTAGGCGCCGGGCCGCAGGTCGAGGATCGGCTCGGCTTCCCAGGCGAGGTAGCCGGAGCCGCCCGGCGTGCGCCCGTCCGGGCAGCTGGGGTCGTTGCGGCAGGCGTTGACCATGGCGTCGCGGGCGAGCTCGAAGAAGGTCCGGCGGATGGCATCGTCCTCGTCGGGGCCCTGGTGGCCGGGGCCCATCGCGCGGTTCATCTCGCCCATCGCCACGGGCTTGGTGGTCTGCTTCTTGATCGCGGCGACGACCGGTGTCATCGGCCCGAAGTCGAAGGGGAAGCCGTTGACGTCGTCGAAGTAGCCAAACGAATAGAAGTGTGGTGAGAGGTAGTCCACCAGGTCGACGAGGCCGGTCAGCGTGCCGGTCCCGTCGAGGTCGAAACGGGCCAGCTCGGGGGTGGGGTAGCGCCAGGAGGTCCAGGTCGCGTGGGTGGTGGGCACTGCCACCTCGCCGCTCGTCAGCAGGTGGTTGGGGTCGTAGAGGCGCACCTCTTCGCTGAGGTGGCGGGTGAGCTTCAAGACCTCAGCGTGGATCGGTTGCGGGTCCGCCGTCCAGCTCAGCGTCTCGTTGCTGATCTCCCAGGCGAGGATCGTGGGGTCGCCGGCGAAATGGGGGACGAAGCTCGCGAGATAGGTGTCGAGGGCGGTGACGAGTTCCGGCGGATACGGCAGGTTGGCGTAGGCGCCGTTGCCGTCCCGTTCGATGTGGAGGAGCAGCGAGACCTGCACCTTGAGGCCGAGGCGCCGGCACGAGCAGAGGAAGTCGGTGAAACGGGCGAGCCAGAGCGGTTTGATGCTGCCACCCGGCAGGAACCACTTCGCCGGATCGTCGTCGCCGTAGGGTGGTTCGGCGCTGGGCCTGGGGGTCAGCACGCGGAGGGCATTGATCCCCAGGCGGTCGCGCAGCAGGGCGAGCTCGGCGTAGGTGCGCTCGGAGTCGTAGGAGGAGGTCCACGGCGTGTAGGGGTAGACCTCCTCGTCGTGCGCGCTGCCGTCCGGGTGGATCACGGCCTTGAGGGGGAACTGCGGCGTGCCGCGGCCGCCGGTGAAGTTCACCCCGCGCAGGCGTAGCGTCTGGCCGCCGACCATCAGGCGATCGCCGACCGCGGTGACGAAGCCGTCGTCGGCGAAGGGGTCCGGCGCGCAGCTCGGCTGGGCGGCGAGGGAGCTGGTCGTCAGCAGGCCCAGCACCAGGACGAGCACCGGGCCGGAGGTGAGGAGAGGAGCAGGGGAGAGGCGGGAAGGCAGCCGCATGGGGAGTCCTCCGAGGTTCGGGGCCCGCGAAGGCCGCTGGGCCCGCTGCCGGGAAGAACGCAGGGCACGTCGGCGGCGGGCCATGGGATGCCGCGGTGGGGAGCTATCATCCGGCCAGAGACCACAGGCCTGCCTCATCGCCATGCTGCCCGCCGCGCCCACGCCGATGACCTACCGGGAGGCTCCGCCACCGGCGAAGCTCGCGCCCTGGGTGGCGGCCCTCTGGCGCTTCGAGGTGGCGCCGGCAGCGGCAGAGATCGAGCACCGGATCCCGCTCACCGGCGGCGTCCTGCTCTCTCTCGGGCCAGGCGGCCGGGCGACCCTCGTGGGGCCACGATTGACGCCGCTGGTGAGCCGGGTGCGCGGTGGTGACGTTTTCCTGGGCGTCCACCTGCGGCCGGGGGCGAGTGGCCTCCTCGGCGTGCCGGCGGCCGTCCTGCGGGATGCCCTCGGGCCGCCGCAGCTCTGGCTCGATCCCGCGTGGTGCGCCAGCTGGCAGCCGGTCCTGGGCGCGGCGCTGACGCTCGAGCCCCTGCTCGTCGCCCTCGGCCAGCGGATCCCCGAAGCACCGCCGCTCGACCCCGTGGTGATGCGCGCCGTCCGCCGCATCGTCGACACGCAGGGCGCCGTGCCCGTGGGCGAGCTCGCCGCCGCCGTGGAGCTCTCGCCCCGCCAGCTGCGCCGTCGCTTCGTCCCCGCCGTCGGTCTCGGCGCCAAGCAGCTCTGCCGGATCCGCCGGGCGCGTGCTTCGGCGGCCGAGGCCGTGCTGAGCGGCCGCAGCTGGGCCGAGGTGATGGCCGAGCGCGGCTTCGCGGACCAGCCGCATCTGGTGCGCGAGCTGCAAAGCCTGCTGGGCGTCGCACCGGAGCGCTTCGCGGCGCACGCGCGGCAGATCGACCACGAGCTCGTCGAGCCTTGACGGCGCCGGGCCGGACCACCGCTGCGAAGACCGTTTTCATCAAGACCTTCGCCAGCCGGCCTCGCTACAGTGCTCTTCCGGCCGGAGGAGCCCGGCCCGGCTGGCGAAAGGAGCCCTGATGCGACGGTCAGACCTCGTGCTCGCGCTGTTCTTGACGCTTCCCCTCGCGGCTCCGGCCTGGGCTGCTGAGCCGCCGGCAGACCCAGGGCTCGCCGCGATGCAAGCTCTCCAGCCCTGGGTTGGCCGCTGGCAGGGAACGGGCAGCCTGCGGCGGGGCGCGGGCGAGCCCGAGCGCTTCGCGGGCGAGGAGGTGATCGAAGCTCGCCTCGACGGTCACGTGCTACTGATCGAAGGCACGCATTGGACGCCGGACCATGCCCGGCTGGTGCACCACGCCCTCGCCCTGCTCTCCTTCGACTCCAAGGCCGGTGCCTACCGCTTCCGCAGCTTCCTGGCGGACGGCAGCGAGGGCGAGTTCGCCTTCCGCGCCGAGAACGGCGTCTACCGCTGGACGATCGAGAGCCCCCAGGGCGCCATCGAGTACCGCATCGAGATCGCCGGTGACCGTTGGCACGAGGTCGGGACCATCCAGCGCGACGGCAGGTCGGTGCCCTTCTTCGAGATGGAGATGCAGCGGACCGGCGGCTGAGCCGGCGGCGGGGCGGGAGGCGATATCCTCGGCGTTGCGGCCGCCGGTCGAGGCGCCCGCTGCGCCCGAGGCCTTGCGATGACGAGACGCCCCCTCCCATTCCTCGTTGCTGCCTGTTTCTTCCTGCCCTGGCCGGCCGCCGCCCTGCCGACCCGCATCGAGTTCCTGGGCGAGGCCCGGCTGCCGCATGCGCTCGATGTCGACGGCACGCCGGTGGGCGGCCTCTCGGGGCTGGTGTATGACGCGGAGCGAGGCGTCTTCCTCGCCCAGAGCGATGATCAGAGCGAGCGGGCCCCGGCCCGCTTCTACGCCCTCCGCGTGGACCTCTCGGGCGGCACCCTGGCCGCCGACGGCGTCACCGTGACCGGGGTGACCACGGAGCTAGCGCCGAACGGCCAACCCTACCCACCGCACAGCCTCGACCCCGAAGGGATCGCGCTCGCCGCGGGCGGGCGCCTCTTCCTCTCCTCGGAGGGACGGGCCAAGGACGGCGTGCCGCCCTTCATCCGTGAGCTCGCGCTCGACGGCTCGGTCGTCGCGAGCTTCGAGCTGCCGGCCTGGTTTGCGCCCGCTGCCGACGGTACCGGCGGGGTGCGGCCGAACCTCGGCTTCGAGTCCCTCACCGTCTCGGCCGACGGCCGCTCGCTCTACGCCGGGATCGAGAACGCCCTGGTCCAGGACGGCCTGGCGGCCGGGCTCGACACACCGAGCCCCGTCCGTCTCCAGCGCTGGGACCTGGCCAGCCGCCGGCTGGTCGCCGAGCACCTCTACTGGACCGATCCGCTGTTCGCCGCCGCCACCACGCCCGACGGCATCGCCGTCAACGGCCTGGTCGACCTGCTGGCGGTCGACGACAGCCATCTCCTTGCCCTCGAGCGCGCCTTCGCCCTCGGCGTCGGCTATCGCATCCGGCTCTTCCTGGTGGACCTCGCGAAGGCCGACGACACCGCCGCTTTGCCCAGCCTGGCGCCGCGCCGCAGCACCATCCTGGCGGTGCGCAAGCAGCTCCTCTTCGACCTCGGCGAGCTCGGTATCCAGCTCGACAACCTGGAAGGCATGAGCTGGGGACCGCGGCTCGCCGATGGGCGCCGCAGCCTGCTGGTGGTGAGCGATGACAACTTCAACCCCGAGGAGATCACCCAGGTCCTCGCCTTCGGGGTGAGCGAGGAGGCGGTGACCATCCCAGAGATCCAGGGCGCCGGCCACGGTTCGCCGCTCGCCGGCAGCTGGGTGTTCGGGGTCGAAGGGGTGGTGACGGCGGTGGCGCCCAAGGGTGCCGGCTTCTGGTTCCAGGACCCAGTGGGAGACGGCGACCCCGCGACGTCCGACGGCCTCTTCGTCACCGGCGCCCTGCCGGACCCGCTGCGGCCTGGCTGGGTCGCGCAGGTGAGTGGTCGCGTCGAGGAGGCGGCCGGCCGCGCTGGCGAGCTCACCCTGACCCGCATCAATGCCTCGACCGTCACCCTGGCGGGGATGGCCGCACGGCTGCCGGCGGCGGTGGTCATCGGCAAGGGTGGCGTGGTGCCGCCCACCGGCCACGTCGACGACGACGGCCTTCGCCGCTACGAGCCCATGGACGACGCGCTCGACTTCTTCGAGAGCCTGGAGGGCATGCGGGTGGCGCTCGACGAGGCCCGCGTGGTGGGGCCGAGCGACGAGCGAGGGGGCCTCGTGGTGATCCCTGGCGGCACCGGCCAGGCCACCGTGCAGACGGTCCGTGGCGGCCTGCTCGAGAGCGACGAGAAGCCGGCCCCCCACCGCCTGCTCATCGATAGCACTCTGCTGGGGTCACCGGCCCGGCGGTGGGCGGTGGGGCAGCGGGTCGCCGGCGGCTTCGAGGGGATGCTCGACTACCGCTATGGCGCCTACCGGCTCCTTGCCACCCGGTTTCCGGCCGCGCCGTCGCCGGTGCCGGAAGCGGAAACGACCGAGCTACTCCCCCGCGAGGGCAGCCTGACGGTCGCCACCTTCAACGTCGAGAACCTCGGTGGTGACGCCAGCGACGACAAGCTCGCGCAGGTCGCCAGGGTCATCGTCGAGAACCTCGCTTCCCCGCAGCTCCTCGGCCTGCAGGAGGTGCAGGACGATTCGGGGCCGGCCGACGACGGGGTAAGCAGCGCCGACCGTACCCTTGAACGGCTGCTGGCCGCGATCGTCGCCGCTGGCGGTCCGGCCTACCAGGCGAGCCAGATCGACCCCCTCGACAAGAGCGTCGGCGGCCAGCCGGGCGGCAACATCCGGCCGGTCTGGCTCTACGATCCGCGCACGGTACGGCTCGTCACTCGCGGCACGCCCGACGCGACGACGGCGGCCCGCCTGGAGGCGACGGCCGAGGGCCCGCGGCTCGCCGTGTCGCCGGCGCTCCTGGCACCGCTGGACCCGTGTTTCGCCGGCGATCCGGCGCTGGCCTACGAGGCCAGCCGGCGGCCCCTCGCCGTTGAGCTGGAGATCGCCGGCCAGCGCTGGTTCGCCGTCGACAACCACCTGTCGTCGAAGGGGTCGGACGACCGGCGGCTGGGCAGCCGCCAGCCGCCGGAGCGCCACAGCGAGGCGCAGCGGACCTGCCAGGCGGAACGGGTGGCGGCGTGGGCGAGGGAGGTTCTGGCGGCCGATCCCGGCGCGCGGTTGATCGTCCTTGGAGACTTGAACGAGCTGCCTGGCCGGCCGCCCCTCGCCGCCCTCACCGCTGCCGGGCTGGTCGATCTCGCCACCGCCTTGCCGGCGGCGGACCGCTACAGCCACGTCTTCGAGGGCGGTGCGGCCCTCCTCGACCACATCCTGGTGAGCCCGGCGCTGGCGGCGGGCGCCGAGATCGATTCGGTGCACGCCGATGCCGACTTTCCGGCCGGCTGGCGGGCGAGCGACCACGACCCGCTCGTCGCCCGCCTGCCGCTCGCGCCCTGAGGCGGCGCCTCAGCCGAGGAGCTCGAGCAGCCAGAAGCAGCCGGCGGCGACCAGCGCGGCGATCGGGATGGTCAGCACCCAGGCCCAGACGATCCGCCCGGCCACCCCCCAGCGCACGGCCGAGACCCGCCGCGTCGAGCCGACGCCGATGATGGCGCCGGTGATGGTGTGGGTGGTCGACACCGGGATGCCGGCGAGAGTGGCACCGATCAGGGTGATGGCGCCGGCGGTCTCGGCGCAGAAGCCGCCGAAGGGCTGCAGCTTGGTGATCCCGGAGCCCATCGTCTTGACGATCCGCCAGCCGCCGAAGAGGGTGCCGGCAGCGATCGCCGCGTGGCTGATCAGCACCACCCAGATCGGGACCTCGAACTTCTGCAGGTAGCCGCCGGCGACCAGCAAACCGGTGATGATACCCATCGTCTTCTGCGCGTCGTTGCCGCCGTGGCCCAGGCTGTAGACCGCGGCCGACAGCAGCTGCAGGCGGCGGAACAGTTTGTCGAGCTTGTAGGGGATCCAGCGGCGGAAGATCCAGGTGACCCCGATGGTGAGCAGCAGGGCGAGGCTGAAGCCGATGGTCGGAGCGAGGACGATGAAGAGCAGCGTCTTGGTCCAGCCCGTGTAGAGGATGGCGCTGAACCCCGCCTTCGCCACCGCGGCACCGGCGTAGCCGCCGATCAGCGCGTGCGAGGAGGAGACCGGCAGGCCGAAGTACCAGGTGAAGAGGTTCCAGAAGATGGCGCCCAGGAGGCCGGCAAGGACCACCTCCTGGGTCACCACGGAGATGTCGATCATCCCCTTGCCGATCGTCTTCGCGACGTGGGTGCCGAGGACGAAGGCGGCGACGAAGTTGAAGAAGGCCGCCCACGCCACCGCCTTCTGGGGCGACAGCACCCGCGTCGAGACGACGGTGGCGATCGAGTTGGCGGCGTCGTGGAAGCCGTTGAGGAAGTCGAAGGTCAGCGCCACTAGGATGATGGCGATGACGGCGGTCTCGATGCCCACGGCGGCTAGACCCCTTTGATCAGGATGTTGCCGAGGATGTAGGTGGTCGCCTTGCAGGCGTCGCAGGCGTTCTCGAGGCCGTCGTAGACCTCCTTCCACTTCAGCAGCACGAGGGGGTCGAGGCTGCTCCCCGGCGGCAAGGCCTTGCCGGTGACCGCCGCGGTCTGGCCCTTGAAGAGGCCGGCGATCACCGTCTGGTAGAGCTGGTCGGCGCGGTTCTCGAGCTCGGAGATCGCCACCAGTGCCTGGTTGACGGGCCGGGTGTTGGAGAGGTCCCAGATCAGCGAGGTCGCCGTCTCCACCTGGTCGACCATCTTGACCAGGATCTCGGCGAACTGCTGCAACGCCTCGGGCGCCTCGTCCAGCTCGAAGAGGATGATGTAGCGGGCGACGCCGTCGGAGTAGTCGAGGACATCGTCGAGGTCGTTGGCCAGCGAGCGGATGTCCTCGCGGTCGAGCGGGGTGATGAAGGTCGAGTTCAGGGCCTCGAAGATCTGGCGGGTGAGGTGATCGCCCTTGTGCTCGAGGTCCTTGAGCTCGGTCATCTTGACGCGACGAGTCTCGAGGTCGGAGGCCTTGGCGATCTCTGCGAAGACGCGGGCGGCGGCGGCCAGGTTGGCAGTGGTCTTGGCGAAGAGGTCGTGGAAACGCTCCTCTTTGGGCATGAACCAGCGGATCAGCGTGTCGAGCTTCACGGCAGCCCTCGGTGGGTCCTGGAATGGGATCGAAGAGGTGACAATGGGGTGACGATTGCCGCGATGGTATCACGCGCAACGCGAGCGGCCGGCGCTCGGGCCGGCCGCGAGAGGGGCTGCTGGCGCTACCAGCAGAGGGGGGGCGGCAGGGCGGTCGGGGGCCTGCCGCTCAGGGCTTGAAGTCCACCCGCATGACCGTCCATATCTTGACCCGCACGCCGTTGACCGTCGCCGGATCGAAGCGGGCCGAGCGGGCGGCGGCGATGGCGGCGTCGACGAAGCCGTAGCCGGGATCGCTGCCGGAGAGCTCGGCGCGCGCCACCCGGCCGTTCTCATCCACCAAGACCCGCACGCGGACGGCCACCACCCCGGTCGACTTGTTGAGCTGGCGGGCCGCCGGTGGGTAGCGCGGGTCCGTCATGCTGCGCAGCTTGGCCTGGACGAGGCCGGGAGTGCCGGTGTCGACGAGGTCGCCGACACGCACTTGCTGGCGTGCCGGGGCCGCTGTGGGCGGCGGCGCCGGCTCGTTGCGTACCGGCGCCGGTGGCGGGCTGGCCGCCGGCTCCTGGCTCGGCTGGGCAGGGGTCGCCGCCGGGCCGGAGGGCGGGTTCGCGGCCGACGGCGTTGCGGCCTCGCCGCCGGCTGCGGCTCCGGCGGGGGGCGTGCCGGCACCGGCCGCCGGCGTCACCGGGACCGTGGCCGGCTGTGCCGGCCGCTCCGGCTGCCGCTGGGCCTGCTCGAGGCTCGTCTGCAGGGACTTGATCTTGTCGTCGTACTGCGCCCGCAGGTTCTTCTCCGCCACGGCGTAGCGTTCGGCGACCAGCTGCTCGAGCTGGGCGCGCAGCTCTTCTTGCGAGATCCCGGCGGGTTGTTGCGCGGGCGCGCTCTCGGCGGGCGGCGTGGCGGCTGGATCGAGCGACTCGGGGACGGTGATCGTCTCGTCCGTCGGCGGGGTCGCTGCCGGGGTGGCCTTGTCACCGCGCAGGAAGCCGAAGTAGATCCCGGCGCCGGCCCCCACCAGCACGAGAGCGGCGATGGCGCCGAGGAGGGCCTTGTTCGGGCCCGGCTTGGTGGTCCCGTGATCGGTCGCCTCGAAGCCCTGGAACGCCGGGGCAGCCGCGGGTGACGGCGGGGCGGTCGCGGCGGCCGGCGGTGGCGCCGCCGGTGCGATGAGGTCGCGCGCCGGGCCCACCAGGGTCTTTTCCTTCTCGATCTCCTTGCTCTCCGCCTCGATCTCGTCACGGAAGAGGTTGTGCATGAAGAAGGCGAGGTTGAAGGTGGTGGGCCGGTACTGACCGTCGGCCATCAGCTTGGAGAGCGCCTTGTGCCAGGCCATCACGTCGGGGATCCGCTCGGCCTGCGGCGACAGGCTCCGGCGCAGCAGCTGGGCGACCTCCTCGGGCAGCGGCGAACCCTCGGCGGCGAGCACGGTGCCCGTCACCTGGTTGGCGCCGGCGCCGGTGGTGGCCCGCCGGCCGGTGAGCAGCTCGAAGAGCACGGCGCCCAGGGAGTAGACGTCGTCCGCCTTGTGGACCGCCTGGCCGGCGAGCGCCTCGGGGGAGAGGTAGCGGGCGAACTCGCTCGCCAGGGCCCCCGAGCGCGCCTGCTCGCGCAGGCCCGGGGCGGCCTCGTAGCCGAGCACCCGGATGTCGCCCTCGTTGCCCAGCATCACCAGGTGCGGCGCCAGGAAGCCGTGGTGCAGGCGTTGGTCGTTGACCCGGGTCTCGTAGCCGACGGTCAGGCCGAGGGCGATGCGCTCGGCGATCAACAGGGCGAGATCGGTGGGGATCGGCGAGCGGTCGTGCTCGGCCTTGGCCATCAGGTTCGAGAGGGGTTTGCCGGAGATGTACTCGTAGGCGACGTAGGGCACGTTGCGGACCCGGCCGAGGTCGATGCCATGGCCGAGGTTCGGGCTCTTCAGCGCCTCCTGGACGGGGCGGCGGTCGAGCAAGCGGCTCCACAGTCGTTCGGCGTCGACCCCGGGACCGTTGAAGACGCGCAGGAGGAGGACCTCCTCGAGCCCGTCCCGGCCGGTCTTGCCGGCGCGGAAAGTCTCTCCCATCGGGTCCTCGAACAGCTTCTTGAGGAGGATGTAGCTCCCAAACTCTTCACGGGTGCGCAGATCACGGGGGTTCATGGAGCCTCCTGGTCGAGCCGACAACGAGGGAGAGCACGCCACCGGCAAGGCGTGTCGAGCCATGTCTGGCAAATTTCTCTTAGTTATACCAGAGCGGCGGGCCAGTCAATGGCGATTCCTCGCGCCGATCCTGCCGCCCTCACCGCCGACCGCCCGCTCGGCGCTCGGCCGCCCACCTCTCCCGCCAGTAGCGGCGCTGCCAGCGCTCGACGTTGGCGTTGTGCTCGGCGAGCGTGCGGGCGAAGACGTGGGTGCCGTCGTTGCGGCTCACGAAGTAGAGGTACGGCACCGCAGCCGGCCTGGCGGCGGCGACCAGGCTGGCGAGGCCGGGTGAGCCAATCGGCCCCGGTGGCAGGCCGGCCCGGCGGTAGGTGTTGTACGGCGAGTCGAGGTCGAGGTCCGGCTTGCGGAGGTTGCCGTCCCAGCGGCCGGCGAGCTTCAGGGCGTAGATGATCGTGGGGTCGGCGTAGAGCCCGATGCCGCGGTCGAGGCGGTTGCGGTAGACGGCGGCGATCAGCGGTCGCTCGGCGTCGGCCTGGGCCTCCTTCTCGACGATGCTGGCGAGGATCACCAGGGGGCGCAGGTCGCTCGGCGTGGCGGCGGCGAGGAGCGGCCGGACGTCGGTCTCGAACCGCTGCCGGAAGGTGCGCACGAGCGTCGCCACCACCTCACGGGCCGACGTCCCCGGCGCGAAGCGGTAGGTGTCGGGAAAGAGGTAGCCCTCGAGGTTCGGCGCCGCGGGGTCGAGGTCGCGGATCGGGGTCGGGTCGCCCATCCAGCGCGCCAGCTCGGGCTCGGGCCCCAGGCCGGCGGCGGCCAGGGCCTGCGCCGTCTCGGCGAGGGTGAGGCCCTCGACGAGGGTGACGATCAGCGGCTCGACGTCACCGCGGGCGAGCTTGTCGAGCACCTGCTGCAGGCTGGTGGCGCCGCGGAAGGCGTACTCGCCGGCTTGCAGGGGGCGGTCGTCGAGCCCGAAGCGGAGATAGAGGCGGGCCAGGCGGGCGTCGGCGATGATGCCGGCCGCCTGCGCCTGGTCGAGGATGCGACGGGCGCTCGTCCCGGGCTCGACGCTGAACCGCTGCTCGGTGCCGGCAAAGCCGCGGTAGGGAACCGTCACCTGCTGCCAGGCCCAGGCCGCCCCGGCGGCGAGGCCCAGCGCCAGCAGCACCAGCGTACCCAGGGCCAGCCAGGCCCGGCGGCGCCAGGGGTGCCGGGCGCGTCCGCGCTTCTTGCCGGCCATCTCAGCTCGCGGCCCCGGTGGTGGGGCTCAGCAGCGCCTGCTCGAGGAGGATCTGCGCCGCCACGGCGTCGATGCGCTGGCGGTCCTTGCGCGTGTCGACCCCGGCCTCCCGCAGGCGCTCTTCGGCCGCGACGCTGGTCAGGGTCTCCTCGGCCAGCCGCAGGGGCAGGCCCGTCGAGCGTTCGAGCTTGGCGCCGAAGCGGCGGATCCGCTCGCCGCGCTCGTGCGCGCTGCCGTCGAGGTTGCGCGGCTCGCCGAGGACCAGCATCGCGACCCCCTCGGCCCGCGCGAGGTCGGCGATCTGGGCCACGGCCCGGCGGTCGGTGGTGCGCTCAAGGGTGGTGAGGGCGAAGGCCAGCCGGGTGTCGAGGTCGGCAACCGCGAGGCCGATCCGTCGTTCGCCGAAGTCGATGCCGAGGGCCCGCATGGGGGCATTGTAGCGTCTCGCTCGGTGGCTCCCGGCGGGCTCACGGGCGGCCGTCCAGGGGCTGCGGCAGGGCCGAGCCGCAGCAGCCCCTGTGCTAGCATCGGAAGCTCCGCAGAATGGCCAGTCTCAGGGCCGTTTCCGCGCCTGCCGACGGCCGGCGCGAGCCACGCGGGGCCCCCTCACGGAGGGCCGTTTCGAGCAGAATCCGGCGAGCAGAACCCGACGAGCAGGGACCAGCACCGACCATCAGCCGCGAGTCAGCCGCGAGTCAGCAAGGAACCGATATGGACGAGATCGTCATCCTGAGTGCCGCCCGTACGCCCATCGGCGCCTTCCAGGGCGCGTTTCGCAACCTCGCCGCACCGAAGCTCGGCGGGCGCGCCATTGCCGGTGCCATCGAGCGCGCGGGTATCGCCCCCGCCGACGTCGGCCAGGTCTACATGGGCTGTGTGCTGCAGGCCGGCCAGGGCCAGGCCCCGGCTCGCCAGGCCTCTCTCGCTGCCGGCTGCCCGCCGGCCACCGGTGCGGTGACCGTGCACAAGGTCTGCGGCTCGGGCATGAAGGCCGTGATGATGGCCGCCAACGACCTACGCTGCGGCGACTACGAGATCGCCGTCGCCGGCGGGATGGAGAACATGAGCCAGGCGCCCTACCTGGCGCCCGGCCTGCGCGACGGCTTCCGTCTCGGCCACGGCAAGCTCATCGACTCGATGATCCACGACGGCCTCTGGGACCCCTACAAAGACGTTCACATGGGCAGCTGCGGCGAGCTCTGCGCGCGCGAGCACGCGATCTCCCGTGAGGACCAGGACGCCTTCTCCCTCGAGAGCTACCGGCGGGCCCGCGCCGCCGCCGAGTCGGGCCTCGCGGCCGAGGAGATCGTGCCGGTCGAGATCCCCCAGCGCAAGGGGCCGCCGCAGCTGATCGATCGCGACGAGGAGCCCTTCCGGGTCGACCTCGAGCGCCTCACCACGCTCAAGGCCGCGTTCGAGGACGGTGGCACGATCACCGCCGGCAACGCCAGCAAGATCAACGACGGCGCCGCCGCCCTGGTGCTCACCACGGCCGCGCGTGCCGCGAGCCTCGGGCGCCAGCCGCTGGCCCGCATCGTCGGCCACGCGACGGCGGCCCAGGAGCCCGAGTGGTTCACCACGGCGCCGATCGCGGCGGTTCAGAACCTGCTCGCGAGGACCGGCGTCGGGCTCGCTGACATCGACCTCTTCGAGGTCAACGAGGCCTTCGCGGTGGTGGCTCTCGCCTTCGGCCGCCAGCTGGGCATCCCCCAGGAGCGGATCAACGTCCGCGGTGGGGCCGTCGCCCTCGGCCACCCGATCGGCGCCTCGGGGGCCCGCATCATCGTCACCCTTCTCCATGCCCTGCGCGAGCGCAACCTGCGCCGCGGCTGCGCCGCGATCTGCCTCGGCGGCGGCGAGGCCACGGCCATCCTGGTGGAACGGGAGCCCTGAGCTTGCACACCTTTGCCCTGCGTCGCCTTTGCGGTTGGCTCGTCTCGCCGGGTGCCCTCGCCCTCGTCCTCGTTTGCGCTCAGCCGCTGGCAGATCCATCATCGGCCCAAGGCCAGGAAGCCGAGGCCGCCCAGGTCCCGGCCGAGCCAGCGCCGGAAGCTCCTGCGGCACCGGTGCCGAGCCTCGGTGCGGCGGCCCGCATCGAGTTCCAGCTGCCCTTCCCCGAGGAGCGGGGTGGCGGTATCGCCACCGGCTCTGCCGGCGGCGTCGAGTTCCAGCGCGAGCAATCCGCCGTGCTGCGGGGCGGCGTGGAGCTGCATTACCAGGACGTGGTGATCCGCGCCGAGGAGGTGGAGGTCGACCTCAAGACGCAGGTGCTCACCGCCAGGGGCGACGTGATCATCGACCAGGGGCCGCAGCGGCTGACCGGCGCCACCGCGACCTACGACCTCGAGAAGAAGACGGGCACGCTCACCGAGGCCACGGCCTACGTCGACCCCGACTTCTATTTCAGCGGCGAGCAGCTGTCCAAGGTGGGCGACGACCTCTTCACCGTCGAGAAGGGCGTTTTCTCCGCCTGCACCCAGGAGGTGCCGGACTGGAGCTTCCGGCTGTCGAGCGCGCGGGTCGAGGTCGAGGGCTATGCGCACATCAAAGGGGCGCAGATGCGGGTGAAGAAGCTGCCCGTGCTCTATCTGCCCTATGTGATCTGGCCGGCCAAACGGGACCGCGCCTCGGGCCTGCTGGTGCCGCAGCCGGGCTACTCGAACAAGCGCGGCGCCTCGCTGTCGCTCGCCTACTACCAGACCCTGGGGCGCAGCTACGACACCACGCTCTACGCCGACCTCTACTCGAAGAACTTCCTCGGCCTCGGCAACGAGTTCCGCTACGCGCCCACCGAGGGCACGCACGGCGTCTTCCAGGGCTACGCCATCCGCGACCCGAACTACGCGCAGATCCGCCCCGGCGAGAGCGCCTGGCGCTGGAAGGTCTCGCTCGACCACACGACGAACGACCTGCCGTTCGGCATGCGCGGGGTGATCGCCTACCGCGACTACTCGGACTTCGACTTCCTGCCGGACTTCGAGCGCGACGTCGACCGCAACAGCTTGCGCTCGATCGTCTCGCGGGGCTTCGCCAGCGGCAACTGGGGCGCCCACTCGCTCAACCTGCTGGTCGAAGACCGCCAGACGATCATCACCCTCGACAACATCATCACCCAGCGCCGGTTGCCGGAGATCGAGTACCGGCTGCGGCCCACCCGCCTCGGCAAGCTGCCGCTCTACCTCGATTTCGACGGCTCGGCCTCGTATCTGGAGATCGATCGCGGCGGCCGCTACAGCGGCTCCTACGGCCGCGTCGACCTGCAGCCCGGGCTGCGCGCCGCACTCCTCTCGCTGCCCTGGCTCTCGGCGTCGGTCAACGTCGGCGAGCGCTACACCTGGTACGGCGACTCGGTCTGCGAGCCCGGGGCGGCAGCGACCCGCCCCTGCCCGGCCGCCGGCCTGAGCTTCCTCGGCGAGACGACCACCCGCGACGTGCCGGTGGCGGGGGCGCAGATCGTGGGCCCGTCCTTCTCGCGGATCTTCAACCGCGAGATCGGCGGCTTCAGCAAGCTCAAGCACATCCTCGAGCCGCGCTTCACCTGGAGCTACGTCGGGGACATCGACGCCGACACCCTGGCCGAGATCCCGTTCTTCGACGAGGTGGACGCTCTGCGCTCGACCAACATCGGCCGGGTGTCGCTGGTCAACCGCATCCTCGCCAAGCCCAAGGTGCGCACCGACGCCGAGGGCAAGAAGATCGGCAGCGACGCGGCCCGCGAGATCTTCTCCTTCGAGCTTGCCCGCAACTACAGCTTCGACTCGACGCAGCCTCTGCAGCGTTCCGGCACGGACACCACCTCGGCCGGCCCGCTGGAGGCCCTGCTGCGCTTCGAGCCCAGCGCCGGCACCAGCTTCACGGCGCAGGCCCGTTACAGCACCCTGACCAGCAAGCTCACCCAGCGCTCGCTCTCCGGCAGCCTCGGCCTCGGTTCGACCACCGTGGGCCTGACCTGGTTCACCTCGTTCGATGCCAACAGCGGCAAGACGCTGAGCGACCAGGCGCGGCTGTGGGCCAGCCTGCCGGTCATCCCCCGCAAGCTCCAGCTCGAGACCCAGCTGAGCTACGACCTCGAGAACAGCGAGATCCTGCAGCAGCGCTACGTCCTCGGCTGGACCTCGCAGTGCTATGGCTTCCGCCTCGAAGCGCGCGAGTTCGTGCGGCAGTTCCAGCGCCGCGAGCGCGACTACCGCTTCCTGCTGACGCTCAAGAACGTCGGCACCTTCCTCGACCTCAACAGCCATACCGGCACCAGCAGCTACTAGCCGAGCCAGTCCTCGCGGAGTTCACGTTGAAAGGTCTCATTCTCGCTGGGGGCAAGGGTACGCGCCTGCGCCCGCTCACCCACACCTCGGCCAAGCAGCTGGTACCGGTCGCCAACAAGCCCGTCCTCTTCTACGCCATCGAGGCGATCGTCGCCGCCGGCATCACCGACATCGGGATCATCGTCGGCGACACCAAGGACGAGATTCGCGCTGCCGTCGAGGACGGCTCGCGCTGGGGCGCCCGCGTCACCTATGTCGAGCAGGAGGCCCCGCTCGGCCTCGCCCACGCCGTGCTCACCGCCGAGCCCTTCCTCGCCGGTGAGCCCTTCGTGATGTACCTCGGCGACAACCTGATCGCCGGTGGCATCACCAGCCTGGTCGAGGAGTTCAAGGAGCTCGGCTGCAACTCGCAGATCCTCCTCGCCGAGGTGCCCAACCCGCAGCAGTTCGGCGTCGCTCAGCTGACGGCGGACGGCCGGGTGGAGCGCCTCGAGGAGAAGCCCAAGGACCCGAAGTCGAACCTCGCCCTGGTCGGCGTCTACATGTTCGACCACAACATCCTGGACTCGGCCCGTCGCATCCGGCCCTCGGCCCGCGGCGAGCTGGAGATCACCGACGCCATCCAGGACCTCATCGACCGTGGCCTCGCCGTCCACCCGCACCTGGTGCGCGGCTGGTGGAAAGACACCGGCAAGCCGGAGGACATCCTGGAGGCCAACCGCATCGTCCTCGAGACGATGGAGCCGCGGCAGGGGCGGGTGAGCCTCGAGCGCTCCAGCGTCGAGGGGCGGGTGGTGCTGGGCGAGGGTGTCGTGCTGCGCGACGCGCTGGTGCGCGGCCCGGTGGTGATCGGCGACGGGGTGGTGATCGAGCATGCCTTCGTCGGTCCCTACACGGCGATCGGCGACGGCTGCCACCTGGCGCAGTGCGAGATCGAGAACTCGATCCTCATGGAGGGCAGTGAGATCCGCGACCTCGAGCTGCGCATCGACGGCGCCTTGGTGGGCCGCAACGCGCGGATCACCCGTCGCGACCACAAGCCGCGCGCCTACCGCTTCGTGCTCGGGGACAACTCCGAGGTGGCGATCCCGTGAGAGAGCGCACGCTGGTCTTCGGCGGCCGCGGCATGCTCGGCCGCGCCTTCACGGCCGAGGGCCGCCGGCGGGGCGTTCCCGTGCTCGCCCTGCCCCACGCGCTCGCCGAGATCACCGATCGCGAGGTGGTCCGCCACTGGCTGCGGGCCTTCCAGCCTCAGTGGGTGGTCAACTGCGCTGCCTACACCAAGGTGGATGATTGCGAGGGGAACCCGGCGACCGCCTTTGCGGTCAATGAGCTGGGGCCTCAACTGCTGGCCGAGGAGGCCAGCCGGACCGGCGCTCGGCTGCTGCACGTCTCGAGCGACTACGTCTTCCCGGGTGACGGCTGCCTGCCGCTGACGGAGGACGCCGAGACCGGGCCGCTTTCGGTCTACGGCGAGAGCAAGCTCGCCGGCGAGCGGCGGGTGCTCGCCGCCGGGGACCACTTGGTGGTGCGCTCGAGCTGGCTCTTCGGCCCTGGCGGCCCCAACTTCGTCGCCACCATCCGCCGCCTCCTCGGCCACGACGAGCCTGCGCTCGGGGTGGTCGATGACCAGGTGGGTTGCCCCACCTACACGGTCTATCTCGCCCGTGCCCTCTGGGACCTCGCCCGCGTGGGGGCCACGGGCCGTGTGAACTACAGCAACCGCGAACCCTGTTCCTGGTACGGGTTCGCTCGAGAGATCGCTCGCCTGTGCCGGGCGAGCCGCGGGGTGAGGCCGATCACCACGGCCGAGTTCCCCCGCCCGGCGCGCCGGCCGGCCTACTCGGTGCTCGACACCTCGCGCTTCGAGGCCCTCGTGGGCCGCCCCGTGGAAGCGTGGTCGTGTGGGCTCGCCGAGTATCTCGCCGGCCTCACCCAGGCCGCCGGCTAGACGGAGGAAGACGATGAAGGCTTTGATCACCGGCATCACCGGGTTTGCCGGTTCCCATCTGGCGGACTATCTCCTCGCCGAGCAGCCGCAGGTCGAGGTGTTCGGGACCTACCGCTGGCGCAGCCGGCGGGACAACATCAGCCACCTCGAGGGCAAGGTGCGCCTCCTCGAGTGCGAGCTGCGCGACCAGGGCTCGGTGCTCGAGGCGGTGAAGGCGGCGCAGCCGGACTTCATCTTCCACCTCGCGGCGCAGAGTTTCGTGCCCACCAGCTGGAGCTCGCCGGCCGACACCCTGGCGATCAACGTGAACTCGCAGACCCACCTCTTCGAGGCCTGCCGCATCCTCGGGCTGGACCCCTCGATCCAGATCGCCTGCTCGAGCGAGCAGTACGGCCTGGTGCTGCCCGACGAGGTGCCGATCACCGAAGACAACCCGTTGCGGCCGTTGTCGCCCTACGCTGTCTCGAAGGTGGCCCAGGACTTCCTCGGCTACCAGTATTTCCAGAGCTACGGCTTGCGGGTGGTCCGCACCCGCGGCTTCAACCACACCGGGCCGCGGCGTGGCGAGGTCTTCGTGACCTCGAACTTCGCCAAGCAGATCGCCAGCATCGAGGCCGGCCTGGCGCCGGCGGTGATCCGGGTGGGCAACCTCGACGCCGTGCGGGACTTCACCGACGTCCGCGACATGGTGCGGGCCTACTGGTTGGCGGTCAACCGCGCCAAGCCGGGTGAGGTCTATAACATCGCGAGCGGCCAGGGGATCACCATCCGCGCCCTCCTCGACAAGCTGCTGGCGCTGTCTTCCGTCGAGGTGCGGGTGGAGACCGATCCGTCCCGGCTGCGGCCGTCGGATGTCGAGATCCTGATCGGCGACAGCTCGAAGTTCCGCGCCGACACCGGCTGGGAGCCGCGGATCCCCTTCGACCAGACCGTCGCCGACCTCCTCGACTACTGGCGGGAGCGAGTGAAGAGGTTGTGAGGGTCCTGCTGACAGGAGCCACGGGCTTCCTGGGGTCCCATCTCGCCGCCCATCTGGTGGCGAGCGGAGACATCGTCGCCGGGACCTACGCCGGCCATCGCCGCGACGTGCCCGGCGTCGAGCTGCACGCCATCGAGGTGACCGATCTCGACGCTACCCGCCGGCTGGTCGACGCCTGCGAACCCGAGGCGATCATCCACCTCGCCGGGCTGGCGCACGTCGGCACTTCCTGGCGCGAGCCGGCGGAGTACTTCCGCGTCAACGTGTTGGGGACGGAGACGGTCGTCGCAGCGGCCGGCGGCGCCCGCGTCGTCCTGGCGTCGAGCGCCGAGGTCTACGGCGTGGTGCCGGAGGCCGAGCAGCCGATCGGCGAGGCGGTACCGCTGGCCCCGGCCTCGCCCTACGCCATCACCAAGGCGGCGGCGGAGCGCCTCTGCCTGCCGCACGGCGCGATCGCCGCTCGCACCTTCAACCTGGTGGGGGCGGGCCAGGCAGAGCATTTCGCCCTGCCGACCTTTGCCCGCCAGCTGGTGGCGATTCGGCGCGGCGAGCAGCCGCCCGTGCTGCGGGTGGGCAACCTCGGCAGCCGGCGGGACTTCGTGCACGTCGAGGACGGCGCCCGCGCCTACCGTCTGTTGGCCCTGCAGGGCGAGCCCGGGACGGCCTACAACATCGCCTCGGGTGAAGCGCGCTCGATCGCCGAGCTCCTCGATACCATGATCGAGCTTGCCGGCCTCGAAGTCCGCGTCGAGACGGACCCGGCCCGCCTGCGCCCCCTCGACGTTCCCCTGGTGGCCGGCTGCCCGGAGCGCCTCCGGGGCCTCGGCTGGGAACCCCGGCGCTCGGTGCGCGAGGCCCTGGGCGAGCTCCTCGCCGCTGCCTGAACGAGCCGCCGATGGCGCTGGTCGCCGCCTGCATCCTCTGCTTGCTGCTCGCCCTGCTTGCCTGGCGGTTGCGCGCGGTGGACGGCACGGGCGCTTGTGCCGGCGCCGTCGTCGCCCTCCTCGTCTGGGTCGGCCTCGGTTGGGGCGGCCTGGCGCAGCTCGGCCTCTTCGTGGGCCTCGGCACGCTCTTCACCCGCCTCGGCTTTCGCCGCAAGCTGGCGCAGGGCATTGCCCAGGCGGCCGGTGGCCGCCGCGGCCTGCCCAACGTGCTGGCCAACCTTGGGGTGGCGAGCGTCGCAGCCGGCCTCGCCGTCTTGATGCCCGGCTCCGAGTCCGCAATGTGGCGTCTGGCCGCCAGCGGTGCCCTCGCCACGGCCCTGGCCGACACCACGGCGAGCGAGCTGGGCCAGCTCTGGGGTCGCCGGGCCTGGCGGGTGACGGACTGGCGGCCGGTGCCGGTGGGCACGGAAGGGGCGATCTCCGTCGCCGGTACGCTGCTCGGCGCCGCGGCGGGGTTGCTCCTGGCCGCCGCCGGGCCGGTGAGCGGGCTCTACGGCTGGACCGCGGCCCTCGTCGTGGCCCTCGCCGGCACCCTCGGCAACCTCGCCGACAGCTTCCTCGGCGCCACCCTCGAGACCCGTGGGGTGATCGACAACGAGGGCACCAATCTCCTCGCGACCCTGGTCGGGGCTGTGGCGGCGGTGGCGATCGGACGCTGAAGGGAGTGCTGCTACAATCCGTCTCCAGGTAGATCGAGCTGATGAGCGAAGACGGAGAGAAGGCGGTGGAGGCCGCATCTGCGCCCGAGGTCTCCGCGGCGGAGGCGGAGCTGGGTGGTGAGCACCACCACCTCTTGGTGGCCTACGATCGCATCCGGGCCAAGGTGCTGGCCGCCGTCGAGCGCAAGGGCGGCAAGCTGGGAGCCGACGCCGTCAAGGTCCTGCTCCTGGTGCCGGACATCTTCCTCCTGCTGGTCCGGCTGACCCTCGATCGCGAGGTGCCAGCCCCGACCCGCGCCCTCATCGGCTCGGTCCTCGCCTACTTCATCCTCCCCATCGACCTCTTCCCCGAGGCCCTCGTCGGCGGCGCCGGTTTCCTCGACGACGTGGTGCTGGCGACGGCGGTCCTGGCGCAGGCGTTCGGTGGCGACCTCGAACCGTACGCCCGCCGGCACTGGAGCGGCCCGGAAGACCTCCGCGTGGTGCTGGCGGACGTCTCGGCGGCCGCCCACCGCCTGCTGGGCGGCAAGACGACGGGCAAGCTCCACCGCCTGCTCACTCGCCACGGTGTGGAGGCGAAGGCGGAGGAACCGCCGCAAGAACCGCCGGGCTAGCCCGGTCCGCCATCCGCTACTGGGCCGGCAGGTCCTTCAAGAAGTCGGCGATCGCTGCCAGGTCTTCGTCGGTGAGCGCTGCATTGCCGCCGCGGGGAGGCATGTCGACGCCGGTCGTGTTGAGGGGGTCCCAGGCCCGCCGGCCCACCTTGAGGAAGGCGGTGAGCTCGTCGCGGCTGCGCTCGGCGACGAAGGGGTCGCCGATCAACGACTTGCCGAGGCCACGCATGCCGCGGGCGTCCATGCCATGGCAGACCGAGCAGGTGCGGTGGTAGAGCGCTCGCCCCTTTTCGCTCGACGCCTGACTCTGACGCGAACACCCGGCGAAGACGCTGCCGAGGCAGAACAGAGCGAGGAGGAGGGCTGCAGGCGCGGGCTGAAGGCGGAGGGAAGTGCGGGTGTGCAACCTCATGGCCCGAGTCTAGGCGGAACCACGGCCGCCTGCCACCGTCATTGGGAAAGGGCGCGGCGGAGCTCCTCGACGTAGCGCAGCCCCCGCTCGCGGACGGCACCCTCGAACCCGTGGCGGCTCACCTCGTCCGGGCTCGGGTAGGTGAGGCCCCGCGAGATGGGAACCACCGCCCCCGTGCCCTCGGCGCCGAAGCAGGGGGAGATGGCCGCGAGGTTGGCGCCCTGGGCCCCGACGCCGGGCATCAAGAAGATCGTCTGCGGCATCAGCGAGCGCAGCAGCGTGGCCTCGTCGGGAGCGGTGGCACCGACTACCGCCGCGATGGACGAGTAGCCGCAGCTGCCGAGGCTTTCAGCGCCCAGCTCGCGCACCAGGCTGGCAAGGCGAGCGGTGCCGCTCGCCGGGTTCCCGGCGTGGCCGAAGAACAGCGCGGCGCCGGGGTTGGAAGTGCGGACGAGCACGAAGAGGCCACGGCCGTGGGTGAGCGCGGCGCGCACGAAGGGCGCCAAAGAGTCCTCTCCGAGGAGTGGGTTGATGGTCAGGGCATCGGCGTCGAGGTCGCTGCCACCACTGAGGTAGGCGGCGGCATAGGCCTTGGCGGTCGAGCCGATGTCGCCCCGCTTGCCGTCGAGGATGATCGGCAGGCCTCGCCGTCGGCTCGCCGCCAAGACCTGCGCCAGGGCGGCGACGCCTGCGCTGCCGTGCTGCTCGAAAAAGGCGCTCTGCGGCTTGACGGCAGCGACGAGATCGCCCACGGCATCGAGCACGCGGCCGCAGAAGCTGGCGAGCGCGGCGGCGATGGCGGTGGGATCGGCGCTCGCCGGCCGTAAGGCATCCGGGAGCAAGGAGAAGTCGGGGTCGAGGCCGGCGACCAGCGGAGAGCTCCCGCGAATCGCCGCCGTCAGACGGTCTGCGAAGTGACCTCGCGGCGCCTCGCTCATCGCGGCGCCTCGGCTCGGCGTGACTGGCGCCAGGCGCGGAGCTCAGCGAAGAGCTCGCGGACGGGCTCGATGCCGTAGTCGCGGAAGTTGGCCTCGTTGTGCCAGAACTCGCCCAGACCACCGCCGCTGCCCCAGCGCTCGTAGACGGCCACCTTGAGCATCAGCTGCAGCTTGTCGCAGGCCTTCACCAGGCGCGCTTCGAGAGTCTCCGCCGCAACGTACTCGCGATGGAGCTCGAGCGCGCTTGCCGGCAGCGGGGCCAGCAGCTCAGCGAAGGCGGCGTCCTCGGCTTGCTGCTTGGCACCGGCGGGGAAGTAGCGGCCGGCCGTCATCGGCAGGTCGCCGGTGCGGACCTCGGCGAGGTCGTGAGTGAGGGCGATGGCGAGGGCTCGCCCGAGGTCGACCTCGGGCATGCGGGTGGCGAGGCTCCAGACCACGAAGGCGACCTGCCAGGAGTGCTCGCTGACGCTCTCACCGCTGGCGACCCCACGCAGCGGGTAGCCCATGCGGGGCACGCGGTCGAGGATCTGCGCTTCGAGCAGGAGGTCGAGGAGGGTGGCGTTGGGTTGCATCGTGGCGCCACCGCACCCCCGAGGGAGGGGCGGTGGCGGTGTTGCGCGCTATTTTCCGGGGACGCCCAGCCAGCCGCGGTTGAAGTAGTCAGCCAGGGTGAAGAGGAAGAGCAGGGCGAGCCAGAAGAAGCCGGAGACCACGAGCATCTTGGTCAGCCGGGTGGAGTACTTGAGGTGCATGAAGAACAGGATCACCAGCGTCGCCTTGGTGATCGCGATCGCCATCGCCACGATGTTGGAGAACGCCCCGAGATCGAAGAAGGCGACCCACACCGTCACCGCGGTGAGGAAGAGCAGCGAGAAGAAGATACCCAGGTAGGTGCGAAGGGGGCTGATGTGCGCGGACATGGCTTCTCCTAGTGCCTACCGATCAGGTAGAGCAAGGGGAAGAGGAAGATCCAGACGATGTCTACGAAGTGCCAGTAGAGGCCGAAGCCCTCTACGAAGTTGTAGTTGTTGGCGTCCCAGTAACCGCGCCGGGCGAGCGGGATCATGAACAGCATGATCGCGATGCCGATGATCATGTGCAGGGCGTGGGTGCCCGTCATCGCAAAGTAGAGCGAGAAGAACATCTCGGTGTGCTTGACGTCTTCGGGCCCGATCGCCTTGCCGTGGCCGACGAAATGGTAGTTGGGGCCAGGGACCAGGTGATGCTCGATCTTGGCGCTGTACTCCACCACCTTGACGCCGAGGAAGGTGCCACCGAGAAGGATGGTGAGAATCAGGAAGAGGGCGATCTTCTTGCTCTTGCCCAGCTGCGCGGAGCGCACGGCGAGCGCCATCGTCAAGCTGCTGCCGATCAGCACGGCAGTATTGAAGGCACCGAGAGCGATGTCCAGCTCATGGCTACCCGCCTGGAAAGCGAGCGGGTACTTCCAGCGGTAGAGCGTGTAGGCGAAGAACATCCCGCCGAAGAACATGATCTCGGTGATCAGGAACAGCCACATCCCCAGGCTCGAAGCCTCGCGCTGCTGCGCGTAGGAGTCGAAGTGATGGGCGAGACCAGCCGTGGCGGTAGCGGAATGGCTGTCAGACAACGTGGGCCTCCTCCTGATCGAGGATGAAGATCTTCTCGTCGCTCTCGTACGAGTAGGGACCGCCCGTAACCACCGGCGTGCAGGGGAAGTTCTCCGTGGGCGGCGGTGAGGTGGTTTCCCACTCGAGGCCGATGGCGCCCCACGGGTTGGCCGGCGCCGGCTTGCCGTAGCGCATCGACCACACGAAATAGATCACCGGCAGCAGGTAGCCGAAGCCGAGCACCGAGGCCCCGGCCGTCGACATCACGTTGAGCACCTGAAACTCGGCGGGGTAGGCCCAGTAGCGGCGGGGCATGCCGAGGTAGCCGACGATGAACTGCGGGAAGAAGGTCAGGTTGAAGCCGATGAACACGCAGAGGGCCGACAGGCGCGACCAGAAGGCCGGATAGAGCCGACCCGTGATCTTGGGCCACCAGTAGTGGAGGCCGCCCATGTAGCCCATGATCGTGCCGCCTACCATCACGTAGTGGAAGTGGGCCACCACGAAGTAGGTGTCGTGGACGTGGATGTCGAAGCCCATGGTGGCGAGCATCACGCCGGTGAGGCCGCCGATGGTGAACAGGCCGAGGAAGCCGAGGGCGTAGAACATCGGCGTCTCGTAGGCGATCGAGCCCTCGTAGAGGGTGGTGGTCCAGTTGAAGACCTTGACCGCCGAGGGGATCGCCACCAGCATCGTCAGCACCGAGAAGACGACGCCGGCGTAGATCGACTGGCCGCTCACGAACATGTGGTGGCCCCAGACGAGGAAGCCGAGGATGGCGATCGCCAGTGAGGCGAAGGCCACGAACTTGTAGCCGTAGACGGTCTTGCGGGCGAAGGCGGCGACCAGCTCGCTGATCACGCCCATCGCCGGCAGCACCATGATGTAGACGGCGGGGTGCGAGTAGAACCAGAACAGGTGCTGGAAGAGGATCGGGTCGCCACCGATGTTGGGATCGAAGATCCCCAGGTGGAAGACCTTCTCGAGGGCGACCAGGAAGATCGTGACCGCGACCACCGGCGTGCCGAGGACGATGATCAGGCTGGTGGCGTAGTGGGACCACACGAAGAGCGGCAGCCGGAACCAGGTCATTCCCGGCGCCCGCATGCGGTGGATGGTGACGATGAAGTTGAGGCCGGTGAAGATCGACGAGAAGCCGGTGATGAAGACGCCGAGCGCCGTCGACAACACGTAGGTGTTCGAGTAGGTGGTCGAGAACGGCGTGTAGAACGTCCAGCCGGTGTCGACACCACCGTGGATCAGCGCCCAGAGGGTGAACATCCCGCCGATGGTGTAGACGTACCAGCTCGCCAGGTTGAGTTTCGGCAGGGCCAGGTCCTTGGCGCCGATCATCAACGGGATCAAGAAGTTGCCGAGGACCGCCGGGATCCCTGGGATGAGGAAGAAGAACACCATCAAGACGCCGTGCATGGTGAACACACGGTTGTAGGTGTCTGGCTCGAAGAGGTCTCCCTGGGGCGTCAGCAGCTCCAGCCGGATGCCCAGCGCCATCAGGCCGCCGAGGGCGAAGAAGAAGGTGACGGAGATCAGGTAGAGGATGGCGATCCGCTTGTGGTCTCGCGTCAGCAGCCAGGAACGGATCCCCAGCTTCTCGTTGAGGTAGTTCTTCTGCGGGATCTCCGCAGGGGCCGTCTCAGTCATTTCCATGGCGATCGATCATCCTATTGCGCTGCCGCGGTCGCTCCGGCGGAGCTCGCGCCGTGGAGGGACTTGATGTAAGCGATCAGGGCGTTGAGCTGCTCTTCGCTGACCTGCCCCTGGAACGTAGGCATCAGCGGCTGGAAACCGGCGACGATCTTGGCCGTCGGGTTGAGGATCGACTCGCGGAGATAAGTCTCGTCGGCGGTGACGGTGCGACCGGTGGCGAGCTGCACCTCGCTGCCGTAGACCTGGTCGAGCACCGGTCCGCGCTGGGTGGGGCCCGCCATGTGGCAGGTGTTGCAGGCGAGGGAGGTGAAGAGCTCCTTGCCTACCTCGGCCGGCGGCTGCGAGCTGGGGCCACCGCCGAGCCAGGCCTCGTACTCTTCCGGGGTCATCACGGTGATCCAGCCGCCCATCTTCGAGTGCTCGGCACCGCAGTACTCGGCACAGAAGAGGTGGAAGCGGCCCGTCTGCGTGGCGCGGAACCAGACGGTCGTGTAGCGGCCCGGCAGCACGTCCTGCTTCACACGGAATGCCGGCATGTAGAAGCTGTGGATGACGTCCTCGGAGGTCATCGTCAGCTTGATCGGCACCCCGACGGGCACGTGGAGGTCGTTGATCTCGCGCACGCCGGAGGGGTGCTGCACCTTCCACATCCACTGCTTGCCGGTGACGAAGTACTCGACGGCGTCACCCGGGGGCCGCGCGTAGTCGAAGAAGACCTTGGTGCCCCAGACGAACATGCCGAGGGCGATGACGAGCGGGATGGCCGACCAGACGATCTCGAGCAGCATGGACGCCTTCTCGGGCTTGCCACGCTCGTCGGGCGACCGGCGGCGGTAGCGGCCCATGAAGTAGAGCACCAGAACGGTGATCAGCGTCCCAAACACGGCGCTGACGGCCAGCCAGGCGAAGTAGAGCATGTCGACTTCGCCGGCCAAGCTCGAGGCCTGTTGGGGAAACAGCGGGAATTCCGGCATCCTAGGCAGTCCCCAGAGAAATTCGGTTGCGGTGGCGCTCGCGCAGGTAGGCAGCGAGCAGCCCGCCGGCGAGCAAAAGAGCAGTGAGCGCCGCGGCGATGCGGAGGATGCCGATCGCGGTGGCGGAGTACTTGCCCGTGTTGGGGTTGTACTTGAAGCAGTAGAGCAGGACGTGGTCGACCACGCTGCCGAGCTTCTCGTCGCCCGCCTCGACCAGGCCGAGACGGAGGTCACGGCTGGGGTAGGCGACGCCGAAGAAGTAGCGCGACAACACGCCGTGCGGGGTGGCGACCACCACGCCGGCGGTGTGCGCGAACTCGCCCGTCACCGGGTCGGCGGCATAGCGGAAGCCGATGGCCTCGGTGAAGCGGTGCACGGTGTCGGCATCGGTCGACAGGAAGTGCCAGCCGGCGGCGATCTCGGGCGCGAGGCGGCGGAGCTCACGCTCCTTCTTCTCGCGGGCGGCTGCGGGCGTGTCCTTGGGATCGAAGCTGACCGCGAGGACCGTGTAGTCCTTTCCGGCGCTGAACGGGACCTCGCCCAGGCTGATCTGCAGGCCATTGAGCACGGTGCTGCAGAGCATCGGGCAGCGGAAGTAGACCGGCACGAGGACGACCGGCCTGGCGCCGAAATAGTCGGCGAGCCGCACCTCGGTCCCGCTCTCGTCGCGAAAGGTGAGGTCGAGCGGCAGATCCTGGCCGATGCGCTGGTCGAAGCCGACGCTCGAAAGGGCGCTGGGCAGCTTGTCGGCCGGCGTCGCGTCGAGCGGCGAGCCGACCCCGGGCATGGCCGTCGTGGGCAAGGCCGTCGCGTCCGCGGCACCAAGGATGCCGAGAGCGACGGCGAAGCCGCACAGCGCGTGGGAGCGGTTCATGGCGCCGCCGGCTCTCCCGTCGGGGCTGCGGTCTTGGGCAGGCCGCGCTCGGCGATGATCTCGAGAGCCCGGGCCACGGGGATGCGCACCGTTCCGCCAGTCTTGTCCACCCAGTCGTAGCTCTCGAGGAGGTGCCTTTCTTCCGCCCGCATCGCCTTCAGCTCCGCCTCCGGGGAGGCCTGTAGCTGCGGCCCGGGCGGCAGCCGGCGCTCGTTGGCGGCCGCCACCGGTGACGGTGCGCGGTCACCCGCTACCAAGTGCTGCTTGAGGCTGCAGGACAGCGGCCACATCAGCAGCATCGAGACCGCGATCATCGCCGCCAGGCCGATGCCACCGATGGTCATCGCCTTGACGTCGATCTCCTGGTCGAACGGCGGCTCGTCGCCCTGCCCGCCGGCATGGCCGTGAGGGTTCGGATGAGTGCTCATTCGCCGAGGGCCTCCTCGAGATTAGGCGCGTTGAGCGGTAGCAAGGAGCGGCTACGCAGCTCGCGGACGAACAGGCCGAACCAGATGCCGCCGATCCCGGCCATCGCCGCCACGTCGAGCCAGTGCGGGAGCAGGGTCTCGGGATGGAAGGTGGGAGCGGCCTGCCAGTAGAAGTCCACCCAGCGCATGACGAGAATCAACAGGGCGATCTTGACCAGCTTCGGCGGCGTGCGCTTCAGGTTGCGCGACAGCAGCAGCACGAAGGGGAGCGCGAAGTGGCCGATCACCAGGAGGAGCGACATCCACTGCCAGCCGTGGCGGCTGCGGTGGAGGTAGAAGACGATCTCTTCCGGCAGGTTGGCCGACCAGATGATCAGGAACTGGGAGAAGGAGAAGTACGCCCACAGCAAGGTGAAGGCGAACATCAGCTTGCCGTAGTCGTGGAAGTGACGGGGAGCCAGCGCCTGCGACATCGGCTCGCGGCGCACCAGGTAGGTCGCCATGACGATCAGAAAGGCGAAGGTCGCGAGCCCCATGCCGCCGAGGAACCAGACGCCGTAGATCGTCGAGAACCACTCGGGGTCGAGCGACATCAGCCAGTCGAAGATGGCGAAGGTGATGGTGAGGGCGAAGATCACCAGGCCCGGGGCCGAGATCACCTGCATGCGGCGGGCGAGGCTCGGGTCGTTGGTCTCGTCCTGCCGCTTCGAGAGCCGCGACAGGCTGAGGGCCATCCAGCACCAGATCGCGAAATAGAGGACCAGCCGGATGATGAAGAAGGTGCGGTTGAGGTAGGGGGCCTTGTGCTGCAGGAGCTCGCTCGCCGCCACCTCGGCCGGCCGTGCCCAGGGATAGAGGTCACCGAGGCCGAAGAGGATGGGCACGAAGAGGATCAGCATCGCCGGCAAGGTTCGCGCCGCGGCTTCCAGGATGCGGCGAACCAGCAGGCCCCAGGCGCCGCGCGAAAGGTGGTGCAGCATCGAGACGGCCAGGCTCCCCAGGGCGATCGACAGCCAGAAGAGGTAGGCCACGAGATAGGAGAGGAAGAACTGCTGGCGGTTGCTGATGAAGCCGATCGCCAGCAGCGCGACGCCGACCGCCCCGACGATGAAGCCGCGGCTGCCCAGCCGTGCCAGGTCGTCCGGGGTCTGCCAGGACATGCTGCGCCAGGACAGCGGCGCGCGGACGGCTACCGTAGCGTGATCGCTCATCACTCCCCCCTCCCGCCGTGCGCGGAGGCGTCACCATGGTGCTCCTGGTCGCCGGCCGGCACGGCCTGGCCGGCGTTGGCCAGCGCCTGGCGATCGGCCGGCGAGAGCTCGGCCAGGTGCGCGTTCTGGGAGAGCTGCAGCACGCGGATGTAGGCGGCGATCGCCCAGCGGTCCTTGGCGGGCACCTGCGCCGCGTAGCTCGGCATCTGCCCGAAGCCGTTGGTCATCACGTCGAAGAAATAGCCCACCGGCTGCGTGCGCAGCCGCTCGCTGTGGTACGTCTGGGGCTGCTTGTAGCCGCGGCGCACGATCATGCCGTTGCCGGTGCCGAGCTGGTCGTGGCAGGGCGAGCAGAAGATGTTGTAGCGCTCCTGGCCTCGCTTCAGGAGCGGCGCATCGACCTTCATCGGCAGCGTCGCGACGAGCTGGCCGCCGGCGTCCTTGCCGGTGAAGAAGACGGCGTCCTCGTTGAGGTGGCCACGGGCCACGGTGCCGGCAACCGGGTAGCGGGCCGAGCGGCCGTCGGCGTAGAGGTTCGTCTTCTCGAGTGGGTCGAAGCGCGGCGCGTCGTGCATGTCCTGCCGGCAGCCGGCGAGCAGCAGGCAGGCCACCGCCGTGGCACCCAGCAGGGTGCTCGCTCCGGCCCGCTCGCGCCGGGCGGCACGGCGGGGCTGGGAGTGGAGATCAGTACTCAACGTCCGACACCTCATGGTCTGTAAGGCCCTTGAGCAGCGCGTGCGTCTGGTTGCGGTCGAAGTTCTTGTCCTTGGCCTTGACGACCAGGAAGTAGCGGTCTCGCGACGCGTGCGCGAAGCGCTCGGCGTTGAAGACCGGGTGGTGCGGCATCGGCAGCCCGTTGACGAAGAGCATGCCGATCACCGCCGACAGCGCGGCGCCGAGGATCGTGCACTCGAAGGTCGGCACGATGAAGGCAGGCCAGCTGTTGAACGGGCGACCGCCGACGTTGTGCGGGTACTCGATGACCGACGCCCAGTACTGCAGCGAGAAGCCGCCGAGGCCGCCCAGCAGGCCACCGGCGAGCACGATCTTCGGCATCGGGGAGTGGTGGATGTCGAGCGCCTCGTTCACCGCCTCGATCGGATAGGGGGTGTAGGCGTCGACCTCGCGGTAGCCGGCCTTGCGCAACTCGGTGATGGCGTCGATCAGCCGCTCCGGGCTGCCGAACTCGGCCATCACGCCGTAGGTCTGGGGTTCGTCGTTTTTCGTCATCGCCGCAGCCTTGCCTGTTCTCGAGCCCCGGACCTAGTGCTTCTTCTCGATCTCCGCTTCCGGCGTCAGGGTGCGCATCTCGAAGATCGAGATCACCGGCAGGAAGCGGATGAAGAGGGCGAAGAGGAACACGAAGAGTCCGAGCGTGCCCACGAAGGTCATGATGTCCCAACGGGTGCCGTGGTAGGTGCCCCAGGACGAGACCACGAAGTCGCGCGTCAGGCTGGTGACCACGATCACGTAGCGCTCCAGCCACATTCCCACGTTGATGAACATCGCCACCACGAAGAGCAGCACCGGATGGGTGCGCACCTTCTTGATCCACAGCAGCTGCGGCACCAGACCGTTGCAGAGGATCAGCATCGCCCAGGCCGGCCAGTAGGGTCCCGAGATGCGGTTCTTGAAGGTAAACATCTCGTAGGTGTTGCCGCTGTACCAGGCCGTGAAAATCTCCATCGCGTAGCCATAGAGCACAATCAGGCCGGTGGCGAGCATCACCTTCGCCATGTTCTGCAGGTGGCGGTCGGTGATGAAGTCCTTGAGGTTGAAGATCGCCCGCAGCGGCAGTGCCAGGGTCAGCACCATCGCGAAGCCGGCGTAGATGGCGCCGGCGACGAAGTAGGGCGGGAAGATCGTGGCGTGCCAGCCGGGCAGCTGGCCCACCGAGAAGTCGAAGCTCACCACGGTGTGCACCGAGAGCACCAGCGGCGTCGACAGGCCAGCGAGCAGCAGGTAGGCCGTCTCGTAGTTGTTCCAGTGCTTGGCGGCGCCGCGCCAGCCCATCGAGAAGATGCCGTAGAGCGCCTTGCCGACCTTGCTCTTGGTGCGGTCGCGCAAGGTGGCGAGGTCGGGGATCAGCCCGACGTACCAGAACAGCAGCGACACCGTGGCGTAGGTGGAGACGGCGAAGACGTCCCAGATCAGGGGGCTGCGGAAGTTCGGCCACATGCCCATGCTGTTGGGCAGCGGCAGCAGCCAGTAAGCGAGCCAGGGGCGCCCGGTGTGGATCAACGGGAAGATGCCGGCGCAGGCCACGGCGAAGATCGTCATCGCCTCGGCGAAGCGGTTGATCGAGGTGCGCCACTGCTGGCGGAAGAGCAGCAGGATGGCCGAGATCAGGGTGCCGGCGTGGCCGATACCGATCCACCAGACGAAGTTGATGATCGCCCAGCCCCAGCCCACCGGGTTGGTCACGCCCCAGATCCCGGTGCCCTTGATGAAGAGATAGCCGAGCGCCTGGAGGAGGATGGAGACCCCCACGAAGCCGAGCCCGAAGACGAGGTACCACCACTTCGGGGTCTTCTGCAGCACCACCTCGCTGATCGCGTCGGTCACCGTCGCCGGGGTGTGGCCCGGCTGGATCACCGGCGGGCGGATCAGGTGGTGCACGCTTTCCTTCTCAAGAGTCGTGGTCGTCATCCGGCGTGCTCTCCCTCGTGGGCGGAGGTACCGTGTTCAGCGGGCCCACCGCCCAAGGCGGGGTTGGGGTTGGATAGCTTGGCCAGGTAGGTGGTGCGCGGTCGCGTCCCGAGGTCGGCGAGCAGGCCGTAGTTGAGCCGGCTGGCCTTCTTGCCGTTGATCGCGGCCTTGGGGTCGTTCAGGTTGCCGAAGCTGATCGCCTCGGCCGGGCAGGCCTGCTGGCAGGCGGTGCGCACCTGGCCGTCCTGGATCTGGCGGTTCTCGCGCTTGGCGTCGATGCGCGCGGCGTTGATCCGCTGCACGCAGAAGGTGCACTTCTCCATCACGCCACGGCTGCGGACGGTGACGTTGGGGTTGCGGCCCAGGCGCGCCACCTCGGTGGTGAAGTCGCTGTAGAGGAAGAAGTTGAAGCGGCGCACCTTGTAGGGGCAGTTGTTCAGGCAGTAGCGGGTGCCCACGCAGCGGTTGTAGACCATCTCGTTGAGCCCCTCGGGGCCGTGGACGGTCGCCGCCACCGGGCAGACCACCTCGCAGGGAGCCAGCTCGCAGTGCTGGCACATCACCGGCTGGTGATGGACGGAGGGATCATCGAGGCTGCCCTGGTAGTAGCGGTCGATGCGGATCCAGTGCATCTCGCGCCCCATGCCGACCTGCTCCTTGCCGACCACCGGGATGTTGTTCTCGGACTGGCAGGCGACGACACAGGCGTTGCAGCCGACGCAGGCGCTGAGGTCCACCGTCAGGCCCCAGGAGTAGCCGTTGTACGGGTGCGGCGAGAACATCGAGTCGTCGGCGGCAGGGGCCGGGTGGCCCTGCTGCTGGATGACCTCCGGGTTGGTCTTGAGCTCGGCGAGCGTCGCGTGCCGGACCAGGTGCCGCTTGCCCGCCTGCTCGCTCTGAATCTCGAGGTCCCAATGCTCTTGAGTGCTGGCGAGCTTGTAGCTCCCGGCGACGGCCTCCACCCGCGCTCCCGGCAGCGCCCACGGGCTGGCCGCGGTGCGCAGCGGGTAGGCGTCGACGCCTACTCCGTTGCCGACGCGACCGGCGAGCTGGCGGCCGAAGCCGAGGTGCAGCGTGGCGCAGCCGGCGGCATGGCCGGGGAGCACCCAGACGGGTACCTCGAGGCTCTTGCCATTGACCGCGACCCTGGCCTTGCCCTCTGGCCGCAAGCCGAGCTCGGCGGCGTCGCGGGGGCTCACCAGCAGAGCGTTGTCCCAGGTGATCTTGCTGAGCGGCTTCGGCAGCTCCTGCAGCCAGCCGTTGTTGGCGTAGCGGCCATCGTAGAGCGAGGGATCGGGGCGCAGCAGGAGTGTAAACCCGCTGGCGTCGGCAGCGGCACAGGCCTCGGCCACCGCTGCCGGCGCCACGCTCACCGCCTTGGCGGCGAGCGCCGTCGCGGGGAGCACACCGTCGTGCAGGGCACGCCTCCAGGCTGCTTCGAAGTCAGGAGCGGCGGCCAGCGGACCCTGCTTCCAGGTCTCGCGCACCAGCTCGTAGGGGGTGGCGTCTGCGACGTCGCCGAAGAGCGCCAGCACCTGGCTTGCCGTGTGGCCGTCGTAGAGGGGGGCGATCAGCGGCTGGATCGGCGCGATGGTGCCGTCGCTGCTGCGGGTGTCGCCCCAGCTCTCGAGGAAATGACAGGCGGGCAGGTGCCACTGGCAGTAGCGCGAGGTCTCGTCGGCGTAGAGCGAGAGGTGAGCGCTGAAGTTCGCCTTGGTGATCGCGCTCGGGAAGTCGACCTCCACCGGTGCGTCGTAGACCGGGTTGCCGCCGAGGATCAGCAGGGTGTCCACCTTGCCCGCCCGCAAGTCGTCGGCGAGCTGGCGGATCGAGGCGAACTGGTCCTCGGCGCGGGCCTCGACGGGCTCGCTGTGGACCACCGTCGTGCCGACGTTGCCGAGGGCCTGGTTGATGGCGTGCGCCAGAACGTGGAGGGCCGGCGCGGCGTGCTCGCCGGCGATCACCAGCGAACGGCCCCGATGCGCTGCGAGGTCCGCGGCGGCGGCCTTCACCCAAGCCGCGGCCTGCGGCCAGGCCGCGAGGGCGGCGGCGCTGGCGCCGGCCACACCCAGCTCGGCGGCGAGGCTGGCGGCCACCGCCAGCACGCCGGCCGGCGGCACCGCAAGGCGATGGTCGGCGAGCGCGCCGGAGGCGGAGGGGCTCGCCTCGGCGCAGTAGAAGCGGCTCATCTCGGCCTGCGCCAGGTCGTCGCTCACGCGGCGGCGGCGGGCGAAGTCACGGGCGTGCCGCACCCAGTCGGCGCCGGCGGTGAGGAAGTCGGACTCGAGCGCCACGATGACGTCCGCCTGACTCAGGTCATAGCGAGTGTCGGCGGCGGTGCCGAAGGCCCTCTGGGCGGCGGCGCGGGCGCTGTGGCGGCCGGCAGCCTCCCACTGGTGCCAGACGGCCTTCGGGTACTTGGCGGCGAGCTGTGCGAGCTGCGCGCCGAGGGTCGGCGAGCCCACGGTGGGAGTGAGGATCCGTAGCCCGTCGCCGTTGAGGGCGGCGAGCGCCGTCTGCCGCGCCTTGAGGGCATCGACGAAGGCGCTCCAGGTGGTGATCCGCTCGAGGTGAGTGACCGTCTGCGAGCGATCGGGATCGTAGAGGGCGAGGATCTCCGCCTGGGCGAAGACGTCCGTCGCACCCTGCGAAGCGGGATGGTCCGGATTGCCTTCCAGCTTGGTGGGCCGCCCCTCGTGGGCTTCGGCGAGCAGACCAAAGCCGTGGCCGGAAAGCTCGTAGGAGGTCGCGTAGTAGAGCGGGCGACCGAGGACGATGTCTTCCGGCGCCTTGACGTAGGGGACGATCGCCTCGGAGGGCTGGCGGGTACAAGCGGTGAGACCGGCGAGAGCCAGCGAAGCGGCGGAGAGCTCGAGGAAGCCGCGCCGGCTCAGGCCTTGCGGCCACTCGGCGGCGAACCGCGGCAGCTCGCGGTGGAGGGCCTCTTCGAACTCCGGGGTCCGGGCCAGCTCCGAGAGCGATCGCCAGTAGGTCGGGCCCTCGGCACCTGCCAGCCGCTCGCGCAGCGCCTTGATATCGACAGGCTCTGGCTGAGCCTCCGGCGCGGTTTGATGGTCCGTGTCCTCGATTCCCATCGCTTGCGAGCTCCCTGAAGCCAGCTTCATGTCACGCTCGTCTCGAGCAGAGTGAGTTTTGTCCACCGCGAGCCCTACCTCTTGGCGCCGGACCCTGCCCAGCTAGCGGTGGCAGGTCGAGCAGTTGGTGAGACTCTGGATGCCGTATTCCTGCACCAGCTTGGGGCCGAGCACGTCCTGCTGCTCTTCGGGGGACGTCGGCTTCCAGTCCCAGTTGACCACCTGGTCCTTGTAGCCGACGTACTTCTCCGGGTTGCGGTGGCAGTTGAGGCACCATTCCATCTGCAGTGACTGGGCCTGCCGCATCAGGGGCATCTCGTTCACCGCCCCATGGCAGGTCACGCAGGCCACTCCCCGCGCCACGTGGATCGAGTGATTGAAGTAGACGAAGTCCGGCAGGTCGTTGACCCGCACCCACTGCAGCGGCTGATTGGTGCGCCACGAGGCCCGCACCGGCTCGAGGATCTCGGCGTTGGTCCAGATCAGCTTGTGGCAGTTCATGCAGGTCTGGGTCGGCGGAATGCCCGCGAAGGCCGACTCCTCAACCGAGGTGTGGCAGTAGCGGCAGTCGATCCCCAGGCCCGCTGTGTGGTGGTCGTGGCTGAAGGGCACCGGCTGTTTGCGCACCACGTCCTGCCTGGTGACATACGTCGAGCGCGACAGGGTGAGCATGCCCCAACCCACGAGGGCGGCGACCACCACGCCTCCATAGATCGAGGCCTTGGCGATCGTGTTCGTACTGCGATGGAAGAATTGAGCCATCGTTCGTCAACCTGTAGGTCCGTCCGCGGAATGTGGCGGCGAGGATAGCGCAGAGGCTCGCCGCGTCGCAAGCGAGCTTGTGACGACTTTCACAAACGGCGGCGAATCGTAGCCCACTTCGCGAGAGGGGCGCAAGCGGCCCCTCCTCGCGGGCGGAAAGGCTCGCCGAAAACGCGCTCCCTTTAGGGTTGAGGAGGCTGCGGGTTGGCCGCCGGAGGGCGCGGATTGCGGGCATCGAGCTGCTCGATCAGCTCCACCTGGACCTGCTGGATCTCGAGCAGGCGCTGCCACTGGTGGGTGAGCAGCCGGTCGATGCGTTCGGAGAGCAAGCGGATCTCCAGCTCCGCCTTGAGGTTCACCCGGTAGTCGTACTCGGCCCGCAAGCGGTCCTTCGCCTCCTGGCGGTTCTGGCTCATCATGATCACCGGGGCCTGGAGCGCTGCCAGGCAGGAGAGGATCAAGTTGAGCAAGATGAAGGGGTAGGGGTCGAAGGGACGGTGCAGGAGGAGCCAGCTGTTGACGGCGATCCAGACGCCGAGAAAGCCTGCGAAGGCGAGGATGAAGGTCCAGCTGCCGCCAAAGGTGGCGATGCGGTCCGCCAGCCGTTCGCCGAAGCTGAGCCGGCGGTCGAACTCGAGGTTGGTGTCCTGGCTGAGCAGCTCATCGCCGGCGAGGCCCCGCACCACGTCGCGCTCGATCGCGGTCAGCTCACCCTTCTCCTCGGAGAGCAGGGCGGCCACATAGCGAGCCCGGTAGCGGTTGAGATCGGAGGTGCAGAGGTAGGAGTCCGCTCCGCAGTCCGGGTGCTCGGCCTTGAGCATGGCGAGGAGCGGCGGTCGCAGCAGCGCGACGGGCTCGAGCTCGATCGCGCCCCCTGCCTTGCCACAGACCAGGCAATGAGCTGGCTTGTGGTGCGGGTGCCTGCGGCTCACGTGCGGCTCGTCATGGGGCGCCCCTCCCCGGTTGGCGTCAGTGGTTCGGCGTCGTTCGGCGGCTGCCGTCGCACTCTCGTCACTATAGCGTCTCGATATCTCCTCTCGATCGGGCCCGGCGCGAGGAGCCCGGCGCTTCGCCCGTGCTTGCGGTGGTCGGCAAGGACGGTGGGCGACCCAACTGCGGTACACTCGCCCGATCCCTCGATGGTCGGGGGTGTCGAACGGAGCCCACCACCAGCCCATGCCTCTTCGTCACCCCAGCCGTGAACGCGGCGGCAGCGAGCGCGCCCCATGCAGCTAGAGCGTGCTGATCTCGTCCCCGGCGACTCCGTGCCGGCGGCCCGCTTGGCCGACTGGGTGGAGCTCACCAAGCCGCGGATCACCTCGATGGTCGCGGTCACCGCCGCGGCTGGCTACCTGCTCGGCGGGCGCTCAGTGGGTGCGGAGCACACCGGGTGGCTCGGCTTCATGGCTGCCGTCCTCGGCACCGGACTGCTCTCGGCGGGCGCCGGCACCTTCAACCACCTGCTCGAGCGCAGCCACGATGCCCGCATGCGACGCACCGCCCAGCGGCCGCTGCCAACGGGGCGGGTCGATCCTGAGAGCGCCCTGCTCTTTGGTCTCACCCTGGTGACCGCTGGCCTGCTGGTGCTGCTCACCTGGGCGCGTCCCCTGACGGCATTGCTCGGTGCCCTCACCGTGGCCGGCTACGTCTTCGTCTATACGCCGCTCAAGCGCCAGACCTCCTTCGCCACGGTGGTGGGTGCGGTGCCGGGGGCCATTCCGCCGATGATGGGTTGGTCGGCGGCGACGGGCGGCCTCGAGCCCGGTGCCTGGGCCCTCTTCGGGCTGCTCTTCTTCTGGCAGATGCCGCACTTTCTGGCGATTGCCTGGATGTACCGCGAAGACTACGCACGGGGCGGCTTTCCGCTGCTGACGGTCGGTGATCGCGACGGCCGGGCGACGGCCTTTCAGATGCTGCTCTGGGGTGCGGCGCTGATCCCGGTGAGCCTGCTGCCCTCCGCTCTCCGGCTGACCGGGTTGACCTACTTCGCCGGCACGCTGGTCCTCGGACTCCTCTATCTCACTGCTTGCTTCCGCTTCGCCCATCTACCCGGCCAACCGACGGCTCGCCGGGTGCTGCTGACCTCGGTCTTCTACCTGCCGGGGATTTTCCTGCTCACCCTGATCGACCGCCTGCTCGCCGGCTAGCTCGGCTGCCGGCGGCGTGCCGGCAGGCCACCTGGCGAGCGCGGAGGAGCTCTGAGAGCGATGGACCGACGAACCGCCCTGCGGGGGTTCCTCTGGCTGGTGCTGGTGGCGGTCCTGGCTGTGGTCGGCGTCGTGGCGCTCGAGCGCAGCCGCACCGAGGCCCGGCGCCCGGCGCCGCAGGTCGTCGCCTACTTGCCGGGCTTTGTCCTCAGCAACCGCGATGGCAGAGACGTGCGCCTCGACGATCTCGCCGGGGTCGTCTGGATCGCGGACTTCATCTACACGCGGTGCCCGGGCCCGTGCCCGCTGATGACCCAGCGACTGGCCGAGATTGGGCCTCGGTTGCCCAAGGGCGTGCTCAGGGTGTCGATCACCGTGGACCCCGAGCACGACACGCCGACCGTGCTCGACGAGTACGCTCGCCGCTTCGGCGCCGGGGACGATTGGCTCTTCCTCACGGGTGACCGGCAAGCGATCTGGGAGCTGTCGATCTCGGGTTTCAAGTTGGGGGTCGCTCCCGCCGGGGTCGACAGTCCACCCGAGCAAGGGCCAGTGATCCACGCCACGCGACTGATCCTCGTCGACGGCGACGGTGGCCTCCGGGGCTTCTACAATCCCTTCGAGCCCGCCGACCTCGACCGCCTGGTTCGCGACGCCCGCGCCGTCCAGCGCGAGGGCAACTCACCAGAGCCATAGCTTCGACCCCCTAGCGTCGACCTGGAGGTCTCGACGTGGTTCGAGCCGAACCACGCGACACCTTATTGATACTGCGCCACTACTATCGAAATTTTCTTTCGTTCGTAATATCTCTACACGGAGATAGTCTGGCAGCTTCTCCTCCTCAACCGAGGTCATGGTGTTCGTGCGTCGTCCCCCTTGCCGGGTCGCCCCCTGCACGCTTGGCCTCAATCACGGAGGTTGGAGATGAAATCGAAGCTTGTCTTGGTCTCTGCGCTGTGCTGCCTCGGGTCGTCCCTTCTCTCGCTGGCCGCCTGGGCTGCTCCAGGCCGCCAGGGCCCTCCCACGTTGACGGAGCAGCTCGCGGTCGATCAGATCCGGCCGGGGACAGCGTTGGCGCAGCTGGTGCGCACCAACCAGGACTTCGCCCTGCTCCGGGCCGATGAGCTCGTGGACGGACGTCGCTTGCCCCTGTGGCTGCGTGTCTGGTGGCGCAAGGGGCACCCGGGAGCGGTCTACGCGGCGGACGACCCGACGGGCGGCTATCCGCACGTCCTGAAAGAGATCCACCAGTGGATGCTGACCCACCAGGACCTCGAGCCCGGCAAGCCGGGAGCGGAGGAGCTGGCGGGGGCGGACAAGGCCTCGGTGGCGGCCGATCGCCGGATCTCGACCGCGCAGCCCAGCCCGCACAGCGAATCCGACATCAGGATCAACTTCCTGGCCCCCAACCAGATCATCGCCGCCTCCAACAACATCGGCGGCACTGGCCGGCAGGCCCAGTTCTATTCGTCGGACGGCGGCGCGACCTGGGGGCGTACCGAGCTACCCTTGGCGAGTACGGACAGCTTCCACTCGGACCCCGCCGTGGACTGGACCTCCGATGGCACCGCCTGGGCCGTGACCCTCGGCATCAAGGGCAACACTCTCAAGACCCGGGCCTACCGATCGACCGACGGCGGCGTGACCTGGACCTTCGACGGGACGGTGTCGGGCAGCCAGCGCAGCACCGACAAGGAGCTGATGTGGGTCGACCACAGCGCCAGCTCCTCCTTCCGCGACAACGTCTACGTCTGCTACCACAACGGGAACCCGGCCTACGTCGGACGGCGTACCAGCGCCGGTTGGCAGACGCCCGTGCAGGTCAGCGGCTCGGAGTCCACGGGCACGGCGATCGGCTGCGACATCAAGACCAACAGCAGTGGCGACGTCTTCGCCTTTTGGCCCACCACGAGCAACCGCCGGGTCGTCGTCCGCAAGTCGACCACCGGCGGGGCCTCCTGGTCGACGGCGGTGGTCGTCGCCACGATGTACGACGGCTACGACATCGGCGTGCCTTCGTTCAACAGCCGTCGTGCCCTGATCTACACCTCTGGAGCGGCCTATCGCACGGCGACCAAGAACAACGTCTACGTCTCCTGGACCGACCTCTCCGGCGAGACCGGCTGCACCGCTGCCGCCAACGAACCAGGCTCGAATGCGGCCTCGAGCTGCAAGACGCGCATCTGGTTCGCGCGCTCGACCGACGGCGGAGCCACTTGGTCGGCGCCGGTGAAGATCAACAACCAGGCGTCGAAGAACGATCAATTCAACCAGTTCTTGGCGGTCGACGAATCGAACGGTACGGTCGGCATCATGTACTACGACACGGTGGCCGACTCGGCGCGCTTGAAGACCCACGTCTACTATCAGTCTTCCAGCAACGACGGTGTGACCTGGTCGGCGCCGCTGCAGGTCACCACCGCGCAGACCGATGAGACCCAGTCGAGCGCCAACCTCGGCAACCAGTACGGCGACTACAACGGCCTTTCGGGTTTCCTCGGCAAGTTCTTCCCCTCCTGGACCGACCGCCGCAGCGGAGGCAAGGAGGAGATTTGGACGGCACCGATCTCTGACCCGTGAGCCACTGCGTCGCGGGGCCGGAGCGGTCTGGCCCCGCGGCAACGCCGCCCCGGGGATTGCTCTTCGCCGCGCGGTGCCGCAAACTCCTCCCGCCACCATGCCTGCGACGAGCCAGCTGCCAGCCCTCAATGCCCTGCTGAACAGCCTTTCGGCACTCCTTCTCGTCGCCGGATACCTGCTCATCCGCCGCGGTCGGCGCACGGCGCACCGCGTGGTGATGACCGCCGCCTTCGCCAGCTCCATCCTGTTCCTGATCTCCTATCTCATCTACCACGCCGAAACGGGCTCGCGCCGGTTCGCGGGGACCGGAGCGCTGCGCACTGCCTACCTGGCGATCCTCGCCTCGCACACCATTCTCGCGGCGTTGGTGCCGATCCTCGCCGTCATGGTGCTCGTGCTGGCCCTGCGGGGGCGTTTCGAGCGCCACCGCCGCCTGGCCCGTTGGACGCTGCCGATCTGGCTGTACGTCTCGGTGACGGGCGTCGTGGTGTATTGGATGCTGTACAAGCTCTAGGAAGGCCCACCCCCTTCGGCGTCCGCGCGAAGCCAAGATCGTCCGCCCTATCTCATTTCGGCATCCGAAATATTTTCCTGAGCCCGGAACCAACTCCCGGCTCGGGGCCTCCGCAGCGCTCCGCAAGGCCTAGAGCCAGGACCAAATATTCTTTGTACGTGCCTACAAAATACATACAAACAAGCTTGCGCGGAAGTCCGTATCTGTGGCAGGATTCAGCCTCTTTCACACGTTCGATTCACGGGGACGCGGGCGTCCGATCGATGTTGCTTCGCGGTTCGCCGCGCGGAAGGGGACGATGGCCTTGCTCGCAGTCGTGAGCCAGAAGGGCGGAGTCGGCAAGACCACTGTCGCTCTCAATCTCAGCTATGCGCTGGCCCGCCGCGGCTGGAAGACGCTCGTGATGGACGTCGACCCGCTCGGTGCCGTGGGCTTGTCGGTACAGGGTGCCAACCGCCGCGGGCAGGGCCTGCTCGCTCATCTCGAAGGCCGTATCGGTCTCCAGGAAGCGATCCTCCAGACCCATCTCCCGGAGCTGGCAGTGCTGCCGGTGGCCGGCGCGGCCGGCCTGCCGAGCGACCCCGAGCAGGACCAGCTCCTCGCCGACCGCGACAAGATGGGGCGAGTCTTCGACAGCCTGCGGCCGCTCTACGACCTCGTCGTGGTGGACACGCCCTCGGGGCTGCAAGGACCTGCCGCCGTCGCTCTCGAGCTGGCCGACCATGCGCTGGTGCCCCTGCAGGCGGAACCACTGGCGCTGCGGTCGATCACCCAGCTGCTCAATCGTCTCGGCCAGTTGCGCGAGCGCGGCGCGCGCGTCGAGGTGGTGGGCTTTGTCGTCAGCATGCTCAATTCGCGGAGCGACGTCTCACTGACCGTGGCCCAGGAGAGCTGGAGCACGCTTCCCCCCGAGCTGGTGCTCAACGGCTTCGTGCCTCGCGACCCCGCCTTTCTCAAAGCGAGCGCCTACGGCGTGCCGATCGGGCTGCTCAGCCGTCGGCCGCCGCCCGTGGCGGCCGTCTTCGACCAGATCGCTGCCGAGCTCGAGCCTCGCCTGGGGCTCCTGCGCGAGGAAAGCGCCGATGAGCCGATCTCTCTCCTGGATTGAGCCGGCGGAGCTCGCTGCCACGTTGGCGCGAGCAGGCCTCATGGCGCGGCCGCCGGCGTCTCCGGCCCCGGTCGCGGGAGATGGCGGTTTCCAACCCTGGCCGGCCGGCTCTTTGTGGAGCTCGCCGCCGCCGGCCCCGCCGGTTGCCCCACGCGGGGCCATGGCCGGTGAGGCCGAGGGCCTTCGCCTGCCGAGCGGGGCCCCCCTGCAGGTCCGCCTGAAGACCTACTTCGCGTTTATCTTGGAGCTCACTGGCTGCCGCCGGCTCTTCGTGGCGGATGCCGAGGGCTTCGTCCTCATGGAGAAGAACTCCGACCCAGTGATGGTGGCGGTGGCGGCTTCCTTCGTAAGCCTGCTCGACCGGCTCCACTCCTGCCTGGAGTCACCGATCCTGGGTTCGGTCTCGATCGACCTGGATCGCGGCCAGGTCCTCGAGCTGCTGCAGGCCGACACTGCCCTCGGCCGCTACATCCTCGGCTTCGTGGTCAGCCAGCCGGTGCGCCGGGAGTTGGTGCACACACTCCGCGAAGGACTCGTACGAGTCATGAGTGAAGCAGATTGACTTTCTTGGTGTGTCCCGAAAACCGTGAGGGATGAAACTACCTAGGTTGAGCATGGCGATCTCCAATTTCGAGCTGCGCAACCGCATCGAGGTGCAGGACTTCCTCGGCTACGTCCAGGGGATCAGCCTGCCGACCGTGCTGCAGATGGTCTCGATCGAGAAGACCACGTGCCTGGTGTGCGTGTACGCGGCCGATCGGGTGGGCCACCTCTTCTTCCTGGACGGTGCCCTGATCGACGCCGAGGTAGGGGATCTCCAGGGGGAGGACGCCGCCTACGAGCTCATCGGCTGGCGGAGCAACGACATCGAGATCAAGACCTTTGCCGGCGACCGCACGCCGCGGATCGAGTGCTCGCTGACCATGCTGCTGCTCGAGAGCAGCCGGCGCGACGACGAGCGGAAGAAGACGGAGGACCGTCCCGAGCTGGCCCCCGTGGTGCCGATCGAGGATGGCTGGTGGACGGACCTCAAGGAGGAGGGGAGCATGAACACGTTGCACAAGGTGCTGGAGTCGTTTCGCGAGGAGGTCCCTGAGTTCGTCTCGACGGACATCGTCAACGTGGACAGCGGGTTGTCCATCGGCGGCGGCTCCATCGACCCGGACTTCGATGCCTCGGTGGCCGCGGCGTCCTACGCCGAGGTGGTCAAGGCAAACGGCCGGGCCCTCGACCTGCTGGGGATGGGGGCTGGCTCGACGGAGGACATCCTGATCTCCACCGAGAAGATCTACGTCCTCATCCGCCCGATGGGCAAGGACTACTACCACGTGCTGGCGGTGGGCCGGCGTGGCAATCTCGGGCTCGCGCGGGCCATCATGAAGAAGTACGAGCCCAAGCTGCTGGCCGCCGTCGGCGAGCTGAGCTAGACAGCTCCCGGGTCATCATTCGCCACCGAGGGAGTCAACGGTGCACGGATTTATTTTCTCGGAAATAAAAAAATACGTCGAGTCGAAGCTCGGCCGCGAAGCCTGGATCGCAGTGCTCGAGCAGGCCGGGTTGGGCAAGAAGGAGTACGAGAACTTCCTCATGTACCCGGACGAGGAGGCGGTGGGGATCGTCGTCACGGCCTCGAAGATCACGGGGATCCCGGTGCCGAACATCCTGGAGGACTTCGGCCAGTTCATCGGGGCTGATCTGGTGACGATCTACCGGCCGTTGATCGACCCCAAGTGGAAGACCCTCGAGTTCCTGACCAACGTCGAGAGCACCATCCACCACATCGTGCGGACGCGCAACCGCCAGGCCAAGCCGCCGGCGTTGGTCTGCTCGCGCACCGGCGACAACGAGGTGACGATCCTCTATCGGTCGCCCCGCAAGATGGCAGCGTTGGCTCGCGGCATCGTGCGCGGTGTCGCTGGGTACTACGGCGAGAGGGTGGAGATCATCTGTGAGGGAGGCGACGACGCGCCTTCGACGCAGATTCGTGTCCGCGTCCTGTCAGCCTGAAGGTGCCGGCTCACTGCCGGTCGTGGGCGCGCCGATGCGCCTCGTGCGAAAGGCCCCCAGCAGGGGGCCTTTCGCTTGCTCGAGGCGCGGTGGCGGAAGGCGGAAGCGGCGGGCTAGAAGTAGTAGACGCTGAAGATGTGGAAGCCCAGCAGGGCGACCAGCACCGTCGCCAGCATCATGTGGAGCCGTAGCCAGTAGGTATGCATGGGCGCGCGCCGCCGGCCTCCCTCTTTGCCGGCCTCGGCCTTGGCACTCTGGACGTTGCGCTGCAAGTGAATCGCTTCGATCAGCTTACCGGCCACCCCGATCAGCACGACGGCCATCAAGCTCAGCAGCAGGGCGCCGTTGAGGTTGCTCCCCCAGCGGCCGCCGGTATGGATGACGACCAACGGGATCAGCGACGCGCCGACGAAGATGTGCGCCGAACGCCAGCTAATGCGGTTGCCGGGCATGAACGGTAGCTTGCCCCGCTTGTGGAGGATGAGCAGCCCCTCGAAGGCGACCAGGGCAAGGGCGCCGTAGCCCGTAAGCTCGCGGAAGCGGTGGCTCTCCGAGAGCTTGCCGAGGAGACGGATGTTCTCCGACAACGGCAAGGCTCCCAGCAGGGAGATGCTGAGGGGTAGGAGAGCCAGCACGATGACGCCGAGCAACGCCAGCCAAGGCAGGACCCGAAATTCCCAACGCAGAGTTTCCGTACGCATGTCCGATCTCGCTCCAGGTCAGTCGAGGGGAAGGGTGACGACGACGCCGCCCATCACGTCGCCGGGTGTGAAGTCGTGGCGCGGGCTCTCTTGGTGCTCGTTGTGGCACTTGACGCACGCCGGGGAGACGGCGCGGTCGGCGTAGATGGCCATGAAGTAGCGGCGACCATTCACCGTCAGATAGCTGCGATAGGGCTTGGAGGGATCGGCGATCACCTGCTCCATCCCGGCTTTCTCGGCATCCGTCTTCGGCAGGTTGGCTTTGTTGATCGCCCACTGGCTGATCAGGGCGTAGCGGAAGTCGCCCTTCTCGGCCGCCGCCTGCGAGCCCATGCGCAACATCTGGGCCGGCAGTGGCAGGGCCTTGTCGGCCTCGAAATGCTCGCTGGCCTTGATCACGCCCTCGGTGTTCTGCAGGCGTTGCACCACGCGTTCGGCGTAGACACTGCGATCAGCCTCGATCACGGCGTGGATGTAGTCGACCGCCTGCTCGGGCGCGATCCCTGCCGGTTTCGCAGCGCTGCCACCGCAAGCGGTCAGGCAGGTGATCAGGGCTGGGCCGACGACGCCGGCGACGACGCGACCCTTGCTGCACCAAGCTCTTGCCATCATCGTCCTCCTCCTTCCGGCTGCCGACCCAGGCGGGCAGCCTCCACCATCAGGAAGCTGCGCGCCCGGGAAGACGGCTTCGCAGCGAAATTGCTGGCCCCGGCCTGCGGGTCGAGCAGGCTGGCGAGGGACAGCTCATAGCCATGGCAGCGGTTGCAGACCAGGCGGGCCATGCGATCGATCGGTCGCATGGTCAGGCTGTTGTTGTGGTTGGTCGCCACCCTCACGGCGCCCTTCTCCTCGACCTCGACCCGGGGCAGGTGGCAGGTCGCGCAGGTGACGGCCCGCCCGTCGTGAGGATCGAGCTGGGTTGCGCCGCGGGCGTGGGGAGAGGAGCCGAAGGCCAGGCTGTGGCGGTCTGCATGACAGTCGAGGCAGGCCTCGGTGGCCGCGTGGCGGGTGTCGACCGAGTGCACGTCGTGGCAGGAGCCACAGCCATGCTCGGGGTGCAGCCGCGACGCCCCGGCAGCCATCGGGGATCGCGCGTCCGCCGGCCGCAGCGGCTCGAGGTCGAGGCGTGTGCGCACCCCGTGCTGCCCAGCACCGAAGGTATCGACCTCGAAGCCGTGGCAGGTCTTGCAGGCGGCGAAGCCAGGCCGCAAGGCGAAGGCCTCGCCCTTGCCATGGCAGTCCGAGCAGCCGACCCCGGCTCGCCGATGGACACTGCCGTCCCAGGCCTGGACGAGGGCGGCCGGAGCGGTCACGCCGGCAGGAGCGTCGGGAGCCAGGTGCGGTCCGGCGGGCTCCGGGACGAGGCGCCGTGCCAGCACTGCGGGCTCCGCCAGCTGGTCGGGTTGCCCCAGGGCAGCGGTGAGCACCGCGGTGTTGAGGCCAGAGTTGTCATGGTAGTTGTGGCAGCCGGCGTCGCCGCAGGACGAGGGGGAGAGGTCCTTGTGGCTGGCCCGCTTGGCAACCACGTCGTCGTGGCAGGGGTAGCAGAACTCGCGGCGGATGGTGACGCCACCGGCGGCCACCTTGTGCTCGTGATGACAGGTGACGCAGCGAAGGGCGTTAATTTCCTTCAGGTCGCTCGCCCACCGTGGATCGTCGAAGGTGCGCACGGGGTGGGTGTCGCTCGCCAGCTCCGGGCGATGGCAGCTGACACAGTCGTCGTTGGCGATCGGGGCGAAGCCCTTGTGACAGGAATTGCAGGATGGCTCAAGGAGGTGGTGCCCGTCGGAGGTGGTTCCGGGCACGAAGAACTGCCGATGCCCGGAGAGGAACAGGCCGCCGAGGGTGAGTGCCAAGGCCAGGCCGACCATCCACAATCGGGAGACGAGCCAGTTCCGCAGCCGCGTGCTCTCGAGGCTTCGATCCGCTTGCTTGCTCACGCGGCCCCTCTCACCCCGTCGCTCCCTGGATCATCGATCAGCTCCACTTTGAACTTAATCAGTCAACAATCCAACTTTTGGAAATTACTATTTCGATTGGGATTCTAGCGCACATCTTCTCGTCAGTGCAATTTGGGTGCATTGCATCTACGAGCGTTCCAAGTTGTCTCTCTTGGGTCTCTGCTAGCAACGTAAATGCCAGCTCGTCGAGGCTGCCTTTTCTGGGACGTCAAGCAGCCTGCACCAGGAGAAGTTGGCGGGTAGCATACCCGAATCTGGGAAAATTGGGTGGTAGAAATGCCCATTGGTGGTGAACTTCTGGCAAACTTGCCAACACCGGGCAGAACGCCCGTTCAGCTCAGCCGCCGCCTTCCGCACTGTTCTCTCCCCCCGCCTCGGCCGTAGTACTCTCGCCATGACATCCAGAAGCGTCCTGTCCACTCCATCGGACGCTCGCCGAGCCGGCCTCTTCGGCCCCGCAGCTCGGCCTCCTGGGAGGCTTTGATGACGTTGCCCCTGATTACCTTCGTGCTCTTCGCCCTGCTCGCCGCGGTGGGGGCCTACCTTGCTGCCGTCGGCCCCAAGGGGCGGCGCTTCGCGCTGTGGGCCGCCGTGACCGTGCTGGCCTTCTTTGTCGCGCTGGGTTGCGGGGTCTGGTGGTTGCTGCGCCAGGCCCCACCCGGCCTCTAGGGCAGCTCGCCGGCGGCGGCGAAGTGCTCCGCCAAGAGGCGGTTCACCTCGGCCGCGGCTTCCATGGACAAGCCGTGCCCGCAGCCGGCCACGAGCTCGAAGCGAGCGCCGGGGATGCGTCGTGCCAGCTCGCGGGCTCGCGAGACGGGCACCAAGCAGTCAGCCCCACCGTGGACCACCAGCGTGGGCACGGCGGCAAGCGCCCCGAGCTGGCGGCCGGCGTCGTAGCGCAGGAGTGACCAGAACTGCCCAAGGGTGTTGCGCGCCGACGGCCGAGGGCCGAGGCCGGCGCTGAGGCGGGCGATGACCTCGGCCTCGGCGAGCGAGGCCCGAAAGCGGCGCGAGAAGAGCTGGCGGGCGAGCGCCCGGTAGTGGGGTGGACCGCTTCGCAAGACGACGGCTGGCGTCCAGCGCAGGTTGGCGAGGGTCGGTAACCAGAGCGTGCGGCCGCTCCAGGTCGAGAGCAGAGTGAGCGAGGCAGCCCGCGCCGGCGCCGCGAGGGCCGTCGCGAGAGCGATCTGACTCCCCATCGAGATACCGACGAGGTGGACGGTCCGCGCGCCGAGGTGTGCGAGGAGGGTGCCGAGGTCGGCGGCCAACTCGGGTACCGAAGGCAGGCCGGGGAGGGCGTCTGAGGCGTGGATCCCGGGGTGGTCGAAGGTCAGCAGCCGGTAGGACGGCCCGAGGGCGGAGATCTGCGGTGCCCAGGCGGCGCCCGGCATGCCCAGGCCCATCACCAGGGCGACGAGGGGGCCTGAGGAGCCGTGGAGCTCGTAGGCCAGCCGGCGGGACCCGAAGTGGAGGAACGCCACAGTGCGATGGTAGCAACCGGGAGCGCTCCTCAGTGGGTCAGGTAGACATAGAGGTTCACCTCGGCGCTCCGGTTCGTGGTGTTGTAGAGGAAGGCTCGGTAGCGTGGGAAGGCAACTCCCGCCGCGGTCGGGGCCGAGCTGAACCGTGCTCCCGCGCTGGGCGCGGCCGCCGCGACGGCCTCGAGGGCGAGATCGATCCGCCCGTGGCGCCGCAGGGCGTCGAGGATGGGTGCTTCATCGGGGATGAGCAGCACGCCGACGTCGCCCGCCGAAAAGAAGCTGTCCTGCACCTCTCCCTGGAGCGAGAGCACCGCGCCCGTGAAGCCGGCGCTCTCGACGACGCCGGCAAAGACCAGGTCGTTGCTCTCCGTGCGGCGGGCCTGCGGCACGATGAGGCCCTCGCGACGCAGGAACACGGCATGGGGCACCGGCTCCGTCACCGTCACGCTGCCGCGGACCTGCTGGGTCTCCGGGAAGTTCTGCACCCACACCTGTTCGAGCTCGGCCGTGCCAGCGGCGGCGAGGCCCACGAGGCCCGCTCCGACGGCGAAGACGCCAGCGACCACCAAGCCACGTTGCGCCATGTTTCCTCCTCTCTGCTGGTCGTGGATACGGTTGAGCCGGCGGCGGCGTTGGCGCTGCCGTATGCTCGTCCGCAATGGAGATCGAGAGCGAAGCATCCCTCGCGCCCTGGACCAGCCTCGGCCTCGGGGGTGCTGCCGAGCGGCTCGTCCGGGTGGAGAGCGAGGCGGAGCTCGCCGAGGCCCTCGCCCTGGCCCGGCACGAAGGTTGGCCGGTGACGCTCCTCGGCGGCGGCACCAACGTCGTCGTCGCCGACGCCGGGGTCAGGGGCTTGGTCGTCCGCGTCGGCCTGCGGGGGCGCCGGGTCCATCGCCACGACGACCGAGTCCAGATCGAGGTCGCCGCCGGCGAGCCCTGGGACGATCTCGTGGCGTGGATGGTGGAGGAGGGCTGGGCCGGGCTCGAATGCCTCTCCGGGATCCCGGGGACGGCCGGGGCGACGCCGATCCAGAACGTCGGGGCCTACGGCCAGGAGGTCGCTGAGCGGCTCGTCGAGGTGAGCGGCCTCGATGCGACGACGGGCGAGCGTCGGTGCCTGAACCGCGAGGGGCTTGGCTTCGGCTATCGCACCAGCGTCCTCCGCCGCCGGCCGGGCGCGCTCGCGGTCTCCACGGTTCGCTTCGAGCTCCACCCCGGTGGGGCACCCACGCTGCGCTACCCCGAGCTGCGCCGGGCCCTCGGCGCCGGCGGGGGTGCCTTGCCGCGCCTCGCCGAGGTGCGGCAAGCGGTGCTCGACCTGCGCCGGCAGAAGTCGATGCTGCTCACTCCCGACGACGAGAACCGGCACAGTGTGGGCTCCTTTTTCGTCAACCCGCAGGTCAGCGCCGAGGTGGCGGCCCGGGTCGTGCGCGTGGCCTTGGGCGAGGGACTGGTGCGCGAGGCCGACGAGGTGCCGCGCTTCGCGGGTGAGGGTGGCCGCGTGAAGCTCTCGGCCGGCTGGTTGATCGAGCGGGCCGGCTTTGCACGCGGCCTGCGCCGTGGCACCGTGGGGATCTCGTCGTGCCACGCTCTCGCCCTCGTGCACTACGGCGGCGGGACGAGCGCCGAGCTGGTCGCCCTGGCGGCCGAGGTGCGCGCCGGTGTCGCGGCGCGCTTCGGCGTTTGCCTGGAGCCGGAGCCGGTCTTTCTCGGCTTCGCCGCGCCACCCTTGGCCGGCTAGAGGCCCTTCGGCCGCTGGTGGCGGTGGGCGGATCGGATAAGCTCCCGCCGTCATGTTTGGTCGCCAACGCCAGGGCGCCTTCATCTGTCGGTCCTGCGGCAGGCTCGTGGGGGTCAACGACGCCCAGTGCCTCAACTGCGGTGCACGCAACCCCGCGCTCTGGGGCTTCGCGCCGGCCCTGCGGCGCCTCGGCGTCGAGGTGAGCTTCTTCCAGCTCGTGATGCTCGTCTGTGGCGGCCTCTACGCCGCCTCACTGGTGGCCGCTCCCGAGGCCATCTCGTCGCGCGGGCTGCTCGGCCTGCTCTCTCCCGGCAACGAGTCGCTCTTGCGCTTCGGTGCCAGCGGCGCCTGGCCGGTGCGGGCCCTCGACCGCTGGTGGACGGTGCTCTCGGCCGGCTGGCTCCACGGCAGCTTGCTCCACCTGGTGTTCAACATGATGTGGGTCAGGCAGGTCGGGCCGCTGATGCTCGAGGCCTACGGCACGGCGCGGACCATCCTGCTCTACTGCCTGAGCTCGGCCATCGGCTTTCTCTTCAGCTCCTACGCGCCGAGCCTGCCGATCGTCTCTCTGATCCTGGGTGGGGGTGGTACGACGGTGGGGGCCTCGGCGGCCATCTTCGGCCTTCTCGGGGCGCTCATCTACTACAGCCGCCGGGGCGGCGCGAGCGCCCTAGGTCGTGAGGTCTGGGGTTGGGCGATCTTCCTCTTCGTCTTCGGGCTGATCGCACCGCGGGTCGACAACTGGGCCCACCTGGGCGGCTTCGTCGGTGGCTACGGCCTCGGGCGGGTGCTCGATCCCCTCAAGCCCGAGCGCCTCGACCACCTCCTCGGAGCCGTCCTCTGCCTGGTAGCGACCGTCGTCGCCGTGGTGACCTCGCTGCTGGTGCCGTTGCCGCAGGTGTAAGACGAAGGGCTCGCTAGACCTCGGCTACGCTCCCTAGCCATCCCCCGGCAGGCGCTCGACGACGCCGGGCCCCCGCGCGCCGCGGGGCTCGCAGGCGGCCTCGACGGTGCCGTCCGGGAGACGGCGCACGGCCTCGACCTTGGCCGTCACCGGCGTGACGATGACCTTGTGGCCCCGCCGCTCGAGCTCCAGACGGGTCTCGGGTGCAAAGGTGTCGGATTCGCCCTGGAGCTCATCGGGCAGCCACTGGTGGTGGAGGCGAGGTCGGTTGATCGCCGCCTGCAGCGGATCACCGTCGACCAGCACGTTGAGCAGCACCTGGTGCGTGTTGGTGGGGATCCGCGAGCCGCCGCGACCGCCGGCAGCGATCACCTCGGCGCCGCGCCAGACGATCGTCGGGCTCATCGAGGAGAGCATCCGTTTGCCCGGCCGCACGGCGTTGGCCTCGCCCTGGATCAGGCCGAAGAGGTTGGGGCGGCCGGGGGCGGCGGCGAAATCGTCCATCTCGTTGTTGAGGAAGCCCAGCCCGGGAAGATAGAGGCCGCAGCCGAAGAGGCCGTTGAGGGTAGCGGTCAAGGCCACCACGTTGCCGGCACCGTCGACCACCGAGAGGTGGGTGGTGTGCATCACCTCGGCCGGCTCAGCGGCTGCCGGCATCAGCTGCGCCGAGGGGGTGGCGCGAGCACGGTCCAGGCTTGCGGCCCGGCTGGCCAGGGCCTCGGGGGTGAGCAGGTCGGCGAGCTCGACCTCGGTGGTGCTCGGGTCCCCCAGGCGATAGCGATCGGCGTAGGCCCGGCGGTAGCTCTCGGCCAGCAGATGGGCGCGGTCGGCACCGAAGCGGGGCATCTCCGCCCAACCCCAGCGAGCGAGGAGAGCCGAGCTCTCGGCGAGGATGATGCCGCCCGAAGAGGGTAGCGGCATCGAGGCCCACTCCCAGCCGAAGGCCGAGAAGAGCAGGGGCTGCCGCCACTCGGCGTGGTAGGCGGCGAGGTCGGCTGCCGTGAGGATCCCGCCGTAGCGCCGCGAGGCAGCCTCGATCTCGTTGGCGAGCTCGCCGTGGGTGATCGCTGGTGGCCCGTCCGCCTGATAGCGAGCGAGGGTGCGCGCCAGCGCCGGCTGCACCACGCGGCTGCCGGGCGCGAGCGGCTCATTGCCGGGAAGCCAGAGGGCGGCCGTCTCCGGGAAACGGGCGAGGAGCTCACGGGCGGCGGCCAGGCGTGCGGTGAGCGAGGAGTCGACCACGAAGCCCTCGGCGGCCAGGCGGCGGGCCGGCTCGACGACCTCCTGCCAGGGCCGGGCGCCGAAGCGCTGGTGGAGGGCCCAGAGGCCTGCCGGGGAGCCGGGCACCCCGGCAGCGAGCGGCCCGACCAGCGAGGCGTCCGGGATGGGTTCGCCAGCCGCGTCCAGGTACATGTTGCGGGTCGCGGCCGCCGGCGCCACCTCGCGGAAGTCGAGCGCCGCCACCGTGTCCCCCATCTTGATCACCGCGAAACCGCCGCCGCCAAGGTTGCCGGCCTCGGGGAAGGTCACCGCGAGGGCTAGGGCGGTCGCCACGGCCGCGTCCACGGCGTTGCCACCGGCGCGCAGCAGGCTCAAGCCCGCGGCGGTGGCGGTGGCGTCTTCGGAGGCGACGGCGCCGCCCTTGCCGCGGAGCGCCGGCGGCGCGCCGGCGGCGAGCGGCCAGCTGAGAGTGACGAGCAGAAGGACGGCCAGCAGGCGGCGGAAGCGCATCAGAGACCTCCGGGATCTGGATGACAACGTGGGCGGCGCAAGCCTCGCTCAGCCGGCGGCCCGGCGCAAGCTAGACGCGGGTCCGCGCAGAGCTTGCTCGCGTAGACTGCCGGCATGTCCGCAGCGCAGCTTCCCCTTGTCGCCCGTGCACGTTCCTGGGCCGAGCGCCCGGCCCTCGTCGCCGCCGACGGTGCCTGGACCTACGGCGAGCTGCTCGCGGCCTCGGCACGAGTGGCGGCGGCCCTCCTTGCCGATCGCGGCGACCTCGCAGAGGAGCGCGTTGCCTTCCACGTCGCCCCTGGCCTGGCGCACGTCGCCGTGCAGTGGGGGATCTGGCGGGCCGGCGGGATCGCCGTGCCGCTCTGCCCGGCACACCCCCCGGCGGAGCTCGCGCACGTCCTGGCGGATAGCGATCCGGCGCTCGTCGTCGGCGACGCGGCGGGCGGCGCGGCGCTCGCCGAATTGGTGGCGGACCGCGGGCTGCCCCTGCTGGCGACGGACACTCTGCTGCGCTCGGAAGTGGTGCCGGTGGCCTTGCCGGCCGTGGGCGATGAGCGGCGCGCGATGCTCCTCTACACGAGCGGCACCACCAGCCGGCCCAAGGGCGTGGTGTGGACCCACGCCATGCTGGCCTTCCAGTGCGAGACGCTCTGCCAGGCCTGGGGTTGGCAGGCGACGGACCACGCCCTCCACCTGCTGCCGCTCCACCATGTGCACGGCATCGTCAACGTCCTCAGCTGTGCCCTGTGGAGCGGTGCCTGCTGCGAGCTAGCCAGCCGGTTCGTGGCCGAGACCGTGTGGGAGCGCCTGGCGAGCGGTGAGATCACCGTGCTGATGGCCGTCCCCACCCTCTACTTCCGCTTGCTCCAGGCCTGGGAGGGTGCTCCAGCGGCCACCCGCGAGGGCTGGAGCCGCGGCGCTGCTCGCCTGCGGCTGATGGTCTCGGGCTCGGCGGCCCTGCCGGCGCCGGTCTTCTTGCGTTGGCAGGAGATCACCGGCCATGCCCTCCTCGAGCGCTACGGGATGACCGAGATCGGGATGGCGCTCTCGAACCCGTACCACGGTGAGCGCCGACCGGGTCATGTGGGCCAACCGCTGCCGGGAGTCGAGGTGCGGCTGGTGGGGCCGGACGGCACACCTGTCGCCGCCGCCGAGGTCGGTGAGATCGAGGTCGCCGGCCCCGGGGTCTTCCAGGAGTACTGGCGCCGGCCGGACGACACTACCGCTGCCTTCCGCGATGGTTGGTTCCGCACCGGGGACACCGCCGTGGTCGCCGACGGCTCGTACCGCCTCCTCGGGCGCTCGAGCGTCGACATCATCAAGAGCGGCGGCTACAAGATTTCGGCCCTGGAGATCGAAGCCGTGCTCCTCGGGCACCCGGCGGTCCGCGAGTGCGCCGTGGTGGGGGTCGAGGATGCCGAGTGGGGCGAGCGCGTGGCGGCCGCGGTGGTGTTGCGAGGCGACCAGCCGCTCGAGCTCGAGCCGCTGCGCGCCTGGGCCCGGGACCGCCTCGCCCCCTACAAGCTCCCGACGCGTCTCCTCACCGTTGCTGAGCTACCGAAGAACGCCATGGGCAAGGTGGTCAAGAGCGCGGTACGTGCGCTCTGGGCGCTCTGAGGTGCAGGCTCTCCCTACCGCCACATCCTGGCCAGCGCCAGGGCCACGCCGACCACTCCCTCACCGCCGATGGCGCCGGCGGCCAGGAGCCGGCCGAGCTCGCCGCGACCTCGGCGTTCCGTCGCCAGGCGGATGAGGCCGCCGAGGAAGAGGGGCAGTGAGAGCTCGATCGGCGCGTAGAGGCCGATCCCGAGGGCGACGGGGAGGATCCCCAGGCCGCGCCAGAGAGCGAGGAGGGCGAGCAGGGCGCCGGCGAGGCCGCCCCAGGCGAGCGGAGCGCTCACCGAGCCCGCCTCGACGATGCCGGCGAGGGCCACCGCCTGGGGGGCGGGTAGCTCGACCGAGCCGATGGTGTAGGCGCGATCCATGGCGGCGAGCAGCAGGCCGAGCACGCTGCCCACGAGCACCACCGAGACCAGCTGAGCGATGGCCTGGTCCCGCGGTCGGGTGCCGACCAGAGAGCCGGCCTTGAGGTCCTGCATGAAGTCCCCGGCCATCCCGGCGGCGAGGCAGAGGAGGGCCGCGAAGACGACGGCGGTGCGGACCTCCAGGCGCACGAAGAGGACCACCAGAAGGAGGATCGCGATGGCGAAGATCTCCATCGGGTCGATGTTGAGCTCGCCGGCGATGCGGGCGGCGATGTAGGCCACCATGAAGGCGGCGATGAGCGCCACCAGGGTCAACCAGAGGGGCAGGTCGAGGGCGAGGGAGACGACGACCACCGCGAGCGCACCACCCGCCAGCCACAGCCCCGCCCTGCCGCGTGAGCGGCCACCGCCGAGCCAGCGGGCGAGCAGCGGGTGCAGGGAGGGCAGGCCCTTGAGCAGGAAGTAGGCGACGCTCGCGCCGACGATCACGCCAATGCCGGCCGGCTGGGTCAGGCCGTGGACGGCGGCCAGCTTGCTCTCGAAGCGGCCGTTTGCGACCAGCAGCGGCAGGGCGACGAGGTAGGAGAGGACGGCACCGGCGAACCAGACGCCGCTGAACAGGGGGCCAATCAAGAAGCCGCCGGCGAACGGCACCAGCGAGACGCTGCTGCCCAGCGAGAGCCGGCTGGCGTAGCGGCTGCCCAGGCTCTCGAGGTTGATCACCGCCGGCAGCAGTCGGAAGCCGTCGCGCAGCGCGGTGAAGGCCGCCGCCACCCCGGCGGCGGCAAGCAGCGGGCGTACCTGCCGGCCGCCGGCATCCCCGGCGGCGATCACCGCCGCCGTGGCGGTGCCGTCGGGGTAGGGCAGGGCGAGCCGCTCGAGCATCTCCTCGCGCAAGGGCAGGGTGAAGGCCACGCCGAGGAGGCCACCCAGGATGGCGACGAGAGAGACCTCGAGCGGCGGGATGGCCACCCCAAGCAGCCATGCCGCCGGCACGGTGAAGAGCACTCCGGCGGCGAGGAGACCGCCCGTCGAGGCGGCGGTGGCGGCGATGCTCAGCTCCTGCGGCGAGAGCCCGCCGAAGAGCTTGCCGACGGCCAAGGCCAGCAGCGTCGCGGTAATGATCGGCCAGTAGACGCCGCCCACTTTGAGGCCCGCGTAGGTCGAGTACGCCGCCACCACCAGCGAGAGAGCGAGGCCGATGCCGAGGGCGCGAGCCGTGAGGGCGCGAGGGGGATGCATGCTGCGGCGAGATTCTAGCCCGGCCTGCTCGCCTGGCGCCGTGCGCTCGGACTGCCGGTGACGATGGCTTGCTTCGACCTCGTGCTGTGGGCCGCTGCAGCTGCCGAGGACCTCTCGGCGCTGCGGGCAGACCTCTCGGCCCTCGTCGCCGGCTGGCACCGGCAACCTCGCTGAGCCCGCCTACTTCCGCAGCTCGGCTTCGAGCAGCTTGCGGGTGACGTTCATGAAGTCCCGCTCGGTGATGATCCCCACCAGGTGCTCGTCCTCCACCACCGGCAGGCAGGCCACCTTGTGCTCGCGCATCAGGGCGATGGCGTCCAGGGTGGAAGCTTCCGGCCCGATGGTGATCACCTCCGTCTCCATGATCTCGCGCACCGGCACCGGCCGGCTCTGCCCCGAGCCGGTCGACAGCAGGCGCAGCAGGGTGCGGTGGGTGACCAGGCCGACCAGGCGGTGCTGGGTATCCTCGACGGGCACGTGGCGGATGTGCTTCCAGTACATCATCGCCGCCACCAGGTCCACCAGCTCGTCTTCGTTGACGGTGAAGAGGTCGGTGGTCATGAAGTTCTTGACCCGCGAGTAGTGACGGCTCCAGCCGCCGCCCTCATCGATCGAGGCGAGCTCCCAGCGATGCACGGGGGTGCCTTCCTTCTGGCGGGCGACCGTCGCCCCGGTGAGCGCCGCCAGCCTCTCGGCCTTGGTGCCGGTGCCGGCAAGCGCGGCCAGCGAGTCGAGCTGCCAGACCGAGCCGGTGTGCATCTCTCTCGCGCGCTCCTCGATGATCGAAAGGTAGCGGTCGACGTCTTCGCTCGCCACTCCCCAGTCACGGAGGCCTTCACGAGCGAGGGGCACCAACGTCTCGGGCACCAGGGTCTGCACCGGGATCGCGCCGCGCGAGCGCTTGCCCTTGCGTGGCCAGCTGAGCTGGGCACCGACGCCGAAGCGAGCGGCGGAGAGGAAGTTCTCGGCGGCGGTGCCGAAGTCCATCGACTTGGTGATGTCGCCGTACTCGCGCTCGACGCCACGCAGCAGGCCGATCCAAAAGGCGGCGTTGGCGATCTCGTCGATCACGCTGGGGCCGGACGGCAGGACCCGGTTCTCGATCCGCAGATGCGGCTTGCCGGTGGCCGAGATGCCGTAGCAGGGGCGGTTCCAACGGTAGACGGTGCCGTTGTGCAGGCGCAGCGCCTTGAGCTGTGGCGCCTTCTTCTTGGCCATCACCTTGACCGGGTCCTCGTCGACTTGCGTCGCGATCAGCAGGCGGAAGCGCGCCAGGTCCTCCTGGAAGATCTCGAGCACCGAGTCCTGCAGCCAACTCGCCCCGAAGCTCACCCGCGGCAGCTGCTCGCGCAGGTACTTGGTTTCCTGGCGGGTGTCGATCGACTGCTGGAAGAGGGCGATCCGCGTCTCGCGCCAGAGCCGGCGGCCAAACAGCAAGGGTGAGTTGGCGGCGGTGGCGAGGACCGGCGCGGCGATCGCCTGCGCGATGTTGTAGAGCCGCGCGAACTCGGCCGGGGCCACTTGCAGATGGACCTGGAAGCTCGTGGTGCAGGCCTCGAGCATCACGTTGTCGTGGCGGATGGCAATCTCGTCCTGGCCCTTGACGAAGAGGCGGAAGTCACCGCCCCGCAGTCGGTTCATCGCGTCGTTCAAGGCGTAGTAGCGCGGCACCGGGGTCATGAAGCTCAAGTCGAGGTGCGAGACGTCGAGAGTGGGCAGGATGCCGGTCAGCACCACCTCGGCGCAGCGCGCCGTGGCCGCCGCTCGCAGCTTGCCCAGGAGCTCGCTGAGCTGACCTTCGAGGCGGGCCAGGCAGCCGGCATCGAGCTCTTGTGGGTCGAGATTGATCTCGACGTTGTGTCGACCGAGCTCGGTGGTGAAGTGGGGGTCGCCGAGGTCTTCGAGGATCTGCAGGTTGAGCGGCGCCGGGTGGAAGTCGCGATCGACGAGGCAGGTCTCCTGCTCGGCACCGATCCGGCGGATCCCGGTCTCGAACCAGTCTCCTGCCAGCATCTTCTCGAGGGCCTGCACCTCGGCCAGCACCTGCTTCATGAAGCGGCGAAGGTCGGCTGCTGCAGCGTCGGAGTCGATTTTCTGCTCGCCCATGGCGCCCCCTACCTGGCCCGGTTCGTCTAGCTCTGACCGTCCGTTCTACATCGTTTCGTCTCGTTGGTCGTCGCGGGATTCACCTCAGGAGTGCTCAGCGAGGCTCCGCTGGAGTCACGCTGGCGCCGAGCCCGGCGCGATACAGCAGGGCCGAGACGCCGACGACGAGCGCAACCCCCAACCATAGGCTCGGCGTGGCCGCCAGACGGACCAGGTCCGGTTCGGCGAAGCGCCAGGACGTCAGCAGCTCACCGAGGGTCGAGCCCGGCCACTTCTTACTGACGGCGAGGAAGGCGATCGCCACCCCGGCGAGCCCCTCGCCGGCGATCAGCCCCGAGGCGGCGAGGACACCGGGGTCCCCCTCGCCGCTCGCCGCCTGGCGCCGCCGCTCGACGAGCGCGCGCACCAAGCCGCCGACGAAGATCGGCGTCATGCTGCCGAGCGGCAAGTAGATGCCGACGGCAAAGGCGAGGCCGGGCAGGCCCGCCAGCATGGCGCAGAGCGAGAAGGCGCCGCCGGTGCCCACCAGGCCCCAGGGTAGCGAGCCGGAGATCACGCCTTCGATCACCGTCTTCATCAGGGTGGCCTGCGGCGCCGGCAGCTCCGGCGAGCCGAAGGTGTAGGCCTGGCCGAGCAGCAGGACCGTGCCGGCCACCGCCCAGCAGGCGAAGGCAGCACCGAGGAACTGGCCGGCCTGCTGGCGAGCCGGCGTGGCACCGACGAGGAAGCCGGTCTTCAAGTCCTGCGAGATGTCGCCGGCCTTCGAGGCGGCGATGCAGACCACCGTGCCGACGGTGAGGATCGCGGCGCGCGCCGAGGGGTCCGTCCAGCCGCAGAGGACGAAGATCAGCGAGACGCCGAGGAGCGTCACCAGCGTCATTCCCGAGGTCGGGTTGGAGGAGACACCGATCAGGCCCACGATGCGCGACGAGACGGCCACGAAGAGGATGCTGAAGAGGCCCACGCCGAGGCTCGCCGCCAGCCGCGGTACGAAGCTCATCTCGCCGGCCAGGAGGCCCGGGATGCCAACCAGCGCCAGGACCACGATGATCGGGGCCACCAGGACCACCCAGCCAGGGATGTCGCGGTCCGTGCGCACCACCTCGGCCGGCGCCTCGCTGCCGCGCTGCCGGCGCAGCCCAGCGACCACGGCCGCCAGCGAACGGTACATCGTGGGCAGCGAGCGCAGCACGGTCACGATGCCGGCGGCAGCCACCGCGCCAGCGCCGATGTAGCGCACGTAGCGTGACCAGATCTGGCCGGCCGAGAGGTCGTGGATCAGTGACGTGGCCTCGGGGAAGAGGGGCGCCGGCAGGCCGTCGCCCACCAGGGCGATCAACGGCGTCAGCACCAAGGCGGAGATCAGGCTTCCAGAGACCATGATCGCCGACTGCCGGTAGCCGAGGATGTAGCCGACGGCCAGCAGCGCCGGTGCCACCTCGAGCGTCAGCTCGGCTTTGGGCAGCGCGGCGAGATGGAAGCCGAGCTCGGGGGAGATCAGGCAGAGGCCGCCGATCGTCAGCTTGATGAGCGCTCCCACGGCCAGGCCGAGGAAGATCAGCCGGCCGCCCTTGGCCTCCCGAGAGGTGGCCTTCAAGACTTCGGCGCAGGCCGTCCCTTCCGGGTACGGCAGCTCCGCGGCACTGTCGACGATCAGCAACCGGCGCAGAGGCACCATCGCCGCGATGCCGAGGATGGCGCCCAGGAAGGCGAGGGTGGCCACCTGCCAGAGCGGCGGCGCGATCCCCCACAAGAAGAGGGCTGGGATGGTGAAGATCGTGCCCGAGGCGAGCGACGAGCTCGCTGAGCCGATGGTCTGCGAGAGGTTGGCCTCGAGGATCGTGTTGCCGCGGCGGCTGGGCAGCAGCCTGAAGAAGGCAACCGTGAGGACGGCGATGGGGATCGAGGTCGAGACGGTCAGCCCGACGCGCAAGCCGAGGTAGGCGTTGGCCGCCCCGAAGAGCACGCCGAAGACGATGCCGGCGAGGGCCGAACGCAGGGTGAGCTCAATGATCGGACCGCTGGCCCGCTCCGCCGCTGATCGCATGCCCGCACCTCCCATCGCCGGCGACCCGCCGCCTGCGGCAGGGCGAGCCACCGAGAGCCCATGGAGACCCCAGAAGATGCGTCGAGGCTAGCACAGCGCTCACCACGCCGCCGCTGTGGCAGCGGCGGATGGGTGGGGTGAGCGCAGAGGGGAGCTGAGTGGGTGGTTGACCGCTCTTCAGCCGGCCTTGCAGACCTCGCCGGCGTGGGTGAGGAGGGCACCGGCGACGACCTCGTCGGCGAGGTCGAGCTGGAGCGCGCCATCCTTGACCAGCGTCTGCACAAGCGCGAGGACGTTGCGGCTGTAGAGGGTGGCAGCATCCATCGGTACGCTCGCTGGCAGGTTCGAGGGGGCGAGGATGATGACGCCGCCATGATTGACCTCGACGTCCGCCTGCGACAGCTCGCAGTTGCCACCCTGCTCGATCGCCAGGTCGACGATCACCGCCCCCGGCTTCATCGCCTCGACCATCTCGCGGCTGATCAGGCGCGGCGCCGGCTTGCCGGGGATGAGCGCGGTGGTGATCGCAACGTCGGCCTGGGCCAGCCGCTGCTGAACGATCTCGCGCTGGCGGCGCAGGAAGTCCTCGCCCATCTCGCGAGCGTAGCCGCCCTGGCCCTCGCCGCTCTCGGTCTGCGGCAGGTCGATGAACTTGCCACCGAGGGACTGCACCTGCTCTTTGACGGCCGCGCGCACGTCCGACACCTCGACCACGGCCCCCAGCCGCTTGGCGGTGGCGAGCGCCTGCAGGCCGGCGACCCCCGCTCCCATCACCACCACCTTGGCGGGAGGAATGGTGCCGGCGGCGGTCATCAGCAGGGGGAAGTATTTGCCGAGGCGGGCGGCGGCGACCAGCACCGCCTTGTAGCCGCCGATCGACGCCTGAGAGGACAGGGCGTCCATCGCCTGGGCGCGGGTGATGCGCGGGATGAGCTCCATGGCGAGGCTGCTGACGCGGCCCTGGGCCAGCTGGCTCACCACGTCGGCGTTGCGGTGGGCGGCCATGAAGGCGATCAGCACCGTGTCGGCCGTCAGCCGGGCAGCTTCGGCGGCGGTGGGGGGCTGCACCTTGAGCACCATCTGCGCCGTGGCGTAGCCGGTCGCCACGTCGAGGATCTCAGCGCCGGCGGCCTGGTACTGCGCATCGGCCATCGAGGCGCTGGCACCGGCACCGGCCTCGACGGCGACGGTGAGGCCGGCCTTGATGAGCTTCTTGACGGTCTCGGGGGTCGCGGCGACGCGGGTCTCGCCGCTGCGGGTCTCTTTGGGGACGAAGACTTTGGGCATGGCGGTGGGTCCGGGCTCCCTTCCCAGCCGATACTCGGCGTTGTTCGCTCGGATGAGCGGAGGAATCCTACAACGGCGATCCTGGTTCGCCGGCGGGGCGGCCTTCCACACACGGACGGGTAGGCCGCTGGCCAGCGAGGGCCGCTCCTGTGGACTGCTGGCGGCGGCGCGAGAACCGTCAGGGCCGTCCGGCGGCCGTCTCCTCCCCGAGGCCGGTGCGGCAGAGCGCCAGGAGGCCAGGTCGCAGACGACTCTCGGGTAAGCTTCTGGGCGCAACCATGCGCGCCCGCACCCTGACTGCCATCGCCGTTGGAGGCCTCGTCGCCGGCGCCTTCGACATCACCTACGCGGTCGTCTTCTCGTGGCTGCGCCGTGCCGTGCCACCGGCGCGAGTGCTGCAGTCGGTGGCGAGCGGGCTCCTCGGTCGGGAGGCCTACGGTGGCGGCGCGGCGACCGCCGCCCTCGGCCTCGCCCTCCATTTTGGGATCGCCCTCACCTTCGCCGCGGCCTTCGTGCTGGCGAGCCGCGCCTGGCCCGCCCTCGCGCGTCGCCCGGGGATCCTGGGACCCCTCTACGGCGCCGGCATCTACGCCGTGATGAACCTCGTCGTGGTGCCGCTGTCGCGCTTCCCCACGCCGCTGCGCTTTCCCTTGCCGGTGCTGATCTCGGGCCTCCTCGTTCACATGTTCCTGATCGGTCTTCCCATCGCGCTCGCCGCCCGCTGGGCCCTCGCCCGAGCGGCCCTGCTCACGGCTCGGTGAGGGTCCAGGCGGTGGTGTCACCGCTCTCGAAGCCGTCGGCGAAGAGCGGCCCCGAGTACTGGTTCACCCACAGCTGGTGATCGCCGTCACCGCTCACCACCAATACGTCGAGGTCGGTGTCGTCGTCGACGTTGCCGAGGGCGCTGTCGGCCGCCAGGCTGCTCGCCAGCAGCCAACCGCTGTCCGTGAAGCGAGCGCTGCCGTCGTTGAGCCAGACCTGCGCCGGCTCCGGCCCGCCGCTGCCGTTGGTGGTCCAGGCGTCGAGGTCGCCGTCGCCGTCGACGTCGAGCAGATGGACGGCGACGGTGTTGAGCGTTCCCAAGGATTGTGCGGAGTCGGTGAAGGCCCCGGTGCCGTCGTTGAGCCAGACGGTGTTGCCGCCGCCGTTGCCGAAGAAGGCGTCGAGGTCCTGGTCGCCGTCGAGGTCGCCGAGGGCGAGACAGAAGGTCTGGGCACTACCCAGGGACTGGCCGCTGTCCGTGAAGCTGCCGCCGCCGGCGTTGCGCCAGACCTTGCTGCCCTCGCCGCGGTTGGCGAAGAAGATGTCGAGGTCTTGGTCGCCATCCAGGTCGCCGAGGGCCACGGCCGTGGTGTTGCCGAGGCCCAGGTTCGTGCCGCTCGCCGTGAAGGTGCCACCCTGGTTGAGGTAGAGGACGTTGCTTCCCGGCGAGAAGAGCGACGGGTAGTTGGCCACCACGAGGTCGAGGTCACCGTCGCCGTCGACGTCCCCCAAGGCCCCGTCGGTGGTGCTCTCGCTGCCCAGTCGCTGGCCGCTGTCGGTGAAGGTGCCGGCACCGTCGTTCCACCACAGGCGATCGGCCGGGTCGTCGTCGCTCGCCGTCCGCCCGCCGTCGCCCACCCAGAGGTCGCGATCGCCGTCGCCGTCGAGATCGGCCACCAAGAGCACGTTGTTGAGGCTGCCGTAGCCGTTGGCGAGCCATTGGTGGCTGTCGGTGAAGCCGCCCACACCGTCGTTGAGCAGCACCCGCACGATGCCGGCGGTGGAGCCGATCAGGGCGTCCTGGTCACCGTCGCCGTCGAGGTCGGCGAGCGCCGCTGAGATGCCGCGGCTGCCGCCGAGGAGCTGCAGCGAGTCGGTGAAGTGGCAGGCACCATCGTTCCAGAACACCTGGTTGGGCTGCGCCGCGTTGGCTACGAAGAGGTCGCTGTCGCCGTCGCCGTCGAGGTCGCCAGCGGCCACCGAGATCCCGCCGCCCACGCCCAGCGGCTGGCCGCTGTCGCTGAAGTGGGCGGCGCCGTCGTTGAGGTAGAGGCGGTTGGGCTGGCCGGCGTTGTTGCCCACGAAGGCGTCGAGGTCGCCGTCCCCCTCGCAGTCGAGGAGGACGAGGGACCACGAGTAGTCGTCGTCGAGGAACTGGCCGCCGCTCGTGAAGGCGCCGCTGCCGTTGTTGCGCCAGACCTCGTTGGCCTCGCCGCCGTTGCTGCCGTTGGCGAAGAAGGCGTCGAGGTCGCCGTCGCCGTCGAGGTCGCCGAGGGCGACGCCGAAGGTGCCGCCCGTGCCGGGTGTCTGGCCGGTGTCGGCGAAGACGCCGTGGCCGTCGTTGCGCCAGAGCTTGTTGGCACCGTTGTTGGCGACCAGGGCGTCAAGGTCGCCATCGGCATCGACGTCGCCGAGGGCGACCCCCAGGCTGGAATAGCTGCCGAGGGACTGGCCGCTGTCCGTGAAGGTGCCGGTGCCGTCGTTGAAGTACACCCGGTTGGGATTGGTCGGCGAGCTCGTGGGCACGCAGGCGTCGAGGTCGCCGTCGCCGTCGAGGTCACCGAGGGCGCCGCCGCGGCGGCTCTCCGCACCGCCGATCGACTGGCCCGTGTCGGTGAAGGTGCCGAGCCCGTCGTTCAACCACACGCGGTTGCTCGCCAGGTGGCGGGAAAGCCAGAGGTCGAGGGAGGTGCCGCTGTCGAGGGGCGCCAGCAGGGCGAGGCTGCCCATGCCGGTGTCGAGGGACTGGCCGCTGTCCGTGAAGGTGCCGGTACCGTCGTTGAGCCACAGCGTGTCGCCGGTGAAGAAGTCGGTGACGTAGGCGTCGAGATCGCCGTCGCCGTCGACGTCGCCGAGGGCGACCGAGAAGCTCCAGGCCCCCTTGGGCTGGCTCCAGCCGGGCAGGAAGTCGGGGTGGGCGGCAACGGCGAGGCCCAGCTGCGCGGCCAGAGCCAGGAGCGCCGCGAGGCCACGGCGGGCGGCCGGGCGGGATCGATGAGCGGTCGTTCGCATGGGGCAGTCCTCCGGGGCGGGTGCGGTGGATCGGGCCGAGGCCGGCCGCGCCGCCGAACCGGCGGGCGGCAGAGTCCCCCCGGAGGACTTGGCGTCATCCCGCGGCGAAAGCCGCCACGGCGCCGGCCGCGGTAAGCTCGGGTGCGGACGCGACCCGCCAGGAGGCCCCATGGAAACCACCCTCGCCCCGCCGCCCCACCAGCGCACCATCGCCCGCCTTGTCGACCTCACCGACCCGGCCCGCCAGCGGCTGCCGGGCGTCGATCTCGCCGAGGCCCGCCGCCGGCTGGTGAGCGGCGAGCCAGCCGCGGTGCTCGGCCTGCAGGGCTCCTTCGCGCTGGTGGCCCGCGGGGGCGAGAAGGTCTACCTCGCTCGCAGCCTCGACCGTCCCTTGCGCTACTTCCTGGCCAAGGAGGTCGCGGGGCCGATGCTGGTGGTGGCGGAGCGCATCGATGAGATCCGCGACTTCCTCGCCGGCGAGGGCAAGGCGGCGCAGTTCCATCCCTCCTACACGCGGATGGTGCCGGCGCACCACGTGACCGAGCTGCGGCTCGTCGGCTGCCCGGACCCGAACCCCGTCTACCGCCGCTTCTTCGATCCCCAGCGGGCCGTGCTGCCGCCCGACCTCGATCTCATCGGCCGGCAGTATGTCGGCGCCCTGATGGACGAAGTGCGCAGCTGGCTCGGCAGCGTCGACCCCGGGGCGCCGATCGGCGTCCTGCTCTCCGGCGGCATCGACAGCGGCGCCGTCTTCCTCTGCCTCTACCGCGCTCTGCTCGATCTCGGCCAGAGCCCGGCGCGGCTCAAGGCCTTCACGCTCTCCGTCGAGGGCGGCGCCGACGCGGCACAGGCACGGGACTTCCTCTCGCGGCTGGACCTCGGGCTCTTCCACGAGGTGATCGAGGTGCCGGCTTCTGCCGTCGACCCGCTGGCGGCAGTCGAGGTGATCGAGGACTACAAGCCCCTCGACGTCGAATGCGCGGCGGTCAACCTGGCGCTGCTGGCGGCGCTGCGCCAGCGCTACCCGGACTGGCAGCTCTTGGTCGACGGCGACGGCGGCGACGAGAACCTCAAGGACTACCCGATCGAGGAGAACGCTGAGCTGACGATTCGCAGCGTGGTCAACAACCGAATGCTCTACCACGAGGGCTGGGGAGTGGACTGCATCAAGCACTCGTTGACCTACAGCGGCGGCCTCTCGCGGGGCACCGTGCGCACCTACGCTCCGGCCGCCCGCCATGGCTTCGTGGGCTTCTCGCCCTACACCCGGCCGGCGGTGATCGCGGTGGCCGAGGCCATCCCCTTCGCGGCGCTGACCGGCGGTTCGCACGCCCAGCTCTATGCGTTGAAGGGCGAGGTGGTCCGCCGCGGCGTCGCCGCCGTCACCGGGCTCGAGATGCCGGTCTACGAGAAGCGGCGCTTCCAGGACGGTGCGACCTCGGACGAGGCCCGCATGAGCCGCCTCGGCCACGATGCGGAGACCTACCGCCGCCACTTCCTCGACCTCTACTGCCAGGTGGCGTGAGGGGGCCTCCGGCGGCCGGTTCTCCAGCCTCACTCGTCGCTTTGCGCGCTACCTGGCGCGGACGCTCTCGCCGCGCTGGTGAAGTGCGGTTCGTAGTCCAGCCGGCAGTCGAACCAGGCGTCCTCGGAGCCGAAACCGATGTGCCTGCCCGCTGGCCGGGGCGGCTGACCACGATCTGCTCTTCCGCGGCCCCGCGGAAGTAGCGCGCCTGCTCGTCGTCGAGGGCCAAGAGCGGCATCTCTTTCATACCGCCCTTCCGCATCGCCCCGGCCAAGGCGCCACCTCGGGCCTGGCGCTGACCGCCAGCCCTCGACCGTCGAAGGCGTCCCCTCGTAGAAGGCCCCGATCTCATCACCTCATCGGCGTTCCTGCGGGCGAGTGCGTCCGCGCAGGTGGACCGCTCGCTCCGTTGTGGGGCTATCCTCTGGCCCATGCACCGCCCGCCCAAGCCCGCGCTCGATAATTGGCGGGCGCAGGGCGTGCTGCGCGAGGAGGAGCGCCGGCCGGGAGGAGGGCAGGTGGCGGCGCTCACGGTCTTTCTCACCGGTGCCGAATGCCCCTTCTCCTGCGTGTTCTGTGACCTCTGGCAGCACACCCTCGACGGCCCCACGCCGCCTGGGGCCTTGCCGGCGCAACTCGCGAGCGCGCTCGCCGGGGTGCCGCCCAGGGAACGGGCGGGAACTCTCCTCAAGCTCTACAACGCCAGCAACTTCTTCGACCACCGGGCGGTGCCGGAGGCGGACGACGCGGCGCTCGCCGAGCTCGCGCGGCCCTTTCTCGGCGTGGTGGTCGAGAGCCATCCCCGCCTGGTCGGCCGGCGCTGCCTCGCCTTCGCGGAGCGCCTCGCGGGGCGGCTGGAGGTGGCGATGGGGCTTGAGACGGCGCATCCCGAGGCGCTCGCCCGCTCCGGTAAGGGGATGACGCTCGGGGACTTCGCGGCCGCTGCGCGTACCTTGCGCGGTGCGGGGGTGGGGATGCGGGCCTTCGTGCTGGTGGGGGCGCCGTTCGTGCCGCCCGCCGAGGCGGTGGCCTGGGCGGTGCGCTCGGCGGAGCTCGCCTTTGCACAGGGGGTCGGCGTGGTGAGCCTCATCCCCGTGCGCGGTGGTGGCGGCCTCGACGCGCTGGCTGCGCGTGGGCAGTTCGTGCCGCCGAACCTCGCTCAGCTGGAGGCGGCCCTCGACGGCGCCCTCGCGCTCGGCGGCGGTGTGGTGACGGCCGACCTCTGGGACCTCGAACGCCTCGCCGCCTGCCCGTGCTGCTTCGCGGCTCGGCGTAAGCGGCTGGCACGGATCAACCTCGCGGGGGCAGGGGAGCCGGCCGTCTCGTGTGCGGAGTGCGGAGCGTGAGCGCGACCGTCGCCGTGGTCGGCTCCGGCTTCGCCGGCACTCTCGCTGCCCGCGTGCTCCACCGGCTGGAGTACCGCGTCCTCCTGCTCGAGCGCGGCCAGCACCCGCGCTTCGCCCTCGGCGAGTCGTCGACGCCGCTCGCGGCGATCGCCCTCGAAGCCCTCGCCGCGCGCTACGACCTCCCCGATCTCCGCGCCCTGGCCGCCTACGGCCGCTGGCTGGCGGCCTATCCGGCGCTGCGCCGTGGCCTCAAACGCGGCTTCAGCTTCTACGGCCACCAGCCGGGCCGGAAGTTCGCCGACGCGCCGCTGGCCCGGCTGCTGGTGGCGGCGAGCCCGAGCGACGCGGTGGCCGACAGCCACTGGCTGCGCGAGGACGTCGACGCCTTTTTCGTCGCCCGCGCCGCGGAGGAAGGCGTGGAGGTCCACGAGCGGGTGGAGGTGACGGCCGTGTGCCGCCGTCCCCAGGGCGTGCAGATCCAGGGCCGGCAGGACGGCCGCGACTTCGCCGCCAGCGCCGACTTCGTCCTCGATGCCAGCGGTGGCCGTGGCCTGTACGCCTCCGTCGTGCCGGGGATCGTCGCGCCGGAGCCCTCGGCCGTTCGCTCGGCGCTGGTCTACGGCCACTTCACTGGTGTGCACCCCTTCGCCGAGGTGGCAACGGCGGAGGGAGCGCCGCTGCCCGCGCCTCCTTACCCCGAGCATTGGGCGGCCAACCACCACCTGACCGACCTCGGTTGGATGTACGTGCTCCCCTTCGACGACGGGGTGACGAGCGCTGGTTTCCTGCTCGACCTCGACGAGCCCGCGGCGGCGGGGCTCCTCGCCGAAGGCGGGGCGGCTGCAGAGCTCTGGGCCCGGCTCCTCGCCCGCTACCCCTCGCTCGCTGCCCAATTCGAGGCCGCCGAGGCCGTCCGGCCTCTGGGCTTCGTGCCGCGGGTGCAGCACCGCCTGTGCCGCGCCGTGGGGGAGCACTGGCTGCTGTTGCCGAGCACCTACGCCTTCAGCGATCCCCTCTTCTCGACCGGGATCGCCTGGAGCCTCGCCGGCGTCGAGCGGATCGGCCGGCTCTTCGAGCGCGGTCTGCCCTCCGCGGCCGCCCTCGCGCGCTACCAGCAGCAGCTCGCCTGCGAGGCCGACCACCTCGACCGCCTGATCGCCGGCGCCTACCGCGCCCGCCGTAGTTTCCGGGCATTCGCCGCCTACGCCCAGCTCTACTTCGCGGCGGCGAGCTTCGGTGAGGCCCTGCGGCGCCTCCATCCCGAGGCCGATGATTGGGCTTGGCGGGGCTTCCTGGGAGCGACGGACGAGCTCGTGGCCAGCTGGCCTCACGCCGCCCACGACCGGCTCACCGTGCTGGGCGCTGCCCCGCTGCCGGCTGCTCTCGCTGCCTTCGAAGAGTGGGTCGCGGCGGCGATCGCGCCCCGCAACGTCGCCGGCCTCGCCGATCCGGCGCGCGGCAATCTTTACCCAGTGGACTTCGCCCCCCTGCTCGCCCACGCCGATCTCCTCGGGCTCTCGCGCGCCGAGGTCGAAGCGCGCTTGCCGGCGCTGCTGCGCTGAGCGAAGCGTGGCGCCGGCTGCGGCGCGTCCTGCCTGACTAGAATTACGACGTCGAGTAAAATCGAAAAATGAGCCCCTCGAGAGGGCCGCTGCGTTCCGCGCGGAGCGACAGGCACTTCCTCGCGATCCTCTTCCTCGCTTTCGCCTTCACCCGGGCGCTCGTCTATGCCCTCGGCGTGCGCAGCTCACAGGAGCTGCCGGCCATGCACCTGCTGGACCGCGACCTGCTGGCCTCGGACCTGCTCCCGAGCCTCTTCTTGCTGCACTCGCAGCCGCCGCTGTTCAATGCCCTGGTGGGCCTGGTGGTCAAGCTCGGCGGCGAGGACTTTTCGCTGGCGATGTCGGCCGTCTACTGGTCCTTCGGCCTCGCCATGACCTGGCTGATGTTCCACCTGCAGCGGCGGTTGGGGGTCAACGCCATCGCTGCGGCGTTCGTGACGCTGCTCTTCATCGTCGGGCCCGCCTGCCTGCTCTACGAGACGTACACGATGTACACCTACCCGACGGCGGTGCTCCTGCTGGCCCTCGCCGCGGTGGCGCACCGCTTCTTCGCGGATGCCGCTCGCGGCGCGCTGGTGGCGACGGCGCTGCTGATCGCCGCGGTGGCCCTGACCCGGAGCCTCTTTCACCTGCTGTGGGTGGTGGCGGCCGTGGTGGTGGTGGCCGGGCTACGCCGGCCGCGCCGGCGCCAAGCCCTGGTGCTCGCTCTGCCCGTCGTCCTCGTCGGTGGGCTCTACCTCAAGAACGCCGTGCTCTTCGGCCCGTTCGGCGGCTCGAGCCTCGTGGGCCTCAACCTCTACCGGATCTCGACCGAGCTGTTGCCCCCCGAGGAGCGGTGGCGCGAGGCCGAGGCGGGGGAGCTGTCGCCGTTCGCCCTCTTTCCGGTCAACCAGGCGATCGATCGCTATCCACTGGGCCTGCCGGAGCGGGGCCTACGGGAGGTCGGCGGGCTCGATCTCGCGGACCGCAACGCCTGGGCCTTCCTGCCGCTCGGTTGGAGCAAAGAGGTCGAGGGCTCGGTGGAGGGCCCGTCCCTGTGGTCGAGAGGGCCGGTCTCGGTGTTCGTGCTCCCGGGCCCCTCTGCCGCGGCGCATACGCTCGCCCTGCGTTGGGCGCCGTTCGAGTACCCCGGAGCGCCGCCCCAGCGGGTGGAGGTGCGGGTGAACGGGCACGAGGTAGCGCGTCTGGGAGTCCCCGCCGGTGTCTCCCAGCCGCGGCTCGACCTGCCGGCGGGAGCGCTCGACCGGCCGCTCAACCTGCTGAGCTTCCGCTACGCCGCTACCGCGGCACCGGTCGACGTGGGGCTGGGGCCGGACTCGCGCCAGCTCGCGGTCCGCTGGCTGGGCTTCCAGCTCGAGCCGGCGATCCGGCTGCCGGCCGTCGCCAGTGGCAGCGAGCAGCTGCGGTCCTTGCTGGAGAGGCAAGGGGCCACGGGCCGGATCGTCCGCCGCGACGGCGGCCCCAACCTGAACCACTGGCTGATGGCTCGCGTGATGCAGGAGTACGAGCGCGACGCCTGGCGGGTGATCCGGCACCACCCTCGCCTCTATCTTCGCGCCGTCCTGCGGGCGGGGCTGATCTTCCTCGCGCCGCCGGCCGAGCACCCGACCTTCCGGGTCAAGCGCCAGGCGATCGCCGGCTGGGAGCGTCTCTACAGCCGCTTCGTCTACGGTGCTCCCGACGCTTCGTGGCCAGGGACGCACTCCCACCGCTCGCGCTGGCTGCCCACCCGTGACCTTCTGGGCCGGGTGTCGTGGCTCTGGCTCGGCCTGGTGCTCGCCCTCCTGCCGGCGGCGGCCTGGCGGGCCCTACGCCAACCCCGCGAGCCGGCGCACTCGACCTTGCTCTTCATCCTGTTCAACGTGCTCTACGTGGCCGTCGTCGCCAACCTCGGCGAGTACGGCGAGAACAACCGCTTCCGCATGATGATCGAGCCCCTGGTGTGGGTGGCGCTGGCGGCCGCGGCGCAGCAGGGCATCGAGCGCCTGCGGGCGCGCCGGGCGCCAGTGCGCTAGCGCCAGTCCCCCACCAGCTCGAAGGCCGCCCAGTGGAAGGGATGGGCGGTAGCGGGCTCGGCGGCGAGCGCCCGCTGCGCCTCGCGCAGCGCCGCGTCCTTCGGCAGTCCGTCGCGCAGGCGGGCGTAGAAGCGGGGCATCAGCTTGGCCGTCGAGCGGTCGGAGACGGCCCACAGCGAGGCGAGCACGGTGCGCGCGCCGGCGAACTGGAAGGCGCGGGTGAGGCCGATCATCCCCTCGCCGCTGAGCTCCCTGCCGAGGCCGCTGTTGCACGCCGAGAGGGTCACCAGGTCGGCGTCGAGACGCAGGCTCTCGAAGATCTCCCAGGCCTGGAGCAGACCGTTGTTCTCGCTCCTGGTGTTGCCCGCGGGCTGGCTGAGGACCAGCGCCGAGTTGAGGGGCAGGCGCTCGTCGAGCACGGCGTGGCAGGCGAAGTGGATGATCCGTGAGGTGGGCGAGGCACGCCGGGCCTCCTCCTCGGTAGCGGCCGAGCCCAGGAAGACCTCGGCGTTGGGGAACAGGGCTGCGATGCCCTCCACCTCGCTGCGGGTACCGGGCAAGGGGTCGAGACGGAGGCCGTTGGCGGCGGCACGGGTGAGGGTCGGGTCTTGTTGCGCCAGGGTCGAGTGGCGCAGGCCGCTGTAGTTGGGGTCGCCGAAGGCGGCGAGCGGCGCCGCGCTGGGGGCCGCCCGCTGCCGCAGCACCTCGGCGTAGACGGTGGCCGAGGCGGCGCGGTGCAGAGGCTTGCTCAGAGCGAGGTACTGGCCGTTGTGACGGAGCACGGCGAACGGCAGGCCAGCCAAGGGGCCGTCGGCGGAGATCAACAGGCGGTCGGCAGCCGCGATCCGTGCCTCGGCGGGCTTCAGGAGCTGGTCGTAGAGCTCGCTCGCCAAGGGGTCGAGCTCGGCGGTCGAGGAGGCGGGGTCCTCGGCCAGCTGGCGCAGGTGGCGAGCGCTGTCGTTGAGCGCCGCCGCGCCGACGGGCAGGCGGTAGGCGTCGAGGCCAGCCGGGTTGGTGGCCGCGGCCCCTCCGCTCCCGGGCCCGGCGACCACGAAGAGCAGCGTCGCCTCCTTGCCGACGACGAAGCTCAGGAGCAGAGTGCCGGGGTCGAGGGCCTGGCGGGCACCGACGGCGTCGAGCGGTGTGGGGTCTTCGAGCGCGGCGAGGCGGGGCGAGGCGGCACGGACGCGCTGGGCGATCACCTCGCGCTGCCGCTCGAGGTCGCGCAGCTCCTCGATCGTCGACGCTGCCTCCGGGCTGCCGGCGGGCAGGCCGAGGAGGCTGCGCTGTGTGAGGTCGAAGAGCTGGTCGAGGCGCTGGCGCTCGGCGAGGAGCTCCGGCGGCAGGTCGGCGAAGCGCAGGTCGCGCTCGCGCAGCAGGCTCAAGAAGCGCCGAGCCCGCCCGCGTTCGACGGCTTGAAAGGCCGCCTCGGGCTCGCCGATCGCCAGCAGGGCCTCGGCACAGTCCTGGTAAATCTCGGCGTAGGTGGCGCTGAACAGCAGGCGCTGGGTGTCGCTGTCGGCGAGGCGGGTGCGCTGGTGGTCGAGCACGCGGGTCGCCTCGCAGTAGAGCTCGGCGGCGCGGTGCGGATTGCCATGATCGCGCTCGAGCCGCGCCGTCTGAGCGAGGATCGTCGCCTCGTTGGTGGTCCCCGGGAAGGCCTTGCGGGTGAAGCGCAGGGCATCGGTGAGCGCCTGGCGCGCCCGGGCCACCTCGCCGCGCCGCAAGGCGATCTCGGCGCGGATCTCGTTGCCGAGCAGGCGCTCGCGGTCCTGCGGGCTCTGGCCCTCGAAGTGGATGGCCTCGGCCCTCGCGAGGTAGCGCTCGGCAGCCCCGAGGTCTTCGCCACGGCGCAGCTCGAGGAGGCTCAGGTGGATGAGCGGCTGACTTGCCACGGGCCCCCGCAGGTCTTGCCTCGCGACGTCGTCGGCGGCGGTGCGGAAGGCCTGGAAGGCGCCTTCGAAGTCATCCCGCCGCAGGGCGATCACCCCGAGGTTGCTCTGCATCAAGGCCCTCTCGGGGCTATCCGGGGCCAGCACCTGCAGCAGATCGGCCGCCCGCTGGAAGCAGCGGCCGGCCTCGTCGATGTCCCCCAGCTCCTTGCTCAGCATCCCCAGGTTGTTGAGCACCAGGGCCTGCAACATCTCCTGGGTGCCGCGCCGCTCGAGGATCGCCAGGGCCCGCCGCAGCACCGCCTCGGTCTCGCCCAGATCTCCTTTGAGCTGGGTCAGCACCGAGAGGTTGAGCAGCCCCGAGACGACCTCGGTCCCCTGCGGGTCGATGCGCTCGTCGATGGCGATCGACCGCCGAGCGAAGGCCTCGGCCTGGGGGAAGTCGCTGCTGTAGTCCGCCACCACTCCAAGGTTGGTGAACAGGGCCGAGGCGACAGGCGAACCGGGAGCGAGCCTCGGCAGGGCCGGTTTGGCCTGCGCCAGGGTGGCCTTGGCGGCCGCGAGGTCTCCTCGGCGCAGCGCCAGGCCGGCGAGCCGGGAGAGCGTGAGCAGCCGCCCGGCCGAGTCCGGGGCGAGGCTTTCGAAGGTCGCGAGGGCGGCCCGGTACTGCTCTTCGGCGGCGGGGATCCGGCTTTGCTTGTTGAGGTAGTAGCCGGCCGCGAGCCGGCCTTCGGCCTCGTCCAGGCCCGGCGAGGCCCGTCGCTCGGCCGCCGTGATCGACTGTTCTGCGGTGCTCAGGGCCCGGCTGAGGTCACCTTGTTGGAAGAGCGCGCGTGCCCAGCGGCGTAACAGCGCCGCCGTCGCCGCGTCCTGCTGGGCGGCAAGGGCCGCGGCCGCCGCTGCATAGAGGGCGTCTGCCGCCGGCCCGTTGCGCTGGCGCGCCGCCAGCTCGGCCCCTCCGGCGAGCAGCCAGGCGCCGAGGCGGGGCTGCCCGCGCTCGCTCGCGACCTCGGCCGCCAGCGTCCAGGCCTGCTCGGCCTGCGCCTGGTTGCGGTCCCCCAAGGCGGCGCGAGCCTGGCGGTCGAGGGCAGCGAGGACGGTGGGCAGGGACGGGCTGAGGACCGCATCGTCCACGGCGAGCTCCAGGCCGGCGGCGAGCGGCCAGCTCTGCGGCTTGCCGTGCCGTTCGCCGGTGAGGACGACGGCCGTGCGGGGGAGGACCTCGATGGCGAGCGCCCACCAGTCGAAGGGCGTGCCGAGCGGATGCGTCGCGGCGGGGTGGCCCTCCTCCTGCCAGGAGAGGAGGCGGTCGCCGGCGGCGATCCCGACCTCGGCGATCGCCGACAGCGGCCGGCAGGACTCGACGAGGAGCCCCAGGCGAGGAGCCGACGCAGCGGCTTCCAGGGCCCGCTCTCGCTCGCCGATACCGCGCCCGGCGACGATGGCGAGGAGCACGGCGACAAGGCCGGGGAGCGCGCGGCGAAGGTGGCTGCTCCAGGGTCGCGACAAGGTGCACCTCCCGCCAGCTACCGCCGGTCTCCGAGCAGCTCGAAGCCGGCCCAATGGAATGGATGGCGCGTCTCGGGGTCCGCCGCGACCGCCAGCTGTGCCTCGCGCAGGGCCTCGTCCTTGGCGGCGCCGGCGAGCAGCCGGCGGTAGAAGATGGGCATCAGGCGCGCCGTCGCACGGTCGGAGACCGACCACAAGGAGGCCAGGACGGACCTCGCCCCGGCATACTGGAACGCGCGGCTGAGGCCGATCAAGCCCTCCCCCGAGACCTCCTGCCCCAGACCGGTGTTACAGGCCGAGAGGGTGACGAGGTCGGCGTCGAGCTGCAGGCCGGCGAAGATCTCCCAGGCCTGCAGCAGACCGTTGTCCTCCCCCGGGCGCAGGCGGTCGGGCTGGGCCAGGGCCAGGGAGGAGTTGAGGGGCAGTCGCTCGTCGAGCAGCGCGTGACAGGCGAAGTGGAGCCAGCGGGCCTGCGGCGCCACGCTGCGGGCCCGCGCCTCGCTGGCCTCGCTGCCGAAGAAGACCTTGGCGTCGGGGACCAGCTGGGCGATGGCCGCGACCTCCCGCCGGCTGCCGGGCAGGGCGGTCAGGCGCAGGCCGCGCTGGAGCGCCAGCTCGAGCGGTAGGGCGAGGCGCAGCACCGGCTCCGCATCGCCAGCCGTCCCGCGCGGCGCGCGGTAGCTGGGGTCGCCGAAGGCGATCAGCTGATCACGGCGATCCGCCGTGGTCCCCCCGCGACCCTGGCGCAGCTGCGCGTAGACCGAGGCCGAGAGCACGGTATGGATGGGCAAGCGGGACACCAGCGGGGCCGACCGCGGGCCGAGCACGGCGAAGGGGAGGCTGTGGAGCGGTCCATCCGGGGAGACCAGCAGGCGCTCGGCAGAGGCGAGCTGCGGCTCGATCGGCGCCAGCAAGAGCGCGTAGAGCTCCTGGCCCTGGCGGTCGAGGGCCACGGGGTCCGCGCTGGGGTCTTCGAGGCCCTGGCGCAGCTCCCGCACGCGTTGGCGCAGCTCCCGCTCACCGATCTCCAGGCGGCGCGCCAGGGGGCGCTGGCCGGGAGAGAGCGCGAGCACCCACGAGGCGTCCCGTCCGACGCTGAAGGCCAGGAGGAGCGTCCCGGGGTCGAGGACGGCAAGCGCGCCGCTGGTGTCGAGCGGCCTGGCCGAGTCCGCCAAGGTCGGCGGCGGCAGGGCGTCCCGCAGCGTGGCCGAGATCTCCTCCTGGGCGCGCCACAGCTCCTTGAGGCGAGCTCGCAGGGCCTCGGCGGTGCTCTCTTCGCCCGCCCCGAGGACGGCCAGCCGGTCCTGGGTGGCATCGTAGGCGGTCGCCAATCGCTTGCGCTCGCGGCTGATCGCCGGCGGCAGATCGCGATTGGTCAGCCGACGGGTGGCGAGCAGAGAGAGCAGCGACCGGGCCCGGCCCCGTTCGAGGGCCGAGAAGGCCGCCTCGGCCCGCCCGAGAGTGGCGAGGGCCGCGACGCAAGAGCGGTAGGCGCCGTTCGTCTGCGAGGCGAAGAGCGCTTGTTGGCTGGCGGTGCCGCCGAGGTGGTCGAAGCGTTCGTCGAGGATGTCGATGGCGGCGCAGGCATGCTCAGCCCAGGCTGCGAGCTGGCCGCTCTGCCGCTCGGTCTCGGCGAGGTTGGTCAGCAGGTCGACCAGGAAGGGATCACGCTCGCTGATCCGCTGGCCCATCGCCAGGGCCTGGCGCTGGATCACCAGGGCGCGGCCGAGGTCACCGCGGCGGGCGACCAGCTCACCGAGATGGCTGAGGGTGGTGGCGTAGAGCAGGCTGTTGGGCTCCTGCTCGCCGGCGAGCATCAAGGCCTCGCGCAGGTAGGTCTCGGCTGCCACCAGGTCCCCCCGGCCGTCGCGGGTGGCCATCGCGAGGTTCTGCAGGGTCTGCACGATCAGCCGGTGCTTGGGCGAGACGGCGCGATAGATGGCGAGCGATTCGTGCAGCGCCCGTTCGGCGCCGGGGTAGTCGCCGAGGTCCATCTTCACCGTCGCTAGAGCGTTGAGATTGACGGCGAGGTCGATCGAGCGCGGTGCCAGGCGTCGCCACAGGCGCGCCGAGCGGGCGAGCTGCAGCTGAGCGACATCGGCGTCGTTGCGCTGCAGGGCGATCAGACCGAGGTTGTGGAAGGCGCGGGCCATCTCGGGTCCGTCCGGCCACTCGGCCTGGGCGAGCGCTGCGGCACGCCGGAACAGCTGTTCGCCCTCGTCGAGACGGTTGTCATCGACAGCAATGATTCCCTGGCGGTGGAGGGCGTCCGCGAGGTCACGGGAACGGGGCGCCAGGTGCTCGAGGACGACCGCCGCCTGGCGACCCGCGCTCGCCGCCTCCGCGGGTGAGCCCAGCAGCCGGCGCAGGCCGCTGGCCGTCGCCAGGGCTCGCCCCCAGGTGGTGCTCTCTCGCCCAGCTGCCGCAGCGAGAGCGACGGCCCGCTCGATGGCTTCGCCGGCCACCGCCGTTTCGCCCTGGCGCCGGGCGAGGCGGGCCTGGAGGGTGAGGACCTCGGCGAGGTCGAGGCTGCGAGGCGCGAGCTCGCTGAAGACGCGGCTGGCGGTGTCGGCGGCCCGGCGGCCCGCGGCGAGCCCGCCGCGCTCGAGCTCCACGGCGGCGAGCTCGCTGGCGAGCGCCGCCGCCACCAGTCGCTGTGGCACCGTCGGCTGGTTCGCCGGCGTGGCCAGGGCCGCGGTGAGCGCCGCAGCGGCCTGGTCGAGGTCACCGTGGTCGCGGTGCGCCCGGGCAGCGAGCAGGGCCTCGACCAGGCTGCCCGTAGGGCCGTCGCTCGTGGCTTCGTCGGTCGGGGCATTGTCGGTGGTGGCCTTGTCGGCGCTGGCGGCGGGGCGGGCGCGGACCTCGATCGCCCCTTCGCGCCACGAGCCGCCGGCGGGGAGCAGCCACCTCGCGGCGCGTCCCTGGCGTTCTCCCAAGAGGACGATGGCGTGTCGCGGCAGCTCCGCCAGCAGCACCGAGGCGACCTCGCGAGCCGCGACGAGGGGCGTGGCCGGGCCGTCGACGCCCGCCTCGTCATGCCTCGCCCAGGCGAGAAGCACGTCACCGGCCTCCAGGCCCGCGACGGCGGCGACCGAGCCTCGTTCGAGCCGCTGCAGCGTGATCCCGGCCGGTTCGACCGGCGCCCCGCAGGTCACGGCCGCGATGGGGAGCAGCAGCGCGACGGCGCGGCGAGACGTGGTCCACCAATGGTGTGCCCCGGCTGCAAGACTTCTCACGGCTTGCCTCCTGGCGACTCCTACGAGCAAGACCCGGTCCACGTTCCCTGTTGACCCATGTTACATTGACATTTCGAGGCGAGGCGTCCTGCCAGCAAGCCGAGCATCGACGCCGTGCTATCGTCCCGGGCTCGATGGGCAAAGGCAATCCGCCCCGATTCATCACCTTCGAGGGCCTCGACGGCAGCGGCAAGTCCACCCACCTGCGACGGGCCGCCGGCTGGCTCGGCGCGATGGGGTTCTCGGTGCTGACGACCAAGGAGCCGGGGGGCACGCCGGTCGGCGACGAGCTGCGACGGATCTTCCTCGACACCGGTCTGCGGCCCGCCGACGGCCTGGTCGAGCTGCTGCTCGTCTTCGCCAGCCGTCGCCAGCACCTGCTGGAGGTGATCGACCCTGCCCTGGCTGCCGGCCAGCTCGTGCTCTGTGATCGCTTCACCGACTCGACTCTCGCCTATCAAGGAGCCGGCCGCGGGGTCGAGCGCTCCGCCATCGAGATGGTGGACCGGGTAGCCACCGGCTGCCGGCGGCCCGACCTCACCCTGCTCTTCGACCTGCCGGCCGAAGTCGCCCGCCAGCGCGGCCATTCGCCGCGCCGGATCGAGCGCGGCGGGGTCGACCGCCTCGATGCCGAAGACCTCGCCTTCTACGGTCGAGCGCGGCAGGGCTTCCTCGCTCTTGCGGCCGCCGAGCCGGAGCGCTTCCGGGTGATCGACTCGGCCGGTACGGCGGAAGCGACCAGCCGGCAAGTGCGGGCGGTGCTCGCCGAGCTGGTGGCACCGGGCCTCGCCGAGCCCACGGGGCCTGCGGCCCTGGCGCCTGCGCCGTGAAGCACGAAGAAGCCATCAACCTGGTCCGCCGGGGCCAGCTCTACCCGTCGGTGATCCTCCACGGCGGCACCCAGGAGGAGCGCAACGAGCTGGCGGTGAGCCTCGCCCGGGCTCTGCTCTGTGAGGCGGCGCCGGCGGCACGACCTTGCGGCCACTGCCGCCATTGCCGGCGCATCCTCTGGCCAGACGGCGAGGCCGGCGAGCGCTTCCATCCTGACTTCCACGTCCTCCAGCGCGACCTCAAGACGGCGACCTCCGTGGAGTCCGCCCGGGCCCTGCTGCGGGTGGCGCAGGTCTCGCCGTTCGAGGCCCGGGGCCAGGTCTTCGTGGTGGCCAACGCCGAGACGCTCACCGCCGAGGCGGCCAACAGCCTGCTGAAGACCCTCGAAGAGCCCCCGGACGCCTCGCCGCGGCACTTCCTCCTGCTGGCACCGTCCCGGTTGGACCTCCTCGCCACCCTGCGCAGCCGCTCTCTGTCGCTGTATCTCGGTGCTGCCGAAGGCCTCGACGCGGCGGCGATCACCGCCGCCAGCGAGCGCTTCGCCGAGTGCGTCCGCCGGTTCGCCGCCACCGGCGCCGGCGTCTACCTTCTGGCGGCAGCCGACACTCTCAAGGAGGGAGCGGGTCATTGGGACGATCCACGCTCCAGCCGGCCGTGGGCGAGCGCCGCCGCCATGGTGACCGAGAGCGTACGGCGGGGCGAGCTGCCGAGCGAGCTCAATCGCCGGCTGCTGGCCCTGGCCGCGGCGCTGCTCGATGCCTTGCCGCTACGCCTGCGCTCGATCAGCGCGGAGCGCATCCTCGAGGGGCTCGTTGCGCGGCATCTCGCCGGCCCGTCGCTGGCGGCGGTTTGAGCCCTAGAGGCCCGGCGCGGCTAGCAGCGGCGCCGGGCATGGGGCTTGCTCTCTGCCGGCGCGAGCCTCAAGATCGGACCCAGTCGCACCGCTTGTCGCGATCTTGCCAGTTCCAACAACGCAGCACCAAAGAAGGAGTCGAGCACGCGATGAACGCCAAAACCCATTTCCAGACGCTCTCCCGCGGCCTGGCCCTCGGTGCCATTCTGGCCATGACCGTCGGCCTGCTGCCGGCCTGCTCGGCCCAGGGCGGCGGCGCCGAGGCCAAGCCGGCCCCCTCCGTGGTGGCCGAGGTCGACGGCAAGCCCGTGACCCAGGCCGACCTCGAAGCGGCCGCGGCCCCGCAGCTCAAGCAGATCGAGGCGCAGCGGCAGAAGATCCTCGAGGGCGTGCTTGGGCAGCTGATCGAAGACCGCCTGGTAGAGGCTGAGGCGGCGAGCCGGGGCATGAAGGCGGAGGACCTGATGGCCGCCGAGGTCGATGGCAAGGTCGCCCAGGTGACCGACGCCGACGTCGACGCCTGGTACGAGGAGAACAAGGCCCGCGTGCGGCAGCCCAAGGAGCAGGTGGTGAGCCAGATCAAGGCCTTCCTGGAGCAGCAGCGCACCGGTGAGGCCCGCGAGGCCTTCCTCGGCAGCCTGAAGCAGAAGCACAAGGTGAAGGTCCTCCTCGAGCCCCCGCGCGAGAAGGTGGAGATCGCCGGCGCGCCCACCAAGGGCCCGGCCAACGCTCCGGTGACGATCATCGAGTTCTCGGACTTCCAGTGCCCCTACTGCAGCCGCGTCGCTCCCACTCTCCATGAGGTGGTGGCCAAGTACGGCGACAAGGTGCGGTTCGCCTTTCGGCAGTTCCCGCTCTCCTTCCATCCCTTCGCCCAGAAGGCCGCCGAGGCCTCGCTGTGCGCCAACGAGCAGGGCAAGTTCTGGGAGATGCACGACGCGATGTTCGGCAACCAGCAGGAGCTGGGGGTCGATCAGCTGAAGGCGCGGGCGGCGGGGATGGGCCTCAACGCCGACCAGTTCAACCAGTGCCTCGACTCCAGCAAGTACGCCCAGAAGGTGGCCGAGGACATCGCCGACGGCCAGAAGGTGGGCGTGTCGGGCACGCCGGCCACGTTCATCAACGGGCGCATGGTCTCCGGTGCCGCCGGGCTGCAGGACTTCACCAACATCATCGACGACGAGCTGACCCGCGAAGCAGGTCGCTAGCGCCGACATGCCTCCGCACGGGGCAGGCCGCTGGGCCTGCCCCGGCTGGTTTCGCCGCCGAACGCCTGTGAGAAACTGCAGGGCGTGATGCGACGCACCGGCGACTGGCCCGACGACGAGCTGCGGGCCGCCCTCCACCGGGCGGCCGACCTCGCAGCCGACTATCTCACCGGCATGGAACGCTTCCCGGTGCTCCCGCGCGTGGAGCCCGGTGCCGTCCGCGCCGCCCTCCCCGCCTCGCCACCGGAAGCCGCCGAGCCCCTGGCGACGATCCTCGCCGACTACCAGGGCCTGATCGAGCCCAACCTCACCCACTGGAACCACCCCGGTTTCCTCGCCTACATCGCGATCAGCGGCTCGGCGGCGGGGGTCGTCGGCGAGACCCTGGCTGCCGCGCTCAACGTCAACGCCATGCTGTGGCGGACGGCGCCAGCGGCCACCGAGCTCGAAGAGGTGAGCTGCGATTGGGTGCGGCAGATGGTCGGGCTGCATCCCAGCTTCCGCGGCCACATCAACGACACCGCCTCGATCAGCGTCTTCCTGTCGCTCGCCGCGGCGCGCGAACGGGCCTACCCGGAGGTCCGCCGCCACGGCCTCCTCGGCCATCCCGAGCTGCCACGGGCCGTCGTCTACACCTCCGACCAGGCGCACTCCTCGGTCGACAAGGCGATGATCGCTCTCGGCCTGGGTCTCGACCAGCTACGACGTCTGCCCACCGGGGCCGACTGCCGCCTGAGACCGCAGGACCTCGCGGCGGCGATCGACGCCGACCTCGCTGAGGGCCGGCGTCCGCTCGCCGTGCTGGCGACGGCCGGCACGACCTCGACGGGAGCGATCGACCCTCTCGCCGAGGTGGCGGCGATCTGCGGGCGGCACGGCCTGTGGTTCCACGTCGATGCCGCCTACGGCGGCGGTGCCGCCGTGGTACCTCGCCTGCGCTCCCAGTTTGCGGGGTGGGAGCTGGCGGATGCCGTGGTGATCAACGCCCACAAATGGCTCTTCGTGCCCATCGACTGCTCGCTCCTCTTCCTGCGCGACCCCGAGCTCCTGAAGCAGTCCTTCTCGGTCCTCCCCGAGTACCTGCGCACCCCCGAGGCGGGGGTCTCGCACCTGATGGACTACGGCATTCAACTCGGCCGCCGCTTCCGCTCGCTCAAGCTGTGGATCGTTCTGCGCAGCTTCGGTGTCGAGGGCATCCGAGCGCGCATCGAAGAGCACCTACGGCTCGCTCGCCTGGTCGCCTCCTGGGTGGAGGCGGAGCCGGGCTTCGAGCTGGCGGCGCCGATCACCCTGGCGATCGTCGCCTTCCGCGCCTTGAGCGGCCGGGGCGACGAAGCCGACGACCGCCTCAACGAGGAAGTCCTCGCCGCGGTCAACCGCGATGGCACCGCCTTCCTGTCGCACAGCAAGCTCGGCGGGCGGATCGTGTTGCGGGTGGTGGTGGGCAATCTGCGCACGGAGGAGCGCCACCTCCGCGCGGCCTGGCAGAAGATCGCCGAGGCGGCAGCCTCGCTGCGCGCAACGCTGGCCGCGGAGGCCGCCCGATGAGCCGCGAGCGAGTTCCGGCGCCGCGCTTCGTGCCCTATCCGTTCACCCGGCGGCCCACCGCCGAGATGCGGGCCAGAGCGAGCGAGTTCTACCAGGAGATGGACCGCCGGCGCAGCGTCCGGTACTTCTCCGCCGACCCCGTGCCCCGCGAGCTCATCGAGCTCGCCATCCGCACCGCCTCGACGGCGCCCTCCGGCGCCCACCGCCAGCCCTGGCGGTTCGTCGCGGTGAGCGAGCCGGGGACCAAGCAGCGCATTCGCATCGCGGCCGAGGCCGAGGAGAAGAAGTCCTACCTCGGCGGGCGCATGCCGCCGGACTGGCTGGAGGCCTTGGCGCCCCTCGGCACCACCTGGGAGAAGCCCTACCTCGAGGTCGTGCCGTGGATCGTCGTGGTCTTCGAGGAACGCTACGGGCTCAATCCCGACGGCAGCCGGCGCAAGAACTACTACACCCCGGAGAGCGTCGGCATCGCCTGCGGCCTCTTCGTCGCCGCCCTCCACCATATGGGCCTGTGCACCCTCACCCACACCCCGAGCCCGATGGGTTTCCTGAGCGAGATCCTCGGCCGCCCCGCCAACGAGAAGCCGGCGATCCTCTTCCCGGTCGGCTATCCCGCCGCCGACGTCCAGGTGCCCGACCTGCGCCGCAAGGGCCTCGAAGAGGTGGCGGTCTGGTTCGCGGATGAGCGTCCCGAGAGGTAGCTCAACCCTGCAGATCGACCGTTGCTTGGTCGATTTGCAGGGTAATTTGACCACTACATGGTCGACTAGCCAGGTTTCTGTGGTGCTTGAGCGCTTCCTGGCCTCCCGTCTGCCACGGCCCACGGGTCCGCGGCGCCTGGCGGTCCTCACCGGTGCCTGCCAGGTGGGCAAGACCACTCTCGCCCGTGCCACCTACGGCCGCGAGCTGCGCTATCTGAACCTCGACTCGCCTGGGGAGAGCGACCGGCGACGCGGCGTTCCGGCGGAAGGCTGGGCGAGGACGGCTGGGCGAGGACGGCTGGGCGAGGACGGTAGATCCGGCGCTCCTCGGCTCATCCCGCATCCTGCTGCTCGAGAAGGTCCGGGAGACGCTCGCCGGTAGGGTCTTCCTCCAGGAGCTTTGGCCACTGACCGTCGCGGAGCTGGCGCCCTTCTTCGCGGCAGGTCCTCTGGTGCCTCCAGTCCTCGCCCGGCTCCTGGCTCCTGGCAGCTTCGGCGAGATGCCTTCGCCACTGACGAGTGGTGTCGTGGGTCCCGAGGCTGGGGCCGCCGGGGCTTGCGTGGACCATCTCACCCGCTGGGGGGCATGCCCCCCCAGCTCGAGTACCCTCCCGCAGAACGGCTGCCCTGGCTCGACTCCTACCAGCAGTCCCATCTGCAGCGGGACCTTGCCGACCTGGCGCGCGACGCCTCGCTGCCGGTGACCAGCGTCAGGCGCTACCTGCGCTATCTGGAGCTCTCGTACCAGAGCCTGCGGCTGCCTCCCTGGTCCACCAACGCCGGTGCTCGGTTGATCAAGGCACCCAAGCTGATCTGGGTCGATGCCGGGGTGCAGCGAGCACTCTCCGGGCAGGTGTCCGGGCTGAGTGGCGAGCAGTACGAGAACCTGATCACGGCCCAGATCCTGACCACGTTGTGGAGCCTGGGGGTCCGCTTCAACGCCAGCTACCTGCGCACAGCCGGCGGCCTGGAGATCAACCTTCTCTTGGAAGGGGAGGATGGTGGCATCGTGGCTTGCGAGCTCAAGTCGCGGGCGACGGTCCAGGAACGGGACGCCAGACGCATCGAGCGGGCCCGCGGGCTCTTAGGCGAGAAGTATCGCGGCGGCGTCGTCGTCTACCGTGGATCCGCCGTCCAACGACTAAGCGAGACGGTCTACTGCGTGCCCGACTGGGTCTTGCTCGGCACTCCCTATCCAGTGCCCGGGCCTTGAGCTGGCGACCCGGCCGGCGACCTCCGGCAGGCGAGAGTCCGCCGCCCCGGCGGCCTCGCGCTATCCTTCAGCAGCCCATCGCTCGCGGAGGTCTGCCATGCACTCGACGTCACTCCCCTGGCTCGTTGCCGCGCTGCTCTTGCCCGCCCCACTCCTCGCCGAAGGTGGCAAGTGGACGCCGGAGCAGGTGCTGCAGCTCGACCGCGGCTGGTTGCAGTCGCTCGGCCTGCAGCTCGCCCCGGAGCAGGTCTGGACGCCCGAGGGCGGCGGCGCGCTCGACGCCGTGGTGCAGATCTCTGGCTGCTCGGCGGGCTTCATCTCGGCAGAGGGCCTGCTGGTCACCAACCACCACTGCCTGTTCTCGATCCTCCAGCAGCATTCGACCCCCGAGCGGGACCTGATCACCCACGGCTTCCTCGCCGGCCGGCGCGAAGACGAGCTGCCGGGGGCCTCGACGCGGGCGACCATCCCCTTGCGGCGCACGGACGTGACGGCCGAGGTCGAGGCTGCGGCGGCCGCTGCCGCCGACGATTTCGCCCGCTACGCCGCCATCGAGCGCAAGCGCAAGGAGCTGGTGGCGGCCTGCGAGGCGCAACCCAACCGCCGCTGCCAGGTGGCGGTCTACGACGACGGCGTGCGGTACGAGCTGATCGAAGCCCTCGAATACCAGGACGTGCGGCTAGTCTACGCCCCGCCGCGGGCGGTGGGGGAGTACGGTGGCGAGGTGGACAACTGGTCCTGGCCGCGGCACACGGGGGACTTCTCGATCGCCCGCGTCTACGCTGCCGGTGGCAGGGAGCCGGCGCCGTTCAGCCCCGACAACCAGCCCTACCGGCCGCGCCGCTTTTTTCCCCTCGCGAGCTCCGGGGTGAGCGAGGGCAGCTTCGTGATGGTCGCCGGCTTTCCTGGCCTCACCTATCGCTCGCTGATCGCCGCCGAGATGGCCGAGCGCGCCGAGCTCTACTTCCCCCACCGCGCCGACCTCTACCGCGCCTGGATGGACTTCATGGAGGCCGCTGGCGAGACCGACCCGGAGGCCCGCATCGCTCTCGCCGACCGCTTGAAGAGCCTGGCCAACCGCGAGAAGAACTCCCGCGGCCAGGTGACCGGGATCGCTCGCGGGGACCTTCTGGCGAAGAAGCGGCAGGCGGATGAGGCGGTGCTCGCCTGGGCCCAGGAGCAGCCGGAGCAGCAGGGCGCGATCGCGGCCTATCGCGCGCTCTCCGCGCTCGCTGCGCGAGCCCGTGCCACCTGGGAACGCGATTTCCTCCTCGGCCAGGCGCGGGCCGGCTCGAAGCCCTTGGCGATGGCCCTGACCCTCGCCCGCTGGGCCGTCGAGCGCCAGCGGCCGGACCTCGAGCGCGAGCCCGAGTACCAGGAGCGCAACCGCGGCCGGCTGCGCGAGGACCTCGAGCGCGACCAGAAGCGCCTGCACGCGCCCACCGAGGCCGCCCTCCTGGCGGACTTCCTGGCTCGTTGCGCCGCCCTTCCCCCAGGCCAGCGGGTGCCGGCGGTCGACGGCTTGCTGGCCGGCGCCGACAGCCAGGCAGCGATCGCCACCAAGGCTGCCGCCCTGCTCGCCGCGAGTCGGGTCGGCGACCTTGCCGAGCGACTCAAGATGTTCGAAGAGGGTCCCGAGCAGCTCGCCGCCCGCCACGACCCCTTGCTCGACCTGGCCCTCGCGCTGACCGAGCAGGTCCGTGACCTCGAACGGCAGGAGAAGACGGACAAGGGGGCGATCTCCCGGCTGCGGCCCCTCTGGCGGCGGGCGGTGGCGGCGCAGCTCGACCGGCCTCTCGACCCCGACGCCAACGGCACCCTGCGGGTGAGCTTCGCCATCGTTCGCGGCTACGCGCCGCGCGACGCCGTGTGGATGGAGCCGCAGACGAGCTTCGCGGGCATGCTCGCCAAGCACACCGGCGAGGAGCCCTTCGACGTTCCACCGGCGCTGCGAGGGGCGGCCGCGGCCGCCCGCGAGAGCCGCTTCGCGGATCGCGGCCTGGGCGACCTGCCCGTCGACTTTCTCGCCACCGCCGACACCACCGGCGGCAACTCGGGCAGCCCGGTGCTCAACGGCCGCGGCGAGCTGGTGGGGGTCAACTTCGATCGCGTGTGGGAGAACGTCGCCAACGACTTCGGCTACAACCCGGAGATCGCCCGCAACGTCTCCGTGGATATCCGGTACCTGCTGTGGATGCTCGAGACCATCGAGGGCGACCGGGCGAAGGCCCTGCTCACCGAGCTGGGACCGCGGTAGGGGCGGGTTTGGGGGCGGGTTTGAAACCCGCCCTGTCTGCCGTCAACCCGTCTCGACGTCAATATTCCTTGCCGGTGTACATCGCCGCCACCTGCTCGCTGTAGCCGTTGTAGGGCAGGGTGAGGCGGCGCTGGCCGGTGCCGATGTCCCGCTCGGTGGCCTGGCTCCAACGGGGATGAGGCCGCTTGGGGTCGACGTTCGAGAAGAAGCCGTACTCGTTGGGCTCGCTGTCGTTCCAGAAGGTCGCCGGCAGCTCGTCGGTGAGCACGATCTCGACGATCGACTTCGGGCTCTTGTAGCCGTACTTCCATGGGATCGCCAAGCGCAGCGGCGCGCCGTGCTGCATCGGCAGTGGGTGGCCGTAGCTACCCACCACCACGAAGGCCAGCTCGTTGCGCGCCTCGTCGAGGCGCAGCGCCTCGTAGTAGGGCCAGCGGTACCAGCTGGCCTCCTTCTGGCCGGGCAGGCCCTTGCGGTCGAGGAAGCTCAGGAAGCGCACGTACTTGGCCGTCGACAGGGGCTCGCAGGCGTCGATCAGGGCGCGCAGCGGGAAGCCCGTCCACGGGACCTGCATCGCCCAGGCCTCGACGCAGCGATGGCGGTAGAGGCGCTCCTCCAAGGGAAAGCGGCTGAACAGCGCGTCGAGGTCGAGGGTGAAGGGCTTTTTCACCAGGCCCTTGACGTCGACCGTCCAGGGATCGACCTGGTAGCCCTGGGCGAGCTTCCATACCTCGTCTTTGGTGGTGGTGAACTCGTAGAAGTTGTTGTAGCCCCCGGCGATCTCCTCGGCGGTCTGCGCGCGGTCGTCCCCATAGCTGAAAGCGGGGTTGCGCTTGGCCGGGAAGCGCTCCTTGAAGCGCCCGCCGACCGCCGGCGCGAGCATGCTCGCCGGCGGTGGCGTGGCGGCGCAGGCGAGCTGCGGCAGCGAGAAGGCGAGCGCCCCCAGGCCGAGCCCGGCGAGGATCTCGCGGCGGTTGACGAACACGGCTTCCGGGGTGGCGAGCCGCTCGGGGAGGTACCAGCTGGGGCGGCGGTGGACGGACGGCATCGTAGGGGGCTCCTTTCGCAGGCGCTCGACATCGGCTTCTACGGGCGCGCCTGCCCCCCTGGATCGGCCGGCGGCGAGCTGCTGTGGGCCCCTGTGGTTCGAATCCAACCGGGTCCTTGGTAGAGTCCTTGCGCAACGAGCGGCTTCCTGCACGGCTCGGATGTCTGTTTGGCCAGAGAGAGGCTCTGCCGATGAACCTTCTCACCTCCTTCACGATCCCGATGCTCCTCCTCGCTGCGGTGCGCCCAGCTGTCGCGGATGTGCCGGCGACGCCGGACGCGGCGGCCGCATCCGCCCTCGACTACCAGCTCGAAGTGCAGGTCCGCGGCAAGGACGGCCTGGAGGTCAGCGGTGACGTGCGGCTGCGGGCAGCGATCCAGGCTCAGACCCTTGCCTTTCGTCTCGCAGCGCAGACCAAGAGGCTGACGGTGAAGCTCGTCGAGCCCAGGGGCGGGCACGAGCTCAACCCCCGCTGCGCGGCCTCAGGGGAGTGCGAGGTGACACTGCCGACCCTGGTCGAGCCGAATACCGACCTCACCCTACGCTTCGCCTACCGGGTGGACAAGGTCCTGAGGAAGCTCGACAGGAGGGTCTGGGTCGCCGGCCCAGAGGACCTTTGGTACCCGCGGTTTCTCCCCGAGACTACTCAGCCGCGATTCAGTCTCGAGGTCCTGACCCTCTTCGGTACCCGGCTTCTTGGCCCCGACCGCCTTCTCGGCAAGGAGCGCGACGGGCAGCAGGTGCGTTGGAAGCAAGAGATCCGCCGCGGGGGTGCGGGAGGTGTGCTGCTGATCGGTTCCTGGACCTACGTTCCGAGCCGCGACCCTCGCTCCGGGCTCGTCGTGGGCGAGCTGCAGGCCCCAGGGGCAGCGCATTCGCTCTCTTCGCGGGACGCCACACCGGGTGCCGGCGGCTTCGCGTGGGCGGATGGGGGCGGTCGTCGCGGCAGCTCCGCGACGGGCATCCAGGTGCCGGTGAGCGGCGGAGGAGAGTTCACGGGCGCGCAATCGGTGAGCCGCCCACAGGCGCAGGGAAGCAGTCCGCCGCCCCGCCGGTTGCTAGCACCCGAGGAGCTGAGCGCCGCCGGCGGCTGGCTGGCGAGCGTGCTAGGACCGCTACCCCTCGAGCGGCTGGTGGTCGTGCGGAGCGCGGAGGCCCGCCCCGCGAGCTCCCTACCGAGCGTCGTGGTGCTGCCGGCGAGCGGCAATGAAGACCGCTTCCCCCGCGGCGCAGTCAGCGAGCTGGCGCGCCAGTGGTGGGGGCTTGGCGCGCCTGCCGCGTCGGCGGAGGACGATTGGTTGGTCGAGGGCTTGGCAGAGCTCTCCGCGGCACTTTGCGCGGAGCACCTCAGCGGGCCGGAGGCAGGAGCCGCACACTGGCAGCGAGCCAGCGCGTACGTGGCCGCGTCACCGCTCGCCGATCTGGCGCTTCCCGAGCTCGCCCGCCGGGCGCACGCGGAAGCGGCGGCGGCCACCCCATCCGCGGTCGTTGGCGACCTCCTCGCCGCCAAGGCTGGCCTCGCCCTCGAAGAGCTGCGCCGAGCCCTCCGCGGCGGCCCAACAGGGTCGGACGCGGCTTTCGAGGCCATCCTCCGCGCCTTCTTCCAGCGAGGCCGCGAGCACGGCTTGCGCGTCGACGAGCTGCGAGCCCTCGCCGCCGCGCAGTGGCCAGCGGCGCCTGGAATGACGGCGAGCGAGGCCGCTGCCGGCTTCCTTGCCAGGTGGCCGCAGGCGCCGGCGATCGCGCTGCCTTGAGCGCCTCGTTCTACGAACCCGCCGCCAGGCTGCCGACGATCAACGCCTGGTCGGTGAGCCCGGCGAAGCCGCGCCCGTCCGCCCGCACGGCGAGCAGGCCGCGGCGGCCGGCGCCGGCACAGCTCTCGAGCACCGGTTTGACCTCGCCGTCGCGGCGCAGCCAGACGACGGTCTGCGGCCAGCCGCGGCCGGCGGGGATGGTGGCGTCGCCGAGGAGCGCCGCCTCGTCGCCGAGGTAGAAGAGGTTGTGGACGCGGTTGGGGAAGAACCACTGCTCGTGCTGAGTCCCCACGGCCGTGCCGGCGATGCCACTGAAGCGGGGCGCGGCGGCGAGGAGGGGCTCCTCGGCCGGTTGCCAGTCGCCGCTGCCCACGGCTGCGAACACGGCGCCGTCGCTCCAGCGCCAGGCGAGGAGCTGGCCGTCGCGGCCGAGCTCCAGGCGCAGCGAGCCGAGCAGCAGCTCACCGCTGGTCACCGGCTGCTCACCGGAGGCGCTCCTGGGGAAGGCCTCGCCGAGGAGCTTGCCGGTGCGGTCGAAGCGCCACAGCTCGTGCTCGGCGAGCGGCGGATGGGCCCAGATCTCGTCGCGGGTGAGGCCCAGCTGGGTGAAGCTGCCCTCGCCGAGGATCTGCGGCAGGCGCACCGTCTCGAGGCTCTGCTGGGTCGTCAGGTGCTTGAGGTGGAACGGCGAGGCGGCGATCCACAGGCTGCCGTCGAGCGGGTCGAGGGCGAGGGCCGTCCAGTGCTCTGCGGCGTCACCGGTGAGCATGCGCAGCTCGGTCGAGCCACTGCCGCGCTCGACGCGCAGCAGCCTTGCCGGTTCGAAGAGCACCCAGATCGCGTCTGGGGTGAGCACCAGGTCGACGGGCTCGTCGCTCGCCGGCACGCCCGCCTGGTCGAAGAAGAGGGCCCGCGTCGCCTCGTTGCACAGCCGGGCACTGGCTTCGAGGGTGGGGCCGGCAGCTGCTGGCGGCGCCTGCGGAGCGCTGGCGCAGCCGGCGGCGAAGAGCGACCCTGCGAGGAGCAGGGCGGAGAACGAAGGCCGAGTCGAGCGAGCGCGCATGAGGACGGTCCCTTTGTGGTTGATGGTCGTAGGCTACTCGATGCCGTTTTCTCGTTCCGGGGTGAGCGGACGCCCTAGCGCCGTCGCCCCTTGCGCTCCTTGGGCTGCTGGATCGCCACCTCGACACCCACCTCGGGAGGTGGCAGAGCGGCGGTGAGGACCAGCCGCGCCGCGGCGCCGGAGCCCGCCGGCCGCAGCTGCACCTTGGCGCCGGGTGAGATGTAGCTCGATTGTTGGTTGGCCTCGTTGCCGCCGACGTTGATCTGGTCGGTGCGCACTCCCGGCGCCGCCTGGAGCTGCGCCCAGGGGTCCCGCGCGGCGGGGATCTTGTCGTTATCTTCCTGCCTGATCGCGGTGCCGGTGTGGACGCTGCGGTCGTCTAAAGCTCCAGCGCTGCTCTCCTTCGGCGCGGACGAGGCCGCCGGAGAGCGCCCGGACGTCCTGGACCTCGGGCGGTGGTGAGCCGTGCGGTGTCCCCGGCGACGGTCAGGGCACACTCGGCACCTTCGAGGGCAAGGATGGGTGGCGACGGCGGCAGCGGAGCGGCCGCGGGATGGGCCCTCTCCCACAGCTCCTGGAAGCGGTCGAGGCCCAGCTCGACCTGCTGGGCCGCAAGGGCCAGGCGGCGAGAAGGGCCGCGAGAGTAAGCCCGGCGGAGAGGGTGCTGCGGTGCAGCCCCTGTTCACCGAGGGTGGCGCGGGCGGTCTTGGATCGTCTCCAGCGGAAGCGCATCGGTCCTCCTTGGGTGCGCGATGCGGCGCGAGGCAAGGTGGTGGATGGAGCGCTGCGGGGGCAAGAACAGTGCCATCGCAGCGGACGCCTGTCTTTGGACCGCGGAGGCTCGCCGCAGGGAACCGAGCCGGCCCGCCGGCCTCGTGCTAGGCTCCTCCGAATATCACCTTTTTCGTCGATTTACGGAGGAGCTCAGCGATGCGGAACTATGTGACAGAGCTGATCGGAACGTTCTTCCTCGTCTTCACGGTGTCGATGGCCGCCGTCGCGGGTGGCGCCGGGACCCTGGCTGGTCTGGCGATCGGCTCGGTGCTGATGGTGATGATCTTCGCCGGCGGCCACATCTCCGGGGCGCATTACAACCCGGCGGTGAGCATGGCGGTCTTCGCCCGCGGCAAGATCTCGGCCGGCGAGATGGTCAAGTACTGGGTCGCGCAGTTCGTCGGCGCCGGCCTCGCCGCCGGGCTCGCTTCGGGCGTCTTCAAGGTCAAGGCCGCCACGCCGCTCGCCGTCGACCTGGTGCCCGTGGTCGTCGCGGAGCTTCTCTTCACCTTCGCCCTCGCCTACGTGGTGCTCAACGTCGCCACCGCCAAGGGCACGGCCAACAACTCCTTCTACGGCCTCGCCATCGGCTTCACCGTGCTCGCCGGTGCCTACGCCGTGGGGAGCATCTCGGGCGGTGTCTTCAACCCGGCCGTCGGCCTCGGCATCACCATTCTCGGCGTCTTGAACGGCACCAACCTCGCGATCTACATCGTCACCCAGCTGATCGCCGGCTTTCTGGCGGCGCAGGTCTTTCGCCTCCAGCACCCCGGCGAGTAGGGTCCGAAGGATGGTGTCGGGGCGAACATCGCGGGGCGGGTGATCATTCGCCCCTACGATGGTGTCCGGGCGGAACTCTGCCCGGCGGCGGGGTGCCCCTACTCGGCCTTGAGGGTCAGCGCCGGATCGATCCGCGAGGCGGCACGGGCCGGCAGGTAGCAGGCCCCCAGGGCGACGAGTCCGAGGAGCCCGGTGACCACGGCCAGGGTCGCCGGGTCGGCCGGGCCGACGCCGTAGAGCAGGCTCACCAGGAGACGAGAGGCGGCGAGGGCGGCCAGCAATCCCAGGCCGAGGCCGATGGCGAGCAAGCGCCCGCCCCAGGCGAGCACCATGCGGAGGATGCTCGCGATCTCCGCCCCCACCGCCATGCGGATGCCGATCTCCCGCCGGCGCTCGCCCACGGCATGGGCCACCACGCCGTAGATGCCCACTGCCGCGAGCACCAGCGCGAGGGCGGCGAAGCTCGCCAGCAGGTAGGCCACGAAGCGGGTGGGTGCCAGCGAGCGGGCCACCAGGTTCTCGAGGGTGTCGAGGTGGGCGAGGGGGCGGCTGGGATCGACATCGGCCACCGCCTGGCGCAGCAGCGGCAGGGCCGTTGCCGGGGCGCCGGCGACCCGTGCCACCAGGGTCATGCGCCGCACGGGGAACTGTTGGAAGGAGGTGTAGATCTCCGGGTCGGGCGCGCGGTCGAGCTGGTTGTCGCGCACACCGCCTACCACGCCGACGATGGTCCACCACGGCGATTCCGCGCTCTGCACCTCGCCCAGGCGGACGCGCTTGCCGAGAGGGTCCTCGCCGGGCAGGAAGCGCTCGACGAAGCGCTCGCTCACCACCACCGTGCGGGTCCCGGTGGGGCCGTCCTCGGCCGCGAAGAGCCGACCCTGGAGCAGCGGGATGCCCATGGCGGCGAAGTAGCCGGGGCTGACGATGCGGTAGTCGGTCCCCGGTTCCTGGCCCGGCTTGGGCAGGCGTCCTTCGACGGCGACGCTGATGTCGGTCTGCGAGCCCGAGAGGGGCAGCACGGAAACGGCGCCCACCGCCTCCACCTGCGGCCGCGCGGCCAGCCGCGCGAGCATGCGGTCGAGGAGTGGCACGAGGTCGGCCTCGTCCGGGATGCGCGCGCTGGGGAAGAGCAGCGTGCCGCTCACCACCTGCTGGGGGCGAAAGCCCGGATCGACGTGGCTGAGCGCTCCCAGCGAGCGGATCAGGAGGCCGGCGGCTACCAGCAGCACCAGCCCGAGCGCCACCTCGCCCACGACGAGCAGGGAGCGCAGGCGTGAGCGCCCCGGGGTGCCGCCGCCCTGGCTCCCCTCGCGGAGGCTCTTCGGGCTCTGCCGGCGCACCAGGCCTGAGGCGGGTGCCAGGCCGAAGACGAGGCCGGTGGTGAGCGCGGCGGCGAAGGTGAAGGCCAGCACCGTCAGGTTGAGCGACACCTCGTCGAGCCGCGGCGTGCCTTGCGGGGCGAGCCAGCGCAGGAGGTCCATCCCCCAGCCGCCCAAGAGCAGGCCGGCGAGGCCTCCAGCGAGGGCGAGGAGCAAGCTCTCGGTGAGCAGCTGGCGCACCAGGCGGCCGCGGCTGGCGCCGAGCGAGCTGCGCAGGGCGAGCTCGCGCTCGCGGCCCCCGGCCCGCGCCAGGAGCAGGTTGGCGACGTTGGTGCAGGCGATCAGCAGCACCAAGAGGGAGGCGGCGAAGAGGGCGATGAGCAGAGCCTGGCTGTCACCGACCACGCTTTGCTTGAGGGGCGTGAGCGTGATGCCGGTGTCGGCGAGGTCTTCGGGGTGCTGGCTGCCGAGGAGGGCCGCCACGCGGTCGAGGTCGGCCTGGGCCTGCAGTGGGCTGACGCCGTCGCGCAGGCGGCCCACCACCCGGATGTAGAAGGCGCCGTAGTCCTCCCGAGCAGGGTCGATCGGCAGGGGCGCGAAGAGCGCCGCGTCCGGCTCCAGCTCGAAGCGGAACCCCGGCGGCAGCACACCGGCGACGGTGAAGGACTGGCCGTTGATCTCGATCGTCTTACCCGGCAAGCTGCGGTCGGCGCCGAAACGCCGGCGCCACAGCCCGTCGGTGAGCATCACCACCTGGTCGCGACCGGGCGTCTCCTCTTCGGCGCTGAAGCTGCGACCGAGGGCCGGCCGCACGCCCAGGAGGTCGAACAGCGCGGGGGAGACCCGCAGGCCCGGCAGGCTCTCGGGCTCGCCGTCGCCGGTGAGCTCGGCGCCGAAGCCTCCCCAGGCGGCGAGGCCGGCGAAGCTGCGGTTCTCGCGCCGCCAGTCGCTGAACAGCGACCTCCCCGCCCACTCCGCCCGCGGCCCGTCGCGCTTCTCGAGATTGAGCCAGAGGGTGTAGAGCCGGCCCGGATCACGGTAGGCGAGCGGCCGCAGCAGCACTCCGTTGACGAAGCTGAAGACGGCGGTGTTGGCACCGATGCCGAGCGCCAGGGTGAGGACCGCGGCGAGCGTGAAGCCCGGGCTCTTCGCCAGGCTGCGGAGCGAGAAGCGGAGGTCTTGGAAGATGGCCATGGCCAGGCGAGAATGGCAAGGCCTGTGCCAGGAGGGGGGGCGACGCTTGCGGCTGGATTGCGCCGCCAGGCCCCCATCGTTCCGTGGCCGGCCGCTGCGGGAGGAGCGCCGGCTGTCCGCTTTCGGAACGCGCCGCGACCGAATGCGCACAGGCGGGCGCCGGCCGCCGGGGCGCTAAGATCCCCCGGTGGCCGATCCCCTTGCCGCCTTCCATCCCCTGGTCGCCGCCTGGTTCCGCGAGCGGGTGGGCACGCCCACCGACGCCCAGGCACGCGCCTGGCCGGAGATCGCCGCCGGCGGCCATGTGCTGGTGGTGGCGCCCACCGGCAGCGGCAAGACGCTGACCGCCTTCCTCTGGGCCCTCGACCGTCTGCTCTCCGGGGCCTGGGAGGCCGGGCGGGTGCGGGTGCTCTACGTCTCGCCCCTCAAGGCCCTCAACGCCGACATCGAGCGCAACCTCAGCACGCCGCTCGCCGAGCTCTCGCGGCGCTTCGCCGCCGCCGGCACCGGCCAGCCCGGCATCCGCGCCCTCACCCGGAGCGGCGACACACCGGCCGCCGAGCGCCGCCGCCTGCTGAGCCAGCCGCCCGAGGTCCTGATCACCACCCCGGAGAGCCTCAACATCCTGCTCACCTCGCAGGGTGGCCGTCGTCTCTTCGCGGGCCTCCAGACGGTGATCCTCGACGAGATCCACGCCGTCGCCGGCAGCAAGCGCGGTAGCCACCTGGTGACCGCCGTCGATCGCCTCGGGCTCGCCGCCGGAGAGTTCCAGCGGGTGGCCCTCTCGGCAACGGTGCGGCCGGCCGAGACGGTCGCCCAGCTGGTCGCCGGCTTCCAGATGATGGGCGAGGGCGAGGCGGCGAGCTACCGGCCGCGACCGATCACCGTGGTGCGCTCGGCGGTGCCGAAGCGCTACGACGTGCGGGTGGGGCTGCCCGCCGGCTTCGCCGCCGAGGGCGAGCCGCCGGCCTTCTGGGAGGGCTTCTCGGCGCAGCTGGTGGAGCGCATCCGCCGCCACCGCTCGACGCTCCTCTTCACCAACAGCCGGCGGCTGGCCGAGAAGGTCACCCGCTTCGTCAACGAGGCCGAGGGCTCGGACCTCGCCTACTCCCACCACGGCTCGCTCGCCAAGGAGGTGCGGCAGGTGGTCGAGGGGCGGCTCAAACGCGGCGAGCTGCCGGCCCTGGTGGCCACCAGCTCCCTCGAGCTGGGGATCGACATCGGCGACCTCGACGAGGTGGTGCTGATCCAGACCCCGAAGACCATCGCCTCGACCATCCAGCGCCTGGGCCGCGCCGGCCACCGGGTGGGCGAGGTCAGCCACGGGATGATCTACCCGACCTTCGCACGCGACTTCCTCTCTGCCGCGGTGGTGGCCCGCGCCGTCCTCGACGGCGACATCGAGGAGGTGCGGCCGATCGCCAACCCTCTCGATGTGCTCGCCCAGGTGGTGCTCTCGATGCTGGTGGGGGAGAGCTGGCGGCTCGACGCCCTCTTCGCCTTCCTGCGCTCGACCTACCCCTTCCGCAACCTGTCGCGCCGCGCCTTCGACCTGGTGATCGAGATGCTCGCCGGCCGCTACGCCGACAGTCGCCTGCGCGAGCTCAAGGCGCGGATCGCCGTCGACGGCGTCGCCGGCACGGCGCGGGCCCGCCCTGGCGTCGACCGCCTGCTCTACCTCTCCGGCGGCACCATCCCGGACCGCGGCTACTTCACCCTGCGGATCCAGGACTCGATGGCCCGCCTCGGCGAGCTGGACGAGGAGTTTGTCTGGGAGCGCTCGCTGGGCGACGTCTTCTCGCTCGGTGCCCAGAGCTGGCGCATCCAGGCGATCACCCACAACGACGTGCTGGTCACCCCGGCCCGCGGCGCGGCGCCGATGGCCCCCTTCTGGCGGGCCGACGAGCAGGACCGCGGCTTCCACCTCTCGGAGCGCATCGCCCGCTTCCTCGCCCTGGCGGACGCCGAGCTCGGCAAGCCCGCTTTCCTCGCCACCCTGGTCGAGAGCTTCGCGATGGAGGAGGGGGCGGCGGCGCAGCTCGTCCAGCTGCTCGAACGCCAGCGGGCGGCGACCGGCGTGTTGCCGCACCGCTACCGCCTCGTCGTCGAGCGCCTCGCCGGGCCGTCCGCCCCCGATCGCCTGGAGCTCTACCTCCACACCTTCTGGGGCGGCGCCGTCAACCGGCCGTTCTCCCTCGCCCTCGCCGCGGCGTGGAGCGAGCGCTACCCCATGGCCCCCATCGAGGTGCTGCACGACGACGATTGTGTGGCCGTTGCCCTGCCGGCCGAGGCCGACCCCGACGAGCTCCTCGGCCTGGTGGGCCCCGGTGCGATCGAGGGCCTGCTGCGCAGCAAGCTGGAGTCGACCGGCTTCTTCGGCGCCCGCTTCCGCGAGAACGCCGGCCGCGCCCTGCTGCTGCCGCGGGCGGGCTTTCGCCACCGCACGCCGCTGTGGCTCAACCGCCAGCGGGCGAAGAAGCTGCTCGAGGCGGTGGCCGGCTACGGGGACTTCCCGCTCGTCGTCGAGACCTGGCGCACCTGCCTCGAAGACGAGCTCGACCTGCCCGCCCTGCGGCGCCTGCTGGGTGAGCTGGCGAGCGGAGAGATCCAGGTGGCCCGCGCCACCACCGCCGCCCCCTCGCCGTTCGCCGCCGGCCTGGTCTGGAAGCAGACCAACACGGCGATGTACGACGACGACACGCCGCTTGCCGCCCGCGGCCCCGGCCTGCGGCCCGACCTGCTACGGGAGGTGGCGCTCTCCGCCGGCCACCGGCCGCCTCTTCCAGCCGGCCTCGTCGCCGACCTCGAAGCTCGCCTGCAACGCCTGGCCCCCGGTTACGCGCCGCGCGAGGCGGCGGAGCTCGTCGAGTGGGTGAAGGAACGCCTGCTGCTGCCGGAAAGCGAGTGGCAGGCGCTGGTCGCCGCCATCGAGCGCGACGGTGGTCTGACGGAGGGCTTCTCCCTCGACGCCACCCTTGCCGAGGCCGAACGGCGCCTGGTCCGCGTCACGCTGCCGGCGGCCGCCGGGCCGGCGGTGGTGGCCCTCGATGTCTTGCCTCGCCTGTTCGCTGCCCTCGGTCTCGGCCAGGCGGAGGTGGCGCTCACGGCGCTCGGCGGCGGTCGCTTGGGCCGTGGGCAGGCGGCGGTCGTCACGCAGCTCCTCGTGGCGGGGCCGGCCGGCAACGCCGAGCTCACCGGCGTGCTCGCCGAGTGGGCGCGCTTCTATGGCCCCTTCCCGGCCGATCGTCTCGCCGCCACCTTCTGCCTCGACGCCAGGCGCGGCGCGGGGGTGCTCGCCGAGCTAGAACGCCGCCAGCTGTGGGTGATCGATCGCCTGCGCGAGGGCGCGGAGCTGCTGGAGATCTGCGACACCGAGAACCTCGAGCGGCTGCTGCGCCGCCTGCGGGCCGCCCGCCGGCCGGCCTTCGAGGCCCTGCCGCTGGCGCGTCTCCCCCTCTTCCTGGCCGCTCACCAGGGCCTGACCGACTCCGGGGACGACCTCGAGGCCTTGAAGGACCGCCTGGAGCAGCTCCTCGGCTTTCCGGCGCCGGCCGCCGCCTGGGAGGCGGATTTCCTGCCGGCCCGCCTGGTGCCCTACTACCCCGCGTGGCTCGACAGCCTGCTGCTCGAAAGCGAGCTCCTCTGGGTGGGGACGGGCGCTGAGCGCCTCACCTTCGCCTTCGCCTCCGACCTCGACCTCCTGGGCCTCGAGCCGCAGAGCGCCGGCACGGCGGAAGAGATCGACTTTCTCTTCGCGGGCAGCAGCGCCCGGCAGGACGGTACCCGGCGGGACAGCGTGCGGCGGGACTTGGGCGAGATCGCCCGCGCCACCGGCCTGGCCTCCGGCGAGGTCAGCCGCCGCCTCTGGGAGCTCGCCTGGCAGGGCCGGGCCTCGAACCAAGCCTTCGCCGTGGTGCGCCAGGGGATCGCCGGCCGCTTCCGCCCCGAGGCCGTCCCCGAGCGGCCGGCGCGCTCCGCGGCGCCCGTGGCCCCGGGTCGCCGCCGCTTCGACCGCTGGCAGGCCTCCCGCGCCTTCGGCGGTGCCTGGTTTCCGCTCGCCCCGCCCGCCCCGCCGGCCGACGCCCTGGCCGCCGAGGAGCGCCACAAGGAGCGCGCGCGCTGGCTCCTCGCCCGCTACGGCATCGTCTTTCGCGAGCTGCTGGCCCGCGAGCTCCCGGCCTTCCAGTGGGGGCCCCTGTTCCGGGCCCTGCGCCTGCTGGAGCTCTCCGGCGAGGTGCTCGCCGGCTACTTCTTCCGCGGCATCCCCGGCCCGCAGTTCGCCCTGCCGGGGGCTTTCCGCCTCGTCGAGCGCGGCCTGCCGGAGGACGCCGTCTTCTGGCTCAACGCCCTCGACCCGGCCTCCCCCTGTGGCCTCGACCTCCCCGAGCTGCGCACGGCCTTGGGGCCCGAGCTGCCCCGCCGCCTGCCCACCACCTACCTCGCCTTCGTGGGCAGCCGCCTCGCCCTGGTGGCCCGCCGCCTGGGCAAGGAGCTCGACCTCCACCTGCCCCCGGACCACCCGTCGCTGCCCCGCGCCCTCGGCGTGCTCAAGGTGCTCCTCACCCGCCAGGCCCAGCCCCTCAAGTCGATCGAGATCGCGGAGATCAACGGCGAGCCCGCCGCCAAGAGCCCTTACGCCGCCGCCCTCGCCGACCTCTTCGCCGTCACCCGCGACCCGGCGGGCTTGAAGCTGTGGCGGCGGTACTGAGGGGGGGCCTTAGCTCTCGCTTTCCTTCTTGAGCTTCTCCACGGCGGCCCAGAACTCGGCGGGCTTGGCGAGGAGGGCGGGGGCGAGGGGGTGGCCGGGCTGGCCATCGTCGTGTCGAGGTTCTCGACTTGGCGCCAGCCGTCGGCGCTGCCATCGCCCGACGGCCGTCGCCGTGACCTTCCGGTCGCTCCCCGCAGGCAGCTCGACCGGCCTCGTTCCCAGAGCGGTGAGCGTCTCCCTCTCCTCCTCGGGTGTTGCCTCCTTGCAAGCGGTCAGGGGGCGAGGATCAGCGTCACCTCAGTGGGCGGAACACCGCCGGCCGGGTCGACCGAGAGGTCCACAACCGCCGTTTGAGCGAGACACCCAGGCGCGAGGCCATCCGCACCTCTTTGGCCGCGCTATTCGAGCGTTGAGGGGCCCCCGGATCGCCAGTTTCCGCGCAACGGATGAAGTGGTATCTTGCTACGATAGTGGTCCATTCTGGGGGGTCGCAATCTGAGAAAAAATGCTTTCACAAGCCTGATGCACCGCCTGTCCCGAGCGGGTTACAAGGCAGAGTTCGTGCGCCTGGCGATCCTTCCCGAGTGGTGGAGCGACGAATGCGCTGCGGACGAAAGCTTCTTGCCCGAGGTAGAGATTCGTGTCGCCCGATTCCTAGGGCTGCCGCTTGAAGTCGTGAGAGATCCAGGTGGGACACTGGTGTTGCCGGGGTACCCAGGAGCCCACCTCCGGCGGGTGCGAGACTTGGACCTAGATCGACTCGCGCCTGCCATCCACGCTGGTCTGCGCATCGCCGGCGCAGTTGTCCACAGCCTTGGTGAGTCCGTGCCAGAACCCACACCACTGCCGCGAGAGGGCCTCGTTTGGCGTGAGCAGGTCCGCCGCCAGCGGGGGGCTGTGGCTCTCGATGGCGTCCTCGACGACCTTTGGCTTCGGGGGGTTCCCGTTGTCGGGGTCGAGCTGCTACCGAGCCCGAGCTTCCAGGGAATGGCCTGCGTGGTCGAAGGGCGGCCGGTCATCCTCGTGGGGCACAAGCACGATGAGCCTAGCCGCGTCGCATTTGTCGTGGCGCATGAGGCAGGGCACGTTGCTGCAGGGGATTGCAAGACCGGGCAGCCAGTGGTCGATGAGGAGACCGAGATTCTCGACGCTGGCGAAATGGAGCGGCGAGCTGATCGCTTTGCGACGCAAGTCTTGATAGGCAGCGACGAGACTCCTCGCGTTGACGCGACCAACTTCAAGGAGTTGGCTACTCGTGCCGCTCAGATTGAGCGCGCCACGGGCGCTGATGCGACCGCCGTGATTTTCGCCTGGGCTGCTGAGACCCGCGACTACGCTATGGCAACACGTGCTGTGAAGGCACTCTACAGGGCGGAGGGAGGTCGGCGAAAGCTAGAGGAGTACTTTGACCGGTACGTCGACCTAGAGTCCGCGACCGAGTGTGATCGCGCGCTGCTTCGCTGCGTTCGCGGCGGGCTTGAGCACAATGAGACTGATCCTTGACTCCGATGTCTTCTGCGTGCTGGGCAGCGCGGGCCTGCTACGAGACACCGTGGATCTGTTCGGGCTGAAACCGAGCGACTGCGGTCGGCTGCCAGCTCTGCCGTACATGCTGCGTCGGGGCAGGCTTCGGAGAAGTCTCGGCGCGGAGGCCTGTGAGGAGCTGCTTGCGCTTGCTGATGAGTTTCCAGTGATCGCTGTGCCCGGAAGTGTCTGGCTCGACCGGCTGGCTCTCGTCGAGGCCATTGACCCGGGAGAGGCTCAGATTTTTGCGCTTGCGGCGGACCACGGTCTGATCGTCGTCTCAGGGGACAAGCGTGCCTTGCGAGCGCTACGACTGATCGACGGGTATCCCGAAGCGCTGAGGCAGCGGGTCGTCATCCTTGAGGCAGTATTGCTCGCGCTCTGCGCTCGCCTAGGCTCCGATGAGGTGGGCCGGCGCTGTCAGCCCCTGATGTCCCTGGATCAGGTGGTCCGGATTTGCTTCTCGCCCAGCAACGCGGAACCGATAGAAGCCCTATGGTCCTATCATCGGACTCTTTCCGCCGAGCTTCAACCGCTAGAGCTGTGGAGTCCTCCCTGGGGAGCAACGACATGAAGTTTGGTCCCGGCCACTATGTTCCGGTTCTCAAAGTGAAACAGGGTGAGAAGACTGCCCTGCGCTTAGTGGCGGCCGACCTGAAGCCGCGCATTGTCCCCCTGCTCGAGATCGTGGAGCGGAAGCAAGACAGGGCGCCAACAGTCGAGAAACATCTCGATGTCGCCTTCAAGGACTTGGCCGGCAGCGTACGCGCCTATTCAAGGTGCTTCCTTGACACCAGAGAAATTGCTAGCGATGGTGCATCCGCAGCAGCGGCAGTCTTTCAGCGTGCCACTGAGGAGGGAATCCTGTTCACGCCGGTGACGGGGATCTCCCGTTCCGCCGATGTCGCTGCCGCTCTAGGCCATCCGGAGCGAGGAGTGGCGCTACGATTGACTCGCGAGGAGTTCGAGTTGGGTGGGTTGACCGAGAGGCTCTGGGACTTCATGGCGCAGCACGGACTGCTCCCGGAGCAGACTGACCTGATCGTGGATCTGGGCCCTGTTGGCGAGCTAATCGCCGAGGGCATCGGCGCCTTGAGCATGGGCTTCCTGGCTGATGTACCGACTCCGGGCGGGTGGCGGACGCTTACCATCGCAGCCTGCAGCTTCCCGGAGAGCATGGGCGGCGTCACTCGACACTCCCATTTGTTGGCGGAGCGCTCCGAGTGGTGCGCCTGGCGGGAAGGCCTCTACCTCCGCCGCTACGAACTCCCGCGCCTTCCGACCTTTAGCGACGGCGCTATTCAACATCCGAGCGGGGTAGAAGGCTTCAATCCTCGCACGATGTCCGTCTCGGCCGCGATCCGCTATGCCTTGCCCGATGCCTGGCTTCTGATCAAGGGCGAGAGTACGAAAAGTACCTTGCCGACCCAGCAGTTCCCGCGTCTTGCACGGCTGCTCTCACAGGGTGCACTTGCGCAGTACTTCGCCGGTGCCGGCCACTGTGCTGGCTGCGAGTCGATACATGCGGCGGCGAACGGATCGCCTGGCCTGGGCTCTGCGGCAGTCTGGCGCCGGCTAGGGACGATCCACCACCTTACGCGGGTAGTCGAGGATCTGGCGGCGCTGCCCGGAATCTGAGCTGCATTCGCACCGCAGCGGCGATCTCCTCGACCGAGAGGTGGTCGCAGAGCCGATCCCAGACCAGCCGGCGCGACTTGCTGCGGACTCCTCGCGCTGCTCCATGCTTCTCTAGGAGAGCGCGGGCCTCGGCGAGCCACAACAGCTGCACGATGGCGCGGGCGTCCCTTGCCGGGTTCCGGCGCTCACGCCGTAGGACTCGGACGTGGAACCCGCGCCGGCGCGGCTCGATCCTCAAGACTCCCCACCAGGATGGGACAATGGCCAATGCGTCGGCCTCGTGGCGCATGCCCACAACCAGAGTAGCTCGATCCAGCACCTTGTTGTAGATCTCGACTTGGCCGGCCAAGCGTCGAAGGCTGTCGCGGTCCGACTTGATCTCGTAGCCATGGAGTTGCCCGTTGACGACGGCGACATCCACCCGAACCTGCCCTTGGCAGAGCCCGAGCTCTTCGAGGATGGCCGTGCCCGCGTCGTGCACATGCCGGGCCTCCAGTCGGTCAAGGAGTGCACGCCGCATCGCCGTATCGTCGAGGCGCTGGATCTCGTCGGTCATGGATTGGTGGGCCTTGAGAGAAACAGGCTAACACTTCTCACCACGGGAGGTGCCACTTCTGCTTCCGCGCGTCCGCCTGATGGAAGTCCCAGGACATGAGGCCCGGCGGCTGCCTCAATGCTATCCTTACTTCGGTAGTCAGAGGTAAGGAGATGCCGCGGACGGCGAGGAGATCAGCCATGGTCGCAGCCTCAGCGAAGCTGACCGAGAAGTACCAGATCACCATCCCCACCGAGGTCCGGCGCCGGCTGGGCCTGCGGGCCGGGGACCTCGTCCACCTGGTGATCGAAGGAGACCAGGTGCTGCTGCGCACCAGCCCAGGCAGCTGGACGGCCGCCACCCGTGGCCTGGGGGCCGAGCTGTGGCGGGAGGAGGGTGGTGGAGCGCAGGTCATCGAGCGGGAGCGTGAGTCTTGGGAGGGCTGAGGCCCGTGGTGCCGCCCCGCTACGGCATCGACTCGATGGTGCTGATGTACCACTTCGAGGCCAACCTGGACTTCGGGGCCGCGGCCACCGCGCTCCTCGCCGCGGCCGAGGAGGGGCGGATCGAGCTGGTGACCTCCACGCTCTCGCTGATGGAGGTTCTGGTGCTACCCAAGCGGAAGGGTGCGGCTTCCCTCATCCGGCGCTACCGGGACTTCTTCCGCGCCTTCCCCAACCTCCGCACCCGCGAGGTCGACTCCGAGGTGGCGGAGCTCGCCGCCGAGCTGCGGGCGAGCTTCCACCTGCGTAGCCCCGACGCCCTCCAGGTGGCGACGGCGCTCCGCGACCGTGCCAACGCCTTCGTGAGTGAGGACCGGCGGCTGCCCAGGGGCCTCCCGATCCCCGTCCTTCGGCTTTCCGAGGTGCCGCTCTGAGGCTGGCTCGCCCACTCACCCAGGAACCCCCCGCCCAGCCGCGCGTTCTGGCTGCTGGTGCACAGTTGCTGACACAGAAGCGGCGACGAAAGGAGAGGCGGCGATGAGGACACGAGCGGTCGCGGTGGTGGCCTTGGGCCTGGGATTGTGGTGGACGGTGGCGGCCGGGGGAGCGGGCGAGGGGGCCGTCGAGGCGCTGCTCGAGCGGCGGGGCGAGGCGTTCGTCGCGGCGTTCAACGCCCCCGAGGACGCGGCCCGCGAGACCTTCGCGCGGCAGCACATGGGCACGCGGCTCGTTCGCGAGGGGCTGGTCGGCCGCTTCGTCGAGACGCTGCGGGCGAACCGCGACGAGCTGGGCCCGCTCGATCGTCACAGCGTGCGGGTGCTCAACGACGGCGCGCTGGTCTTCGTCTACGGCCGCAGCGCCAGGACGGGAGCCTGGGTCAACTACCAGTTCCGTGTGCTGGCGGAGGACGAGCACCGGCTGAGCCTGGCCTTCCGGGCCACTGCCATCGAGCCCCTGGAGATGCCGAACGCGGCACTGGGCTCGGCCGCCGCCGGTGACTACCTGCGCCGCCTGGAGGCGAACCTCGAAGCGCAGCAGCCGTTCTCGGGGGTGATCCTCGTGCGGCGCCAAGGCGAGGAGGTCTTCAGCCGGGTCCAGGGTATGGCGGACGCCGCCCGCGGGGTGCCGATGGCGCGCACCAGCCGCCTCGGCATGGCCTCGGGCTCGAAGCTGTTCACCGCCATCGCCGTCCTGCAGCTCGCCGAGGCTGGCAAGCTCGATCTCGAGCAGCCGCTCGCCCGCACCCTGCCGAGCTTCCCCAACCAGGAGTTCGCCCGCCGCGCCACCCTCCGGCAGCTGCTCACTCACACGGCCGGGGCCGGCAACTACTGGGACGACGAGTACGAGCGGCATTGGGGCGAGATCACCCGTCTCGACCAGATGCTGCCGTTCGTCCTGCGCCACCTGGGGGAGACGCCGAGCGGCACCTTCTCCTACGCGAACTCGGGCTTCATCCTCCTCGGCCTGGTGGTCGAGGCGGTCTCGGGGCAGAGCTTCTATGACTACGTGCAGCAACACATCTTCGCGCCGGCCGGGATGCGCTCGACGGGCTTTCCGGTGCGCGGCGACGGCAGCCCGGACCTCGCGGTGCCGTACCTGCCGGTGATGGTGGCGGGCGCGGTGGAGAAGGGCAAGTACGCGCCCGTCGAGCTTGGGGCCCGGGGCACTTCGGCGGGCGGCGCGGTCACCACCGCCGATGATCTGCTGCGCTTCGCGGACGCCTTGAAAGGCGGCCTCCTCCTCGGCCCGTCCCACCTCCGCTTGCTGATGGAAGGGCAAGTGCCCTACGCCGGCAAGGACTCCTGGTACGGCTGTGGGACGATCGTCGAGAGCAAGCGGGGCGTGCGCTCCTACGGCCACGGCGGCATGGCGCGCGGCACCCAGTTCGAGCTCCGTATCTACCCCGACCTCGACACCGTGCTGATCGTGATGTCGAACTACGACACCATCGCCGGGCCGGAGATGGCGGCGGCCCTCGATGGGCTGATCACCAACGGCGCTCGACCCTGAGGTGGCGGGGAGGCTGCTAGTCTCCCGCGGATGAAAGCGCGAGCGGCCGTTCTCGTCGTCTCCCTCCTCGCGATCGTCCTGCCGACCTTGCACGCCTGCGCCAGCCGGCGCGAGCCGCCGAAGATCGGCGTCGGGCCCCTCGCCGGTCTGGCCGAGGGCTTCGTCGCCACGCCGAGCGGGCCGCTGCACTACGTGACGGCCGGCAACCACGAAGGCGTCGGGGTGCTCTTCGTGCATGGCTCGCCGGGCTCCTGGGAGGCCTTCGAGCACTATCTGCTGGCCCCCGAGCTCGCCGCCCGGGCCTTCCTGGTGGCGGCGGACCGGCCGGGCTTCGGGCTCTCGGCGCCCGGCAAGGCGGAGCCCTCCCTGGCCGCCCAGGCGGCCGCCCAGGCGCCTCTCCTCGACCTCAGGGCCGGGCCCTGGGTGGTCGTCGGCCACTCGTTGGGTGGCCCCATCGCGGCTGAGCTGGCGGCGGACCAGCCACAGCGAGTCGCCGGGCTGCTGCTGCTCGCCGCCTCGCTCGACCCGGACCTCGAGAAGCACCGCTGGTACAACCGCCTGGCCTCCTACCGTGGCGTGCAGGCCCTGCTGCCGAGCGACCTGGTGACGAGCAATCGCGAGCTCTGGCCGTTGCGCCGCGAGCTCGCGGCCCTGGCCCCGCGGCTGGAGCATGTCCACGGCGAGGTGCTGGTGCTGCACGGCGACGAGGACGCCCTCGTGCCGGTGGCCAACGCCGCCTACGCGCGCCGGGCCTTCACCGGCGCGAGCCTCGACGTGCGCATCGTGCCGGGGGCCGGCCATCTCTTCGTCTGGCAGCAGCCGGCGGTGGTCGCGCAGGCCGTGGGCGAGCTGGTGGCGAAGGTGGCGGCGCGGTGAGGCGGCGCGCCGTGGACCCGAGGTGCGGGAGGACCTGGCGGCAGAGCGCCGGCTGACCATGGCCAAAGGGCCCGAGGACGGGGCGCGCGACCCCGCGAGCTCGCCGGTCAACCGGCTGATCCCGTTGATCTACGACGAGCTGCGGTCGCTGGCGACGAAGATCCTCCAGCGGGAAGGTACGCCGGGCGTCGTGCAACCCACCAGCCTGGTGCACGAGGTGTACCTGCGCCTGCTCGATCAGCGGCAGGTAGGCTGGGCGGACCGCGCGCACTTCTTCCGCATCGCCGCCCGGGTGATGCGCCGCGTCCTGGTCGACGCCTACCGGGCGCGCTCGGCCCAGAAGCGCGGTGGCGGCGTGCGCGTGACCCTCCTCGAAGCGGCCGCCGAGGTCCCGGCGGCGGAGGTCGACGTGCTGGCCCTCGACGGCCTGCTCGACGACCTGGCGCGGGTCTCGCCCGTGCAGGCCGCGATCGTCGAGCTGCGCTACTTCACCGGCTTCACCATCGAGGAGACGGCCGCCGCCCTCGACATCTCGGTGTCGACGGTCAAGCGCGACTGGGCGCTCGCCAAGGCCTGGATCTTCCTCCGCCTGCGGGGGCCAGGCTGAGCATGGGCGAGGCGGCTGCCTGGGAGCGGCTGCGCCAGCTCTTCCATCGCGCCCTGGAGCTGCCGCCGGCGGCCCGCGCGGCCTTCGTCGCCGAGCAGGCGGCAGGCGAGCCGGGGCTCGCGGCGGACCTCGCGGCCCTGCTCGCCGCCTACGACGAGGCGGGCGACTTCCTGGAGACCGGCATCGAGGGCTCGTCGCCGGAGCTCGCCGCGCTCTGCCAGTCGGCGGTGGCCGGAGCGCCGATCGGCTCCTACCGGGTGATCCGCGAGCTCGGCCGCGGCGGCATGGGGGCCGTCTACCTCGCCTCGCGCGACGATGCCAGCTACGAGCAGCGGGTCGCCATCAAGCTGATCAAGCGGGGGATGGACAGCGCCGAGATCCTGGGCCGCTTCCTGGCCGAGCGCCAGATCCTGGCGACCCTCGTCCATCCGCACATCGCCCGCTTGCTCGACGGTGGGTCGACGAGCGACGGCCGCCCCTTCCTCGTCATGGAGTACATCGAAGGCGAGACGATCGATGCCTATTGCCGCCGGCAGGGCCTCGGCCTCGCGGCCAAGCTCGCACTGTTTGGCAAAGTGGCGCGCGCCGTAGCCTTCGCCCACCAGTACCTGGTGGTGCACCGCGACCTCAAGCCCGCCAACATCCTGGTGGGGCTCGACGGCGAGCCCAAGCTGCTCGACTTTGGGATCGCCAAGCTGCTGGGCCCGCACGGCGAGGGCCAGGGCGCCACCGAGGCGGGAGGCCGGCCGCGGACGCCGGACTACGCCAGCCCCGAGCAGATCGCCGGCGGACCGATCACCACCGCGACGGACGTCTACGGCCTGGGCCTCCTGCTCTGCGAGCTCCTCACCGGGGCCCTGCCGCGGCGCGGCCCCGGGGCGCCCGGGCGGGCGAGCGCTCTGGCCCGCGAACGAGGTGAGGCGGGGCTGGAGCGTGCCCTGCGCGGCGACCTCGACGCCATCCTGGCGACGGCCCTGGCCGCAGAGCCGGACCGCCGCTACGGCTCGGTGCGTGAGCTGGCGGAGGACCTCGAGCGCTTCCTGGCCCGGCATCCGGTGCGGGCGCGGCCGCCGACCGTCGCCTATCGCTTCCGCTCCTTCGTGCGCCGCCACCGGCTGGCGACGGCGGCGGCGACCCTGCTCGCCCTCCTCGGCCTGACGGCTGCCGGCCTCGCCCTCGCCCTCGGCCGCGAACGGGTGCGGGTGGCGCGCCAGGGCCGGCAGTCGGCCGCCCTCGCCGCCTTCCTGACCGACCTGTTTCGGGTGGCCGATCCGGGAGCCAACCGCGGTGCGACGGTGACCGCCCGCGAGCTCCTCGCCGCCGGCACCCGCCAGCTGGAGGCCGAGGCCCCGGCCGCCCCTTCGTGGCTCGAGATCAGCGACGGCCGGGCCCGCCTCGAGCCGGCGACTCGAGCTCTTCTCCTCGAGCGCGTCGGGGAGGTCTACGGCAACCTCGGCCTGCTGCCCGAGGCCGAGCGGGCCCTCAACCGCTCGCTCGCGCTGCGCCGGGCCGAGCCGGGGGCCGAGGCCGAGCTCGCTGCCGCCGGCACGTTGCTGCTGCTCGCCGGCGCCAAGCGCGAGCAAGGTGAGCTCGGTGAGGCCAAGCGCCTGCTCGCGGCCGCGCTCGACAGCCGCGAGAAGCTCGGTGCCAGCCCGCTCGAGATGGCCCAGGTGCTCTCGGCGCTGGGTGCGGTCGAGGCGTTGCAGGAGGACTTCGCCGCCGGTCGGGCCCACCTGGCCGAGGCGATCGTCCACCAGCGCCGGGCGAGTGCGCCGGCCGAGCTCGACCTGGCGGCGAGCCTGGCGAGCCTCGCGACCCTGGAGATCAACGCCGGCTTTCCCGAGCTCGCCGGCGAGAAGATGGCCGAGGCCCTGCGGATCGATCGCCGCCGTCTCGGCGAGGACCACCCGCGCACGCTCGCCGACCTGACCAACCTGGCGGGGATCCTCTACCGGGGCGGCAACTTCGCGGCGGCCGAGCGGCTGACCCGTGAAGTCCTGGAACGGCGCCGGCGGGTGCTCGGCGAAGACCACCCGGAAGTCGCCGAGACTTGGATCTCGCTCTCCACCCTCGCCTGGGCGCGCGCGGATCTGCCGGCCGCCGAGCAGGCGGCCCAGGAGGCGGTCAGCATCTACCGCCGCCTGGGCCTGGCCAGCCATCCCAACTTGGCGCAGGCGCTGGCCAACCTGGGGAGCGTGCGGATGGCCGCCCACCGGCTCGCCGCCGCCGAGAGCGCGCTCGGTGAGGCCCTGGCGACGTTTCGTAGCGGCGGTGGTGCGCCGGCGGCCGGCGAGGCCACCGTGCTCAACAGCCTCGCCCAGGTGGCGCGGGAGCGCGGCCAGCTCCGCGCCGCCGAGGGGCTGCTCCGCCAGGCCATCGAGCTGTGGGCCGAGATCCTGGGCCCGGAGAGCCGCGACGGCGCCGCGTCCCTCAACAGCCTGGCGGGCGTGCTGGCGGACGCCGGCCGCCGGCGCGAAGCCGAGGAGCTCTACCGGCAGAGCCTGGCGATCCGCCGCAAGCTGCTGCCGGCCGACCATCCCGACCTCGCCCACTCGCTCCTCGGCCTGGGCCGCCTGCTGCTGCGCCGTGGCCTCCCGGCCGAGGCCGAGCCGCTGCTCGCCGAGGCGGTCGCCCTGCGGCGTCGCAGCTTCGCCGCCGGCAGCCCGGCCATGGCACAGGCGGAAGAGCTCCTGGCCACCTGCCGGCAAGCGCTGGCGGCGTCGCAGGCGTCCCCGGGGCGAGCCCGAGGACGAACGACGGGACGACAGTGATGAGCCAAGCCAAGCGGCGAATTCCGCGTCATCGAGGAGGTCTTTTCGAGGCTCGAACCGCGCCAGCGGCGCAGGAGGTGTGGTGTGCGACTCCGTGACCTGGTCCCCGTTCTGGTGCTGTTCGCCGTGCTCGCACCGCCCGCCAGGGCCGGCGGCGAGCTCGTTGGCGTGACGGGCGTCACCCTCGACCCATCGTCGCTCTCGCTCTTGGGCGTCGATCTCGCAGAGCTCGAGCTCGCGGCCTGCGGGGCGAACGGCCCCGGCCGAGGCACCGTGTTGGTGATCGTGCACGACGGCGGTGGCGGTGCCACGGCGACGGTCGAGCTCGCGGTGCTCGACATGGCCGCGAGCCAGCCGCGGGGCACCTTTGCCCTCTGGGTGCAGCCGCTCTCCTTGGCGATGATCGGCCCTCAACCCTTGGAGCTGAGCTGCGGCAGCTTCCTCTACCACCTGGAGCTCGACCGCATGATGGAGCAACCCGTCTCTGTGCTGAGGCTCGTGCCGGCGACCAGCTCGGGCACCGGTGGCTCGGTCAGCGGCCCGCTCGCTCTGGCAGCGGTGTTGATCCTCGAGCCGCTGGCCGGGGGCCCGGCGATCGCGCTGCCGCGTCCGCTGACCCTCCAGGTGGCCGGCAGCTACGTGCAACTCGCCGGGCGGCTCACGCGGCCCGGCGAGAGCACCCTGCAGCTGCTGGCGCGGGATGAGTCCGGCTACGTCGCAATGGCGCCCGCCTGCCTTGCGGCGAGCGAGCCCTACACCACCTTCTGCCTCGGCGTCGACCCGGCCAAGGTCGGCCTGCCCGTCGAGTGAGGGCGGCTGAGCCAAAGCGCACCGTCGAATCCGCGTCGTCGGAAAGCCCGCTCACCCGCCGCACCGCCAAGGCCGTCCGACCCAGGCGTGTTGGGCCGGTGGGCCCAACCGAAAGGACGGTGCTTGCGATGCGACGTGGAGCCTGGTCAGTCCTGATCTTTTTCGCCGCGAGCCTGGCCGCCGGCCCCCTGCGGGCCGACGGCTCGGGCGCAGCCCTGCAGATCGTCGCCGCCCGCCTCGGCGTGCCGGCGGCGCAGCTTGCGATCGTCAGCCGCGCCAGCGAGACCTATGACCTCCTCGGGATGACGGTGGAGGCCTTCAAGATCGCGGCGCCGGACGGCGAGGTGTACGGCGTGGTCGTCGATGCCCACGGCGGCGAGGTGGACCCCGAAGCGCTCGAGGCCGCCGAGGCCGAGGTCTATGAGCGGACCTACGGCAAGCTGGACGAAGACCTCTACGACTTCCTGCTGGTGGCTCGCCCGGGCGAGGTGGTGCCGGTGTCGCTGTGGCTGGACGTCGCCAGCGAGGAGGGCGGCGGCCGGCCCGAGATGGAGAGCGGCGGCGAGGGGCTGCCGCCGACCGAGGCCGAGGTCGACGCCTTGTTCGCGGCGGCCGACAAGGCCCAGCTCGCCAGCCTCGAGCGCTCTCTCGCCGAGGTCGCCGACCGGCTGGGCCGGCTAGGCCTCGACTTCGAAGCCGAGGAGCTCGCTCCCCTGCTCCACGTCGATCTCCCCGTCGAGCTGATTGGCGAGGTGGGGGCCTGGCCGGAGGTGGGCGCGATCTCGCTGGGCGAAGACGCCGCGGCGGACCTCTTCATCTCCCGGCAGGTGATCGGCGCCGACGTGGTGGAGGGGCGCGGCATCGACGGCCGCGGTGTCCGCGTCGGCCAGGTGGAGGTCGGCGGCCGCGTCGCCGTCGCCAACCCCTTCCTCGGCCGGGTGGTGCAGGACGCGACCAACGTCTGCGCCGCGGTCAGCGACCATGCGACGGGCGTCGCCGGGGTGATCGCCAGCACGGACCTCTTCGAGCGCGGGATCGCGCCCCAGGTCGACCTCTGGGCCGGCGGTTCCTGCCGGGGCCGCAACCGTGAGATCTTCCGCCGCGCCTCGGCCGCCGCCGATTGGGGTGCTCGGGCGATCAACCTCAGCTTTACCCTCGGGCGGACCCGCCACCCGAACAACACCGACCGCTTCTTCGACGACATGGTGCAGAACCGCTGGCGGACGATCGTCAAGTCGGCCGGCAACGAGGCGGGCCCCTGCCGGTCGGGGACGGGCAACATCACCCACCCGGGGCTCGGCTACAACGTCCTCACCGTCGGCGCCTTCGACACCCGCGGCAGTGTCGACCTCGCCGACGATCAGATGTGGGAGTGCTCGAGCTGGCGCGACCCGTTGTCGCGGCACGGCGACCGCGAGAAGCCCGAGGTCGCGGCCCCGGGTGCCAACATCTTCAGCACCACCCTGGCCTTCCCGTGGACGGGCCTCTGGGGCTCGGGGACCAGCGCTTCCGCGCCGATGGTCACTGCGGCGACGGCGCTCTTGATCGACCGCAACGCCTTCTTCTCGGTGTGGCCCGAGGCGGTGAAGGCGGTGCTGATGGCGACTGCCCGACACAACATCGAGGGAGACCCGCGGCTGAGTGAGAACGACGGCGCCGGCGGCGTCGACCTGGCGCTCGCCGACGAGGTGGCGAGCGGCACGCGCGGCGGCTTCGGTGGCCGTGCCTACAGCTGCTCGACGGCGCGCAACCTCGACGTGGCGACGCTCAACCTGGTCGCCGGAGCGCGGGCGCGCATCGTCATCGCCTGGGACACCAACCCCGGCTTCCTCGGCTACCGCAACCGGCCGAGCGCCGACCTCGATCTGCGGGTCCTCGCCCCGAACGGCCAGCAGGTCGCGGGCTCGGCGAGCTGGGACAACACCTACGAGATCGTGGACTTCACCCCGGCGGTCACCGGCAGCTTCCGGCTGCGGGTCCACCGCTACCGCTGCGGTGCCAACCCCAAGTGGCTGGGCTGGGGCTGGTACCAGGAGCCGCGGCCGCCGCGGCGGGGGATGACCTGGGCGAAGGTCGACCATGCCTCAGCCTTCGGGACCGACAAGTTCAACTGCGCCGGCTGCGACCCCTACGTGGGCGACACGCTCTGCGACCAGGCCCGGCCGGTGCTCTGCATCCGCGCCGACGGCTCACCCAACCCCGGGCTGCCCGTGAACTTCTACGACGGCTGGATCGGTGGCACCGTGGCCCTGTCGACCCCGGTCCGCGGTGATCAGCTGCTCGGCGTGGCGGCAGCCAACGCCCTGTGCTCCGCCCAGCTCGGGCCGGGCTGGCAGATGGCCGAGTTCCACCATCCGCTGGGCGGCTGGGGCTGGTCGTCGTACGGCAACGTCAGCGCGGCGAACCGCATGTGGGTCTTCATCAACGACCAGCCGGGCAACTGCTGGAACTAAAGGGGGCACGGCTTCGGGGCGCGGCGCCGCGCCCCGAACGCCCGGCTCAATAGAAGTCGGCGCAGGAGAGGTAGAAGCCGCAGCGCGGGTCGGGGCAGAAGAGCTTGCACTTGCGCTCGGCGAGAGTCCGGCCGCAGTTCGGGCAGGTGCGCATCAGCTCGCCGGGATCGGGCTCGCTGGACGGGTCCCGCGTCAAGGGTTGGGCCGGGCTGGTGGGTTCGCTCACCGCACCATGCTAACCCCCGCGCTCCCGGGCCGGGGGGCGTTGTTAGCTTCTCCTTCGTTGTTAGCTCGTCCTTAAGGTTCACCTGGTAGAAGGCAGGGCATGGCGAGCCCTGCTTCTCCCGGCCACCCTGCCTACTTCGCCGCGAGCCGCCTCGCGGTCGACGAGCGCCTGCACCTGATGGCGCAGGCCCTCGACTATCTCAAGGTCTCGGTGGTGATCACGGACGCCGAGCTCGACCAGCCCGGGCCCCGCATCCTCTACGCCAACCAGGCCTTCAGCGAGCTCTCTGGGTGGTCGCCCGAGGAGCTGGCCGGCCAGACGCCGCGCATCCTCCAGGGCCCGCAGACCGATCGCGCGGTGATCGATCGCCTGCGCAGCGACCTCGAGGCCGGACGGCCCTTCTTCGGCGAGACGATCAACTACCGCAAGGACGGCACACCGTTCGTCATGGAATGGCAGATCTCGCCGATCTGCGACGAGGCCGGCGGGATCGTGAGCTTCGTGGCCGTGCAGCGCGACATCTCGCGGCGCAAACAGCTGCTGGACGCCGTGGTGCGCGCGCAGGTGGAGTGGACGGCGACGGTCGACGCGGTGGCCGACATGATCCTCCTCGAGGACGCCGACGGCCGGCTGCTGCGCTGCAACCGCGCCGCCATCGAGCACCTCGGCCAGAGCTTCGACGAGGTCGCCGGGCGCGACCTGGGTGACCTCTTTTTCGAGCAGCCGGGGACCTTACCGATCTGCTTCCGCGCCGAGACCGCCACCACCCGCTTCCCGGGCTCGGAGCGCTGGTTCGAGGTCATCAACTACCCGGTGGTGAGCGGTTTCGGCAGCAATGCGGCCTGGGTGCATGCGATCCGCGACGTCACCGCCCGGCGGGCCGCGGAGCGTGCGGCGCGGCGCCTGGCGGCGGCGGTCGAGCAGGCGGGCGAGGGCATCCTCATCCTGAACGCCCAGGGAGTGGTGGAGTACGCCAATGCCACCTACGCCGCGATGGTCGGCATCGACGCCGGGGCGCTGGTGGGCCGTCGCCTGTTCCACGACACGGGCGGGCCGCTCGAGGTGCAGCGGCAGCGCGAGGTCTTCCGTGCCCTCGCTGCCGGCCGGGCGTGGCAAGGGGCCTACCTGGCGCAGCGCCGGGACGGCTCGACCTACGACGAGGAGATGCTGCTTACCCCGGTGCGCGACGAGGCCGGCGCCATCGTCCACTTCGCCCTCGCCTGCCGTGACGTGAGCGAGCGCAAGCGGCTGGAGTCGATCGCCGAGGCCGTCAACATGATGGACCACGTCGGCTTCTTGTTCGCCACCCTGCGCCACGAGCTGGGCAACCCGATCAACTCGTTGAAGACGGCGCTGGCGGTGCTGCGCGCCAACCTGGAGCAGTTTCAGCCGGCGACGGTCGAGCGCTACCTGGACCTGATGAACGTCGAGGTCGGGCGGGTGGAGTACCTGCTGAAGACGCTGCGCTCGTTCAACCAGCACGAGGCACCACGGTCCGAGCCGGTGGCGGCGTTGCCCTTCCTGCGTGGCTTCGCGGTGCTGGTGGCCCCGGAGCTCGCCCAGCGGGGGATCAGCCTGGTCCTCGCCGAGCCGGGGGACGACGTGGCCGCCGACGAGTGCCTGCTGGCCGACGAACGAGCGCTGCACCAGGTGCTCCTCAACCTGGTCCACAACGCCGCGGACGCCGTGGCCGGGCGGTCGGGTGGCCGGGTGGAGATCGCACTCCGGCGTGAGGGCCGGCGGCTGGCGGTCCTCGTTCGCGACAACGGTCCTGGGCTGAGCACCGAGCAGCGCCAGAAGCTCTTCCGCCCCTTCTTCACCAGCAAGCCCAAGGGCACGGGCCTGGGCCTGGTGATTGTCAAGAAACTCGTGGCCCGCATGGGCGGTACGGTCGAGGTCGAGAGCGTGCAGGGCAAGGGCGCGACCTTCCGTGTCTCGTTGCCGCGGCCGTGAAGGTCGCGAGGAGATCCTGTGCAGTCGCCGAGCCGCCCCACCGTGCTGATCGTCGATGACGAGGCCATCTTCTGTTCGATCGCCGCCGACGGCCTGCGGGCGAGCGCGCTCGGCTGCGACGTGCTGACGGCCGGCAACGGCCGCGAGGCCCTCGAAGTGCTGGCGCGACAGCCCGTGGACCTCGTGGTCACCGACCTGCGGATGCCCGAGCTCGACGGCCTCGAGCTGCTCTCCGAGCTGATGCGCCGCTCGCCGCGCCTGCCGGTGATCGTGATGACCGCCTACGGCACACCGGCGATGGAGGAGCGCGTCGAGCGGGACGGCGCCGTCGCCTACCTCGAAAAGCCGATCGACTTCGACCAGCTGCGCGAGACGATCGCCGAGCTGCTACAGCGCGCGACCGGCCATCTGAGCGGCATCAGCTTGGCGAGCTTCCTGCAGCTGCTGCAGCTCGAGCGCAAGTCGGCACGCTTGACCTTGACCTTCCCGCACGGCAAGGGCACGCTCACCTTCGTCGACGGCGCGCTGGTGCATGCCGAGCTCGACGACCGCTACGGCGAGGAGGCTGCCCTCGCCCTGCTCGCCCCAGGGCCGTCGCCGGCGATCGAGATCTTCGCCCTGGGTGCGGTGCCCACCACCACCGTGCGCACGCCCCTCGCCCACCTCCTGCTCGAGGCGGCGCGGGTGAGCGACGAGGCCGGGGATGAAACGGCCGAGATCGCCTTCGACTGGGCGGACGACGGCGACGCCACCCAGGTGATCGTGCCGGAGGCCCCGCTCTTCGCGGCCGGGGTCGCGGAGGGTCTGCTCGCCGAGGCCCTGCGGCTCCAGGGCGCGCGTTGGGCGGCGGCCGTCGAGCTGCCCGCCGGCCGTCTCCTCGCCGCGGCCTGGGCCGGCCAGGCGTTCGCGGTCGAGGGGCCGGCCGTCGCCGAGGCTGTGCGCGCCGCGCTCCGGCTGCAAGCCAGCCTCGGCCTGGCCGAGGAGATCGAGGAGCTGTTGGTGTCGGCCGCGGCGCAGTTCCAGCTGGTGCGGATGGTGGCCGGCACGCCACGGGTGGCCCTCTGCGTGGCCGTCGATCGCCGTGCTCCCAACCTGGCGATGCTGCGTTTCGAGGCCCGCCGGCTCGCCGAGCAGCTCGCGGCCTTGCGCCCTGCCGGGCTCCGATAGGAGAATTGGTTCGATCTTCTCGCCCATGCTCTCCACCAGGTAGGGAGGTTGAGCCTTGAGCACTCATCAGTTCAAGTCCGTCGTCGAGGTGTTTCAACACCGGGTGCGCGAGAGCGCCGACCGGGATGCGATGTATGGCCGGCGTGGCACCGACTGGTACACCCTCACCTGGAAGCAGGTCGGGGAGCGGGCCCGGCGGATCGCCTGCGGCCTGCATGCGCTGGGCGTCGAGCGCGAGAGCCGCTGCGCGATCCTCGCCGCGACCCGGCCCGAATGGGTGACCATCGACATGGCGATCCTCGCCGCCGGGGCCGCCACCACCACCATCTACACCTCGAACGTGCCGGAGGAGTGCGGCTACATCCTCGCCGACTCGGGCTCGGTGGTCTGTTTCGCTGAGAACGCGGCGCAGGCGGCCAAGCTCAAGGAGGTGCGGGCGTCGATCCCCACCGTGCGCAAGGTGGTGTGGATCGACGGTGAGCCCGAGGGTGGCGACCCGTGGATGATGACCCTGGGCGAGCTCGAGGAGATGGGTGCCGCCTGGGACGCCGAGCATCCCGGGAGCTTCCAGGAGGTGGCGGACTCGGTGACCCGCGACCACCTCGCGACCTTGATCTACACCTCGGGCACCACCGGTAAGCCCAAGGGCGTGATGCTCACCCACGGCAACTGGGTGTATGAGGGCGAGGCGATCGCCGGCACCAACCTGCTCGCCCCCGAGGACAAGCAATACCTCTTCCTGCCGTTGGCGCACTCCTTCGCCAAGGTGCTCGAGATCGGCGCCATCTACCAGGGCACGGCGTCGGCGGTCGACGGCGACCTCGACCGCCTGGTGGACAACCTGGCGGTGGTGCGGCCGTCGGTGCTGGCGGCGGTGCCGCGGGTCTTCGAGAAGGTCTACAACAAGGTGGTTTCGGGCGCCAAGGAAGCCGGTGGCCTCAAGTACAAGATCTTCCTCTGGGCGGTGTCGGTAGGCCGCGAGGTCTCGGCCTTGCGCCAGGTACGCCGCGAGCCCACGGGCCTGCTCAAGCTCAAGCACCGGCTGGCCGACAAGCTGGTCTTCTCGAAGCTCAAGAACCGCTTCGGCGGCAAGATCCGCTACTTCGTCTCCGGCGGTGCGCCGCTGGCACGAGAGATCGCCGAGTTCTTCCATGCCGCCGACATGCTGATCCTCGAGGGCTATGGCCTCACCGAGTCGTCGGCGGCGGCCTTCGTCAACCGGCTGGACAGCTTCAAGTTCGGCACCGTCGGCCCGCCGATGCCGGAGACGGAGGTCAGGATCGCCGCCGATGGCGAGATCTTGATCCGTGGCGGCGGGGTGATGAAGGGCTACTACAACCTGCCGGAGGACACCGCCCAGGCCCTCGACGCCGAGGGCTGGCTCTACACCGGCGACATCGGCGAGGTGGACGCGGCGAACCGGCTCCGGATCACCGACCGCAAGAAGGACATCATCGTCACCGCCGGCGGCAAGAACGTGGCGCCGCAGCACGTCGAGAACAAGCTCAAGGCGAGCACCAACCTGGTCTCGCAGGTGGTGATGCTGGGCGATCGCCGGCCGTTCTGCATCGCTCTCATCACCATCAACGGCGAGACCGTGGGGAGCTGGGCGAAGGCGCAGGGCCTGGCCTACGCCGACTATGCCGACCTCGCCGCCAAGCCAGAGGTCAAGAGCCTGATCTGGAACGAGGTGCAGAAGGTCAACGCCGAGCTCGCGACCTACGAGCAAGTGAAGCAGATCGCCATCCTGCCGCGGGACTTCTCGATCGAGACCGGTGAGCTGACGCCGAAGATGAGCATCAAGCGCAAGGTGGTCGAGAAGCTCTACGCCGACATCATCGACGGCTTCTACAAGAACACCATGGCGTCGCTCTAGACGCGCGGCGCGACGACGGTCTAGCGATGCAGTGGAAGTTGGCGCGCCGCAGCCGTTGGGCCGAGCGGTATCACGAGTGGGCGATGCGGCGGGGCTTCCCGCTGCTGCTGCGCATCGCCCCGGTGCTGCCACGTTGGTTCCTGCTCTGGGGGGCGCGGGCGGTGATCGCCGCCGTGATGGCGGTCTACTCGGCACCCAAGCGGGCGATCGAACGCAACCTCTGCCGCATCCTGGCCGAGGAGCGGGTGACGCGCAAGGTGCGGGAGCAGCGCCGCGAGGTGATCCGCCACCTCGCCTACTACTGGGTGGACCTCTTCCGCTACGGCCAGCTGCCCTACGAGAAGTGCCGTGACTTGCTGGGCAAGGTCAACGGCCGCGAGCACCTCGAGGCGGCGGTCGCATCCGGCCGGCCGCTCATCCTGATCACCGGCCACCTCGGCAACTGGGAGCTGGGCGGCGTCTTCTTGCGCGAGAAGCAGCTGCCCGTCTCGGTGGTCTACGTGCGCGACCAGTCGCCCACCGCCGAGGCCTTCCGGGCCCGGCTGCGCGATGCCCTGGGGGTCGAGGGCATCGCCATGAACCCGGCGGCCGAGCTGTCGAGCCTGCCGGTGCTGCGCGCCCTCAAGGCTGGGCGGGTGGTCGCCATGCAAGGGGACCGCGACTTCAACGATCGTGGCGAGTGGGTGCCCTTCTTCGGTGCCCCGGCGCCGTTCCCGCTGGGGCCGATGCTGCTCGCACGGATGACCGGCGCCCTGCTGCTGCCGATCTTCATCGTCTATGACTCGGCGCACCGCCTGCAGATCGAGCTCGGCGAGCCGATCGCCGTCGAACCGACGGGGGACCGCCAGCAGGCAGCCCACCAGGCCCTCGAGCGGTGGGTGAGCGTGCTCGAGACGGCGGTCGCCCGCTGGCCCCACCAGTGGTACACCTTCTTCGACTTCTGGGCCCAGCGCGAGGGCGTGGGAGAGGCGGCGGAGATGCGGCGGGAGGCCGTCTGACCCAACCGGTGCTGGTCGCGGTGGGCGGGCGCGAGCGTCGCTGGGCAGAGCTCGCCTCGCCCTTCCCCCTCGACGAGTTGGTGCCCGGCCCGGCGCCCTGGGAGGTGGAGCTCGGCTTCGGCAAGGGCCGCCACCTGCTGGCGCGTGCCCTGGCGGCGCCCGGGGCGCGCTTCCTCGGGGTGGAGATCGCCCACGAGTACTACCAGGTCCTCGCCGGGCGGGCGGCCCGCCGGGGTGCCGGCAACCTGGTGACGATCCGCGCCGAGGCCCTCTACTTGCTCGCCGCCATCCTGCCGCGGCGGTTCGCGGCGGCGGTCCACGTCTACTTTCCCGATCCCTGGCCGAAGGCGCGGCAGAAGAAGCGGCGCCTCTTCGATGCCGAGACCGTCGACCTCGTGCTCGGCCTGCTCAAGCCCGGGGGGACGCTCTACTTCGCGACCGATTTTCGCGAGTACGGCGAGCTGGTGGCGGAGATCCTTGCCGGCTATCCGGGCTTTGCGAGCGAACGGGTCGACGCCTGGCCCGAGGGGCCGCGGACGAACTACGAGGCGAAGTACGTCGTCGAGGGCCGGCCGATCCTGCGCCTGGTCGGGCGGTTGGCAGCCGAGCCAGAGGCCGTGGCCCTGCATCCCGCCGGCCGGCTGGGCGTCGTCGCGGCCTGGGAGGGCGGCGCCGAGGAAGCCGCCCCGCCCTGACCGGCCCGCCGGGGCCGGCCGCGTGCCGGCGGCGGCCAGACAGCGGCGTGCTAGCATCCCGGCGATCATGCGGGCCAAGCCGGCGAGCCGCATCGCCATCCTCTTTCCCTACTTCAAGCGCTACCGGCGGTCGTTTCTGGGCGGCCTGGCGGCGATCCTCGCTGCCTCGGTCCTCGGTCTCGCCAGCCCGCTCCTCGTCGGCCAGGCCGTCGACTCGCTGAAGGACGCGGTGACCGCCCGCAGCCTGGCCCTCTACGCCAGCCTGCTGGTGGGGGTGGCGGCGCTGCGTGGTCTGTTCACCTTCCTGCAACGCTTGGTGCTCGTCACCATGAGCCGCAACATCGAGTACGACCTGATGGTGCGCTTCTACGAGCACCTGCAGGCCTTGCCGCTGGGCTTTTTCCAGCAGCGGCAGACCGGCGATCTGATGGCCCGTGCCACCAACGATCTCGGGGCCGTGCGGATGATCTGCGGCCCGGCCATCATGTACGCCGCGAACACGGTCTTCACCGGCCTCGGCTCGCTCTTCTTCATGCTGCGGATCAGCCCCCGGCTCGCCCTCGTGGCGCTGGTGGCGATGCCGGTGGTGGCGGTGGCGACACGGGTCTTCGGCCAACGCATCCACCTGCTCTTCACCCGCGTCCAGGAGCGCTTCGGCGGCATGTCGTCGCGGGTGCAGGAGAACCTCGCTGGCCTGCGGGTGGTACGCGCCTACGCCCGCGAGCGCTACGAGGAGGCGGCCTTCGACGGTGCCAACCGCGCGGTGGTGGAGGCCAACCGCGAGCTGGCGCTGTGGAACGCCGCTTTCATGCCGGCCCTCGAGAGCCTGATCGGCCTCGGCTACGTGGCGGTGCTCGGCTACGGTGGGCTGCTGGTGCACCGCGGCGCGCTCACCGTGGGCGAGTTCGTCACCTTCAACTTCTTCCTCGGCAAGCTGGTCTGGCCGATGATCGCCATCGGCTGGGTGATGAACCTGGTCGAACGCGGCACGGCGTCGCTGGCGCGGGTCCGGGAAGTCCTCGAGACCGTGCCGGCGATCCGCGACGAGGCCGCCACGGACGGTCCGCCGCTGCCGCGGATCGAGGGCGGCGTCTGCCTGCGCAACCTCAGCTTCGCCTACGGCACGGGCGAGCCGGTGCTCGCGGGGTTGGGCCTCGACGTGCCGGTGGGGACGACGGTGGCGGTCGTCGGGCGTACCGGCGCCGGCAAGAGCACCCTCCTGTCGCTCATCCCGCGGCTGATCGATCCGCCGCCGGCGAGCCTGGCGATCGACGGCTTCGACGTCCGCCGCTGGCCGCTCGGCATGCTGCGCGGAGCGATCGCCATGGTGCCGCAGGAGACCTTCCTGTTCTCGAGCACGATCGCCGCCAACATCGCCCTCGGCCGCCCGGGCGCAAGCCGTGAGGAGATCGCCGAGGCGGCCCGCCGGGCCGGCCTCGACCAGGACCTCACCGGCTTTCCCCAGGGGCTCGACACCGTGGTCGGCGAGCGCGGCATCACCCTCTCGGGCGGCCAGAAGCAGCGCGTGGCGCTCGCCCGCGCCCTGCTCTGCGAGCCACGCATCCTGCTCCTCGACGATTGCCTCTCGGCGGTCGACACCCACACCGAGGAGACCATCCTCGGCAACCTGCGCCAGGCCTTCGAGGGCCGCACGGTCTTCCTGGTGTCGCATCGCATCTCGACGGTGCAGGGCGCCGACCTGATCCTGGTGCTCGACCAGGGGCGGATCGCCGAGCGGGGCTCGCACGCCGAGCTGCTGGCCCGCGGCGGCCTTTACGCCGACCTCGCCCGCCGCCAGAAGCTCGAAGAAGAGCTCGAAGAGGTTTGAGCTCGGCGGGCCAGGCCATGGGAGGAACGGCATGCGAGTGATCGTCCTCGGCGGCACGGGCCAGATCGGCCGGCCGCTGGTCGCGGCGCTCGCCGCGCGCGGCGACGAGGTGATCGTGCTGAGCCGGCGGCCGCCGGCGGCCCCGGCGCTCCCTCCTGGCGCCCGCTACGAAGCCTGGGACGGCGAGAGCCCGCGGCGTTGGGGCCCACTTGTCGGTGGCGCCGCGCTCATCAACCTGGCGGGGGACAACCTCGCCGAGGGGCGGTGGACGGCGGCCAAGAAGCAACGCATCCGGGCGAGCCGGCTCGCCAGTGGTCGGGCCGTGGTGGCCGCCGTCGAGGCGGCAGCAGAGCGGCCCGTCGCCCTCCTGCAGGCCTCGGCGGTCGGCTACTACGGCGCCGGTGAAGCCGAGGTCGATGAGCAGAGCCCGCCGGGTGAGGGTTTCCTGGCCGAGACCTGCGTCGCCTGGGAGGAGTCGACGGCGGCGGTCGCGGCAATGGGCGTCCGCCGGGCGTTGCTGCGGACCGGCCTGGTGCTTTCCCGCGACGGCGGGGCCTTGCCCAAGCTCGTGCTGCCGTTTCGTCTCTTCGCCGGTGGCCCGGTGGGCAGCGGCCGGCAATGGCTGCCTTGGATCCACGAGGCCGACGAGGTGGCGGCGATCCTCGCCCTCCTCGACGCGCCGGCGGCGGCCGGGCCGTTCAACCTCTGCGCTCCCGAGCCGGTGCGCCAGGCGGAGATGGCGCGGCAGATCGGCGCGGTGCTCGGCCGCCCGAGCTGGCTGCCGGCACCGGCGTTTGCCCTCCGGCTCGCCCTCGGCGAGATGTCGCAGCTCGCCCTGGAGGGCCAGCGCGCCCTGCCCAGGCGGCTCAGCGAGCTGGGTTTTCCCTACCGCTTCGCTTCCCTCGCGGCGGCACTCGAGGATCTCCTGGCTTGAGGTACCGCCACCGCTTCGAGGTGGCGGCGCCGCTCGCCCAGGTGGCGGCCTTCCACCGCCGGGCGCAGAGCCTCGCCGAGATCACCCCGCTCGCCCGCCTGCGCTTCCTCGAGCCGCCGCCGGTGCTGCTCGCCTGCGGCGACGAGCTGGCTTTCGAGATTCGCGCCTTTCCCCTGCGGGTGTGCTGGCGGGCGCGGATCGAGGAAGCGGCGGAGGACGGCTTCGTCGACGTCCAGCTCGCCGGGCCGTTTCGCTCCTGGCGGCACCGCCACAGCTTCGTGGAGCTCGCTCCGGGGCGGACGGCAGTGGTCGACGAGATCGAGGCCCGGTTGGCGGCCTCGCCCGGCCGTTTTCTCCAGGCCCTCCTGATGTGGTTGGGGCTGCCCCTCCTCTTCGCTCTGCGGGCGCGCGGTACGCGGCAACGGCTAGAGGGCCGGTGGTGAGGGGGTGGAGCGCCTGGCTCGGGCTGGCCGCCGCTCTCGCGGTTGGCTGTGGCGGGCCGCCGGAGCGTCACGGACCGCCGGCCGCGAGACCGCAGCCGGCGGCAGCGCCGACGCGGCAAGCCGCGCCGGTGAGCGGGGCTGCCGGCGCCGCGCCCCTGGTGGCGGTCCCCGGCGGCAGCTTCGTGATGGGCACCGACGACGGCTTCCCCTACGAGGGGCCGGCGCACAGCGTGACGTTGCCGCCCTTTCGCATCGACCGCCACGAGGTCACGGTGGAGGACTTCGCCGTCTTCGTGGCGGCGACCGGCCATCGCACCGAGGCCGAGGCCTACGGCTGGTCCGGTGTCTTCGACCAGCAGGTCCATGGCTGGACCAAGGTGGACGGCGCCGACTGGCAGCATCCCGAGGGGCCGGCCGCCCCGGCGGCGGTGGGTCGCGAGCCGGTGACCCAGGTCTCCTGGGCGGATGCTGTGGCCTACTGCCGCTGGCGCGGCGCCCGGCTGCCCACCGAGGCCGAGTTCGAGCGCGCCGCCCGTGGTGGCAGCCGGGGCGTCTATGCTTGGGGGGACGAGCTGGTCCCGGGCGGGAAGTACCAAGCCAACGTCTGGCAGGGCCACTTCCCGGAGCGCAACACGGCGGCCGACGGCTTCGCCGGCCGCGCGCCAATCGAGAGCTTCGCGCCCAACGACCTTGGCCTCTACGATATGACGGGCAACGTCTGGGAATGGGTCGCCGACTGGTACGACCCCGACTACTACGCCGAGAGCCCCGAGCAGGACCCCAAGGGGCCGGCCTCGGGCAGTGAAAGGGGGATCCGAGGTGGTTCGTTCCTGTGCAGCGAGAACTACTGTGTGGGCTATCGGCTCGCCGCGCGCAGCCACTCGGCGCCGGACTCGGGGCTCAACAACCTGGGCTTCCGCTGTGCGCTCTAGCCTGCTGCTCGCCGTCTCGCTGCTGCTCGCGGCCGGCTGCAAGGGCCCGCCGGAGGCCCCGCCGGGGCCGCGCCGCAACGTCGTCTTCATCGTCGTCGACGACCTCAACACCGCTCTTTCGGTCTACGGCAACCCCGTGGTGAGGACGCCCAACTTCGAGCGCTTGGCGGCCCATGGCGTCGTCTTCGAGCACGCCTACAGCCAGTTTCCCCTCTGCAGCCCGTCGCGCACCTCGTTTCTGAGCGGCCGGCTGCCGCAAACCACGGGGATCCTCGACCAGAAGACGCCGCCGCGCGCGGTGCTGGGCGACGCCGCCTTCCTGCCGGACGTCTTCCGCGCCGCCGGCTTCTTCACCTTGCGCGCCGGCAAGATGCTTCACGGCAACAAGTACGAGACGGCCATCCAATGGGACGCGGAGGGCAAGTTCAACCTGCCGCTGACCCGCCGGGCGCCGCACCGCTTTCGCCGACCGTCGCCCGAGGTCCTGGCCGATCCCAAGGCTGCCGAGCCGGTGTCGTGGAGCCGTGATCACGCCGTCGTCGAGGCGGACGCTGCCGAGGGCCTCAACCGCCTGCTGTCGCCGCAGGGAGTGAGCGGCCTGGCGGAGGAGAACCTGCGCGACCGTTTCGTGGTCGACGAGACGGTGCGCTACCTGCGCGAGAGGAAAAAGGACGCGCAGCCCTTCTTCTTCGCCGTCGGCCTCCACCGCCCCCACGTGCCGCTGATCCTGCCCGAGCGCTTCCTCCAGATGTACCAGCCGGCTGACATCCCATTGCCGCCGGTGGCCGCGGCCGATGCGCCGCCGCTGCCGCCCCGCGCCTTGCGTGGTCTGGCGGTGGGGCCGCAGATCGAGCCCGGCCAGGCCCAGCAGGCGATCGCCAACTACTACGCTGCCGTCTCCTACATCGACGCCGAGCTCGGCACCCTCCTCGACGCTCTCGATCGCCTCGAGCTGTGGGACGACACGGTGGTCGTGCTGCTCTCGGACCACGGCTTCCACTTGGGCGAGCACGGCGGCCTGTGGGGGAAGCTGTCTCTCTTCGAGGAATCGGCGCGGGTACCGCTGTTGATCGCAGCGCCGGGTCTTTCGCCAGGCGGCCGCTCGACGCGCACCGTCGAGCTCGTGGACCTCTTCCCGACGGTGGTGGAGCTCGCCGGCCTGCGGCCGCCAGCGGGCCTCGAGGGCCGCAGCCTGGTGCCCCTGCTGCGCGATCCCTCAGCGCCCTGGGAGCATCCGGCGCGGACCTGGCTCGCCCCCAAGCGCAAGGACGCTGGGGTGGCGATCTCGATCCGCACCGAGCGCTTCCGCTACACCGAGTGGCGGGGCCCGGCCCAGGCCGAGCTCTACGATCACGACAACGATCCCTTCGAGCTGTGGAACCGGGTGAGCGACCCGGCCTACGCCGACGACAAGCGCCGCCTCCACCGCCTGTTGGTGGAGGTCGCCGGCCGCTGACCCGCCGGGTTAGCCCCAGCCCTCCTGGACGGCGGCCGAGACCTCGGTGAAGAGGCCGGGCGGGGTGTAGACGCGGAACTGGTCGATGCGCCGCAGGTGGCCGATGAAGTGGCTCGCCCGCTCCATCGGCTCGAGCACGCCGTCGTGGCGGCGCACCAGCACTCGGCTGCTACCCAGGCGGTGGGGGTCCTTGGCCGAGTGCGACAGCAGCAGGTTGCCGCTGCCGAAGCGCTCGCGCAGCTCCCGCACCAGGGCCTGGAAGCGCTCGCGCTCGCCGGCGCTCAAGTGCTCGCGGGTCTGGAACGCCAGCGGATAGTGGTGGCGCTCGACGACGGCACGGGCGTGGACGGCGTCGGTGCGCCGCATCTCGGTGAGGACGGAGACGTCGTCCTGGCCGAGGAAGGCCTCGGGATCGGAGGGCCAGAGCCGGCCGACGGCGAGCAGCCATTCGTTCAGGTGCAGCTCCATCGCCTTCGAGGTGACGTTGAAGTAGACCTGGGTGAACATGTAGTAGCGGGCCATCACCAGCGCCTCGAGGGCATGGACGCCGCCCTCTTCGACGCCGATGCCCCAGTCCCCGCGCTCCGGGTCGCGCAGCGGCACGATGGTGTCGAGCAGCCGTTCGAGGTCGTAGTTGCCGTAGCGGACGCCGCAGAACAGGCTGTCGCGCAGCAAGTAGTCCATCTTGTCGACATCGAGCTCGCCGGAGATGATCTGCGCCAGCAGCCGCTCGGTCTCGCCCTGGCCCCCGGCGAGCAGCCGCGCCACGTCGGCCGCGGTGATGCCGTCGCCGTGGCGCTCGAAGGCCGCTTCGACCTCGGGCAGGCCGAGCAGGCGGCGGGTCATCTCCTCGTGGTCGATGGCGTCCTCGAAGAGCTCTTCGGCTGAGTGGCTGTAGGGGGCGTGGCCGACGTCGTGGAGCAAGGCGGCGGCGCGGATCAGGCGCCGCTCGCGGCTGGCCTCGCCCGGCGGCAGCAGCTGGCCCGCCTTGGCGCTCAGCTGGTCGTAGACCCGACCAGCCAGGTGCATGGCACCGAGGGCGTGGCTGAAGCGGCTGTGCTCGGCCCCCGGGAAGACGAGGTGGGCGAGGCCCAGCTGGTGGATGAAACGCAGGCGCTGCACGGGCCGGGAGGCGAGGAGGGCGCTCTCGAGGTCGTCCGTGCGGACGAAGCCGTGCACCGGATCGCGCAACGACAAGCCGGGCAGATGGTGCAACATCAGTTGAGCTCGCCGTCGGTCGCCAGGTGGCGAAAGGGGCGCAGCAGCTCGAGCGCCTGGCGGCGATTGCGCAGGATGCCCAGCAAGCTGAGCGCCCGCTCCGGCAACGCGTCGCTCAGCAGGCTGAGCTTGGAGAGCGCGGGCAGATCGATCTCGGCGGCGATGTAGTTGACCAGCTGTTCGAAGCTCAGCTCAGCCTCGCCCTCACGCAAGCTGTCCGTCTTGAGCGGGAAGCGCTCGCCGATCTCGGTCGCGAGGGCGGTGACGTGCTCGGTCAGATCGCGACGCACCGAGAGGATGCCGGGGTCCGCCTCGTTGAGGGCCGGTTCCGGCACCGCCCTGACCAGGGCGCGGCGGTACGGTGCAGCTGCCACCTCGCGTTCGATCTCGAAGCGGAAATCGCCGTGGAGCACGATGTTGGAGCGGCCATCCGGGAAGGACTCCACATCGACCAGCATGCCAGCGGTGCCGCTGCGAAAGATCTCGGGTGAGCCGGCGTTGCCGGAACCCGGCTTGATCAGCACCATCCCCACGAGCCGGAGCTCCTGCGAGGCCTCGAGGAGGTCACGGACTAGCCGCCGGTAGCGCGGCTCGAAGATGTGCAGCTTGAGGTTCGTGGTCGGGAAGTGAACGACGTTGGGAAGGGGAAAAAGCGGCAGCGGCGCGCTGGGATCGATCAGTGCCATGGCCTCGGGCCATCATAGCAACACCCTCGGGAGGCCGCCTTCGTCCGGGCGGTCCTGCGCAACACCCTCGGCGCGTCTCAGGCGCGGAGGATCACCGAGGCTTCGACGCCGGCGAGGAGCTGGGCGAGAAACAGGCTGTGGGCGGCGAGCCCGGCGACGACGGCGAGGCGCTGCCAGCGGCCGTGGAGGCGGCCGGCAGCCAGCAACAAGAGGATCGCGAGGGCGAGCTCCAGGCGAGGCAGGGTGCCGGCGGTGAGGCGGCGCAGCTCGGGGGCGAGCCAGGCCGCATGGCCCGCGGCCGCCAGGGCTGCGAAGGGCGCCAAGCCCCAGCGGCCGAGGCCGCTCGCCTCCCGGCCCGGTGACGGAGCGAAGAGGTCTGCCGCGGCCAGCCAGACGGCGGCGAGGAGAAGGGGCGCAAGGAGGCTCCCGAGGCCGCTCGGCGGCCTCTCCTCCGGCCCCGCCGCCCACAGCAGTCGGTGGAGGGCCAGGCTGGTGATCACCAGCAGCAGGAGGCCGAGGACGGCCGCAAGGCGCCACCCGAGCGCCTCGATGTGGTCCCCTGCCGCCGCCAGCAGGAGATCGGTCGCGAGCACGCCGAGCCCGGCGATCAGCAGCCAGAGGCCGAGCCGGCTGGCCGGTGGGAAGAGGCGCAGGCCGGCGACCAAGGTCGCATCAGGATGGTCCGCCAGCAGGCGGCTGAGGCCCCAAGCTCCGCTGGCGAGAACGAGGAGTGCGCCGCGGGCCCATCGTGCGGCGCTCTCGCGCCGTTCGGCGAAGCGCCAGGGGTTACCGGCATGGCAGCCGGTCGCCACGCCGAGGGCCAACACACAGAGGCTGTCGAGGATCATCGCGGCAGCTCGGTGGGGCCCGCGAGGTCGCGGCTTGGCGCCGCCAGACGTTGCAGGCCACCGTCGTCGGGGAGGGCCGCGAGCAGCTCGGCAGGGGTGGTGCCGTCCGGTGGCAGCCGCAGCCGCGGTGCCAAGTCGGCGAGCGGTGCCAGGACGAACGAGCGCTGGCGCAACCCGGGATGGGGGAGGCTCAGCTCGGCGTCGGTCGCGAGCCGTGAGCCATAGAGCAGGAGGTCGATGTCGAGAGGTCGCGGTGCACCCCGCGCGGCGCGGCGCCGTCCGGCGCGTAGCTCGAGGAGCTTGGTGAGGGCGAGCACGGCCTCGGGTGGCAGGTCCGTCCAGCCGCGAGCGACCGTGTTGAGATACCAGGGCTGGGGCATAGCCGCGAGCGGCCGTGAACGATAGAGGGGCGCGGCGCGCAGCGGCCCGAAGAGCTCGGCCAGCTGTTCGAGCGCCCAGCGTAGACGGCGTTCGGCATCGCCGAGGTTGGCGCCGAGAGCGAAGAAGACGGGAGACCAGGCCGGAGCTGCGCGCGACGGCGACGACAGCGGCCCTGCGGGCTCAGTCGTCGAGGTCGTCGAGGTCCTCGCTGTCGTCTTCCTCGATCCCTTCGGGGGCCTCGTCATCGAGCAAGTCGTCCGTGGTGTCCGTGTCGTCGGTGTCGACATCGGCCTCCTCGTCGAGCATCTCCGCCTTGCGGCGTCGGCGGGCGGCCTGGCTGGCCGACAGCGGTTCGTCCACCACCAGCTTGCGCAGATCGGCGCCGCACTTCGGGCAGATCGGCTCGTTCTTGCCGAGGTCGTAGAACTTCGTCCCGCAGCTCGGGCACTCGTGCTTTTTTCCCAGTTCAGCCATCGACCAACTCCTAGACGCCGGATCTTTGGGGCGCTTGCCTGCGACCGCTGGCCTCGGCGACCACCGGCGGTCCGTCGACCGCTCCGTGGCGAGCCTGCCGGGCACGCCTGAGATGAGCCGGCAACAGGGCCTCGCGATTGCGGGCGGCAAGCTAGCACCCGACTTCCGGGCTGTCAACGGCGGCCGGCGGCGAGCCCCGCGCCAGCGGTCGCTGGCGCGAACGCGGGTCTTTGGGTTAAAACACGCCGTTATGTCCTCGACACCGCGCAACCCGTGGATCGCCCATACCCGCCCGAACCGAGAAGGGCGCCTGCGCCTCTTCTGCTTCCCCTACGCCGGCGGCAGCGCGGCGATCTACCGCAGCTGGGCCGACCGCCTGCCGCCCGAGGTGGAGGTTTTGCCGGTCGAGCTGCCGGGCCGGGCGAGCCGCTTCCGCGAGCCACTCTGCCAGAGCGTGGCCGAGGTGGTGGCCCAGGCGTCCGTGGGGCTCGCCCCCCTCTTCGACCGCCCGCTCGCCTTCTTCGGCCATTCGATGGGCGCCGTGATCGCCTTCGAGATGGCCCGCCAGCTGCGCCGCGAGGGGAGGGCCGCTCCCGTGTGGCTCTTCGTCTCCGGCCGCCGGGCCCCCCACCTGAACGAGCGGGAAGATCCCATGCACGCCTTGCCGGACGACGAGTTCTTGCTCCGCTTGCGCGACCTCAACGGCACGCCCGAGGAGGCTCTGCAGCATCCCGAGCTGATGCAGATGATGCAGCCCATGCTGCGCGCCGACTTTGCGGTCGTCGAGACCTACCGGATCCAGCCGGAGGCGCCGCTCTCCTGCCCGCTCTCCGTCCTCGGTGGCCTGGCCGACCCCGAGGTCACCCGCGACGACCTCGCTGCCTGGGCGCAGCACAGCACGGGTCCGTTCTCGCAACGGATGTTCGAGGGCGACCACTTCTTCCTCAACAAGGTCCAGCCGCAGCTGCTGCAGGCGGTGGCCCAGGACCTGTACTCCGCCCTGGGCTCCCTGTGATGCTCCACGTCTCGATGGCACACTTCGTGCTCTCTCGGCGAGCCATGACCCTACGCAAACCCTTCCTCGGCCTTCTCGCGCTCGCCGTGCTCGCCCCGGGCGTGAGCCGTGCCGAGTCTTCGTTGCCGGACCCGCGGCGCCCCGGGCTGTCGTCGCCCGAGCGGCTGCGCGCGCTGATCGATCGGATCAAGCTCGAGCAGAGCAAGGTGACCTCGCTTGAGGCGCGCTTCGTGCAGCACCAGGAAAGCGAGTTCCTGCTCCAGCCGGAGGAATCCCGCGGGGCGTTCTCCTACGCCGCGCCCGACCGCATCCGTTGGGAGTACGACACTCCGAAGCCGATCACCATGGTCATCGACGGCAAGACGATGACCACCTGGTACCGCGACCTCAACCGGGTGGAGGAGATGAAGATCGGCCGCTACTCCGAGCGCATCGTCCGTTACCTCGGTGCCGGCGGCTCGCTCGAGAGCTTGCTGCAGTACTTCGACGTCAAGATCGCCTTCCCCAACGATCCCAACGTGCCCTACCGGCTCGACATGACGCCGCGCTTCTCTCGCGTCGCCAAACGGCTGCAGGAGCTGACGTTGTGGGTCGATCCACGGCTCTTCGTGCCGACCAGGGTCCGCTACGTGACACCCGCGGGCGCGACCACCGAATACACCTTCTCCGACCTGCGGCTCAACGGCTCCCTGCCGGAGGATCGCTTCGTCTTACATCTCCCGGCGGGGATCGAGCGCCGGGTCGTTGATCTCGACCGCGCGCAGTGAGCCGAGGAGCGCCGTCCCGCGCGGCGATGCCGGAGCGGTCGACGTCGGGCCTGAGCCGCGACATGGAATTCGTCATCGAAGCGCGGGACGGCGCTGCCCGGCTAGGCCGCCTGGCGACCGCCCACGGCACGATCGAGACCCCGGCCTTCATGCCGGTCGGCACGCTCGGCGCCGTCAAGGGCCTCGGGCCGGCGGACCTCGTCGCCACCGGCGCCGCAGTGATGCTGGCGAACCTCTACCACCTCAGCCTGCGGCCCGGCATCGACACTATCGAGCAGCTGGGTGGCCTCCACGCCTTCACGGGGTGGCGCGGACCGATCCTCACCGACAGCGGCGGCTTCCAGGTGTGGAGCCTGTCGACGCTGCGCCAGCTCGACGCCGACGGGGTGACCTTCCGCAGCCATCTCGACGGCTCACCCGTGCGCTTCACCCCCGAGGGCGTGGTCCAGGCCCAGGTGCGACTCGGGGTCGATGTCGCCATGATGCTCGATGAGTGCCCTCCCTGGCCGGTGAGCCATGAGGCGGCGGCCTCCGCCCTCGCCCGGACCCAGAGCTGGGCGCGGCGGGCGCGTGCCGCCTGGTCGGGCGGGCCACGTCGCCTCTTCGCCATCGTCCAGGGCTCGACCTACCGTGACCTGCGCGAGCGCGCTGCCGCCGAGCTCGCCGCACTCGACTTCGACGGTTACGCGATCGGCGGGGTGAGCGTGGGCGAGGCCATCGAGGAACGCCGCCAGGCCGTCGAGTGGACGGCGCCCGTGCTACCTGCCGACCGGCCCCGCTACCTGATGGGCGTGGGGCTGCCCTCGGACATCCTGCATGCCGTGCGGCAGGGCGTCGATCTCTTCGACTGCGTGCTGCCGGCCCGCAACGCACGGCACGGTTTGCTGTTCACCCGCCAGGGCCTGCTGAAGATCAAGCATGCGGCCTTCCGCAACGACGGCGGGCCCGTCGATCCCAGCTGCGGTTGCCCGGTGTGCCGGCAAGTTCCGCGGGCCTTTCTCAGCCACCTGCTGCGCTCGGGAGAGCTCACCGGGGCGGTCCTCGCCACGGTCCACAACCTCCACCATTACCTTGACTTCATGCGGGACATCAGGCAGGCTATCCGGTCTGGAAAGCTGGGGGAGGTTGCGTTCGTCAGCGCTTGAGACAAGGTGCTGAACCGACCGCCACGGGCCCCGCCGGGCGTGGGCCTTCCAGCGGGACGCCAGCGCAATCGCCGCCAGGGGCGACGACGCGAGAGACTCGGCCTCGACTCTCGGGAACCCCGACGACAGGGCGAAGCAGCCGCTGCTACCACCTGGCCGCGTGGCTATGGACGGGGTGGGGCGCGGGTTCGAGGCGGCGCGCGGTGGCGAAACGACGACCCGGGCGAGGATACGACGGTCGCACGGCCGGCCCTCGCGGCAACCGAATCGGCGAGGGACAGGATGCTGGACAAGATACCTCTCATCGTGGCGCAGCAAGGGCCTGGCTCTCTCGGCGAGATGCTCATCTCGGTGGCGCCCTTCCTGCTGATCTTCGTCATCTTCTACTTCCTCCTCTTGGCGCCGGCGCGCAAGCGTCAGAAGGAGCTCCAGCTGGTCATCGACAATCTCAAGAAGGGCGATCGGGTGCTGACCTCGGGGGGGCTGCTCGGCGAGGTCCATGCCGTCGAGGGCAGCGTCCTGGTGCTCAAGATCGCCGACAACGTCAAGGTGCGCGTGCTCAAGTCTGCGGTCTCTGGCCTCGAGGGTGGGGCAGAGAAGACTGAGGAGAAGTCATGAACAAGGGACTGATGTGGCGGCTAGCCATCCTGATCGCCGTGGTCGGCCTGGCTGCCTGGTCCGCCTACCCCCCCAAGGACAAGATCAACCTCGGCCTCGACCTCAAGGGAGGCATGCACCTGGTGCTGCAGGTCAAGACCTCCGACGCCGTGCGCTCCGAGACCGGCAAGGCGATGGACCAGATGCGCCGCGAGCTCGAGGGCAAGGGCCTGACGGGTTTGACGGCGCGCCAGGTGGACGACACCACCTTTGAGATCAGTGGCGTGCCGGCGGCCTCCGACTCGGTCGTGAACGAGGCAGTGAGCGCCCTCTTCGGCCGTGGCCTGGGGCAAGGCGAGCGTTGGAGCAAGAGCCGCAGCGGCGAGCAGCTCACCTTTCGGATGAGCGCCGCCAACGAGGCCGAGGTGCGGGACCAGTCGGTGCGCCAGGCCGAGCAGACGATCCGCAACCGCGTCGATGCCTTCGGCGTCGCCGAGCCGGTGATCACGCGCGAGCTCACCCAGGGTGACCGCATCGTCGTCCAGCTGCCTGGCGTCGATGATCCCGAGCGCGTGCGCCGCATCATCAAGAGCACGGCCTTCCTCGAGTTCCGGTTGGTGGACGCCCGCTCCGGCGGCCGCACGACGTCGTCTCCCGAGGAGATGGCCGCTCTCTACGGCGGCCGGATCCCCGACGACGTCGAGGTCCTGCCGCAGGACGTCAAGGATGACAACGGCCGCGTCTTGAATCAGGTGTTCATGGCGGTCGAGCGGCAGCGGGTGATCACCGGTCGCGACCTCAAGGACGCCCGGCCGAGCGTCAACGAGTTCCAACAGCCGGTGGTTCTCTTCGACCTCACCCCCGACGGCGGCCGCCAGTTCGGCAAGGTCACCGGTGAGAACGTCGGCCGCCTGCTCGCCATCGTCCTCGACGGCAAGGTGCAGACGGCGCCGGTGCTGCAGAGCCGGATCACGGACAGCGGTCAGATCAAGGGCAATTACACCGTCGAAGAGGCGCAGGACCTGGTCACCGTGTTGCGTTCGGGCGCCCTGCCCGCCGGCCTCGAGTACCTGGAGGAGCGGACCGTCGGCGCTTCGCTCGGCCAGGACTCGATCCGCCAGGGCCTGCGCGCCGGCCTGATTGGCGCCGTCCTGGTGGTGATCACCATGCTGGTGGTCTACAAGCTCTCCGGGATCAACGCCATCGCTGCCCTGGTGATCAACATCATCCTGATCTTCGGCGCTCTTGCCTACTTCCACGCCACGTTGACCCTGCCCGGCATCGCCGGCATCGTGCTCACCATCGGCATGGCAGTGGACGCCAACGTGCTGATCTTCGAGCGCATCAAGGAGGAGCTCGACTCCGGCCGGACGGTGCGTTCCGCGATCGACGCGGGCTTCGGCAAGGCCATGTCCTCGATTTTCGATGCGAACATCACCACGCTGATCGCCGCCGCGTTCTTGTTCTGGTTCGGGACCGGTCCGGTCCAGGGTTTCGCCGTCACCCTGTCGATCGGCATCCTCGGCACCATCTTCGCCGCGGTCTGGGTGAGCCGCCTCCTGTTCGAAGCCACGGGAGCCGGGCGCCGTCGGGAGCTTTCGATCTAGCGCCGTCGGCCCCCCGGGGCGGACGCTCGCAAGGAGCCAGCGATGAGGTTTTTCAAGAACGCCAACTACGACTTCATGAAGTACCGCCGCTATTGGGTGGTGGTCTCCCTGGTCCTCAACCTGATCGGCTTCGTGTCGGTCTTCGTGCCCGGGATCCTCGACATCAACGTCGGCATCGACTTCGCCGGCGGCACGCAGCTGACCCTCAAGTTCAAGGACCAGCCGCGGATCGACGAGGTGCGGTCACTCCTCGGCAGCGCTGGCCTCGAGGCGCAGATCCAGCGCTTCGGGGAAGCTGCGGACAACGAGCTGCTCGTGCGCACGCCGGTGGTGGAGGGCTCGGAGGAAGGGGCGCGCGAGGCCGTCCTGACGGCGATCAGCCAACGCTACAACAGCGAAGGTGCTGGCAAGGTCGACCTCAACCAGGTCGGGCGCGACGCCATCAACAAGCTGCTGGGCCTGACGGAAGGGCAACAGCCCTCGGTGGCCGAAAGCATCCTTGGACAGCGCAAGAACCTCGGCCTGATCTCGAGCTGGGAGCAGCTCGCGAACATCGAGGGGATGACCCCCGCGATCCTCGACCAGCTCAAGGCGGGTGCCACCCTCGGCAACTTCTCGCTGCTGAGCGTCGAGAACGTCGGGCCGCAGATCGGCAAGGAGCTCCGCCGCAAGGGGACCCTGGCCGTCGTGCTGTCGCTCCTCGGCATGCTGATCTACATCTGGATCCGCTTCGAGCTGCGCTTCGGGATCGGCGCCACGATCGCCTCGCTCCACGATGTGCTGATCACCCTCGGCCTCTTCGGCATCTTCCACTACGAGTTCAACCTCACCACCATCGCCGCTTTCTTGACCCTGGTCGGTTACTCGGTGAACGACACGGTGGTGATTTTCGACCGGGTGCGGGAAAACATGCGGAAGCACCGCACCATGCCGACGATCGACGTCATGAACCTGTCGGTCAACCAGACGCTGTCGCGGACCGTGCTGACCTCGGGCACGACCTTCCTGTCGGCGCTCGCCCTCTACCTCTTCGGTGGCGACGTGATCCGCGGTTTCGCCTTCATCATGACCGTGGGCGTGTTGGTGGGGACCTACTCTTCGGTGTTCATCGCCTGCCCCTTCGCGTTGCTCTGGGAGAACTGGTTCAGCGCCGACGCCAAGGCCAAGCGCCGCCAGGACCAGCTCAAGAAGGCGTCTTGATGGCGCTGCGCCGTATCCGGCGCTCGGTGCCAGGGCGACCCGAATAATCGACAGGCGGAGCTTCTGAGCTCCGCCTTTTTCGTTGGTGAGCGGCCCCCGCGGGGCCGCCCGACCCGGAGAGGCGTCGACACGCGGCATGGCATCCGAGAAGACCTCGACCAAAGAGCAGGACCTCCCGCCACCGCCCGTTCGCGGCCGCGGGCGGATCCGCTTCGAAGACGTCGTCACCCGCCTTGCCAGTCACGGCCGTAGCTTCGATGAGGCCTTCCTGCGGCGGGTGTACGACTTCTCCGCCGAGATGCACCGCGACCAGGTGCGCCGCTCCGGGGAGCCCTATCTGACGCATCCCCTCGCCGTTGCCTACATCCTGGCGGACCTGAAGTTCGACGAGACCTGCGTCGCCGTCGGCTTGCTCCACGATGTCCTCGAAGACACGCTGACCACGCGCGAGACCCTTGAGGAGCGGTTCAGCGCCGATGTAGCGGAGCTGGTCGATGGCGTCACCAAGATCGGCCGGCATGACTACGTGCGCAAGGACGAGGTGCAGGCGGAGACCTTCCGCAAGATGATCCTCGCCTCGGCGAAGGACTTGCGGGTGATCGTCGTCAAGCTGGCCGATCGGCTCCACAACCTGCAGACCCTCGAGCATCTGCCGGCAGAAAAACGGCGGCGGATCTCGCGCGAGACCCTCGAGATCTACGCGCCGATCGCCCATCGCCTCGGGATGGCCCGCGTGCAAGGCGACCTCGAGGACCTCGCCTTCTACTACCTCTACCCGCATCTCTTCGGTGAGCTCTACTCGAAGATCCGCGAGAAGATGAAGGTCGGCAGCGGAGCCGCCGAGCGGCTGCGCCAACGCCTCGCCGAGAGCCTTGAGCGGGCGCAGATCGACGCCGAGATCAGCTTCCGAGTGAAGCGCTACTACTCGATCTATCGCAAGCTGCAGCGCCAGGGGATCGACATCTCCCAGCTCTACGACTACCTCGCCTTCCGCATCATCACCAACGACCTGCGCGACACCTACGGTGCCTTGGGCGTGGTGCACCAGAGCTGGCGCCCCGTTCCGGGCCGCTTCAAAGACTACATCGCGATGCCCAAGCCCAACCTCTACCAATCGCTCCACACCACGGTGGTCAGCGACACGGGCCAGCCCTTCGAAGTGCAGATTCGCACTCGCGAGATGGACCTGGTGGCCGAGGAGGGGATTGCCGCCCACTGGCGCTACAAGCAGGGTGGGGCGGGAGATGCGTCGGACCCCAACATCCTGTGGCTGCGGCAGCTCCTCGAGTGGCAGAAGGAGGTCAACGATCCGCGGACCTTTCTGACCTCGCTCAAGGTGGACCTCTACCCGGAGGAGGTCTACGTCTTCACGCCGAAGGGGGACGTGCTGTCTTTCCCTCGCGGCGCCACGCCCCTCGATTTCGCCTACCGGGTGCACACCGAGCTGGGCCATCGCTGCGTGGGAGCGCGGCTCAACGGCCGGCTGGTTCCCCTCCGCACGGCGCTCACCAATGGTGACATGGTGGAGGTGCTCACCAACCCGACCCGCCATCCCAGCCGGGACTGGCTGAACCTGGTGACCACGGCACGGGCGAAGAGCAAGATTCGGCAGTGGCTCAACACCGAGCAGAAGCGCCGTGCGACTGATCTCGGGCGCCGCTTGCTCGAGCGCGAGATCCGTCGCCACCGCTTGAACTTCAAGAAGGTGGTCGAAAGCGAGCCGTTCCAGGCGGTGATGGTGGAGGAGGGGGTGAGCCGACTGGAGGACCTCTACGGTCGTATCGGCTTCGGTCGCACTCCTCCCAAGCAACTGCTGGCTCGCATCCTGCCGCCCGATCAATTGAGCGAGACAGCGCGCGAGAGCCGCTTCTCGCGGGCCGTCAACCGCATCCTGCCCAACCGCAGCGGGCCCATCGAGGTCAAGGGGCAGGGCGACCTGCTCACCTACCTCGCCAAGTGCTGCAACCCGCTGCCGGGAGAGGAGATCGTGGGCTACATCACCCGCGGTCACGGCGTCTCAGTGCACTCGGCCGACTGCCCCAACGTCAGGAACCTGCTGTTTCACCCCGAGCGTCAGATCGAGGTCACCTGGGCCCGGCAGAGTGAGGGCCGCTACCGCATTGGCCTGTTGGTGCGCACCGAGGACCGCCCCGGGATCCTGGCGCGGCTGACCGAGGCGATCGCCAAGCTGGAGACCAACATTGCGCAGATCGGCGCCGTGACCTCGGGGGACGGCCGTGGTGACATCGAGCTGGTCGTCGAGCTCAAGGACCTGCGTCACCTCGAGAAGCTGCAGCGGGGCCTCGAGGCGATCCCGGGCGTTCTGCAGGTGGATCGGCGGATGAACGGGACGGTGAGCGACGGACCTAGCTGAGAGGGCGCTGCCTGCACGCCGCGTGGCGTGCAGGCGAGAGAGGCAGCAGCTACGTGGGATGCTACCTACTTGGGAAACTACGGTGCGGCGGGAGCTTCGGGCTGGAAGTGGCGCACCGGCGGCTTGGTGACCAGGCCGGACCGTAGGCAGCGGGTGCACACCCAGATGCGGCGCGAGGCACCGTCGATCAACGCACGCACTCGCTTGAGGTTCGGCTCGAAGGTCCGCAAGGTCACGTTGTGGGCGTGGCTGATGCGGCGTCCAGCCGAGGTGCCCTTGCTGCAAATCTCACACTGCTTGGCCATTGGTCCGACTCCCTGTCTCACCGTGGCGGCTCGCTGCGCTTGCCAGCCGTCACGCAACGGTCTGAGGCTCTTGGAAGGTGCTTGGGTGATTCCTCTCGTCCGTTCGCCTCGGCTGCCCCTCTCGCAGGGGCTCGTGCGCGGGTCACGAAAAGCCAAGCGACGCAGAGCTGAGAAGCATAGCACTTGACGTCGCAGCGAGCAATGCCTAGGCTTCCACCTTCTATATGGCCATAGATGTATTTGGCCCTTGACACCCCTATTTTTTGGTGTTAGCCTCGAGCGAAGCTTTAAGTATCCTTGCCTAAGTACGCTTCACCACAAGCTTTGGGGGCCAAGACCTCGTGTTGTTCTCACGCTCGAAGGGGTTGGTAGGTCTCGACATCGGGAGCTCCGCCGTCAAGCTGGTGGAGCTCAAAGAGCGCAAAGCGGGAGAGTACCACCTGCAGCGCCTCGGCTTGGAGCCGCTGTCGCCGGAAGCCATCGTGGACGGCTCCATCATGGACTCGTCCCTCGTCGTTGACGCGATCCACAAGCTCAACGACGAAACCAAGGTCAAGGGGACCAGCTACGCGACGTCCCTCTCCGGCCACTCGGTGATCATCAAGAAGATCCAGCTGCCAGCGATGGCGCCGGAGGAGCTTGCCGAGTCGATCCAATGGGAGGCCGAGCAGTACATCCCGTTCGACATCCAAGACGTGCGGCTCGACTACGTCGTGCTCTCGACGGGCGAGCCCGGGCGGGACAACATGGAGGTCCTGCTGGTCGCCGTCAAGCGGGACAAAGTGAATGACTACGTGTCGGTCATCAGCCAGACGGGTAAGACGCCGGCCCTGGTCGACATCGACGCGTTCGCCGTCCAGAATGCCTACGAGATCAACTACGACCTCGACCTGCTGAAGACGGTCGCCCTCATCAACATGGGGGCCGGGGTGACCAACATCAACATCCTGGCCCGCGGCAATACCGTCTTCTGGCGCGACATCTCGTTCGGTGGCAACCAGTTCACCGAGGCGCTGCAGCGCGAGTTCAACCTCTCCTTCGAGCAGGCCGAGGCGCTCAAGAAGGGCGAGACGGTCGACCGCTACAGCCCGGCGGACGCTCGCACGGTCCTCGACGCGGTCTCGGCCGAGATGGCTGGCGAGATCCGCAAGACCTTCGATTTCTTCTCCGCGACCTCCTCGGAGGGGCCCGTCGACGAGATCATGCTCTCGGGCGGCTGCGCCCTGACCCCCAATCTGCAGCAGATCCTGTCCGACCGCTTCGGCGTGCCCGTGGAGCTGATGAACCCGTTGCGGCGAATCCGCTTCAAGGAAACGGATTTCGCCGCGGAATGGCTGCAATCGATCGCCCCTATGCTGGCGGTCTCCGTGGGGCTGGCGGTGCGCAAAGTGGGAGACTAGCGGCCCATGATCAAGATCAATCTCCTGTCCGAAGGCAAGCGGCCGGCGGCGGTCCGCAAGGCTGCTTCCACGGGCGGCGGTCGCGGCCTGCGGGGTGACCAGCTCACCCAGCTGCTCTTCGCGGGTGTAGTGCTGCTGTCGCTCCTCGGCGTTGGCCTCTGGTGGTGGACGCTGCACAGCCGCCAGGTAGCTCTCGCCGAAGAGATCGAAACGGCGAAGAAGGAAGCCAAGAGCCTGGAGGAAGTGATCAAGGCCGTAGAGCAGTTCAAGGCTCAGAAGGCCGAGTTCGAGCACAAGATCCAGGTGATCAAGGACCTGAAGAACAGCCAGCGGGGTCCCGTCCGCCTCATGGACCAGATCTCGCGTGCCCTCCCGGAGCTGATCTGGCTGACCCGCGTGGACATGGCCAAGAGCGTGGTCAAGATCCAGGGCAAGGCCTTCAATAGCAATGCCGTCGCGGCCTTCATCGAAGGCCTCGATGCGGTAGCAGAGTTCAAGGAACCCGAGCTACAAGAGCTGAAGCAGGATAAAGAGATCTACAACTTCAGCCTGCAGTTCGCCTTCAAACCGGCTGCGGCCGCGGTCACCCCGCCCGCGCCAGCGGATGCGACCGGAGCACCGGGCGCTCCAGCTCCCGACGGTGGGGCGCCAGGCAGCGCCCCGACCGCCGGGACCTGATCGGAGGACGGGGTCGTGGCGATCTTAGGCTTCACCCTGGAAGGCAAGTCGCCCTGGTACGGGCTCGCCGCCGGCGCCTTGCTCGGCGCGGTTGCGCTGGGTCTCTTCGCCTGGAAGGGCCAGCAGCCGATGACCAAGCAGATCGCGGCGCAGGAAAAAGAGCTCGGCAAGCTCAACGACAAGATCCGCGAGGGACGTACGGCACAGCAGAAGTTGCCGCAGTTCCGCGAGGAAGTTCGTCGGCTCGAGCTCGAGCTCAACAAGCTCAAGCGGGTGCTGCCGGCGGAGCGCAAGACACAGGACCTTCTACGGCGAGTACGGACGCTCGCTGAGCAAGGCGACTTCGACCTGCGGCTCTTCAAGCCATCGAAGCAGGTCGAGAAGGACTTCTACAGCGAGTGGCCGATCAAGATCGAGCTTACGGGCAACTACCACAACCTGGGGATCTTCTTCGGCAAGGTGAGCCGCTTTCCGCGCATCCTCAACATCGACAGCCTCGAGATCACGCCTCTGAACAAGCAGACCGACAGTCGAACCATCTACGCCAAGTTCGAGGCCAAGACGTTCGTCTACAAGGAGGTCGAAGACCTCGGCAGCGAGGCTGCAGCAGCGACTCCGCCAGGCCGCGGGGGAGCCAAGGGAGGCAACCGCAAGCCATGAGCGAGAACAAGTGGCTTTGGTCCACCCTCGTCGCCATCGTGTTGCTCGTACTGCCTGGGGTCCGCCAAGCCAAGGCCCAGGAAGTGGACGCCAGCCTTGCGGACCAGGCTGCTGAAGCACCGGTGCAAGACGAAGGCGTCTCCGATCTGGACGACATCGACGAGATCTTGCAGGCCGAGGAGAGCGGCCAGGGTGGTGGCTACGCCTACGACCCGGGTGGCCGCCGCGACCCCTTCAAGTCGTTGCAGGTCCTGGCGGACAAGCGAGCGGTGGTCGGGCCCCGGCCGGAAGGCGTGCCTGGGCTCCTGATCGACGAGATCACTGTCTCGGGAATCTTCAAGACGAGAGACGGCTTCGTGGCGCAAGTGCAGGCCGCTGAGAAGCAGAAGAGCTATCTGATCAAGGTCGGCGACCAGCTCTTCGATGGCGACGTCATCGAAATCACGAAGTACGAGGTCATCTTCAAACAGAACGTTCAGGATCCGACAGCCCTGAAGCCGTTCCGCGAGGTTACGAAGTCCCTCAAATCGCAATGAAAGTGATCTGGGCGAGGGACGCCGCGTCGGCAACCGGAGGCGAGTGATATGGGAGACTTGGTGATGCGCCAGCGAACGAGAGGGTTCCACTGGGTTGCGCTCTGCGTGGCCCTTGGAGGCGCACTGACGATGAGTTGTTCGTCGGCGCCCCGGCGCCCTGCCGCCTCAGCGGCGCCGGCGGCTGCCCCGGCGTCGAGCGCCGTCGCGGAGCCAGCAGCTCCGGCGACGCCGCCAGCGGTCGTCATCGAGACCCTGGACCTCCGCGAAGGGGCGCCGGGGATGATGGTGGACCTGGCGGCGACCGGGCCCCTCGTCTGGACGAGCTATCGCAAGGACACCGGCGAGCTGGTGGTCGAGCTGCCCAACACGGAGCCGGGCAGCAGCGTGCCGGCCGAGATCCCGGGTGAGGGCGTGGTCGCGGCGCTGACCATCGAGCGGGACGGCAGTGGCTCGCGGCCGCTCACCCGCTTGACGGTGACGCCCAAGGGGGAGATCGAGCACTCCTTGGTCGCCGACGGCAATCACCTCCGTTTGGAGCTGGTCCCGGTCGCCGACACACAGCAGACGGCCCTGAGCTACGAGCCGCTGCCGGAAGAGCCAGCTGCCAGCGCCGAGAGCGTGGAGCCGGAGGACACCGCGCGGGGCGAGGTCGCCTACGGTACAGCCGACCAGCCGCAAGAGGGACCGGCTCCTTCTGGGGCCGTCGCCTCTCGGCTGACGGCGGTCGATGTCCGTGACGACGGCTCCGTGGTCCTGACGGGAGATGGCGAGCTCTCCTACAGCACCTTCCACCTCGAGGACCCGGACCGTTTCGTCATCGACCTGCGAGGCGTCGTCAACGCCTCACGGGCCTCCTCCGTCCAGGTCGGATCCGCGGCGGTACGGCGGGTTCGCACGGCGCAGTTCAGGCCCCTTCCCGAGCCAGTCTCGCGGGTGGTCTTCGACCTCAACGGGCCAGCCCAGCCAAGGATCGCTCGTCAGGGCAACGCGCTCGAAGTCCACTTCGGCGAGGCAACGGCGGTCGCGGTCAGCGCGCCGCGCCCCGCCGTAGCTCCCGAGCCGCGTCACGTCGCCGAGTCGGCGCCGCCTGGCAAGCCGGTTTCCGAGCCGGCGCGTACCGTCGCAGCACCGCGCGCTGTCGCGAGCCCGGCTCCCAGCTCGGAGCTGACGGCCCTGGCCGAGCCGCGGGCTGCCGCCGAGCCGAGCGCCGAGGCGCCGCCAAAGCCGCAGGCGATCCGGCCGACACCGCCGCCGGCCGCCAAGGCACCCGAGCCGGCCCCGCCGGCCGAAAAAACGGAAGGGCCGCAGACGTTCACCACCCGCGTGTTCGGGACGCGAACGATCGGTGGCCAACAGCGGACCTACTACGGCGACCCGGTGACCATGACCCTCCGCGACGCCGACGTCGTCGAGGTGCTGAGGTCCTTTGCGGGCATCTCGAAGCTCTCGATCGTCGTACAGCCCGAGGTCCGCGGCTCGGTCACCGTCGAGTTCGACGACGTACCGTGGGACCAGGCTCTGGAGCAGATCCTGCGGGTCAATCGCCTCGGCTACGAGCTCGAAGGCACGGTGATGCGCATCGCTCCGGTCTCCGTGCTCAAAGACGAGGCCAAGGAACAGCAGGAGCTGGCGAGGGCCAAGGCCTTGCAGATCCCCCTGCGGACCGTGATGCGGCGCCTCTCCTACGCCAGCGCGCAGGATGCCGCCGGTCTGCTTCGCGCTCAGGGCGGCCTGCTGTCCCAGCGCGGCAGCGTGATCATCGATCGCCGGACCAACACCCTGATCATCAAAGAGCTGCCGGACTATGTCGACACCGTGATCGCGGTGATCGACGAGATCGACACCCCCGAGCCGCAGGTGATGATCGAGGCGCGGATCGTCGAGACCACCAAGCGCTTCTCCCGCAGCCTGGGAGTCAGTTGGTCGGTAGCCGGTGAGGCTAGCCCACGCCTTGGCAACACGACGGGCCTGGTCTTCCCGAGCACGGTGGCGGGCCAAGGCGGCGTAAACCTGGTGACCGGCGCCCGCAACGGCTTCATCAACCTGGCTCTCGGCAACGTCCTCGACAGCTTGACGCTCGACGTCACCCTGCAGGCGGCCGAGAACGAAGGTCTGATCAAGATCCTCTCGGCGCCGAAGGTGGCCGTCCTCAACAACGAGGCCGCGAACATCCAGAGCGGACTGCAGATCCCGGTGCAGACGATCGCCAACAACACAGTCACGACGCAGTTCATCAACGCGACGCTCTCGCTCGACGTGGTGCCCCACGTCACCGCCGAGGGCACCGTGCTGATGGACATCGCTATTCGCAAGCGCGAGCCGCAGCTCGCCTTCGCGGTGGTCGGTGCCACGAACGCACCCATCGCCACCAAGGAGGCGCGCACCCGCGTCATCGTTCGCGATGGCGGCACGACCGTCATCGGGGGCATCTACAAGGTGTCGAGCGACCAGGGCGAGGATCGCGTGCCGGGCCTGGCCAACATCCCGATCATCGGCCACATCTTCAAAAACAAGCGGCGTACCGACGAGAACGAAGAGCTACTGATCTTCATCACCCCGCGGGTGGTGAACCTGTAGGCTGAAGGAGCTGTGACGATGCCAAGAATTCTGACGCTGATCGGGGTGCTCGTTCTCTCCCTCACCGTCCTCGGCTGCAACCAGAGGACTGACAAGGACGAGGGGAGCGTGATCCTCTCGATCACGGCTTTCGATGAGCTGCCCCTGCGGGCTAGCGTCAACTCGACCGACCTCGTTCAGGTTGGTGAGCTGACCTTGCAGAACTTCCCCAAGAACCCTGACGCCCAGACGAGCCGCCTCCAGGACATCGAGCTGCGCTCGTTCGAGGTGGTCTTCACACGTGCTGACCGCGGGACGCGCCGGCCCCCGACGCGAGTCGCTGGCTTCTTCGGCAACGTACCCGTCAACGGCACCGACACCATCAACAACCTCGACATCATGGGCTTCGACCAGCTGCGCAACCCACCGCTCTCGGACCTCCTGTTCGAGAACGGTGGCTTCGACAAGGAAACTGGCAGTCAGATCATCCAGATCAACTGCTCCCTGCGCTTCTTCGGCCGAACCCTCGCTGGTGACGAGATCGCCTCCGGACCTGCGAACTTCATGATCGAGTTCACTCCGTAGCCTTGGAGCCGCAGCGGTTTTTGGGAGAGCACCCATGAAGAGCAAGTCGAGATCTCTCAGCTTCTTCGCGCTGGCGCAGGCCAGCGTCGTCATCCTGAGCCTGGCGCTCGCCGGCTGCAGCAGCGATTCGCCGTCCGAGCCCCGGCAGCAGCCTTCGACCCCGCCGGGGACGACGCCGCCCTCGAGCACGTACGCCATCACGGTCGGAGTGAGCCAGAGCGAGCTCCAGACGGGAAGCGACGAGCCAGCACTGGTGACGATCAGCGTCCGCCGCGCTGACAATGGGCAGGCGCCAGCCAACAACACGACGATCGTCGTCACCACCAGTCTGGGGGATTTCGGCTCCCAGGGCAGTGGCGTGCAGTCGGTCGCGCTGGCACTCATCGGCGGCCAGGCGCAGCTCAACCTCTTTGCCGGCGGTACGCAGGGAACGGCCATCATCCGGGCCCAGCTCGAAGGAAGCGTCGGTCAGGCTGCGGTAGCGGTGCGCGGTTCTGCCACGTTCTTCCTCTCCTACGTGCAGCCCAACACGGGCAGCCCAGATGGTGGCGATCAGGTCACGATCGTCGGCGGTGGGTTCAACGAGCCCGTCCGCGTGACCTTCGGTGGCGTCGTGGCGCAGGTCCTTGGCGTGAGCTTCGATCGCATCACCGTTCGCACGCCGCCCGCCACCAGCGCGGTCCCGGCTGGAACGACGCTGGCGGCCAACGTTCAGGTCACGGTCAATCTCAACGAGACGGATGAAGCGAGCGATGCCCTGGCGGGCGGCTTCGTCTACGTACCGGGTGGCGGTGGTCAACCCTCGCAGCCGCTCGTCTTCTCCGTGAGCCCGGCGACGGGGGTCAACGAAGGTGGCACGCGAGTGACCATCACTGGCACGGGATTCCAGTCGCCGGTGCAGGTGATCTTCGGCACTGGCACCAGCGCTGCGACGTTCTCTGGTGTCGAAGCGACGATCGAGTCGGTCAGCGCCACGCAGATCGTGCTCCGCACGCCAGCGGCCACCGGCTTCGGCCAGAACAACCAGAACGCGCAGGTTGCGATCCTGGTGAGGAACCTCAATACCGGCTTCACGACCATCTCGCAGGCGGCCTACCGCTATGGCTCGACGATGATCATCACGGCCCTGCAGCCGAGCCAGATCGTCTTCGACTCCCAGGCCACCGTGACCATCTCCGGCCAGGGCTTCGAAGCGCCGGTGTCCGTCAACCTCGGTGGCATTCCCGCCACGGTGCTGTCGGTCAGCGGAACCCAGGTCATCGTTCGCGCCGGCATCCCGGCGATCGGCAACTGCCAGGACGTCGTCGGCAGCGTGCAGGTAGTCAACATCAACAGCGGCGCCTCGGACCTCACCGACGACGGCAACGGACCGCGGCTGGCCGACTTCGTCTACCGCGCTCCGCGTCCTGTGGTGACTGGGGTCTCGCCGGCGAGCGGCACCGGCAACGGCGGTACGAACGTCATCGTCACCGGCCAGGGCTTCGACGATCCGCTGCGCGTCCAGTTCGGCGGAGCCGCCGGCTCAGTCATCTCCGTCAACGCGGCCGGGACGTCCGTGACGGTCCAAACGCCCTCGTTCGCCGAGTTCGACGAGGTCGCTTGCGATGACAACGCTGACGGCACCTCGGGCATGCGCTTCGTCCGCACGACCGTCGATGTCGACGTCGTCAACCTGATCACCGGTTGCGAGGCCGACACCTTCACCGGCGGCTTTGCCTACATCCCCACGGACACCTCGTGCCGAGGTGATCAGGGCGCCGTGGCGCCGCAGTGCAACGACGGTATCGACAACGACGGCGATACGCTGATCGACTTCCCGGCCGATCCTGGTTGTACGTCGGAGACCGACACCACCGAGAACGGCTAGACCCTCTTTCCCGGCTGCCGGGAGCAGACCCGCTGTTCTGCTCCCGGCGACAGCCGGAGCCCTCCACTCACGGAAGCCTCCGCGTTCTAGACGAGCCCCACGAGGGCTCCGTATACTGCCATTGACATGAGAACCCTCTGCGCCATCGCCGCCGTCGCGCTACTGCCCCTCGTGCTGGCCTGTGACAAGGCCACGCCCGTTGCGCCTACCGGCGCCGTCCTGAAGCTCACCGCGAGCCCGATCGACATTGCCCTCAACGGCACCGCCACGATCACCATCGAGGCTCGCCGCGACACCGGCTTCCCGGTCAACGAAGGGACCGAGGTCCGCTTGACCACCACGCTCGGCCGGCTCGATGCCGAGCTCCTGCAGACGGACAGCAGCGGCAACGCGACGACGACGCTGCGCAGCGACGGCCGCATCGGCGAGGCGAGCCTGATCGCCCGTTCGGGAGCCTCGGAGTCGAACGAGGTCAAGGTCAAGATCGGCCGCCTCGCCTCCGCGATCAGCCTCCAGGCCAGTCCAGCCGCCGTACCCGAGACGACGGACTCCGTGATCGACCTGCTGGCCCTCGTCCGGGACAGCTCGGGCTTGCCAGTGGGTAACGTGCCGGTCAACTTCCAGGCCACGGTCGGCCGGTTGGACTCTGGTGGCGCCTTCCGGACCACCAACAACCAAGGGCTGGCCACCGACAAGCTGCGAGTCGGCGGCACCGACCTCGTCCTGATCGCGGCGGACACTTTCGAGATCAGTGTGCAGGCGAGCGGTAGCGGCGGTGGCGTCCAGACGGCGAGCGCCACGATCTCGATTCAGCGGCCACCCGAGGCCGACTTCACCTTCACCACCTCACGCAGCAGCCGTACGGTGGTCTTCCAAGATAGCTCCCGGCGGCGGCCGACCAGCTGGTTCTGGGACTTCGGCGTGGACAACGATCCGCTCGGTGGCAGCGACACCTCGACGCAGCAGAACCCGACCTTCCCCTACACGGCGGATGGCACCTACATCGTGACGCTGACGGTCCGCAACAGCATCGGCGAGAACAGCATCAGCAAGGCCGTCGTCGTCAGCACGACGAGCAACTAGAGAAGCAGCGCGCTACCCCGGGCTACTCGCTGCCTGCGAGCGCCAGGGACCCCGCTGAGCCCTCGGCTCCGCCTTCGAGCGCTCCTGACGCCGGGCCCGAATCGGGCCCCGGCTCTCTCGCCTGGTATAATCCGCGCGTCTTGAGCCGAACCGCACCGAACACGACTCAGCTCCCAACTCCGAGCTTGAGGGATTCGCATGCCTGATACCGGGGTGGCCTCCGCTCGCCTGGCCGAGCTACGCCGACGCTGGGATGAGGAACCCACCTCCCGCGTCTTCCTCCAACTCGCCGAGGAGTATCGCCGGGTCGGTGAGACCAACGCTGCGCTGGAAGTTCTCCGCGAAGGCCTCGACAAGAACCCGGGTTATGTCTCGGCGCAGGTGGCGCTCGGTCGCTGCCTTCTCGACACTGGCAAGGCGAGCGAGGCGCTCAAGGTGCTGAGCCAGGTCCTCGAGCGCGACGCAACCCAGCTGGTGGCGAGCAAGTTGCTCGTCGAGGTGCACCTGCGCCGGAGCGACGCGTTGCTCGCGCGCCGCCAGCTCGATAGCTACGCGGCACTGAGCCCGGCGGACCCGGAGATCGACAGCCTGCGCCAGAGGATCGACGGCCTGCTGCTCGAGGACGCCGCGCCATCCGTGGCGCCAGGGCCGCGCGCTCCCGAGCCGGCGAGCCTGCCGACAGCAGGCCCGAGCGAGTCCCCGGAGGCCTCTTTCACTGCCGAGCCGGCACGACACAGTGGATCGAATGGCTCACTCGGCCTGCCTGCCGCGGTAAGACCGGTCCGCATCCTCCAGCTCGCGGCGGAGGCGCCCTTCGCCGATCTCGCCACGAGCCTCGACCGTGAGCGCTGGGCTCATGGCCTCGAAAGGGCGGGCCTCTTTCGGCTGCCTCGCCTCAAGGCTCCTGCCCTTGCGGCCCTCGACGAGCCTGCGGCTGCTCCCGACTCCCCGACCGGGGCCTTGGAAGCGCCAGCTTGGCCCGCTCCCGATCCGGGTTGGAGTGATGCCGAAGAGGCTGCTCCCGCTGAGTCGCAAGCCGAGGAGACCGCAGCCGCCGAGTCTCCGAGCGCAGCGCTCGAATCGGCCTTGCCGGTAGCGGCAGCCGAGCCAGCACCGGCTCTGCCACCGAGCCCCGAGCCTGCGCCGCAGGCCCCGGCAAGCTCGGCGCCGGAGGGCGCGCTGCCAACGGCCACCCTCGGCGAGCTCTATCTGAGCCAGGGCCACATCGACGAAGCTGAGCAGATCTTTCAGCGGATCCTGGCCGCAGATCCCGGTCATGGTGGCGCTCTCCGCGGCCTCGAGAGGGCCCTCCGCCAGCGCCAAGCAGCGGCGGCGCAGCACCCGGAAGAAGAAGCTGCCGTCGGGCCAGCCGGCACCTCCGCGGACGTACCGTCGGACGTCCAGGCGGAGGCGACGGACGTCAGCTCCGTTGGCCGCAAGGTGAGCCGGCTTCGCCGCTATCTGAGCGTCATCCGCTCCGGGGCCGAGCGCGATGTTCCTTGAGCAGCTGAACCGGATCACGCGGCGAATTCCCGGCGCCCTCGCCCTTTCGCTCGTCGACCGCGACGGCATTCCCGTCGAGTCCGTGAGCTCCAACCCAGACCTCGACCTCGAGGTGCTCGCTGCCGAGATGGTGACGCTGGCACGCAGCGTGAGCGACCAGTACGAGGAAGTCGGTGGCGGAGCGTTCCAGCAGTACACCGTCGCCACGGACCGCCTGGTGCTCGTGGTAAGCTCGATTTCCGCCGACTATTTCCTTCTCCTCGTGAGCAACCAGGGTAGCAACCTGGGGCGGGCACGCTTTGAGCTCCGCCGTGCACGTTTGCTCCTCGAGGACGAGCTGCGCTGAGCGGCGAGCCGCTACGGCGCCAGTCTGCGACGCTGTCCTTCCCAAGGGAGATATCCCATTGCTGACGTTTGAGCAGATCACTCAGCTGGTCGATCTCGTCGCCAAGCACCGTCTCGAGGGTGTCGAGGTCGAGAAGTCCGGCTTTCGCCTCAAGATCTCCGGGCACCGCGAGACGCAGGTCGTGGCCGTGCCGTTCGAAGCGCAGTCGAACCTGCCGGCTGCCGTGCCCCCGCTCGCCGCCCGCGCCGCTGCGCCAGCGGTCGCGCCGCCGGCTGCGCCGGCACCGGCGAGCGAGGACGAGGGCCTGCACATCGTGGCTTCGCCCATCGTCGGCACCTTCTACCGCGCACCCTCTCCCGACGCGCAGCCTTTCGTCGAGGTCGGCTCCCGCGTCACTCGCGGCAGCGTTCTCTGCATCATCGAGGCGATGAAGCTGATGAACGAGATCGAGGCCGACATCGATGGCGTCGTCGAGAAGATCTATCCCGCCAACGCCCAGGCCGTCGAGTATGGCGCTCCCCTCTTTGGGATCCGCCCCCACTAGGCTCGAGGCGTCTCCATGTTCAAGAAGGTCTTGATCGCCAATCGAGGCGAGATCGCGCTGCGGATCATTCAGGCCTGCCGAGAGCTGGGCATCGCCACGGTGGCGGTCCACTCGACCGCCGACCGCGACAGCCTCCACGTGCGCTATGCCGACGAGGACATCTGCATCGGTCCGCCGCCGTCGCCGAAGAGCTACCTCAACATCTCGAACCTGATCGCTGCCGCCGAGATCACCGGCGCCGATGCGATCCATCCCGGCTACGGCTTCCTGGCCGAGAACGCCCACTTCGCGGAGGTCATCGCGGAGTGCAACATCACCTGGATCGGTCCCCGGCCCGAGAGCATCCGCCTGATGGGAGACAAGGCGAAGGCTCGGCAGACGGCCCAGCAGGCGGGCGTGCCGGTGCTGCCAGGCTCCAAGGACCCTCTGCCCGACGCCGCCGCTGCTGCCGCCAAGGCCGCCGAGGTGGGCTACCCCGTTATCCTCAAAGCCTCTGCCGGCGGCGGTGGCCGCGGGATGCGGATCGTCAACGAGCCGGAGGCGCTCGAGAGCCAGTACAACACGGCGCGGGCCGAAGCGGAGAAGGCTTTCGGTGACGGCTCCATCTACCTCGAGAAGTACCTGCAGCGGCCCCGGCACATCGAGTTCCAGGTCTTTGGCGACCAGCATGGCACCGCCATCCACCTTGGTGAGCGCGAGTGCTCCATCCAACGTCGCCACCAGAAGCTCATTGAGGAGGCACCCTCTCCGGCGCTCACGCCAGAGCTGCGCGCCCAGATGGGTGAGGCGTCGGTCCGCCTCTGCCAGGCGGTGGGCTACGTCAACGCGGGGACGATCGAGTATCTGCTCGATCAGGACGGTTCCTTCTACTTCATGGAGATGAACACCCGCATCCAGGTTGAGCACCCGGTCACCGAGCTCATCATGGGCGCCGATCTGGTCAAGGAGCAGATCCGCGTGGCCGCCGGGAAGCCCCTTGGCCTGCGCGGTGGCATGCAGCCGCGCGGCCATGCCATCGAGTGCCGGATCAACGCCGAAGATCCCGAGCGCTTCACGCCTTCGCCGGGGCCGCTCCTGACCTTCCATCCGCCGGGCGGGCCGGGGACGCGCATCGACACGCACGCCTACGAGGGCTACGTCGTGCCCCCTCACTACGACTCCCTGGTGGCGAAGCTGATCGTCCACGACCGCAACCGTGCGGAAGCGATCGCGCGGATGGCTCGCGCCCTCGACCTTTTCGTCGTCGAGGGGATCAAGACCACCATCCCTCTCCACCAGCGGATCTTGAAGACCGCCGCCTTCCAGGCCGGCGATCTCTCCACGCGCTTCATGGAGGAGATGCTCGCCGCGCCCAAGCCCGGCGGCTGAGGCGAAGCCCGCCATGGAGCGGCGAGCACCGCTCGTTCCCCGCGTCTATGCGATCGCGGACCGCGCCGCGCTCGGTGCGACACCACTGCCGGCGGCGGTGGCCCAGATGGCGGATGCCGGGGTCCGCTGGATTCAGCTCCGAATGAAGCCGGCGCTGTCGGATCGCCAGCTGCTCGCCATCACCGAGCAGTGCCTGCGCGCCCTCGAGGGCTCAGGAGCGCTCCTCTGGATGGACGACCGGGCAGACCTCGTCGCGCTGCTGGGCCTCCCCGGCCTGCATCTCGGCCAACAGGACCTGCCGCCAGGCGTCGCCCGGCACATCATCGGTGAGCACTGCCTTCTCGGGCTCTCCACGCACCACGAGGCGCAGGTGAGCGCGGCCGAAGGCGATCCAGCCGTCGACGTCGTGGCCTTCGGCCCGGTCTTCTCGACCCTCAGCAAGGCGAACCCGGACCCGACGACGGGCCTCCAGGGCCTACGGCGGGCTCGCGGCCTGACGACCAAGCCGCTCGTCGCCATCGGCGGCATCGATGCGGAGACGCTTCCCCAGGTGCTGGCGGCGGGGGCGGACGCGGCGGTGGTGCTGGGGGCCGTCTGCCAAGGGGACGTCGCCCGCAACGCCCGGCGCCTCCTCGACGCGGCTGGAGGTGGCCCTTGAACCGCGGCCAAGGGCCTCGGCGAGTCTTCCTGCTCGGCTTCATGGGTGCCGGCAAGACGACCGTGGGCCAGCTCTTGGCGGCGCGTCTCGGTCTACCCTTCGTCGATCTCGATGCGGAGATCGAGCGTGTCGCTGGCCGCACTGTGCCGGAGATCTTCGCGACGGAAGGGGAGGCCGGCTTCCGGCGACGCGAGGCGGTGGCGCTGCGAGCTGCCGTGGACCTGCCCAAGGTCGTGGTGGCGACGGGTGGCGGCACCGTCGAGCTGGCGGAGAACCGGGCCCTGCTGCGCGAGACAGGGGTGAGCGTTTGGCTCGATGTGCCGTTCGCCCTCCTTCTCGCACGCCTCGGCGAGGAGGCTCGGCGGGTCCGTCCCCTCTTCGCCGACGAGGCGGCCGCCCGTGCCCTCTGGCAGCGCCGGCGCCGGCTTTACGGCGCCGCTGAGATCGTCCTTGCGGTTTCCCCCGAGGCGGCGCCAGACGACGTCGCCGAGACGTTGTACGATCAGCTGATGCACGGACGACACGGCAGGGAGGGGCGGTGCGCCATCTGATCCTCTCGGACATGCATGGCAACCATGAGGCCTTTCAGGCTGTGTTGCGGCATACCAGGCCAGAGACCTTCGACCGGGTGCTGGTCCTGGGAGACCTGGTCGGCTACGGGGCGGCCCCCAACGAGGTGGTCGAAGCGGTCCGCGGCATGACCAACCTGACGCTCGTGCGCGGCAACCACGACAAGGTCGTCGCCGGGATCGACGAGGGTGAGAACTTCAACCAAGTCGCGCTCGCCGCGGCCCGTTGGTCGGCGCGCGCCCTGCGCGACGAGAACCTCGCTTACGTGGCCGATCTCCCGCAGGGGCCCTGCGACGTCGCACCCGGCCTGGCGATCTGCCACGGCTCGCCCATCGACGAAGACACCTACGTCTTCTCTGACTACGATGCGTTCGAGATCTTCTCCGCCTACGATCGACCCCTGACCTTCTTCGGCCATACGCACGTGCCGTCGGTCTTCTCGGTCGATCAACAAGGAATCGAGGTACGGGCCCTGCGGGGCGAGGGAAGCCTCCGCTTGGAGCGTGGGACCCGCTACCTGATCAACCCGGGCTCGATCGGCCAGCCCCGTGACCGCGATCCCCGTGCCGCCTTCATGACCTATGACGATGCCGAGCAGCTGGTGAGCTGGCACCGGCTTGCCTACCCGATCGCCGCCGCCCAGCGCCGCATCCTCGATGCCGGCCTGCCGCCCGTGCTCGCCGAGCGGCTGGCCGTCGGTGTCTAGCGCTGCCTAGCCGGCGAGGGGAGTCGCCTCACCCCGCTCGCTGCGGATCGCCTGGCGGACCCGCTGGATGGTCGCCAGCACGCCGCCGGCGAAGACCACATAGAGGCCCCACCAGACCAGCTTGATCAGCGGCTTCTTGGTGACGTCGATCGCCAGGCTAGCGGGCTTGCCCGCCTCCTGCCCGTCGAGGCCGCGGACCTGCAGCACCACCGCGCCCTCGCCCGGGGTCAGGCTGGCGAGGGCGATGGAGCCACCGCCGGGCAGGCTCTTCGGCGGGCTCTCGAAGCTGCGGTCGGGGAAAAAGCGGAACACGGGGGTGACCACCGTCGCGGCGTCACCCCGGTTCACCTGGACGGTCGCCCCCACCGCCACCTTGCCGCCGGTCGAGATCTGCTGGTGAGCGTTGCCTTCGGCGTTGAGATCGAAGCCCACGAAGCGGAACGTCGTGCCGCCGACCTCGGCGCTCTCGCCCTTGGCGAGCTTCAGCGTCCGGCCGCCACCGGCCGGCTCGCCGGGGTCGTACTCGATGGGTGAGATGTAGAGGTCCATCGCCAGCGACGTCTTGATGTGCGGGTTGGCCATCAGCTGTCGCGAGCGATCGTTGATGAAGAGCTTGGGATAGGAGAGGTAGTGGCTGCCGTCCTGCCGGGCCACGGCCACCTCCATGCACTCCTTGTTGCCACACTCGTCGGGGAGCTCGCCCCGCGGCACGAAGCGATTGAAGGTGAGAGTGAGGTCGTCGACCGTCTGCGGCGTGCCTTGGGCGAGGGTCACCTTGCGGCTCTCGTCGTAGGCCGACGAGGCGATGATGCCGAGCAGGATGATCGCGACGCCGACGTGGGCGAGGTAACCGCCGGCCGCCTGCAGGCCGCCCCGGCGGGCCAGCTGCACGGTCTTGAGCAGGTTGGTGGCGAGGGCCGTGCAGGCGAGGAAGATGAAAAGAAGGTGCAGCGGCTCGCGGACGGCGACGACACCGGCACCGATGGTGATCGCGGCGGCGACGGCGGCTGAAGGAGCCAGCTTGCGCAGCAGTGCCCCTGCCTCCTCTCCCCGCCAGGTGAGGTAGGGCACGGCGGCGAGGAGCAGGGCGATGATGATCGCCAGCGGGAAGTTGACCGAGTTGTAGAACGACGGACCCACCTGCCCGGGGTTCTCGAGGAAGCGGGTCAGCAGCGGTGCCGAGGTACCGATGGTGATGACGGTGCCGGACAGAAGCACGGTGATGGTGGACAGGACGAGGAAACTGCCGCGGGAGATCAACGGGTCCTCGTTCTTGCGCGTCTCGACTCCCGGCAGGCGCGTGATCAGCAGATAGAGCGAGAGAAGGCCGAAGCTGCCCATGATGAAGATCAGCCAGCCCGAGATGCCGAGGTCCACGAAGCTGTGCACGGAGAAGTCCGCGAGGACGCCCGAGCGGGTCAGGAAGGTGCCATAGAGCACCGACATGAAGAGCAGGCAGGCGAGCACCAGGTTGGCGCGCCGGTAGCGGCCCTGGTGGCGCTCCATGTAGAGGCCGTGGATCAAGGCGGTGCCGATCAGCCAGGGGATCAGCGAGGCGTTCTCGACCGGGTCCCAACCCCAGTAGCCGCCCCAGCCGAGGGTCTTGTAGGCCCAATAGCCACCCATCAGGATTGCCGTTCCCAGCACCAAGAAACCGCCCAGGGCCCAGGGGAAGGCGCGAGCGGCCCAGCGGCTGTAGTCCCGCCGCCACATCGCGGCGACGGCGAAGGCGAACGGGATGGCGGCCGAGGCATAGCCGATGAACATGATCGGCGGGTGGATCACCATCCAGTTGTCCTGCAGCAGCGGGTTGAGCCCCTTGCCGTCGAAGGGCGCCTCGGTGAGCATCACGAAGGGGTTCTCACGGACCAGGATGAACAGCAGGCCGAGCGATGTCAGGGTGTAGACCCCCATCACCGGCGCCTCGTCCTTGCCCGCGATGCGGGCGAGCGGCAGGCCGAGGACTGCCGCCCACACCAACCAGATCAGGAAGCTGCCCTTCTGCCCGGCCCAGAAGGCGGAAAGCTGGAAGTGGCTCGGCAGGTCGAGGCCCGAGTACTCGTAGACGTACTCGATGCGGAAGTCCCGGCGCAGCAGGCAGACCAGCAGGAGGAGCGCCGACATCCCCACTGACAGGGCGTAGAAGGCATAGGCACGCCGCGCGAAATCGCGCGAGGCCTCCTTGCCGTTCAGCACCTCGAAGTAGCCCCAGAGGGCCAGCAGGGCGAAGAGCAGCGAGCACCAGAGGGTGAGCGCGCCAGGGAGGTAGAGATGGGAGAGAAACTGCATGCAGCACCACCCTTCAGAGACGCTGGTCGCGCCTGGTTTGACGTGCGAGACGGGCTGGGAACGCTACCGCCGGCAGCAATCTCCGGCCCGTGGGATCGTCACTCGTAGGTGTGCTCTTCGTTTTCGGCGCCCTGGTACTTGCTCGGGCACTTGACGAGGAGCTTCTCGGCCGCGAACTCGCTCGAGGCAGGTTCGAAGCGGCCGATGGCCACGATCGACACTGCGTCCTCGAAGTTGCCCGGCTTGACGCCGTGGTAGCGCACCCGCATGGTCTCGCCGGTCTTCGGCTCCTGCAGGGTGAAGAGGAGGGCGCCGGCCTGGTCGTCGTAGGCCGACGAGCCTTTCTCGAGGCCGCCCATCACCTGCACTGTGCGGGTCGCCACCCGCGCTTCGCGGTAGTCGACGTATTGGGTGAGGGTCGAACGGAACGACGCCATGGCGAAGCCGGCGAAGAGAATCAGCAGCACGCCACCCAGAAGGTAGGTCCAGCGCTTGTTCATTGGTCCTTCTCCGAGGCCCGCTCCAGGCCCTTGAGTCGACGGTGGAGGGAGAGCAGGTAGAGGAAGATCCCGCCCCAGATCACCAGGTTGACGGCCACCACCCACCAGTTGTCGCCCGTGTCCATGCTGATCAATGCTCCTCTCGCTCGATTCTATACCTGCTATTCGCTGGCTGGCCGCTGCGCCTCGAGCGCCAAGACCCGGCGCTTGATTGTCAGCAACCAGAAGAAGATCACGGTGAAGCAGAGCTGCGAACCGAGGAAGACCGTCAGCATGCGGCCTTCCATGTGGACCTTGCCCTGGGCGTTGATCAGCGGCTGCGGGTGGAGCGAGTCCACCAGGCGCGGCGCCACGAAGAAGAGGAAGGGCGCCACCACCAGACCGAGCGCCGCGTAGGCCGCCGAGAGGCGGCGGCGGGTCTCGGGATCGAGGATGCTCCCCCGCAGCACGATGTAGGCGGCGTAGAAGATCATCGCGAAGACGATCGAGGTCTGCCGCGGGTCCCAGTTCCAGAAGGCGCCCCACATGGTGCGCGCCCACATCGCGCCGGTGATCGTCGCCAAGGTCGCGAACAGCAAGCCCAGCTCGACGGCCGACTGCGCCAGCCAGTCATGGCGGACTTGCCGGCCGCGCGCCAGGTAGAGCGCGCTCGCCACCCCGGCGGTCAGGAAGGCGACGAACGAGCTGATCGCCATCGGCACGTGGAAGAACAGGATGCGGCTCGACTCGCCCTTGAAGCCCTTGGCGAGCGGCGCCCAGAGATAGGCGCCCACGATGACCAGCGACAGGCAGAGCAGCAGGGCCCAAGGCAGCGTCTTTTTCATGGGTTCCAGATCACGGGAAAGAGCATCAGGGCGGCCACCGTGATGCTGGCATCATACAGAAGCAGCACCCGCAGGCCGTCGCCGGCCGGCTCGCCGAGGATGGCCAGCCGCGTCAGCTGTACGGCGAAGACCAGGAGCGGCAGCAGGATTGGGAAGGCGAGGACGGCGAAGAGCGTGCCGCGGGCCTGGGCCTGGGCGATGATCGCCGCCACCAACGTGCTGCCGGCGGCGAGGCCGTAGCCGCCCGCCGCCAGGGTCACGGTGAGGAGCAGCGGCGAGGCCACCGGCAGCTGCATCACGAGGGCGAAGAGCGGGACCACCAAGAGCTCGAGGGCGAGCACCACGACCAAGCTGTAGGCGGCCTTGCCGGCGAAGATCGCGCCCGGTCGGCCGGCGAGGCGCAGCGCCGTCGCCGTGTGCGTCTCTTCCTCGTGGACGAAGCTGCGCGGCAGGCCGGCGGTGGTGGCGAAGAGGAGGATCACCCAGAGCAGCACCGGCAGCACCGAGGCGCGCTCGCTCGAGGAGGTGCCGAGGGGACCGAGGGCGAAGCTCACCACCACCAGCGTGGTGAGGGCGAACACGCCGAGGGTGTTGAGGGCGTAGCGGGTGCGCAGCTCGCACCGCCACTCCTTGGCGAAGATTGCTGCGGCCTCAGTCGCCCAGCGTGAGGTGGCTGACGGCATGCGGTAGGTCCAGGGGAGTGGGAGAGGCGAGAGCGGCACAGCCAGTCTCCAGGTGCCCGGCGAGGAGCTCGCGGGCCAGCGCTTCGCCGGGGGCGTCGAGGTTCTGGAACGGCTCGTCGAGGAGCAGCAGCCGGGGCCGGGCGAGGAGCGCCCAGGCCCAGCGCAGCCGCTGCCGCATCCCGGAGGAGAGAGCTCCAGCGAGCCGCGACGGCGGCAGGTCCACGCGGCGGATCATCTCGTCGGCCCGGGAGGCCGGCAGGCCACGCAGGCGGGCGAAGAACTCGAGGTTTTCGAGCGCCGAGAGCTCTTCGTAGAAGGCGAGGTCCGGGGCCACGTAGCCCACTCGCAGGCGGCGCTCCGCGATGTCCAGGGCCTGGCCCTCCTCGCGGTACTCGATCTCCCCTTTCTCGGGAGCGAGCAGGCCGGCGAGGCATTTGAGCAGTGTGCTCTTGCCCGAGCCGTTGCGGCCGCGGATCAACAGCAGCCCGCCACTTGCCACCTGGCCGCTCACGTCCTTGAGCACCCTGGTACGGCCGAAGTTGCGGTGGATCCCGGAGAAGGTGAGGGAGACGGACATCGAGCGGCGATCTTACCTCGCCGGCCGGGGCTGCCCAGCTGCCCCTCAGGGTGGCCCGTGCCGGGCCTCCGGGATGGCGCCAGCCGAGGCCGGCTCGGGGAGAAGCCGCAGCCGGATCTCGACCTCGCTGCCGTCGGCGGGCAGGCTCCCCTGGCGCACCCGGAAGGTGGTGGTGCCGCGGACGTAGTCCCGCACCACGTAGCGAGCGTTGCCCACCTTGCTGCCGGGGCAGGAGTACAGGCAGGTGATACAGCCCGAGTGCCAGGCCGTGATGTTGGCGCGGTGGCCGCCGAAGCGCCACTCGAAGCCCTTGCCACCCGGATCGCTGAGGATCTCGTCAAGGCGCAGCGGCGCCTCGCGCCCCGGTACCCGGACGGTGATCTCTACCGGCGGTCCGGTGACCACGCGGTCGGGAGCGGGCGAGCTCGCGTCGTGGCGCTTCTCCCAGCTGTCCATGCCGAGGCCGTTGCCAGGCTTGGCCCCCAGCGCTTCGAGGGCGTCGAGCACTTCGACGTCACTGACCCTGGCGCGGAAGAGGGCAGCGCCGGCGGCCCGGCCCTGGTCCCAGACGATCAGATGGTAGCCCGGCATCCCGAAGCCGAGGAGCTCACGCTCGAAGCCCGCGCGATCGACCACGGCCGGGAAGGCGACGCCGTCGGCCAGCCGGCGCAAGGGCGAGCCGGCCTCGGCCTGGCTCTCGGCGCAGCCGGCGGCGAGCAGCAACCCGAGCGGGGCCAGGGCCCGGAGGAGAAAGGCACAGCCGCACAGCAGAGTCCTCATGCCGGGATTGTACGGCCCAGCCGTGATGCCGGGTTGGCGAACCGGTGGACGGGACCGGCGGGCGGGTCGGAGACCCGCCCCTACAGCTCCATTCTCGAGGCGGCCTTCGAGAGGCCTCGCCAGGGGCCAAGGTCCGTAGCCCGTGGATTCAGCCCCGGGCGGACCATGGCAACCCGCAAGGCCATGCCGTCCGGGCAGGCGCGGGTTAGAGTCGCTGGCGTGATCCGCCTCCGCCTTCTGCGCCTCCTCGCCCTCGCTCCTCTCGTCGCCTGTGCCGGCCGGCCCGCGGCGATCGCTCCCGGGCTGCCGACCAGCGACACCGACGAAGTGCGGGCCCTCCTGCTCTACGCCGCCGACCATCGGCTCTACGAGCCGCTCTCCGTCGAGCGCGCTCTGGCCGGCGATGCCAGCGTGCGCCGCCTCCTCGCTGCGAGCCTCGGCTGGAGCCAGGTGGCGGAAGGGCGCCCGGTCCTCGCCGGTCTGCTCCTCGATGCGTCGCCGGCGGTGCGGTTGGCGGCGGCCTGCAGCCTCGGTCGCCTGGGTGACCCGGCGGCCGAACCAGCCCTGCTGGCCGCTGTTGGTCGTGACGACCGCGCAGCGGCGGCGCAGGCGGTTGGGGCATTGGGGCAGCTGGGGACTCCCCTCGCAACGGTGCTGCAGGCGCTACAGGAGCTGCCGCCGGCCGAACGCTGGGCGCGGCTGCTTCCTCACCTCGACCTCTTCGTCGGCGACGCCGTCGCACCCCTGGCCCGTCACGCCCTGGAGTTGCCGGGTGAGGAGCGCCTGCCCGTCGAATTGCGACTGGCGGCGGCGCGCGCCCTGGCGGCGCGGGCCGAGGTGGCGGACCGTCCCCTTTTCCGGCGCCTGGACGCCGAGGGGGAGCCGCGCTTGCGGGCCGTCGCCGGCGTGGCGCTGGCGCAGCTGGGCGGGGCGGACGATCTCGCGGCGCTTGCTGGCAGCCTCGATGACCCCGACCCGTTGCCCTTGGTGCGCACCCTCGAGGCCGTCGCCGCGCGGCTGAGCCGGCAGTCGGGGAGCGCCCCTGCCGGTTGGTCGGGGCGGCTCGTCGCTCGCCTGCGCGACCCGCGGCCGAGCGTGCGCCTGGCCGTGCTCGGCAACGCCGCCCCATGGCTCGCCGAGGCCGATCTGGCAGCGGCCGTGGCGGGCCTCGCTCGCGCGGGCGAGCCCTGGGAGCGTGCCGCGGCGCTGGCCGTGCTGGTCGAGGTGCGCCACCCCCTGGCCTTGCCGCTGGCGGTTGCTGCCGCCCAGGCGACAGAGCCAGGGCTGCGCGCGGCGGCAGCCAGGGCGGCCGGCCGGCTGGGCGCCCACGAGCTCCTCGCACCCCTCGTCGCCGACCCCTCGGCCCAGGTGCGCGCCGCGGCCGCGGCGCCCCGCCTCGCCCTCGCCGCCAATCCAGCGGCGGACGCGCTCGTGGTGCTCAGTGACCCCGACATCGGCGTCCGTGCCAGTGCCCTCGCCTGGCTCGCTTTGCATCCGGTGGTGCCCGTCGAGGCCCTTTCGGGAGCGATCCGGGCGGCCGTCCGCGACGACGGGCCGGCGGCCCGCCTTGCCGGGCTTTCCGCCCTCGTCGCCCGTGGTCTCGCCCAGCCGCTCGAGCGGGGGGCCGTCGTCGTGGCGCTGGAGTCCCTCGCCGGCGATCCCGACTTTCTCCTGCGGCGGGCGGCAGGCGAAGGGCTGCGGCGGCTCGGCCGCGACGCGCCGGCCGTCGGCGGGATCCCCGGTGGCTGGACGATCGAGGTCTATCGCAACCTGCTGTGGCAGACGTCCGCCGTGCGCGAGATGGTGATCGAGACCTCGCGCGGCCGGTTGGTGGCGCAGCTCGACTGCCCGCAGGCGCCGCTCACCTGCCTGAGCTTCCAGCAGCTGGCGGCAAGGAAGTACTTCGACGGCCAGCCCTTCTTCGCTCTCGAGCCGGAGCGCCGCCTGCTCTCGGGAGACCCGCGGGGGGACGGCTGGGGCGGTCCGGGCTACACCCTGCGCGATGAGCCCGGGCCCAGGCCCATCGTCCGCGGCACCTTCGGCCTCGATCGATCCGTGGCCGACAGCGGCGGCAGCCGCTTCTTCATTGCCCTCGCCGAGCTGCCGGAGCTCGCCGGCGCAACGACGGTCTTCGCGCAGCTGAGCGAGGGCTTCGAGGTGCTCGACCGCCTGGCGCCCGGCGACCGCATCCGCTCGCTCTCCATCCGCTAGCGCGGCGAGAGACGCAGGTCGAGACGCAGGTCGAGACGCAAGTAGACGCCGGTCGGTGGGTTCAACAACCGCTGGCTGCGGCCCCGCGGGCGCGCGACCCAGAGCTCGCTCGCCGGCGGCCGGCCATCGAGACCGAAGAGCAGCCGCGGGTCGTTGGCCGAGGCGTAGCTGCCGTCGCGGTGCACCCAGCGCACCAGGGGGGGAGCGCCGGCGAAGCGGGCCTCCACCCGGCTGCCGATGGCGTCGCCGCCGCTTGCCGTGCGGACATCGACTCCCAGCCAGGGCCGGGCGTCGGCCCGCTGGTCGAGGAGCAACCAGGCGGGACCGCTGTTGTTGGCGACCACCAGGTCGGGATCGCCGTCGAGGTCGAGGTCGCCGAAGGCGGTCCCGCGGCCAACGGCGAGGCGAGAGAAGGCCTCGCCGGCCTCGGCGCTCACTTCGCGGAAGCGGCCGTCGCTCCCCTGCTGGTAGAGCTGCGCCCTCTGGGCCAGGGGGTAGGGGCTGCCGGCGGCGACCTGCGCCTCGATGCGCTCGATCTCGCCGTTGGCGGTGAAGAGGTCGAGGCGGCCGTCGGCGTCGAAGTCGAAGAACTGGGTGCCGAAGGCCGTCATCCGCAGGCTCGGTGGCCCGAGCCCGGAGCCGAGGGTCGCGTCGCGGAAGAGGCCGCCACCCTCGTTGCGGTAGAGGGTGTTGGTCTCGCCGCTGCGGTTGGTGACCAGCAAGTCCTCGTCGCCGTCGCCGTCGACGTCACCGACAGCGATCCCCATGCTGGCCTCGGTCTCGCCCCGCTCGTTCAGGGCGCAACCCGCCAGCAGGGCCGTCTCTTCGAAGCGGCCCCCGCCCAGGCCGTGCCAGAGGAGGTTGGAGGCCTCGTCGTTGGCCACATAGAGGTCGGGCCGGCCGTCCTGGTCGAAGTCGGCCGCCACCACGCCGAGCCCGGGGCCCACCACGGCGGCGATCCCGGCGCGGGCCGTCGCATCCTCGAAGCGGCCGTCGCCCTGATTGAGGTAGAGGCGGTCGGCTTGCGGCGAGTAGGCGCGCGGGCCGCAATAGTCGGGAGCGCTCGTCGGCCCGAAGCAGGGTTTGTGGCCGGTGATGGTGAAGCTCAGGTAGTTGACGACGTAGAGATCCTCGTCGCCGTCACCGTCGGCGTCGAAGAAGGTGGCGGCGGTGCTCCACCAAGGGTCGGAGACGCCGGCCCGCGCCGTCACTTCCTCGAAGCGGCCGTCGCCGCGGTTGCGGTAGAGGGTGTCGGCGCCCAGCCGGCCGACGAAGAGGTCGACAAGCCCGTCACCGTCGAGGTCGCCGGTCGCCACCGCCATGCCGTAGCCGACGACGTGGATCCCAGCCTCGGCGCTGACGTCGACGAAGCGTGGCTCGAGCCGGCCGTCGGGGCGCCGCACGAGGTCGTTGCGGTAGAGGCGATCGGTCAGCGGCCGCATGCGGGCCGGCGGCGGGAAGGTGGCGTCCTCCAGGTCTCTGCCGGGTTCCAGCAGATCTCCCTGGACGAGGTAGACATCGAGGTCACCGTCCCCGTCGTAGTCGATGAGCGCAACGCCGGAGCCCATGTTCTCGGCGTAGTAGAGCCGCCCCGTCATGCCGTTGAAGTGCACGAAGTCGAGGCCCAGCTCGGCAGAGCGTTCGACGAAGACGGGCTGAGGGGCCTCTGCCGGCGCCCCGGCCAGCAGCAGGCTGGCGACGAGAGCGGCTGGGCTCACGGTCCACTCCCGCTGAGCCACGGCGAGCGGCAGGGCTCACCGCGGCGGTAGCCTGCCAGGCGCTCCTCGGCGCGGGCCCGGACCTCGGCCGGGGCTGCCTGCTCGGTGAGGGCCGCCACCACGGCTGCCTGGAGCTCGCTCGCCTCGGTGAAGCGGCCGGCGGCGGCGAAGGCCATCGCCAGGGTCTCACCGTGCTCGGGGTTCGGGGCGGCAGCGAAGATCCGTGTCGCCAGCTCGACGGCCTGCCGGCCGTCCCGCACGGCCGGCGTCGCGGCGCTCGCCAGCAGGCGCGCCTTCAAGTGCAGCAGGTCACCGTCCGCCGGCAGCCGGGCGAGGGCACCATCGAGGGCGGCGAGGGCCTCCGTCTCGCGGCCGGCGCGCAGCAGGGCCCGGGCCTGGCCGAGGGGGCCGGCCGAGGTGTCCGGGGTGAGCGCGGCCAGCTGCCCGAACTGCGCTGCCGCCTCCTCCCAGCGACCGAGCCGGGCGAGCACGTTGCCGAGCCCGAAACGGTGCGCTGGCACCTCGGGGCGCAGGCGGACCGCCGCTTCGAGGTGCGGCAAGGCCTCGTCCAGCCGGCCGGCCTCTCGCAGCAAGGTGCCGAGGCCGAAGTGGCCGGTGGCGCTCTCGGGGTCGGCCGCCAGGAGCTGGCGGAAGCGTGCCTCGGCGCCGCCGCGATCCCCAGCGCCGGCGAGGGCCGTGGCGAGGCCGCCGAGGGCCGCGAGGCTCTCGGGGTCGGCGTCGAGCGCCGCCGCCATCTCGCGAACGGCCTCGTCCCAGCGCCCGGCCTTGAGCGCTTCGCCCCCCTTTTCGAGGTGCGCGCTGGCGCCCTCGCGACTCCCTTCGAGCTCGCCGATGAGGGGATCGGCGAAGCGCACTGCCTGCTCGCCCCGAGCGGCGAGATGCAGGCGTGCCTCGTCGAGCCGACCGAGCTCGCGCAGGGCCAGGGCGAGCGGTCCGTGAATGGCGGTGGCCTCCGGCTGCAGGGCGAGGGCGCGGCCGAGCTCTTCGGCGGCGGCCTGTGGATCGCGTCGCGCGGCGGCGAGGCGGCCGAGCTCGAAGCGCGCCGCCGCTTCCACCCCCGGAGCGCCCACGGCCCGCGCGAGGAGGGCAGCCGCCGGCTCGGGCCGCTCAGCGGCGATCTCCAGGCGGGCGAGGCGAAGGAGGGCCGGGGCGTAGGACGGCTGCGCGGCGAGAGCAGCCCTGAAGGCGGCAGCCGCTTCCTCCTCCTGGTGGAGCTCCTCGGCGGCGACGCCGCGGTAGTAGGGCCAGCGAAAGTCCGTAGGAGCCAGTGCCGACGCTTCCGCGAAACAGGCGGCGGCAGCTTCGTTCAGGTGGTAGAGGAAGTAGGCCTTGCCCAGCTCGCCGTAGCCGGCTGCGCGCTCGGCGGCGCTCGGCGGCGGCAGACGGACGAGGAGACGGTCGAGCGCCGCGCGGCGCGCGGTGAGCTGGCTGCGGATGGCCGGCTCGAGCTCGCCGAGGGGCGGCTGGGGCACGGCCGCCGTGAGCGGCCCGGCGAGCAGCGTGAGGAGGACGGCGCAGCGGGCAGCCGGATGCTTCACCGCGTCGTCCGCGTCGCGAGGTCCGCGAGCTCGCCCCGCTCGCACCAGCGGCCGCCGACGGCGGTGGCGGCGATCACCTCGTCGCCGGAGCCGAGCAGGAGGGCGGCCAGCAGGCTTTCCGGGTTGGTGCCGGCGAGGCTCGGGGCGCCGAGGTCGATCGCCACGACGTCGGCGGGCCGGCCGGGAGCGAGGACGCCGGTCGGCAGGCCGAGCGCTCGGGCACCACCCTGGGTGGCGGCGGCCAGCAGAGGGCGGGCGTTGTCCCCCTGTCCGTTGCGCAGCACGCCGCGGCGCTCGCGGGCCAGCCGCTGGCCGTACTCGAGCCAGCGGGCTTCTTCGAGCATCGAGATGCGGGCGTTCGAGTCGGTCCCCAGGCAGAGGTGGCCGCCGGCCGCGAGCATGGCGGGGAGGTCGGCGATGCCGTCGCCCAGGTTGGCCTCGGTGAGCGGGCAGAGGCAGACGTTGGCGCCGTTGCGCAAGTAGGCGGCGAGGGCCTCGCCGCGGCTGTGGGTGCAGTGGACGGCGGTGAACTCGGGGCCCGGCGCCAGGCGCTCGACGAGGAGGGCGAGGGGGCCCTGGCCATGGGCCGCCCGGCAGTCGGCGATCTCCCGCGGCTGCTCTTCGACATGCATGTGGAAGGGCAGGCCGCGGTTCTTGGCCTCGGTGTGGAGCTCGGCGATCTCGCCAGGGTCGGCGGCGCGGATCGAGTGCGCCACGGCGCCCAGGCTCTGGGTCGTCGGGTCGAGCCGGCTCGCCAGGTGGTCGAGCTGGCGCCAGTAGATCGCGGGGCTCGGCGTGGCGAAGCGCGATTGGCCGCCGGCCAGGGGCTGCCCGATGCCGCCGCTGCGGTAGTAGGTGGCGAGCAGCACGAGGCGGATTCCCACCGTCCGCGCCGCGTCGAGCACGACCTCGTCGAAGGCGAAGTCGCCGCCGCGCTCGGGATCGGTCGCAGCGTGATGGAGGTAATGGAACTCACCGACGCTGGTGATGCCGGCGGCGCGCATCTCGGCGAAGGCCTGGCGGCAGAGCCCAGCGAGCTCTGCGGTGCTCACGCTGCCGGCGAGGCCGTACATCGCCTCGCGCCAGCTCCAGAAATCGCCGGCGCCGGCGGGGAAGGTCTCGCCGCGACCGCGCAGGCCACGCTGGAAGGCGTGGGAGTGGGCGTTGACGAAGCCGGGGAGGAGGGCCTGGCCGGCACGGTGGGTGAGCACGACGCCCGGCGCCGGCGGCTCGGCTGCCGGGCCGAGGGCGGTGATGGTGCCGGCGTTGTCGACCTCCAGGGCGAGGCCTTCTGCGAAGCGCTCGCCGGTCCAGATGAGGTCGGCGGTGAGCCGCTGGCGTGCGCCGCTCATGGCGCCTCCACCCTGCAGAAGTGCTCGACGAGGTGGGCTACGAGCTCGCGCCCGCGCTCGATCTCGGCGACGGGGACGTGCTCGTCGGGCTTGTGGGCGACCTCGATGGTCCCCGGTCCGCAGACCAGGCAGTCGAGCCCCAGCCGCTGCAGCCAGCCGGCATCGGTGGCGTAGGAAGCGGCGACGATCGCGCGCTGGTCGTTCCAGGCGGTCACCGCCCGGTAGATCGCGGCGTCGGGTGAGAGGCGCAGGGGCGGGCTGTCGCTGATCACGGTGAGCTCATACCGTTCGCCGTCGAGGGCGGGCCGCAGGGCGGCGGCGACGCGGTGTTGGAGGTCTGCCGAGCTGCCGTCGGGCAGCGGGCGCAGGCCGAGCTCGAGGCGGCAGCGCTCGGGAACGACGTTGATCGCAGTGCCGCCGCCGATCGTCCCCAGGTTGAGGGCGACGAAGGGGGTCTCGGGGAAGTGCTCGTTCCAGGCAGGTCGCTCGGCAGCGAGGGCCTGGCGCAGTTCGGTGAGCGCGAGGATGGCGCGGCCGATGGGCTCGATGGCGTTGTGGCCGAGGTGGGGGTAGCCGCTGTGGGCGCTGGTGCCGTGGACGGTGAGGGCGAGCTTGAGGTGGCCCTTGTGGAGGGAGACGGCCGCGAGGGAGGTCGGCTCGCCGATCAGGGCCGCGCGCGGCAGCGGCCGGTCGGCCGGCCAGGTCTCGGCGAGGTGGCGGGCGCCGAGGCAGCCGAGCTCCTCGTCGTAGGTCAAGATCAGCAGGAGAGGCTGGCGCAGCGCGCCGGCGCTCGCCGCGGCGGCTGCATTGACGGCGAGGGCGAGGAAGCCCTTCATGTCGGCAGTGCCGCGGCCGAACCAGCACGGCTCGCCCAGGACCTCGCGCTCGCTGAGGTGGAAGGGGTCGCTCGCCCAGCCGTCACCGGCCGGGACGACGTCCATGTGGGCGGAAAGCACGAGGCCGCGGCCGTCGCCTGCGGGCTCAGGGCCGAGACGGACGACGAGGTTGGCCTTGGTGCCGTCCGGGCTCGGGTGGCGTTCGATCACGACCCCGGGGCGGTCGAGGTAGTCGCAGAGAAAATCGACCAGCGGGAGGTTGGAGCGGGCGCTGGTGGTATCGAAAGCGATCAGGCGGGCGAGGAGGTCGCGGGTCGAGAGGGTCTGCATGGTGAGGGCTCGATTGTAGCCGGAGCCCGGCCGGGTCGTGCCCGCGAGCTCGCGGCCTTGGGGGCGTGCTGTGCTTCTCGGCCCCACCTCCGACGGCAGGGCACTGTGCGAGTGCCGGTAGCTGCCCGTAGGTCGAGCCTGCGATGCTCGCGGCCTTTGGGGGCGTGCTGCGCTTCTCGGCTCGACCTCCGACGGCAGGGCACCGTCCGGGTTCCGGTAGCCGTCCAGAGGTCGTGCTTGCGTTGCTCGCGGCCTTGGGGGCGTGCTGCGCTTCTCGGCCCGACCCGGCCGGGGCAGCGGATGGGGCGTTGATAGAGTCGAGTGGAGTCCTGCCTCCGAGTCATCCGAGCCATGAGCCGAGTTTGCTGTCTCAACAGATGCGGTGTCGCCGCGGTGGTCGTGGGGCTCGCCGCCGGGACCGTCCTGGCGCAGCCGGCGGCGCCGCCGAGGGCGATGCTGGGAGCGCGCGAGATCGTTGCGCTGCTCGAGTACGGCCGGGCCGCCGAGGCGGAGGCGGCCTTGCGGCGGGTGCTCGCCGCGGCTGATGGCCGCCCGGCGCCGGCAGTCCGCTACTTGCTGGGGACCGCGCTCCTCTTCCAGCAGCGCCTCCCCGAGGCCGAGACGGAGCTCGCCGCGGCGGTTGCGGCGCGGGCGGACCGCCCGCAGTGGTTCCACACCCTCGCCCTCTGCCGCGCCGAGCTGGGCCGCTGCCAGGGGGCCGTCGAGGCCCTCGACCGCGCTTTGGCCCTCGCCGAGTCGCCTGGCTTCCGCTACGACCGCGCGATGTGCCTGCTCAATCTGGGGCGTTCGGCGGAGGCCGAGGCGGACCTGCGGCGGGTGCTGGCGGCAACGCCCCAGGCGCCGACGGTCACCGTAGCCCTTGGCCGCCTGCTGCGGGACTCGGGGCGCACTGCGGAAGCGCGCGCGTTGCTTCTCACCTTGGTCGCCCAGCAGCCACGCGCGGTCGAGGCGCAGGTGCTGCTGGGCCTCCTCGCCGCCGATGCCGGTCAGCACGCGGCAGCCGTCGAACGCTTCCGCGCCGCCCTGGCCCTTTTGCCGCAGCATCTCGGCGCCACCTACGGCCTCGCCCGTTCGTTGGCGGCGCTCGGCGAACGCGCGGCCGCAGAGGGCGAGATGGCGCGCTTCCGCGAGCTCTCGCGGCGCGAGGAACGGATCGAGACCCTGCAGCAGTATCTGGCCCACGAGCCCGGCCGCGTCGACGTGCGGCGGGAGCTGGCGAGCGAGCTCTTGGAGCTGGGGCGGCTGGACGAGGCGCGGCGTGAGCTCGCCGCTCTGGCGCGCCTGGCGCCCACCGATCCTGCGGTCGCCGCCCTGCTGGAGCGCGGCCGGGAGGTCGCGGCTTCCACTGAGAGCACCTTCGCCCCCGAGGCGCCGCCGTGAGCCCCTGGCAGCGAGGAGGGGTTGCGCTGGTGCTGGCGATCGCCGGTCTCGGGGCGCCGCTCGCCGCCGCTCAGCCGCGGTTTGCCGACCTGACGGCAGAGCTCGGTCTCGACTTCGTGCACGAGAACGGTGCCAGCGGCAAGCGCTACCTCCCCGAGACGATGGGGGCCGGCGGCTGCGCCCTCGACTACGACGGCGACGGCTGGCTGGACCTCTACTTCGTGCAGTCCGGCTCGCTGACGGCCGCTGCGTCGGCGGGCGGCAACCGGCTGTTCCGCAACCTCGGCGGTCGCCGCTTCGAGGACGTCACGGTGGCGGCCGGGGCCGGCGGCGGGGGAGCCGGCTACGGCCAGGGGGCCGTCTGCGGCGATATCGACGGCGATGGCGCGGTGGACATCTACCTCACCAACGTCGGCCCCAACGTGCTGCTGCGCAACCGCGGTGACGGCACCTTCGAGGACGTGACCGCCCGCGCCGGGGTCGGTGACCCTGCCTGGAGCTCGAGTGCCACGTTCTTCGATGCCGACGGCGACGGGGACCTCGACCTCTACGTGGTCGACTACCTCGCCTGGACCGTCGCCACGCACCGCGATTGCCGCCGCGGCACGCTGCTGAGTTACTGCCATCCCGACGCCTATCCGGCGGCCCCCGATCACTTCTATCGCAACCGGGGCGACGGCACCTTCGAGGACGCCACGGCCGTGGCCGGCTTCGCGGAGAACGAGGGCAAGGGGCTGGGTGTCGTGGCGCTCGACGCCGACGACGACGGCCGCTTCGACCTCTACGTCAGCAACGACTCGACGCCCAACTTCCTCTGGCACAACCTCGGCGGCGGCCACTTCGAGGAGGTGGGCCTCTTCGCCGGCGTGGCAGTCAACGAGCAGGGGAAGACCGAGGCAGGCATGGGCGTCGACGCCGGCGACGTGGACGGTGACGGCCATCTCGACCTCGTGGTCACCAACCTCAGCCTGGAGACCAACACGCTCTACCTGGGTGGCGCCGCGGGCTTTCGCGACGCCACCCGCGCCGCCGGCCTCTTCCAGCCTTCGTTGGCCGTCCTCGGCTTCGGCGTCGACTTTCTCGACCTCGACGACGACGGCGACCTCGACCTCACGGTGGCCAACGGCGACGTGCTCGACAACATCGCCGAGCTGCACGAGGGCCTCGCCGCGGCGCAGCCGGGCCAGCTCTTCGCCAACGACGGCCAGGGCCACTTCCGCGAGCTCGCGGCGAGCGAGGTGGGGCCGTTCGCCCTGCCGCGGCTGGGCCGGGGCGCGATCACCCTCGACGTCGACGGCGACGGCGGCCTCGACCTCGCGGTGAGCTACAACCACGACCGCGCCCGCCTGTTCGCCAACCGCGGCCGGCGCGGCCACTGGCTGGCCCTCGCCGGCCTGCCTCCCGGCACTCGCGCCGAGCTCCTCGCCGGTGACCGCCGCCAGCTCGACGAGGTGCGCGCCGGCTCGAGCTACCAAACGAGCAGCGACCCCCGCCTTCATTTCGGCCTCGGCGAGGCCGCCAAGGCCGACCAGCTCGACCTCCGCTGGCCCGACGGCCACCGCCGCCGCCTGCACGGCCTCGCCGCAGGTGCCGTCTACGTAGTGGGCGGCTGGTAATGGCAGCCGGATAGCCTTTCCACGGGCCCTCTCGCAGCGCCCTCCTCTTCCGTTGCGATAACTGCCAACGACTGGCACCAGACCGAGGCTGGGGTCGTGATGGTAGGCGCGGGAGAGGCCTCACGACGTAGAGCCCAACAACGCAGCTCATCATAATGGTGCTGTAGCGACAAATCTGCCGGACTGCAAATTCTTGACAATAGTTTCAATCCATGCTTATCTTTCGAGGTGCCGGTTTGGGCCGGGGCGCGATCGACCACGCTGCCGCCGGCCCAGGCCCAAGGGAGGCATGGAATGGGACCGAAGGACCAGACAGCCCTTGGCGTTCTTGTCACCATCGCGGCGCTCATCTCCACCCCACCTGGCTTCGCCGACACCGTCGGCGACGAGGTGAACTGTGCGTCGCTCCCCTCGGCGCAGGTGGCGTTTCGCTGGCGCCCGGACTACTCAGCAGTAGCGCCTGAGGGCTACGCCTGCAATTGTGGGTGCGCGGGCAACGGCGGGTATTACTGCTACACGCCGCAAGCGGGTGGCCCCGTCTTCTACCTGGCAGAGGGCTGCGACCCGCACACCCAAGCCTGCGATGTGCGGGCCGAGATCTTTGCCAACTTCCCGGCCAACTCACTGTCCATGCAGACACCGGGCAGCGGAGGCCTCCTGGACTGGTACGACTCGAGCAACACGGAGGTCGGTACCTGCGGTGGGGTCTTCGGAATAGAGATCTGGGTGGAGCAGGGCATAGGCGTCATCGAGCGGACGGGCTTCAGCTGCGGCACCTCGAGCGGCCAGGTCTACACTCTCAAGACCAGCGTCTGTAGCGGCAGCAGCTGCGCCAAGACGGCCCCCAATCAGCAGGTTGACCTCACCAGCATTGGGCTCGAGGCCCTCCTGTGCCGCCACCCGCCGATGTCGTCCTGCGCAGAAGGTAGCAGCTGCCGAGAGTGCCCGGCGCCCGGGATTAGCGTGGGCGGCGGCGGTCTCGGCATCACGGTGCCGGGAAGCGGCCCGGGGGCAACCCTGTCCTATTTCGCGGGCGGTGTCGGCCACCCCGGCTACCCCGGCTGGGCAGAGTGGAACGCCAGCCTGGGCCGCTACTGGAGCCACGAGTACGCGGAACGGATCGTCCTCGATCCCGATGCCAGCCATGTCTGGCTCCTGACCCGGTTTGCGACTTTCCGAGAGTTCCGAGACCTCTTCGCTGACGTTGAGGGGCTGTATGAAGAGACGGCCCCTTCGGACGAGTACCGGCGCCTCTACAAGACCGCCAGGGGCTGGGAGCTGCTCGACCTCGCGGGAACGGTGATCACTTTCGGCGCGGACGGTCGCTGGCTGCAGACGGCGGATCGCAACGGCAACGCTACGGTAGGAACTTACGATGTCGACGGCAATCTGATCACCGTCGCCAAGCCAGACGGCCGTGCCGATGCGTTCGCCTACCACCCGAACGGCAAGCTCGCCTCGATCACCGAGATCGGCGTCGGCGGCACGACGAGCCGCACGTGGTCGTACAGCTGGCTCGGCGTCGATCTCGATCGCATCCTGCTGCCTGACGGCCGAGGCATCCGCTTCACCTATGGCCGCTTTGGCTTCCTCGCCCGGATGATCGAGCTGGCCTACGACCCCAACCCGGGAGACAGCAACCCGCCTGCCGAGCGGCTACTACGAGGCTGGAACTACGACTCCTGGGGGAATGTCTATCGGAGCTGGACCGGCGCGAGCAACTACACCGACGCGGCGGCGAGTGAGAAGTGGGAGCTGACCTTCACCGATCCCACGGAGCCCACGGCGGCGACGGTCACCGATCCGCTCGGCCAGGTCGCGAGCTTCACTGTGGGCCGGGACCCGTATGGCAAGGTCCGGGTCGAGGAGATCACGGGTGGTTGCCCCGTCTGCGGCACTAGCCCCGGCAGCCAGCTCTTCTACGAAGATGCGGCGCATCCGCTGCGGGTGACGCGGGAGATCGACGGGCGCGGCTTCACGACGGTGACGTCCTACGACGAGCACGGCCAGCCGACCCTGCGCACCGAGGCCCTGGGAGAGCCGGAGGAACGCACCACGGCGTGGACCTACGACAGCAACTTCCCGGCTTTCGCCGGCAGCATCGAGAGGCCTTCGGTGGTGGCGGGGCAACTACGCCAAACCAGCTCGATCTTCGACCTCGTGAGCGGAGACCTGCTCTCGTGCACTGAGACTGGCCAGGAGGCGACCTACCCGGGCGCGGCCTTCTCGCTCACCACCAACTTCACCTACAACGCCGCCGGGCAACCTCTCGTCGTCGATCCACCGGGCGGCGGGAGCGCCGATCAGACGACCTACGGCTACGACGCGGCGCGCGGCGATCTGGTGCTCCTCTCTCGGACGGACCCGCTCGTCGGGACCACGAGCTACGGCTACGATGCCTTCAACCGCCGCATCTGGGTACGCGATCCCAACGACGTCATCACCGAGACCACCTACGATGCGATGAACCGGGTGACGCAGATCCTGCAGCGTGGCGACCCGGCGACTCAGCCCGGCGATCCAATCCGGCCCGAGGACCGCCTCAGCAAGCTCGTCTACAACGATCTCGGGGACCTCGACTGCCGCGTCGAGCCGAACGGCAATGGCCAGCGCCTTCTCTACGATGCTGCGGGTCGGCTGACTGAGATCCGGCGTGGCAAGGCCGTCGCGTCTCCCTCGACCTCCGCTTGCCTGGAGAATGCTTTGCCTCGCGAGCGGACTTTCTACACCCTCAACGGTGCCGGGCAGCGCGTCAACGAGAAGCGGGACCGCTCGGTTTCGACGAGCAGCTGGAGCACTGAGACGGAACGCGCGTTCGTCTACTCCTCGCGCTGCCACCTCGACAAGGTGGTCCTGGCGCCGGGTAGGGCGGAGGAGAGCACCAGCGAGTACGCCTACGACTGCAACGACAACCTTGCGCAGGTCTGGGACGCCAACCACCCCAGCGGTGGCGGGGCCAATCCGCCGAGCACGACCTACGAGTACGATGCCCTGGATCGGCTCATCACCGTCGCCCAGCCGTGGGGCGGCAGTGGCGGCGGCAGCGTGGAGACGAGTTACAGCTACGACGTGCAGGACCATCTCGTCGCCGTCAACGACGGCGAGCGCAACGGCACAGCGACCGGCAACGTCACCACTTACGTCTATTCGGACCGCGACCTGATGACCACGGAGTCCTCTCCGGTCAGCGGGACGACCGTCAACGTCTACGACGCGCACGGAGAGCTGCAGCAGTCGACGGATGCCCGCGGCGTCGTCACCACGCGGACGGTCGATGCCGCGGACCGGGTGACCCTCATCGATCTGCCGGGGACGGCGCTCGACACCACCTTCACCTACGACGATCCCCTCGTGCCGTTCTCTCGTGGCAGGCTGACCCGGCTGGCGCGCGGCGCCGCGACCACCGCGTACGCCTACGACGCCTTCGGCCAGGTGACGCAGGATGGGCAGCTTTCCTTCACCTTTGACAAGAATGGCAATCCGCTCACGATCGGTTATCCTGGCGGCGTGAGCGCGGCCTACACCTACGACAACTTCGACCGCCCGGCGACGCTGAAGGCGCAGCGGCCAGACCTGCCGGACCAGAACCTGGTCAACTCGGCGAGCTACAAGGTCTATGGTCCTC
>CAYQRE010000005.1:0-240840 GCA_964420075.1 uncultured Thermoanaerobaculia bacterium | reverse complement strand
CCTCCGCCCCCCGGCGGGCCCCCACCCACACCCCCCGGGGGGGGTGGTCGCCTTTTGGAACCCGCAGCCGCCCCCACCCGCTATGATGAAGACCCAAGCCAAGAAGTGTCCACCGAACGGGGCAACTTCACGCGCCGTAATCGGACTCGTAAGGAGGGCCGTGTAGATTGGAAGCGAAAGAGTCCAAGGCGCCCGATGAACACCCGTCACGACGACCAGGAGCTCCCGCCGACGGAGGTCGCGCAGCTGCCGGCCGAGCTCGGCTGGTGTGCGATCGAGGCCCTGCCCGACGCCATCACCATCACCGATGCCGCCGGCACGATCGTCTATGTGAACCCGGCCTTCAGCCGGATCACCGGCTACTCGCGGGCCGAGGCGGTCGGGCAGAACCCGCGGATCCTCAAGTCGGGCCGGCACGATGCGGCGTTCTATTCCTCTCTGTGGCGTGAGCTCACGACGACGGGGTGCTGGCAGGGACAGATCTGGAACCGGCGCAAGGACGGCGAGGCCTATCCCGAGCGCATCGCAATCTCGGCGCTCCGCGATCCCGACGGCCGGGTGCGCCACTACCTGGCGATTTTCTCCGACGACACGTCCTTCCAGGGGCTGCGCGCCGAGCTCGAGCGCCTGGCTTTCGAAGATCCGCTGACCGGCCTGCCCAACCGCCGCCTGCTGCGCGATCGCTGCGAGCAGGCGCTCGCGCGCGCGACGCGACGGGCCGAGCAGGCCGTGGCCCTCGTCTACCTGGACCTCGACGGCTTCAAGCCGATCAACGACCTCTTCGGGCACGACGCGGGCGACGCCGTGCTGCGTGAGGTCGCGCGGCGGCTCAGCAGCACGGTACGCGGGACTGACACGGTGGCCCGCATCGGCGGCGACGAGTTCGCGATCCTCGTCGACGGCCTCACGCCGGGCCCGGCGGACCTCGCCGTCGCCTGCGCGCGGGTCGAGCAGGTGCTCGCCCGGCCCTTCCTCATCGGCGATGAGGCCGTTCGGGTCGGAGCGACCCTGGGGATCGCGTTCGCCGGGCGCGGCGAGTGTTTCGAGGCGCTTCTCGCCCGGGCGGACCAGGCGATGTACCGCGAGAAGGCCTCGCGCCTGCGCCGCGCGGAGAGCTGAGCGCCAGCGCTCTTGCAGCGACCGGCTTGCCCCCCGCTTGCTCCCCCTCGCTACCGGTACTCGATCGTCCAGTAGCGGTCGAGGCTGGAGGTGGTCTCGCGCTGGAGGTGGCCGTCCGGCCAGCGGATCTCGAGGCTCACGGGGCCATTGTGGTTGCCGAGGCCGAAGTGGAGGCGGAGGTCGGACTGGGAGAGGAAGCTCGCGCCGCTCCTGACCTCGCGCACCTGCGTCTTGCCGCCGGCCTTGAGGGTCACCCGCGCCCCGATCGCCTGGCGGTTGCGAGCCTTGCCGCGGAGGTCGAGGCCCAACCAATGGCCCTGGCCGAGGTGGTTGAGCAGCAGCGCCGGGGTGCCGTTGGTGTTGGTGATCAGCAGGTCGAGGCGCCCGTCGTCGTCGAGGTCGCCGGTCGCCAGGCCGCGGCTGACCTGCTTGTCGGCGAAGGCGGGGCCGGCTTCGCCGGTCGCGTCGCGGAAGCGGCCCGTGCCGTCGTTGAGCAGCAGGCGGTTCTGCTGCCGGTAGGAGAGGCCGGCCTCGAAGATCTCGATGTTGTCCACGGCGTGGCCGTTGGCCACGGCCAGGTCGAGGTCGCCGTCGTTGTCGAGGTCGGCCAGCCGCACGCCCCAGCCGACGTCGTTGAAGGACGGCTCGACGAGGCCGCGGCGGGCGCTCTCGTCCTCGAAAAGCAGGCCGCCGAGGTTGCGGTAGAGCGTGTTGGGCTCGGTCGAGTAGTTGGTGACGAGGAGATCGAGCAGGCCGTCGCCATCGGCATCGCCGGCGTCTACTCCCATTCCCGACTGCGCGAGACCGTTCGCCGAGTAGCCGGCACCCGAGTAGAGGCTGTGATCGCTGAAACGGCCCTTGCCGTCGTTGACGTAGAGGCGGTTCATGGTGCCGTCGTTGGCCACGTAGAGGTCGAGATCGCCGTCGCCGTCGAGGTCGCTCATCACCACCCCGAAGCCCTTCTCGGACTTGCCGGCGGCGAGACCGCGGGACTGCCCCTCCTCGCGGAAGGTGCCGTCACCACGGTTGATGTAGAGCGAGTCGGTCACCCCGTCGAAGGCCTCCGGCCGGCAGTAGGCGCGCAGGTTGCGGGCGCGGTCGCCGCAGAAGGGGTTGTGGTCGAAGCGAAAGTCGACGTAGTGGGTCACGTAGAGGTCGAGGTCGCCGTCGCCGTCGAGGTCGCCGAAGGCGCAGCTCGCCGACCACCGCGGATCGTCCACCCCGGCCTGGGGCGCCACGTCCGCGAAGCGGCCGCCGCCGAGGTTGCGGTAGAGGCGGTCGGGGCCGTAGTTGGTGACCAGGAAGTCGAGCCGGCCGTCGCCGTCGAAATCTCCGGCGCAAAGGCCCATGCCGAAGCGGAGGTTGGCCACGCCAGCGGCGTCGGTGACGTCGACGAAGCGGCCGTCCCGGTTCTCGAAGAGGGCGCTTCGCGGCTCGGCGGCGAGGGGGGAACCGGGGGTCTTGGCGCCGTTCAGGAGGTAGATGTCGAGGTCGCCGTCGGCGTCGTAGTCGAGGAAGCCGCCACCCGAGGCCGCCGTCTCGATGTAGAACTTCTCGCCGGAACGCCCATCCTGGTGCTGGAAGCGCAGGCCGAGCTGGCCCGCGACGTCGATGAACCAGGGCTCACCGGCCGCCGCTGGCAGCGTGGCCGCGAGGCTGAGGAGGGCAGCGGCAATGAGGCAGCGTTGGCTTGGTACGATGGCCGCGACTCCGGGCAAGGATGGTCGATGAACGAGCGACGAGCCGAGCGAGACCTTACGCCAGGGCGGCGGGGTGCGGCAAGGCAGCGGGCCTGCCGCGGCCACCGGCTGGCTGCCCTCGGTGCGCTGTTCGCATTGGCCTGTGGCGGCCCGCGGCAGCCGGCGGCGAACCGCGAGATGGCGGCCCTCCTGGCGGCGACGGCCGAGCGGCAGGCGGGCGGCGCCAATGGCTACGCTCCCGAGGCCCTGGTCGGGCTCCTGCGCGAGATCGAGACGCCGCCGGACGCTCGCAGCGCTGCCCAGCTCGCGGCCCGCATCGCGCACGCCGAGCTGCTCGCCGGGCAGACCGCGGCGGCGGTCGCCGACTACGAACGCCTGGTGGCGACGGTCGATGCCCGGCCGCAGGCCTACGCCGCGACCTTCGTCGACGACCTTCTGTCGCAGGCCGCCATCGCCCAGCTGCGCCTCGGCGAGCAGCGCAACTGCATCGGCCACCACGCCGCCGAGTCCTGCATCCTGCCCATCGCGGGGCGCGGTCGCCACCAGGAACCGGCAGCGGCACGGGTGGCGCAGCAGCTCCTGCGCCGGTTGCTCGCCCGCCATCCGGGCGACCTGTCGGCGCGCTGGCTGCTGACCGTGGCGACGATGGCCGCCGGTGACGCGGCGACGGACGACCCGTTGCTGGTCCCGGCCGCGGCCTGGGCCGCCGAGGCCGCGGCGCCCCGCTTCGTCGACGTGGCGCCGGCGGCGGGCCTCGCCACCCTGGGGCTTGCCGGCGGCGTGGTCACCGAGGACCTGGACGGCGACGGCCTGCTCGACGTGATGGTCTCCTCGTGGGGATGGCATGACCCGCTGCGCTTCTTCCACAACCGCGGCGACGGCACCTTCGCCGAGCAGAGCGAGCGGGCCGGGCTCAGCGGCCTCGCCGGCGGCCTCAACCTCGTCCACGCCGACTACGACAACGACGGCGACGCCGACGTCCTGGTGCTGCGCGGGGCCTGGCAGGGCGCCGCCGGGAAGTTTCCCAACTCCCTGCTGCGCAACCGCGGCGACGGCCGCTTCGAGGACGTGACGGAGGCGGCCGGGCTGCTCGACTTCCACCCCAGCCAGACGGCCGCCTGGGGTGACTACGACAACGACGGCTGGCTCGACCTCTACGTGGGCAATGAGAGCTCGCCGGGCGAGCGGCACCCTTGCCGCCTCTTCCGCAACCGCGGCGACGGCACCTTCGAGGACGTGACGGCCGCCACCGGCCTCGGCGTGATCGGCTACGTCAAGGCGGTGGCCTGGGGGGACGTCGACGGCGACGGTTGGCTCGACCTCTACGTTTCGCGCCTCGACGGCCCCAACCGGCTCTTCCGCAACCGGGGCGGCGAGGGGGACCCGGGCTTTGCGGACGTCACGGCGGCGGCCGGGGTCGCCGAGCCCATCCACAGCTTTCCGGCCTGGTTCTTCGATGCCGACGACGACGGCGATCTCGACCTCTTCGTCTCTGGCTTCGCGGCGAGCTACGGCGAAGCGAGCCTCGAGCCCGTGGTGGCGGACGCCCTCGGCCTGCCGACCGACGCCGAGCGCCTGCGCCTCTACCGCAACCGCGGTGACGGCACCTTCGACGACGTGACGGCGGCGGCCGGCCTGGCGCGGGTGGTGCTCACCATGGGCTCGAACTTCGGGGACCTCGATGCCGACGGCGACCTCGACCTCTACCTCGGCACCGGCGCTCCCGACCTGCGGGTGCTGATCCCCAACCGCGCCTTCCTGAACCAGGGCGGGCGCTTCGCCGACGTCACCACCACCGCCGGGCTCGGCCATCTGCAGAAGGGCCACGCCATCGCCTTCGCCGACCTCGACAACGACGGCGACGAGGACATCCTCGCCGTCCTCGGTGGCGCCTTCAGCGGGGACTCCTATCCCAACGCCCTGTTCGAGAACCCATCGCAGCCGGCCCACTGGCTGACGCTCCGCCTGGTCGGCACCCGCGCCAACCGCGCGGCCGTGGGGGCCCGCCTCCACCTGACCGTCGAGGGCCCCGAGGGGCGCCGCGAGCTCCACCGCACGGTAGGGACCGGTGGCAGCTTCGGCGCCTCGAGCCTGCAGCAGGAGATCGCCCTCGGCACGGCGACCCGCCTCGTCGAGCTCGAGGTCCGCTGGCCGGGGAGCGGCACCCGCCAGGTCTTCACCAACCTCGGGTTGGGCCGCGTCTGGCAGCTGGTCGAAGGCGAGCCGGAGCCCCGCGAGGTGTTGCTGCCGCGGCTACGGCTGGGCGGCTAGGGCCTTCGCCCGCCAGCGCCCGAGCTCGGGCGTCGGCTCGGGGGCAGCCGCCACCAGCTCAGCTGCCTCACTCCCATGCCCGAGGGCCAGCAGACGATCGGCCAGCTCGAGCCTCCAGGCGGCTTCCCACGGCGCGAGGTCGAGGGCCTGGCGGAGCGCCAGAGTGGCCGCTTCCTCCTGACCCTGCGCTTGGCATAGCCGGCTTTCGAGCCAGGCGCGGCGGGCGAGGTGGGGATGGCCCTCGGCGAGGCGGCTGAGGAGGTCGCTCGCCGCCGCGAGGTCACCGCTCTCGATCGCCAGCTGGGCGCGGCTGAGGAGCGCCCCCAGGTGATCGGGCTCGCGGGCGAGCGCGGCGTCGATCGCCAGGCGGGCGGCGCTGGTGCGGCCGGCCTGGTGGGCGAGGGCGGCCAGGGACATCAGCTCGCCAGCGTCGGCTTCGGGATGCCGGGCCACGGCCTCGAGGCTCGCCTGGGCCAGCCCCAGGTTGGCGGTCGCGAAGGCCAGCTCGGCCTGCAGGCGCAGGGTGGGCAGGGCCGACTGCGCCGCCGGCCAACTGGCCGCGAGCTCGCGCAGCAGGGCCAGTCGCTCGGCCGGCGGGGCCGGTGCCAGGGTTCCGGCGCTCTGCAAGCGGGTGGTGAGGGCATGGAGGTCGAAGGCGCGGCGGGCGGCAGCCTCGTCCCCCAGCCGGCGCTCGAGGCGCGCCAGCAAGTAGAAAGCCGGGTACGAGAGCGGGTTGAGCTCGGCGGCGCGCCGGGCCTCCGCGCGTGCCTTGACCGTGTCCCCCGTGCGGTCGCGGGCCTCGGCGAGGCGGAGGGCGGCCCGGAAGTCGCCCGGGGCCAGCGCCACCGCGCGTTCGGCCGCGGCGACGGCGCTGGCCGGCTCGCGATCGAGCAGCACCTCGGCGCGCAGCAGCTCAGCCTCGAGACCGTCACCGGCCCCGTCCAGGCGTGCGGCCGCGGCGTCCCCATGGCCGAGAGCGAGCTCGGCGCGGGCGAGCGCGATCGCCACCTCGGGGTCGGCCGGGCTGCCGGCGGGCCGGCTCGCGAGGTAGCGATCGAGCACTTCGATCCCGGTCGACAGGCTTTGCTGGTAGCCACTCAGCCAGGCGAAGCCGAGGGCGCGGAGCGAGCTCAGGCGCTCCGGGTGCCGGTCGAGGTCGCGCTGGAAGTGGATCCGGGCCCAGTCCTGGCGTCCTTGGGCGAGGGCGTTCTCGGCCCGCCACAGATCGAGATCGCCAGGCGGTGCCGGGCGGCATGCCGCGAGGAGAGCGAGCCCCACGCCGAGGCAGGCGCGACGGCGCCCGGGCCAGCTCGCCGCCGGCTCAGGGCTGGTTCGTGGCACCGGCTTTGAGCTTGGCGAGCAGGGTGTCGCCGAAGGCGCGGACGTTGGCGTCGACGAGCTGGAAGCCATGCTCCCGGCGCAGTCTCTGGCGCCACTCCGCGAGGCCGCGGTCGCCGAGGTAATCGGCGCGCAGGCGATCGCGGACCTCGACGAAGCCGAGCTGGCGAGCGGGAACGAAGACGTTGACGCGGAAGACCCACAGCCGGCGGCCGGAGCGCGCGGGGCCCAGCACGCTGCCCTCGGCGAGGTCTCCTGCGAGCAGCATGGAGAGCTCCGGGCGTTGCCGCGCCAGCTGGCGCACGCTCACCTCGGCGAGCTCTTCGCGACGGGCCCCGAGGTCAGCCGCGAAGGGGGCCCAGGCGGCCGCGAGGTCGCCGCGATGGGTGGCGAGCGCGGCGAGGAACTCTTGCGGCCGCGCCAGCGAATCGAGCGGGTCGCCGGCTCGGATGGGCCAGGAGAGCACCGTCAGCTCGACGCGGGGGTCGCTCTGGTAGCTTGGCTTGCGCTCCTCGTAGAAGGCTCGCAAAGTCTCCTCGGGGAGCTCGCGCACGTAGCGCTGCACCTCACGCAGGCGGGCCAGCTCGAGGAGGAAGGCCGGGCGGGCGGCGGCGAGGTGCGCCTCGGCGGCGGCCGGTTGCTCGCGGCGTTCCGCCGCCGCGAACAGCAGGTCGCCGATGCGGGCTTGGGCGTCGGCGGCGGTGACCGAGCCGCCGTGCTCGGCCGCCACCTCGCGGACGAGCAGCGGCTCGCCGTCGACCTCGCAGAGCACGGCGTCGGCGGCGAGGTCGGCCGGCGCGCGCTTGAAGAGCCAGGCGGGGAGCTTCACCTTGGCCTTGGCCGCCTCCTGCTCCAGGTAGCGGCGGTAGACGGCGGCGCGCTTCTCGTCCGCCAGTCGCCGCAGGAGGCCGTCACGGAGGAGGCTGAAATCGGGCTCGATCGCCGGCACCACCTGCACCAGCTGGAAGAGCTGGCAGCCGGCGCGGTTGCTGAGCACCGGGCTCACCTCGCCGGGGTCGAGCTCGAAGACGAGGTCGCCGACCTCCTTGCGCAGCTGCCTGCGGGCCACCGGCGCCACCAGGCCGCCGAGGCGGGCGTTGGCCGACTGCGAATGCTCCATCACCAGCTGCTCGAAGCTGGCGCCGGCGAGGGCCTGACGGCGCAGCTCCTCGGCCGCATGGCAGGGATCAGTGGCCGCGGGATCGGCGGCGAGGAGGAGGTTGCGAAAGCTGCGCCGCTCGGGCGCGCTCACCTCGCTGCGGTGGGCCTCGAAGTAGGCGCGTGCCTCCTCGGCGGTGACTTCCAGCTGGACGTTGTTGCGGCGCAGCCACTCGGTGGCGAGCAGGCTCTGGGCGCGCCGTTTCCAGGCTACCGCCGCGGCCTCGTCGCCGGCGTCCCCGGCGGCTGCCACCGCGGCGGTGAGGACGCGGCGCTCGAACAGGGCCTCGAGGCGGTCGTCGAGCCAGGCGGTGGTGCCGGCGCTCTCCTTGGGCTGGCGGTCGGCAGAGGGCAGGGTGAGCAAGAACTCGTCGAGGTCGGCGACGGTCAGCGTGCCCGTGTCGTAGTGGGCGAGGAGCTGTGGGTCCGGGGTGGCCGGCGGCGGACCCCCACAGGCGCTGGCGAGGAGGGCCAGCGCGGCGACCCCGGTACCGCGAAGCAGAGATCTCATGGCGTTCCTCCGCCGGCCTCGAGCTCGGCGAGCGCCGCCCGTGTCGCGGCGTGCTGCGGCGAGAGGGCCGCCGCACGTTCGAGGATGGGGCGGGCCTCGGCGCGCCGCCCAGCGTCGATCAGCATGCGCCCGTAGTTGTAGTAGGCCAGCGGGAAGTACGGCGCCGCGCGGAGGAGCTCGCGGTAGGTGGCCTCCGCCGTCGCAAAGTCCCGCTCGCTGGCCAGCTGGTTGGCGAGGTAGAGGTGCAGCCAGCGGTTCTCGGGGTCGAGATCGAGGCCAGCGCGCCAGGCTTGCTTGGCGCGCTCACCGTCGCCCACGCCCTGGTAGGCGATCCCCAGCCAGGTGGCCGCCTCGACGGACTCCTCCGACATCGCCGTGAGGACGCTGAGGCCCTCGGCGTAGCGGCCGTTCTCGATCAGCAGCTCGCCCTTCAAGCGCCGCAGGTCGTTCGACGACGCCACCTTGGCGATGCCCTCGTCGAGGATGGCGAAACAGCGGTCCCAATCGTGCGCCGCGGCGTAGATGACGGCGAGCCCGCGGTAGGCGAAGACGTGCTCGGGGCTGCGCCGCAGCAGCCCCTTCCACAGCCCTTCCGCGACCGACCAGCGCTGCTTCGCCATCGCAGCCTTGGCTTCCGAGAAGGCGCTGATGTCGATCACTCGCTGGCGGGGATCGGGCAAGCCCTCGACGGCCAGCATGTCGTCCACCTTGGCGAGGTCGTCGAGGCTCGTCTGCAGGTAGCCGAGGGCGGCGAGCCGGGCGACGGTCTCGGCGTCGACCGCCTGCGCCGCCTGGCCGGCGCGCCGCGTCTCGTTGGCGGCGAGGTAGCGGCTGAGCTCGTAGCGCAGGCGTCCGGCGCTCTCCGGCCGGCTGGCGACGAGGTCGCGGCTCTCGCGTGGGTCGGCAGCGAGATCGTAGAGCGCAGGCGAGGGGCCGTAGATGTAGCGCAGGTCGCCCTGCATCCAGCCGGTGAGCTGCGACCAGCCTTGCGAGGTGCGTGGGGCGATCGTCTCGAAATAGGCGGTGAACGGCGGGCCATCGGCCGGCAGCTGACCGCCGTTCGCGAGGAGCGGCGCAAGGCTCGCGCCCACCGGTTTGCCGAAGCCGGTCTGCTCGCTCGACGGCACCGGCAGGTGCAGCAGGTCGAGCAGGGTGGCGAGCACGCTCGTCGCGCTGGTCCAGGCCGTGGTCTCCCCCTGCGGCACTCCCGGGCCGGCAAGGACCAGCGGGATGTGAAGCGTCGCCTGGTGGAGGAGGATGGCGTGGGACAGCTCCCCGTGGTCGCCGAGGCCCTCGCCGTGGTCGGCGGTCAGTGCCACCACCGTCCGCTCGCGGTCGCCGCGGGCGCTGAGAAAGGCCAGGAAGCGCGCCAGCTGGCTGTCGACGTAGGCGATCTCGCCGTCGTAGGGGCGATCGCGGAACTCGATGTCAAATGGCGCCGGCGGCTGCTGCGGCTGGTGGGGATCGAAGAAGTGCAGCCAGACGAAGAAGGGCCGCTGTTGGCGCCCCTCGAGATAGGCGAGGGCGGCGTCCACCACGTCGCGGGCCGGTCGCTCGTCGAAGAACAGGCCCTCGATGTCACGCCGAGCGCGGTCCCGTTCGTCGCGGTAGAAGCGGTCGTCGTAGTGGGCGAAGCCCTGGTCGAGGCCGAAGCGCTTTTCGAGGGGAAACGACGCCACGAAGGCGGCGGTGTCGTAGCCGGCCTTCTGCAACACCTCGGCGAGAGTGAGGGCCGAGGGCGGGACGTAGAAGGTGCCGTTGTCCCGCACCGTGTGCACCGGCGGGAAGAGGCCGGTCATCAGCGAGGTGTGGGCCGGCAGGGTGATTGGCACCGGCGTCAGGTGGCGCCGGAAGAGGAAACCCTCGCGCGCCAGGCCGTCGATCGTCGGTGTCTTGGCACCGGCGTAGCCGTAGGCACCGAGGTGGTCGGCGCGCGTGGTGTCGAGGGTGATGAGAACCAGGTTCGGCCGCGTCCGGCCGCAGCCGGCCAGAGCTGCTGCGGCCAAGAGCACCAGCCCGAGGGTGGCTGGCGCGCGGGAGCCCGGCTCAGAGCGGTGGCGTGACGAAGGGGCTGGGGGCATCATCGGGGCTCTCGCGCAGCAGGGCCTCACCGGCCGGGGTGAGCTGGAAGTGGTTACGGGCGAGGAGCTCGGCGGTGACGCTGGCGTTCAGCTGCCGGCGGCGCTCGGCCCGCCAACTCTCCGTCAACTTCGGCAGGGCCTCCTCGAAGCTGAGCTGCGCCTCGGGCCGCTCGTCCTCGATCTTCACCACGACCAGCTGGCCGGCGTCCTGGATCGGCCCGCTGACATCCCCTGCCGCGAGGGGCTGGATGATATCGAACGCGTAGGGGCCGAGGAACGAGGCGGCGTCGAGCTGCGGCAGCAGCGGTTGGGCCTCCTCGCTGGCCGCGCTGCCCGCCGCGGCGCGGACCTCTTCCCAGCTGCCCTCGCCGGCGGCCAGCCGCTCGACCGCGGCGCGCAAGTGCTGCTCGAAGGCGAGGGGGTCGCCCGAGCGCGGCACGGCGACGCTCAGGCGGCGCAGAGCGAGCTCGCGGGGGCGGCGGTAGCGTTCGGGCGCGTCGTCGTAGCGCTGCCGCAGCACGGCCGGATCCGGGCTGCCGAGGGTGGCCTCAACGCGCTCGCCCACCACCTGCTCGATCCACACGTTGTTCGCCAGGTCGGTGATCCGGGCGAGCTCACCGGCGTCGGCCTGATGAGTGGCGACCGCCAGGCGGAAGAGCAGCTCATCCTCGCCGGCCGCGGGCCCGCCGCCCACGCTCGGCATCGCCCGCGCCTGGCCGAGACGGCGCTGGCGGCAGCCGTCGAGGGCCGTGCTGCGCAGCTCGGCGAGGCGGCGACGCACGCGCGGCGCGAGCGCCTCGCGCTCCTCGGGGCGCCGGTCTTCCACCCAGAAGAGGTGCACCCCGCCACGCAGGGCGATGGGCTCGCTCATCGCCCCCGGCTGCAGGCGGTAGAGCACGGCCTCGGCCTCCTTCGCCAGCCAGCCCTGGCGGAGCCAGCCCAGCTCGCCGCCCCGGCGGGCCGACTGCGAGGCCGACTGCTGCCTGGCCAGAGCGTGGAAGCCGTCGAGGTCGTGGATCTCGGCCTTCCAGGCGGAGAGGCGCTGGCTGGCGGCGGCGACCTCGTCGGCCGTCTCGGCGCGCACGAAGATGTGCGCGAGCTTGATCCGCGGTGGGATGGTGCCCAAGGTCGGGGTGAGCTCGGCGGCCACCTCGGCCTCGCTGGGAAGGTCGAAGCCGAGGCCGTAGCAACTGCGCGCCCAGCGCTCGACGAGGAACGAGCGGCCGGCCGCGTGGGCCTTCTCGGCGGCTTCACCGGCGACCGTGAGGCCGGCGCTCTCGGCCAGCCGGCGGGCGATCAGGCGCAACGCTGCGCGCTCGAGCCAGTCCTCCTGCCGGCGGGCGAGGCTGTGCCCCTGGGCCTCGCGAAACATGCGCTCGTCCTTGCTGAGGAAGCGCTCCTCGCGCGCCAGCTCGAGGGTCGAGACGGAGCCGCCGTCGAAGACGGCGAGTGGGCGCGCCGGCGGCTCGGCCGGTGGTCGCGGCGTGGCGGCGAGGAGGACGAGGAGGGGCAGGAGGCTGTTCATCGTCGGAAGGGGCTCTCGCTAGGGACGAAAAACCCTGCCGAGGTCGCTCGGCAGGGTCTGGACGGCGGGCAGGCCGCCGGCGGGTAGCGGCGAAGCCCTAGTCGGCGTCGAAAGCCATCAGCTCGACGGGCACGGCGGCCGCCGAGGTGACGTTGGCGCGGATGATCGCGTTGAACGGCTGGGCGGCGAAGCCCACGGGGCCAGTGCCCGAGCTCGCCGTGTAGCCCTTGCGGCGGGCACCGCCATTGAAGTCCTGCGTCGAGAGGCCGATGACCTCGTTGTTGATCGGGAAGGTGAGCGCGCTGTTGAGGCACCAGGCGCCGAGGTAGAAGGTGTCATTGAACATTCCGGTGGTGCCGAGGCTGGCCTGCGGGAGGACGTTCAGCACCGGCATCGAGAAGCTCTGCCCGGAGTTCATCAGGCCGGTGATGTTCGTGCTGGCGCGCGCTGAGATCGAGCCCGCGCCGAGCGGGTCGGCCGCTTGGAAGAAGAGGCCGGTATCCGGCAGGCTGTCTTCCATGAAGTAGAAGCTGAAGCTGTTGAGCGTGACGGTGCCGAGCGAGACTCCCATCAGCCCCTTGTCGAACTTGTTGCCGTAGATCGCGCCGAAGATGATCGGCAGGGCGGTGAGGGCGCCGTTGTCGTACTGCATCGTCGCCGTGTTGGCCGGCGTCCGGGTGTTGAGCGGCGCCGCGAGGGTGCTCGGCAGGTTCGCCATCGCCGGGCCCTGGCCGCGAGTCTGCCCCGGGGTCCAGTTGCTGATGCCGCGGGCGTTGAGCTCCTGCTGCTTGGCGGCCGGCAGCTGAGCGTTTACCGAGACAGCCACCAGGGCGACGAGAGCTGCGAAGAGAGCGACCTTCTTCATGACCACCTCGTGCGGTTGGACCCACGGCTCCCTGGGGGCCGCCGGCGCGATTACGGCTTCGGGATTAAGTCCCGAGCTGCTTCAGGTTCGCGGCAGCACCCCAGAAGAGCAGTGCCTGGCGGACTGAGACGATTAGAGAGAATTCTATCTCGTGAGCTGAAGGCTGGTCAAGGCGGAAATCACGCTAATCTCTGCCTTTCTCGTCGCTCTCGCGTCCCCTCGTGCCTGCCATGCCAAGCCTGCCAGCGACCCCGCGCAGCCGTGTTCCGTGGTGGCTGCGTTCGTGCTTCCTGCTCTCGGGCGTCGCCGGCCTGGTCTACCAGACCTCCTGGTCGCAGGAGCTGACGCTCGTGCTCGGTGCCTCGGACCTCGCGGTCGCCACGGTGCTGGCGGCGTTCATGGGGGGGCTGGCCTTGGGAGCGGCCCTGGCGGCGCGCCGGAGCCTCGGCCTGCGCCGGCCGATCTTGGTCTATGCCCTCCTCGAGCTGGGGATCGCCGCGTCGGCCCTCGCCTTGCCGGCCGGCCTTGCCCTGGTGGCACGGCTGCAGCTGGCTCTCTTGCGCGGCGCGGAGCTCGCTGGCGGCGGCTCGCTCGCCTTCTATCTGTTGGCCTCGGCGCTCCTGCTGTTGGTTCCCACGGCGCTGATGGGAGCCACCTTGCCCGTCCTGGTGCGCGGCACGGTCGGCGACGAGGCCGGCCTCGGGCGCGCGGTCGGCGGGCTCTACATGGTCAACACCCTGGGCGCCGCCCTGGGCGCCGTGCTGGGGGCCTTCGTCCTCCTGCCGCGCCTCGGCCTCGGCCACGCGACCTGGGTGGGGATCGGCCTCAATGGGCTCGCCGCTGCCCTCGCCGCGGCCTACGCTCGGCGCGGCCTGCGCGGCGCTGCTGCGGCCGGGAGGGCGGTACCGGCGGCATGGTCCTGGGCGCTGCCGGCGATGCTGGTCGGCGGCCTGGTCTCGTTCTCTTGGGAGATCGTCTGGACCCGCCTGCTCAACCACCTCGCGGGGGGCAGCATCTACGCCTTCGGCACCATGCTGGCGACGTTCCTCGTGGGACTCGCCCTGGGGGCATGGGCGGCCCAACGTTGGAGCGGCGACGGCCTGAGCGCCCGTCGCGGCTTTGCGCTCGCCCAGCTGGGGGTGGCCGTCGCCAGCTGGAGCGCTTACCACTTGCTCGACCGTTGGCCCGCCTGGCTCACGGCGCTCGGCCTCGGGCCCGGCAACCTGGTGGCGGCGGGGGCCCTGGCCTCGGCGCTCAGCTTGCTGCCCGGCGCCCTCTTTCTCGGTGCCACCTATCCGCTGGCCGTGCGCATCGTCGCCCGCGCGGCGGCTGAAGCGGCGAGCGCCAGCGGCCGTGTGCTGGCCTGGAACACCGCCGGGGCCATCGCCGGAGCGCTGGTGAGTGGCCTCTTCCTCTTGCCGGCGCTCGGCTTCGCTCGCCTCGCCACCGCGGCGATCGCCGTGAGCCTCGGCCTGGCGCTGGTCGCGGCCGTGGCGGAGCGGCCGCGCCTGCCTCGCCACGCGATGGTGGCCGTGGCCTTGCTCGCGGCGTTGCTCCTCGCCTTGCCGCGCGAGCCGCTCGCCCTCCTCTCGTGGTCGGCCGTTGCCGGCCCCCAGCGGGGCACGCCGGTCTACCTCGGGGTAGGGCGTTCGGCGACCGTGTTGCTGCTCGAACGCTCCGACGGCTGGCGGCTGCTCACCAACGGCCTGCCCGAGGCGTTGATCCTGAAGCCCGAGGCGCCGGCGGGGATGGTCGAGGCGGCGGGCTGGATGGCCTTGCTGCCCAGCCTGTTGCGGCCGCAGGCGAAGTCCCTCTTGGTGGTGGGGCTGGGCGGCGGGGTGATCCTCGAGAGCGTGCCGCCCGGGATCGAGCACCTCGAGGTAGTGGAGCTCGAGCCCGAGGTGGTGGCCGCCAACCGGCGGATCGCCGGCCAGCGGCGCCGTGATCCGCTGTCTGACCCGCGGCTGCGCTTGACCGTCCAGGATGCGAGGAGCGTCCTGGCGCTGGCGAGCCAGCGCTACGACGCCATCGTCTCGCAGCCGTCCCACCCTTGGACGGCCGCCTCGGCCCATCTCTTCAGCGTAGAGATGTTCCGCCTGGTGGCCTCGCGGCTGGGCGAAGAGGGCGTCTTCGTGCAGTGGATGGGCCTCGCCTTCGTCGATCACGAGCTGCTGAGGAGCCTCCTCGTCACGCTCCTCGCAGTTTTCCCCGAGGTCGAGGTCTACCAGCCCGGGGGTGGGCCGTCCCTGCTGCTGGTGGCGGGAGCGAGGCCCCTTGCGCCGCGGGATCTCGCCGCCCGCCTGGCGGCGAGCCCGGGCTGGGCCGAGCTCGGCGTGCTGGTCCCGGAAGACCTCGCCGTCGGCCGCCTGCTCACCACCGCCGGAGTGCGGGCCTTTGCTGCCGGGGCGCCGATCAACCGCGACCACTACAACCGCCTGCAAGCCGGTGCGCCCCGGGTGCTCGGCACCCCGGGCCTGACCGCCGGTGGCCTCGACGCGATGCTGCCGTGGGACCCGCTGGACGGCACCACCAGCCACCCACTCTACTGCTTGCGCCGCCTGCTGGCGGCCGGCAACCAGGCGCGGGCCGCCCGGCTGGCGGCCGCGATCGGCGATCCAGTGGCACGCCGCGTCGCAGCCGGCCTGCTGCAGGCGGCAGCGGGGCACCGTGCCGCGGCGGAGGCCGAGCTCCGCGCCGCCCATGCCCAGGCCCCGGCGGACCCCGAGCCGCTCTACTCCCTGCTCGACCTCTACCTGGACGCGCTCAAGGCGGGCCGGCGGTTGGAGCTCGCCGAGGAGCTACCGACCGCGGAAGACCGCCTTCTGGTGGCAGCGCTCCTGGCGGCGGCGCGCGGCGATTGGCCGGCGGTGGCCGCGGCAGACGGGGTGCTCGCGGCGCTCTCGCCGTATCACCCGCTGCGGGCGGAGGCGGTGCGCCTGCGCGTCCGTTGGCGCTTGCGCACTCCCGGCCGCGCCACCGAGGCGCGGGCCATTCTCGCCGCCGAGCTCGGCGGCAGCCGCCAGCCGGCGGATCAGCTGCTGGCAGCCGAGGCGGCGCTTGGGGCCGGCGACGCGGACGGTGCCCTCGTGAGCCTCGGTGCCCTGCTCGAACGCACGGCGCGGGAGCACCGCGCGCTGGATCGGCCCGGCCTGGAGCGGCTCGACGAGGTCGAGCGCCTGCTGCGAGCCGTCGACGGTGGGGATCGCGCGCGCGAGGTTGCCGAGATCCGCCAGCGGCTCGCCCGGCTGCGCTCGGGGGAGTAGCGTCCCTGACGCTTGCCACGGGACGGCCGGCGCGGGCCTCGCCGTGGCAAGATCCGCCGCATGAGCCAACTGCCGTTCTTCATCGTGGACGTGTTCGCCGAGCGGAAGTACGCCGGCAACCAGCTTGCGGTGGTCTTCGACGCCGGCGAGCTCACCACCCCGACCATGCAGCGGATCGCCCGTGAGATGGGCTTCTCGGAGACCACGTTCGTCCTTTCCCGCGAGCCGCGAGACGGCGGCTACGATGTGCGCATCTTCACCCCCGGAGCCGAGCTTCCCTTCGCCGGCCATCCCACTCTGGGCACGGCACAGGTCATCCGCCGCGAGCTTCTCGCCGGGGCGGCGGACGCGCTCGTCCTCAACCTCGGCGTCGGGCCCATCCCGGTGACGATCGACCGCCGCGAGCCCGGCCCGGAGGTGCTGTGGATGCGCCAGCGCACGCCGACCTTCGGGCACCGTGCCAGCCATGCCGCGGCCGCCGCCGCCCTCGGTCTCGAAGCCGCCGACCTCGACGCGGACTTCCCGGTGCAGGCGGTCTCGACCGGGGTCTACGCCCTCGTCGTGCCCCTGCGCAACCTCGCCGCCCTGGGCCGGGCGCGGGTGATGGCCGAGGCGTTCGAGGCAGTGAGCCAGGAGGCTGGGGCGGACACCGTGCTGCTCTTCTGCCGCGAGGCGCGCGAGGCCGGCAATCAGCTGGCGGTGCGGGTCTTCGCGCCAGGTGTCGGGGTGCTCGAGGACCCGGCGACGGGCAGCGCCAACGGCAGCCTCGCCGCCTACCTGGTGGAGCACCGCGTGCTCGGCGCGGGCGAGATCGCCGTGCGGGTGGAGCAGGGCTACGAGATGGGCCGCCCCTCGCTGCTGCGCCTGGCCGCCCGCCTCACTGGCGACGGCATCGAGGTGCGGGTGGGCGGCCGGGTGGTGCCGGTGGCCCGCGGCAGCCTGGAGTAGGCGGCGGCCTTCGGCCGGCTCTACTTCGCGAAGCGCTCGGACATCGCCACGTTGAAGGCGGCCGAGCCACCGCGGGCGACGGAGAGGGTCCGCCACTCGCTGCCCCGCCAGTGCTTGGCCAGCAGGACGATCTGGCCTACGTGGTAGGCGGTGTGGGCGAGCGAGCGCTCGCAGGCGAGGATCACTGAGTGGGGCTCGCCGCGGATGGTGACGGTGCTACCGAGGTCTTCGCGGCTGAGGGCGGCGAGGGAGGACTCAAGCTCGCCCCAGCCGGCGTTCCAGAGCGCCGTCAGGGCAGCGCGGCTGTCGCCGTCGCGCAGCTCGAACTCGCCGTCGCGGTCGCGGTCGGGCTTCTCGCCGTCGCTGGTGAGGAAGTCTCGCCAGCGCGAGCGCAGGTTGCCGCCGACGTGCTTCACCAGCAGGGCGAGGGTGTTGTTCTCGACATCCAGGGGGCGGAAGAAGTCCTCGTCACTGACCTGGGCGAGGGCGCCCTCGGCGAGGCGGCGGTAGCGCTGGACCTCGCTGCGCAAGCTGGCCAGGAGCTGGTCGGCGTTGGAGGGGTGGCGGGGCGACGCGGGCATCGGCTCTCCTCTCTCGAACCATCGGCAGGCAGGCGGCGCGAGGGGCGTTCGGTCCGCTGCCTGCCGTGGCTCGATTCTGCTATAACCCGGCCATGTCGGACCGCAAATACCAGCAGCGGGGCTATCAGCAGCGCGACGAGCGGGACGGTGGGGGGCGGGGAAGCGGTGGACGGCCAGGCCCGCCGGGAGCGCCGCCGGAGCGCAAGGAAGGGCCACGCGGCCGCGGCCTGGGCGCGCCGACGGCGACCAGCTTCCGCTGCGCCGTCTGCGGCCGCAAACAGGAACCGCCCGGGATCGGTGCCCTCGCCGCCACCTGCGTGCAGTGCGGCACCGACCTCCACACCTGCACCCACTGCGCCTTCTTCGATACCTCGGCCCCGCACGAATGCCGGAAGCCGGTGGCGGTGAAGATCGCCAAGAAGGCGAAGCGCAACGAATGCGAGCTCTTCGAGGCGAAGACGGCGGTCGAGTTCAAGGCCGACAGCGACACCCCGGCGAGCGCCAAGTCGGCCTGGGACGCCCTCTTCAAGCTCTGATCGACCGCGGCCCGCGGCCTCGCCGGGCGTAACGGCCGCCGGGTCTACTACACTTGTCAGTCCTCGGGCTCGGCGGGCGGGCCACGGAGGTTGGAAAGGGGAAGCCGTGATCGCTGGGAGACGACATCTGTGGGGCGTGCTGCTGATTTTGGGCCTGAGCCTCGGAGGCCCGGGGACGGTGCTCCCCGGTTTGGCGGACGACGCGATCCTGCCCCCCGAGTTGCCGTGGGCGGGGCAGAGCCGCAGCCTGGTGGCCGCGGCTGGCGACCCGTGGATCACCCCGGCCGAGCGTGACGGCCTGTTGTCGACGCCCACCTACGCCGAGACCGTCGCCTACCTCGAACGGCTGGTGGCCGCCTCGCCCCAGCTCGCCATGACCTCGCTCGGCAAGAGCTACGAGGGTCGTGACGTCTGGCTGGTGATCGCCTCGGCGGAGGGCGTCCGCACACCGGCGGCGCTGCGCGCCAACGGCAAGCCCACTCTCATGGCCGAGGCCGGCATCCATGCCGGCGAGATCGACGGCAAGGACGCCGGGCTGATGCTGCTGCGCGACCTGACGGTGGGCGGCCGGCAGAAGGAGCTCCTCGCCAAGGCGAACTTCCTCTTCGTGCCGATCCTCAACGTCGACGGCCACGAGCGCCGTTCGCCCTATGGGCGGGTGAACCAACGCGGTCCCCGCGAGATGGGCTGGCGTACCACCTCGCGCAACCTCAACCTCAACCGCGACTGGACCAAGCTCGACGCGCCGGAGACCCGCGCCGTGGTGGCTGCCCTCGACGCCTGGCAGCCCGACCTCTTCTACGATTTGCACGTCACCGACGGTGCCGACTACCAGTACGACATCACCTACGGCTTCAACGGCCCGGCCGGCTACTCGCCGGCGATCGCCGGCTGGCTGGGCTCGGTGCTGCGGCCGGCGGCCGATCGCGACCTCAAGGCCTGGGGCCACGTTCCCGGACCGCTGGTCTTCTTGCGCGACCCCGGTGACGCCACCCAGGGCAACATGAGCTTCACGGCCTCGCCGCGGTTCTCGAACGGCTACGGCGATCTGCGCCACCTGCCGGCGGTGCTGGTCGAGAACCACTCGCTCAAGCCCTATCCGCAGCGCGTGCTGGGCACCTACGTCCTGCTGGCCTCGACGCTGCGCACGCTGGCGAGCGACGGCGTGGCGCTGCGCACGGCGATCGCCGCCGACGCTGCCCGGCGCCCGGCGCAGGTGCCGCTCTCCTTCACGACGCCCAACCGGCCGCCGCAGGCGGTGGACTTCCTGGCCGTCGAGGCGCGCAAGGAGATGTCGACGGTGAGCGGCAAGGAGAAGGTGGTCTACACCGGCAAGCCGATCACCGTGCGTTCCCCAGTGATCGAGTTCAACGAACCGGCCGATCTGGTGCGCCGGCCCCGCGCCTACTGGCTGCCGCCGACCTATCCAGAGGTGATCGATCGCCTGGCTGCCCATGGCATCCGCCTCGAGCCGCAGGCGGCCGAGCGAACGCTCGAGGTGACGATGTACCGCCTGGTCGAGCCGAAGCTGGCCGAGCGCACCTTCGAAGGCCGGGTGGGCCTGAGCACCACGACCACCACGGAGACTCGGCGGCAGAGCTTCCCGGCGGGCTCGGTGCGAGTGCCCACCGATCAGCCCCTGGGCGAGCTGGCGATGGCGCTGCTCGAGCCGGCGAGCGGTGACTCCTTCTTGCAGTGGGGCTTTTTCGCCGAGGTCCTGGAGCGCACCGAGTACATCGAGGACTACGCCGTCGAGCCGCTGGCGGCGAAGATGCTCGCCGCCTCGCCGCAGCTCGCCACCGAGTTTCAGCAGGCCCTGGCGGCGGACCCCAAGCTCGCTGCCGACCCCGACGCCCGCCTGCGGTGGTTCTACCAGCGCAGCCCGTATTGGGACGAGCGCTGGCTGCTCTACCCGGTGGCCCGCGAGGAGGCCCCCTGAGCGCGCCCTTCCTGGACCTCGAGGCCCTGCGGCAGCTGGGGCGCGACGAGCAGGTCGCGGCCCTGCGCAGTGAGGTGGAGCGCCTGAGCCTCGCGGAGCGCTTCCGGGTGCTTCATGAGCTGGGGATCTACCACGCGGAGAGCCAGTCCGGGGAGGCCTCGTCGCTCACCGAGACGCGGGCCCTGCGCCGCGCCCTGCCGGCCCTGTTGGCCCGGCTCGGCGCCCGCACTCTGCTCGACGTGCCCTGCGGCGACTTCTTCTGGATGCGCGAGCTCGATCTGGGCGAGGTGGCCTACGTGGGCGCTGACATCGTGCCGGAGATCGTGGCGGGCAACCGCAAGCGCTTCGCGGCGCCCGGCCGGCGCTTCGAGGTGCTGGACCTCACCCGCGACCCGCTTCCCGCGGCAGATCTCCTGCTCTGCCGCGACCTGCTCATCCACCTCAGCCTGGCAGATGTCGGTCGCGTGCTCACCCGCCTGCGGGTGGACGGGCCTGCGTGGCTCCTGCTGACCCACTTCCGGGATTGTGAGGAGAACCTGGAGATCGTCTCCGGGGACTTTCGGCCCGTCAACCTCTGCCGGCCGCCCTTCTGCCTGCCGCCGCCGCGCGAGCTGATCGACGAGGAGAGCGAGCTCGCCGCAGGCCGCTTCCGCGACCGCTCGCTCGGCCTCTGGCGGCGCGAAGACCTCGCCGTTCAGAGCTGAGCGGGCAGTCCCGGCGACACCCCGCCCGGCGGCAGGGGGCTCACGTAGCGATCGATCCCCTCGTCGCTCCACACGCGCAGCGTGATGCGGTCGCGGGGGTCGATCGGCACGCCGATGGCGTTGACCGGCACGGGATATTGCCGCTGGACGTCGATCCAGGCCCGCTTGAGGGTGGGGTCGAGGGGCATTGGGCCTCCTGGAATGAGTATGAGATATTTCTTCCTGGCAGAAGTTCGCGCGACAGAATCTTTTTGCCTTGACTTTGGCTTAGCAATGTCGGTGCCAGCTCGTCGTGAGCAGGAAGGCCCAGTCTTTTCTGGGGATTGGTGGGAAGGCGGCCGGGGCCGCCGGGCAGACTGACCGGCGTTTCGCCCCGACCAGGGAATTCCGGCGCCGGGTGCGAGCCCGGTGCGGAGCTCAGGCGGCAAGCAGGCGCAGTGAGGTGCCGACCTCGTCGGCCATCCGCAGGGTGGTGGCGAGATCGGGATGGCGCACGACGAGAAAGCCGTCGGAGACCAGGGTCTGCCGCCAATCGCGGCGGCGGGCGCCGACCGGCAGCAGGTTCTCCCACACGAGGCTGGGGCCGCAGAGCCGGGCGATGTGGGCCAGGCCGTGCACCTCGCGGATGGTCCCGGAGCCCTGGGCCCGCTTGTAGATGTTGGCGACGTTGTACTTGCGCTGCACGTCCTCGCTCATGCGGCGGAAGCACACCGCCTCGGCCCAGCCGCGGAAGACGTCGATGTCGCAGGCGAAGTTCATCTGATCGACCTGGTGGGCCCCCGGTGGCCGGGCCCCGATCTCACCGAAGACCACTTCGCCGTCTGCCTTGCGGTACCACTCCATGTGGGTGAAACCGGTCTCGTAGCTGAGCGCCTGCAGCACCTCGTAGCCCATCTGGATGCCGCCGGCGAGCTCCGGCTGGTCGGGGTTGCGCAGCGCCACCACCTGCGGGCTGATCCACTCGTTCGAGCGTGCCACCAGCGGCCGCGGCCGGTACCAGGCGATGTTGTAGTAGGCCGGCACGCCGTCGATCGAGATGGTGTCGAAGGTGTATTCCTCGCCGTCGACGAACTCCTCGACGCTGACCTCGGGCACGTGCCGCAGGCGGCCGAGCGCTACCTTCAGCTCCTCGATGCCGTGCACGCGGTAGGTGTCGGCCGAGCCGGCGCCGGCGATCGGCTTGAGGATCAACGGGAAGCCGATCAGCTCGGCGGCCTCCCAGCAGGCCGCGGCCGTGGTGCAGGCGACGTGGCGAGGCGTGCGGATGCCGGCAGCGTCGAGCACCTGCTTCATCGTCTCTTTGTTGCGGAAGGCAACCGCCTGCTCGGGCAGGAGCCCCGGCGTGCCGAGGGCCGCGCGCAGCCGGGCGGCGAGCACGATCCCCGGTTCCCAGAGGCACTCGACGCGGTCGACGCCGCCGTCGCCGAGCCAGCGGCTCACCTCGGCGACCACCTGCTCCTCGTCCCACAGGTTGCGCACCTGGAGGTAGCCGGCGAGGGCGGAGCGGGCGGGCTCGGGGATCGCTGCCGGCGGCTGGTCGCCGACGCCCAGGAGCTCGGCGCCGACCTCGGCCAGGCCACGGGCGAAGCTCGGCATCTCGCCGGGGTAGCCGGGCGAGATCATCAGGACTCTCATCGTGCCTCCTCTGCCGACGGGCGGCGATTGCTGAGGGGTGCGGACATGCGCGTCGAGCAGGTTCCCGGAGCTAGCCGCTCGGGGGCGGGAAGACGAAGGGTTGGGGCAGGAGGTCGCGCAGGGCGAGCAGCTGCCGCTCCCCTTCCAGGTTGGCGCAGACGACGGGAAGATCACCCCCACCCAGCTCCTGGAGGGCCTCGCGGCAGATGCCGCAGGGCCCGGCAGGCGGCGAGGTGGCGGTGACCACGAGCACGGCGCGTGCAGGCCTGGTGACGGAGACGGCGCCGGCCGCCACCGCTGCCGCGACCGCCCCGCGCTCGGCGCAGAGGGTGAGCCCGAAGCTACGGTTCTCGACGTTGCAGCCGGCAAAGACCCGGCCGTCGGCGGTGAGCACCGCGGCGCCGACGGGAAATTGGCTGTAGGGGGCGTGGGCATGGCCACGGGCAGCCATCGCGGCTGCGAAGAGCTGGTCCCAGTCGATGTCGCCCGTCTGCACGCTAGGGATGTTACAACGGCCGGCGGTTGGCGATCGGTTAGGATCGCGAGGCCGGAGACTTGCGCGAAACCTGGACCTCCGGGCCCTAGCATGCCGACCACGAAACGCCAGCGTGGGCGCGGCGCCGCGGCGCCCCCCGCTCCTGCCGCCCGCAGGGCCGGCGGACTGTCGTCCCCTGGTCGGCTCGAGAGGCTGTTGGCCGCCGAGGCCGACGGCGCCGCGGCCGAGCCCGCTGCCGTTTCCCCGGACTCTCCCCGCGCCTCTTCGCCCCGAGCCGTCGCGACGCGGGCCGCCTCGCCGCGAGCGGTGCGTCAAGCTCGCCGATCGGCCTCCGCCGCGGGCGCCCCAGCCAACGCCACAGCAACCAGCGCCACTGCGGCCAGCGCACCGTCGCGCGCCAAACCGCATGCCCCGGCGCGTGCCGTGCTCCGCGAGGTCCTCGCCCGCCAGCTAGCGGTGGTCGAGGCCAACGAGGCGGGGCTGATCGCCGGCACCGGGCCGGAACCGCTGCACGACTTGCGGGTAGCGGTACGCCGTGCGCGCTCGGCCCTCGGCCAGCTGCCCGGCGTGTTGGCGGCGCGTTCGGCGGCCCGCTTGCGCGAGGAGCTGGGTTGGCTGGGGCAGCTGAGCGGGCCCTGTCGCGACCTCGACGTCCTCGCCGAGACCCTGGCAGCGCTTCTCGCCGCGTCGCCCGCCTGGGTGCGCGAGGAGCTGCGCCCCTTGCTCGCGGCCCTTGCCAGTGAGCGGGCGGCAGAGCGCCGGCGCCTGCTCGCCGGTCTCGACTCGCCGCGCTACCGGCGCCTGCTGGGACGCTGGCGGGAGGTGGCAGCGGGGCCGCTGCGCGGGCCGTCGCCGGCGCGGGCGCAGCTTCCCGCCGCCGAGCTCCTCGGCGAGCGGGCCGGCAAGGCCGCTCGCCGGCTGCGTCGCCGCGCCCGCCGGTTGGGGGAGCATCCCGAGCCAGCGCCCCTCCACGAGCTGCGGATTGCTGCCAAGAAGCTGCGGTATCTGCTCGAGCTCTTCCGCGAGCTGGGGGACGAGGCGGAGATCCGTCGGCTCGGTGGCAGGCTACGGCACCTGCAAGAGGAGCTGGGAGCGCTCAACGACGACGCCGTCGCCGCGCGCTGGCTGGCGGCGGCGGTCGTGCGGTTCGGCGCCGAGGAGAACGCGGCAGCCGGCGGCGACGCGGCGGCAGCGTTGCGGGTGGGCCTGGCAGCCGGCTATCTCCTCGGTCGCCTCGACGGCCGGCGCCCGTCCCGTCTCGGCGCGCTCGAGCCGGCCCTCGCGGACCTTCTCGCCATCGCCCGCCGCCGCCGGGTGGCGCGCCTCTTCGCCGGAGATGCATCGGACGCCGGGAGGTCGGGATGAGAGTCCTCGCCTGCTACAACCTCAAGGGTGGGGTGGGCAAGACGGCGACCGCCGTCAACCTCGCCTATCTGGCCTGCCGGGACGGCTTGCGCACCCTGCTCTGGGACCTCGATCCGCAGGGGGCCGCCTCGTTCTACTACCGGGTCGACAGCGCCTCCGGCGGCAGCGCCAAGCGCCTGATCGACGGTCGGCAGGAGCTGGCTCCGCTGGTCCAGGCGAGCTCGATCGAAGGGCTGGAGGTGCTGCCCGCCGACCTCTCCTACCGCAAGCTGGACCTGGCGCTCGCTCAGGAGCGCCGCCCGAGCGAGAAGCTGGCGCGCTTGCTACGGCCGCTGGTGGAGGCCTACGACGTCATCCTCCTCGACTGCCCGCCCAGCCTCTCGGCGCTGGCCGAGGCGATCTTCAGCCTCAGTGACGCGCTCCTCGTGCCCACGGTGCCCACGCCGCTGTCGCTGCGGGCGCTCGTGCAGCTCCATGAGCACCTCACGGCGCGGCGACGGGAGGACCTGCAAGTGCTTCCTTTCCTCTCGCTCGTCGACCGCCGCAAGCTGCTGCATCGCGAGCCGCGTTGGCTGCAGCGGCAAGCACCCTACCGGCTGCTCAAGGCACAGATTCCCTACTCGAGCGTCGTCGAGCGGATGGGGCTCTACCGCCAGCCGGTGGCCCTCTTCGCTCCGGGCTCGCCGGCCAGCGACAGCTACGAAGCGCTCTGGCGCGAGGTCCGGCGACGTCTTGGCTGACGGCGCGACGGCGCCTCAGGCGCGCTTGATCAGCCGAATCAGGAAGAGCAGCACAACGGCGCCGATGGTGGCGACGATCAGCTGCCCAAGCAGGCCGCCGCTCGCCCAGATCCCCAGGGTACGGAAGATCCAACCACCCAGGAGGGCGCCGATCACCCCGACGATCATGTCGCCGATGAGGCCGAAGCCGCCGCCCTTGACCAGCACGCCGGCCAACCAGCCCGCGCAGAGTCCAACGAGGAGGAACCACACCAGGGCCATGCCTGCCTCCCTTCGCCGAGAACTTCGGTGGATGCTGCCTGCGTTGCGACGTGGGGCGTAGTCTACGCCATCCTCGGAAAGCGAGGGCCGCTGCCCACCGCTACTCTTCGAGCCGCCAGCTGCCGCCGTGCTCGGTGAGCCAGCTCTGCGAGCAGAAGGGGGTTTCGCCGGCGTCAGGTTCGACGCGCCGGTGGCTGCCGTCGGTGAGGACCTCCCGCGCCTGCTTGGTGTCGCGCAGGTGGAGGAAGAGGATGTCGTCACGCAGCGCCGCCCGCAGCCGCGGCTCGAGGATGGGGAAGAGCACCTCGACGCGGCCGGCGAGGTTGCGCGGCATCAGGTCGGCGCTGCCCAGCAAGAGCTCCTCGTCGCCGGCGTTGCGGAAGTAGTAGAGACGGCTGTGCTCGAGGAAGCGGCCGACGATCGAGGTCACCCGGATGTTCTCGGAGACACCTGGAACGCCCGGGCGCAGGCAGCAGATCCCCCGCACCTGGAGCGCCACCCGCACGCCGGCCTGCGAGGCGCGGTAAAGGGCGCGGATGCAGGCGCGGTCGACCAGCGAGTTCATCTTGAAGGCGATGAAGCCGCCACCGCGCTCGCGGTGGCTGGCGATCTCGCGCTCGATGCGGGCCACCAGGCCTTCACGCATTTGCCAGGGCGCCACCAGCAGCTTGCGGTACTCCACCTTGCGCGAGTAGCCGGTCAGCGCGTTGAACAGGTCGGAGACGTCGTCGGCGATCGCCGGGTCGGTGGTGAAGTAGCCGAGATCAGTGTAGATGCGGGCCGTCGCCGGGTTGTAGTTGCCCGTCGAGAGGTGGACGTAGCGCTGCATGCCGTCCGCCTCGCGGCGCACCACGAGGCAGATCTTGGCGTGCGTCTTCAAGCCCATGACGCCGTAGACCACGTGCACGCCGGCCCGTTCCAGCGCCCGCGCCCAGACGATGTTGTTCTCCTCGTCGAAGCGCGCCTTGAGCTCCACCAGCACGGAGACCTGCTTCAAGTTCTCGCGCGCCTCCATCAGCGCCTCGACGATCGGCGAGTTGGGGCCCACCCGGTAGAGCGTCTGCTTGATGGCCAGGACGTTGGGGTCGCGCGCCGCCTGTTGCAGCAGCCAGACCACCGGCTGAAAGCTGTCGTAGGGGTGGTAGAGGGCGATGTGCCCGCGGCGCTTGATGGCGGCGAAAAGGCTCTCGTCGGGGGCGTTGAGCGGCGGCGGGACGACCGGCGAGAAGGCTGGATAGCGCAGGCTCGGCCGCTCGACGTTGAGCTGGGAGAGATCGGCGAGGCCGATGGGGCTGGGGCTGGCGAAGACCTGGAAGGGGGCGAGGCCCACGTTCTCGGTGAGGATGTCGCGGATCCGCGCCGGCATCGCCTCGTCGATCTCCAGGCGCACGGCGCGCCCGAAGTGGCGCTGCCCGACCACGTCTTCAACTTCCTTCAGGAGGTCGGACGCCTCGTCTTCTTCGATCTCGAGGTCGGCGTCGCGGGTGAGGCGGAAGGGGTGGGAAGCGACCACGGCGAGGCCGGGGAAGAGCAAGTCGAGGTTGGCGGCGATGACCTCCTCGAGCCAGATGAACGACGGCGTGCGCGCCTCGGCGAGGCCGAGGCGCGCGGCAGCGCCACCGTTTTCTTCCTCCGGCACCCGCAGCAAGCGCGGGAAGTTCTGCGGCACCTTGAGGCGGGCGAACTTCTCGCCGCTCAGGGGGTCTTTGACCACCACGGCGAGGTTGATGCTCAGGTTCGAGATGTGGGGGAACGGATGCCCGGGATCGAAGGCCAGGGGCGTCAGCACGGGGAAGATCTCGGCCTTGAAGTGCTCGCGCAGCCGCTCCCGCTGGTGTGTCGTGAGCTCGCCGTAGGAGAGCACCCGGATGCCTTCCTCGCGCAGCTTCGGCGCCAGGTCGCCGTGCCAGCAGGCGATGCTCTGGGCGAGCAGCGGCAGGAGCTCCTGGCGGATCGCGGTCAACTGCTCGGCGGGGGTCATGCCGTCCGGCGGCGCCTCGACCGTCGCCACCCCCAGCTGGCGGCGCAAGCCCGAGACCCGGATCATGAAGAACTCGTCGAGGTTGCTGTGGAAGATGGCGAGGAAGTTCACCCGCTCGAGCAGCGGGTTCGAGGGGTCCAGGGCCTCCTCGAGGACGCGCTCGTTGAAGCGGACCCAGGACAGCTCGCGGTTGAAGTAGAGGGCCGGTTCGTCGAGGTCCGGCGCCGCCGTTGGCGCGGTCTCGGGCACACTGCTCGCCGCAGCGAGGTCGACGCTCATGGTGTTGCCCGGGGGCGATCGGCGGACGACCTGGGGTGCCGATGCATGCGGCGGAGCCTAGCAAATTGGCTTCCCGCGGCTGTGACGGCGGTGTGACGGCCGGCGGAGGCGGTGCGGCCTTGACTTCCGGCGGTGCGCGGCCCAGATTCGTGGGCGAGGAGCCATCATGAAGACCCTGCTCATCCTGCGCCACGGCAAGTCCGACTGGGAGGCCCCGCATGGTGAGGATCATGCGCGCCCGCTCGCCCCGCGCGGCGTCAAGGCGGCGGCCCGCATGGGGCGTTTCCTCAGAGCGGCCGACCTGGTTCCTGACCTCGTCCTCACCTCGACGGCCGCCCGCGCCCTCGCTACCGCGACCCGGGCTCGCGACAGCGGTCGCTGGGACTGTGAGCTCGCCTTGCGCCGAGAGCTCTACGCCGCGGCCCCGGAGACCATCCTGGCGGAGATCGCCACGGTGCCGGCGGCGGTCGAGCGGCTGCTCGTCGTGGGCCACGAGCCGGGTCTCTCGCAGCTGGTAAGCCGGCTCGTCGGTGGCGGTCGGCTGCGTTTCCCCACCGCGGCGCTCGCCGCCGTCGAGCTCGCGGTCGAGGGCTGGGCCGCCGTGCCGCCGGGCAGCGGCGAGCTCCTCTGGTTGGTGACGCCGCGGCTCCTCGCCGCCGTGCAGGGGGGCTGAGGCCGCCGCTCAGCCGACCGCCGTCTCGAGCACCAGCTGGCGGCCGAAGGCCCTGGCGAAGAGCTCGCGATGCTTGGCGGTCTCCCACAGCTCGACGACGGGGTCCTCGCTCGCCGCCAGGCGCAGCACGGCCTCGTCTCCCCGCAGCTCGACCGCGAGGTCCCGCACCCGCCCGGCCCGCGATCGCTCGAGGGACTCGGCCAGCCGCAGCAGGGTGGCCAAGCGGGCGAGCAGGCGCTTGTCGCCGGAAGTGGTAAGCGGCTCGAAGGGCGCGAGGCGCGGCAGCCCGGCGTGGTGGTAGCGGATGATCTGCATGAGCAGCACGTGCTCGCGGTGCGAGAAGCCGGGCAGGGCGTCGAAGCCCAGCATGTAGGCACCGTGGCGGTGGTGGCGGTAGAAGTCGACCGTGATCCCCAGATCGTGGAGGGCGGCCGCGGCGTCGAGCAGCTCGCGCTCGGGCTCGCCCAGCTGGTAGGCCGGGGCGAGGCCGGTGAAGAGCTTGGCCGCGAGGTGACGCACGTGGCGGCTGTGGGCCGAGTCCAGGTCGTAGCGTGCCATCAGGTTGCGTACCGAGAAGGAGCGCAGCTCGGCGAGCCGGTAAGGCGGTGGCAGGAAGTGGTGGTAGAAGGTGCCCTCGCGCACACCGTGGCCGGAGACCAGGATCTCCTTGCGCCGGCTCGCCCGCAGCAGCCGCCGGAAGACGAGCCCGCCGGCGAGGATCACGTCGGCGCGGTCCTCGGCGATGCCGGGTACCCGGCGGCGCTGCCGGGCCGTCTGCTGGAGGAGGAGGTCGAGCGTCTCTTCGAGCGCCTCGATGCTGAGCGCGTAGCCGTGCAGCACGTCAAGGGGATAGCCGAGGCGGCGCTGCGCGGCGCGGGCGAGGTTGCGGATGGTGCCGCCCATCGCCACCAGCGGGGCGTCGTCGCGGCGCAGGCGCGGCATGAGCTTGCCGAGCTGGGCGTCGACGGCGGCCTCGAGGGCCTTGATCTCGCTACGCCGCGGCGGGTCGGCGGCGAGGAAGGCCTCGGTCAGCCGCACGCCGCCGAGGGGATAGGCATGGCCGCTCTTGAAGCGCCGCTGCCGCATCCGCGACACCTGCACACTGCCGCCGCCGAGGTCGACCACCCAGGCGTCGTCGAGGGCAAAACCGTTGGCCACCGCCAGCACGCCGCGGCGCGCCTCCTCCTCCCCCGAGAGCACATGGATCGCTACCCCGAGCCGCTCGGCGCCGCGGTCGAAGGCCTTGCGATTGCGGGCATCGCGCAGGGCGCTGGTCCCGATCGTCTCCAGCAGGTCGAGGCCGGCGGCGGCCGCGTAGTCCACGAAGAGGTCGAGGGCGGCGAGGCCGCGGGCGATCGCCGCCTCGGTCATCCGGCCGTCGGAGCCCAGGCCTTCGCCCAGGCGCACCGGCTGGCGGATGACGTCGACGAGGCGGAACCAGTCGCCCGGCTCGTGCTCGTAGACCACCATGCGCGCGTTGCTCGAGCCGAGGTCGACGATCCCTGTCAGCGGCATGGCGGAGGTATTGTGTCGCAACTCGCCGCGCCCGTTGCCGTATGTTCGGGCAGGAAAGCGCCGGGAAGGAGGCCTCCAGGATGCCCATGACCAGCCCCATTCGGTGGACCACCGCAGCTCGCAGCCTGCTGCGCTCGCCGGGCTTCAGCCTGGCCGCCGTGCTGACCATCGCCCTGGGGATCGGCATCAACACCACTCTGTTCAGCGTCGTCGACGGCGTGCTGCTCAAGCCGCTGCCCTTCCCCCAGGCCGAGCGCCTGGTGCGCATCCAGGAACACGACCGCGAGCTGGGGGCGCCGTCCTCGGTGTCGGTGCCCACCTTCTTCGACTGGCGCCAGCAGGCGCGCTCGTTCAGCCTGATGGCCGCCTACCAGGAGTTCCCGGGCACCCTGACCGGCGACGGCGAGCCCGAGCACATCTTGACCGCCATCGTCTCGCCGGCCCTCTTCCCTCTGCTCGGCGTGGAGCTGAACCTGGGGCGGCCGTTCACCGCCGAGGACGAGGCCAAGGACACGGCCAGCGTGGTCCTCGGCCACGAGCTCTGGCAGCGCCGCTTCGGCGGCCGGCCCGACGTGATAGGCCGCTCGCTCGTCCTCGACGGGCAGGTGCGCACGGTGATCGGCGTCCTTCCCGCCGGCCTCGAGCTGCCCGGCACCGAGGCCGAGCTGTGGCGGCCCCTCTTCCATGGCGCCCTGATGGAGAACCGTGGCAGCCACCTCCTGCGGGTGCTGGGCCGGCTCCGCCCCGAGGCGACGATGGAGGCGGCGCAGGCCGAGATGAACGTCATCGCCGCCGGCCTCGAGGCCGCCTACCCGCAGGACATGAAGGGCTACGACGCTCGCGTGGTGCCCTGGCTCGACCTCCTGGTAGGTCCCGTGCGCTCCCGCCTGCTGCTGCTCTTCGGGGCCGCCGGGCTGGTGCTCCTGATCGGCTGCGCCAACGTCGCCAACCTGCTCCTCGCCCGGCTGACCGCCCGCCGCCGCGAGGTGGCGGTGCGGGCGGCCCTGGGGGCGGGGCGGCGCGAGTTGGTGGGCTTCCTCCTCGGCGAGGCCGCCTGCCTCGCTCTCGCCGGCGGCGCCCTCGGCCTGCTGATCGCCCAGCTGGCCCTGAGCGCCCTCAAGCTCGCTGCCCCCGAGGGCCTGCCTCGCCTGGCCGGGGTGGAGCTGGGCGGCCGGGCTTTCGGCTTCAGCTTCGCCGTCATCGCGCTCATCACCTTGCTGACCAGCCTGCCGCCCGCCTGGCAGACCTGGCGGGCGAGCACGCCGAGCTGGCTGCGCACGGTGGGCGGCGGCGGCACCCGGGTCTCGGCGAGCGGCCCGCGCTCGCTCCTCGTGGTCGCGCAGGTGGCGCTCGCCGTGGTCCTCCTCGGCGGTGCCGGCCTCTTCGCCCGCAGCCTGGCCAGTGTGCTGGCCACCGACCCCGGCTTCCGGCCGGCGGGAGTGGTCACCGCGCGGCTGAACCTGCCTGAGCGCAAGTACGTCGAGCGGATCGCCGGCCTGCCCACCATGCCCAAGGTCGACGCCGCCGTGGACGCCGTCCTCGAGCACCTGCGGGCGATCCCCGGTGCCCGTTCCGTGGCCCTCGCCTACCTGCATCCCCTCTCACCCGGCTGGACCTCCAGCTTCTCGGTGGTGGGGGAGCCAGCGCCCCGCGAGGAGCCCTACTTCCGCCCGGTGTCGCCGGGCTACTTCGAGACGGTGGGCACCCCCCTGGTGCGCGGCCGCCTGTTCACTGCCGACGACCGCGGCAACGCGCCGCGAGTGGTGATCGCCAACCAGGCTTTCGTGCGCCGCTTCTTCCCCGACCGCGACCCCGTGGGTTTGCATCTGGTGCAGTGGCGGCAGGACTTCGAGCTGGTGGGGATCGTGGGCGACGAGCGCTTCCTGGGCATGGCCGAGGGCTCGGCCCCGGCCCTCTACTTCCCGTTCAGCCAGCGGGCGCTGCCGGAGATGGCCCTTCTGGTGCGCTCCGACCGCGATGCGGCGTCCCTCCTCGCCGACATGCGCCACGCCGTGGCCGCCGTCGATCCCGACTTCGCGCTCTACGAGGCCGGCACCCTCGAGGGCCTGCTCTCCGAGTCGCTCGCCCCGCGGCAGTTCAACACCTTCCTGCTGAGCGCCTTCGCCGGGCTGGCGATGGTCCTCGCCGCGGTGGGCCTCTACGGCCTGCTCGCCTACCTGGTGGCGGCGCGCCGTGGCGAGATGGGGATCCGCCTCGCCTGCGGCGCTCGCCGCGAGCAGATCCTCGGCCTGGTGGTGCGCCGCGCCCTCACCCTGGTGGCCGTCGGCGGAGGGGTGGGGCTGGTGGCCGCCCTGGGCCTGCGCCACCTGGTGGCGAGCTTCCTCTTCGGAGTCTCGGCCTCGGACCCGGTCACCCTGGCCTCGGTGCTGGCGCTCCTCACCACCACCGCGCTCGCCGCGAGCGCCGTGCCGGCCTACCGCGCGAGCCGCCTCGATCCCAGTGAGGTGCTGCGCGGCGAGTGAGGGTGGTGGGGAGCCAAAGGCCCCGTGATAGCCTCCTTGCAGTCATTGCAAGGAGGCCTTTGTGAGCAGGACATACAACGGTTTGACGCCCCCCGAGGGGGCTGCAGTCATCGGCTGGGAGAACGGCGATCTCGTCGTTCCCGACCACCCCATCATCCCCTTCATCGAGGGCGACGGCACCGGCCCGGACATCTGGCGCGCCACCCAGACGGTGCTCGACGGCGCCGTCGCCAAGGCCTACGTTGGTGCCAAGCGGATCGCCTGGTTCGAGGTCTTCGCCGGCGAGAAGGCCAAGGAGCGCTTCGACGACTGGCTGCCGCAGGACACCGTCGACGCCATCCGCGACTTCCGCGTCTCGATCAAGGGCCCGCTGACCACCCCCGTGGGCGGCGGCATCCGCAGCCTCAACGTCGCCCTGCGGCAGATCCTCGACCTCTACGCCTGCGTGCGCCCGGTGCGCTACTTCGACGGCGTGCCGGCGCCGGTCAAGGAGCCTGGCAAGGTCAACATGGTGATCTTCCGGGAGAACACCGAGGACGTCTACGCCGGTATCGAGTGGGCCTCGGGCTCGCCGGACGCCAAGAAGGTGATCGACTTCCTGGTTGGCGAGATGGGCAAGAAGATCCGCCCGGACAGCGGCATCGGCATCAAGCCGGTCTCACAGTTCGGCTCCAAGCGGCTGGTGCGCAAGGCGATCCAGTACGCCCTCGAGAACGGCCGCAAGAGCGTCACCCTGGTGCACAAGGGCAACATCATGAAGTTCACCGAGGGAGCGTTCAAGGATTGGGGCTACCAGCTGGCCGCCGAGGAGTTCGGCGCCCAGACGATCTCCGAGGCCGAGCTCTGGGACCGCCACGGCGGCAGGCTGCCTGAAGGCCGCATCCTGATCAAGGACCGCATCGCCGACGCCATGTTCCAGCAGGTGCTGCTGCGGCCGGACGAGTACGAGGTGATCGCCACCACCAACCTGAACGGCGACTACCTTTCCGACGCCCTCGCCGCCCAGGTGGGCGGGCTGGGGATGGCGCCGGGCTCGAACGAGGGCGACGGTTTCGCCCTCTTCGAGGCCACTCACGGCACGGCGCCGAAGTACGCCGGGCAGGACAAGGTGAACCCCGGCTCACTGATCCTCTCGGGCGTGATGCTGCTGCGCTGGCTGGGCTGGAAGGAGGCCGCCGACGCGATCGAGCGGGCGATCGCCACCACCATCTCGCAGAAGCGGGTGACCTACGACCTCGAGCGGCAGATGAGCGGTGCGACCTTGCTCAAGGCCTCGGAGTTCGGCCAGGCGATCGTCGGTAACCTGTAGCAGGTATGCCGGAGGCCCGCAGTCCTATGCGGTGCCTCCGGCAGATCCGACCGCGCCGAGAGGCCGTTGACGGCGAGGGTCGGGCTGGCCGCGGGCTCGCCCAGACGTCCCGCCCGGAGCCACGGACCACGGCCGACGGGCTCGTTGAGCAGCGCGAGGGCGAGTGCTGCGACGCCCCGTGGCTGACCCTCCTACCCCAGCAGCTCCTCGACGGCCGCCCGCTCCTCGCGGAGCTCGCGGTCGGTAGCGTCCATCTTCTCGCGGCTGTAGGCCGTGAGATCGAGGCCCTGGACGATCTCGTAGTCGCCGCCCTTGCAGACACACGGGTAGGAGTAGACGACGCCCGGCGCGATGCCGTAGCTGCCGTCCGCCGGCACCGCCATCGACACCCAATCGCCGTCGCGGGAACCGGCGAACCAGTTGCGCATGTGGTCGAGAGCCGCCGAGGCCGCCGAGGCCGCCGAGGAGGCGCCACGGGCCTTGATGATCGCCGCGCCCCGCTGCTGCACTGTGGGGATGAAGGTGTCGCGGTACCAGGCCTCGTCGACCAGGCCCTTCGCTGCCTTGCCGCCGACCGTGCAGTGGTCGAGGTCCGGGTACTGGGTGGAGGAGTGGTTGCCCCAGATGGTCATCCGCCGGATGTCGTTGACGTGGGTGCCCGTCTTCGCCCCCAGCTGCGAGAGGGCGCGGTTGTGGTCGAGGCGGGTCATGGCGTGGAACTGCCGCGGGTCGCGGCCCTTGGCGTTGGCGGCGGCGATCAGGCAGTTGGTGTTCGCCGGGTTGCCCACCACCAAGACGCGCACGTCGGGCGACGAGTGAGCGGCGATCGCCTTGCCCTGCGGCCCGAAGATGGCGCCGTTGGCAGACAGCAGGTCCTTGCGCTCCATGCCCGGTCCGCGCGGCCGAGCGCCCACCAGGAAGGCGGCGTCGGTGCCGGCGAAGCCCTCGTCGAGGACGGCGGTCGGCTCGATCCCGGCGAGCAGGGGGAAGGCGCAGTCGGAGAGCTCCATCACCACGCCCTGGAGGGCGTCGAGGGCGGGTGGGATTTCGATCAGCTGCAGGATGACGGGTTGGTCGGGACCGAAGAGGTCTCCGGCGGCGATACGAAACGTCAGGGCGTAGCCGATGTTGCCGGCGGCGCCGGTGACGGCGACTCTCAGGGCTTTCTTCATGGGTTTCCCGTCCTCGTTCTGGCCCCACGGCGGGCCGTTGCCTACGATGGGACTATCTTATCGCCGCCGCCGCAGGCGCCAACCCGGGCGCGAACCCGCGGCTTCTTCCTGCGTATGGGGAGAGGGTAGGATCTCAACCCGGTCACGGACCGAACCCGATGCGACCTCGCTACCTCCTCGGCTGGCTCCTGCTCGGCGCTGCTTCGCTCGCCGCTTTCGTGCTGGCCTTTCCCCGCACCTTTCCCTACCTGCCGGAGCAATGGCGGGTCGCGCGCTCGCAGGCCATCGCCCTGGCGGAGGAGCGCCTGCGCGACCTCGGCGAGCCCCTCGCGGACCCCTACGTCGAGGCGACCCTCGATGTCTCGGACGAGCTCAGCCATCGCCTGTCGCGGCTCGGCGCCGAAGCTGCCGACCCGCGGCTCTCCTTGCCGCTACGCCAGCTGGTGGGCTGGGAGGTGCGGTTCTACGCCCGCGATGCGCCGCCGGACCGCTGGACCTACCAGGCCCGCATCTCGCCCGCCGGCGAGGTGACCGAGCTGCGGCTGCAGCTGCCCCCGGAGCAGCAGGCAGGGGATAGCGACGAGGCGACGCTCCGCGAGCGTGCCGGCCGTTTCCTCGCCGCCCAAGGCTACGAGCTCGGGCAGTTCGAGGCACCGGTGCTGCGCAGCGAAGACCGGCGTTTCCGCACCGACCACAGCCTCCTCTACCAGCTCAAGAGCTCGCCCTTTGGCACCGCGGTGCCCTACGGCGTCCGGGTCGCCTTCGCCGGCGACCAGCTGACCGGCTTCGAGACCTGGCTCGAGGACCCGGACAAGAAGGAGCTCGGGGAAACCGTGCAGGGCTTCCTCCTCGCGACGCTCGCCTGGCGGACCCTGCCCTTTCTGCTCCTGCCGATCGTGCTGGTGGCGTTCATTCGTCGCTACCACGAGGGGGAAGTCGGGGTGCGCCGCGGCATCGAGATCGTCGTCGTCTCGCTCGCTCTGGCGCTGGTGCTGACGGCCCTCTGCCTGACGGCGATGGGCAAGGGCAACAACGTCGGCTCGATACTCAGCCGGCAGCAGGTGTCGTGGTTCATCGGCATCGTCATCTTCCTGACCTACTTCGGGCCGATGGCGACGCTCTCGGGCCTCAGCTGGTCGGTGGGCGAGGTGCTCTGCCGGGATCGCTGGCCCCGGCGGCTCGCCGCCTTCGACGCCCTCTGCCGGGGCGATTGGGCCAACTCCACGGTGGCAGCGGCGGCGCTGCGCGGCCTGATGAGCGGCCTCGGCCTGGCCGCCGTCAGCGTTCTCGGCCTCCTCCTTCTGCGCCGGGGCGGTGGTTGGGCGAGCGAGGGCAACCTCTTCGGGCCGTGGTGGGACAGCACCTCCTGGCTCGGGCTGGCGATGCTCGCGATCTTCGGCTTCCACGCGCTGTACAGCGAGCTCTTCCTGCGCTTGCTGCTGACCTCGGCCGCCGTCCGCTGGCTCGGCAGCTGGGCCGGTGTGATCCTGGCCGTCCTCGCCGGCACCTTCATCAGCTCGCCGGCGGTCGTCGCCCTGCCGATGACGCAGAGCATCCCACTGTGGATCCTGCTCTCCGCTCTCCATGTGCTGCTCTTCCTGCGCTACGGGGTGGCGACCTCGCTGATCGCCACGCTGACCTCGGCTCTCCTGCTGCGTGGCTACGTCTTCCTCGGCTCTGGCCATCCCTGGCTCGAGCTGCAGGCGGCGCTGCCCCTGCTCGTCGTGGCGCTGCCGACGCTGGTCAGCCTGCGTCACCTGGCCTCGGACCGCGAGTTCGTCTACCAATACGACGACGTGCCGCCGCACGTGCGACGGATCGCCGAGCGCGAGCGCCAGCGCGTCGAGCTCGAGACGGCACGGCGAATCCAGAGCTCGATCCTCCCCGACCTGCCGCCTTCGCTCAACGGCGTCGAGATCGCCCATTCCTACCAGCCGGCGAGCGAGGTAGGGGGCGACTTCTACGACGTGCTGGCCTTGGAAGACGGCCGCCTGGCGGTGGCGGTGGGCGACGTGGCAGGCCACGGCGTGTCGAGCGGCCTGGTGATGTCGATGGCGCGTTCGGCTCTCGCCGTGCAGGTGACCTTCAACCCGGAGGTCGCCGCGGTGTTCTCGACCCTCAACCGGGTGGTCTACCAGAGCGCCCGCAAGCGCCTGCTCGCCACCCTCTGCTATGCCGTGCTCGATCCCGAGCGGCGGGAGCTGCTGTACGCCTCGGCCGGTCACCTCTACCCGTACCTGATCACCCGCGACGGCAGGGTGCGGCCGCTCGAGTACGTCGCCTACCCCCTCGGCGTGCGCAGCGAGCTCGCCGTCGAGGCCCGGCTGGCCCGCCTCGACCGCCGTGACACCCTCTTCCTGCTCTCGGACGGCCTCGTCGAGGCCCATCCGCCGGGCAGCGACGAAGCGTTCGGCTTCGGCCGCCTCGAGGAGTCCCTGGCCCGCCACGCCCACCTCGGCGTCGAGTCCCTGCGCGACGCCGTCCTCGCCGACGTCAGCGCCTATACCAAGGGCGCGCCGCGCGACGACGATCAGACGGTGCTGGTGCTGCGGGTGCCATAGGGGTGCTGGATGCCGCCGGCGGCAAAGGACCTGTTGCCGCGCAGTGAAGACGATCCAAGGTGGGCGCCAGCGCCGGCGCCCGCCCAACCTGGAGAAACCGACCCATGTCCCTGAGCCAGATGCTTCTTCCCGAGCTGCAGCATGAGATGGCGACCACCCGCAAGTTCCTCGCCCGCGTCCCCGACGACAAGCTCGACTGGCAGCCGCACGCGAAGTCGATGACCCTCGGCCAGCTGGCCTCGCACCTCGCCGAGATCCCGAGCTGGATGGGCCCCAGCCTGCGGCAGGACAGCCTCGACCTCAACCCCCCGGGTGGCGAGCCGTACGCGACGCCCAAGCTCACCTCGCGGGCCGCGATGCTCGAGGCTTTCGACAAGCACGTGGCGGACGCTGCCGCGGTGCTCGGCAGCACGGCGGACGAGGTCTTCTTCACCAACTGGACGATGCTCAACGGTGGCCAGGAGGTGTTCTCGATGCCGAAGATCGCCGTGGTGCGGAGCTTCATCCTCAGCCACACGGTCCACCATCGAGCCCAGCTCGGCGTCTTCTTCCGGCTCCTCGGCGTCGACGTGCCGGCGAGCTACGGGCCGTCGGCCGACGAGAGCGGCATGTAGGGCCTGGGAGCTGCCCTGGCGGCGAAGGCTCCTGGCGCGGCGCGCCGGTGTGCCCCTGGCGCACTCTTCTCCTGTACGAGGTCAACCCTTCTAGCCAGGAGATTGCCCATGCAACGAGCCTTCCCCGCCTTGTTCGCCTTCGCCCTCCTCGCCTCAGCTGCCGCCGCGCATCCGCCGCACCCAGGCCCTCCCGAGACCCTGGTGCTGTTCGATCCCGCGGCGCTCGAAACGCCCGAGGGACTTGCCTTCGGCCCCGATGGCAGCCTCTACGTCAGCCTGGCGCTCACCGGCGAGATCCGTCGCATCGCCCCGGACGGCTCGCAGTCGACCTTCGCGCTGCTGCCGATCGGTGCACCGCTCACCCCCTGCTTCGGCTTTCTGGCCATCCAGGGCGCCATTGCCTTCGACGACGACGGTAACCTCTATGCCGCGGTGGCCTCCTGCAACCTGCCGGACCGTGGTGTGTGGAAGGTGGCCCCCGACGGCTCGGCGGCACTCCTCGCCAACCTGCCGGCGACGGCCCTGCCCAATGGCGTCGCCGTGCACCGGGGACGGATTTACGTGGCGGACTCGCAGGGACTCGTCTGGCAAGTGCCGGTGGCGGGCGGCACGGCCAGCGTCTGGGCGGACGATCCCCTCCTGCGGCCGGCACCCAATGCGCCCTTCCCTGGCCCGAACGGCATTCAGTTCTTTCGGGGCGAGATGTACGTCGCGAACTCCGACCAGGGGACGATCCTGGCCATCCGCGTGCGGCCGGACGGCTCGGCGGGGCGGCTGCGCGTCCACGCCAGTCTGCCCGACGATCTCGGCTGCGACGACTTCGACTTCGACGTCCAGGGCAACCTCTACTGCGGCACCGACCCCTTCGGCAAGCTTCTGGCGGTCCACCCGGATGGCTCCTTCGACACTCTGCTGACCGCCGCCGACGGCCTCGACGGCCCCACGGCCGCACTGTTCGGTCGCCATGGCCGCGATCGCTTCAACCTCTACATCGCCAACGCCGCCTTCCCCTTCTTCACCACCACCTTCCGGCCCAGCGTGATGCGCCTGCAGCTGCCCCTTCCCGGCGGGACACACCGCTAGTCGCGGCGGCGACCGGGGGGTGATCTCCCCGCTGGCTGACTCCCTGCTGGGTGGACGAAGAAAGGGGGGTCAACCATGGGTGTCGTCGCCGGTAGCCGCTCGTCGCTTCTTTGGAGAGGTGCGCTCGTCGCTTTCGCCCTTGGCGTGGTGCCGGCCGCCAGTGCTCTCGACGTCACCACCACCGTCGACGAGAACGGCACCAACCCGGCGGCCTGCGCCCTGCGCGAGGCGATCACGGCGCTCAACACCGGGATGCCGTTCGGTGGCTGCGCGCCGCTCGCCGGGGATACCGCCATCCAGCTCGCCACCGGGACCTATCTGCTGGAGATCGGCTCCTTCGGGGCCAACGGGCTGACGATCTCGACGGCGATGGCCCTCCACGGCCTGGGCCCGGCCGACACGCTCGTCGATCTGGCCAACGTCTTCGATTCGAGCGGCCTCGTCATCACCGCCGGCGGCGAGGTGCTGCTGGAGGGCCTCACCCTGGCGAACCTCCTGGCCACCGATGTCGGCCACACGATCCGCTATCAGCCGGGGGCGAGCGGCTCCCGGCTCACCCTGCGCGACGTCGTGGTGCGCGACAACGAGGGCCTCAACCCGCCGGGACTGGGTTTCTTCAGCAACGTCGCCGCCGACCTTAGCCTCGAACGGGTGGTCTTCGCACGCAACCTGAACAACGGTATCTCCGCCATTCTCGGCGGAGCGATCTTCTGCAGCACGGCTGTCGCAGGCGTCAACGTCAGCGTCCTGGACGGCTACTTCGTCGACAACGAGACGGGAGACCTGGAGGGCAGCGGCGGCGGTATCCTGAGCCGCGGCTGCAACCTCACCCTCGAGCGGGTGACCTTCGAGGACAATCTCGTCGATACCGACGGCGTTCCGGGCGAAGGGAGCCCGGATGGTGGCGGTGCGCTCGCTTCGCGAACGGTGGCCGGCGTCACCCAGCAGCTGACCCTGCGCAACGTCACCTTCGTCGGCAATCAGAGCCGGTTCACCGGCTCGGGCGGGGCCATCAACCTGAGCGACGCCACCAGTGGCGCGCAGCACGTCCTGCTCGAGAACGTCACCTTCGCCGACAACCAGGCCACCAACGGCCGGGACATCCTCACCCTGGGCTTCGACGCCGGCGGCGACTCGACGCTGACCGTGTCGAATGTGCTCTTCGGGCGCGCCGCCGGGACGGGCCTCAGCGCCTGCTTCTTCGCCACCGCACCGACCTCTCTCGGCGGCAACCTCGACCTCGACGGCAGCTGCCTGTTGACCGGCACGGGCGACCGTACGGTGGCGGATGCCGGCCTCGCCGCAATCCTCGAGGACGGTGGCGGCTTTGCCCCGGTCCTCGCTCTGCTGCCCCTGAGCCCGGCCGTCGACGGCGGCGTCGGCACCGCCTGTCCGGCCGAGGACGAGCGCGGCGAGGTCCGCCCGCAGGATGGCGACGGCGACGGCGATGCCGTGTGCGACACCGGCGCCTTCGAGCTGGCGCCGATCTTCCGCGACGGTTTCGAGAGCGGCGACGCCTCGGCCTGGACCCTGGTGGTACCGGGCGTCTAGCGGGCCGCGCGCGGGCGCTTACAATGCGCCCATGAGCCGCGAGAAGCTCTCCGTCCTCGCCTTCCTGGTCGCGGTGGTCTGCCTCGTGGCCTTGGTGCTGCGCCACCACCTCTTCGCCACCCATCCAGTGCTGATCGGCGTGCAGGTCGCCGCCGTCCTGCTGATGGTGTGGGCGCGTCTCACCTTTGGTCTGCGCAGCTTCCATGCCGCCGCCAACCCGTCGCGAGGCGAGCTGGTCACGCATGGCCCCTACCGCTACTGGCGCCATCCGATCTACGCCTCGATCGTCTACTTCGTGTGGGCCGGGCAGGTGCAGGAGCCGACCGCCCTGGCGCTCGCCCTCGCCGCCGTGGCGACCCTCGCCCTCTTCGCCCGCATGCTGCTCGAAGAGAGCTTCCTCTTCGCCACCTACCCCGACTACGCCGCCTACGCGCGGCGGGCGAAGCGGTTCATCCCGTTCGTCATCTGAACGCGGGCGGTCTCCCCGCTGCGGGCGTCAAGGTGGTGCCGGCAGCGGCACGCGAGCCAGGTCGGTGTGCGGGAAATCGTCACCCTTGGTGAGGAGGGGCTCGCCGGAGAGGCGGGCCAGGGCGTAGGAGAAGAGGTCACCGTAGTTGAGGCCAGCCGGGTGACGCCCCTTGCCGAAGGCGCGGAAGGCGTGGCGCGCCAGCTCCGCTTGCTCCGCAGTGACCGCCACCACTTCGACCCGTGCCTTGTGCAGGAGGAGGTCGAGCTCCCGGCCTCCCGGCTCGCCCAGGCGGGACTCGATCACCAACGCCGCTTCGAGCAGCGAGGCCGCCGAGAGCAGCCGTATCGGGTCGGCAGCGATCGCCCGCTCGAAAGCCGGCGCCTCGGGCTCGTCGCCGAGGATGGCGAGGACGGCCGAAGTGTCGAGGACCATCAGCGGGGGATCCCGTGGGAGTCGTAGCCGAGGATCTCGTCGGAAGACCGGTGGTCGAGGACGGGCAGGGCGGCGCACCGTCGGCGAATCGCCGCCAGCTCCTGCTCCAGGCGCGGTGCCGCGGCGCGACCCCGCAGCGAGCGCAGCCGGTCCCGGAGCGAGGTCACCACGGCTTCCGTCAGGCTCTCGCCGGTGAGCTTCGCCACCTCGCGCGCCAGCGTGTCGGCCTCGGGGTGCTTGATGCTCAGTGCCATGCTTCCTCCTTCTAGACGGCAGGGTAGATTCTAGAAGAAATTGCTGGGGTAGGTGAGACCTACCGCCGGCGTCAGTCCGCAAACAGGCCGGCGATGAGCGCGGCGAGGGCCGTGCGATCACGGGCGGTGGGAGCAACGACCCGGATGTCGCGGTAGACGCCGGGGCCGTGGCGGCCGAGCAACAGGAAGTGATCACGGGGCCAGACGCGGGGCAGCACCTCGAGCACCGTCACCCGGGTGGCCGCCGAGCCGTGCGCGGCCAGATGGAGGATGAAGTCACAGCGGAACCGCACGGGTGCCCCGGCGCTGGTGTAGGAGGACTCCCAGTAGCGGTCTTGCGGATCGTGCAGGAAGAGGTCGAGCCGGCGTTGCTCGGCGGAGAGCGTGGTGTAGCGCGCGAGCTCGGGCTCGCCACGGGCCTCGAGCTGCAGCACCTCGGCGGCGGGAAACAGCGGGTCCTCGGCGGTCGCGACCTCGAAACCTGGGAAGTGACCCTGGCTCGCCAGCACCCGCGGCAGCTCCTGCACGAGGCGAGCGCGGACCGCGGACGGCGGTGCCGGGAGATCGATCGTGATCGGCCGCTGTGCCGGCGAGGGGTCCTCGCCGCTCAGCTGGACCTCGCGCGCGCAGCCGAGCAGCAGCACCATCCAGGCAAGGAGGTAGGTGGGCTTCATGGGGCGCCGGGGAAGAGGAGAAGGCCCGTGGAGGCCTTCCCCCCTCTGCATCCTACCGCCCGGGCCGTGAGCGGTCCCACGACCCGGGAGCCCTCGCCGCTTCCCCGCGCGCCACCTAGCGGTTGTGCGGCACGGTCACGTCGACGGTCGCCGTCGAGGAGTTGCCGGTCTCGTCGGCGCACATCACCGTGACGGTGTAGACCCTGCCGTTACCGGTTCCGGAGCGCTCGGCTCGCAGCGAGAGCTCGAGCACGCTGGGGTCGGGCACCACCCAGTCGGGATCGGTGTTGCCGTCGCCCGGGCCATTGATCGTCTCGTTGCTCGTCACTCCGGAGATCTCGCAGACCGGGTTGGGGTCGAAGTCGTCCGTGACGCTGATGCTGAGGCGCACCGCCCGCAGCTGGTGGTTGGGCGGCCACAGCTGGTTGGGGCTCGCCGTGAGCGAGCTGATCTCGGGCGGCGTGGTGTCGGCGATCTCCTCGATCACCGCGCTGTTGACCACCGCGAAGTTGCGGGTGGTCCCGGCCAGGTTCTGGACGTTGACGGTGAGCGTATCGGCCGTGCCCTCGAGGGCCGAGGCGGGCACCTGCAGGGTCACCACGACGTCGAGGCTGCCTCCCGCCTCGAGATGGAAGGTCGCCGGCGTGATGCCTGCGAGATAGGCCCGGTCGTCCGAGCCGGTGAAGCGGAAGTCGTCGCCAGCGCCCAGGTTGGTGACCCGGAAGCTGTAGGTGGTGGCCTCGCCGATCGGCAGGGACTTCGGCGTCGGCTGCGAGATCTTCACCGACTGCGGGTCGACGACGCTCGGCACGAGCCGCTGGTAGGGGTGGCCGTTCGAGTCGGTCCCCACGGCGTAGACCAGGAAACTGCCGGCGGGCAGCACCACCTCACCCGAGCGCTCGTTGGGCTCGTCGCCGGGCCGCTGCTCGAGGCTGAGGGTGGCCAGCAGACCGCCGTCGATCGTCCGCAGCTCGAAGGTGGGCGAGCCGAAGTCCCCGGAGAGGGTGGCAACCACCGTGTTGAGCTCGCCCTCGGTGGGCAGGCCGGCAATCTTGAACAGGCCCTCGTGGCCCGGCCGGCCCCGCATCTCGACGAAGCGGAAGGAGTCGAGGTCGAGGTCGCTCTCGCCCGAGACGAGAAGGTTGGCGGTGCCGCTGCCCGTCATCTGGACGGACCAGGTGCCCGCGGAAGGTGCCATGACGTTGTAGATCGCTCCCTTGGCGAGCGAGACGAAGTGGACGTCGGGGTCGCTGGCGGTGACGGTCGTGCCGTCCGGGCGGCGTAGGGTGACGGCCGCCGTGCCGCTCACCGAGAAGGTGATCGAGGCGAGCCGCGAGTCGACGGGCACCAGGGCCTCGCTGGCCGTGGCGCTCAGGGCGATGCGCTGCGAGAGGACGTCGACCGCGTCGCTGCGGACGAGGAAGTCGGCCAGCTGGGTGACCTTGCCGGCCTCAGAGATCGACAGCTCGAAGAGCTGGCCTCCCGACTCTTCGACGATCCTGAAGTAGCCGGGATCGATCGGCGAGCAGCTGCCGAAGCTCATGATGAAGACCTTGATCTTCTTCTCGGCCGCCAGGCTGGCGACGGCGCCGGCGAGGCTCGCGTCCTTCGAGCTGGCGTCGGTGAACATGAACAGGGTGCCGCGCTCGTCGGAGGCCGAGAGGGCCCGCAGCATGCCGGTCATCGACAGCTCGGGGCAATCACCACCGCCGGAGGCGAAGAGGCCGTTGATCGCCGCCTTGAACTGGTTGGCGTCGGTGGTCAGGGTGGTAGGGCCGACGCCGGGGTCGTTGAACGGCACCAAGACGTACTTCGAAGGCTCCTCGTCGGTGTTCAGCCGGCTGTTGACGATCCCCGTCGCGACGCTCTTGACCTGGGCGATCACCGAGCCCATGGAACCGGTGGTGTCGATCGCCATCGCGAGCGTGGGCCCGACGCCGAGGAGCAGCTTGAGCTGCGCCTCGGTGAGGTCGGAGCGCAGCTCGCGGATGAACTTCTTGGTCGCCTCGCGGGCCACCGAGACGGCACTGCCGTGCAGGAAGTAGTGGGGAGAGAAGTCGCAGATCAAGACGTCCTTGTTGATCCCCTCGCCGAAGAAGCCGACGGCCGAGCTGTCCTTGATGCCGCCGTGGCTGCACTTGAGGGAGCTCGGCTTGGTGCGGTCCTCGCCGCCGTAGTAGCCGCTGGTCAGCAGACCGGTGGTGAGGTTCGAGCTGCAGTCGGGGCAGTCGAGCAGGCGGGGCGTGCAGCCCACGCAGGTGCCGACGGAGAGCGGCGCCGTCCCCGAGAGCGTGGCACCGACGACGCCGAGCTGGCCGTTCGGGCCGCCGTTGCCCGACTCGATCCAGTTGGTGTGGGCGTAGAAGTCCTGGAGAGTGTGCAGGGCCTGGCCGAGGTAGAAGCGGGCGCCAGCGGCGTTGTCGCGCTGGATCGTCGAGACCACGAGCTTGCGATTGCCGTTGAGGATGAAGCTCTGGCCGCCGGCGAAGTTCTCACCGTCGAAGTGCTTGGCGGAGAGGAACTGGTCGTCGTCGACCTGGGCGTTGGCCTCGGCGATCGCCTCGCGGGCCTTCTTCATCGGCTTGGTGAGGCGGCTGATGCCGAAGAACTCGGAGTCGAGCTCGGTGACCGAGTCTTCCGTCATCTTGGTGTGCGAGGTCGCACCACCGGCGAGGAAGGCCAGTCCGTTGGTGGGGGCGAAGGCGGTGAGCTGAGGGCCGAGGGTGAGCGCCCCGAGGAGCGTGACCACCGCCAGAGCGGTGAGCAGCAGGGTTCGGGGGCCCGCCTTGGGCGCGGCAGGGAGGGTGAGCCGTCGCATGTCCATCTCCTTTGTCGACAAATCAGAGTGCCTACAAATAGGGCAGTTTGCAAGGCCTTAAATAGCCAGTAGACATTACATCTTCGCCCGCGGGCTGTCCATCGGTCGGGCGGCCGGGAGCCATCTGCTAGACTCGAAACTCCCGCTGGCAAGAGCCCCCGCGGCTCTTCCTTCCGCAGCACTAAGGAGGAGAATCTTGAAGATCCACGAGTTCCAGGCCAAGGAGATCCTGCGCCGGTACGGGGTGACGACACCCCGCGGGCAGGTGACGACCTCGGCTGCCGAAGCGCGAGCGATCTGCGAGGAGATGGGCGGTCGCTGCGTCGTCAAGGCCCAAATCCACGCCGGTGGCCGCGGCAAGGGCGGCGGCGTCAAGCTGGCGAGCTCGCCGGCCGAGGCCGCGGAGAAGGCCGGCCAGATCCTCGGCATGCAGCTGGTCACCCACCAGACCGGCCCCGAGGGCCAGAAGGTCCGCAAGCTCCTCATCGAGGAGGCCCTCAATATCGACCGTGAGCTCTACCTTTCGGTGACCCTCGACCGTGCCCAGGGCAAGCCAGTGGTGATGGCCTCGGCGGCCGGCGGCATGGACATCGAGGAGGTGGCGGCGAAGACCCCGGAGAAGATCCTCCGCCAGGCCATCGACCCCAACCTCGGCGTGCTGCCCTTCCAGGCCCGGCGCCTGTCGCGCGGCCTCGGCCTCCAGGGCAAGACGGCGCGCCAGGCCGAGGCGCTGATCACCGCCCTGCTCAAGGCCTACCTCGACACCGACGCCTCGCTGGTCGAGATCAACCCCCTGCTGGTCACCGCCGAAGGCAACGTCCTGGCCCTCGACGCCAAGATGACCTTCGACGACAACGCCCTCTTTCGCCACCCAGACATCGTCGCCATGCGGGACCTCGACGAGGAGAACCCGATGGAGATCGAGGCCGGCAAGTTCAACCTCAACTACATCAAGCTCGACGGCAATATCGCCTGCATGGTCAACGGCGCCGGCCTGGCGATGGCGACGATGGACATCATCAAGCTCCACGGCGGCGAGCCGGCCAACTTCCTCGACGTCGGCGGCTCGGCGAGCCAGGAAGCGGTGGCCAACGCCTTCCGCATCCTGGTCTCCGACCCCAACGTCAAGGCCGTGCTGATCAACATCTTCGGCGGCATCGCCCGCACCGACCGCATCGCGAGCGGCGTGGTGGCGGCGCTCCAGGAGCTGGGCAACGTCACCCTGCCGGTAGTGGTGCGCCTCGAGGGCACCAACGTCGAGCAGGGGCGGCAGATCCTGCGCGACGCCGATTTCCACTTCATCGTCGCCGAGCACATGGCGGACGCGGCCGAGAAGGTCGTGGCGGCGGCCGGGAGGTAGGGATGGCAATCTGGGTCAACAACGACACTCGTCTGGTGGTGCAGGGCATCACCGGCAAGGAAGGCATGTTCCACGCCCTGGGCTGCCGTGACTACGGCACGCAGGTGGTGGCCGGCGTCACCCCCGGCAAGGGCGGCGAGACGGTCGAGGGCATCCCGGTCTTTGACTCGGTGGCCGAGGCACGCGAGCAGGCGGGCGCCAACGCCTCGATGATCTTCGTGCCGCCGCCGTTCGCGGCCGACGCCATCATGGAAGCGGCCGATGCCGGCATCGAGCTGGTGGTGTGCATCACCGAGGGCATCCCGGTGGCCGACATGCTGAAGGTGCGCGCCTTCCTGCGCGACTGCCCCAACACCCGCCTGGTGGGCCCCAACTGCCCCGGCGTGATCTCTCCTGGCATGGCCAAGATCGGCATCATGCCCGGCCACATCCACCGCCCCGGCTCGATCGGTGTGGTCAGCCGCTCGGGAACGCTGACCTACGAGGCCGTCTGGCAGCTGTCGAACCTCGGGCTCGGCCAGTCGACCTGTGTCGGCATCGGTGGCGATCCGCTGAACGGTACCAACTTCATCGACGTCCTCAAGGCCTTCAGGGACGATCCCTCGACCGAGGGCGTGATCATGATCGGCGAGATCGGCGGCAGCGCCGAGGAGCAGGCTGCCGAGTGGATCGCCAAGAACTTCGACCGCCCGGTGGCCGGCTTCATCGCCGGGCGCACCGCCCCTCCCGGCCGTCGCATGGGCCACGCCGGCGCGATCATCGCCGGCGGCAAGGGCACGGCGGCCGAGAAGATGGCGGCGATGCAGGCGGCCGGCATCCATGTCGCGGAGTCCCCGGCCCACCTCGGCGTCACCATCCAGCGGGCGCTCGGCCGGTGACGTCGAGGGCCCTCACCCCGACCCTCGCCTGCACGCGGGAGAAGGGGCCGGACGCCGGGCTCTGCGGCGCCGGTGGCCGGCATGGCTGACCTGTCGCTGAGCCGCCCCGCCGGCTCCGGTTGGCTGGTGCTGATCGGTGGCGGTGAGTTCAGCTTCGGTGAGACCGAGGACGCCGACCGCGCCTGGCTCGCCAAGGCGGCGCCTGGGCCGGTGGGCTTCCTGCCCACCGCCTCGGGCTCGACGGACTACGGCCAGCACTTCGCGACCTACCTGGCGACCATCCATGGCCGCGAGGGGGAGCTGGTGCCGGTCTACCGGCGGCGGGACGCGCTGCGCGGCAAGAACGCCGAGCGCATCGCCCAGCTGCCGGCCGTCTACCTCGGCGGTGGCGTCACCGACCATCTGCTCGACGCCCTGCCCGGCAGCCCGGTGCTCGCGGCGCTGGCGGCGAAGCTCGCGGCCGGCGGCGTGGTCGTCGCCATCGCCGCCGCGGCGCAGGCCCTCGGCCACTCGCTGCGCAGCCTGCTCAGCCGCGAGGAGGTGCCCGGCCTCGGCTGGCTGCCCGGCACGGTGATCGAGCCCAACTTCGAGCCCACGCATGACCGCCGCCTGCGCCAGCTGATGGGTGCCCCGGGCGTGCGCTGCGGCCTCGGCCTACCTGCCGGCGCCGCCGTGCTGCTCGGCCCGGACGGCCAGCTGGAGGTGGTGGGGACGGTGTTTTCCTTGGCGGATCGGGAGGGAGACCTCACCGTTCTTACCGCCTGACCAACCAAGACCATACCAACCAAGACCATTCGAGCCCCGCCACGCGAAGATCCTCTGGTGAGGGCAGGAGACGATCGAACATGGAAACGACCCTCGCAATCTTGAAGCCCGACAGTGTGCGGGCTGGCAACGCCGGCAAGATGCTCGCCCGCCTCGAAGAAGAAGGCTTCACCATCCGCGGCCTGAAGAAGCTGCGCCTCTCGGCCGAGCAGGCCAAGGCCTTCTACGAGGTCCACAAGGAGCGCCCTTTCTACAACAGCCTGGTGGAGTTCATGACCAGCGGCCCGGTGGTCCCCGTGGCCCTCGAGCGGGACAACGCCGTCGTCCACCTGCGCCAGGTGATGGGCGCCACCGACGTCGCCAAGGCCGAGCCGGGCACCCTGCGCAACCTCTTTGGCACCTCGATCGAGGCCAACGCCATCCACGGCAGCGACTCGCCGGAGAACGCGGCGATCGAGCTCAGCTTCTTCTTCTCCCGCGCGGAGCTGATCGGAGGGAGGTAACCATGTCGTACCGCGGGCCGGAAGCGGCGCCGGAAGGCGCCATCCCCGCTGAGCGACGGGGGCACGTCGTCGGCCGTTTCTGCCTGAGCTGCGGCGCGGTCTACCCGCTCCACGCCGGGCGCCACCACGGCAAGCCGATCCACGGCAAGGACCACATCTCTGCGCCCTGCGCCCACGAGGGTGAGGCCTTCCTGGCGCACGAGGATTGGTGGCAGCCGGCCGTCGAGGTCCTGCCGGCGGCGCCCGCCGCCCCCGCCGCCTGAGGCCCCGAGGCCCGGCGGGGGCCGATCAGGCGGCCAGCTTGCTCGGCTGCCGCTGGGTGTCCTGTGCCTGCTCTTGCCGGCCGCTCAACCGCAGCACGATCGACCCGGCGAGCACCAACACCAAGCCGCCAACCACGGCAGCGGCTCCTTGGCCGGCCAGAGCCAAGGTCCGCAGGTCGTCGTGGTGCGCCGAGAGCACGGCGAGGAGCCGGCTCAGGCTCTGATCGATGCGGTCCATACCGAGCATCGTCAGCGCCGCGGTGATCGAGAGCACGATCGACGTCCCTCCGATCACCATCAACCACAGACCGATGCGCTTCGCAGAGTTGCTTTGAGCTGCCATTGCCACATGCCTCCTCGAACCTCTCAGAGGTCCCGCCGATGGGGTTGGTGCTCAACGTAGACACAACAATCCGGCCGATGTTGAGACGGCAGGGCCAAGCCCTGACGGTGGATCGCCGCCTGCGCGGGGGATGAGGGGCGAAGCGGGGAGCGTTTGGCACGGACCTCCGTGCCGGCCGCGTGGTGAGAGGGTTGGGGCGAGCCCGGGGGCTCAGTGAAGCGCCATCAACACGTCGGACGGGAAGAGCACATTGGCGCTGAGGCCCCCGACCACCGCGTCCCGCAGCCAGAGGACTGGAATGACCTCGCGGCCCTCGACGAAGGGCAACCGTCGAGCTTTCTCCAGCAGGGACGAGAACGCCTCGGCAGCATGGCGCTCAGCGCGCCTCGAGGCGCGAGCGATTGGGCTCGAGGAAGCGGAACCAGAAGCGGAGGAAGGGGTCCGCGATCCTGTAGAGCGGCCGCTTGCTGTCGCGCGGTGAGGTACCGAAGGGCATCTCGCGTCGCACCAGCCCCAGCTCCGTCAAGCGCTGGAGCGGCCGGGAGAGCGAGGTCGCCGGTTTGCCGAGGCGCCCTGCGATCTGCGAAGCGCGATGGCAGCCCTGACCAATCACGGCGAGGATCGACGTTGCCTGCGTCGCCTCCTTGAGATCGTCGAGGAGCAGCCGGGCTGGCTCCTCGTAGAGGACGCCGAGCGGGCGCAACACGAGGTCACGGAGGGCGGTGAGGAGGTCCGGGTGATCGGCGGCGAGCTCCCAGGAGCGGGGGATGCCGCCCCACACCGAGTAGGCCTCGACCGCCTGGCCGGGGTCGGGGACGGGAAGGGCCTCGCTGATCCAGCCTGCCGCGAGCGGAGCGATCTCGAGGATCTCGGTGGCGCGACCAAAGAGTGGCGCGCTGCGGTCGAGGACCAGGCCCTGCATCATGCGCTGCGAGGAGCCGGCCACGAGCAGGTGGATGCGGTGCTTCGGAGCCCGGTCGAGGTGCTTCTGGAGGAGGCTCGGCAGCTCGCCGGCAGCCGCGACGAGCGCAGGAAGCTCGTTGAGAGCGAGGGCCGCCCCTGGTGGCGTTTCCAGCCAGAAGCGGGAGAGCAGGGCGTCCCAGTCGGGATAGCCACGCGGCCGAAACCCGGGAGCAAGCGGGACTTGCCGCAACGCCGGCGGCCGTAGAGCACACCCAGGGAGCCCTAGGGGCGAGCCATCAGGCGATCCAGGCGCCCGATCTCTTCGGCTCGGTCGAGGAAGGGAAGTGCGTCAACATTATGTCCGCGTTGCCTTCGGTAGTAGCTGCATAGTTCTGACAGGGGTGGCTCACGACGGCCACGCTGCTACAGTTCCCCTTTCAATCCCGAACGGAGGTCGGCGATGGCGGAGGCGAACTGGCAGGACCTGGGGCCGGTCGAGGAGCTCAAGGGACGGGCGCTGCGAGAGCTTGCCTTCGGGCGCACGAAGATCGCCCTCACCTACGTCAACGGCGAGTTCGGCGCCGTCTCGGGGGTGTGCAACCACGTGGGCGGGCCGCTCGGGCAGGGAAGGCTCGACGGCGACTACCTGGTCTGCCCCTGGCACTACTGGAAGTTCCACCGCGCGACGGGTGAGGGCGAGCCCGGCTTTGAAGCCGACAAGGTGCCGCGTTACGCCCTCAGGGAGGAGGGCGGCCACCTCTTCCTCGACCTCGCCTCGGCGACGCCGCGGGCGAAGGCGCCACACGCGGCCCATCCGCTGGCGCGGCCGATCCGCCGCGCGACGGGACCGCAGCGGGTGCTCGGCATCTCGACGACGGCGATGGACCGCGCCCACCCCCGCTACTCGACCTCGGACGCCCTGCTCGAAACGGCCCTCGAAGCGTCCGCCGCGACCGGCGCCGAGACGCAGCTGCTGCGCTTGAACGACCTCGCCTTCCGGGCCTGCGAGGGCTTCTACTCGAAGAGCGCCCACGCCTGCACCTGGCCCTGCTCGATCACCCAGATGGACAAGAAGGACCAGATGGACCGCGTGTACGAGGCCCTCGTCTTCTGGGCGGACGTCGTCCTCGTCGCCGTGCCCATCCGCTGGGGGGCGCCGTCCTCGCTCTACCAGAAGATGGTCGAGCGGATGAACTGCATCCAGAACCAGGTGACGATCAAGAACAAGGTGCTGATCGAGAACAAGGTGGCGGGCTTCATCATCACCGGCGGGCAGGACAACGTGCAGGCCGTGGCTGGTCAGATGCTGATGTTCTTCAGCGAGATCGGCTGCCAGTTCCCCGCCTTCCCGTTCATCGCCCACTCTCGCGGTTGGGACGCCGAGGACATGGAGCGCAACATCGCCGTCGTGCAGCAGAGTGCCGCCCTTCACCAGGGGGCCCGCGAGCTGGCGGAGCGCGCCCTCGAGACCTCGCGCCTGCTGCTCGGTACCGCGGCGCAGCCCAAGCGCTCGGTGCGGGCCGGCCGTAAGGCGGGCCGCGTGGAGGCTGGCGAGCCGGCCTGAGCGACCGGTTCGGCGCACGACCCAGCGCCACCCGTGGCGGGTTTGGCCCGCACCGATAACCTCCGGCGGCGTGTTCCGTATCTCTCTCCTATGCCCGTAGTAGACAGTGCCCCTGGGAGCGCCGCTTGCCACGCTCCTGCCAACCCGCAGAGGACATCATCATGAGGACATCAACATGAGGACACGACGCCTCCGTCCGCTCGTGCTGGCCGTGGCCGGCGCGCTGGCGGCCACGGCCCTCCACGCGCAGTTTCCTGGCCTCACGCTGCCGCAGAGCGGCGACAACCAGAAGGCCGCGGTCTCGCAGTGGATCGGCCCGGTCGAGGTCAACATCACCTACCACAGCCCCGACGTGACCGGCCCCGGCGGCGAGGACCGCACGGGCAAGATCTGGGGCCAGCTGGTGCCCTACGGCATGGCCAATCTGGGCTTCGGGACCTGCGGCGACCAATGCCCGTGGCGGGCCGGCGCCAACGAGAACACCGTCTTCACCGTGTCCCACGATGTGCTGATCGAGGGCCAGCCGCTCGCTGCCGGCACCTACGGCCTGCACATGGTCCCCGGCCCGGACGCCTGGACCTTGATCTTCTCCAAGGATTCGACCTCCTGGGGCAGCTTCTTTTACGACGCCAAGAACGACGCCTTGCGCGTGCAGGTGAAGCCGCAGGCCCACGAGTACACACACTGGCTGACCTACGAGTTCACCGACCGCCAGCCGGCCCAGGCGACGGTGGCCCTCCGCTGGGAGAAGCTGAGCGTGCCGTGGACCATCCGCGTCGACAACATGGAGGACCTCTACGTCGAGGCCCTGCGGCGCGAGCTGCACAACAGCACCGGCTTCAACCACCAGGCCTGGGTGGCGGCGGTCGGCTACTGCTTGCAGAACAAGGTCAACCTGGCGGAGGCGGAGCGCTGGGCGGAATACGCGGTGAGCGCGCCCTTCGCCGGCCAGGAGAACTTCTCGACCCTCTCGACCCTCGGCCTGGCCCAGCTCGCCAACGGTAAGGCGGTGGGTCGGGAGACGCTCACCAAGGCCGTGAACCACCCCACGGCAGACGCGGTGGCAGTGCACGGGCTCGGCCGCCAGCTGATCGCGGGCGGTGACAAGCAAGCTGCTCTCGCCGTTTTCGAGGAGAACCACAAGCGGCACAACGGCGCCTGGCCCACCGAGATGGGCCTCGCCCGCGGCTACTCGGCCCTGGGGCAATACGACAAGGCCCTGGCGCACGCCAGGGTGGCCCTCGGGCAGGCCCCCGACGAGGTCAACCGCAAGGCCCTCGCGGCGGCGATCCAGAAGCTCGAGCAGGGCAAGGACATCAACTAGCGGCTCGCCAAGCGGCCTAACCTCTCTGATCCAGAAATGCTACTACGGCATATGAAGCCGCCAGGGTAGCACTCTCGGATCGGAGGGGACGATGCCATCTGTGCAGCCTCGTGAAGGCCAAGCCAACCTGCCTTGTTTGACGCCTCGGAAGGGTTCTACGCGCTGGCGGCGGGCCGCCCTCGGCGGTCTGGTCGCCGTTCTCGGCGCCTCTGCCGGCAGCGCACGAGCTGAGACCGCGAGCCTCATCGCCAACCTCTTCGCCGAGCCGCTTGGGCGACCTGCCAGTGGTCCGAGTGGCGGCCTGGTGGTGGGCGGCCTCGCCTACTTCGCAGCCAGCGATCCTCAACACGGCCAGGAGCTGTGGGTGAGCGACGGCACGGCGGCCGGCACCCGCGTGCTCGACCTCTGCCCAGGAGCGTGCGGGAGCTACCCCCACGGTTTTGGGCGGGTGGGTGGTTTGGCCTTGTTCGGGGCGTACGGTGAAGCGGAGGAGCTCGCGCTGTGGCTGAGCGACGGCACCGCCGAGGGAAGTCGGGTGTTGAGGCCACTCTGCGAGAGGTGCAGCGTCGGGGTCCGGGCGCTGGGAACGCTCGGCAGCCGCTTCCTGTTCAGCGCCAGCGCCAGCGACGGCGAGCACGGCGCCGAGCCGTGGGCCTCGGATGGCACTGCGGCGGGCACCCGGATGCTGCGCGATGTGATGCCAGGCCCTACCTCCTCGTATCCCTTCCAGCTGGTCGAGGTCGGTGGTCGCGCCTTCGTCCTTGCCGGCTCCTGTCCCTTGCGTCCCGAATGCGTGCTGCGCACGGACGGTACGCCCGCCGGCACGGTGCTGGCGAGGGAGATCGTCTCTGGCGGCCGCACGCCCTGCCAGCTTTTCGCCGCCTCGAGCCAGCTGCTACTGGCGACGAAGCCAGGCTTCTGCGACCAGTCGAGCGAGCCCTACGACCTGATCGCCATGCCGTCGACCTTGGGCAGCCAGACGCTGCTCGCCTCGGACCTCCAGCTCTTCTCCTTCTTCGCCGAGGCAGCCGGAGGGGTCCTCTTCGTGGCCGCGACCTCCACCGGTCATGGCCTCGAGCTGTTGGTCACGGACGGTAGCGCCAAGGGCACGCGCCGCATCGTCGACCTCCACCCCGGCCCGCTCGGGGCCGGCATCCAGGCCCTGGCGCCGGCACCCGGTGGAGTGGTGTTCACGGCCGACGACAGTGTGCATGGCCGCGAGCCGTTCGTCCTGCCCTGGGTCGGGCGGGCCCCGGGGCGCGGGCGCTAGCCGGCTCGCCTGCGGGGCCGCCGCGAACTTGCCGGGCCGTCTCGTCGTCTAGCCGGGTATGACACCTTCCGGCCGCTCGCCGCGGTCGGCACGGAGGAGGACACCCGATGCGTCGCCGACCACTTCCCGCAACCGGCCGCTATCTGCTGATCGCGGCCGGGCTCGTGCTCGTCCCTTGGGCCATCCGCTCCAGCGCTGGCGGCGAGCACGTCCAACGCGTCGAGCGGACGCTGGACGCCACGGGCCTGCCGCTCAAGGTGGTGTCGCGTGCGAGCGACGTCGTCGTCGCCGCGGGCGAGGCCGGTCGAGTGCGTGTCGTCGGTGAGCTTCGCTACGCGGGCTCGCGGTCCTGGGAAGAAGAGGTGCAGCGCAGCTTCGACATCGAGCTTGCGGCGCACCCAGGCCACGTCGAGGTCCGGCCGCGAGAGCTCGATCAGCAGCGCGAATGGGGGCTCCTGGGCTTGCTGAGCGGCGAACGGCCTCCCCGCGCCTCCCTCGACCTTCGCATCGAGGTGCCCGCCGGCACGGCCGTCGAGGTCGAGAACCGCTACGGGGACGTCACGGTGAGCGAGCTCGGCGCGCCGGTCGTGGTCGACAACGCTTCGGGTGCCGTGCGGGTGGCGGGTGCCGCCGGCAGCGTGCGGGTGGCGAACCGCTACGGCGACCTCGAGCTCGCCCGCATCGCAGGCACCATCGAGGTCGAGAACCTGAGCGGTCGCCTGCAAGTGCGTGCGGTGAGCGGCGGCGGTCGGGTGGTCAATCGCTATGGTGACGTCCGCCTCACAGAGGTCGGCGGGCCGCTCGCCGTCGAGGTCAAGAGCGGCAACATCGAGGGCAGCGATCTCGGCGGGTCCGTCGAGCTCAAGGCGAGCTACGGCCACGCCCGGCTGGAGCGGATCGGCGGCCCGCTGCGCCTGCGGCTGGTCTCCGGGCAGGTCCATGTCACGGACCTCCAAGGCGCGGCCGAGATCCACAACGACTACGGCGGGGTAGAAGTGGGACGGGCCTCCGGCGACGTCAACGTCGATGGCAAGTCGACCAGCGTCACCCTGGCCGAGATCGGCGGCGGCTCACGGATCCAGACCTCCTACGGCGCCATCGCTTTGCACGGTGTGCTGGGGCCGATCGAGATCAAGAGCTCGAGCGGCTCGGTGGAAGTGGCCGACGCCGGAGCCGGCGCGAGCATCGAGGTGAGCTACGCGCCGGTGACCATCCATGGCGTCGCCGGGCCGATCGCGGTCTCCAGCCTGAGCGGCGACGTCGTCGCGGACGGGCTCCACGGTGCCGCTCTCACCGCCCAGCACCGGATCGAAGCCCGCTACGGTGACGTCAGCCTGGCGTGGCCGGGAGGAGTCGACGAGCCCACCGTGACCCTGGCGGCCCGCGACGGCAGCCTGGCGAGTGAGCTCGCTGGCGTCGAGAGCCAAGAGGGCCGGTGGCAATACCTGCGCTCGCCGGCCAGCGCCGCCGGCGGCGCCGGCATCGAGCTGCGGGCCGACAGCGGCAGCGTGACGCTGAGGCGGGTGCCCTGACCTCGGCTCAGCCCTTGAGGTTCTTGGCGAGGAAGGCGAGGGTCCGCGTCCAGGCGAGCTCGGCGGCATCCGCCTTGTAGCGCGTGCCCGAGGGGTTCGCGAAGGCGTGGTCAGCGCCTTCGTAGACATGGATCTCCGCCGGCTTGCCGAGGCCCTTGAGGGCGGCCTCGAACTGGCGGACGGCGGCGAGCGGGATGCCGCCATCCAGGCTGCCGAAGTGCCCGAGGATGGGCATCTGGAGGGGCTGCAACTTCGCCGGGTCGGTCTCGATGCGGCCGTAGTAGATGACGGTGGCCGCCACCTTGTCCGGCAGCAGCTCGGCCGTGCGTAGGGACCAGCCGCCGCCGAAGCACCAGCCGAGGGTGCCGACCTTCCTCGCTCCCTGCTGAGTGAGGAAGGCGTAGGCCTGGCGGAGGTTCTCCTCGCTGCGGCCCTCGCGCTCGCGGGCCGCGCCGGCGAGGGCCCGGGCCTCCTCGGCGGTAGCACCGGCCTTGCCTTCGTAGAGGTCCACCGCCAGGGCCTGGTAGCCCTCGCCGGCGAGCTGGCGGGCCATCGCCTCGATGTTCTCGTTGAGGCCCCACCATTCGTGGATCACGATCACGCCGGGGGCCTTCTCACCGCCGTTGGCCGGGCGGGCGAAGTAGCCGCGGACCTCCTTGCCGTCGAGGGTCGCGTAGACCCGCCGTTCGGCCTCGACCGCTTGCTGCGGCGCGGTCGCGGCGGCCGGGCTCGCGACGGGAGCGTCGTGGGCGTGCTCGCGGGCCATCGCATCGAGGTAGCCGTCGTCGCCGGCGAGAAGCGGCGTTGGCACGGCGAGGGCGGCGAGGCAGAGCACACTGAGCAGGGGTCGCATCGACGGTCTCCTTTCCGGCGTCGGCGGGTGGGCAGAGGCGGCAGCGGGACTGAGGATAGACTATCGCCTCGATTCGCGGACGCCGGCGCCTCGCCGGGCGTCACCCCGGACCATCCCGTGTCAACGCTCGGCCCGCGAGCCCAGGCTTCCGGCAGGAAAGGTGCACCTCGGTGGAAGACATCCGTAACTTCTGCATCATCGCCCACATCGATCACGGCAAGTCGACCCTCGCCGACCGCCTGATCCAGGCGACCGGTGCCGTCGAGGCGCGGGAGTTCCGCGACCAGATCCTCGACTCGATGGACATCGAGCGCGAGCGCGGCATCACCATCAAGAGCAACACCATCAGCCTGGTATACCGGGCCCAGGACGGCAAGGACTACGAGCTCAACCTGATCGATACCCCTGGCCACGTCGATTTCTCGCACGAGGTGCGGCGTTCGCTGATGTCTTGCGAGGGTGCCCTGCTGGTGGTGGATGCCTCGCAGGGCGTCGAGGCGCAGACCCTCGCCAACCTCTACCTCGCCCTCGAGCACAACCTCGAGATCGTGCCGGTGATCAACAAGATCGACCTGCCGGCGGCGGACGTCGAGCGGGTGCTCGAGGAGATCGACGCCGACCTCGGGCTCGACCCCTTCGAGGCGGTGAAGTGCTCGGCCAAGCTGGGCACCGGGATCTCCGACGTGCTGGAGGCGATCGTCAGCAAGCTGCCGCCGCCCCAGGGGGACGCCGCGGCACCGCTCAAGGCCCTGCTCTTCGATGCCCAGTACGACCCCTACCGCGGCGCCGTGCTGCTGGTGCGGGTCAAGGACGGCAAGCTGCGCGCCGGCATGAAGCTGCGCCTGATGCATTCGCAAGAAGACCACCTGGTCGAAGAGGTCGGCCGGCTGCGCCTCAAGCGGGTGCCCGTCGGCGAGCTCGAAGCGGGCGAGGTGGGCTACGTCATCGCCGGCATCAAGAGCCTCTCGGGCCTCGCCATCGGCGACACCCTGACCGACGCCGAGCGACCGGCAGCGGAGCCGATCCCCGGCTACCAGGAAGCCAAGCCGATGGTCTTCTCGTCGCTCTATCCGATGGCGACCGACGAGTACGAGGACCTCACCAAGGCGATCGAGAAGCTCAAGCTCAACGATGCCGCCCTGGTCTACGAGAAGGACTCCTCCTCCGCCCTCGGCTTCGGCTTCCGCTGCGGCTTTCTCGGCCTGCTGCACCTCGACGTGGTGCAGGAGCGCCTGGAGCGCGAGTACGACCTGCCGCTGATCCTCTCGGCCCCCTCGGTGCGCTACGAGATCGAGCTCTCGGACGGCGCCAAGGTCGAGATCGACAACCCGGCCCACTTCCCGGACCCGGCCCGCATCGAGCGCTCTTTCGAGCCGTACATCCGCGGCCAGGTCTTCATCCCGGAGCGTTACGTCGGTGTGGTGCTGGACCTCTGCCGCGACCGCCGGGGCGTCAACACCACCTTCCGCTACCTCGCCGCCGGCCGCGTCGAGCTGACCTCCGAGCTGCCCCTGGCCGAAGTGCTGTTCGACTTCTACGACCGCCTGAAGAGCCTCACTCAGGGTTACGGCTCGTTCGACTACGAGACCCTCGACTACCGCGAGACCGACCTCGTCAAGGTGGACATCCTGGTCAACGGCGAGAAGGTCGACGCCCTCTCGCAGCTGGTGCACCGCGAGAAGGCCCGGCAGCGAGCCCTGCGCTACTGCGAGAAGCTGGCCGAGACGATTCCCCGGCAGCAGTTCAAGATCGCCATCCAGGGCACCATCGGCGGCAACGTCATCGCCCGCACCACCATCACCGCCTTCCGCAAGGACGTGACGGCGAAGTGCTACGGCGGCGACATCAGCCGCAAGCGCAAGCTGCTCGAGAAGCAGAAGGAAGGCAAGAAGCGGATGAAGATGGTGGGTAGCGTCGAGATCCCGCAGTCCGCCTTCGTGGCGGTCCTGAAGTCGGACGAATCCTCCTAGGCCGCGGCCTCGACGGCCCCGCGACGACGACCACCATCCCGGAGAACACAGCGATGAGCGACCGCAAGCCGCATCACTACCCCGGAGCCGCCCTCACCGTCACCTACGATGCCGGCCTCTGCATCCACGCCGGCGAGTGCGTGCGCGGCCTGCCGCAGGTCTTCGACCCGCAGGAGAAGCCGTGGGTCAAGCCGGACGCGGCGAGCGCCGAGGAGATCGCCACGGTGGTGGCGCGCTGCCCGTCGGGGGCCCTCGCGATCGCGCAGCCGGCTGCCGCGACGGCCACCGCCGGCGCCGCGGCCGCGCCGGCGCCGGTCGTGGCGACCGTGGTGGCCAACGGGCCGCTGCTGCTCAAGGGCGAGCTCGAGGTCCTCGACGCCGACGGCAACGTCCTCAAGCGCGACGCCAAGGCGGCCCTCTGCCGCTGTGGCGCCTCGGCCAACAGGCCGTTCTGCGACGGCAGCCACAAGAGCTGCGGCTTCGCGGACGCCGGGGTCGCGGGGGCGATCAGCCTGCGCAACGAGCCGGAGACGGTCACCTCGCCGCTGCTCCGGCTGCGCGTGCGGCCCAATGGTCCGGTGGTGGCGGAGGGCTGGCTCACCATCGTCGATGCCGCGGGGCAGGAGGTGGTGACGGGCACCCGGGCGACTTTCTGCCGCTGCGGCGCCTCGGCCAACAAGCCCCTCTGCGACGGCAGCCACAACCGCATCGGCTTCACCGCGCCGTAGCGGCCGCTCACTCCAGCCAGACCCGGTAGGTCCTGCCGCTGTCCTCGACGCGGACGACCTCCTGGGGCTCGATGCCGCGGGCGAGGATGCCGGCGGTGCGGGCGGCGAGGTCGACGCCCAGGGCGGCGATCTTGCCCTGGATCTCCGCCGGGACCAGGGTATCGAGGTGAGCGACCTCAGCCGCCGGCATGGCCAGGGTGAGGACCTCGGCGTCGCCCTCGTGGATGCTCACCTTGAGGAGGCGGGCGAGGCTGGCCAGGCTGCCGGCCGTCGTCGTCGCGGCGAGCGGAGGCGGTTCCCAGGCGCGCGCTGCGGCCAGCTCGTCGTTGCCCACGGCCTGCTGGAGAAGGGGCCACCACGGCAGCGGGACGGCGAGCGTGCCCAGCTGCTCGACGAGGCCCTGGAAGCTGCGCACGAGAAGCAGCAGGTCGGGGGGACCGGCGGCGCGGAACCACCAGCGCAGCTCACCGAGCAGGGCATCCATCCGGTCGCCGAGGTGCCAGCTCGCCGGGTCGAAGGGGCGGTCGAGCAAGAAGGGCTCGAAGAGCACCTGGCAGAGGCCCGGGAGCTGGCCGGCGATGGCCTCGAGCTTGGCCGCCTCGAACCCCAGTGCCGCAAGGCAGCTCAGTGGGTCGACGGCGCTCGCCTCGCGGGTCGCGACGATCAGCTTGAGGAGGCCCAGGCGGCGCTCGCGCGCCAGCTCCAGCGTGCACCCGTAGTCGAGCAGCACCACCTGCGGCTTGCCGTCCGGGCGGCGGTAGAGGTAGTTGCCGGGGTTGGGGTCGGCATGCACCTCGCCGCCGCGGAAGAGGCTCGCCAACAGCAGGGTGACGAGCGCCCGCGCCAGCCCCGCGCGGTCACGCCGCGGCCAGCCGGCGGCGGTGGCCAGGTCGACACCCTCCTCCCAAGACTGCACCAGGAGGTTCTGGCGACAAAGCTCGGGGAACACCCGTGGCACGACCACGCCCGGGACGGCAGTACGGGCGGCGAAGCGGCCCTGGCGCGCGGCTTCGCTCTGGTAGTCGAGCTCACGGTCCATGTTCTCGCGCAGCACCCGGCGGTAGCCGTCGAGGCGGAAGCCGAAACGCTCGAGGGGCCCGACCCCGGGAGCCAGGCCCAACAAGCGCAGCTCGGCGGCGACGGCGCGGTCGATGTGCGGATAGCGAACCTTGACGGCCACCGGCGTGCCGTCGAGGAGCTCGCCGCGGTGCACCTGCCCTAGCGAAGCGGCAGTGGCTCCGGGGTCGAGGCGGCGAAAGACCTGCTCCCAGCGCCGGCCGAGGGCGCGCTCCAGCCCGGGCAGCAGGACGTCGAGGGGCAGGGGCTCGGCCTGGACGGCGGCGGCCGACGGGCTGTCGGCGAGGAGCTGACCGACCTTGAGGGCTAGGCCGCGACCATCGCGGAAGAGGGCGAGCAGAGCGTCGCGGGCGCGGGCGCCCTCCTCACCCTCGCGGCGGCGGTAGCGCCAACCGGCCCAAGCGAGGCGAAGCCACAGCCAGGCCCGCGCCAGCAACCCATGGCTGCGCGGCGCCCTCACGGCTCGCGGCGGGGCAGCAGGCCAGAGCTGGTGAGCTCGATCCCGAGGTTGGTGAGCTCGCTGTGCAGGCGTTCCTGCTGGAACGCCGGAGTGACGTCGAGCATCGCCTGGATCGCGTGCTCTACTTGCACCTCGACCTCGCCGGCGGTCAGCGTCAAGACCTCGGCGCGTTCGGCGGTGCGCCGCAGCGCCGCGGGTCGGAAGGCCTCCGGCACGAAGCGCAGCACCTCGCGGACCAGCTCGATGGCGGTGCGCTCCCAGGCGAGAGAGGTCGGCACCTCGTGGGGGAGGCCCATCTCGTCCGGGCTGAGCTGGCGGACCAGCACCAGGCGGAGACCATGTGGCGCATCGTAGTGACGCTCGAAGCGGCCCGGCGCCACCTCCTCCAGGTCGCCGAGAGCAGTGACCCCGGGCTGCCGGTCGAGGTGCGGAAGCGAGGAGTCGAGGTCGGGGGTCACCAGCTCGACCTCCAGGCGGTGCGCGGCTGGCGAGCTGCTGAACAGGGTGATGGTGAGGGCACCGTTGTCGACGACGGCGCCCTGGGCGACCGCCGCGCGCAGCTCGAAACCGAGGGTCTCGACGAGGAAGCGGGCGGCGGCCACGACGTTCTCGACGCCATGACGCACTCCCAGCACATTGTGGCGCGGTCGCTCGAGCGGGCTCAGCATGCGAAGTCTTCCCCGAAGCCTTCCGGCGCGAAACCATGGTCGCGCAGCGCAGCATGCAGGCGCGAGCGCTGTAGGCGTGGCGTCGAGCGGATGTAGGCGCGCGCCACGAAGTGGCAGCTTACCGCCTGGTCGAGCGGGCAGAGCAGCTCTGCCTCGGCGGTCATGCCGGCGCGGGCGAGGTCGCGGAAGCTCTCTGGCACCCGGGCCAGGAGCCCGGCGGCGAGCGTCTCGGCGGCGGCGTCCCAGTCGCGGCTCGTGGGCAGCGGCGGCGGCTCCGGCAGCTCGCTCTCCCGGCGCGGGCGCCAGAGCACCAGGCAGTGCCCGTCCGGGTCGGCAAGGCGCGCCTCGAGCCGCGCACCGACGACCGCCGGAGCCAGCAGCTGGCGTCCGCCGGCATGCTCCAGCTGCTCGAGGCTGCCCTCGAGGTCCGTCGTCTGCAGGCGCAGCGTGTGCGGCGCGATGGTCCCGCTGGTGGCTTCGAGGCGAAGTCCCACCCCCTGGCCGTCGAGCTCGACGAAGCCGTCGCCCGCCGCGAGCACCGCAAAGCCGAGGGCGTCGGCGAAGAAGGCGCGGGAGCTCGCCAGGCAGCGGACGGGCAGCACGAGCTGGGTGATGCCGAAGGCCACGGCGTGCTCCTTAGGCCCCGTGGGCCGCCGCCTGGCCAGCCTCGCGGCGGGCCTGCAGGTCGTCGGCGAACTGCGAGACGAAAGCGAGCTGCTCGGGAGTCTGGATCGCCGCCGGGTTGCTGGCGCGCACCCGCTGCACGGCGCGCACCGAGTTCTCACCGCGCAGCACCAAGCAGCAGGCGAGGATCGTGCCGGTGCGGCCGAGGCCCGCCTTGCAATGGACCACGGTCGGCAGCCCGCGCCCAACCCAATCCTCGATCCGCCGGCACAGCTCGTAGGCCTGCTCGAGGGTCGGCACGCTCATGTCGACGATCGGCTGGTGGTGGCTCTCGATGCCATAGGCGGCGAGACCGGCGACGTCCGGGGCGCGGCGGGTCAGGTTGACCAGCACTTTGCAACCGAGCGCGTGCAGGGCCTCGAGATCGTCGGCGAGCGGGCGCAGCAGGCCGGGTCGCTGCATCCCGCCGAGCAGGTTGGGGAGCACCCAATGGAAGCCGCCCGGCCACCCGACGTTGGAAGTGCGGGGAGCCAGGTCGCGGGGGCGTGCCGCGGTGAGCTCCTCCGGCGGCTCCTCCTCCCCCTCCTCGACCGCGTCTTCGGCGGCAACCGGTTGCGGCCAGCAATTGCCGTAACGGACGAAGTCGGCGCCGGCCGCCGTCTTGGGAGCGCTGAAAAAGTCGGCCGCGCGGCCCACTTCGATCACCCGCCCGGCAGCCAGCAGAACGATGTCGTCGCAGAGCTCGCGGGCCTCGCGTTGGTTGTGGGTCACGAGCACCAAGGCACGCTCCCGGCCGAGCTGCTGCAGCATGCCCTTGAGCCGCGCGACCTCGTCGTCGGGCAGGTCCCGCAAGGGCTCATCGGCGAGCAGCACGCGGGCGCCACCCGAGGCCAGGCGGGCGAGCGACAGGCGCCGCTGCTGGCCGAGGGTGAGGGCCAGCACCGGTTCTGCGAGCAGGGGCTCGAGCTCCGCCCAGAGGTCGAGGGGAGCGAGCGCCTGCTGAGCCAACTCGCGCTTGCGATCGAGGTCGATCGGCACGCTCGGCCGCAGCTCGGCGATCGCATTGTCGAGCACGGTCGCGGTGTAGAGCTGCGCCTTCTGCGCCAGGAGAGTCACCTCGCGCTGCGCCTCTTCGAGCGACATCTCGCGCAGCAGGCTGCGACCGTCGTAGAGGACGTCGCCTTTGAGCCAGAACGACGGTAGCGGCTCGTTCCAGCGGGCGAGGGTGCGCAGCAGTGTGCTCTTGCCGACACCGGCTGGCCCCATGACGCCGAAGACGCCGCGGGCCGGCACCGCGAAGGAGACCTCGTCGAGCACGGTGCGGTTCTGGAAGCCGGCGCTCAAGGCGGCGACGACGAGCCGGGGCGGCGGCAGAGGCCGCTCGCTGCTCATCGGAGCTGGCCTCCCCCGAGGCCCAGTGCGGCCAGCAGCTGCGCCACCGTGTCGTGGCTCGCTGGCCGTGTCGTGGCGTGCCGCGCGAGCTCCACCGCGAGCCGCCCGCGATCCACCGAGCCGCGCTCGGCGAGGTCCTCGAACTGCAGCCGCAGCAGGCGGCCGAGCAGGTTGGCCGCCGGTGCCGCCGGGGCCGGCAAGGCCTCACCGTGGGCCAGGGCGGTGGGCAGGAAGTCGATGAAGGTCGGCGCCGTGAGGCCGCTCAAGCTGCGCGGCGGGTGGCCGTTCAGCGTCGCGATGCCGACGGTGTCCAGGCTGAGCGGCAGGCTGCCGAGCGGCGTCGTGAAGGCGATGGCCGCCGCCAGCAGCTGCTCGGCGAGGTGGACGAGGCGCTCGGTCACTGAGCTGCTGGCGTGGGCGGCAAGCTGGGGCACGAGGTCGATCAGCTCGGCGCGGGCCGAGCGTTCTCGTTGCACGAAGTGCCACAGCCGCCAACCCTGGTGGCCGTCCTCGGCGAGGGTGCAGCAGCGGCCTTCGGAGAGCACGCGCGCCAACGAGCCGTTCACGCGGGCGATCTGCAGCAGCGCGCGCCGCCCCTCCTCGATGGAGTCGAAGCGCTCGTCGGCGCGCGACAGCAGGAGCCAGCCGATACCGGCGCTGCCACTCCAATCACCGTTGGCGAGGCGTTGCAGCTGGGCCGCCTCGCGCTCGATCTGATGGAGCGCCACCCGACCGGTGACCGGCGGCCAGACCAGGCCGCTGGGAATGCTCGAGTTCGGCAGCAGCGGCGCGCTGTCCGAGCTCGCTGCCGGCGCGGTGCTGGCGACCGGCGCCGGCGCCGCTAGGGCCGGCTCGGAGGGTGCGGCCTTTCCCGTCGGTGCGGGGCTCGCCTCCCGCGGCGGCGCGGGCTCGCTCGCCGCCGCGCGGGGTGTTGCGAGATCCAGGATCGAGGGTGGGGAAAGCAGCGGCACGCCGGCATCAAGCTTGGTCAGCTGGGCGAGGAGCTCCTCGCCGCTCTCGACCTCCGGCTTGCCGACCCGCAGGGCGTCGGTCTGCATCAAGTGGCGGGCGCGGTCGAGCGCCAGCCGCACGGCAAAGACAAAAGTCTCGCGGATGCCCAGGCCGTCGCTCGCCACCGACTCGTGAACGCCGATCTGGGGCAGGTCGCCGAAGGCTCTGCGGACCTCCTCGAGGCTGGCCGCCGTGGGCAGGTCGCGTTTGTTGGCCTGGATCACCACGCCCACCGGCGGGCCGTCGGGCCGTGCCAACAGTGGCTGGGACTCGCGGAAGGCGTTCACTGAGCTGGCGAGGCCCTCGCGCGAGGTGTCGGCCACGAAGACGACGCTGTCCGCGCCCGAGAGCAAGAAGCGACGTCGCTTGGCAAGCGCGAGCTGGCCGGGAACGCTGATGATCTGGCAGCGCACCTGGTAACCGGCGATCAGGCCGCCCACGTACTCCAACCAGTCGAAGTAGAGGGTGCGGCCGAGGATCTCCTCGGGCGAGTAGACCTCGCTGCGCCGGCGGTCGGCCAGCGTCCGGGAGAGCGCCTTGAGGCTGGTCGTCTTGCCTGACATCGGCGGCCCGTCGTAGACCACCCGCACGACCACCGTGCCCTGTTCTTGGTCGAGAACCGCCATCGCTGCGACCCGATCTCCTGCTGCTCTGTCGAAGGAAGAAGATGGGGCCGGCGACGCTCCCGAGACCGTAGGGCCCCGGCCGCCGCCGGCCGCAGGGAGATCAGGCGACCTTCTCGACCTCGGGGAGTGCCTGGCGGGTCTTCGACAGGACCATGCCGAGGTTGGCACCGGCGCGGCAGACCGTCACCAGCGCCGTGTTGGGGACCTTCTTGCCGCGAATGAAGACGTGGATCAGGTTCTGCGACAGGGCCACGAACTCGTTGAAGTAGTGGGTGTCGTCGTTGTCCGCCACGCCGCGGGCGCGCTTGAACAGCTTCTCGATGGTGACCACGTTGCTGCCCTGGAACAGGTCGCCGGTGGCGGCGGCGAGCACGTCGATCACCTCTTGCGGATGCGAGTCAACGGTCTTGATCCCAAGGATCATGCCGGTGCTCATGTCCACGAAGCCGGCTGCCAGGCAATCGGGAACAGTGCGAACGACCTCGGACAGGGTTGAATCAAGAGACATGGGCGAATCCTCCTTCTAGCGGTTGGTGAACCTTCAGGGAGATAGGGCGGCAGAGGCGCCCGGCAAGCTCTGCAAGCTCGGCCGCGACGCCCCGCGCGGCGCGGTCGGCGAGGCCAGGCTGGGGTTGGCAAGGAGCGACAGCAGCATTCCGTGGTCGCCGCTGGCGCTGACCCGGAACAAGCAGAGAAACGGCGCGATGCGGCTGACCAGCCAGCCGCGATCGAGGTGCTTGATGGCGACGGCAAAGGGCTGCAGGCGGTTGACCGCGAAGAGCGGGTTGAGCACCGCGCCACGGATGCTGCGTGCCAGCTGCTCGGCGGCGGCGAGCTCGGTCTCGGCCCCGCGCGCGGCGACCAGGAGCGGCGGGCCGTCGCCGCTGACCTCGGCAAAGCAGAACGCTGCCTCGCACGGCAGGGGGGTGACGGTGAACGGGCGCGGCAGGGGAGGGAAGCCGAGCGAGATCTCCGGCGCCACCTCGAAAGCTCGTTCGAGGAGCTCGGCTGCCGTGAAGCCCTGGCAGGCGGGGGTGGCGGCCGTCGTTGGGCGGTGTGGGCCAAGCTCGGCCTCGCCGTCCTCGAGGCGGCGGGTGAGGGTGGCGAGAGCAGCGGCCACGTGCGCGGCCAGGGCCTGGCGCAAGGGGTTGTCGCCGCTGCGCGCGCTGGCGAGCGCCGCCGGCAGCCCGGCCCTCGCCGCCGCTCCGCCACCGGCCAGCTCGACGAGTGGGCCGGGGCTCGCGCCCGCTGCGTCGCGCAGCCGGTCGCTGAGATTGGCGTCCCGATGCTCGGCCCGTGCCCAGCAGACACGGCCGGCGTAGACGACGACCTCGCCGATCACCCGGCCACCGCCGGGCTCCTGGACGTCGAACGCCTCGAGCTGCGAGGTCGCCGTTCCTTCCAGCTCGGCGAGCAGCCGATAGAGGCCCTGGAGGTACCTCATGCCCGCTCCCCGCGGAGGGCCTGCAACAGCTCGCGCCGGGTCACCCGCAGCTCGGCCAGGGCGCGCCCCAGCTTCGCTTCGGAGGACAGCGCCACGATCAGCGCGAGGCGGGGTTCGCCGAGCCCGACCATCACCACGGGCTGCCGGCTGTCGTGGATCACCACCTCGTCGAGCTCGTCGTGCGCCGGCGCGGGGGCGCCCGTGGCCTCGGCGAAAGCCGCGGCGATGGCGTCGCCGCAGCGCAGCAGGTCTTGCGCCAGGTGCACCAGGCCTTCGATGGCTTCGGCCAGGCCGGCCGCCGGCGGTTCCACGGCGCGTGGCTCGCCCGCTTGTAAGTCGACGATCGCTGCCATCTCGACACCGACCCCGGCGGCGACCAGCTCGCGCAGGGGCGCGGCCAGCGCCGCGCCGGCGCGAGGGGTCCGGGCCTGGTCCCGGGGTGCAGTCGGAGGGCCTTGCGTCATCGCTTCAATCATTGGGTGTCGTGGTCCGTCGCGGTCTGTGGGCTGGTCATCTCGCCCTCGCCGGCCAAGGCGGTGAGGACTGCCTGCATCGACGCGGGGTTTCCGTAGAGGTGTTGCCAGCGGGAGGCCGCACCGAGACTGGCCAGGAGCTTCTGGCCGAGCTCCGGCCGTGGGGTGACGAGCAGCAGGCGGGCCGAGCGGCTCGAGGCGGCGATCAACCGAGGCGGCACCACCAGCTGGGCAAGGTCGTCGCCGAGCCAGAGGACGACCCCGGCCGAGCGCCTGGCGTGCTCGAAGATCTCGCCGACGGCGTCGAGGTCGAGCAGCCGCAGCCAGATCTCGACCTGGACGTCCTGATGGCTGAAACGAATCGAGGAACCGGCAAGCGGCGTGAGGGTGGCGTGCGCATCGACGCCGCCCAGCTGGCCGGCGAGCCAGGGGCTCGCGGCGAGGGTGCGCTGCAGCGCTGGCAACGCTCCCGCGGTGAGCAGGACGGTCACCAGCAGCTTGCCGCCGGCGGCGGGTGGGAGCTGCGGCAACAGGGCTGCGAGATCGAGGTCGGTGATCGCGGCAGAGCCGAGGTCGAGGTCGACGTCCTTTGAGGTGGCGACCGAGCCCTGCTCGATGAGCCAGGCGAGCGCGAAACGGACCCGGTGCGGCGCCAACGGCAGCTCGTCGAGGATCTCGCCAAGGCTCGCCCCCGGGCGCTGGCGCAGGTAGTCGACGATGGGGTCGATGGGGAGATCGACGTAGTCGTCGTCGACCTCGCCCACCTCGTCCACCAGGGTCAGGGCCGTGTCGGTCGCCGGCACGAGGTGCACCCGTTTGGCGAGCTCGTCTTCCACCCAGGCCACGTCGAGGAGCACCGACTGGATGCTGCGGCGGTCGAGCTCGCTCCCGGCCGAGAAACTGTGTGCACCTTCCGGCCCGAAGCTGAAGGTACCGGTCTTCTTGTCGAGCACGGCCCAGAGGGCCTCGAGCCCCTGAAGGTCGCCCCACTCCGCCGCCTCCAGGCGCCCGCCGCGCAGGCCGAGGAAGGCGGAGTCGCCGTTGCCGTGGAGCCGCAGCACGCCGCTCTTGCTCTGCTGCTCGAGGCTCTGCAGCAAGGTGGGCAAGGGGTAGGCCTCGAGCTGGCCACGCAGGCTCACGTCCTCGAGGGCGTGGCGCGCGATCATCCGCTCGGCGCGCGCCACCAGCTCGGCCGGCTCGAAGGGCTTGCGGACGAAGTCGTCGGCGCCGTGGCGCAGCGCCCGCACGCGGTCGCTCACCTCCTCCGAGGCGGAGACCATCAAGACCGGGATGCGTGCCGTGACGTGATTGGTGCGCAGCTTCTCGAGGACTTCCCAGCCGGAGAGCGGCGCCATCCTGATGTCGAGGACGATCAGGTCGGGCAGGTGCTTTTCGGCAGCGGCCACCGCGCCTTCGATGGAAGGTGGTGAGAACGCCGCGTAGCCCGAGGCCTCGAAGAGCGCGCAGACCAGGCTCACGAGATCGGGATCGTCGTCGATGACCAGGATGGAAGGCATGCAGGCGGAGCGGGCTCGGGTCGGCTGAATGGTGGAGGTCTCAGGTCCTTCTCGACCGAGTCTGCCGGTCAGAGTTTACGAGCAGCATTACGAGTAAGGGCGCTCGCCGCCCCCTTGCGGGCAGCGAGCGGGGGCCTGAGGAGCGTCGTGTGCGCGTAATGTCCTTCTTAAGATCAGGCGGCCAAGCTTACCTCCCTGAACGGGTCGGCGCACCCAATGGCGCCAGCGAGATCCGGCGAATTTCCTCGCGGAAAAGGAGATGAGGATGGCTTCGATCAATGAGCTCTGCAAGCAGCTGGTCGACAACACCCCCGATGCGGTCGCTTCCAACGTCGTGGACCTGTCGAGCGGCATGATGCTCGGCGGGCACTTTCAGTCCGATTTCACCTCGGACCATTTCGAGGCCGTCTCGGCGGCCGCCACGGCGCTCTACCGCGGCAAGGAGACGCTGCGCGTCGAGGACCTGGTGAAGGCCCAGCGCGGGGTGACGGCGGACGAGCACTACATGGAGGAGGTGCAGTTCAACACGCGCAACCTCCTGCACTTCATTGTCAAGCTCGGCGGGCGCGAGGCCATCCTCTGCCTGGTGACCCGCAAGCCGGGCAACATTGGCATGGGCTGGTCGGCGATCCGGGCGGCCGCCCCGAAGGTCGCGCCGCTGATCCCTTCCTAGCCGGACCTCCCACCCGGCGCCGGCGTCTCGGCCGCCTCGCGCCGGAAGGCGGCAAGGGCGGCGCGGCGCCGGGTACGCCGGGTGCCGAGCTGCCGCCCGGGCGGCCGGCAGTGGTGCCGGCGCCTTCCGCCGCCGAGCAGTCGGCGCGGCTCGCGGCGCTGCGGGAGCTGTCCGGCTTCACGCCGGCCACCGCCGAGGACGTTCTCGCCGTCGAGCCCACCGGGGCCGGGGCGGGCGTGGTGCTGGAGCGCCTGGCGGCCCTGCCGGTGCGCGAGCGCCGCGAGCTGGTCGGGAGCCAGAACCAGGAAGGGGGCTCGGGGAGCCCCTATGGCCGCTTCTTCGAGGTCGGTGCGGGTTTCCTCAAGGCCCGCTACACCCGCCGCTACCCCAACCTCGCCGCGGCCCAGGTGGCGGACGGTGCCACGGAGCGCTTGCGCCAGGAGCTCGGCATCTATCACCCGCAGCGCCTGTGGTTCGTGAGCCGGGACCCGGACGGTTGGTGCTGGGCCTGCTCCTGGACCCCAACGCTGCCGCTGCTGCGCCAACGCTTCGCGACCCGGGCGGATCGCGGGGCCTGGGACCTCTACCTGCAGGCCATCCGCGGTACCCTCGAGCTGGGGGTGGCGAGAGGGCTGTGGCTGGACTGCAACCCCAACAACTACGGCATTGCGAGTGATGGCGTCGTCTACCTCGACGACGACCTGGCGATCTCGGGCCAGCGCGCCACGGTCGGGCTGCAGGCCCTGTTGCGGTTGCGCGAGTATAGTTCGGCCGCAATGGAAGACCGGCAGGCGTTCCTGGCTGGTTTCGCCGAGCTGGCCCTCGAGCTGGGGCGGGCCCCCGCGGTGCGGGCGAGCTTGCTCGAGGACATTTCACAGCAGCTCCTCTGGCCGCGTGAGCCAGAGCTCCGAGAGCAGCTTTCGGCGTTCGCCCGCAGACTGGCGAGCACCCGAGACGGCAGCCCGCGGCGGCGCCACTGAGCCAGGGGAGCACCGTGGGGAGTGGCTTCGACGCACTGCCGAGCTGGACCCTGGACCGCGACCAGCCCTGTGCCGTGCTCGCCGACCTGCACGCCAACCTCGAGGCCCTGGCAGCGGTCGACCGCTGGTTGGCCAGCGAGGGCATCACGCAGGTGCTCGTCCTTGGCGACCTGGTGGGCTACGGCGCCTCGCCGGAGGCCGTCGTGGCCCTGGTGCGCGAACGCGGCTGGCGGTGCTTGCGCGGCAACCACGAAGAGTTGCTGGGAGGCACCGCACCGGCGAGCGTCGAGCTCAAGAAGCGGGCGCTGGCGGCCATCGAATGGAGCCGGTCTCGCCTGAGCCCGGAGGACGCTGCCTGGCTCGGCGGCTTGCCGGAGATCGTCCGCCTCGATCGCGCAGCGGTTGCGGTGCACGGCTCGTTGGTGGCGCGGCGGCACTGCTGGGCCTACATCTACGATCTCAGCCTCGACCTCAACCTGCGCAGCCTGCAGGAGCTGGCGCTGCCGGCCGGCTCCCTGGTGCTCTTCGGCCACACCCACCGCGGTGTGCTCTACTCGACCGACGGCGAGCAGTGGCAGGAGGTCCCGGCGAGCACGCAAGACCGCGAGCTGGACGAGGCGGCCTGGACCTTCGTCAACCCGGGGAGCGTCGGCTACCCGCGCGACGGAGACCCGCGGGCGAGCCTGTTGGTCTGGGAGCCGGCGCGCCGGCGGGTACGCCACGTGCGGCTCGCCTACGATGTGGCGGCCGCCGCCGAACGCATCCGCGCAGCGGGCTACGCTCCCGAGCTCGCGGCGCGGCTGCTGGAGGCTCGCTGAGGCGGGAGAAGGGGAGGCGGATGGACGCTTTGCACCGCTGGGGACTGCACAGTTGGGGAGGAGGCCGTCGATGACACCGGGTCTGTGGTTCTGGAGCTTCGCGCTGTTCAACCTGGCCGCAGTGGTCGGCTGCGCGTTGGTGGCCTTCCGGCACGTGCGGGCCCGGCGCCTGGAGCAGCATCGCGCCTGGATGCGCGGTGCAAGCTGGCTGATCGTCCTCTTCCTCGCCGCCTACGTCGGCAAGGTGCTCGTCCTCGGTAAGGAAGCCCTCGCGAGCTGGAGCCCGGCCGAGGTCACCGTTCTGCGGGTCCACGAGACGATCGTGCTGGGGATGCTGGTGGCGGGCGCCTGGGCCCGCTTCCTGGGCTGGCGCCACGGCGTTGCGGTGCCGACGAAACACCGTGTCCTCGGCCGGGTCGCGCTCGTTGCCAGCCTGGGCGCCCTGCTCACCGCCAGCCTGATCCTCGCCGGGATGTTCCGGCGGGCGGGGATGCTGTAGGCAACGAAGGAACGGCCGGTAGGTGGCGGCGAGCGCCTGGCGCCCGCCGCCGAGAGGCTTGACCCGCCGAGAGGTCTGGCGAGATCGACCTAGAACGTCATGTTCTTCTCGATGTCGGCCAGCTGGAAACGACCCATCGCCAGGTTGGCGCGCGCCTTGTCGAGGACGAGGTAGATGAACAGCCCATCCCGGCCGGTCATCAGCCGGATCAGGTGGTACTGCTTGTTGAGGGTGATCAGGATGTCCTCGATGCTGTCGTCCAGCCCCAACGACTTCATGGTGGCACGCTTGGCGCGAACCACCTCGGTGTTGCCGGCAGCGGCGACCTCGAGGTTCAGGGAGCTGTTGCCGCCGTGGGCGGCGAGCATCATGCCGCTGTTGCTATCGACGATACAGGAACCGACGTAGCCGTCGAGCCCGCTGAGCTTTTCGAGACTTTCTTTGGGAGTTGCCATCATCGCTCCACTTCTTCGCCAACCTGCGCCGGCGAGGTGAAAAGGCCGCGGATTCGCTCATCTCGACGGCGTGGATCAAGTTTGCCCTTCCCCGGCATCGGTAGCCCGACTGCGCGGCTGCCCTGTCGGTTCGTGGCGCGAGGAGTGAATCGTCGCAGGTGGAGCTTACGCAGCGCATTACGCGCCGGGCCGCGGCCCGGCACGCGTTCAGTGCACCAGCGGGCGATATTTGATGCGATGGGGCTGGTCGGCCTCGGCGCCCAGGCGGCGATGGCGATCGACCTCGTAATCCTGGTAGTTGCCTTCGAACCACACCACCTGACTATCGCCCTCGAAGGCCAGCATGTGGGTGGCGATGCGATCGAGGAACCAGCGATCGTGGCTGATCACCACGGCGCAGCCGGCGAAGCTGAGCAACGCCTCTTCGAGGGCGCGCAGGGTGTCGACATCGAGGTCGTTGGTGGGCTCGTCGAGCAGCAGCAGGTTGCCGCCGCTCTTCAGCAGCTTGGCGAGGTGCAGGCGGTTGCGCTCGCCGCCCGAGAGGTCCTTGACCTTCTTCTGCTGGTCCGCTCCCCGGAAGTTGAACTGCGAGAGGTAGGCGCGTGAGCTCACCTCGCGCTTGCCGACCAGGATCGTTTCCTTGCCGCCGTCCGAGATCTCTTCCCACACGGTGCGCTCACCGTTGAGCGAGTCGCGGCTCTGGTCGACGTAGGCGAGGGCCACCGTCTCGCCGATCTTGAGCCCGCCGGCATCCGGCTTCTCCTCACCGACCAGCATGCGGAAGAGGGTCGTCTTGCCGGCGCCGTTGGGGCCGATCACCCCCACGATGCCGCCGCGCGGGAGGAGGAAGCTGACCTTCTCCATCAGCAGCCGGTCGCCGTAGCCCTTGGCGACGTCCTTGGCCTCGACCACCAGGTCCCCCAATCGCGGCCCGGGCGGGATCGAGATCTCGGCCGCGCCCCCTCGTTTCTCGGCTGCCTGCTCCTCGGCGAGCAGGTTCTCGTACTGGCTGATGCGGGCCTTGCCCTTGGCGTGGCGGGCCCGCGGTGCCATGCGGATCCACTCGAGCTCGCGCTCGAGGGTGCGGCGGCGCGACGACGCCTCTTTCTCTTCCTGCGCCAGGCGGTTCTGCTTCTGCTCCAACCAGGAGGAGTAGTTGCCCTCCCAAGGGATGCCGGCCCCGCGGTCGAGCTCAAGGATCCAACCGGCCACGTTGTCGAGGAAGTAGCGGTCGTGGGTCACCGCCACCACCGTGCCGGCGTAGTCCTGGAGCGTGCGCTCGAGCCAGGCCACCGACTCCGCGTCGAGGTGGTTGGTGGGCTCGTCGAGCAGCAGCAGGTCCGGCTGGCGCAGCAGCACCTGGCAGAGGGCCACCCGCCGCTTCTCGCCGCCGGAGAGCACGGAGACTTCCTGGTCGGCGGGCGGCAGGCGCAGGGCGTCCATCGCCAGCTCCAGCTTGTGATCGAGCTCCCAGAGGTTCTGGGCGTCGATCTGGTCCTGCAGGCGGCCGAGCTCGTCGGCCGTCTCGTCCGAGTAGTCGGCCATCAGCTCGTCGTAGCGGGCGAGGATGGCCTTCTTCTCGCTCACCGCCTCTTCGACGCACTCGAGGACCGTCTTGCCGGCCGGTAGCTGGGGCTCCTGGGGCAGGAAGCCGACGGTCATTCCGGCACCGAGGAAGGCCTCCCCGGAGAAGTCCTGGTCGACGCCGGCCATGATGCGCAGCAAGGTGGACTTGCCGGCGCCGTTGGCGCCGAGGATGCCGATCTTCGCGCCGTGGAAGAACGACAGCCAGATACCCTTGAGGATCTCCTTGCCTTGCGGCGTCGTCTTCCGGAGGTCCTTCATGGTGTAGATGATCTGTGGCATGAGCTCTCCTTGCCCGGCGGCGACAGCTCCGCACGGGGACGGGGATTCTCACACAGACCCGAGGCGGGGTGCGCCGGGGCACGGCGAGCCGTACCCCGACGCTGACGGGCGCCGGCTAGGTGGGCGGCCAGCTGCGCGGCTGGAAGTTCTCGTCGACGATCGTCGAGGAGGTGCCGACCGGCAGGATCTGCAGGGTCTTCATGAACTCGATGATGGCATCCTGCTCGTGGGCCGACAGGCCACGGAAGTTGTTGGCCGAGTCCTCGGCCTCCCCGGCGTGGGCAAGGGTCGCCTGGCGCAGGGTGGTGTACTTGCCATGGTGAAAGTAGGGCGGCTCACTGGCGGCACCCCACAGCCGTTTGGTGAGGAAGCGGCCGTTGCCGGCGAAGAAGTTGGCCGAGCCCGCCGGGAAGTGCATGTTGAGGGCCTCGCGGTTGGGATCGTCCGGGCCGGTGGTGATGTCGTGCAGCTTGAAGTCGGTGTAGGCCGGCACCCAGGTGATGTGGTTGGCGTCCTCGGCGAGGCGCGGCTTCGGCATCACGCTGCCGTTGTTGAGGTTGAAGCGCAGCGCCGGGGCCTCCCCGGGCTGCAGGTTGCCGGCCGGGTTGAACGGGTTGGGCTCGGTGTAGACCCAACCGCTGTCGGTCAGCGGCAGCTTGTCGATGTGGCAGCTCGCACAGCCGATGCTCGCGAAGCGCTGCTCGCCGAGGAGCACCGCCGCCTCGATGTCGGGATCACGGGGGATCACCCGACCCGGCACCGGCAGGCTTGCCTGCCAGGCGCTGACGGCCGTCACGTCGGCGCGGGTCATCTCGTTGACGAAGCCATCGCCGTCGGCGTCGATGCCGGTGCCGAAGCGCTCGGCCGTCTGGATGCCGTGGTGGTGGTTCATCGCGTTGTTGGTGAACTGGCGCAGCGAGATCACCGCTCCGGCCTGGTGCCACGGCATGATGATGAGGCTCGGCGGATGTCCGGCGTCGGCCGAGGCCAGGCTCGGCGGCGCGATGCCGGTCACCCCGGCGGTGTCCCAGCTGCCGTCGAGGTGGCGCCGCAGGTTGCCGAACGAGATGCCCTTCGAGGTGAGGGCCGCGGCGCCGCCGGCCGGGATGCCGTTGCGGATCGCCTGCAGGTCGAGGGTGATCTGCCGGGCCAGCATCTCGAGGTAGCCGGAGCCCGCCATGCTGGTGGTCGCGCGGCTGTTGGCGATGTCGTTGAGGGTTGCCGGGGCGCCGTTCTCCTGCATGGCGCCCTTGGTGGGGAGGGTGTCGTTGGCGTCGAAGGTGGCGAAGTCGAAGCGCTGCCCCAAGACGAAGACGTTGGCCACGATGTCACCGGCGCCACCCGCGAACGGCTGGTTGTGGCAGCCGGCGCAGGAGTTGGCGTCGGGCGCCGAGACGCGGTTGAAGTTGCGGGGGAAGGTCAGGGGGTCGTTCGGGTCGGCGACGGCGCCGCCCGTGCCCTTGGTGAGGGGGCGGCCGCCACCCTCTTCGATCGTCCAGATGGCGTTGAACAGCTGCCGCCCGTGGGCGAGGAGCGCCTGGCGCGACATGGTGTACTCGTCGCCATTGTTGAGGTGGTGGGCCACTGCAACCTCGACGCCGATCTGCGACGAGTCCGCCGTCGCCAGGCCGGCGACACCAGCGGCCGCGCAGGCAAGAAAGACTATCCATCCGGTGGGGCGCTGCAACATCTCGTGTCCTCCAATCTCCAAGGTCGACGCCCGATCAGGTCGAGCGCAAGGGCATGGGCCGTGCCGCCGTGGGGGCCGGGCAAGGCCATATCGTGGCTCCACGGGGCGGAGCCGTTGTGTGGTCAGAACCCAACGAGTGGTTCTATTGTCCCACGCTGAGGCGAATCCACCAATCCTCCCGTTACCCGCAGGCCTCGAAGGTGGTAGCTCGAGCGGTAGCTTCTTGCCGGTCCGCACGCCGATTTGGCGATATGCTGAACGTCCTCAGCTGGCCAACGAGTTCCCACGCACGACAGCGCAAGTCCCTGGATCCCAGGAGGTCTTCCCCGCCGCGGCACTGATGCCGCGACGAGACCCAATTTGGTTGTGCAGCAAGGAGATCGTATGAAGCCGAGTCTTCAGAGCCCCGTCACCTCCACCGTCGACCAGGACCCCGAGAGCTCGCCCAAGAGCCTGAGCCGCCGAGGCTTCCTCGGCGGGCTCGGCGGCGCCGCTGCCGCCGTCGGCCTCGGCGCGGGGGCCACGTTGCTCGCTCCTGGTGACGCCGCGGCGTACCAGGTCGGTCCGCAGACCGACGACGAGCGGGCCGCCACGGCCTTCACCAAGCGTCGGGTGGCCGCCAAGCGGCAACTGAACCGTGAGCAGCCGATCAACGACTGCAACGACGACGAGGAGACCTACGCCGACCTGCGGGCCCAGTTCGGCAAGACGCTGCCCCACAACGACCTCGGCGAGGTGGCTCCGGCGGCCTATGGCGCGCTGGTGGCTGCCCTCGCCGCCGGCGACACCGCGGCCCTCAATGCCGTGCCCAAGGGCGGTGTCGCCAAGCTGGTGAACCCCCAGGCCGCTTTCGCCTTTCAGCTGGAAGGAGGGGACTCGCACAAGTTCTCGATCCCTCCCGCGCCCACCTTCGGCTCGGCCTGGGAAGCCGCCGAGATGGCCGAGGTGTACTGGCAAGCGCTGACCCGCGACGTCCCCTTCAACGAGTACGAGAGCGACTCCGTCATTGCGGCGGCGATCGACGACCTGAACGGCTTCTCGGATTTCCGCGGCCCCAAGGCCGGCGGCGTGGTCACCGCGGCCACCCTCTTCCGGGGCGGTTTCGCCGGCGACCTCCGTGGCCCGTACATCTCGCAGTTCTTCTACAAGAACATCCCCTACGGCCCGATGACCCTGGAGCAGCGCTACAAGACGCAGGAGCCGGGCGACGACTACATGACGACCTATGCCGCCTGGTTGTCGGCGCAGATGGGCACCGTCACCGAGAGCCAGCGCGCCCTCGACCCGACCCCGCGCTACATCCGCACCGGGCGTGACCTCTGCAACTGGGTGCACGGTGATTTTACCTACCAGGGCTTCCTCAACGCCGCCCTCATCCTGCTCTCGTTGGGCGGTGGTGCCCTCGCCAACTCGAACCCCTACAAGTCGATCGGCAACCAGGCGGCGTTCTCGACGCTGGGTGGGCCGGACGTCCTCGACCTGGTGGCGCGGGCAGCCAACGCGGCGCTCAAGGCGGCCTGGTACCAGAAGTGGCTGGTGCACCGGCGGCTGCGCCCGGAGGTCTTCGCGGGCCGCGTGCACAATCACCTGACGGGGGCCAAGACCTACGACATCGACGCCGAGATCCTCAACTCCGCTGCGGTGGCTTCCACCTTCAGCGCGCACGGCACCTATCTGCTGCCGATGGACTACCCCGAGGGCTCACCGGGCCATCCTGCCTATCCGGCCGGCCATGCCACCATCGCGGGTGCCTGCGTCACCATCCTCAAGGCCTTCTTCAATCCCAACTTCGTGCTCTCGAACCCGGTGGTGCCGACGGTGGATGGCCTCGCCCTCGAGGCCTACACCGGGGCCGCGCTGACCGTGGGCGACGAGCTCGACAAGCTGGCGGCGAACATCTCGATCGGTCGCGACACGGCCGGCGTGCACTGGCGCACCGACGGCGTCGAGGGCATGCTCCTCGGCGAGCAGGTGGGGCTCTCGATCCTCCGCGACGTGGTCAACCTCTACAACGAGGCCGGCTTCGGCGGCTTTGCCGTCCGCAAGCTCGACGGCTCGACGGAGGTGATCCTCAAGGGCGGCTGAGCGCTTCCTCGCCTGCGCGCCGGCCGCGGCGGCCCTGAAAGGCGATAGGCTTTGCCGCGCCCATGGCTCGCCGCCCGGCGCGCAAGCGCTCCCCCTTGGTGCCATCCCTGGTTCTGCTCGCCGCCGTGGCGGGGCTCGTCTTCGTCCTCCGGCGCGACGGCGGTGGGATCCCGGGCGAGGGGATGGGCCCACCGCAGGTGCCAGCCATCGCTGCGGCCACCACGGCCGGCCGCAGGGTGCTCTTCCTCGGCCTCGACGGTGTGGATTGGAAGGTCCTCGCGCGGCACCTCGACGCCGGCGCGATGCCCAATCTCGCCGGCCTGTTGGCGAGCGGACGTCCCGGTCTTCTCGACGCCGAAGCACCGTCGCTCCCCCCGCTGGTGTGGACGACCATGCTGACCGGCGTCTCGCCCCTCGAGCACGGGGTCCTCGACTTCACGCGGTTCCAGCCGCGGAGCCGCCAGCGCGAACCCATCACCAGCGAGGAACGGCGGGTACCGGCCGTGTGGAACATGGCGACGGCGGGCGGCCGCAGCGTCGCCGTCTTCGGTGCCGTGGCCAGCTGGCCGGCTGAACCGGTGGCCGGCACACTGATCTCGGACCTGTGGCTGGCGAGCCGGCCCGGCAAGGCCGCGCCGCCGGAAGGCGTGGAGCCGGGGAGCGTCGAACGGTGGGCCCTGCAGGTGCGCCGGCGAGTGGAGGCCGAGGTCGACCTCGCGGTCCTGCGGGGCTACCTCCCGGACCTTGGAGAAGAGGAGTTCCGCCGCGCTCAGAAGGCGCGCGAGCCGTTCGCCGAGCCGGTCGCCGGCCTCCTGCGCGTGCTCGTCGAGACCCGCACCACCCAGGCCCTGGCGACGGAGTGGATCGTGGGCCGATCCCCCGACCTCGCGGTCGTCTACCTCCCAGGCCCTGCTCTCCTCACAGGACTCCTGGCGCCTCGCGCGGGGCCGGGGCGGCCGGGCGGGATGGCAACCCAGGCCGACCGCTTCGAGCGTGTGCCGGCCCTCTACCTCGCGGCCCTCGATCGTTTCCTGGGTGAGTATCGCGCCCTTGCCGCCGCGCAGGGTGCCGTGCTGATGCTGGCCACCTCACCGGGTGCCGCGGGGCAGGTGGACGACCGGCCATCGCCGGCCGGCTCGACCGCCGGCGGGGTCGGGATCTCCTTGCTCTGGGGGCCGGGCATCGAGCCGGGGCCGGGCGAGGAGGAAAGCGCGCGCCAGGTCTGCTCGACGCTCCTCGCTCTTCTGGGCCTGCCGCGTGGCAAGGGCCTCTACGAGCCGCCCCTGGCCGGCGTGGCGGCGGCGCCGACGGTGGTGGACTACCGCCCGAGCTTCCGGCCCGAGGCGACGGGCGGGGCCACCTTGCCGGCGCTGGTGCGCGACGAAGCGCTGGCGCGCCTGGTGGCGCTCGGCGAGCTCGCTCCGGGTGCTCTCCGGGACGGGCCGCCGACGAGCGGCAAGGCGGCCAGCCGCACGCCAGCCTCCTACGACCACGAAGGCTTGATCCTCCGCGGCTGGGGCGAGGACCAGCTGGCCGCCCAAGCTTTCGAGCAGGCCCTCGCTCTCGATCCGGGCCAGGCGGCGGCGCTCTGGGACCTCTCGGACCTGCTCTTCGGCGAAGGCCGCGAGCCGGAACGGGCGGACTCTCTGCTGCTCCGCGCCTTCGCCGCCGGGTTGCCGGCGGGCAGCCAACGGGTGGTGGCGCGGGCGCAGGCCTGGGACGCGCGGGGGCAGCCGGCACGGGGCCTCGCCTTGCTCTCGGCGGCGATCGCGAGCGAGCCGAACGATCCGGCGCTGCGCCACTGGCGGGGTCGCTTCCGCCTCGCTCTGCCCGACTGCCCTGGCGCCCTGGCCGATCTCGTCCAGGCCGCGGCGCTGGTTCCCGACGACGCCCGCATCCTGGCGGCGCTCGGCCGGGCGCGCGCCTGCGTTGGGGACGCGGCAGGTGCCCGCGAGGCGATCCAGCGCTCGCTCCGGCTGGACCCCGCTCAGCCGGAGCTCCGCGAGCTCCTCGCTGCACCGTCCGTTCCGTAGTTCCGCAGCTCCGCGCCGTACCCCGAGATCAGCGTTCTGGGATCAACGGATGAGCCGGATCTCGACGCCGACCTCGAGCTCACGCCAGCTCCGGTCGGCGGTGAGCGCGGGGCGCTGCTTGTGCTGCGCGAGGGCGAGGCAGGCGCGATCGCCCAACGACAGGCCGCGGCCGCGGGTGGGCTCGCGCAGCTGGGCGGTGAGCAGGGCGGCGACCTCCTCGAAAGGTGCGATCTGCAACGCCTGGCCCAGGACGCCGCGGTTGATCAGCTCGGCGAGCGCCCGCTCGGTGGGGATGCCCACCTCGGCCAGCTTGGCGAGCACCTCGCTCCAGTTGACGGCGCTGATCCAGGCCCCGCCGGCCAGCGCCTCGGCCACCACCTCTTCACCGGCCTCGCCGCGCAACAGGGCGAGCAGGGCCGATGCATCGAGGACGACCCCGCTCGCGCCAGCAGCGGGGCCGGCCGGCACCTCACTCACGCTCGCCCTCGGCGCGCCGCTCGGCGATCAGCTCGTCGACCAGGGAGCGCTCCGGCGCGGGGGCCTTGAACAGGCCGCGGGCTGCCTGCGCCACGGCGCGGGCGGTGGTCAACCGGAGGCTTCCCGCACCTTCGACGGTCAGGAAGAGCTTCTGGCCGGTCTCGAGGCCGAGGGAGCGGCGAACGGCGGCAGGGAGGACGATCCGCCCGCGTGCCCCAATCTCTAGTATGTGGGACTCGCTGTTTTCGTGGGTCATTTGCAGATGGTGCCACAGCTTTTCCCTGGGGACAATGGTCAGGGTAGCCACAGACCCCCTCCACGCCTCCGGCAGGTGCGTAGAATTCGCCGGTGAGCGCGCCCTCGGCCAGCCCGGGCCTCTACGTCCACGTGCCGCTCTGTGCGGCCGTCTGCCCCTACTGCGACTTCGCCGTGGTCAAGGGCACGGAGCGCAAGCGAGAGCGCTTCCTCGCCGCCTTCGGCCAGGAGGTCCGGCGGGTGGACGAGCCGTGGCAGCCGTTCGACACCCTCTACTTTGGCGGTGGCACGCCCAGCTACCTTGCGGCCGAGGAGCTGACTGGCCTCGTCGACGCGATCCGCGAACGGCTGCCGCTGCGCGCGGCGCCGAGGATCTACCTCGAGGTCAACCCGGAGGACGTGACGCCCGAGGCCACCCGGGCCTGGCGCGCCCTGGGGGTTGGGACGGTGAGCCTGGGGGTGCAGAGCTTCGCGGCGGACGAGCTGGCCTTCCTCGGCCGCCACCACGGCCCGGAGGTGGCGCGCCGCGCCGTCGAGCTCTGCTGCGAGGCAGGGTTCGCCACCGTCTCCGTCGACCTCATCTACGGCTTGCCAGGCCAGGCGCTGCCGGCACTGCAGCGCAATCTCGAGACGGCGGTGGCCCTCGCCCCGGACCACCTCTCCTGCTACCAGCTCACCGTCCACGAGGCGACGCCCTTCGGCAAGCGGCGCCAGCGCGGGGAGCTCGCGGAGCTCGCCGAACCGGTGCAGGCCGATCACTTTGAGCTCGTGCACAGCTTCCTCGCGGACCACGGCTACCCGGCCTACGAGGTGTCGAACTTCACGCGTGGCCCCGAGCACCAATCGCTCCACAACCGCAAGTACTGGGACCACACGCCCTACCTCGGCCTCGGGCCTTCGGCGCACTCCTTCGACGGCCAGGCGCGCTGGTGGAACGAGCGCAAGCCAGGGCCCTACCAGCTGCGCCTGGGCGCCGGCGAGCGCCCGATCGCCGGCCGTGAAGAGCTGACCGCAGAAGAGCTGGCGCTCGAAGCCCTGATGCTCGGCCTGCGGACGACGGACGGGCTTGCCCTGGGCCGCTTCCAGGCGCGCTACGGCTACGATCTCGAGGCGGTGAACGAGCCGCGGCTCGCTGCCCTGGCGGCGGCGGGCCGCTTGGAGCGACGGACTGTCGGGGGCGAGGTCTGGTGGGCGCCGACCCGGCGCGGCCTGGCGGTGGCCGACGGCATCGCCGCCAGCCTGCGCCTCGCACCGGGCTAGGGCCGGCCAGGCTTCCACTCCCAGCGGCCGAGGCTCCCCAGCGCGCCGGCGAGGGGGCCGCGCAGCCACGCCTTGGCCGCGGGGTCCCCCTCGAGATAGGCGGCCCAGAAGGCCGTCGTCGAAGCCAGGACCCAGCGCTGCATCGCGGCATCTCCAGGCCGCGAGGTCCCCAGCCGCCCGGAGAAGACCATGTGGTCGCCCCCCGTGAAGGTCAGCAGGTATTGGTCGGCGTGCGTGATCTCGTCGTAAGGCACCCGGCGATCCGCGGCCTGGGTGTTGCCGATCGGACTGTCGTCACGGGTGCCGGTGAGGTGGAAGACGGGGATGCGGATGGCATCGTAGCCGCGGTCGCGGCGATCAGCTTGCACCGGGGCGCTCATCGCCACCGCAGCTTTGATCCGCGGATCGCCCAGCGAGCGGTCGCCGCCGAGCGGCCCGCGGAAGGCCTGGCCGGCGGCGGCGAGCACCGTCCAGGCGCCGAAGGAATGGCCGGCGATGCCGACGCGCGCGAGGTCCAGGCGGCCCTGCCACACCGGGTCGCGCTCGTTGAGCTCGCCGAGACGGTCGAGCGCGAAGCGCACGTCGCGGGGTCGCTCGAGGGCGTTGCGGGGATCGGTCGCGGCGCGGGACATCGCCCGATAGGGCTTCTCCTGGTTCCGCCAGACGGCGTCGTCGCTGCCTTCGTGCTGGAGGTGGACGCTCACGTAGCCCCAGCTCGCCCAATGCCGGCCGAGGTAGGCGTAGCCCTCGCGGCTGCCGCCGAGGCCGTGGGAGAAGATGAGGACGGGGCGGGCCTTGGCCTCCTCCGGCCGCGCGCCCGGGAGGTAGACCTTGACGCCCACGGGGCGGTTGCGGCGCGGATCCACCCAGTCGAAGGCAAGGGTCGTGACGCTGCAGGGCCCAGGTTCCGCCCATTGGCCCTCGGTGGGTGGCTGGGCTGCCGGTGCCGGGCTGGCGGCCCGGCCGCCCCGTGGAAAGCAGGCGCTCGCGAGGGCGACGGCGGTGGCGACGAGGATGGCGGCCCAGGCCCAGGTTTCATGGCGACGGTGTGGCATCGTCGGTCTCCTCCGCGGTCGAGCGGGTGGCCCCTTGGCTCCGGTCCTGAAACCCCCGGCGGCACGGGTGCTTGCGCTCGCTCCCGGCCGCCAGCCAGCACCACGGCCCGGCGCGGGGCCCGGCGCCACGCCCGGCGGATCAGCGAGAGGGGAGTTGTTATCATCGCGCGGTCTTGGCAACCACCGCGGCTGGCGATGCCGAGCGACCTCTCCCGAGCGTTGGCGGACCAGCCTGATCCACTGTCTCACAACGCGAAAGGAGCTCCCATGGAACGTCGCCGCACGCTCGTCGCTGGTCTCGCCGTTGCCGCTCTCGCCAGCGGCCTTGCCGTTGCTCAGACCGCTCCTCCGGCCCCTGCCGAACCCGCCGCACCGGCTGCGGCGCCAGCGCCGCCGGCCACCCGCCCGAGCCCGCTGGCGATGGCGCGGGTCAACCTCGGTGACGCCTATCTGAGCGTCGTCTACAGCCGGCCGTCGAAGCGCGGCCGCGACAACATTTTCGGTAGCAAGGACGCGAAGGCCCTGGTGCCCTTCGGCGAGGTCTGGCGCACGGGCGCCAACGAGGCCACCGAGGTGGTGGTGACCCGCGACCTGTTGGTCGGCGGCAAGCGGCTGCCGGCGGGCAACTACTCCCTGTTCACCGTGCCCGGCGCGGACCGCTGGACGGTGCACTTCAACCGCGCCCTGGGCCTCTGGGGCTCGCGCGACTACGACGCTGCCAAGGACGTGCTGGTGCTCGAGGCCAAGCCCAACACCCTGGCCGACGAAGTCGAGCAGTTCACCATCGCGCTGCCGAAGAAGGGTGACGGCGCCGAGTTGGTGCTGTCCTGGATCAAGACCGAGGTCCGCCTGCCGGTCGAGGTCGCGCCGTAACCTGCCGCTCGACGAGGTCGCCTCAACCTGCGGGTAGGGTCGCGAAGCGCAGCCAGGCTGCCTGCGCTTCGGCCCCCACGGCCGGCTCGTGGTCAGGGCAGTCGAAGCGGAGATCGCGATCGCCGAAGGCCATCTCGGCGAGGGCGCAGTGGTGGGGCGCGACGGGATCGACGTGGGCGAAGGGCCGGAAGTGGCGGCAGGTGGAGCACATCTGGGCGAAGGGGATCTCGCCCCTTTGCTGCAGCTCGCGGATCAACAACTGCAGCACGCGCAGCAGCACGGCCTGCTCACCGGCGCCGAGGCCCGCCGCCACCTGGACGAGGAAGTCGGGCCAGGTGGCGACGTGGGCCGCCTGCTGCCGGCCCGCCGGGGTGAGGCCGAGGGCCAGCCGGCGGGCGTCGTCGGGATGGCGGTTCTTGTTCAGCAGCCCCTTGCGCTCGAGCACGCCGACGGCTTCGCTCGCCGTCGAGTCCTTGACTCCCAGGGCTTCGGCGACCTGCCGGAGCGTCGCGCCGCCGCGTTGATCGAGGAAGGCCAGCACCTGGCCCTGCGTGGGGGTGAGGTCGCGAGCGAAGCCCTCGCGCCAGGCGTGGGAGCGCAGCGCCATCGCGATCTTGGTGAGCGCTTGGGCCACGCGGTGGCCCGGCGGTGGGTTGTCGAGTGAGTGGTCCGGCTCGGTCAAGGCTCTCCTCTCTCCCGCTCAGGGCTGCCCTGGCTCGCTCCACGCCATGCCGTCGGGCTCATGGCCCGCCCGGCACAGTCCCCGCGCTTCGAGGGTGAGCGGATCGATCTCCACCACGGCGTCCGATTGCGTTGCGGCGACGAAGGCGCGTTTGCCGTCGGGTGTGATCAGCAAGCCGACGGGGACCGGGCTCTCTCCGAAGCGATCCCCAAACAATCGTTGCCGCGCCTCGGCAACGGCGGACAGATCGAGCTTGCGGCGCGCCAGCTCGCGGCGAGCGGCGACGTCGAAGGCGACCACCTCGCCACTGCGGGCGGCCGAGACCAGCGCCCGTTGGCCGTCTGGGGTGAAAGCGATGCGGATGGGAAAGCCGGGGCACGGGATCGTGGCCACCACCGCCAGGGTCTCGACATCGATCACCGACAACGTGTCCGCCTCGCGGTTGGTCACCCACACCTCGCGGCCGGAAGGCGCGGTGGCGATGCCCTCGGCGCCGGCGCCGGTTGCGAGGTCGCGCAGCTTGCTGCCGCTGGCGAGGTCGAACACGCTCACCGTGCCGGAACCGATGCTGGCGACGAAGGCGCGCTTGCCGCCCTGGGCCAGCGCCACCATGTGGGAGGTCTCCTTGCCGGTTGCGAGCGCGTGCACGATGCGGCCACTGGGGAGCTCGAGCACCAGCAAGGCCTGGCTGGCCTCGAAGGTGACGGCGAGGGTTCGCTCGTCGATCCAGGCGAGGCCGTGCGGGCGGCGATAGGGAGCCAGGTCGAGGACCGCCCGCACCCGCGCGGCGGCCACGTCGATCACCGTCAGGCTGCTGCCGTCGTCGCCGCGGGGGCCGTAGTTGCTCACCACCAGCGTGGCGCCGGAGGGCGACATCGCCGCCTCGTGCGGGCCGCGGCCGGTCGCCAGCGTGGCCCGGGAGGCGCCGCTGGCGGGGTCCAGGAGATCGACCGTGTGATCGCTCTTGTTGACCACCGCGAGGGTCGCGGCCTGCGCTGCCAAGGCGGGGACCAGGAGGGCTGAGAGGGCCGTCAAGCAGAGCCGCGGGAGTCGCACCGTGTCACCTCGCTTCCGTCGTCCGAGATGGATGGAGAGGGCAAGGTTAGCGCATCGGCTGGCGCTGGGAGGTCTGGCGGTGGGCTTGCTAGAGCGATCGGCGGAGGGACCGTCATGCGCTCGTGCCCACTCGCTCTGTCGCCTCGTCTTCGCCTCGCCGTCGGCCTCGGCCTGCTCCTCGTGTCACGCCCCCTCGCCGCGGCGCTGCCCAATGCGGACGAGAAGGACTTCGACTTCCTGGCCGAGCACCTGCTCGAGAGCCTGATGGACGACCGGTTTGCCGCCTTGCCGCTCGCCGCGGCCCCCGGCGAGGGCCGCTGGCAGCCGGTGGTCACCCTCGGCTACGCCAGCACGCGGGCCGACTACCAGGAGCTCTCGGGCCCGCTCTTCGGGGTCGGCGCCGGCTATCGCCTGAGCCCCAACCGCTCGCTCGCTGCCTTCGGCTTCTTCGACCAGCTCGACATCGGCGGCAAGGCGGCGGTCGACGACCTGATCCCCCTCTTCGCGAACGACATCCCCCTCGACCTGCCCGAGAATGCCGCCTTCGGGCCGCCCCGCGGCGAGGCCCGGCACCTCGGTCTGGGAGCCGCCTTCACTTGGCGTCGTGGGGCCTCGACGTGGAGCGTCGGCGCCATCTGGAGCCAGCTCGAGGCCCGCGACTTCACGGCGAGCTACCGGCTGCTCGGCGGCGCCGACGCCGGGGTGAGCGGCGTCCTCGACCACAGCGCCAGCTACTCGTTCCTCTCGCCGTTCGCCCGCTGGCGCACCAGCGTGCCCCTCGGCAGCCGCTTCGCTCTCGCGCCGCAGGTCGTCGTCGTCGTGCCGCTGCCTCGGCGCGGCTTCGCCGGCCGGATCAGCGGGCCGGGCTTCGCCGTCGCCGGCGACACCAGCGGTGCTGGCCACGGCGTCCACGTGGGGGACTCCTACGTCGGGTTTGGCTGCGAGGTCGAGCATCTCGCCTCCCACCTCTCGCTCGAGCTCGGCGCGGGCCTCTACCAGCCCCTCTACGAGCGCCTGGTGCACGCCGGCCTCGAACGGGCCTGGGTGCTCCACCTCGTCTGGCGCGGCGGCAGCTAGCCGAGCCGGCCTGCACCCGTGGCCTCCCGCTTGCACTTTCCTCCCCGCCGTGGCGCCGGACGGCCCCTGAACCGCCGTCACCGGCCGAAGCGGTGCAGGGACTGCAGCGGTGCGTGCAGTTCCTGCGTCGAACGTCGCAAAGCAGGGAGGTCGTTGGCGGATGCAAGAGAACCGGGAACCCACCACCTGGGGCGAGACCTTGAAGGCGTCGCGCTACCGCCTCGTCCTCGCCTACCTGGGCCTCGTGCTCGCGCTCTCGCTGGTCGTGCGCCTCGTCCTGCTCGCGACCTCCGACGGGCTCTCGCGGGCAGGTCTCGGCACCGTCGTCGCGACGCTGCTGGTGGGCGAGGCCTTTGACCTCGCCGCCGCCCTGTGGCTCGCCGTGCCGTTCATGCTCTACCTCCTCCTCCTGCCCCAGCGTTGGTTCGCCCGCCGCTGGCAACGCGGCGTGGTCCTCCTCGGCTTCGTGGTGGCGGCCTTCGGCACCGTCTTCATCGCCCTCGCCGAGCTCTTCTTCTTCGACGAGTTCAACGGCCGCTTCAACTTCGTGGCGGTCGACTACCTGATGTTCCCCACCGAGGTGGTCACCAACATCTGGGAGAGCTACCACACGGGCCTCTGGCTGGCCTTGATCGCCCTCGCGACCCTGGCCGGCCTCTGGTTCGCCTGGCCGCGACAGCTCCGGCAGGCCTGGCAGCGGCCCCTCGGCTGGCGCCGGCGCGGCCTGGTGAGCCTGGGCTTCGCGGCCCTGGTGGCGCTGGTGACGGTGGCCGTCTCGCCGTCCCTCGCTCACGTCTCGGAGGACCGTGAGCTCAACGAGATCGCCGGTAACGGCTACTACTCGTTTTGGATGGCCTTGCTGGGCCGCGACGCGCCCTATGCCGGCTGGTACGCCTCGGCCTCCGACGGCGAGCTGGCCGGCCGCCTGCCGCGGCTGCTCGGCATGCCGGGCGGGCCGGTGGTCCGTCCCGCCTCGACGGCCAGCGAGACGCCGGCGCTGCTCGGCTGGTCGACCCGCGACGTGAAGGCAGCTGTGCCCGCCCGGCGCCTCAACGTGGTGATCGTCCTCGAGGAGAGCCTGGGCGCGGAGTTCGTGGGGGCGCTCAAGCCGGGGATCGACTCCTGCACGCCGCGTCTCGACGCGCTGAGCCAGGAGGGTACCCTCCTCACCCACGCCTATTCGACCGGCAACCGCACCATCCGTGCCCTCGAAGCCACCACCACCTCGTTGCCGCCACTGCCGGGCATCTCGCTGGTGCGCCGCGAGGCCTCGAAGAACCTCTTCACCTTGCCCTCGGTGCTCAAGGAGCGCGGCTACCAGACGCTCTTCGTCTACGGCGGTCGCGCCCTGTTCGACAACATGGGCGCCTACCTGACGGCCAACGGCATCGACCGTGTCGTCGATCAGAGCGACTATCCAGCCGACACCTTCCGCACCGCCTGGGGCGTGGCGGACGAAGCGATCTTCGACCGCGCCCTGGTCGAGATGGACGGCCTCGAAGCGGCCGGCAAGCCCTTCTACACGCTGGTGCTGTCGGTGTCGAACCACCGCCCCTTCCTGTTCCCCGAGGGGCGGATCGAGCCGGAGGCCAAGTATCACCGGCGTGGCAACGCCGTGCGCTATGCCGACTACGCGCTGGGGCGCTTCATCGAGCAGGCGCGGCAGCATGCCTTCTTCGACCACACCCTCTTCGTGCTGATGGGGGACCACGGCGCTCGCGTTTACGGCGCGGCCGAGATCCCGTTGGCGAGCTACGAGGTGCCGATCCTCTTCTACGCCCCGGGGATCGTGCCCGCCGGCCAGCGCCTCGACACCATCGCCTCGTCGCTCGACGTGCCGCCGACCGTGCTGGCGCTCCTTGGCATGTCGTATCGCTCGAAGTTTTTCGGCCGTGACGTCTTCCACCTCGACCCGGCGGATGGGCGGGCGCTGATGACGCACAACAACGAGGTCGCCCTGCTCAAAGGGGACCGGATGGCCGTCCTCGGTCTGCACGAGTCCGCGGACCTCTTCGCCTACCGGGCGGCCGACGACAGCCTCGAGCGCATCGCCGAGCCCGATGCCGCGGGCCGCGAGCTGATCCGCGACGCGGTCACCTACTACGCCGCCGCCGATCGGCTCTACCGCAGCGGCTCCTACCAGTTCGATGATACCGGCGCCGTCCAGGCCTCAGCGCTCGCCGACGGCAGTGCTAAGGCGCCGGGGCATACAGGCGGATGATCTCCTCGATCGCCGCCCGGCAGACGGCGCAGAAGCCCACCTCGTCGCGGCTGAACATGATGCAGTCCGCCTGCGGGCGGTAGAGGCCGCGCGCCTCGTAGGCGGCGCCCTCGAAGGTGCCGACCGCGCTGGCGTGGTCGCCCTGGCCGAGGAGGGCGGTGGAGTGCGCCTGCTCTTCGCGGAAGAGGGCGTCCATCTCCGCCTCCGGCCGTCTGGCGGCACGGATCGCCTTGCGCCGGGCCTGGATCTCGCGCTCGAAGCTCTCGAACTCTGCCTTGGCCCAGGGCGTCGGCAGCGGCGTGCCGGGGCTGATCAGAGAGCGCCACTTGGCGCCGCTCGGGTCGGCCGTCACGTTGCGCTCCCAGGGCTCCGGCTGCACCGCGCTCGCCGCGCTGGTGTAGGCCACCGGCGAGGTGTAGTACTCGTCGGCGAGGGCAGCGAAGTGGTGGGCGAACTCATGGACGAAGACGTAGGGGGCCCAGGTGCTGTCGACGGCCACCGTGGCGTAGAGCTGGTAGATGCCGCCGCCGCCGTAGGTCTCGCCGTTGACGAGGATCGCCACGAAGTCGTAGGGGGCGAGGGAGGCAGCGTCGCGGAAGGCGCGGTTGTCGAAGCTCAGCACGTAGCGCTCGGAGCCGAAGGCGTCGTAGCTCGCACCCACGGGGGAGCGCCGGTAGACGCCCGTCGACGGCCGTGAGACGCCGCTCGCGACGGCGGCGGGAGCCAGCCCCCAGACGTTGAAGCTCTGCCGGTGGCCGCGGAAGGGCTCGCTCGCGAACAGCACCTCGGTGAGGCGGCGGGCGTCGCGGACGAACTTCTCCTGCTCGGCAGCCGTGTAGCCGTCCCCTAGCAGCAGGAGGTCGACCTTCGCTGCCGGTTCGCCGGCACGCTGCAAGGTGAAGAGCTCGGCGGCGACCGCGGGCGGCGCGCGGTCGATCTGCGGGTCGGCCGGGTCGACGGCGAAGCGGCCGACCTCGACGGGCCCACCCTCACCCGCGCGCCGGCGCACCACCACCTGGATCGGGGCGGTGGGCATCGGCAGGCGGAGGGACTCGGAGAAGGCGCGCCGGAGCTTCTGGGCCTCCTCGGTGGTCTGTCATTCGCCGAAGATCGAGCCAAAGCCGCGACTGTAGAGGCTGCGGCCCGAGGCGGTGTCGAGCACCTCGAAAGCGTAGGCGCCAAGGCCGGTGGTGTCGAAGGGCTGCGCCGGGTTGCCAGGCCAGGGTAGGGGCTCGAGCACCGCCCGTTCGAGGGCGAGCTCCTCGCTGCTCGCCGTGCCGCTGTGGACGAGGTCGAGGCGCAGGGTACGGGGTCCCGCGCCGCGGGCCGGGGCGAGGGCGACGAGGGCGAGCGCTACGGGGGCGAGCAGGGCGGGGGCGAGCAGGGCGCTGAGGCCGAGCGAGGGCAGCGGACGCAGGGATCTGGTTGGCATCGAAGGTCTCCCTCGGAGCTGGTGCCGAGCGGCGATCGAGCGGGCCCTCAGCCCCCAGGGCGGGGCTCGCGCCCGAAGTGGAGCTCGAGGCCGGCGCCGACCAGCGCCGAGCCCTCGCGGGGCTCGGCGCGATCGCGCCGTGGCCAGGTGTAGCCGCCCACCAGGTTGCCGAAGAGGTACGGTTTGCCGATCGGCCGGCGGTAGATCAGGCGTGCGCCGTATTCGCGCAGCGGCACCTCGGCCGCCGTCGAGCCGCGCATGAAGATCTCACCGGCCACGGCCTGCAAGCGTTCGAGGTGGTGGTAGAGCACCCAGGCCGACCGCCAGGACAGGCCCTCGGTCGATTCCGAGACCGTTCCGACATTGCCCCAGCGCAGCACCAGGTCGGGCCGCAGCACGTGGTCGAAGTCGAGGCTGGTGGTCGAGCCGAAGCCTTCGCGGTTCTCCCAGAACACCGTCTCGCGGAAGCGCCAGACGGTGTCACGGCCGACGAAGGTGTTCTTCGTGTAGCGCGCCTGGGCGAAGACCTCGGGCGCGGTCTTCAGCCGCGAGCCGACGCGGAAGTCGAGCTTGCTCGCCCAGCGGCCAGGTGGGCGGTAGCCGAGGCCGGCGAGCCAGCGGTCCTGGTTCTCGAGGCCGAAGACCGACGAGCGGATGGCGAAGCCCTCGCGGCGGTCTTCGACGAACTCGTCGCGGTCGTCACGGCCGAGGAAGAGGTTCACTCGCCGCTCGAGGTTGGGCAAGTCGTAGCGCAGGCGCAGCCGCGCCTTGGGCTCGAGGCCGTCGGCCTGGGTGTAGAGCGTAGAGAGCTCGACCCGGCCGTAGACATGGCGCGCGTTGTCGACGTCGGGCTCGCCGCCCAGCAGGCTGTCGAACCACAGGGTAGCGCTGCAGAAGGTCTCTTCCAGGCGGCGGCGGGTCTCGTCGAGCAGCTCGTCGCTCGTCGACTGCTGGTGGCAGAGGCTGTGGAGGCTGGGCCTTTCGGCGGGTGTCTGGCCGGTAGGCGCTGCGGCCGGGGCACCCTCGGCGCCGGCGGCCTCGTCCGGCGTCTGGGGGCTGGCCGCCGGTTGCCCCGGCGGTGGAGCGCTGGCGGGAGAGGGAGAATCGGCCGCCGTCCCCGCGTGCCGGTGGGCGCTGCAGCCCGTCATCGTGAGGCCCAGTGCCATGGCGATGCCCAGCCAACCGATCTGCGAGCGCAGGGGGACCATGGCGTGATCCTATATCGCCCCTTCCTGGCTCGCTCGCCACCCTCGCGGCGCTATACTCCCCCGCCATGTCCGCGCCCGCCGGCAAACAGCGCCGCTACCTCCGCGCCGCAGCCCATGCCCTCAAGCCCATCGTCCAGATCGGCAAGGCCGGGGCCTCCGCCGCCGTCCTGGCGCAGATCGACCAGGCCCTCGCCGACCACGAGCTGATCAAGGTGCAGTTCGGCGCCGAGCGGGCCGAGAAGGAGGCGCTGGCCGACCAGCTCGGTCGCGAGCTGGGCACCCTCTGCGCCGGGATCATCGGCCACGTGCTGATCCTCTACCGCCAGCAGGCGGACCCCGAGAAGCGCCGCTACCAGCTACCCGCGTAGCGGTTCACCCAGCGAGCTGCCGGCCGGCCTGGTTGTCGGCCGGAGCTCGGTCCGCCGCCGCCGGCTCAGAAGCTGGTGTGGGTGGTCACCAGGTACTGAATGCGATCGATCGAGCCGTCGCCGTCCAAGGGGAAGGCGAGGTCGATGTGGATCACGTTGCCGAGGCCCGAGCGGCTCGACGACAGGCGTAGCCCCACGCCCACGTCGCGCAGCCAGCCCTGGCTCAGCTGATGGCCGAGGGCGCGGTCGGGGGTGATGTCGTCGGGGTCCCAGGTGCGGCCGATGTCGAAGAAGGCCGCGGCCCCGACGTGGAAGAGCTGCAAGGGGTGCCAGGAGGTGAAGACGCGCTGCTCGACGGTGAGCAGGGCGCGGCTCTCGCCGGTCTGGTAGCGCAACGGGTAGCCGCGCAGGCCGTTGTCGCCGCCGAGGAGGATCTGCCGCTCGCCGTCGAGGCGTTCGCCGGCGGCGTACTCCAGGGTGGTGAAGAAGAGCTGGTCCGCGAAGTCCCGCAGGTAGTAGCGAGCGCTGGCCGACCACAGCAGGTTGTGGGGGTCGTTGCCGGTGAAGCGGCCGGAGCTCGCGGCCTCGAGGGTGAGCGTCTGCCGCTCGCTGAGGCGCAGCCCCTGCGATGCCGAGAGCGCGAAGACCGCCTCGTTGCGGTCCGCCGAGAAGAGCGGTGACGACCAGCCGAGGCGGGCCCGCACCTGGGTGCCGAGCTCGATGTCCTCGGTGCGCTGCAGCTGGTTGAGGTTGCGCTCCTTGACGAAGCGGTCGCCGACCAGCTCGAAGCTCACCCATGGATAGGAGAGCGTGCGGTCGGCCGGCAGCGGGCCGCTCGACAGCGGCGTGCCGAGGCCCTGGAAGGTGTCTTCCTGGTAGGTGAAGCCGAGGCCCCAGCGGCGCGACAGGCCGTTGCTGTCGAGGCCGCGCGACAGCCCGCCCGAGACCTCGAGCTGGCGGAGCTGGTGGCGGAACTGCTGCTGGATGTGCCCGAGGGCGTAGAGCGAATCGGTCCGCGTCTCGTCGAAGGCGGTCAGGCCGGCGGCCCAGCGGGTGTCGAGGCTGTAGAAGGGCCGCGCGACGTCGAGGCGGCGGCTGTCGCCGTCGCTGTTGCTCGAGTAGAGGGCGCTCAGCTGGAGGCGGCTGCCGAAGACGTTGTGGTCGTCGTAGCGGAAGGCCGAGGTGCTGCGGTCGACGTTCGCTTGGTGCTCGAAGGTGAGGGCCTTGCCGGTGCCGAGGAAGTTCGAGTCCTGAAGCTCGAAGCGCGTGGAGTTGGCGCCGCCGCTGCGGCCGATCCCGATGCTCGGTTTCAGGGTCCAGACGTCGCGGGTGGTCACCTCGACGACGACCAGGCCGTTGCGCACGCCGATCGGCCGGATCTCGGCGTCGTAGAGGTAGCGGTTCTTGCGCAGCAGCCGCTCCGACTCGTCGAGGAGGCGTCGCGAATAGACGTCGCCGACCTTGAACAGGAGCTGGCTTTCGATCACGCCGTCGCGGGTGGTGCGGTGGGCGCGGTTGGCGAGGCGGAAGAGGCGGCGGTCCTCGGTGGGGAGCTCGGGATTGAAAATATTGCGCACGTCGATGACGATCTCGCCGATCACCGCCCCCTGCTCTTCCAGCTGAGCGTCGTCGGGAGCGTTGTCGAGAGGTCCGGCAGCGTCCGGCCCGGGCGCTGCCCGGAGTGCCGGCGAAGCGAAGAAAAGCCCCAGGATCAAGCAGATCGCCCGCTGTCTAGGAACTCGCCAGGGGCGTGGAGCGTGCTCCATCGTGATTGACCTCCCGCCGTCGAACCAGGTTGGCGACGAGCTCTCCCGCCGGGAAGTGCAGCGGCCGTGCCAGCCGCCCTACGCAGTGGCGGCGAGGTCAGGCGGGGAGGATCTCGGCGACGGCGCCGTCTGGCCGGGCCGGCACCAGCTCGCCGATCACGCAGGCCTGGGAGCAGCCGGCCGTCGCGAGGCGGCTCAAAGCGCCCGGGGCACGCTCGGCGGCGATGGCGAAGAGGAGCCCGCCGGCCGTCTGCGGGTCGAAGAGCAGCTCGAGGCGTGGCTCAGTGGCGAGCTCGCGGGGGATCGCCAGCGCCTTGCGGAGCTTGGCGTTCTCGCCGTGGAAGGTGCTGCGCTCGCCGCGGGCCAGCAGCTCGACGGCGCCGGCCAGGGCTGGGAGGGCCGCCAGCCGCAGGCGCGCCGCGAGACCGCTGCCGGCGAGCATCGAGGCGAGGTGGCCGCCGAGCCCGAAGCCGGTGATGTCGGTGGCGGCGCCGGCGCCGAGCTCGCGGGCGATGGCGGCGGCCGGGGCGTTGCTGGCGGCGAGCCCCGCCAGGGCCGCGGCGAGCCAGGGGCCGCGGGCGCGTGCGGCCATGTCGGCGTGGAAGAGCACGCCGGTGCCCAGCGGCCGGGTGAGCACCAGGACGTCGCCCACCGCGATCTCGCCCCGGCGGCGCAGCAGCCGGCCCCCGGGCGCGGCGACGCCCTGAACGGCGAAACCCACCTGGAGGTCCACTGCCCGGCTGGTGTGGCCACCGAGCAGCCGCACGCCGAGGGAGTCGAAGGTCGCCCGCGCCCCGGCGAGCACCTGGAAGAGGGTCTGCTCGGCCTCGCGCTCGCCGGCGGCGAGCGGCAGCGCCACCAGGGCCTGGGCCCAACGCGGCGCGACGGCCTTGGCTTCGAGGTCCGAGATGGAGTTCGCCGCCGCCACGCGACCGACGAGGAAAGGGTCGTCGGTGAAGGCGCGGAAGAAGTCGACGCTCGCCACCAGGGTGTCGCCCCCCGGCAGCTCGTAGGCCACCACGTCGTCGGCCTCGCCCATGCCGAGGACCACTTCCGGCGCCGGCGGTGCTGGGGGCAGGCGGGCGAGGGTGCGGTCGAGGGCCTCCTGGCCGAGCTTGGCGGCGCAACCGCCGCAGACCATCTCCATGCCCTCCCCAGTGGCCATCTCGCCCATCTGCTCGCGGGCCGGCCCGGGTGCCCCGTCGTCCTGCAGTACTTGGAAGCGGGCCATGAAGCGACGGTCGATCCAGTCCTTCCAGCGCATCACCCAGGCGCCCTCGAAGCTCGCGCCCCATTTGCTGCCGATCGCTGTGCCGTCGCCCAGGTTGAGCAGGGTGAGGAAGTCGCGCTGCGGCCGGTAGCGCCGCAGGGGCTCGCCGGCGAGGCGAGCGCGCAGGTTGGCGGTGAGCACCGGGCCCTGGCGCACGGCGTAGACACCGGCCTTGGGCGTGGTGGGGAAGTCGATCAGTGTCGCGCAGTCGCCGGCGGCGAAGACGTCATCGTGGTCGCGGGCCTGGAGGGTCGAGCGCACGAGGGCGAAGCCGCGCTCGTCGCAGGCCAGGCTGGAGCTCGGCAGCAGGGGATGGGCGGTCGCCCCGCTCGCCCAGACCAGGGCGTCGAACGGCAGCCGCTCGCCGTCGTCGAGGACGGCGACGCCCGGCTCGGCGGCGCGCACCCGGCGGCCGGCGAGGATCGCGATCCCCCGCCGCCCGAGAGCACTCTCCACCCGCCGCGAGAGCCCGCTTGGGTAGGTGGCGAGCAGGCGCTCGCCGGTATGCAGCAGGCGCACCTCGAGCCCCGCCTTGGCGAGCGGCGCGAGGCGAGCGCGGAAGGTGGCGGCGAGCTCCACGCCGCCGGCGCCACCGCCGACCACCAGCACCCGGAAGGGGCCGGCCGCGGCGCGGGCGGCGGCCTCCACCTCGGCGACCCGGGCCACGAAGCGGCCGATCGGCCGGGTGGGCAGGGCATGCTCGGCGATCCCCGGCAGCTCGAGGCCGAACACAGTCGAGCCGATGTCCACCGAGGCGAGGTCGTAGGGGATCGGCGGCCGGCCGGCGGGGGTGACCGTCTTGGCGATCGGATCGAAGGCGATCGCCGGCGCCAGCACCACGCGCGCCCCAGCGAGGCGGGCGAGGGGCACGGCGTCGATCTCCAGGTCTTGCGCCCGGTACTCGCCGGCCACCAGCCCCGGCACCATGCCCGAGTAGACGGCGACGGGGAGGTCGACGATCAGGGTCACCCGCGTTCGCTCGGGCGGGTTCATGGCGAAGGAGCGCAGCACCTGCACGTGGGAGTGGCCGGCGCCCACCAACACCAGCTCGCGGAGATCGATCGGTTGTGTCGAGGAAGAGTCGGCCATTGCAGGAAGTCTACTGTGCCGAGGGATTGGGCCCCCGCCGCTGCGCGCTCGATCCCGGCGAAAATTCGGCCGCGAGCGGCGCGCGCCTCTTCGACGCCATGGAGGTCCCCGTCGTCACCTCGCCGGAGACCTTCGCCCTTGCCGCCCAGCTCGCCCACGAGCTGGGCCACCACCTCTTCGACACCCTCTACCACGCCGTGGCGCTCGCCGAAGGCGCCACCCTGGTCACCGCCGATGCGCGCTACTGCCGCAAGGCCGCGGCGCGGGGCGGGATCGTGCAGCTGGCGGAGTGGTCTAGCTGCCCGTGAACGCCACCGCGTCGGCCGTGAAGGCGAAGTAGAACCACCAACCGCTCTGGCCCTCGAAGGTGTCGCGGTCGTCGCCGGCGGCGCAGTTGCCGCTGCCGCCGGGCAGGAGGACCGACAGCGGCTGGCCGCCCACCTGTGGCACCTCCGGCGGCAGCAAGATGGCGTCGGCGTCCGTCTCGCGCAGAAAGCCCATCATCAGGCCTTGGTCGAAGGCGGTGGGAGGGCTGTCGAGGAGACGGCCGGCCAGCTGAGTGCCGCGCAGCGGCAGCGGCAGGCCGTTGAGGCTCAGGGTGACGGGCCGTGGCGCGGAGACGAAGCACGGCCCCGGCGTCGCGCCCACCGCTGGCGTGTAGCCGGAGGTGGTGCCGGCGACGGGGGCGAGGCAGGTGCCAGCGGCTTGCGCCGAATAGGCGGCGGTCTGCGGGACCGTGGTGGGGTCGGGGTCGCAGCTCGTCGGCGGGAAGGGCGCGGCGCACAGGCCGCTCGCGAGGTCGAGCCGCAGGCCGCTCGCGGCGGCATCGAAGGGCCGGAACTCGAGCAGCGAGGAGAGGTCGAGGAAGCCATCGGTGTTGCCGTCGCTGGTGATCAGGGTCGCGAGCTGGCTGTTGAACGACGGGCCGAGGCCGAAGGGCAGGTCCTGATCGGTGAAGTCCGTGCAGCCGAAGACGGGGATCGTTACGAAGAGGTGCGGGTCGCGCAGGTCGAGGTCGGAGAAGCGAAAGACCTCCGCCGGCGCCAGCGGCGGCTCACCCACCGAGGTGGTCCAGGCGAGCGTGTTACCGCTCTCGAAGCCATCCGCGAAGATCGGGTCCTGGGCCCTCGCCCCACGGCTCGCCAGGCAGACGGCCAGAGCGAGGAGGAGAGCACGAGCCGGCAGTCGGCGGGCGAGGTTCATCGGTCCTCCTCCTACAGCGAAGCCTGGTAGCGGCGGAAGGCGCGGGTGGCGAGGGTGGCGCAGAGCAGCGTGAAGAGGACGAGCAGACCGAGGTCGCGGGCCATCTCGCCGAGGCGCTGCGCCTCGAAGCCGTCGCGGGCCGCGGTGACCGCCCAGTTGACCGGGTTGAGGCGGGCGATGGCGCGGATCCAGGCGGGCATCAGCGAGTGCGACATCAGCATGCTCGAAGTGAAGAGCAGGGGCAGCGTGGTGAAGTTCATCGCCGCGATCACCAGCTCTTGGCGGCGGGTGAGCAGGGCGAGGGCGTTCGAGAAGCCGGCGAAAGCGGCGCCCAGCAGGCCGGCGGCGAGGAGCACCACCAGGACGCCGAGGATGCCGCCGCTGGGCCGCGCCCCCGAGGCGATGGCGACCGCCAAGATGACGATCGCCTGCACCACCGTTTGGGTGGAGGCGTGGAAGAGCCGGCAGGCGATCAGCGAGCCGCGCGCCACCGGGCTCGCCAGCATGCGGTCGAGCACCCCGTTGTCGATGTCGGCGAGCAGGCCCATGCCGGAGAACGACGAGCTCATCAGGGCGGTGAGGATGGCGATGCCGGGGGCGAGGAACTGCATGTAGCTCGAGCCCTCGAAACCCGGGATGGTGGCCACCTTCTGAAACAGACGGCCGAAGACCAGCACCCAGAGGATGGGTTGGACGATCGAGATGACCACGAAGACGGGCATCCGCACCGTCGCTCGCAGCAGGCGGCCGAAGAGGTGCCAGGTGTCGCGCAGGAAGCCCAAACCTCTCCTCCCTCAAGCCTCGCTGCCGGCCGCCTGATAGGCGTGGCCGGTGGCGGCGAGATAGACGTCGTCGAGCGAGGGGCGGGAGAGCGCAACCTGCGCCACCGAGAGGCCTTGCCCCTCGAGGCTCGCCACCAGCATCGGGATGGCCCGCGCGCCGGAGCTCACCTGAGCGTAGAGGCGGTGGCCGTCGATCATCACGTGGCTCACCCCGTCGAGGCCGGCGAGGAGCGCCTGGCCGGCGGCGAGCTGCCGGGCGTCGGCGAGCTCCACGGAGACGGTGTCGCCCCGCAGGCTGCCCTTGAGCTCGTCCGGGGTGCCGCTCGCCACCACGATGCCGCGGTCGACGATCGCCAGGCGCTGCGCCAGCTGGTCGGCCTCTTCGAGGTAGTGGGTGGTGAGCAGGATGGTCAAGCCCTCGCGGGCGAGGCGCGCCACCTCCTTCCACATCACGGCCCGGCTCTCGGGGTCGAGGCCCGTGGTCGGCTCGTCGAGGAAGAGCACCTCGGGGCGGTGCACCAGCCCCATGGCGACGTCGAGCCGGCGCTTCATGCCGCCCGAATAGGTGCGCACGATGCGGTCGGCGGCGTCGGTCAGCGAGAAGATCGCCAGCAGCTCGCGCACCCGCTCGGCGAGCGCCTGGCCACTCACCCGGTAGAGGTGGCCCTGGAGCAGGAGGTTCTCGCGGCCGGTGGCGAGAGCGTCGACGCCGGAGCTCTGCGCCACGTAGCCGATCCGCCGCCGCACCTCGAACGGGGCCCTGAGGACGTCGAACCCGGCGACGGTGGCGGTGCCCGCGGTCGGCCGCGAGAGCGTGGTCAGGATACGGATGGTGGTCGACTTGCCGGCGCCGTTGGGGCCCAGGAGACCGAACACCTCACCGGGCTCGACCGCGAACGACAGGCCGCGCACGGCCTCGACGCCACCGGCGTAGGTCTTCTCAAGATCGCGCGCTTCGATGGCGAACAAGGTCGCGGCCCTCCGGGGTGTGGCACCGCGCGCTGCGGTCGCGCGCCCAAGAGCGAGTGGGGCGCGGTGCTGGCCGGTCCGCCATCATACCCTCGCCCGCCGGTGCTCACTCAGGGCGGCGGCGTGGTGGGGATGGCGACCGGCGACAGGCGCACGGCCGGCAACTGCGTCGAGGCGGCGAAGGAGACGGTGAGCGGCCAGAGGGCCGGCACCGGCTGGTCTTGCACGGTGGCCGGCTTGAACGTCCACTGCCGTACCGCCTCGAGGCCGAGGAAGAGGAGCACGGCGTCGCCCCGCTGGCGCAGCAGCTTGGGCTGTGCGGGGTGGCCGTCGGTGGCGATCAGCAGGCGGACGGTGACCTCCGCCTGCATGCCCCGGAGGGCCACGTTGGGGAACCGCGGATCGGCTCCGCGCAGCTTCTCCGGCAGGGTGATGCCGCCGCGCAGGCTGCGCTCGTCGAGCTCGCGCGGTGCGGGCGAGCCGGCGGGAAGGGCAGGTGGCCGGCGCAGCGCCTGGCCGGCCTCACCGAACGCTGCCAGGTCGCAGCGGGCGGCTGCCGGGAAGAGGGCGCGGGCCACCTGGCCGTGCCAGAAGGCGGCGTCGAGATCGCCGGTGCCCGCCTCGGCAACGGCCAGGTAGGTGATGGCGAGGCCGAGGTCGTCCAGCGAGCGGCGGTGCGTGAGGACGTCTTCGGGCAGGCTCGCGAGCTGTTTGCGGGCCGAACGCAGGGCCTGGGCGTAGTGCCCGGCGGCGAGCGCCTCCTCGAGGTCCGCGAGCGAGCCCGCCGCTGCCGGGTAGCAAGATGCCACGGCGAGGAGCAGGAAGATGCCGAGGGCGGGGTGGGCTCGTGGTGGGTGGCGGCGGCGAGACGGTGGCATCACGATCCTCCTCTCTGACAACCTATCGCGGGTTGGGTCCTTGATCACACAACGGAGGAAAGGAAGGAGCTGACGATGAACGAGCGTGTGCGGGGGTTGCGCGGGTTCGCGGTAGGGTGCCTGTTGCTAGTGCTGGGCAGCAGTGGCGCACCGTTGGCGGCGCAGAGCAGCCCGCCAGCGGTCAACGGGGTCGAGAGCGAGCTCGCCACGATCAGCCAGGCATTGAACCAGCTGGTGGCGCTCGCCCAGCGGCAGGCGGCGGGTCAGCGCCTCGAGCTCCTGATGCGACAGGTCGAGCTCAAGCGCGCTCGACTGGCACCGCTCGATGCGCAGCTGCGCCAGGCGCGGGAGGCCAAGCAGTCGGCCGAGGACCAGCTGCGCCAGCTCGAGGTCAACAAGGAGGAGCTCGCCGACGGCTTTGGCAACGAGCTCACCTCGGCCGAGCAGAGCCCCGAGGAGCGCGAGCGGATGGAGCGGATGATCGACCAGATGAACCGTCACTACCAGCGCGAGACCAAGGCTGCGAAGGAGAGGCTGGCGCAGGCCGAGCAGAAGATCCTCGAGTTCGAGAACGACGCCCAGGCGGCGCGCGCCGAGGCCGAGCACTGGGAGGCGATCGTCGATCGCGAGCTGGGTGGCGGCTAGCCCGCGCGGCCAAGCGCCGATCGGCATCTCGTAACGATCTCGTGCACGAAAGCACCTCTCTTCTCAGTTCATCCCGAGGAGGTGCCGATGTATTACGCCGGTTTGCGCAAGCTATCGCCCGAGCGGCGGGCACGCATCGTCGGTGGCCTGCAGCGCCTGCGGGCCCAGCTCCAGACGGAGCTCCCCGCGAAGAGCCTGGAGTCGAGCCTGCTCCTCGCCTCCTGGAACCTCCGCGAGTTCGACTCCAAGAAGTACGGAGGGCGTCTCGACGATGCCTTCTACTACATCGCCGAGGTCCTCAGCCATTTCGACCTCATCGCCATCCAGGAGGTGCGCGAGGACCTCGCCGCCCTCGAGACCGTGCAGCGGCTGATGGGCCGCTGGTGGGACTACCTGGTGACGGACCTCACCTATGGCCGCCAGGGCAACGGCGAGCGGCTGGCGTTTCTCTTCGATTCGCGCACGGTGCGCTTCGCGCGCACCGCCGGCGAGGTGGTGCTGCCAGCGCCGGACGCGCCCGTGCGCCAGCTGGCGCGCACCCCCTTCCTGGTGAGCTTCCAGGCCGGCTGGACCCAGTTCGACCTCTGCACGGTGCACATCTACTACGGGCAGAGCCAGGCCGACGACCCGCAGCGGCTTGCCGAAGTGGAACAGTTGGCGACTCTCCTCGCCAAGCAGGTCGCCCGCGAGCCGGACAGCCCCTACGCCCGCAACGTCATCCTTCTGGGCGACTTCAACATCTTCGACCGCGAGACGGACGCCACCATGAAGGCCCTCGAGCGGCCGGGCTTCGTGGTGCCGCCGGAGATTCGCGCCACCAAGACCAACGCCCTCGGCAACAAGCAGTACGACCAGATCGCCGTTCTGCAGCGCCGTAGCCGTTTCGGCCTCGGCGGCCACGGCGGGGTGATCGACGTCTTCAAGGCGGTCTTCCGCGACGAGGACGAGGCCGCCTACGCCACGGAGCGCGCCGGCAAGGGCTCCTCGTACAAGGAGTGGCGGACCTACCAGATCTCCGATCACCGGCCCTTGTGGGTCGAGCTGCAGACGAACTTCGCCGACCCCTATCTCGCGAGCCTCGGGGCCTGAGCGGCCTTCGCCGGCGCACTCGCGCGGCGGCCGGGTGGGCCTTCGGATAGGCTTCGCCGACCATGCCCGCCGCCGGCCCTGCTCCCCCAGCGCGCTCGCTGTGGCCGGTCTACGCTGTCCTGCTGCTGGTCTTCCTGATCTGGTCGAACTCGTTTCTGGCCGTGCGGGCCCTGGTGGGCGAAGACGTGCCGGCCGCCGAGCGGCTCGCTCCCGTGGAGCTGGTCGAGGCGCGCTTCGTGCCCGTGGCCCTGTGGTGCCTGCTGTGGTTCGCCCTGGTTCCCGAGGCGCGGCGCGCGGCCCGCCGCCTGCTCGCCGAGCACCCCGTGCTCACCCCGAGCCTTGGCCTGCTGAACGTCTGGGGCTACAACCTCGCCTTCGCCGCCGGCCACCAGCGGGTGGCGGCCGGCACCGGCTCGCTGATCACCGCCCTCAACCCCATCCTGACCTTCTTCCTCACCGCGTTGCTCGGCCAGGAGAAGCTCTCCTGGCGCAAGGCGGCGAGTCTGGCGGTGGCTTTCGGCGGGCTCTACGTGGTGGTGGTGCACGGCGCCGGCCGGCAGGTCGAGGCCGCCTACCTCACCGATGCCCTGGTGCTGACTCTTGCACCTTGCTCCTGGGCCCTCTACACCGTGCTCGGCAAGCCCCTCCTGGCGCGCCACCCGCCCCTCCACACGACCTTTCTCACCCTCGGCCTGGCGAGCCTGCCGACGCTGCCGCTCGCCGCCTTCGACCGCCGCTTCCAGAACCATCTGGCCGCCTGGGGGCCGGGCCGCTGGGGTTCGGCCCTCTTCCTCTCGCTCGCCTGCACGGTGCTCGCCTTCTGGCTGTGGTTCGAGGCCGTGAAGCGCCTGCCCGCCTCGACGGCGGCGGCCTTCGTCTTCCTGAACGCGCCACTCACCGTGGGCTTCGAATGGCTGTGGTTCCGCCGCGTGCCGCAGCCGGCCTTCATCGCCGGCGGCCTGCTGGTGCTCACCGGCGTCTGGCTCTGTGTGCGCGACGGGCGGCCACGCGCCGCCGCGGCCGTCGCTCGCTAGCCGGGCCGCGCTAGCCGCCGATCTCGATCTCCACCCGCTGGCCGAGCTTGAGCGGGGTCGGGCCGTCGAGGGCCACCTTGACGAGGAGCACCCGGGTGTCGGCGGGCCGGCCGGGGTCGGTGGGGCGCAGGCGCCGGGCGACCACCTGATCGGGGATCTCCTCGACGTGGCCCTGCCAGGTGCCGGCGTAGCCCTCGGCGGTGATCCGTACCGCGTCACCCAGGGCCAGCCGGCCGGCGTCGAACTCGTCGATCTCGGCCTCGACGCGGGTGCGGCTGAGGTCGGCGAGGGCGAAGAGGTTCTGCCCCACGGCCACCGTCTCGCCGGCGTCGACCTCGCGGCCGAGCAACGTGCCGCTGATCGGGGCGGTGATCCGGGTTTTGGCGAGCTCGGCCTCGAGGCGGCGGATGGCCGCCCCGGCGGTCGCCAGGCGGGCCTGGCCGGCCTCGAGATCGCGGCGGGCGCGGTCGAGCTGCTGCGGCGTGCCCACCCGCTCGGCGAGGAGCCGCTCGGCGCGTTCCACCTCGATCGCGAAGAGGCGCAGATCGGCCTCGCTCTCCACCTTGCGCGCCTGCGCCTCGGCGAGGGCGGCGCGCAGGTCGTCGGCACGCACCTCGGCGAGCAGCTGGCCGCGGCGCACCTGCTCCTTCTCGTGGACCAGCACCCGCACGAGGGTGCCGGCGAGGTCGGTGCCGACCGTCACCTCGGCGCCGGGGTAGGTCACCAGGCGCCCTTCGGCGCTCACCCGCCCCTCGGCTGCGGGAGCAGGCTGGGCGGCCGCGGTGGGCTCGGACCGCTGGCCGGAGCCGCGTACCTGGGTGACCAAGAGGGCGGCGACGGCGAGGGCGAGGGCGGGGAAGAAGAGGCGGCGGGCGAGGTCCGTGATCTGTTCGCGCATGGTGGGCTCCAGCTCCTGGTTGCGGTTCTCGAGGGTTCGTCGCGCTGGGAACGCTCAGGCCACCAGCCGGCCGTCGCGGATGGTCAACACGCGATCGGCGATGCGGCGGACCTTGGGGTCGTGGGTGACGATCAACAGGGCCCGCTCCTCCTCGCGGGCGAGGCCGGCGAAGAGGTCCAGCACCTGCTCACCGCTCGCCGAGTCGAGGTTGGCGGTGGGCTCGTCGGCGAGCAGGATGGGCGGCCCGCCGGCGAGGGCGCGGGCGATCGCCACCCGCTGCTTCTGCCCCCCCGAGAGGTCCCGGGGCAGGAAGCGGGCACGTTCGGCGAGCCCCACGGCGGTGAGCACGCGCTCGGCTTCGCTGCGCGCCCGGCGGCCTCCCACGCCCTTGACGTTCAAGGCGTATTCGACGTTCTCGTGGGCGGTCAAGGCCGGGAAGAGGTTGAACTGCTGGAAGACGAAGCCGATCGCGCGCCGGCGGATCCCCGGCAGCTTCTCGGGGCGCTTGGGGTCCACCGCCTCGCCGGCGATCTCGAGCTCGCCGCCGGTCGGGGTGAGGATGCAGCCGAGGATCGACAGCAACGTCGTCTTGCCGGAGCCGGACGGACCTTCGAGGGCCACCACCTCGCCGGCGGCCAAGGCGAGCGACACGCCGTGCAGCACCGGCACCGTGTGGCGGCCTTCCTGGTAGGTCATCTCGATGTCGTTGGCGACGAGCGCGGGCATGGTGCCCTCCTGAGTGGTGTGGCGATGAGCTCGCTAGGCGCGGAAGACCAGCGCCGGGTCGATCGCGGCGACCTTGCGGAACGAGATGGTGGCGGCGGCCAGGCAGAGCACCAGGGTGCCAGCGAAGACGATCAGCGAGAGCTCGGCCGGGATGATCAGCTTGAGGTCGATCTTCGCCATCAGCGGACCGAGACCGGCCGCCATACCGCTGCCGGCGAGAAAGCCGGCGAGGGCGGCGATCGTCGCTTGCTTGCCGAGCAGGCGGTAGATCGTCCGGTTGCTGCCGCCGATCGCCTTGACGGTGCCGAACTCCTTGATGTGCTCCATGGTCGAGGTGTAGAGGGTCTGCGCCACCACCACCACGCCCACCAGGCAACCGAGGAAGACCGTCAACACCATGTTGAGACCGATGCCGGTGCTCTCCACCCAGTAGCGCCGCGAGCGCCCCGCCCATTCGGCGCGGGTGTGGACGTCGTTGTAGGGCAGGCGGCGGGCGAGCTCGGCGCGCACCGTCTCGAGGTCGGCGCCGGGCGCCAGCTTGACCAGCACGTAGGTCGTCTGGCCGCTGAGCTCCTGCGGGTTGAGCTCACGGGCGAGGTCGAGGTCGACGAAGGAGATCGGCGTCGTGGTGAACGAACGCGCCTCGCGGGTGCGGCCGATGACCTTCAACCTCTGGTGGCCCACCTCGCGGTAGTCGCCGGGAGCGAACGTGCCCCAGCGGCGGGTGGCCGAGTCGTCGACGAAGAGGTATTTACCGCGCCGCAGGTCTTCGAGGCTGCCCTCAGCGACCGACCAGGGCAGGCCCCAGGCGCCGAAGTCCTCGAGGGCGTAGATCAGCGTGCCTTCCTGGGCGCCGGAGGGCAGCGCCACGGTCATGAACCAGACGATCAGGTTGTCCGCCCGTTCGACGCCGGGCACCGAGCGCACGCGCTGCACATAGGTGGCGGGGAAGGTGTGGGCGAAGTCGACGTTGGGGGTGTTACGCGAGGTCACCCAGAGGTCGGCGTTCAAGTGCTCGATGGTCACCGAGGCGTTGTCGAGCAGGCCGAGGAAGAGCCCCACCTGGACGAACACCAGGGTCACGGCGAAGGCCACGCCGGAAACGGTGATCAGGAAGCGCAGCTTGTCGTGCAGCAGGTTCTTGGTCGCCAGGTCGACCATCGTCAGCCCTCCTCGCGCGCGGTACCGCGGCGCAGAGACTCGAGGGCAGTGACGATCGTCTCTTCGGCCGGTCGCCATTCGAACCAGTCGTCCTCCCCCTTGGTGAGATGGAGGGAGACGATGCCGTGGACGGTGCCCCAGAGCACCTGGGCCAGCAGATCGGCGTCCTTGAGCTCCGGGCGCAGTAGCCCCGCCTCGATCGCCTGGCTGACGGTGGCGCGCAGGAAGGCGTAGGCGTCCTGGTCCGGGTTGCCCTTTTCGATCTCGGTGTCGTCGTCCGCGCCCTGGGGGTGCCTGGTCATGAACATCAGCCGGTAGTGGTGCGGGTGCTCGAAGGCGAAGCGGCCGTAGGCCAGGCCGATGGCGCGCAGCCGCTCGACGGGATCGGCGATCTCGCCGATGGCGAGGAAGCCCTGCGCCAGGTCCCGGAAGTCGCTCTCGCAGAGCTCCCGGAAGACGGCCAGCTTGTCCTTGAAGTGGAAGTAGATGGCGGTGGGAGAGTACTCGATGCGCTGGGCGATTTTGCGCATCGTGACCGCCTCGTAGCCCAGCTCGGCGAAGAGCTCGCGGGCGGCGGCGAGGATCTTCTGCCGCAGCTCTTGCCGTTCCCGCTCCCGGCGCTCTCTGACTCCCATAACGACCCTCCGTTACTTAACGTCGTTAAGTTACCGACGGATGTTCCGAATGTCAAGCGGTCTGCTGTGACACTCGCTTGACGGGCCTCCAGAGAGTGCGGGGGAGGAGATTTGCAGATGGATCTATTTTGAATGCTGGATAGATCTACTCATGAAAAAGGATTAGACTGCGCTTCGTTCTGCTCAGGACGCGCGGTTCGCCGCGAGGGAGGGCGCCCCGAGGGCCCTCGGGCCTCGAAAGGGGCGAGGTCTTGGAGCGACTCGCGGCGCCGCCCAACCCGTCCTCGAGCACTCTTGAGGAGATCCCATGCAGAGAAGGACCTTTCGCCACCTCGCCTTGGGGTTGCTGATCCCCCTCTTCGCCAGCCAGCCAGGCTTCGGCGATCGCGGCGGCAACCCTCCACCCCAGCTCATCGTTACCCGGGCCTTCGCCGACACCACCGGTGCGACGATCGTCATCGACGGTGCGAACTTCGGCACCTCGCCCACGGTGCTCCTCGGTGATGCCGCGGGCAACTACGTCCAGCAGACGGTGTTGAGCGCCACCGCGACCCAGATCCACGCGGCGCTCTCCACGACCGCTCCGGGCACCTACGTCCTCTTCGTGATTTCCGGCCCGGCCACCACCCAGCAGTACGCGCTCGACCTCTCCCTCGGCGGTGGCGGCGGCGCCGTCGGTCCGCAGGGCCCTCCTGGCCCCCAGGGCCCGACTGGTCCAGCCGGCCCCGCTGGTCCGGCTGGCCCGCAGGGCGTGCAAGGTGATGCCGGTCCCGCCGGTCCCGCCGGTCCGGTTGGTCCTGCAGGACCGCAGGGTCCACAGGGCGATGTCGGTCCTATCGGCCCCGCTGGCTCGGCTGGTCCGCAGGGCGCGCAGGGTGATGCCGGCCCCGCGGGTCCGGTTGGTCCCGTTGGTCCACAGGGCGTGCAGGGTGATGAGGGCCCGATGGGTCCCATGGGCTTCCCGGGCCCGCAGGGCCCTCAGGGTGACGTGGGCCCCGCCGGTCCCGCGGGTCCGCAGGGTGATGTCGGTCCGATGGGGCCCCAGGGTCCGCAGGGTCCGAGCGGCCCGGCCGGTCCGCAGGGTGCGCAAGGTGATGTCGGCCCCGCAGGTCCGGTTGGTCCCGTTGGTCCACAGGGCGTGCAGGGTGATGAGGGCCCGATGGGTCCCATGGGCTTCCCGGGCCCGCAGGGCCCTCAGGGTGACGTGGGCCCCGCCGGTCCCGCGGGTCCGCAGGGTGATGTCGGTCCGATGGGGCCCCAGGGCCCGCAGGGTCCGAGTGGCCCGGTCGGCCCGCAGGGTGCCACCGGCCCCGCCGGTCCGCAGGGCCTCCAGGGTGACGTCGGTCCCCAGGGCCCGACGGGTCCGCAAGGTGCCACCGGCCCGCAGGGTGTAACCGGTCCGCAGGGTGCCACGGGTGCCACAGGTGCTCAGGGCCCGATCGGTCCGGCCGGCCCCGTTGGACCTCCCGGTGCTGACGGCGCTCCGGGCCCCGCGGGTCCCACCGGCCCCGCAGGCCCCCCCGGCCCCACCGGTCCGCAGGGCCCTCCCGGCGCCGGCGCGGCGCTGACGGCGGTCATCCGCACCAACGAGTGCAGCTTCGACGCCCCCCCGGGCGCCAGCATCGGGCTGACCGACGTCTGCCGTGTGGCCTGCGAAGCTGGCGAGGTGGCGACCGGCGGCGGCTTCCGCTGGGACCCCTTCGGCATCGAGCGTTTCACCGTCGGCAGCTACCCGGAGACCGACGGGTCCACGTGGTACTGGACGATCGAGCTGCCCGGTGAGGTGGATGCCGGGCCAGTCATCGCCTACGCCGTCTGCATGGCAGCGGCACCAACCCCGTAAGCGCCAACACAGTCAGGCCCCGCGACCCTCTCGGATCGCGGGGCCTGCTGTGCCCCCCCCCCAACACTGTGAGCTCTACGGCTTGACGACGGCGCCGCGGGCGCGCTGCTCGAGGAGGGCCAGGCGGCCCTGGTCGCGCAGCTCGAGCTGGCGGACCTCGAAGGGCGCCTGGAGGGCGCCGCCGGCAAGGGCCGAGGCCTCGAAGCGCAGCTCGAGGGTGGCGGCGCCGGCCTCGAGACGGCTCGCGCTCGCCGCCGCGGCCATCGGCCGCAGGTTGCCGCTGGGATCGGTGCCGTAGAGCACGCCGCGCACCTCGTAGCGGCCGGCGCTCGCCACCTCGACCCCGAAGCGCACGGCGACGCCGCTCTTGGCGGCGTCGTCGGCCACCGCCTGGGCCGCGCCGCTCAGGCGGGCGGTGGGCAGGGTGGCGGCGAAGGCGGTGCGGGCGTTGCGCAGCACGGGCAGGCCCCCGAGGCTGCCGCTCGCCTGTACCTCGACCTCCCAGAGGCCGGGTGCGAAGGGCTCGCGGGCGTCGATGGTGAGACGCCCGACGAGGCCGCCCTTGCCGTCGGCGCTGACGGCGAGGGGCCAGGCGCGGCCCGCTGGCGAGGTCACGAAGGCGCTCGCCTCGGCGACGGCCAGGCGCTCGGCACCGGCCTGGAGAGCGAGGTGGACGGTGAGGGCCTCACCGTCGAGGTAGGCGGGCCGGTCGGCCGCCAGGGTGAGAGCGGCCGGGCTCTCCCGGTCGAAGACGTGGAGGACGTAGACGCCTGCGGGATCCTGGCTGCCGGCTGCCCAGGTCAGCGTCAGGCGGCCGGCGCCCACCTCGGGTCGCAGGCGCAGGGCCAGGGTGCCGGCGGGGAAGCTCGCTCCGGCGGCGGCGAGCTGCTCGGCGGTGGCGATCTGGTCAAAGGCGGCCACGCCGTGCTCGCTGCCGGCGGCGTCGCGCAGGCGGAGGCTGGCGGGCTCGATCTTCGCGGCGGCAGTGTTGGCCGCCGCAGGGTTGAGGCGCACGAGCGCCCCTGGGGCGGTGGTGGCCACCGGCACGCCGCGGGCGAGCTCGGCGCCGGTGAAGCGCAGCCAGTGCTCGCGGCTCTCGGCCTGGAAGGCGGCTTGGCGAGGCGCCAGGTCGGCCTCGGCGGCAAGGGGCCAGCTGAACTGCACGGGAGCGTCTTCGCTGGTCGCGAGCCCCCGCTGCGCCGGGGCAGCCACCACGGCGCTGGGCACGAGGTCGCCCGGACGGGCCGGCAGCAGGCGAGCGGTGGGAGCGGCCACCGCGGGTACGGCGGTCGCGGCACAGAGGACGGTGACGAGGGCGAGGTTGCGGTTCTGTCGGTTCATGGCGGCCTCCAGCCTCACAGGTCGTTGCGCAGGATGACGTCGAGCCCGAAGCACTGGCGGCGGCTCTGGTTGTGGGAAAGGGGCTCGGAGCCCGCGGTCACCGAGGTGTCGTAGAACCACACCTGGCCGGCGCCGGCCTGCGAGGTGCAGTTGAGGAAGCCGTCGGAGCAGCTGGCGAGCCAGGCCTGGGTGACCTCGAGACCGACGTTGAGGGTGTAGCCGCCGCAGTAGGAATCGGGGTCGAACGGCGAGCTGTCGACGTCCGTGCCGACGACGTCCCAGAAGCCCTTGGGCAGGGCAGGGCGGCCGGCGGTACCGAGCAGCCAGCTGGCGTTGTAGGAGGCCATCCAGCTGGTCTGCTGCATGCGCACGGCGTCGTTGGCGTAGCCGAGGAGCCAGCCCACGGCCTGCTCGAAGACGGTGCCGGAGACCACGGCGTCGGCGAGCGGCGTGCCGAGGCTCGACGGCGCGAGCGCGTTCACCCAGCGGATCTTGCTGATGATGTTGGGGTAGCGGCTGTCCCAGGTGGGGTTCGAGAGGATCCACCGCATGACGTTGCCGCCGTTCGAGTGGGTGATCACCACGAGATCAGTGATCCCCTGCCCGTTGATGAAGTTGGTCAGCTGGGTGGCGAGGCAGCCGGCGGCCCCGGAGGTCCACATGTACTGCGTGAAGTCACAGTTGACCACCAGGTACTTCGAGGTGTTCGGCAGCCCCTGGCGCACCGAGTTGACGAAGCCGGCCTGCCAGTAGTCGTTGAGAGCGTCCGTCTGCTGGCCGGTGCCGTGCACGAAGGCCACGCCAGTCACCGCCAGCGTTGGGCTGGCGCACAGCAGGGCAAGAGCGACGATCCATCGCACCACGCGCATCAAGTCCTCCTTCCTCTTCACGAGGGTTTGGAACAGCGGGTTGGTACCAAGGTAGGTGCCGACAACCAGCCGGGTGGCGACGCCGGGCTTCGAGCCCGTGTTAGCATTTCCAGGCGCCGACCGGGTCTACCCTGCGAAAGCTCTGGCGGCGAACCAATCCGTCGTCAGTTCCGAATCGACCGCGATCCGCGGCCCGGCCGCGATCTGCAAGGGAGTCTTCATGCCGAATCGATTTCCGATGGAAGCCGTGCTGCGGGACGGCAAGCGCCTGCTCGTGCGCCCCTTCGCCGAGCGCGACGTCGAGGGCCTTCACGAGTTCTTCTTGAGCCTGCCGGTGGACGTTCGCCGCTTTGCCTGGGACAACATCGCCTCGCGTGCCCAGGTGCAGAGCTGGGGCAGCAACCTCGACTACGGCAAGGTGCTGCCGCTGCTCGCCTTCGACGGTCAGAAGATCGTCGCCGACGCCACCCTGCATCGCCGCGAGCGCGGACCGCTGCGGCTGGTGGGGCGGATCAAGTGGCTGCTCGACCCGGCCTACCGCGGCCAGGGTCTGGGCACGGCGCTGGTCAACACCTTCGTCGCCATCGCCCGCGAGCAGGGGTTGCGCCACCTCACTTGCATGCTGATCTCGGACGCCGAGGCCGACGCCGTCAAGACCCTCAAGGACCTCGGTTTCATCGAGTACCTGGTGCCGGGCTACGGCACCGACCCCGACGGCAACCAGCACGACATGTCGAAGCTGGTCCTCAAGCTCTGACCTCTGCCCCGGCACTCGGCGGGGTGGGTCTTCCGGCCCACCCGGGTGCTCCTGGGCCCGGACAGTCCGGCCGGCGGTCATCGTTCGGCCGGGGAAGGGTCCTGCCGCTGCAGAAGAGAGAGGGGGCGATCAGGGATCGACGATCTCGATCTCGGTCGTCCCCGTCACGCCGCTTCCCTCCACGCCCACAGTGATCGTCGCCGTGCCACGGTAGGCCGTGCTGCCGGCGAGGAAGGTGGCGGTCGCCTGGCGGCCGTTGCCGACCGCCGCGACGGTACCCACGTCGCGGAAGAACCCCAGCGTTTGGCCGTTCGCGTCGGTGGCGCGGAAGGTCGCCACCGTGCCCTCGGTGGTGAGGCCGATGTCGCGCAGGAAGGTGGCCGTCACCGTCGCCGTGTCGAGGTTGTCCGCCTTGACCTGGAACTTCCCCTGGGTCGAGACGGTGACGCGCTGCGGGTAGGCACGGTCGAAGCGCAGGCTGACCTCGCGGGTGACATTGTTGGCGGTGGCGAGGACGCGGGCCGTGCCCAGCGTGGTCGGGCTGACGAGGTCGGCGCTCGCTCGCCGCGAGCCGTCGACCGGGCGGTTGACCGGTGAGCTGCCCTCGGGGGCGAAGGCGCCGAGCGTCGCGGCGAAGCTCACCTGCGTGCCGCTCGGCAGGGCCGCCGAGACCTCGACCGTGAAGGTGCTGACGGTGGCCCCGTCGGCCGGGGCGCTCGCCGGCGCCGCCACGAAACGGACGGTGGTGTTGGGGTCGGCGGCCACGAAAGCGATGGTCAGCCGCTGCAGCAGCCCGGGCACGCCGTCGACGCTGGCGCTCACCTGCGCCGCCTCGACCTGCTGCGAGCTCACGAGCTCGATCGTCGCCGAGCCGGTGCCGTCCGCCTCCACCTTGCGGCTACCGCCGCCGCCGTCCGTGCCGCCCACCAGCGTACCGGCGCTCGTCGCGAAGACGACCGTGCGGCGGGTCGGGGAGGCGTCGGCCGAGATCTGGGCCACCAGAGTGAGGCGGCTGATCCCGTCGGCGGGCAGCGAGGTGCTGCCGTCAGCCGTGCGCAGGGTGAGGGCGAGGCGCACCTCGGGGGAGGTGGGTCCGTAGCTCGAGCTCTTGTAGCACTGGTTGGCGCTCAGCAGGAGAAAGCCGACAACCGTGCCGGCGAGCCGGAGAGTCGACGCGGAGCGGCTGCGGGTCATTACCGGCACCTCAGCCCGTCAGCTGGAGCGTCACCAAGTCACCGAGGGTGATCCCCGCGGAGTCGGTGATCGTCTGGTTCACCTGCACTCCCGCGGCCGGCCCCGCGCCGGCCCCGCGTTGCAGAGTGATGCGGTCGACGCACACCTGATCGGCTTTGCCGACCGTCTCGGTGCGTTGCACCGACTTGGCGGGATTGCCGTCCGAGTCCTGGAACCACACGTCGTGAGCGGGATCGAGGCTGTAGGTGACGGTGATTGGCTCGCCGTCGCGGTTGCTACGCAGCGTCTGCGTGAACTCCACCCGCCTGGGCAGCGACGTCGGGTTGGGCGAGGCCTGGAGGTTGACGCGGATCTGGATCGCCATGGTCGCTTGCTCCCGAGGGCTCAGCGGGCGCCGCCCGGCACCAGCACGGCACCGAGGCCACCCTTGAAGGCGCTCGCCACGTCGAGATCGAAGGAGAACGTCAGGTAGTAGGTGCGGCCCGTCGTCTCGTCGTCGATCAGCGGGTTGGGGTCCTTCTGCTTGAAGATCAGGCCGCCGACCCCGACGCGCACCATGTCGGTGATCCGCAGCCCGGCGCCGAGGAGGAGCGACTGGTTGCCGAAGAGGTCGTCGCGGGTCGCTCCCGAGGCCGTGCCGCCGTTGTCAGCGATGCTGCTGGCGGTGAGGCCCACGGTGAAGGCGAAGCGCTTGCGGAAGGTCTGGCGAAAGGTCCCCAGGGTGCGCAGGGGGGCGTCCTTGTTGACCGGCGTGGTGTAGATGTTGGTGCCCACGTAGGGCACCACCTCGTCGATCTCCGGCCCCCACAGCAGCCCGGCATCAGCGCTGATGTAGACGTTCGCCATGGTGTCGAAGTTGCCCGTCGTCGAGCCGTCGGCGACGAAGACGCTCTGCAGCGCCAGCTCGAGGCCGGCGGCGAGGTCGGCCACGGCCTTCTCGCTGGCGGCCAGGTTGCGGGCCAGGTTGTCAGCCTGGCCGGCGAGGGCGAAGCTCAGGTCCGAGGCGCGGGCGACGGCGCCTCCCGGCGCGACGAGGGCGGCGAGGGCGGCCTTGTCGTCGGCAGAGAGGCCGGCGGCGACCGCTGGCGGGCCGGTGGGGCCGGTCATCTTCTGGATCAGTGACTCGAGGTCGGCGAGGGCCTGGTTGGTGGCGTTGAGGCGGCTGGCCGCTGCCGCCGCGGCCGCCGCATCGGTGGTGCTGGCGAGCGTCGGGCTGCCGGCCGGTGCGTCCGGGGCCTGCCCCGTCGCGGCCGCCTGCGCTTCGCTGTCGTTCCACTGCACCACGGCCGTGGCGTCGCCGTAGACGCGGCTCAGCAGGTCGGCGAGGACGCTGTTGCTCTGAGCCTCGCTGGCGAGGAGCGCGAGCAGACGCGCGAGGGGAGCGCTGCCGCGGATGGCGCCGAGCGCCTGGCTGAGGCCGTCTTGGAGGTTCGCGAGGGTCGCCGGCGGCGGACCAGGGGCGTTGGCGAAGGCACCGGTTTGGATGAGCCGGGCGCGCAGCTGGGGCGCCAGGCTCGTGCGGTAGAGCTCGTCGAGGCCGCTCTCGACAGCCTCGGCCTTGGTCACCGCGAGCAAGCGCTCGGCGAGCGCACCGACCACCGCGGCGCGGTGCGCCTCGAGGTCGGCGGCGGTGACGTCGCCCGAGGAGAAGCTCGCCAGCTCGCGGCGTAGGATGTCCTCGACCTGCGGGCGCAGCGCGGTGGCTTCCTCCGCGGTCACCGGCCGATGCAGCAGGAAGCAGAAGGCATAGAAGCGCTGCGCCTCGAGGCGGGGCACCACCACCCGCGCCGTGGGCTCACTGGCGCTCTGGGTATCGACCCGTCCCTCGTAGGTGCCGCTCCAGGGGCTCGCGGCACCCGGGAGGGCGCAGCTCCTTTCGTCGACGACCAGCGGGGCCGTACCGCTCGCCAGCCGTACCGCCATCCCCTTGGTGCCGCTCGGCACCGGCGTGCAGATGCGCAGCGGGACGTCGAAAGGCAGCACGCGGTTGAAGGTGCCGGCATAGATGTTGGCCTCGACCTCCGCGAAGCCGGTGTCGCCGCTGGGCGGCTGGCAGGGGTCCGAGCCCTGCGCCCACAGGGGCGCCGCCCCGGCCAGGGCGAGGCCCAGCAGAGTCCAGCGGACCGTCGAGCCGCGCCTGCCGAGTCCCATCGCGCCGTCCTCCCTTCAGCTGCGTTCCGGGTCGATCGCGAGCCGTCTCGGCGCCAGCGTCGGCGCGGGTCGCGGACCGCTCGTGAGCACGGAAATAGCCAGTGAGCGAGTGAGTTGCGCTGGCGAGGATAGCACGCGCTAGGATCGCCGCGCGTGCAACCGCGTCGCCGCCGCAGGGCCCTGCGCCGCCTGGCCTGGGCCGTCTCGATCCTCGTCGCCGGCGAGGTCGCCTACGTGTCGGCGGCCGAGGTCTTCTTGCGCTCCGCCGCCTTCGCTCGCCTTTGTGCCCGCCCCGGGCGGCGCGTTCAGCTCCAGTTCGAGGAGGTCCACAGCCCCTTTCCCGGCTACCTGGTGGCGCGGGGCCTCGAGCTGCGGGGTAGCACGGCGCCGGCCGAGCCGGCAGGCGCAGCTGGCCCGGCAGGCGCAGCTGGCCCGGAGGGCGAAGGAGGTCCAGCGGGCGAAGGCGGCCCGGCGGGCGTCGAGTGGTGGCTGCGAGCCGACGCCGCGCGCGGCTGGCTCGACCCCTTTTCGCTCCTCGGGCGGCGCCTCTCGTTGCCGTTGGTCTGGGTGGCCGGTGGCGAGGCCCGGGTGCGCCGGCGGTCGAACCCGCTCCTGCCGGTCGAGCTGGCAACGGCGCTACCGAGCCTGCCGGCCTTTCCCCAGCAACCACCGGCCGCGCGCCCGCCGGCGCCCCAGCGCTGGTCGTTCGAGATCGGCTGGCTGCGGGCGCAGCAGGTCCGCGAGCTGTGGATCGATCAGTACCGGCTCCAGGGCGAGCTGGCGCTGGCCGGGGGCCTCGGGGTCCGCCGCACCTGGCGCGGACCGGTCGCCGAGGTGCGCGCCGCCCGGGCCGAGCTGACGGCCGCCACGATCAGCCTCGGCGAGCGTGCGGTGGCGAGCGAGGTCGCCGGAAGCGCGACCGCCGCCATCGCGCCCTGGCGCTACCGCGACGAGCGTTCGTGGCAGGTCCTGCCGCACGCCAGCGGCACCGTCCGCCTCGCCGGTCGGCTCGCCGATCTCTCCTTCGTCGAGCCCTTCCTCCGCTCTCTCGACTGGTTGGGCCTCGCCGGTGGCGACGGGCCCTTTCGGCTCGACCTCCGCCTGGCGCGCGGGCGGCTGGCCGCCGGCAGCAGCTGCGAGCTACCGCCGCGGGAGCTGGCGGTGGAGGCCTTCGGCTACCGGGCTCGCGGCCTTGGGGCCCTCCGCTGGCAGGTGGCAGAGCCCGGGCCCGCGCAGGTGCTGAGCGCCGAGATCCCCCACTTCGCCGTCCATCGCGCCGGCGAGGCCACGCCTTACCTCGAAGGCGAGGGATTGACGCTCCTGGCGCGGGCCCCGAAGGTCGCCCTCGACGGCACCCTGGGCCCCCTTGCCGTCGACCTCGCGCTGCCGTCGGGACGGGTGCCCTCGCTCGCCGTCTACCAGCGCTATTTACCGGAACGCCTGGGCATCGTCCTCGGCGGCTCGTCGGCCGAGGTCGCCTCGCGCTTCCACAGCGAGCTCGACGGCAGCGGCGAAGCCACCATCGACCTCGTGGCGCCGGCGGTGCGCCTCGCCGTCTCCGCTCTCGAGATCAAGGGCAACCTGCGGGTGGCGGCACGGCTGCGCAGCCGTGACCTGGCGAACCGGCGCTTCGAGCTCGCCGGCAGCACGGTCACCGTGGGGCAGCTCGCCTTGCCGGCCGAGGCCGCGAGCCCTCCCGGATGGTGGGGCGAGGTGAAGGTCACGAGCGGCACGGTCAAGCCCCAGGGCTCGCCGCTCCTCGACGTCGAGGTGGCGGCGCGGCTCCGCGACGCCGTCCCGCTCGTCGCCGTGCTCGCTGCCCGCCACCCGCTGCCCGACTGGCTTGCGGCGCGGCTCGGGGTGGCAGGCGTCGAGGCGACGGCCGGCCTGGCCCTGGCGCCGGATCGCCTCGAGGTCCGCCACCTCGAGGCGACGGGGGGCAAGCTCAGCCTCGCGATCCGCCTGGTGGTGGCGGGGGGCGAGCGCCATGGTGCCCTCCTCGCCGAGTACGGCCGGCTCGCCCTCGGGGTCGCTTTCGAGGGGGACGACCGCGACCTCGTCCTCGTCAAGCCGCGCGAGTGGTACCGCGGGAGGGTTGACGAGGCCCGGCGGCGGGTGCCGCCGGTGGCACCGCGCCCCTGAGCGCGCCGTCTGCTCCAGCCATTTGAATCGCCATCCAGTGAACCGTATCCACTCCTCCTTGGGGGCGCGCTGCGACGTGCCTCGGGAGCGCTGGAAGGTGCGTCGGATGAGCTAAGATCGCGCCAGTTTTCTGAATCTAATGGGGGCGCCTGCCGATGGCACTGCCCTTGCTCTCCCGGCCGGCAGAACGCTGGCGCGGGAAAGGAGGTCGTGATGAGACGTGGTGGCTTCTGGCTTCGGACGTTGGCTCTCTCGCTGCTGCTCTGCGGTCTGGCGTTCTTGCCGGCCGCGGCCCAGCTGCAGTACGGAGACCTGTACGGCAACGTGGTGGATGAGACCGGCCAGGCCTTGCCGGGGGTGACGGTGACCATCACCGGGGTGGGAGCGCCGCGGGTGCAGACCACGGACGAGAAGGGAAGCTTCCGCTTCGTCGGACTGTCGCCCGGCCAGTACACGGTGCGCGGCGAGCTCGACGGCTATGCGACGGTCGAGTACCCGCAGATCGCCATCGAGCTGGGTGGCAAGAAGAACCTCCAGATCACCCTCAACGCCAAGCTGAGCGAGGTGATCACGGTGACCGGGGAGAGCCCGCTCCTCGACGAGCGGCAGACTAATCGCGGCGCCTCGGTGCCGGCGGTGGACCTCGACAGCGTGCCCACGGCCCGCGACCCGTGGTCGCTGCTGGCGCTCGCCCCCGGCGTGCAGGTGGACCGCATCAACGTCGGTGGCAACGAGAGCGGCCAGCAGTCCGGCTTCCTCGGCCCGGGTGCGGCCGGCAGCGAGAACACCTTCTCGGTCGACGGCGTGATCCTGACCGACATGGCAGCCGTCGGCGGCTCGGCGACCTACTTCGACTTCGGTGCTTTCGAGGAGGTGCAGTTCACGGTCTCCTCAGCCGACGTCACGGTGGCGACCGCCGGGGTGACCGTCAACCAGGTGACCAAGCGCGGCACCAACGACTGGAAGGCCGAGGGCCGCTACCTGCGCACCGACGGCAACCTGCAATCGGAGCCCAAAGTCGCCAATGGCAACAAGATCGATTCGGTGCTGGAGTACGGCGCCAACGTCGGCGGGCCGCTCAAGCGCGACCATCTGTGGGGCTGGATCTCCTACGGCGAGAGCGACATCCGCAATCTGATCCCGTCGCCCACCGGGGAAGGCCGCCTCAAGGACCGCACCAAGCTCGAGGACCTCAACACCAAGCTCAACTTCCAGCTCGACGAGGCCACCTCCGGCGTTCTGCATTACTGGACGAACGACAAGCTGAAGTACGGCCGCGTCTTCCCCTTCCTCGGCAACCCGCTGGCCGAGGCGACGCATGATCAAACGACGCCTTCCGACATCTACAAGGTCGAGGCGACGCACCTCTTCGGCGACAACTTCGTCCTCACCGGCCTTTACTCGCGCGACGACGGCGACTTCACCCTGACGCCGCAGGGGCCGGCCGACGCCAACATGTTCACCGACGAGAACAACATCCTGCACGGCACCAGCTTCATCTTCAAGCAGCGCGGCGTGATCGATCAGGCCCGCGTCGACGCCAACTACTTCATCTCGTCCGGTGCGGCGAACCACGAGCTGAAGTTCGGTGCCAGCTACCGCACGCAGGAGAACGACTCGACGACGGTGTGGCCGAACGGCGTCAACACCTTCTACCTCGACGGCGACCTCGCCCTCGCTCGCTTCTCGCGCAACCGCGTGCTGGCGCTCAAGACCGAGTACGACTCGGCCTGGCTGCAGGACACGGTGAGCGTCGGCCGCTGGACGGTCTCCGCCGGCCTGCGCTACGACAAGCAGAACGGCAAGAACCTGCCGAGCGTCAGCCCGGAGAACCCGCGCGCCCAGGGCCTGATCCCCGAGCTGCGCTTCACCGGCAACGACGCCGGCGGCTTCGATTGGACCTCGATCGTGCCGCGGCTGTCGGCGACGCTCGCCCTGGGCGAGAAGCGCAACACGCTGGCGCGCGCCTCCTTCTCGCAGTACGCGCAGCAGCTGGGGCAGAACCGCATCAGCGCGGTCAACCCCGCCGGCGGCTACTCCTACGCCTACTTCTACTTCACCGACGCCAACCAGAACTTGATCCTCGACCCCGCCGAAGAGCCGAGCCTCTACTTCGGCTACACCTACAACATCAACCCGGACGACCCCGCCTCGTTGGTCAGCGCCAGCGTCAACGATCCGGGCCTCGATCCCGCCAAGACGGACGAGATCACCCTTGGCCTCGAGCACTCCTTCAGCTCGGACTTTGCCGCCGGCGTCACCTTGATCTGGCGTCAGACGAACGACGTCATCGAACGCCGTACCCTGGTCACCGACCCGGTGACCGGCGAGGTGCGGGCCTGGAACCGCAACGACTTCGAGCTGGTGCGCACGGTGACCGGCACGTTGCCGGATGGCACCCAACGTTCAGCCCCGGTCTACGGACTGCGGGACGGCATCGAGCCGACCGGTGGCCTGTTGACCACCAACGGCGACAGCTCGCACGAGTATCTGGGGCTCACCGTGAGCTTCACCAAGCGGCTCCGCAACCGCTGGTCGGCCCGCGGCCATTTCACCTGGAACGACTGGAACTGGAAGATCGGCCCCGACTCGCGCTTCCACGACGACCCCACCAACACCACGGGTGACGGCTTGACGGCGAGCGGTGGCGACGACATCTACAACGAGGCCTCCGGGGGCTCGAAGGCGGACGTCTTCGTCGGCTCGCGGTGGTCGTTCAGCCTCTTCGGCCTCTACCAGGTCGCGCCCGAGCGACCCTGGGGCTTCAACGTCGCGGCGAGCCTCACCGGTCGCGAGGGCTATGCCTCGCCGCCGGTCTTCCGCGCCTCGCGGGGGAGCGCCGGCCGCGTGCTGGTCGAGCTGTCGAACAGCACGGACGAGTTCCGCAACGATGACGTGATCAGTCTCGACGGTCGCATCGAAAAGGAGCTTCACTTCGGCAATGTCACCTGCCTGGTGGGCATCGACGGCTTCAACCTGCTCAACGAGGACTACGTGCTGCAGCGCGACCGCCGCACCGACCTCGGTGGCGCCAACCAGGTCCGCGAGCGGATCAGCCCGCGGATCTTCCGCCTCGGCGTGACCCTGCGTTACCGCTAGCGGCGGTGCGCACCACCGGTGCGGTCCCGAACGGCCAGCCCACGGGCTGGCCGTTCCGCTAGACTGAGCCGATGACGCAACGCCTCCTGCGCTCGCTCGCGGCCCTGGGGCTCCTCGCCTCGAGCGGCGGCGGTGCCGTCTGGGGGCAGCCGAAAACGGCGCCGGACGTCCTCCTCGTTACCATCGACACGCTGCGCGCCGACGCCCTCGGCTTCATGGGCAACGCCAAGGCGGCGACGCCCACCCTCGACCGCCTGGCGCGGGCCGGCAAGGTCTTCCCCTTCGCTCACGCGCACAACGTCATCACCCTGCCGTCGCACACCAACATCCTGACCGGCCTCTACCCCTTCCAGCACGGCGTGCGCGAGAACAGCGGCTTCCGGCTGGCGCCAGACGTGCCGACCCTCGCCAGCCTGTTGCGGGCAGCTGGCTACCGCACGGCGGCGTTCGTCGCCGCCTACCCGCTGTCAGCCGAGTTCGGGCTCGGTCAGGGCTTCGAGACCTACGACGACCGTTTCCCCCGCGGCTCGCGCCCCACCGAGTTCGTGCTCGCCGAGCGGCGGGGCGACCAGGTGGTGGCGCCCGCCCGGGAGTGGTGGCAGGCCCACCGCGGGGAGCGCCGTTTCCTCTGGGTCCACCTCTTCGATCCGCATGCTCCCTACGCGCCGCCGGAACCCTTTGCCAGCCGCTTCAAGAACGATCCCTACTTGGGGGAGGTGGCGGCGACCGACTCCTTTCTCACGCCGCTCCTCGAGCCGTTTCTCGCCGGGCGCGAGGCACCGGCGCTGGTGATCGTCACCGGTGATCACGGCGAGGCGCTGGGCGAGCATGGCGAGCTCACCCACGGTCTCTTCGCCTACGAGCCGACGCTGCACGTCCCCCTCGTCGTCTGGGGAGCTGGGGTGAGCCCGGGGAGCGACCCGCGCTCGGCCCGCCACGTGGACATCCTGCCGACCGTCCTCGCCGCCACCGGGGTGAAGATGCCGGCGGCGCGCTTCGGCCCCTACCCCGGCCGCTCTCTCCTCGCCGCGGCCCCCAGCGGCTCGGCCGCGGATGCCTACTTCGAGTCCCTGTCGGCGGCGCTCAACCGTGGCTGGGCGCCGCTTTCGGGGCTGATCCGCGACGGCAAGAAGGCGATCTCGTTGCCCCTCGCCGAGCTCTACGACCTGGCGCGGGACGCCGGCGAGACGACCAACCTCTACAGCGCCGAGAAGGCCCTTGCCGAGCGCATGCTCGCCGCCGTGCCGCGGGCTTCGATCTGGCCGCCCCGCAACCGCGAGCAGGCGTCGAGCGAGGCGACCCGGCGCCTCGAGGCCCTGGGTTATGTCGCCTCGACGGCGCCGATCAAGGCGAGCTACGGAGCGGAGGACGACCCGAAGGCGCTGATCCAGCTCGACGGCAAGATCCACAACCTGATCGACCTCTACTCCCGGGGTCAGGCGGCGGCGGCCGTCAAGCTGGGGCGGGAGATCGTCAACGAACGGCCGGGGATGCCGATCGGCCACTCGCTCCTCGCCCAGGCCCTGCTCGAGGCCGGCGACACGCCCGGCGCCGTCACGGTGATGGAAGGGGCACGGGCCAAGGGCCTGGCGAGCGACAGCCTGCTGCGCCAGCTCGCCCTCTCGCTCGCCGAGCTGGGGCGGGCGGCCGAGGGACTGGCGGTGATCGATCCCCTCGCCCGCCAGGGCGACCGCGAGGCGCAGGCGGCGCGCGGGCTGTTGCTGTCGGAGGCCGGGCGCCAGGACGAGGCCCGGCGCGCCCTCCAGGACTTGCTTGCCAAGGACGCCGACAACCCGAAGGCCTTCGAGACGCTGGCCCTCGTCGCCTTGCGCCAGGGCCGCTGGGCCGAGGCCCGCGATCAGGCCGAGAAGGCGCTCGCCCTGAACGCCGACCTCCCCCTCGCCTGGAACAACCTCGGTGTGGCGCGGTTTCAGCTCGGCGAGGCAAGCCAGGCGCTGGCCGCCTGGCAGCGTGCCGTGGAGCTCGACCCGAAGCTCTACGACGCTCTCTACAACCTGGGATTCAAGGCCCTGCAGCTGGGCCGCGCAGACCTCGCACGACCGGCGCTCGAGCGCTTCGTGGCGACGGCACCGCCGGCCCGCTTTGGCCCCGACATCGCTGAGGCGCGGCAGGCCTTGAGCGGCATGACGAAGGACGGACGATGAGCAAGCGAGCCTTGTGGGCCCTGGGCGCGGCGTTGGCCCTCGCCGGCTGCGGTGGGGGCAAGGCGCCCACCAGCGACTATCGGGCGCCGGCCGGGACGCCGGTGGTCTTGATCTCGATCGACACCCTACGCGCCGACCATCTGCCGGCCTACGGCTACCAGAAGATCGAGACGCCAGCGATCGACCGGCTGCGCCGCGACGGCATTCTCTACGAGCAGGCCTTCAGCCACACGCCGCTCACCCTGCCGTCCCACACCTCGATGCTCTCCGGCCTGCTGCCGGCCGTTCACGGGGTGCGCGACAACACCGGCTACCTGGTCGACCGCGAGCGCGTGCTCGCCGGCAGCCTGCCCTTCCTGCCTCAGCTGCTGCACCAGGCGGGCTACGCGACGGGCGGCGCCGTCTCGACCTTCGTGCTGCGGGCAAAGACCGGCATCTCGACCGGCTTCGACTTCTACGAGGACTCGATCGAGTTCCGCACCAACACCGGCCTCGGCGGTCTGCAGCGCCCCGGCCGTACCACCCTGGCGCTCGCCCGCGACTGGCTCGATAGTGCGGCGGCCAAGCCGTTCTTCTTTTTCTTCCACCTCTACGACCCGCACACGCCCTACCAGCCGCCGGAGCCGTTCGCCTCGCGCTACCCCCTGGCCTACGATGGCGAGATCGCCGAGGCCGATGCCGTCGTCGGTGAGCTGATCGCGCAGCTCGAGCGCCTGGGGATCTACGACAAGGCGCTGATCGTGCTCGTCTCGGACCACGGCGAGGGACTGGGCGATCACGGCGAGGACGAGCACGGCATCCTGCTCTACCGCGAGTCGATCCACGTGCCATTGATCGTCAAGCTCCCCGCGCGCCAGGGCGCAGGCGGCACGGTGGCGGCGCCGGCGGGGTTGATCGACCTGGCGCCGACCGTGCTCTCGGTGCTCGGCCTACCGGTGCCGGCGGCGATGACGGGCCACTCGCTGCTCGCCCTCGCCGGCGCCGACGTGGCGCCCCGCGAGATCTACTCCGAGACCTTCTACCCGCGCCTCCACTTCGGCTGGAGCGACCTCGCGTCGCTGATCGACGCCGGCCATCACTACATCGAAGGGCCGGACCCCGAGCTCTACGACCTGGCGGCGGACCCCGGCGAGCGCACCAACGTGCTGCAGAGCCAACGCCGGGTGTCGTTCACCCTGCGCCAGGCCCTGGCGAGCTACGATCGCGAGCTCAAGCCGCCGGGCGAGGTGGATGCCGAGACGCAGCAGGCCCTCTCCGCCCTCGGCTACCTCGGTGGCCATCAGGCGCTGGGCGACGGGCCCCTGCTCGATCCCAAGACGCAGGTGGGGACGATCAGCGAGCTGCGCAAGGGCATGGCCCTCCACGCCAAGAAGGACGACCGCGGCGCGGTGGCGGCGCTGCGCGGCCTGCTGCAGAAGAACCCGCGCCTGGTCGATGCCTGGGAGTTCCTCGGCCGCTCGCTCGATCGCCTGGGCGAGAGTGACGAAGCGCTGGCGGCCTACCGCGAGGCGCTCAAGGTCTCGGGCGGCTCGCCGCAGATTGCGCTGGCGGCGGCCAGCCTCTACTTCGAGCTCGGCCGGCTCGACGAGGCCGAGGAGCACGCCCGCCTGGCCGTCTCGGCCCATTCCTCGTTCGCCCACGGCCTGCTGGCCCAGATCGCCCTCGAGCGCCAGGACCTCAACACCGCGGAGAACGAGGCCCGCGAGGCGATGAAGGGGGACGAGAACCGCCTCGGGCCGATGATCACCCTGGCTGAGATCCAACAGCGCCGCGGCAAGCTCGACGAGGCCCTGGCGGCGATTGAGAAGGTGGAGGCGGCCTATGCCCAGCGCAAGGCCAAGGACCAGGACCTCATCCGGGGCCTGAACCTCTTGCGCGGCAAGATCCTCGCCGACCAGACCAAGGCCGCCGAGGCCGAGGCGGCCTTCGAGAAGGAGATCGCTCTCTTCCCGGACAACCTGCGGGCCTATTCGAGCCTCGCCATCCTCAAGGCCCTCTCGGGCAGGCCCGCGGAGGTCGGAGCGACCCTCAAGCGGATGGTCGATGTGAACCCCTCGCCGCGGGCCTACGCCGAGGCGGTCAAGGCGCTGCGGATCCTCAAGGACGAGCGGGGCGCCCGGGGCCTTCTCCAGCACGCCCGCGGCCTCTTCCCCAAGGACTCGGGGCTCAGGGCCCTGGGCTAGGGGGACGGCCGGCACAGGGGCCGGCCTCTCCACCAGGGGCTTCGCTGCGATCGGCGGTGTAGGGGCGGGTTTGAAGCCCGCCCCTACATCTCCTGGGTGGGGGGCAGCCCCGGCAGGGGCTTGCCTGCAGAGCCCGGGGTGGCAACCCCGGGCGGGATGTCATCCCCGGGCTGGGTCGGCAACCCCGGGCGGGATGGCATCCCTGGGCTGGGTCGGCATCCCCGTGCGGGGCGCCGGTTCCGGCTTTGGGCGGGTTTGAAGCCCGCTCCTACCTTTCGTGGGAGGGGGCAGCCCCGGCAGGGGCTACGGCTTCGGGGGCGGCCCCTTGCCTTCCGGGGCCTTGAAGTACCAGCGATCGTCGATCTTCAGCAGCTCTACGGTGTAGGCGCCGGCCTTGGCCGTGGCGTGGTCGCCCTCGACCTTGAGGTCCGAGAAGCCCACGGCCCATGGCGCGCTCGCTGCTTTGCCCGAGCCCGTGGGACCGGCGCCGAACTCATCGAGCAATCCGAGCAGGTCACGGAGCAGGCCCGCGGTGTCGGTGTCGCCGAGCAGGTTCAGCACGGCGGCGGTCGGGTCCGCCCTGTCCTCCTTGACCCACTGCGACGGATTGCCGGCGAGCTTCTCCGTGAGGCCGTACTTGGCAAGGACCGCCTGGTAGCGGTCGGTGAGCCCCTTGGCCTTCTCGGCTGCCTCCTTCCGAGCCGCCTCGGCCTTGGCCTTCGCCGCGGCTTGCTCGGCGGGCGGCGCTCCTTCGAGTGGGAGGCTCTGAAGGAGCTCGTCGCCACTCATCTGGGCCATGCTCAGCATGATGTTGACGCCGACCAGCAGGCCTACGGCCATCGCGCCGCGGTCGGCGGGCTGCAGGCAAGCGGCGACATCACCGAGGTCGCCGGCGACGGCGGCCTGCTGCATTCGCGCCAGCAGGGCCTCCGGCGTGGCCGCCCCCGGCTGGTGGTCCGCGGCCACGGGCGGGGCTCCCGGGGCAGCCTCGGCGGCGGCTGGCAGCGCTGCGCTCCAGGCGAGGACGGCGAGGGCGAGTGCGAGGGTCGAGATGGGGCGGGCGAGCAGTGCGAGACGGAGCAGCATGCGGGTTCCTCCCAGTCGAAAACCAGGCGAGCATCCGCTCTCGAAGCGGTGACTGTCAAGCGCGCGAGGGCCGAGCGAGGCCCCCAACGACAAACGAGCCCGCTCGTGAGCGGGCTCGTTGCGGAGGCACTTCTCGGGGCGCCTCCGCTCGGGTCGGGTCCTGGGTTCTCGGATGTGTCAGGCTCTGATCGCGCGGCACCTCCTTATGTTGCGAGTTTTCTCGCCAGATCACGGGGTTGTTCGGCGCACGACCCACTAGCGGGCCGTGCGGGACCTCGATCATCACGAACGCCGATACGGAAAACGTGATCGATTGCGTGACGAGTCGACGGCAGGGCTCAGAGCAAGGTGGGTGCCAGGCGGCGGAGCGACGGTGAGACGGTCGTTTTTCTCTCGAAAAGGCGCCTGCCGGCCTGCGACGGACGGTCGCCGACAGTTGAGGATGTGTCGGCGAGCGTCCTGTCGCTCGCGCACCGCGGTGGCCGGCCGCTCTAGTAGCATGGGCGAGACGGTGGCACCTCGCTTGCTCGTCAGGCCTGGTACCGCGGGAAACGGAATGAAAAGGTAGCTGGTTAGTAAAGTTCTCTATTTCCGATGGCAGGGATCCAGAAAAGGAGAGTCGAACGATGCCCGTTCCAAGCTTGATCGATGTGGTGGTCACCGTGACCTATGACGCGGCGGATGGCAAGTTCTACTACGGCGGGGACGCCAAGGCGGACGGCACCATCGTCGTCAACGCGCTCAAGGCGTGGATCTCCTTCGAGCTGTACACCAAGAACGAGGGCTCGGGTCAGCAGCCGGCGCGCTTCGTCGACGAGCTGCCCGTCGAGTTTCCCTCTGGCCAGATGCCGGCCGGGATGAACACCTGGGTGTCGAATACCTCGACCACCACTGCGCTCATCGAGGACCTCAACGAGGCGACCTCCGGCGACGAGAGCTTCCCGTTTGCGATCAACATCATCTTCGCCGGCGAGACCATCACCTCGCCGGACCCGACGATCCTCAACAAGGACATCGGGGGCTAGGCTAGGAGCGCGGCGATTCCGTGAGGAGGGCCTTGAGCTCGCCGCGCGCGGCGAGCGGCGCGAACCAGGGGAGCGAGAACCAGCGGGCGGCGACGCCGCGGCCGCCCAGTCGGGCCTTCTCGATCGCCACCAAGGCCGAGGCCTCGTCGCCCACCAGGGCGTAGACCACCGCCGCCTCGAAGGCCGCTTGCGGGTTGTCCGGCGCCAGGCGCTGCACTTCTTGGACCTCGGCGACGGCCCGCTGCCGCTCACCGAGGTGAGCCAGGGCCTGAGCGGCGAGCGAGCGCAGCTCCCAGCCGGGAGCGCTGTCGCCTTCGACGGCGGCGAGGATCTGCCGGTACAGGGCGCGGGCGGCGGCGGCCTCGCCGGCGAGGAGCGTGGCGTCCGCCTGGTTGAGGCGGGCCCAGGGGTTGCCCGGATCGGCAGCCAGGGCGGCGGCGGCCCGCGCCTCGGCCCGCGGATAGTCGCCGAGCAGCAGGTAGGCGGCGGACAGGTTGGTCAGCTCCTCGACCCCCGAGTGCTCGCTGACCAGCTCCTCGTAGAGCCCGGCGGCGCGCTCGGCGTTGCCCGAGAGGAGCTCGATCTGGGCGAGCAGCGAGCGCCCGGCGTAGGAGCCGGGGTAGCGCGCCAGCAGCCGTTCGAGCGTCCCGCGGGCCTCGCTGCTCGCCCCCAGGCGGTACTCCATGTCGGCGAGGCGGAAGAGGTGGTGCCAGGAGGGCTGCTGATCGGTCGCCAGCCGCATCTCGGCGAGAGCGGCGGCGGGCTTACCCTCGCGCTCGAGCAGGCGAGCCCGCCGCGACAGCAGGCCAGGGTCGCCGGGCTGCAGGCGCTCGAGCGCAGCGAGGGTGGCGCGGGCCGCGGTGAGGTCTTCGGAGGCGACGTCGACCTCGAAGAGCACCAGCAGGGGGCGCGGGTCGGCCGGCGCCTGGCGGCGGGCGTTCTCGAGCAGGCTGCGGGCGCTCTCCAGGTCGGCGGGATCGCGCTCGAGCCGGAAGCGGTAGCGGCGCAGCTGGGCCTCGAAGAGGGCCGGCTCGAGGAAGTGCGGGGAGCTCGCCCGCAGGGCAGCCAGACGGGTCAGCAGCTGGTCGATCCCCACCGCTTCGCCCTGCTGCTGGTAGGCGGTCTCCAAGCGGAGGTACTCGCCGTAGTCCTCGGGCCGCGCCTCGACGCTCGCCATGCCGGGCCGCGGGCGCCGCTCGGGATAGGCCGCCCGCAGGTAGCCCGCCACCGCCTCGGGCAAGAGATACGGCTGATCGAGCGGGGCGGCGAAGGCCTGAGTCCACAGCAGGGCCCCGGAGGCGGCGATCCGCGACAGGGTCACCCGGCAGCTCGCGCCTTCGCAGCTCAGACGGGCGCTCAGCAGCTCGTCGGCGGCGAGGGCCCGTGCCACGTCCGCCGGGCTGCCCTGCACCTCATCAACCTGCTCGGGGGCCGGGGTGAGCAGGCCGTCGAGACCGAGCAGACCGCGCAGCAGCGACAGGCGCAGACTGTCGGCCATCTCGCGGACGGTCGCCGGCACGGCCGTGCCCTGGCCGGCCGCGGCGATCTCCGGCGTGGGGACGGCGACCATCCGAGGCTGGGCCGCGGGCGCCGGCCAGAGGCGCCAGAGCGCCAGACCGCCGCTCGCGAGGACGAGGGCCGCCACGCCCCAGGCGGCGGCGCGAAACCTTCCGCCCGGGCGCCCGGCAGCCGGTGGGCGAGCGGGTGCCGGGCTGGCGTGGGCGGCGGGGCCCCTGCCCGTGTCGGCCCCGGCGGAGCCGCCCGCCGCGCCGCCCTCGGCGAGGGTGGGGCTGAGCCCAGGAGGCAACATGGTGGCCGTGGCCAGCGTTCCGGCAGCTCCCGGTGCGCGAGCGAGGGGCGGCCACTCACCGCTCCTGGTGAGCTCGATGTGGATGCCGTCGAGCGTCGCGGCGACGGTCGAGGCGTCCGCCGGGCGACGGGCTGGCTCCTTGGCGAGGAGCTCGTCGAGGAGGGCCGAGAACGCCGCCGGCAGCTGCGGTACCAGCTCGTTGGCCGGGGCCTGCTCGAGGGAGCAGACGTTGTTGAGGCTGTCGAGGGTGCTGGCGCCGCGGAACGGGTGCACGCCGGTCGCCGCCTCGTAGAGCAGGGCGCCGAGCGCAAAGAGATCGGAGCGCTGGTCCACCTGCAGGCTTCGCGCCTGCTCGGGCGACATCGCCCACGGCGTGCCGATGAGGCCGCCGGCCAGCGACAGCGAGAGGTCGTCGCTCTCGCCACCGAGCCGTTTGGCGACCCCGAAGTCGAGCACCTTGGGCAAACCGGCCGGTGTCAGCATGACGTTGGCGGGCTTGAGGTCGCGGTGGATGAGGCCGCGTGCATGGGCCGTCGCCAAGGCCCCGCAGAGGGCGTGGGCGATGGTCAGCAGGGTGGGAAGCGGCAGCGGCCCCCGGCGCAGCCGCTCTTCGAGGGTCTCCCCCTCGACCAGCTCGAGCACCAAGGCCTCGCCGTCTGCGAAGCTCACCAGGTCGTAGAGCTGGACGATCGCCGGGTGGTTAAGCGACGCCGCGGCCCGCGCCTCGCGCCGGAAGCGCTCGCGGGCGGACTCGGAGAGCTCCGCCTCGGGGCGGATCAGCTTCACCGCCACGCGCCGGCCGAGGCGCTCGTCCCAGGCGGCGTAGACCTCGCCCATGCCACCGGCACCGAGGCGGTCCTCGAGGCGATAGGGGCCGATCTGGAGGGGGCGCGCTGGGCGCGTCATCACGTCAGCGGTTCAGGCCATCAGCGTTTCAGGCTCATGCCGAGCTGGTGCATGCGCAGCAGCAAGCCGCGTTTGGAGACTTCCAGCGCGGTCGCGGCCTTGGCCAGCTCACCGGCACTGCTGGCGAGGCTTGCCGCGATCTCGGTGCGGCTCAGGTCCGATGCCTTCCGGACGCGGGTGCTGGCCTCGATCTTAGCGTAGAGGGAGGTCCGCGAGAGGCCGAGCGCCGCGGCCGTCGGCTGGATGCGAAAGCGATGGGTGCGCAAGGCCGCGATCATCTCCTCTTCGCTGACCTCTTCGGGGCTGCGGTAGCGCGGCGCCCCGGCGTCGTCGGCGGGGTCCGCGCCGGCCGCCGTCTCCGTGGGCGGCGCGGCCGCCAGCCGCTGCCCCGAGCTCTCGGCCAGCCACTCGGTCCACGGCAGGTCGGGTGGCAGCTGGGTCGCCTCGGCGCCGGCGACCGCCAGCTTGCGCGCGAGGTTGCGCAGCTCGCGGACGTTGCCCGGCCAGGAGTAGCTGACGAGCTGGGCGACGAGCGAGGCCGGGAGCCAGGAGGGCGAGTCTGGCCGCGGCAGCTCGAGGCGCTCCGGGTGGCCAAGCAAGGTGAGCTCCTGGCGCAGGAACTCGACGAGTAGCCGGCCGATGTCCTCGCGGCGATCTCGCAGCGGCGGCAGCCGGATCTCGTAGCCAGCCAGACGGTGGAGCAGCGGGGCCCGGAAGCGGCCGGCGGCGATCGCGGCGTCGAGGTCGGTGTCGGTGGCCGCCACCAGGCGGACGTCCACGGCGAGCGGCGCACCGCCTCCCACGGGCTGGATCTCGCCACTTTCCAGCGCCCGCAGCAGCAGGGGTTGCACCTCGGGCGGCGTCTCGCCGATGTCGTCGAGGAAGAGGGTGCCGCCGCGCGCCCGCCCGAAGAAGCCGGCGCGTTCGCGGTCGGCGCCGGTGAACGAGCCGCGGGTCGCCCCGAAGAGCTCGGCGGCCGCGAGAGACGGCGGCACGGCCGCCATGTTGACGGCGACGTAGGGGCGGTCGCGGCGCTCGGAGGCGCGGTGGAGAGCCTCGGCCACCAGCTCCTTGCCGGTGCCCGTCTCCCCGCGCAGGAGGACCGGCACGGCGAGACGGGCCGCCCGCCGTACCTCCAGGGCGAGCTGCACCATGGGGGGGCTGGCGCCGATCAGGCCGAGCTCGGTGCCGGCGTCGCCGGCCAGCGGGTCGATCTCCGCGAGCAACAGGACGACCCGCTTGGCGAGCACCAGCACGACGCCGCGGGTAAGCTCGGCAGCGGTGAGCTCGGCCTCGTCGCCGATCGGGACCCCATCGCGGGTCACCGAGGTGGGGCTGCCAGCGGCGACGAGCCGCACCGAACCCGGCTGGCGGCCTCGTCGCAGGAGGATCGGCTGGCGGCTCAGGTAGGGGTCTGCCAGGGGCCGGGCGAGGGCGCTCGCCGGGGCGGCGAAGTCCGGCGCCAGGCGCGAGACGGCCTCATCCTGGCGGCGCGCCAGGCCCCGCAGGGCCACGCGCTCGCCGATGCGGCTCATGTCGGGGTGAAACAGCACGGTGAGCCCGAGCACGGTGACGGCGGCAGGCGCCGCCGTGCTCAGGCCCGCAGTGCTGGTCAGCGTCTCGACCTCCCCGACGCGGGTCGCCTCCCCTCCGGCCTTGGGCATGGGGCCAGTCTAGCGGAACGGCCCCGCGGCGAGCGCCGGGGGCCTCAGAACGCTTCGGTGTCCGCCACGCTCGCCATCGTCCCGGTCGGGTTGAAGTAGGTCTTGACGGTGCCGTCGGCCGTGTTCGTCACGGTGATCATGTACTCCACGTTCGAGAGGGCGCCGTAGAAGACCCAATAGTGCCCGTTGACCGCCCTGCCGTCGAGCACCTTGATCATCAGCTCGACGTTCTCATCGTCGAAGAACCAGAAGGCGCCGGTGTCCCCATCGAGGGGGATCGCCTGGCCGCTCCCCGCGAGCCCGGGGGTGCTGTAGCTCACCTCCACCCGAAAGTCCAGGAAGCCACCGCCGATGCACAGGCTGGTGTTCGTTGGGATGCAGCTTGGGGGCGACAGGCGGGAAGCCGGTGTTGCCGCCGGGGCCTTGGGGGCACCAGCGGTCCGCAGCGCGGAAGGGTTCGCGGCGCTCCGTGCCTGGCTCGCGGCCTCCGGGGGGGCGACGTAGAAGGCCCTGGTATCGGCCCGGCTCGCCAGCGTCCGCGGCGGGTTGAAGTAGGTGCGCGTCTCGCCCGTCGCCGTGTCGGTGACGTCGAGCACGTATTCGACGCTCGAGAGGGCGCCGTAGAAGATCCAGTAGAAGTCGTTGAGGGAGGTGCCGTCGAGCGCTTTGACGATCAACTCGCGGTTGCCGGCCGAGAAGAACCAGAAGGTCCCGGTGTCATCGGTCAACGGCAGGGCCTGGCCATGGCCGCGTCCACCCTCGAAGTCCCGCCAGTGGGAGCTCACGGCGAAACGGCCGCTGTTGAGGCACAGCCGCTCGGCGCTCGCCGTGCAAGTGCTGGCCGTCGGCCGGGTGTAGGCGAGGAGGCCGCCGCTTTCGGTGGCGGCGTAGAGCTGCTGCGGGTGGAACGGATCGACGGCGAGAGCGGTCAGCCGGTAACCGGGCGGGTGCCCGAGCGGCTCCACCTCCCAGCTGCCCGCGACCCACGTGGCCCGGTAGACGCCGAGCGCCGACTCGAGGCCGCCACCGACCCCCTCGATGTAGGCCAGCACCGTCAGCGGATCGCTGGGGTCGAGCGCGAGGTGGGTGGCGTCCAAGTCGAAGCCGGCGACGGTGAAGACCTGCTCCCAATGCTCGCCGCCGTCGCTCGAGGTGAAGACGCCGTCGGAAGTCCCGGCGTAGAGCCGGCCATCGGCCGTCGGGTGGGCGGCGACCGTCCACGGGTAGACATCGGGAAGGTCGCCGCTGGCGCTTTGCCAGGTCGAACCGCCGTCGCCGCTGCACTGGATCTCGACGCCCCAGAAGCTCCCCGGGGCATGGCGGATGGCCCACACGAGGTGGGGGTCGTGGGCCGCCACTGCCTCCGGCATGCCCTCGATCGCCGACCAGTTGAGGCCGCCGTCGTCACTGCGGTAGTTGTACTTGGCATCGGGCAGGTTGTTGCAGGCCGCGAGCAGGCTGCCACCGGCGTAGACGACGTTGCGGTCGGACGGCGCCACGCGGATCTTCTCGACCCGCGAGCAGAGGAGCTGGGTGCTGAACCAGTTGGCGCCGCCGTTGGTCGAGACACCGATGGCGCTCTCGAGACCGGCGAAGAGGCTCGGACCGGCCGGGTCGCCGTAGGCGACGGCGCCGGTGATCGGGCCGAAGGCGAAGATCGAAGGCGGCACGCCGAGGCTCGACCAGCTGCTCCCGCCCTCGTGCGACACCTGGACCGAGGTGTTCGGTGCGCCGATCACGAACGACCCGACGACCGAGGCAAGCACCTCGCCGGGAGTGCCGGGGTTGAGGTCGAGGCCCACCGTGCGGTCGAGGCGGAGGTCGAGGAGCTGGAAGCTGGTGCCACCGTCGACCGTCTTCCACAGGCCGCCGCTCAAGCCCCCGAGGTAGAAGACGGCGGGGTTGGTGGGATGGAGGGCCAGGCTCAGTCGGTGGTTCGGCCCGAAGACGGGGGGCGACAGCTCGACGAAGCTCGCGCCGCCGTCCGTGGAGCGGAAGAGGCGCCGATCGTCGCTCGCGTAGAGCACCGCCGGGTTGGCCGGCGACGACCACAGGCGGCGGATCTCGATCGGCAGCGAGGGGCGATTGACCCGCCGCCAGGTCGTGCCGAGGTCGCTCGAGCGCCACAGAGTGCCGGTCGCGATGGCCGCCACCACGGTCGCCGGCTGGCTGGTGTCGACCACCAGCTCACGGATGGTCCCCGGCGGCGCAGCCATGGCCACCCAGCTGGCGCCACCATCGGCGGAGGTGAAGGCACCACCTTCGGCCGGGAAGGCGTCCACCACGGCGAAGAGGCGGCTTGGGTTTGCCGGGTCGAGGTCGAAGTCCTGGACGAAGAGGCTGCCATCCGGCAGGCCCTGCGCGATCGGCGACCAACTCGTACCGCCGTCAGTGCTCTTCACCACGGCTCCGCCCGCGGCATAGAGGGTCGCCGGCTCTTGGGGGTCGACGACCATATGAGTTGCGACGGCGAGGTCGAAGTTGATGCTCTCGAAGCTCCTGCCGCCGTCGAAAGAGCGCTCGAAGGCTGCCTGGTCGCCCCACGCCGCATAGATGGTCTCGGCGTTGGTGGGGTCGACGGCGAAGGCGCCCACGCCGTCCGACCAGGTGCCCAGCTGCCAGCTGTGGCCGCCGTCCTCGCTGCGGTAGAAGCCGTGGCCGGCGGCGACGTAGACGGTCTGCGGCTGGCTGGGAGCGACGGCCAGCGAGCCGATGCTGCCGCCCGGCGGCCCGGCCGGGGTCCAGGTGCCGAGGCCGGCCGAGGCCGGAGCGGCGAGAAGCGCCAGTGCCAGCGTGGCCTGCAAGGTGGTTTTCATCGTCTCTCTCCCCCTCGTCGAGCGAGGTCCTAGTGGGATCCCGCGGTCTCGGCGCCCGCCCGGCCCGCGCGTGCGCTCCCTGCCCACCCGTTTGTCTTCCAGATGCGTTCTTTCGGTTTCTGGTGGGTCACGAGCGAAATGCGATTATGACATTTCTGGGCTTCCTTGTGCACCCCTTGCGGACCTCGCGGGGTGGGACGCGGCAGCGGCTTCGGTAGAATCGCGCGGTCTTCACCGCACCCTCCCCACCCGAGAAGGCGCCCGTGAGCTACGACTCCTCATCGATCGAAGTCCTGACCGGCCTCGAGCCCGTCCGTCGCCGGCCGGGCATGTACACCACCACCGAGCGGCCCAACCACCTGGCCCAGGAGGTGATCGACAACGCCGTCGACGAAGCCCTGGCCGGCCACTGCAACCGCATCGACGTCCACCTCCATGCCGACGGCTCTCTGGCCGTCACCGACAACGGCCGCGGCATGCCGGTCGACAAGCATCCAGGCGAGAACGTCTCGGGCGTCGAGGTGATCCTCACCCGCCTGCACGCCGGGGCGAAGTTCTCGGACAAGAGCTACACCTTCTCGGGCGGCCTGCACGGCGTGGGGGTCTCGGTGGTCAACGCTCTCTCGAGCCGCCTCGAGGTGCGGGTGCGCCGGGGCGGCAAGGAGCACCACATCGCCTTCGCCGGTGGCGACAAGACCTCCGAGCTCAAGGTGGTGGGCGAGGTCGGCCAGCGCAACACCGGCACCACCGTCCACTTCTGGCCGGACCCGAAGTACTTCGACAGCCCCCGGTTTTCCGTGCCGCGCCTGAAGCACGTGCTGCGCGCCAAGGCTGTGCTCTGCCCCGGCCTCCACATCCGCTTCACCAGCGAGGAGTCGCCGGAGGACGACCAGGAATGGCACTACGAGGAGGGCCTGACCGACTACCTCCTCGACGAGCTGGATGGCACGCCGCTGGTGCCCGAGGCGCCCTTCGTGGCCCACTTCAAGGGCCAGCAGGAGGAGGTCGATTGGGCCGTGGCCTGGCTGCCGGAGGGCGGCGAGCCGGTGGCCGAGAGCTACGTCAACCTCATCCCCACCCCCCAGGGCGGCACCCACGTCAACGGCTTCCGCTCCGGGCTGACCGAAGCCATCCGCGAGCTTTGCGAGTTCCGCGGCCTGGTGCCGCGGGGGGTCAAGCTGGCCCCCGAGGACGTGTGGCACCGCTGTACCTACGTGCTCTCGGTGCGCATGAAGGAGCCCCTTTTCACCGGCCAGACCAAGGACCGCCTGGCCTCGCGCGAGGCCGCCGTGTTCGTGGCCGGGGTGGCCAAGGACTCCTTCAGCCTGTGGCTCAACGAGCATGTGGCCGAGGCCGAGCGCATCGCTCAGCTCGCCATCGAGAGCGCCCAGGCCCGGCTCAAGGCCGGCAAGGAGGTGCAGCGCAAGAAGGTCACCTCGGGCCCGGCGCTGCCCGGCAAGCTGGCCGATTGCTCGCTCCAGGACCTGGAGCGCACCGAGCTCTTCCTCGTCGAGGGGGACTCGGCGGGCGGCTCCGCCAAGCAGGCCCGGAGCCGCGAGTTCCAGGCCATCCTGCCGCTGCGGGGCAAGATCCTCAACACCTGGGAGGTGGAGAGCACTCAGGTGCTGGGCTCCCAAGAGGTGCACGACATCGCCGTCGCCATCGGCGTCGACCCCGGCTCCCCCTCGCTCGATGGCCTGCGCTACGGCAAGATCTGCATCCTCGCCGATGCCGACTCCGACGGCGCCCACATCGCCTCGCTCCTCTGCGCCCTCTTCCTGCGCCACTTCCGGCCGTTGATCGAGAGCGGCCGCATCTACGTGGCGATGCCGCCCCTCTACCGCATCGACGTCGGCAAGACGGTCTACTACGCCCTCGACGAGGAAGAGAAGCGCGGCTTCCTCGATCGCATCGAGGCCGAGGGCCAGCGGGGCAAGGTCAACGTCCAGCGCTTCAAGGGCCTGGGGGAGATGAACCCCCTGCAGCTGCGCGAGACCACCATGGCCCCCGAGACCCGCCGCCTCGTACAGCTCACCCTCGATGGGCTGGCGAGCGGGGCGGCCGCCACCGACGGCGACCTCGGCGAACCCGGTGAGCCGCGGGCTCCCCGCGCCGAGGACGTGCTCGACATGCTCCTGGCCAAGAACCGCGCCGCCGACCGCAAGCGCTGGCTGGGGGAGAAGGGCAACCTGGCGGAGGTGTGACGGCAGGTGCGGGTTACACTCCAGGGGATGCAAGGAGGAAGGCGCCATGGCTGAGTCACTGACCGTCCCGCCGGCCGGCTTCGATGACCTTTCCATCGAAGCCAAGGTCGACTACGTTCAGTCACTGTGGGAACGCCTTGCGCGAGGAGCTGACGAGGTGCCAGTTCCAGCCTGGCACCTGGCCGAGCTGGACGCGCGCCTCGCTTCGCGGCAGAGCGACCCCGGCGGCGGCGAACCCGCGGAGCTGGCGCTCACTCGGGTTCGGGAACAGCTGGGGCAACGCCGAGCCCGGTGAAGCCGGTCGCCCTGTCGGTTCGACCCGAGGCCGAGCTGGACATCCTCGAGGCCGCTTCGTGGTAGGAGGACCAGCTCGAAGGCCTGGGAGAACGCTTCCTGCTCGATCTCGAGACGGTCTTCGAGCACATCGGCGACAACCCCCGCCGATTCCCGAAAATCCTCGCCGCCGTGCACCGCGCGCTCCTGCGCCGTTTCCCCTACAGCGTCTACTTCGAGATCGAAGAGGACGCCGCCATGGTACTTGCCGTGCTGCACCAGAGCCGCCAGCCGGGCCTCTGGGAAGAGCTGCGCAAGTAGCCAGGAGGAGCCATGCCCTCTCCAACCCGCCTCCTCGAATCCGCCCTCTACTGCGACGACCTCGACCGCACCGTGGCCTTCTACCGGGACGTGATGGGCCTCAAGGTCCTCGACTCGGGCCCGCGGCTGACCTCGATGGACGCTGGCCAGAGCACCGTCCTCCTCCTCTTCCGGCGCGGCGCCTCGGTCGACGGCATCGACTTTCCCGCTGGCCGCATCCCACCTCACGACGGCTCCGGGCCGGTGCACTTCGCCTTCGCCGTCGCGGCGAGCGAGATCCCGGTCTGGGAGGCTCACCTCGCCGCCTGCGGCGTCGACGTCGAGAGTCGCATCGAGTGGGAGCGCGGCGGCGTCAGCCTCTACTTCCGTGACCCGGACGGCCACTCCGTCGAGGTCGCCTCACCGGGGGTGTGGGCGACCTACTGAGCGTCGGCCGGCTGGCCCTCGTGGTGCCGAGCGAGGCTTGAGCACGCCTCTTCTTTCGCACTAACGGCGGCGCGGTAACGGCAGCGCTCCGGGTGCGCCTATGGCCGTGGGGAGAGCACCCGGATGATGGATCGAGGTACGCCGGGCAGGCGCAGCTTTCTGGGGGAAGATCCTCGCGTTCTCGAGCTGCTCGAGCTGGTGCAACGGGTGGCCGGCACGGACGCCCCCGTGCTGATCACCGGTGAGAGCGGCACCGGCAAGGAGCTCCTGGCCCGTGAGCTCCACGTGGCCAGCCAGCGCAGCGACGGCCCCTACGTGGCCGTCAACTGCGGGGCGATCCCGGCCAACCTCGAGGAGAGCGAGCTCTTCGGGCACACCCCGGGCGCCTTCACCGGCGCCAGCAGCCGCAAGCGCGGCAAGTTCGAGATGGCTCACGGCGGCACCCTCTTCCTCGACGAGTTGGTGGAGATGAGCCCGGCCGTGCAGGTGAAGCTGCTGCGGGTGCTGCAGACCGGCGAGTACTCGCCCGTGGGGATGGCCGAGACCCTGCGCTGCGACGTGCGGGTGGTGGCCGCCACCAACCAGAAGGTCGAGAGCCAGCTGGCGAACGGCAGCTTCCGCTCGGACCTCTTCTACCGCCTGAACGTGATCCGCATCGAGGTGCCGCCCCTGCGCGATCGCCGCGGGGACATCCTCCTCCTCGCCCGCCGCTTCGCCGAGCGGTTCGCCCGCCGCTACGGCCGCGGCGAGGTGCGCATCGGCTCGGACGTGGAGCGCTTCTTCCTCGCCTACGAGTATCCCGGCAACGTCCGCGAGCTGGAGAACCTCGTCCACCGTGCCGTGATCCTCGCCCACGACGGCACCCTCCGCCTGGAGCACCTGCTGCGGCGGGCGAGCGAAGCCTCTCCCGCCACCGGCTCGCCACCCCCCGCCGACTTCCACGCCGCCAAGCAGGACGCCATCGAGCGCTTCGAGCGCGAGTTCCTCACCTCGGCCCTGGCCGAATGCGGCGGGATCATCAGCCGCGCCGCCGGGCGCACTGGCCTCTCCGAACGCAACTTCCACGAGAAGCTCGCCAAGTACGGCATTGACGGCCAGAGCTTCCGGGCCGCCAGCCGGGTCTGACCCGCCCCGCCGCCGGCCCCTCCCCAAGAGGGAATCGATGTGACCTGTGGTGTAGGAGCGGGTTTCAAACCCGCCCCTACCGTCTAGCTCGCTCGTTGCGTTGGGGGCGAGACCCCTCGGCCGGGATGGAGCCCAGCCGTCCCAGAACCCGAGATCGCGACCGGCCCCGCCAGGGGCCGAGGTCTGTAGCCTGGGGATTCATCCCCAGGCGAACCCGAGCGTCGCCCTGGCCGCCTGCGAAGGGAGCATCAGGGTTCCCTGACCTCAACATCAGGGTGCCGCTCGCCAGGCCCCCTTCTCGCTGTCAGGCTGACGCCTGCAAGTTGTTTGTTTGTAGTTATTTGCGATCTCCTGTCGGAATCTCTGACAGGCGGCTCCGGGCTTGCACTGGAGGGCGGTGACCGCGCGGCGCGAAGGCCGCTGCCAACCGCAAAGGAGACCGCCCACCATGCCCGCCCATGCCTACCGAGAGGCTTTCGACGAAGCGGCCTACGACGGAGATCGATACGGTGATCTGCGCGAGCTGCTGGGGCCGGAGTACCGGCACCTGCCCGCCGACCAGCTCGACGAGGCGCTGTCAGACATCCTGGGAGAGATGTCCGCCGAGGACCTCGAGAACTTCTGGCGGGGCGTGCGTCGCTTCGCCCGGCGGGCCGCACCGATCCTCACCAAGGCCCTGCCGGTGGTCACCACGGTGGCGGGCACGGCGCTCGGTGGCCCGGTGGGTGCAGCCCTCGGTGGAGCCGCCGGCCAGGCCCTTTCCGGGGCTCTCGGGGGGGCGCTCAAGGGTGGCCGCGGCGCCGGCCGGCGCGCCCTCGCCGGCTTCGCCCGCGGCGGCCTGAGCGGTCTCGGGCAGGCGGCGGGCGGTCTCGTGCCGGGTGGCCTGGCAGCCGGCGGCCTGGCGAGGGGCGCCCTGAGCCAGCTGACCGGCGCCGGGGGCGCCCTGAGCCAGCTGACCGGCGCCGGGGGTGCCCTCAGCCAGCTGGCGGGCGCCGGTGGGCGGGGAGCGCCGGCGGCGCAGCTGCTGCGCCTGCTCACTCGCCCGGAGATGCCCCAGGCGCTGCTCCAGATGGCTCTGGGGCCGGCGGGTGCCCAGCACGTGCGGGTGGGGCGGACGCAGGTCCCCCTCGGTGCCTTCACCAACGCCCTGGGTGTGCTGGCCGGCCAGGCGGCGCAGCACAACCACGCCCAGGTCCGCCGGGTTGCGGCGAGACCAGCGCCGGTCGCGGCGATGGCACCCGCCGTCGCCTCCACGGGCGCGGCGGCTGCGGCCACCGAGCCAGCGGGCGGCGGCGTGCCCACCTACCTGCTCGACCCCTCGGGTCAGCCCCTCGGGGATCCCGCTGATCCGGCGAGCCGGACCGAGGCCCTGCTGCTGCGCCTCGACGAGGCGGAGGCGATGGAAGCCCTGGAGGCCGAGGCCTACGACGAGGAGTATGACGAGGCCTGGGACGACACCTACGACGACTCCGACGACGAAGCAGACGGCGAGGGCGACGACGAAGGCATCTGGGAAGCCGGCGAAGAAGCCTACGACGACACCTTCGAGTCAGACCTCGACGAGCTCTTCGAGCTGGAGCTCGAGGGGGAGGGCTGGTGATGAGCGCGGACGCCGACACCGACCTTCCCGCCGGCCTGCCGGCGGCTGAGCCTCTGGCGTCCCTCCTGGCCGGGGCCGGAGCCGACAGCGCGCTCGCCGCTCGCCTGCTCGCCGCCCGCGAGAGCGGCGGCATGGCGGCCCTCTTCGCCGACCATCCAGATCCCACCGTGCGTGCCGTCGCCGAGTTGATGGCCCGCCGGCAGCAGGAGGAGAGGGAGGAGCGGGAGGCCGAGGAGGCGGCTCCGGTCGCGGAGCCGCCTCCCACCCCCGAGCCCCTCGCCTTACGCCGTCGCCTGCGTGCCCTCGAGGCCGAGGTCGAGCGTCTCCTGGAGATCAACGACGGGCTCGCCGCGGCCCTCGGCGCCTGCCCCCGCTGCTGGGGCGAGGACGCCGCCTGCCCCGACTGCGAGGGCGAAGGCGGGCCCGGCGCCGTGGCGCCCGAGCGCGAGCTCTTCCACCGCCTGGTGATGCCGGCCGTGCGCCGCATCAAGCACAGCCTCATGCCTCCACCGAGCCGACCGCGGCCCACCTCTCCGCGGCGCTCCGAACCCAACCCGAGAGAGGAAAGGAGAAGGGAATGAGCGGTCTGTACGCATTGGAGAACGACGAGCTCTTCGAGAGCGACGAGGCCTACGACGACACCTACGACGAGGCCTATGACGAGGCCTACGACGACGCCATCGGCAGCGACGACGCCTTCGACGAGGCGCGCCGGCGCAAGCGGCGCCCGCGGCGCATCCGCCCGGGGCGCACCGCCAGCGGCAAGGGCCTGTTCCCGCGCCGCGCTTCCAGCAACAAGTTCGTCACCCAGGCCCAGTTCGCCGCCAGCGTCAAGGAGACCTCGAAGCAGATCCGCGAGAACGGCATGGCGATCAAGCGGGTCTCCTCCCAGACCTCGAAGGTGACAGCGGACCTCGCAGCAGCCACCAGCCGCCTCGACAAGCAGGTGGGCGAGGTGAAGAAGGAGGTCAAGAAGCAGAGCGAGATGACCCTCCTCCTCACTCTGCTGCAGAAGTCCCCCGAGCTCGAGCTCAAGGGAGCTGGCACCAATGCGGTGACGAACGCACAGGGCGTGGTCGACAACGTGCAGCTCAAGAAGCAGAGCAACCTGCTGCCGCTGGTCCTGCTCTCCGGCTCCGGTGGGCTGGGGGGTGGCGGCGGCGACAGCTCCAACCTGTTGATCCTCGCCCTCGCCCTGGGTGGCCAGCTCTAGCCCGTTCCCGTTCATGCACAGATGGAAAGGAGGTAGCCCATGGACTTGATCGGGTTCGCGGTGGCGAGATCGCAGGCCACCAACAAGGGGCTGGCAGACGCCGACGCCAACCGCATCGGGATCCTCGGCGCGTTCATGCCGAACCCCGTCACGGCGCTGGTGGTGGGCCGTTCCCTGGCCGACAGCCAGGCTCCGGCCCCGGCGCCCGTGGTGACCAAGCCACCGGGTGGCGACGAGCCGCCCAAGCCGACGATCGAGGAGCTCGAGACCAAGATCGACCACGCGCAGAGCACGGCGCGCAAGGCTCAGAGGTCGGCGGTCGAGGCCGGCGAGGCAGCCACGGAGGCTGGCAAGGCCGCGGCGGAAGCCGGCAAGGCGGCCACGGCGGCGGCGAAGGCCGCCGAGGACGTCAAGAAGGCCGTCGGCGAGCTGGGCCGCGAGGTGCGGACCAGCTTCGAGCAGGTGACCAAGCGGCTCGATCGGCTCGAGAGCGGCAAGCCCCCCGTGGTCAAGCCGTAGCGAGAGCCAAGGCCGTAGCAAGAGCCAAGGACGTGGGTCGCCGGCGCCGATCGCGGCGGCCCACGCCCGAGCCTTGCCCCAGCAGCAATGCCAGACCGTTGAAGCCGGAGGTCTGTTCGCATGGATCCAGCACTGCGTGAGCTTGCCGCCAAGCGCGGCGAGGCCGAGGTCGAAGCGATCCTGCGCCTCGAGCCGGGAGCCCCACCGCCGGCCGGTGTGCGGGTGGTGGCCCGGTTCGGCGAGATCGCCACCGTGCGCCTGGCCCGCGAGGCCATTGCCGAGGTGTGGGCCGCCGAGGAGGTGGCGAGCCTCAAGGCGGCGCGGCCCTTTGGCCCGGATCCGCTGCCCGAGACCACTCCCCCCGCAGGCGCCGGGGGCGAGGACACGGCGAGCGAGGCGGCCAGCTCTCTGGCGACGAACGACACCAGCGACGGCGCAGCGCTCGAAGACCCCGAGCTCGGCGACCGGCGCCGCCCCCCGGGTCTCGCCGAGACCGGCCGCGGGGTGATCGTGGCCCTGGTCGACTGGGGCTGCGACTTCGCCCATCCCAACCTCCTGAGCGCGGACGGCAGCACCCGTGTCCTCGCCCTCTGGGACCAGTCGGCGCCGGGGCCCTCGCCGCAGCCCTACGGCTACGGCCGGGTCTACGAGCGGGCGGAGATCGACCGCGCCCTGCGCACCGACGACCCCTACGCCGCCCTCGGCTATCACCCGGCCTCCGGGGACCCGAGCGGGCGCGGGGCCCACGGCACCCACGTGGCGGACATCGCGGCGGGCAACGGCCGTGCCGAGGGCGCCCCAGTGGGGATCGCTCCCGAGGCCGAGTTGCTCTTCGTCCACCTGGCGACCCGCGGCACGGGCGGCCGGGCCAGCCTCGGAGACTCGGTGACCCTGCTCGAGGCCCTCGACTGGATCTCTCTGCGGGCCGGTGACCGGCCCTGGGTGATCAACCTCTCCGTGGGCCGGCACGGCGGGCCGCACAACGGCCTGACCCTGGTCGAGCAAGGCATCGACGAGCTTCTGCGTGCCGCCCGCGGCCGGGCTCTGGTGCAGAGCGCGGGCAACTACTTCGACGCCGAGGTCCACGCCTCCGGCCAGCTGCGCCCCGGGGAGCGGCGGGTGATCGGCTGGTGGACGGGCGAGGCGGACCTCACCCCCAACGAGCTCGAGGTCTGGTACCCCGGGCGCGACCGCCTGGGGCTCGAGATCAAGGCCCCGGGCGATGCCGAGCCCGTGCGCGTGCCCCTCGGCGGTGAGGCCCGGCTGATGCTCGACGGTCGCGAGGTGGGCCGGGCCTACCACCGGGCCCACGACCCGGCGGCGGGGGACAACCACGTCGACGTCTTCCTCGATCCGCGGGCGCCCTTCGGCCGCTGGGAGATCACCCTCGTCGGCGAGGCGGTGGTCGACGGCCGTTTCCACGCCTGGGTGGAGCGCGACCCGGGCTGCCCGGACTGCCAGTCCCGCCTGGACCCCGACGACGCCGATCCCCGGACCACCCACGGCACCCTGGCGAGCGCCTTCCGCTCCCTCGCCGTGGGTGCCTACGACGCCCATCAGCCGGGTCTGATGCTGGGCCACTTCTCGAGCTCCGGGCCCACCCGCGACGGGCGCGTGAAGCCGGACCTGGTGGCACCGGGGGTGGACGTGCTCGCCGCTCGCTCGACCGGCCGCGACCTCGGCTTCGACACTCCGCTTCTCACCCGCTTCTCGGGCACCAGCATGGCGGCCCCGCACGTGACCGGCACCGTGGCGCTGATGTTCCAGGCGGCCGGGCGCCCCCTCGACATCGAGGAGACGCGCTCCCTCCTCCTCGGTGCCACCCGTCCGGTGCCGGAGGAGGCGGGGCTCGCCGAGCGGGTGGGCAGCGGCGTGCTCGACGTCGAGGCCGCCGTCGCCGCCGCTCGCGGCGTCGTGTCGCGGGCCGGGGAAGCGGAGGCGATGGCGGTGGAAGCCGCCGCGGAGAGCTCAGATGACAACACCTTGCCGGTCGCGGTGGCCGTGGAGGACGAGACGATGAGCGAAGAGCTGGGCGAGACCTGGACGGAGATCGCGGCGGAGAGTGCGGTAGAGAGCGCAGCAGATCGCGTGGGCGAGAGCTTCGACGAGCGTCGCGGTTGCCGCTGCTCAGGGCACCGCGACGGGCAGAGCGAAGCCAGCTTCGACGAGGGCTGGCAGCGCGAGCCCGGCTACGAGGCGGTCGACGAGAGCTTCGACGAGCTCGGCGGCGGCGAGAGCGACCTCGAGGGCTGGCGAGAGCTGAGCCCCGGAGATCTGCTGCTGCCCGGGCCGCCGGCCGAGGCCTTCCCCGGCGAGGGCTTCGAGGAGCGGCGGCGCTGCTCCTGTGGGGGGCATCACCGCGGCGAGCCGAGGCACGAGGCGGCGGAGAGCTTCGGCGCCGGCGAGGCCGACGAGGCTGCGCTGGCCGTCGAGGCGCTGCTCGACGGAGGAAGCGGTGCCGCCGCGGCCCTCTTCGACACAGCCGTCTTCGCGGGCGAGCTCGCCGAGGCCGCCCGTTGGTGGGAGGTGGTCGCCCTGCCCGGCGAGGGCCTGGCGGCGGCTCCCCTCTCGGGCGACGTGCTGGTCACCCGCGCTCTCGGCGAGGGGAGCATCGCCTCGGCCCGTCAGCTCGCCAGCGAGGGTCTCGCCTGGCCGCCGGCGCTGCCGCACGACCAGCTCCTCCTCCGGCCCCGCCTCGGCGGCTCCTGGGACGCCCTCGACGCCGAGGCGGTGCCGGCCGTCCTGCCTCCGCCGCGAGGCACCACCGTCACCACCGCCGGCGCCAACCCCGACCTCTCCGTGCCCTGCCCGCCGCCACCGTTGGTGATGGAGCGCTTCGACTTCGACCGCGACCGCCCGAAGCCAGCTCACCGAGCCCAGATCGCCACCCTGGCGCAGACGATCGTCGACAGCCAGACGGCCGCCGATCCGGTCCACAGCGTCTGCATCGTGGGCCACACGGACGACCAGGGGGACGAGTCCTACAACCAGGACCTCGCCGCCCGGCGGGCCATCTCGGTCTCGACCGAGCTCGAGACCGAGATCAACACCCGCCGCCCGGGGCTGCTCCCCACTCTCGGCTGGTCCGTGCAGTCACGGGGCGAGGAATCCCCCCAGGTGCCCAACGACTCGGCGGCGAACCGGGCCCGGAACCGGCGGGTGGAGGTCTTCGTCAACCGCCGTTGGCTGCGCACGACGCCGGCGGTGGGCGCTTGCCCGGTGGTGGCGGTGGCAGCCGACAGCCCGACGGCCCCCACCCCCTTCGCCGTCGGCGAGGACACCTTCAGCGCCACCATCAGCCTGTTCGGAGGCAGCCTCCCCGTCTCCGGCACCGTGTTCTACCCGGCGGAAACGGCCGGCACCGCCACGCCCTTCGCCACCGCCCTCGCCACCCCGGTACCGGTGGTGGTCCTCGCCCACGGCAACCACGCGACCTTCCGCCATCCCACCGACCGCTTCCGCGAGAGCTGCGGCCCCGGTGGCGGCTTCGTGCCCCTGGCCAATCACAAGGGCTACGACTACCTCCAGCGCCTGCTCGCCGGGATGGGGATCGTCACCCTCTCGGTGGACGCCAACGCCACCAACTGCGTCGGCAACTCGCCCACCAACATCCAGCTGCGCGGGGCCTTGATCCTGGCCGCCCTCCAACACTTCCTCAACCTCCACACCGGCGCCGGCAGCCGTTTCAGCGGTCGCCTGGACCTCGGGAAGACGGCCCTCCTCGGCCACTCGCGGGGCGGTGAGGCGGTGCTGGTGGCGGCCGAGACCCTGCCCACCGTGCCCAGCCTGGCCGGCGCTCGCATCCTCGGCGTGATCTCGCTGGCTCCGACCGACGCCCGTGCCACCAGCGGGAGGCCGAACGGCTTCGCCTACATGGCGATGCTGCCGGCGGCCGACGGCGACGTGGTGACCAACGACGGGGCCAAGTTCTACGACCAGGCCGTGCCCTCGCCGTTCAAGTGCCAGGTTTACCTCCACGGCGGCAACCACAACTTCTTCAACCGCAACTGGCCCCTCGACGAGGGCCACGGCGCGGTGCGGCTGTCGCGCACCACCCACGAGGAGATCCTCTCGGCCTACGCCTGCGCCTTCTTCCGCGCCGTGCTCCTCGGCCACAACACCCTGCGCTTCCTGCGCCAGGACGTGCTGCCGCCCGGCATCCCGATCGACAAGGTGCAGGTCTCCTTCGAAGCCGGCGGGGTGACCACCGTCGACGACCACGAGAACCGCAACATCAGCGTCAACGCGCTGGGCCAGCCGACCACGCAGGCGGCCGGGCTGACCGCCGCCGAGTTCGATTTCCAGCAGGGGCTGCTGTCGAGCTTCAACCGCTCCTTCTTCGGCAAGACGGTGGGCATGGTGGCGCAGACGGCGGCGGCGGGTGGGCTCTTCCGCTCCCAGCTGCCAGCGGCCGCCAACCTCACCAACCGCGAGCTGTGGGTGCGGGTGGCGGAGGTCTACAACGGCACCTCCGTGCCCAGCCTGGGCACCGGCTACCAGATCGGCGTGGAGGACAGCAGCGGCAGCCGCTCCTTCGCCGACTCGAACGACGTCGGCGGCCTGCCGCGGCCCTTCGACCGCCGGGCGGATGACCTGGCCCGGGTGGGGGCGGACCTCACCAAGACCATGCTGCGCACCCACCGCTTCTCCCCGGCCTGCTTCGTCAGGCCGGGCTTCGACATCACCCAGGTGCGAGCCGTGCTGCTCCGCCTCGACCGCGGCGACGGCCGGGCCATCGCCTTCGACCAGCTGCAGATCGTCTGAGCCGAGAGGAGATGCCATGAGCGTGATCCAGAGCCGATCGAACCGTTCGTCGGGTGGAGGAGAGAGCAGGGAGCCGCGGGTCAACCTCTGGCGGCTGCCGCGCCTGGCGGCGCTGGCCGCCCGCCGCGTGCACCTGGACGAGCCGCGCACCTACTACGTCGGCACCGAGCGGCGAGAGACGCGGGAGATCGTCGAGCTGCTGGCCACCACCAGCGAGCCGTTGCCCGTGCGGGCGATCACTCCCGCGCTGGTGGTCGGCGACACGGTGGTCCCCGACTACGAGCCGGAGGGCGCCAACCGCTACCGCTTCGTGGCCTTCGAGCCGGACCAGCTGCGCGAGGGCGCCGCCGTCCGCTGGGGCTGGCCGGGGAACCCGGAGCGGCTGACGGAAACCTCGTTCCGCTTCTCGACCGGCCCGGCCGTCGCCCAGGCCCCGCGCCGGGGCGGCACGCCGCCCAGGGCTTGAAGAAGGACCAGGCCCCACCAGAACCGAGCCCGGGCATGAACCGCCTTCCCCGAGGAGCCGCCATGAGCCGCCGATTCGCCAGCCCTTCCTCCGAGGCCGCGAGCCTCGACCTCGAGGCGGCGCTCGCCGCCGGCCGCCTCTTCGACGCCCTCGCCAGCGCCGGGGAAGGGGCCGCTGATGGAGCCGGGGACCTCGAGCTGCTGGTGGCGCCCGGTGGGCGAGTGGAAGGGATCCTCCCCGAGGGGACCTGGCTCCTCGAGCGGGCGCTGGGCGAAGGAACCCTGGGGCGTTTCCAGCCCCTTGAGACGGCCGTGCTCGTCCCAGGGACCGAACTAGCGCCGGGCCAGGCCCTGGTGCGGCGCGGCAGCGGCTGGCGGAACCTGGGAGCGTCGGAGGTCGCAGCCGCGGAGCTCATGGAGGTGGCCGCCCCTGCCTCCCCACCGATCGCCCAGGCGACGCAGATCACCAGCCCTGGCCGCCAGCCGCGGACGGAGGTGCCTTGCCCGTCCCCCGCCACCGTGCTCGACCGCTTCACCCACGACCGCTCCAACCTCGCACCCGCCCACCAGGCGATCGTCGAGCAGCTCGCGGATGAGATCGCCGCCAGCCAGACGAGCGGCGAGCCGGTGCACACCGTCTGCGTGGAGGGTCACACCGACTCCACCGGCACCGACGCCTACAACCGGGACCTGGGGCTGCGGCGGGCCGGGAACGTCCAGTCGGCGCTGCAGGCGGCCCTCGATCGCCGCGCACCGGGCCTGGCAGGGCGGTTGGGATGGACCCCCTCGTCGAGCGGCGAAGCGCGGCCCGTCGCTTCCAACTCGACGGCCGACGGGCGGGCTCGCAACCGCCGGGTGGAGGTCTCCCTCAACCGCAGCTGGAGCCAGCCGGTAGCGCCGGAGCCGACCACGGCCCGCATCGCTCTCGTGCGCGGCGGCGAAGCGCTGGTTGGCGAGGCCTTGGGCGGCGCCGACCTCTTCGCTGAGTCGGTGCCGAGCATCAGCCCGGCCACCCGCGCGGTGATCCCGGTGGGCACCTCGGCGACCTTCTCCGGCACCGGCTCGCCCAGCCCGGCAGGCTGCCCCGGTTTCGTGTGGACCCTCTCGGACCCCACCGTCGCTTGCCTGGCCGGCAACGGCAACCCCCAGGCGTCGCCCAACTCCGCCACCGTGCACGGCCTGCGGCCGGGGACGACCAACCTCGTCCTCACCTACCGGGACTCGGGCGGTGGCACCGGTACGACGCAGGTCGAGGTCGTCGTCGTGGCGATCAAGGTGGCGGGCCTGCTCGACCCGGCCGGCTCCCCCTGCGACGGGCGGCCGATCCCGCTCATCCGGCCGCTGCGGCGGTCGGGCGGGGTGGCCCATCGCGCGATCAAGATCCTGCTCGAGCCGGCGAGCTTCTGGTCGGGGCAGGAGGTGAATTGGACCTTCGCCGCCCAGGGAACGGTGCGCGGCACCCTGCCCGCCGGCCATGCCCAGAACCTCGAGGCCGAGCCCGGCTTCGCCTTCGCCACCGCCACCCGCCGCAGCACCGTGAGCGCCGGCGGCACGGCCGCGGTGCGCGTCAACCTGCCGCCCGTCTCGCTCAACCGCGGGCAGCTCACCGTCGCCTCCGTCACCCACTCGGCTGTTCGCCTAACGCTCGGCGTCGAGGTCCCCGGGGTGGTGGTGGTCGACGCCGGCCACGGCGGCAGCGCCAACCTGGCGGGCTCGAGCTCCAACAACGCCACCAGCGTGAGCGGTGTGCTCGAGAAGGCGATGACCCTCGACCTGGCGACCCGGGTGCGCGACGCGCTGCTCACCAGCTCGCGCCTGGTGGAGGTGCACCTCACCCGCGACGAGGACTTCAACGTCGCCGGCGCCGAGCGCTCGCGGCGGGCCCGCGAAGTGCTGGCAGACGTGCTGGTGAGCCTGCACTTCAACGGCAACGGGGACGCCACCATCCGCGGCACCGAGACCTTCGTGCGCGCCAACAGCAACGGCAACGTCAACCGCACGGAGGACGTGGCTCTCGCCACCCGAGTGCTGGCGGCGGCCGTGGGAGCGATCCCGGGGGGCCGCAGCCGAGGGGTGAAGGACGACACCCAGACCGCCCCCAGAAGCTTGGCCGTGCTGAGCGACACCAGCTTCGGCAACACGGCAGCCCAGCACCCCATCCGCGCCTGCCTGCTGGAGGTGGAGTTCATCACCAACGCCACTGTCGACGCCCAGTTCAACACCAACGCCAACCGCTTCCAGTTCAAGAACCGGCTGGCGCGGGCCATCGCCGACGCCATCGTGACCGACCTCGCGAGCTAGCCTGGGGCGAGCTAGCCTGGGACGAGCGCCGTCTGCGGCACCGCGAGCATCCGCTAAGATGCCGCCCTGGTATGGCCAAGCGATCCGACTCCCGCCGCTCCGAGAAGACCAACAAGCCCCTGATCTACGCCGACGTCGAGCGCCTGCCGCTCGCCGCCTTCACCGAGAAGGCGTACCTCGATTACTCGATGTACGTCATCCTCGACCGCGCCTTGCCGCACCTCACCGACGGCTTGAAGCCGGTGCAGCGCCGCATCGTCTACGCGATGTCCGAGCTGGGCCTGTCGGCGAGCGCCAAGTTCAAGAAGTCCGCCCGCACAGTGGGCGACGTGCTCGGCAAGTACCACCCCCACGGCGACAGCGCCTGCTACGAAGCGATGGTGCTGATGGCGCAGCCGTTCTCGTTCCGCTATCCACTGATCGACGGCCAGGGCAACTGGGGCTCGCAGGACGACCCCAAGTCCTTCGCCGCCATGCGCTACACCGAGTCGCGCCTCACTCGCTTCGCGCAGGTGCTGCTCGCCGAGCTTGAGCAGGGCACGGTCGAGTGGGGGCCGAACTTCGACGGCACGCTCGCAGAGCCCAAGAACCTGCCAGCGCGGCTTCCCCACGTGCTGCTCAACGGCGCCTCGGGGATCGCCGTCGGCATGGCGACCGACATCCCGCCCCACAACGTCCGCGAGCTGGTGGCGGCGACGGTCCACCTGCTCGACCACCCGCACGCCACCACCCGTGAGCTGGTGACGCACCTGCCCGGGCCGGACTTTCCCACCGAGGCGGAGATCATCAGCCCGCCCGAAGAGCTCCTCGCCCTCTACGAGAGCGGCGCCGGCAGCGTGCGGATGCGCGCCGCCTGGGAGCGCGAGGGCACTGACGTGGTGGTGACCGCCCTGCCCTACCAGGTCTCGGGCTCGAAGGTGCTGGCGCAGATCGCCCAGCAGATGCAGGCCAAGAAGCTGCCGATGGTCGAGGACCTGCGCGACGAGTCCGACCACGAGAACCCCACCCGCCTGGTGATCAGCCTGCGCTCGAACCGGGTGGACGCCGACGAGGTGATGGCCCACCTCTTCGCCACCACCGAGCTCGAACGCTCCTACCGCGTCAACCTGACGGCGATCGGCCTCGACGGCCGGCCGCGCCAGTACGAGCTCAGCACCCTGCTCGGTGAGTGGCTCGCCTTCCGCACCGAGACGGTGCGCCGGCGTCTAGCCTTTCGGCTCGAGAAGGTGCTCGCCCGCCTGCACATCCTCGAAGGCCTGCTGGTCGCCTACCTCAACCTCGACGAGGTGATCCGCATCATCCGCAGCGAAGAGGAACCGAAGCCGGTGCTGATGGCCCGCTTCGGGCTCTCCGACCTCCAGGCCGAGGCCATCCTCGAGACCAAGCTGCGCCACCTCGCCCGCCTCGAGGAGATGAAGATCCGCGGCGAGCAGGACAAGCTGCTGCAGGAGCGCGACGACTTGAGCCAGATCCTCGGCTCGGAGGCCCGGCTCAAGAAGCGGGTCAAGGAAGAGCTGCTGGCCGACGCCGAGGAGTTCGGCGACGAGCGGCGCTCGCCCCTCCGCCAGCGCGAGGCGGCCAAGGCCCTCGACGAGACGGCGCTCATCCCCTCGGAGCCGGTGACCGTGGTGCTCTCCGAGAAGGGCTGGGTGCGCGCCGCCAAGGGCCACGACGTGGACGTCGCGGGCTTCGCCTACCGCAGCGGCGACGGCTTCCTCGACCAGGCCCGCGGGCGCAGCAACCAGCTGGCGATCTTCCTCGACTCGACGGGGCGCTCCTACTCGCTACCGGCGCACTCGCTGCCCTCGGCCCGGGGCCAGGGCGAGCCGCTGTCGTCGAGCCTGCAGCCGCCGGCCGGCGCCGGTTTCATCGCCGTGCTGATGGGTGGCGACGACGACCTCGTGCTTCTCGCCAGCTCGGCCGGCTACGGCTTCGTCAGCCGCCTCGCCGACCTCCACGCCAAGAACAAGGCCGGCAAGGCCGTGGTGACGCTCGACGACGGCGCCAGCCTGCTCCATCCAGTGCCGGTGACGGACCCCGAGACGCAGCTCGTCGCCGTCGCCACCGACGCCGGCCGGCTGCTCCTCTTCCCGCTCAAGGACCTGCCGCAGATGCCGCGCGGCAAGGGCGTCAAGCTGATCAACATCCCGCGTTCGAAGGGCGGCCAGGAGGCGGTCGCGGCAGTCACCGTGCTCGCTCCGGCGGCGGCGCTGCGGATCACCACCGGCAAGAGCGACAAGCTCTTCAAGGCGGCCGACCACGCCGCCTACCACGGGGCGCGCGCCCATCGTGGCAAGGAGCTGATGCCGAAGAGCCTGCGGCGGGTGACGGGGCTGGGAACGGGGTAGGGGTGAGGGGCGGTAGGCGGGTAGAGCGGTCAGCTGCCGAGCTGGCGCTCCAGTTCGTCGAAGCGTAGCGCTCGGGAGCCGCCTTCTGGGGGTTATCGGTTCTATGCTGGAGTCGGGTTGACTCCTTGGCATGAGTCATCGATCCTCCAGGCCATGAGCGTTCGACTTCAAGTGTTGTTCGATGAGCCCGAGCTGGCGGAGATCCAGCAGGTCGCACGCAGCCGGCGAATGACGACGGCCGAGTGGGTGCGTCAAGCTCTTCGGCGGGCCGTTCGCGAGGAACCCGTCAAGGCGCGGCAGGCCAAGCTCGACTCCTTGCGAGCAGTCGTCGCGCACGATTTCCCTACTGCTGACATCGAGCAGATGCTGGCCGAGATTGAGCAGGGCTACGCGGCGGCGGAGCCCGCGTCGTGATCCTCGTTGACTCCAACGTTCCGAGGTACCTCGTGGGTGCACCGCACCCCAACAAGGAAGTGGCACTTCGGCGGATCGAAGCGCTGATCCAGAACGAGGAGCGCCTGGTGACCAGCGCGGAGGTGCTGCAGGAGATCCTCCATCGCTACCACGCGCTGGCCCGGCCTCAGGCGATCCAACCAGCCTTCGACGCTCTGCTCGGATTGGTGGACGAGGTCTTTCCCGTCGAGCTCGCAGACCTGGAAGCGGCCAAGCAGCTGCTGCTCGGCGGCCTGCGGGGCCTCTCGGCCCGAGACGCCCTCCATCTCGCCTCGATGCATCGGCGCGGCGTCTCGAGGATTCTCTCCTTCGACGCCGGGTTCGACTCCCGGCCAGGCATCGCGCGGCTGGCCTGAGCCGGCCGCGCGATCTCGCTCGTCGCTAGCTCTTCGCCGCCTCCAGCTGTGGCAACAGCCCACCGCCGGAGCCCGCCGGCAGGAGGACGATCTCGCCCTTGCCGTCGAGGAGCCTGTCGACCTCCAGGGCCTCGAACATCGCCTGCATCACCTCGGGGTCCTCGGCGATGCGCTGCAGGGCGGCGCCGACGATCCGCGGCCGCAAGGCCTGCGCCTTGGCGAACTCGACGGCCGCCTTGCGCTGCGCCGTCGAGGTGATGATGTGCACCTGGTTGGTGCCGGCCTGGACGATCGCCGCTGTCACCTGGCGCAGGCGGTTGACCACCTTGTCCTCGATCTGGCGGATCATCTGCGCGTCCCGGAAATGCACCTTGCGGATGTAGACCGAGCCCAGCTTGTAGCCCCACTCGTGTGACTTCGGCGAGACCTCGGCGCGCACCGTGCGGCTCATCGCGTGGCGGTTCTCGAGCATCGACTCCAGGCTCAGGTTCGACAGGCAGCGCACCGTGGCGTTGCTGACGTTGGCGCGCAGCGAGCCCCGCGGATCGGCGTTCTTGAACAGGTAGGCCACCGGGTCGGAGATGAACATCTCGTACCAGATGCCGATCCCCATCGGCGCGCCTTCCTCCGAGTTGACGGGCTGGCTGCGCAGGTACTCCTGGTCGAGGCGCATGTCGAGCACGTAGCACTTGCCGAGCCAGGGCAGGATGATCGCCCGCGGCCCGAGCTCCGCCCACAGGAAGTGCAGGCCCGGCTCGTCGAGGATGCCCACCACCTTGCCGAAGAGCACGTAGACCCGGCAGGTGCGCTCCCAGACGATGGCGTAGAAGCCGACCAGCCGCAGCAGGGCGAGGAGCAGCGGCACGGCGAAGAAGGAGCCGAAGAAGGTGACCAGAGCGGCGGCGAGGAAACTCGGCAGGAAGGTCATCGGCGGGCCTCCAGGACGGCCTTCTGAGCGCGGTTGAACAGCGCCAGGCGGACGTTGCGCAGGTAAGCGGCGAGGGCCTGGGGGCCGTTCGCCTTGAGGGTGGCGAGCTGCTCGGCGAGGGCGGTGAGCGGCTCGACCTCGGCCTGGGCACGGAGGGTCTCGATCTCCACCGCTCGCTTCGATTCGACGATCCGCTGGTCGGCCGCCGCCTGGGCGAGGCTGATGTCCGAGGAGACCTGGTTGTGGGCGGTGTTGATCGCCGCCAGGGCGGACTCGACCTCCGTCGGCGGGTCGATGCCGGTGATCAGCGAAGCGTCGAGGGTGATGCCATAGCGCAGCGCCGAGCTGGCGCACTCGCGGTCCATGTGCTCGTTGAGGTCGCGGAGGTTCTTGCGCAGGTCGTTGATCGACACCCCGGCCATCCCGGCCTCGATCGGCGGCGGGCCGCTCTCGGTGTCCAGCGGTTTCGGCGGCGCCTCGAAGTTGGCGATCCGCTCGCGCAGGATGGCGACGAAAAAGCCCATCACGTGGGCGATCGGGTTCTTGATCCCGAACAGGTAGGCGTAGAGGTTCGACTCCGCCACCCGGTAGCGGATCTGGCCGCTCAAGCCGGTGATCAGCTGGTCCTTGGTGACCGACTCGAGCATCGTGCCGCCGTGGTTGGCCTGCGGCGTTTCCGGGTCGTAGGCCATGTTGACCGTCTGGGTGGCCACGGAGACCTTGTGCACCTTCTCCCAGGGGAACTTGAAGTACGGCCCACCGGGGTGGATGACGCGCACCCGCGGAAAGCGGTAGCGGGAGAGGTCTTCCTCAGTGAGGCCGAGGCCGGCGGCGTCGGCCGGGCCGATGTCGGCCGGTGTCACCTCGCCCTCGAGGCGTTCGGCGCGGCCGAAGACCGTCTTCACCGCGCGTTCGTTTTGGTCCACCGTGTAGAGGCCGCCCAGCAGGTAGCGCACCAGAAACCAGGCGACGAACCCGCTGAAGCAGCCGAGCAGGATGCCCATGCCGTTCCTCCCTTTCTGCCTGCCGCGAACCGCCCCCCGGGGCGCCGGAGGGCGCCGGACCGGGGACGGTACGGGGAGGCTCGGCTGGACTATAAGGCGGAAGCCCGTGGCCTATTCCGGCCACGGGCGCCGGAGGCAGGTCAGAAGGGGCCGAGGAGGGTGAGCAGGCCGTCGTTGGTGTCTTGCGCGGTGGCCCCGGTGGTGTCGTTGCGGGCGATGACGCGCAGCGTCAAGGGGCTGATCTCGCCCTGCCCCACGAGCGTGCTGGGCACGCGCCAGGTGGTGCTCATCTGCGTGCCGGCGAGCCCCGTCGCGATCGGCTGGAAGGTGACGCCGTCGAGCGAGAACTCCACCCGGTGCGAGGTGGCACTGCTGCTCGACCACTGAATCGTCACCAGGCTACCGCCGCGGAAGGTGCCGCTGTTGGGGGAGGTGAGGGTGATGACGGGACCGCCGCTCGGCGGTGGGTTGGCCGGGCCCACGCTGAGGCTGACGGCAACCAGGGCGCTCGTCGCGCCGGGGGCGGCGATCGTGAGGTTGGCGTTGTAGGTGCCGGCGGCGAGGCCGGCGAGGTTGACGTTCGCCGTGGTATTGCTCGGTGTGGTGCCGCTGGCAGGTACCAACGACAGCCAGCTGGCGGTGCTCGTGGCGCTCCAGCCGAGGGCGTCGCCGGTGCTGCCGATCCCCATCGCTTGGCCGGGAGGGTTGCTGCCACCTTGGGTGCCGTTGAAGCTGAGGCTGACCGGCGTCGCGGTGACGGCTGGCGCGGTGGGCGGTGGGCTGCCGGTGACGGTGAAGCTCGCGCTGCTGGTCGCCGAGCCGCCGCCGGTGGTGACGGTGAGCGGGCCGCTGCTGGCTCCCGCCGGCACTTCCGCCGAGAGGAAGTTGGTGCCGCCGAAGAGCACGAAGGGCGAGGGCTTGCCGTTGAAGAAGACCTGCGACGGGTTCTGGAAGTTGGCCCCGGTGATGGTGATGCGGTCCCCGGCGGCACCGCTCAGCGGGCTGAAGCCGCTGATCGCCGGCGCGTTGCCGGAGATCACCGTGAAGGGTTGGAAGCTCACCCCGGTGCCGGCCGCGTTGCTCACCCGGATGAACCCGGTGGTGGCTCCTGGCGGTACCACGGCGAGCAGGTTGCCGTTGGCGAGCAGCTGTACGGAGCTCGCCGCGACGAAGTTGAAGCTCACGGCGCTTGCCGCCGTGAAGTTGGCGCCGAGGACCTCGACCCCGGTGCCGACCGGGCCGCTCGGTGGGTTGAAGCCGTTGACGACCGGCGCGGCAGCGTTGACCGCGGTGACCGTGAGGCTGACCGGAACACCGACGGAGCCGCCCGTGGGTGAGCTCACCGTGATCACCGCGTTGTAGGTGCCGGCGGCGAGGCCACCGACGTTGACCGAGACGTTGGTCGCGCCGGGGGTCACGCCGCTCGCTGGTGACTCACCGACGAAGGCGGCGTTGTCGCTCGCCGTCCAGCTCAGCGCTGCGCCGCTCGAGCCGATGGCGAGCACCTGTGGGGGAGGTGCCGGCCCACCCTGGGGCGCCGAGAAGCTGAGCGAGCCGGGCGACACCGTCAGGCCGGCGGTGGGTGGTGGGGCGCTCAGCGTCAGGCTCACTGGCACCACCACGGGCGAGTTTCCCGCTCCTGCCGCGGTGAGGGTGATCACCGCGCTGTAGCTGCCGGCGGCGAGGCCAGCGACGTTGACGGCCGCCGTGAGGGTGGCCGGTGTCGTGGTGCTCGCGGGGCTCACCGTCAACCAGCTGGCGTTGTCGCTGGTAGTGACCGCGAGGGCGCTGCCCGTGGTGCCCAGCGTGAGGGTGCGGCTTGCCGGGTTGGGGCCACCGGCGTTGGCCGCGAAGCTGAGCGCGGTGGGTGAGACGGTGAGGTTGCTCCCCTGCGCGCCGGTGACCGTCAGGCTCACCGGGTAGAGCAGGGTGGCGGCGACACCGGCATCCTCCCCGGCGATCGTCACCGTGCCTTGGTAGGTGCCTGGAGCGAGGCCGGCGGCCGAGGCGGTGAGGATCAAGGTCGTGGGCGTCACCACGCTCGCCGCGGAGACGGTCAGCCAAGGCAAGCTCTCGCTGACCGTGAAGTCGATCGGCTCGCCGGCGCTGCCCAGGGAGACGCTCGCCGTTTGCGTGCCGCTGCCCTGCGGCAGGTTGAAGGCCGTGCTCGCCGGGCTGGTGGTGAAGGCCGTGTCCGGGATCGCAGCCGGGCCGGGGCCGCGCGAGCCCACGCCGAGCGAGAAGCGGGTCACCAGACGGTTGCCGGCGCTGTCGGTGGCCGAGAGCTTGAGATCGAAGCGGGCAGCGTTGCCGGCAGCCGGCAACCGGGCTTCGAGGTCGCCGCTCGGCAGCGAGCTCACGGTGAGGGCCTGGAAGGCTCCGCCGTCGACGCTCGCTTCGGCCGTCGTCGCGGTCAGCGAGTCCCGCAGGGGCGTGCAGCCGGCGGCCCCAGCAACGGGGTCGATGCGGAAGCGCAGCACGTCACGGACCGTCCCCGGGGTGATCGCGTTGACGAGGGCACCGGCGTCGAGGAGTTGCAGCTTGGTGAGCGCCGGCGGGTTGCCGTCCACGCCGGCGCGGAGCCGGAAGAACGACTTGCTGCGCACCGGGAAGGGCGTGCCGCCGATGTTGGTGCCGGGGTTGGTGATCACCAGGCGATAGTTCCCCGGGCTTGGCACCGGGGCCTGGAACAGCAGGGGCGTGACCGCGGCCGTCTTGAGCAGGCCCTGGAAGACGAGCGCATCCCCCCGTTTGAGCTTGAGCGTGGGCGTGAAGCCGGCGGCCAGGTCCTGGGCCGAGCCCTGGTTGGAGCCGTCGGCGGCCAACGCCGAGACCGCGCATTCGAGGATCGGCGCGCCGCCCTCGACGAAGCAGGACTGCACCTGGTGCTGCGCCACCACGCGAACCGCGAAGTCGTCACAGCTCTGGGCCAGCCGGGTGGCGTCGAGGAGGGGGTTGCTGCCCAGCGTGATCTGGCCGTTCGCCGGCACGCTCGGCCGGTCGAAGGTGCCCCGGTTGGGGTCGACGAAGAAGAAGCTCTGGGCGTAGTCCCCCGTGCCGGTGAAGCTCGGCGAGGTGAAGGCGATCTTGCTGTCGGCGCCGACCGTCGAGTTGGTGGCGGCACCGCTCAGCAGGAAGACGGGAAAGTCGGGCCGTTGTGCCTCCGCCGGGTCGTCGAGGCTGACGACGCTGTCCCCGAGGCTGAGGACGAACAGGCTGGCAGGCTGCCCGACGCCGAAGCTGTCCGCCGCGAAGAAGGTGTCGATGCGGGCCTGGAAGGTCGGACCGCGGGCCTGCGAATAGTCGATGTAACCGAGGCCCGGGGCCACCGTCACGCCTGGGGTGCTCACCCCCGGGTAGACCGTGAGGCTCTTCTGCACCAGCTGCGCGGCGTTGTTGGCGAGGTTGAGGTCGCTGCGGATGCCATTGCGGAACAGGTATTGATAGAGGTGGATGGAGCGGCCCAGCCGCCGCCCCACGGCCGCGATGGCTGCGAGGCTGTAGTCGGCCGTGGTGTCGGAGACCATGATGCGCGCACCCTGGCCGAAGCCGCCGAGGAGCGATGCGCAGCCGAGACCGGTGGCGCGGTGGGTGAAGCGAACCAGGAGCGGGGCCCTGATATCGAACGGTACGCGTGCGATGGGCGCGCCCTGCGCATCCACCGGGGCGAAGGTGACGGCGCGCGTGGCGAGGGCGCGCGAGATGTCGACCAGCCGCGGCTGGCCGGCCACGATGCTCGTCGCCCCGGAGAGCACCCGGTAGGTGAGCACGGTCTGGCCGTCACCCTGGTAGGAGGTCTGGATGAACCACGGCCCGGCGGCCTGCACGGAGAAGCTGATGGTGCCGGCGACCTTGTCGATGATGACTCCGGGGGGAGGGTTGTTCGGTTCGAAGCCGATCGCCGCGTCGGCCCGATCGGCGGTGTCGAGGAGGACGAACTTCGGCAGGACGTCACCGAAGCGCAGGACGAACTGAAACGGCGTCTGGGCGCTCAGCGCGGCGGGATCGGCAACGGCCTCGGGGCGCGGAGCGACGAGCCGAAGCCCTTCCGGGAGCGCCGGCACTTGGGCGCTGGCCGTGGGGCCTTGGAACGTCGAACAGAACAGGAACTCATCGAGCAGCTGAGCTCTCGCCGCCGACGCCAGGGCGGCCCAGGCGACGAGCACCAGGAGCCAGCCGACGGACTGCGAGCCGAAGCGAGATCTGCGTTGGAGTGACCTGCGGTGGGCCATGGAACACCTACGTCCTTCTCTCCCGCGAGGGGAAGCCAGCCCACCTCCATGGGTTGTCGGGCAGCGCCGCGATGGCGCCAGGCAAGCCCCGGCGCGACGCGGGCACGGCCCGGCCGCCGGAGACCAAAGGAATGACCACACAAGGAAGAATCGCCGGAGGCCGGACGGACGGTGGTGCGCTCGTGGTGCGCTGTTTGTGGCGCGGCGACCGGCAGCGGCTCGGGCTCGCCATCACTACGCCGCCGCCCGGGCGCCAGATGAAGGTTCGGCTAGACCTCGGAGCTGGCGGCAGGCTCGACGGCGGGCCGTTGGTGGTGCGCCGGCCGCTGGTTGACGCTCGCCGAGGCCCTTTGCTACGCTCCCCGCCTCGCTGCAGCGCCGCCCGGCGCCCGACCGCGATACAGGCCCGTAGCTCAGTTGGTTAGAGCGCTACGTTGACATCGTAGAGGTCATCGGTTCGAGTCCGATCGGGCCTACCACGTCTCCCTCGCCGCTCCCGAGCGAGCGCATCGCACTGAAGATCAAGCCAGCTCCGGACTTTCGTAAGGCCCCGTCCAGGTAGGGCGCGGCCTTACGTTCTCTCGCACGCTAGCCGCGGATTCGCCGCAGGGCCGCCAACCCGAGGCCGACCGCCAAGAGCAGCAGCCCCCATTCAGAGAGCGTCGGAACCTCGCCTTCTGGCCTGGGGCCGTCCGTGTCGTCGTTGAAGATCGTGCCGGTGCCGACGGCGGTGCCGAGCGTCGCGCCGCTCGGGCTCGAGAGGGTCAGGGTGAAGGTCTCGTCCGGCTCGATCGTCGTATCGCCGAAGACATCGACCACGATCTGCTGGGTGAGCGGGCCGCCGGGGTTGAAGGTCAGTACGCCGCTCGCCGCGGCGTAGTCGACATCGCCCACCGTGGCCGTGCCGTCGGCGCTGGCGTAGGCCACGGTGACGGGCGTGGCGCTGGCGGCGGAGAGCGTCACGTCGAAAGCGAGCGGCGTGGTGCCGGCGTTGCCTTCGGCGTCCGCGGCACTGCCGATCGCCAGGGTGGGCAGGCCCGGCCCACCAGTGGCGGTGACACAGGCGGAGAACTCCGAGGTCTGATCGTTGGGGTTGGTGGCGGTGGAGGTGATGATCGTCTGGCCGGCCGGGATCGCCAGCACCACGGGCCCGAAGCTGGCGTTTCCGGCGGCGTCGGTGGTGACGTCGAACTCGCCCAGCACCGTCTCGCCCTCGCCGTTCCCCAGCGGGTCGCAGCTGGGGCTGGCGAAGATCTCGACGCAGAAGAGGGTGTTGGCGGTGCTGTTCAAGGTGCCAGAGACGGTCAGGTTGCCGCCGGCGACGGTGGCGCTGGTGATCACCGGGAAGTTCTGCAGGCCGTTGGGGCCGCTGTCGCCGTCGCCCGGGTCGTTGGGGGTGACCAGGTCGGGAGCCGAGTTGTTGATCCCCATGCCCGCCACCGGGCCGACGCCGTTGGCGAAGATGCGGTTGTTGCGGATGTAGGCGTCGGAAGCGTTGCGCACCGCCGGCGAGCCGATGCGCACCTGCACGCCGGTGTCGCCGTTGTGGGCGATGACGTTGCCGTCCACGGGCAGGGTGCCACCCAGGAAGGCGGCGCCACTGTCGACGAAGACGCCGAAGCCGCCGTTGCCGAGGGGGCTGTCGTCAGCCGCTACGCCGATGCGGTTGCCGAGCAGCGTGGCGGAGGCGAGGAAGACCCGCACGCCGTCGCTGAGGTTGCCGGCGATGACGTTGCCCTGGCCAGGGCTCGAGCCGCCTACGCTGGCGCTGGCTTCGAAGGCGCCGACCGTGCTGATCTCGATGCCGAAGGTGTTGGGGATCGCCAAGGTGCCGGTGATGTCGGTGCCGATGAAGTTGCCCTTGAACGACGTCCCCACGGCGCGGCTGATGACGCCGTTGCCGTGACCGGAGATGACGTTGCCGGCGCCGACGTCGCCGATCACGACGGGGCCGAGGCGAGGAACGCCGGAGCTGGCGAGGTCCTGGTCGTTGAGCAGGATGCCGGCCCCGACGTTGGGGATCGCCGCCGTGCCGGTGGCGTTGAGGCCGATCAGGTTGCCCTGGATCGAGCTGCTGCCGACGGTCGTGCCGCTGGACGGTTGAATGACGATGCCGTTGAGGCCGTTGCCGGAGATCACGTTGCCGGCCCCGGTGCCGGGCTGCGCGGTGGTGCCGCCAACGGTCACGCCGCCGATGGCGAGAGCGCCGAGGGTGGCGACCTGGAGGGCGGAGCCGCCGTTGGCGAGCGCCGCCGTACCGGCGGCATTGACCCCGATGTAGTTGCCCTGGACGGTGTTCGGCTGCTGGGAGTTCAGGATGATGGCGGTGCCGCTGTTGCCGGAGATCAGGTTGCGATCGGCCGGCGAGCTGCCGCCGATCACGTTGTTGCCCAGGTTGCCGTTGGTGACGTTGATGCCGACGCTGTTGCCGGCGGCGGCCGTGCCGGCGCGGTTGGTGCCGATGAAGTTGCCGGCCACGGTGACGTTGCTCGCCTGGAGCTGGATGCCGAAGAAGTGGCCGGCGATCACCAACCCGCGCACCACCGAGCCGCTGGCGCCCTGAAACAGCGTCAGGCCATGCAGGCCGGGGGTCGAGCCCTGGAGCACGATGTTGAGCACGGCGTCGTCGCCGACCGCCAAGGTGTTGGCGGAGGACCCCGGCTCGGTGTAGCCGTCGATCGTCACCGGCACATTCAAGGTGGGCAAGGGCGTGGCGCCCACGGTGATGGTGTGCGGGCCGGCGCCCGGGATGTTGAAGGCGATGGTGTCGGCGGTGCCGTAGGTGCCCACGGCGACCACGTCGGCGTTGGTGTTGGCGCCACCGTTCATCGAGGTCATGGCCTCGCGCAGCGTCACAGCGCCGTCGACGGCCACGCTGTCACCCGTCCCGGTGACGGTGACCGTGGCGGCAAAAAGAGTTGGTGCGAGCGCCCCCAAGAGAAACACCACGGGCAGGAGCATGGCGGCGCGCAACACGGGCTTGCGGATCATCGGGGCCCCCTGGCAAATGGTCCGGCGGGGAAGTCCCGCACCGGCCTCTTCTCTGAAGAACAGGAAAAGGTGGCGGCAGCGGCCACCAAGAGAACCAGGGTGGAGCGGGGAGGTCTAGCGAGAGGCGGCGGCGAGGGCCGCTTCGGCGCGCCGGGTCTCAGGATGATCGGGGCCGAGCTCGGCCTTGAGGGCGGGCAGGGCTGCCGTCAGTGGCTCGCGGCCGCCGGCGTCACCGGCCGCGAGCCGCGCCTCGCCCCAGCGAGCCCGTGCCTGGGCGAGCTCCCAGCTCCCGTTCCACAGCAGCTGCTCGCGCTGGGCGACCGCCTGGCCGAGGAGCGGCACGGCCTCGGCGGCACGCCCTTCCCGGAGCAGGGCCTCTCCCACCACCATCTGCCCCTGGGCCAGGAAGGCCGCCGAGGGCCCCTTCAGCTGGGCGAGGGCGGGCAGCAGGGCGCGGGCCTCGCGCTCGGCCTTCTGCGGCTCGCCGGCCGAGAGGGCGAGGCGAGCCAGGGCAAGGCCAAGGCGGAGGGTCAGCGCATTCTCGGGGCCAAACTTGGCGCGGCAGAGTGCCAAGGCCTCGGCCAGGTCGCGCCGGGCCGTGGCCAGGTCGCCGCCGAGGGCGAGCGCCTCGGCCTGGAACAGGCGGTTTTGCAGGCTCAGGGGGCTCGCCGCGCCGCTGTAGCGTTCGGCCATCGCCCGTGCCTGCGCGAGGATGGCCGCGGCGCCGGGGTCGCCGCGCTGGCTCAAGGCGACGCCGTAGAGCCCGAGGGCCGCGGCGAGCGGCGCGGAGTCGCCGCCCGCCGTCTGCTGCCGGCGCGCCATCTCGCCGAGGATCTCCTCCGCCTCGCGGCGGCGGCCGTTGCGCAGCGCCAGGGCGCCGGTGTTGGCCCGCATCACCAGGGCTTCGAGGTCTTCGCCCCGGCCCAGAGCTTCGAGGATCGCCAGCGCCTCTTGATGGGCCGCCAGCGCCGGCTCGATGCGGTTGGCGGCGGTCAGCGTGATGGCGAGGGAGTTGTAGAGGTTGGCGGTCTCACGGTTCAAGCGGCCGGAGAGGGCGAGGCGGGCCTCGATGGCCTCGCCGTAGGTGGCGATCGAGGCTTCGAGCTCGCCACGCGAGCGTTCGAGCTGACCGCGCACCAGCAGGCCTTCGAGCCGCTCCTCGCGAAATCGTGCGGGGTCCTGCTGCCAGACCTCCTCGGCGGCGGCCAGCAGCTCGGCGGCGCGCTCGCCGTTTCCCTTGACCAGCTCGAGGTTGGCGAGCTTCTGGCGGGCGAGGGCCACGGCACGCGGGTCGCTCTCGCTTCCGGGCTCGCCGCCGGTCTTGGGGCTGGCGGCGGCAAGAAACCCTTCGAGCAGCGGGACCTGCCCCTCGACGTCGCCGAGGGCGGCGTAGAGGTCGGCCAGGGTCTCGACCACCTGGCCGGCGAGCTGCGGATCGTCCTTGTACCCCTCGATCACCCGGCCGGCGCTGCGGTCGAGCATGGCCTTGGCGGTGAGCGGCTCCTCGCCCGCCTGCCCGTTGCCGGCGGCGAGCGAGCCCCGGAAGAGGCCGACGAGGTGATCGCGCACCGCCTGCTCGCGGGCGGCGGCATGCTGCGCGGCGTCGCGTTCCAGGGCGGCGCGGCGAGCCTGCCAGGCGAAGCCGGCGAGGCCGGCCGCCAGCGACAGCACCAGGGCGGCGGCGCTCGCCACTTCCCAGCGGTGCCGCGCCAGGAAGCGGCGGGCCACGTAGAGGCGCGCCTTCTCCCGCGCCTCGACCGGCTCGAGGCGGCGGAAGCGCTCAAGATCGGAGCGCAGGGCCTCGACCGTGGCGTAGCGGCTGCCCGGCTCCTTCCTGAGGCACTTGGCCAGGATGGCGTCGAGATCGCCAGCGAGCCTCCTCGCCGGCACCTCCGGCAGCTGCGCCACCGTGCTCGCCGCCGGCGGGCTCTCCTCCAGCAGCCAGCGCACGGCGTGGGCGATCGGCAGCTCCGCGTCGCGCCAGGGGCGGCTGCCCGAGAGCACCTCGAAGAGCACGACCCCCAGGGCGTAGACGTCGGTGGCGGTGGTCACCGCGTCGCCGGTCGCCTGCTCGGGAGCGGCGTAGCCCAGGGTCAGCGGGGCGAAGGTGACCGCGTCTCGGGTCAGCTCAGGGGCCGCCGGCGCCAGCAGCTTGGCGATGCCAAAGTCGAGCAGCTTCACCCGGCCGTCCGCCGTCACCAGGATGTTGCCGGGCTTCAGATCGCGGTGGATCACCAGGTGACGGTGGGCGTAGGCCACGGCTTCGAGCACCTGCTCGAAGAGAGCGAGGCGGGCCTCGAGGTCCAGGTGATGGGTCTGGCAGTAGGTGCAGAGGTCCGTGCCCTCGACGTGCTCGAGCACCGCGTAGGGCCGACCGTCGGCCGCCACTCCACCGTCGATCAAGCGCGCGATGCCGGGATGCTCCAGCCGGGCGAGGATGCGGCGCTCGGCCTCGAAGCGCTCGATCTCGGCCACGGCCTCGCGGCGCAACAGCTTGATGGCCACCCGCTGCTCGAAGGCACCGTCCGCCCGGCGGGCGGCATAGACCTCGCCGGCACCGCCGCGGCCGATCAGCTCTGCGAGCGCCCAGGGGCCGAGCCGGGGCTCGGGTGGCGCGGCCGGCCCCGGCGCTGGGCCCTGGGGGAGCGGTGAGCGATCGAGGATGCCCCCTTCCGTCTCGTGCACGGCGAGCAGGGAGAGCACCTCGTTGCGCAAGGCCGGGTCATTGCCCGCGGCGGCGTCGAGGAAGGCACGGCGCGCGGCCGCGGGCAGCTCGACCGCCGCGGCGAAGAGCTGCTCCAGGCGTTGCCAAGGGGCCTCGGGCATGCCGATCCTCGAATCTCCGGGCGAATCTCCAGCCCGATCTTGGGGGCAGAGTGTATGGCCAGACCGCGCTAGGATGCCGGGGTGTCTGCCTCGAGCTCCCCGTCGCCGGAGCCCGCCGGCGCGAACGGGGCCGTCACCCCCGAGGTTCGGGCCCTCGCCGACGAGCTGCTGCCGACCTTCTATGCCGACCTCAAGCGGCTGGCCCGCCGCGAGCGCTCGCGGGTCGGTGCCGGCCTGACCCTGCAGACCACGGCCCTGGTCCACGAGGCCTATCTCAAGCTGCGGGGCGCCAAGGGCTGGAACGACGACACGCACTTCCTGCGCGCCGCCGCTCTCGCCATGCGCCACGCCCTGGTCAATCACGCCGCGGCCCGTTTGGCCGCGAAACGGGGCAGCGGCGCCGACCACGTCAACGCCGCCGAGGCCCTGGATGCTGGCCTCGACGCCGCCTTCGAGCAGGACGAGACCCTGCTGGCCTTGAACCAGGCCCTGGAGCGGCTGGCCGAGCGCTCGCCGCGGCTGGCGCGGGTGGTCGAGTGCCGCTTCTTCGCCGGCTACGACGAGCGGGAGACGGCCCGTACCCTGGCTCTCTCCGAGCGCACCGTGCGCCGCGACTGGACCTTGGCCCGCGCCTGGCTGCACCGCGAGCTGGCCTGAGCCGCCGGCAGGCCCGTCGTTGACCAGGGTGCGCGTAGAGAGCTTCGCCGTTTCACGGGACGGCGCGGCATCCACGCGGCCCTGGTCGACGAGCTCCATCTCGCCATCGCGCCGGTCGTGCTGGGCGCCGGCGAGCGCCTCTTCGAAGGGGTCGCGCAGCCTGGGCTCTGAGTGTGTGCAGTCCGTAGCCTCGGACAAGGCGACCCATGTTGTGCTCCAGCGCCGAGACCACCGCGCGGCGAGCTGATCGGCCGCGAGAATCTGACGCGCGCCTGTCCCGCGCGGCGCACCAGGAAGAAGGAAGCACCAGGAAGAAAGACGCACAGGGGCCGGCACAAAGTGCACGACCCCCAGCGAAGAACCCCGAGCGAACGACCCCAAACGAACGACCCCACATGAATCACCAAGGAGGACCGCGTGAAGATCACCATCGAGACCGTCGTCCACGCCAGCCTGAGCAGCGTTTGGGATGCCTGGAGCAACCCCGAGGACATCCAACAGTGGAATACGGCGTCGGAGGACTGGCACACCACCCACAGCACCGTCGACCTGCGCGAAGGCGGCAAGTTCCTCTCGCGGATGGAAGCCAAGGACGGCAGCATGGGCTTCGACTTCGCGGGCACCTACACCCGCGTCGTCCCGCACGAGGCCATCGAGTATCAGTTGGGCGATAGCCGCGAGGTGGCGGTCACGTTCACCAAGGTCGAGGGCGCCGAGCGCGAGGGCGGTGTGCTCATCAAGACCGTCTTCGACGCCGAGGCCCAGCACCCGGCGGAGATGCAGCGGGCCGGCTGGCAGGCCATCCTGGAGAACTTCGGGCGGTATGTGGAGGCGAAGCGCTGACCCTCTGAGGCGGCCTCACTGCCCTGGGGAAGTGAGCCGCGAGCGGTCCCGGCGCTGGGACCTGGGGCAGCGGTGAGCGATCGAGAAGGCCCCCTTCCGTTTCGTGTGCCACGAGCGCTCGCTCCGGCTGGCACGGGTGACGGAGTGCCGCTTTTTCGCCGGCTACGGCAAGCGGGAGACGGCCCGCACCCAGGCCCTCTCCGAGCGGACCGTGCGCCGCTGCGATTGGCCCCTGGCCTGCGCCTGGCTGCACCGCGAGCTGGCCTGAGGAGCGTAGATCCTGACCTCGGCCAAGTGCACCGGGCCCCCTCTCTGTTCCGACTGTCGGCGCCAGAGTTGGCGACAGTTGCTGTCTCGGGTCGTTGGGCTCGCCGTTCGTGCGCCCGTGGCTCCTGGCTGACTTTCTTCTCAGTGACTTCGGAAGATTGCGGGTGGGTCTTTTGGCCGTGGAATCGACTTTGCAGTATCACAATGCAAGTCTTCCAAATTCTCCGCAAGACGAGGAGGTCTCCTGATGATAGTGCGACCAGCCCACTCCACTACGTCGCGCCCGCTCGTGCCGGCTGCTCTCATCCTTCTTGCCTCCGCGCTTGCTTCCGCCGCCGTGGCCGACGAGCCGCCGCTCGTCCCGGTGACGATCAAGAACGAGACCTTCTTCTACCTCAAGCTCGCGGTACCGGATTCCTCGATCGACTTTTACTGCATGTACCTACAGGTCGATCCCTACAAACCCTGTGGACCGGAGGTCTACGAGAGGCCGCCCCTAGTCTTGGCGCCCGGAGCGCAGGTAGACCTCCAGCTGCGGCAGTTCCAGGACTGGAGCCTGGTGGACGCGGCCAGCGGCCACCAGCTGACCAAGGTGAGCCTCGATAGCTACGACCGCTACGTAGGCCCCGAGGGCTACTTCTCAGCCTGGCCCGACCGCTGGCAGCAGTACGACCGCAGAGGTGAGCCGGGACTCGACTGGGACGAGATCGCGAGGAGCGAGGAGTACGCTCACTTACGAGCGCGAGGGTCTGGTACCCCGCTCGCGGAGCTCATGGTCCCGCTCGACGGCGGCGCCGTCTTGAGGCTGGATCATCGCGACGATCGTTGGGTTGTCGATCAGCACTGGATGGTGACCGCTCACCGCTGGCGGGACGGACGAGCGAGCCTGCGTATCCCGATCACGGCCAGGCTCGACCAGCTCCTCTGGCACCGCACTAGCCAACAGCTTTCCTTCCGGCTCGACAACCAGCTTCGCGAACCGGTGTGGAGGTACTGGTTCGACGCCTCCCATTTCGAGCATTTAGGCCAAGAGGTGGCTGCCGACGGCAAGGAAGAGATTGGCGCCTACTCGGGCGGACCCTCGGTCTTCCGTACGCAGAGTGGCAAGGCTGTCGGTTCCTACATCATGGTCGACGAGGCCGATCCGAGTTACACCATCACCCAGGACAGCGCCGCGGCGTTCGACCCCGTTCCGACCTCGCAGCTCCCCGAGCCGCTACCCCCGATGGACGACGTGATGAAGCGGCAGGTCACCCCCGACCGGCGCTACGACGAGCACACCTTCCTGGTGGCCCACAACGCCTACGCCAACAGGGAGGACGGCTGGACCTACTCCCAACAGTCCTTCAATATCTCGAATCTGCTCGAGAACCAGGGGGTCCGCGGCCTGGAGCTGGATGTGGAGCTCGAGGACCACAACGGCCAGAAGGACCTCTACCTCTGCCACGGTAGCTGTGGCCTCAGCTCGATGTATGGGCTGCGGCCGTTGCGCCGGTTGGCCGACGCGCTGGCGGAAGTCGTGCTCTTCCTCAACGACCCGGCCAATGCCGGCGAGGTCGTCACCGTCTTCCTCGAGGTTTCGGCGGGCTACAACCCCGACCACTACTTCAACGGCAGGATCCTCCAGGCGCTCGAGGACAGCGGCGCGATCCAAGTCTCCCTAGTGTGGGGTCAGGGGACCCGGGTCACCTCGAGTCTCGTCTTTTGGCCGGACGCCCCGAAGGACTCGAAGCTCACCCTCGCTCCTGGGCTGTCGTGGGACCTCAACCCGTCCCGCGGTAGCTACGACTGGCCGACCATCCAGCAAATGATCAACAAGGGCCAACGACTGGTGTTGTTCATCGACCGCAACCAGGGCCAGGGCAGCACGTGGGCCAACCTACCCTTCACCTGGCGTTACGTTCGCGAGAGCGACTACTCCAATCAGGACCACCTCAACGTCTGGTACTCGGACTCGAGCTGCGACGAGCGTGGCGAGAGCACGCAGCGCTCAGGGCTCGATCCCCGGGGCCCGAACCGCACTTTGCTGCGCATGAACCACTTCCCGGCGTCGAGTGTCACCACTTTCTATGGCTATGCGAACCGTCTCGGCAGGTTGCTGAGACGAGCGCAATCCTGCGCCCGTACGTTCAGCCTGGTCCCCAACTTCGTGGTGGTCGACTACGTCGAGACCGGGGGCGCCCTGCAGCTCGTCGATGGGCTCAACACCAAGGTCTGGAGCAACCCGATGCGACTCCAGGCGCTGGCCAACCTGGCCATCAAGCACAACCCGGCGAGCGGCAAGGAGGAGCTGTGACGCCGGCCGCTCGGGTGGCAGTTCTCCGCTGTCGCGGCAGGTGGCCGATTCTCAGTCTTCGAGCTTGTGGGCGCTTCGGTGGTGGTGCTCGGCCTGCACGATCCGAGCGGCGATCCCGAGGAAGCAGGCAGCGATCAGATAGCCGAACTTCTCGTTGGAGGAGCCCAGGAGGAGGAGGAGCCCGCCGACGCCGAGGAGGCCCCAATAGGTCATGGTGAGGATCTGACTCATGCTGAGCTGGACGGTCACCTGCTCATTCGACGACATCGTGCTGCCTCCTTCTGTGCGTCCTGCGATTAAGGGTTGGGGGGCGGTTCGGCAAGGCCGTCATCAGCCTGGGGGGCCACGGGGCTCGGTTGAGGAGGGGCCAGTGCTCCCGTCTCGCTGCCCCGCGTTCGCCAGGTGAGCACGGCGGCGGCCACGAAGCCGAGGAGTGCCAGCCAGAAGCCGAGATCGAAAGACAGCTGCAGCATCCCTTGGCCCTCGCGGGCCGCGTCAGCGACGAGCTTCGACCGCAGTGCGAGAAGGAGCACGGCGCCGAGGCCGGCGAGGACGGCCCCGGGCACCCGGAACCGGGCGCCGGGCAGGAGGCCGAGCACCAGCCCCGCCAGAGCGCAGAGGGCCGCGAGCGCCGCGAGTGGTTCCCCCTCCACCGTTTGCTGCTTCGGCGGCCCGAAAGCCGTTGGGGTCGAGAGGGTCGTTCCAGTGACCAGCTGGGCACCGCTCATGGTGTAGCTTGCGCCCGGACAGGAGACGGTGATGAAGGGCAGTACGAAACAGAAAAGAATGAAGCCGAAGGCGAGCGGGGAGAGAGAGCGGACTCGGATCATCGTGACCTCCGAACGTGATGCGGGCTTTCCCTAAGACGCGAACTCCGGAGCCCGGAGGGGCCGCTCCCGGCCTCCGAGGGCGCCTGCTTCGTCGGCCTGGCGCAGGCAATGGTTGCGGCTGAAGAAGGCAGGATGCGAGGACAATCCTCGGTGGGAACCAGGGCATCGATTTGGCGCCCCGCGGCGGTCTGGTTTCGCCCGACGGCGGTGCGCGTCCTCTGGACCCTGGTCTGCGCAGCCCTTCTCGTCGTCCTCTGGTTCAACCCAATGGGTCAGACCACCGAAGGGCTGCTACTGCCTCTCTCTGGCCTGGCGGTCCTCACTGCGCCTCTCGGCCCGCTTGCTCTCTACACGATGGGGCAGCTCGAGGTTGGCCTGGGCGGAGACGCGGTGACAACCGGCCCCCTCAGCGCGGGCTTGCAGATCCTCCAAACGCTCATCGCCGGCCTGCTGGGCTACTGGCAGTGGTTCGTCCTCCTTCCCGCGTTGGCCGAGCGGCTGCCCAAGGGGCGCCCGCCATGACCGGGGCAGGAGGCCTAACAGGCCCGGCGTGGCGAGCGCTGGCTTCAGCGCGGTGTGGTCGCCGGTGCGGGCGCGGAGCTAGGAGAACAGCCCCGGCGGCGTGCGGCTGGCGATGGTGGCGAGCTCGGCGGCGGTGAGGCCGGCGCGCTCGCCGAGGGCGGTGAGGGTGTTCCGCGGGTCGAAGACGGGGTAGTCGCTGCCGAGGACGAGGCGCTCGAGGCCGGCGGCGCGGAGATCGGCCGCCAGGGCCCGAGCTTCCTCGGCGGTGGTCGCCGGCACGCCCTCGGAGGGCTTTTCCAAGAGCACGGCCGAGAGGTCGAAGTAGACGGGGCGCGCCACCGCCTCGGCCGCCGCGCGCTCGGCCAACCAGGCGGTGAGCGTGCGATACACCGATTGCGTCCAGGGCCCGTAGCCGCCGCTACCCCCGAGGTGAGCGACGATCACCGTCAGCCGCGGGTGCGGCGCGAGGACGGCCTGGGCGAACTGCTGGACGTGGTCGACCGTGGTGCCGCGCCGCTGGGTGTCGAGGTGGAGGAGGATCGGCAGCCCCTTCTCCTCGGCCCAGGCCGCGACCTTCTCGACGGCTTCGAGGTGGGCCGGCTCGCGGAGGTCGACCCCGGAGGAGGCGAGGTGGAGCTTGATCCCGGCCGCGGCGTTGTCGCGCTGGCAGCGGGTGAGCTCGTCCATCGCGTAGGGGCGCAGGAGGGCCGCCGAGCAGAGCGCCACGGCGCGGCCGGGGTAGCGGGCCGCCTCGCGGGCGACGTGGTCGTTCTCCCGCGCCACCCGGGCCTGCTCTTCCTCGGCGGTCAGCTGCAGCCCCTCGCGCATCTCGTCGCTGCCATAGAAATGCGCCATCGAGACGAGCACGGCGCGCGCCACGGGCGAGCTTCCGGCCGCGCCACCCGGCGCGCCGAGCAGTCGCTCGGCCGTGAGATAGGCCTCTGGCGGCTTCGAGAAGGTGGCGCCGAGGGCCTGCCAGTCGCGCAGCAGGTCTTCGCCGAGCAGATGCACATGGTGATCGATCCCCGCCTGGCTGAGCCGCGCGAGCGGGTCCTCTGGCAGCGGCTTGGGCTGGCAGCCGGCAGAGAGAAGGGCCACGAGGAACGCCAGCAGGGAGGTGTCGAGAGGGCGGCGGCGGGTCGTTCGCGGTAAGGGCAGGCTCATGCTTGGCTCCTCATCAGGGGCCCTCCCGGGCCTCCGTCGGTGGCTCTCGGTGCTCCAGACCTCCGTGCTACGGTGGCCGCAACCTTGGAGGACGCGATGGGAGCTGTCAAGTCTCGTAGGTCGTTTTCGGTGCTGTGCGGCCTGCTCTGCGCCCTTGCTCTGCCGCTGGGAGCGCCGGCTGCCGAGCCCGGACCTGCCGCGGTGGCGGCCGGCTGCCCGCCGGAGTCGTGGACGCTCGCCGAGCTCCTCGCGCTCCCGGCCGCCGAGTTCGCCGTCGCCGAGCCGGCGCGGCGCAACCAGCTGGCGCTGGGGCTCGCGAGCTGCCTGGACAACCCCGACCCGCGCCTGCGCGACGAGGTGGCGTTCACCGCCCTCGCGCACTGGCTGCGGGCCAAGGAGCTGGCGCCCGCCACGCTCGTTGCGCTGGCGCGAGACCTCGTGCCCCGTCTCGAAGGCCCGGCGGGAGAGGGCTTCGGGCGACCCTTTGCAGCCCTGGTGCTCTCCGAGGTGGCGCGGGCGGACCGTCTCGATCCCATGCTCCCGGAGCCGCTGCTGCGCGAGCTGGTGACGGCGGCGGGGCGCTTCCTCGCCGGCATTCGCGACTACCGCGGCTTCGACCCCGAGGTGGGCTGGCGTCACGGCGTCGCGCACGGTGCCGATCTCGTGCTGCAGCTGGGGCTGAGCCCGCGGCTCTCGGCCGCCGAGGTGCGCACGCTGCTCGCCGCCCTCGCCCGGCAAGTGGCGCCGGAAGCGACCTCCTACATCGACGGCGAGCCCGAACGGCTGGCCCGCGCCGTCTTTTTCCTGCACCAGCGCGCGGACCTCGATGCCGCCTTCTGGGACGGCTGGTTCGCCGCCGTGGGAGACCCCGCACCGCTCGCCGACTGGTCGAGCGCCTTCGCCGCGCGGCCCGGCCTGGCCCGCCGGCACAACACCCTCGCCTTCCTCCACGCCGTGGCCTTTGCCGCTCGCGCCAACCCGTCGCCGGCGAGCGACCGCCTGGGCGCGCTGGCGCACCGCGAGCTGCTGCGGGTGACGAGCGGGTAGGGGGCGTCAGTTCTCCTGGGCAGCGCCCAAGTGCCGGCGGAACCATTCCAGCTGGCGGCGGTGGAAGTCGAGGCTGAGCCTGGGCTCGCCCACGCCGTGGCCGGAGCGAGGGTAGAGGACCATCGCCGTTTCGGTGCCCACATGCTGGAGGGCGCGGTAGAGCTCGAAGCCCTGGGACGGCGGCACCCGGCGGTCGTTCTCGCCGAAGAGGATGAGGGTGGGGGTCTTGATCTCCGGGGCGTGCATCACCGCCGAGCGGTCCAGCCAGAGGGCGGGCCTTTCCCAGAACTCGGACTGCAGGAAGCTGGCCCTGAAGCCGTCGAGCTCGGAGGTGCCGGCCATGCTGATCAGGTTGGTGGTGCCGGCGATGATCACCGCGGCGCCGAAACGCCGGCTCTTGGCGATGGTGGCGGCGGTCAAGAAGCCGCCGTAGCTGCCGCCGAAGACGCCGAGGCGCTTGGGGTCCGCCCAGCCGCGGGCGACGGCCCAATCGACGCCGGCCAGGGCGTCCGCCACGTCGCCGCCGCCCCAGTCGCCGAGGTTGGCGAAGCGGAAGTCCTTGCCGTAGCCGCTGCTGCCGCGGGGGTTGACCTCCAGGACGGCGAAGCCGGCGGCGGTGAAGATCTGCGTCGGGTTGAACATCGTCGCCGTGAAGTTGCGGTAGAAGGCGTAGGTCGGCCCGCCGTGGAGGGCGAGCAGCAGGGGAGGCCTGGCCCCCGGCGTTGCCTGCACGGGATGGTGGTGGATGCCCTCGATCTCGCCGCCCGGCCCCGGCCAGCGGACGACTTCGCTCTTGCCGAGCGCCCGAGCGGGAAGCTCCCGGTTGTGGCTGGTCAGCGTCCGCGGGGCGCCGCCGGCCAGCGGTTCGCGGACGATCTCCGGCGGGCGGTCGAAGTCCTCGAACGAATAGACGGCGGCGCGCTGGTCGGCGCTCAGGCCGAGGCCCGCCTTGAAGCCGGCGAGCTGCGTCACCTGACGGTAGGGGCCGCCGTCTTTGGGCGCGAAGAAGAGGTCGATGCTGGTGCGGTTGTTCTCGGTGAAGTAGACGCCGCTGCCGTCCTTGGCCCAGGCCACCAGCTCGGCGGTGATGTTCTCGCCCGGCATGCTGTCGAAGGTGCGGGGGAGGACGGTCACCGGCCCACCCGCGGCCGGCACCAGGCAGAGGCGCCAGTCGCGGGCCCAGACGGGGTTGCCGCGGTCGGAGACGAAGGCGATGGTCTGGCCGTCCGGCGACCACCGCGGCCCCCAGGCCGAGTGCTCGCCGTGAGTGAGCTGCTGAGCGTGAGCACCGTCGGCCGCCACCCGCCAGAGCTGGGTGACGAGCTCGCTCTGCTCGGCCCCCGTCCGCGCTTCCGTCACCTGGTAGGCCACCCACTGGCCGTCGGGTGAGATGTCGGCGCCGTCGACGAAGCGGACCGCCAGCAAGTCCTCCGGCGCCCAGCCCGGGAGGTCGGGGGGAGCTTGGGCGACGGCAGGGAGGGCGAGCAAGGCAACCAGAAGGGCTGAACGTCGCATCGAGGGCCTCCGTGGAGAAGGTGCGGAGCGGAGAGGTTGTCGGGGCGAAGGATGGTTCGCACCCTACGGTGCGGTCCAATCCTCGACCGGCACCTCGTCGATCTCGCGGAAATGGCGATCCCGGCTCAGCAGAGTGAGGCCGAATACGGCGGCGGTGGCGGCGATCGCGAGATCGAAATCTGGGATGGGACGGCCACGGGCGAGGAGCCCCGCCTTGAGGCGGCCGAAACGCTCGGCGCCGAAGTGCAGCTCGGCGAGCGCAAGAAACGCCGGGGAGAAGCTCCGCTGAGGGGCGGCGAGGCGCTCGCGCACTAGCTGCTGGATGAAGAGGGACGGTGATTCGTCCGCGGCGGCCGCTTCGCGGGCCAGGGCCTTTTCGAGCTCCACCGGGATGTAGACCGACAGCTTCATCGTTCGGTGGCCTCCCAGCGGCCCGATCCTACCCGTTGCCCTCCATCTCTTTCCGCTTCTCTCCGCGGCCTTGGTCGGGGCGAATGGTGATCCGCTCGACGGTCCTTCACCCTCCCAAGCACTTGCCGTTACAGCACCCAGGCGTAGCCGATCTTCAAGAAGAAGGTGCGGTCGGTGCGCGTGAGGTCCACCTTGGCATCGGCGAAGGAGGTGTCGGCGTAGCCGAGGAAGAACACCGTCTGTGGGTTGAGCTTGTAGGAGAAGAGGAACTGGGTCAGCAGCCTCTCGAAGCGGTCGTCGACGGCGAAGGTGTAGAGGTCGGGGTCGCGCTCGATGCGGGTGTATTGGCAAAGGGCGCGCACGTAAGCGCGCAGATTGAACTGGTAGACCAGCCGCAGCTGCGAGAGGTTGGCCGTGAACAGAGTGCCGCCGTCGACGTCGAGCCGCTGGTACTCGTGGTCCAGCCGGGCCTGGAGGTGCAGTCCCAGGTTGTAGCGCAGCCCGGGCTTGAGGCGGACGATCTCGCCCAGACGGGTGTTGGCGAAGTCGATCTGGTCGCCGCCGCGGCCTTCGAAGCTCAGGCTGAGGTCGGGAGTCGCGCGGATCTCAAAGTAGGTCGCGTAGTAGGTCTCGGTGAACAGCCGGCCGTCGGCGGCGCGGTCGCGCTGGCCGAGGTTGAGAAAGAGGTAGCTGTCGCGGGGCCCGTTGATCTCGAGGAAGGACTCGGTCTCGCGTTCGAGCAGTTTGCCAGCCTGGGTCTTCGTCTGGTCCCAGTCGCCGCCGAAGCTGATCCGTGTGTACCAGTCGCCGTCGTCACCGTTCCAGATCCGCCGCAGGCCGAGGACGGAGCGGCGGTAGTCGACCTGCGGCAGGAAGCCCATGTCGGCGCGGAAGTCGCGGCCCAGGCTGGTGTAGGAGGCGTAGGCGCGCCAGTCGCGGCCCATGTGGTCGTAGGCGAGCCGGCCGGCCCAGTCGTCGAGCGGCTCGTCCGGCTGGTCGAACTCCCGGCTCACCGCCTCCGGGTAACGGGTGCGCGAGGACAGCCATTGCAGGCCGATGCGGTCGGCACCGGTGGGGCGGAAGACGGCGTCGACGCCGGCGAGCGAGCTTGAGAAGTCGCCGCCGTCGCGGTGGGTGGCGAGGAAGCCGAGCGAAGAGCGCTCGCCGAGGTCGCGCCGGTAGCGCAGCACGGCATCCTTCGAGCCGATGTCGAGGCTGGCCGAGCTCGAGCTCTCACTGCCGGGCAGCAGCAGGTTGGTCACCTGGTCCTCGGCGGCGAAGAGGCCGAAGGCGTTCTTGCCGGCCTTGCCGGTCAGCTTCACGCCCCAGCTGGGGTCTGCCACGTTGCGGGTGAACACGGCGTCGAGATCGCTGGCGAAGAAGTCCGCGCCTTCGAGGAAGAACGGCCGCTTTTCGGCGAAAAAGAGCGCGAACTGCTCGTTGACGCCGAGCTGCGCCGAGTCGGCCTCGACCTGCGAGAAATCGGGGTTGACCGCCACGTTGAGGTTCACGTTGGGGGTGATCCCCCAGCGCAGCGACAGGCCCGCCTCGGAGTCCACCGAGCCGCTGGCGAGCGGTCCCGCGGGGAAGCTCTCGCGCCGGTCGGTGCGGTTGGCGGTGACGGTGGGAGCGATCTCCAGGTTGCGCCCCGGCGAGATGCCGGCGAAGCCCGTCACCTTGCTCAGTTGGCAGAGGTGGCAGGCGATGTTGCGGTCCCGCGGCTGGCTGGCGGTGCGGCGGGCGAGGTCGCGCGGCTGCCAACGCACGGCGTCGAGGCCCCAGGTCTGCTCACCCTGGCTCGCCGGAAAGCGCAGCGAGGAGAACGGGATCGCCATCTCCACCTCGAAGCCCGTCTCGGTGATGCGGCCCGCCGAGTCCCAGATCGCGTCCCACGACTCGTTCTCGTTGTCGGTGACGCCGTCGAAAAAGATGTCGCTCTGCACGCCCAGCGGGTTGACGAAGAACTCGAAGGCTCGCCGCTCGTCGTTGAAGGGGTCGAGGATGATGCCCACGATGTCGTCGTGGAAGATGGTGTCGCGGTCCGAGAGGTGGGCGACGATCGCCGCGGGCTCGGGGTCCGCGGCCTGGAAGGCGGCATAGAGATTGTGGGTGTCGTAGGTCAGCAGCAGGGTGGTGGCGACCCGGGCCGGAGTGTTCTCGCCGGGTGTCGTCTCGTAGACGAGGGGGATTCTCGTCGCCCCCTGCCAGGCCTCGTCGTCGAGCCGGCCGTCGACGACGACGGGCCCACTGCTCGCGCGGACCTCGAACTGCGGGTGGCGCTCGGCGGCGGTCCAGGCGCCTGCCGCCGGCTCCTCGGCCCGCGCCGGCCGGCCGCCGGAGACTGTGATCAGGAGCAGGGCCAGGCAGGCCAGGGCGAACCGCCTCCCGCGGGCCAGGGAGGAGCGGGCGGGCAGGGTTCGCCAGGCAGCGAGGGGTCTGGGCGGGGGCGCGATCACGTTCTTCATGCGGTCCTCGTGGGCCATCGTCACGGGCGATCCTCGGCGGGCCGCCCCCACCGGCCGGTCGGCAGGAGGGGCGAGCATCTACTACAAGCGTCATAAATCATACGGGACGGCTGCGAGATCGTTGCAGGGGCCTGCCGCCGGCCGCCCTGCGGGCGTTGGCTTTCACCCTCGACGGCTGTCGGCGATCTCCGACGATCGTCGGCGGCCGACCTCGGCCGGCTCCCGTGTTGGAGGTTTAACCGCTTCTGGGAGAGCTGTTTAGATCGTCGAGCAAGATTCCGGGCCCGGTGGTACCGGGGTTGCACCAAGGCCGGGCAACAGCCCCTCGGGATCGCCCCGGACGATGGTCGCCTGCAGCGCAAGGCCCGGAGGCGCGATGATGCGCGGAGGATACCGCCGATGGAACACCAACACCTCGCTCGGAGCCAGGCGGCGTGCGCCACCTGGCTCGCCCTCTTCCTGGCCTCGGTGGCAGGCACTGCCGCCGGGGCGATGGTCCCCGCCGCCGCCGCGCTGCCGGCGAACCTCCAGGCCCCAGCCGCGCTCGAGGCGCCGCCGGCCGCTGCCGACGCGGACGGCGAGGTCGCCTTCCTGATCGAGCGGATCGTCGTCGAAGGCGTGCGGCGTGCTTCGCCGGACCTGATCCTCGAAGAGTCCTTGCTGACCGCAGGCCGCACCTACTCGGAAGCCGAGCTGCAGCAAGCTGCCTACCGCATCAAGCGGCTCCCCTTCGTCCTCGGGGCGCACTTCTCGCTGCGCAAGGGCAGCGCGCGTGGTCGCTACGAGCTGGTGATCACCGTCGAGGAGATCAATCAGGTGTTCCTCGGGCTCGACTCGACCGCCCAGCTCGACCATGGCCTGGAGGGCTACGGGTCCGGTGCGGTGGGGGCGCGCTTCTTCCTGGGGCCGCACGGCGTGGGCTATGCCGCCGTCGAAGGCAACCAGGCGCGGCTCGGCTACACGCAGTACAACCTCTTCGGGCGTCGCGTCTTCGCCAGCGTCGACTACGGCCGCTCGGCGAGCTGCTGCCGCGGCCTGACCTTCGACTACGGCTTCGACAACGCCCTGACGTCGGCGGACGTCAGCGGCGACCAGGAGAGCTGGTCGCTGCTCTTGGGTTTCCCCCTGGGGCCGAACCAGACGGTGCGCTTCGGGGTGAGCTCGATCTCCGTGGAAAGTGAGTCGCGCTTCGACCTCGACATCCTGGGCGAGCGGCTGCGTTTCGAGAACCACAGCGACTCGACGACCGAGACGGCGGAGGTGCGCTGGGTGTGGGACACCACCGACGATCCCGTGGTGCCGCGGCGCGGGCGGGTGGTCTCGGTGGGGGCCAACGCCGACCGCAACCACGTCGAGAGCACCGGCGCCACGATCACCCTGAGCCAGGGCGTGCGCACCGACCAGCGCTCGGCGGTGCGCTCCCACGAGGCCGGGGTGGTGCTCGCGGCCAGCCAGTACTGGGCGCTCGACAGCCGGCAGACGCTTGGACTGAGCGCCAATCTGGCGGCAGCCCGCGCCGAGACCACGCTCGAGTTTTCTGCCGTCGAAGCCCAGGAACTGGGACCGATCAAGAGCGAGTTCAGCGCCAATCAGCAGCGGCTGGTGGTCACCGCCAGCCACTTCGTGAACCTGTGGGGGCCGCTCGCCGCGCGTCGCTACGGCGATCTGCGGCTGGAGACTCGGCTGTCGAGCGGGGTGGGCCTGCGCCAGGCCGAAGCGCTCGACGACAACAACGAGTTCCTGGGTGTCGGGCTGTCGGTGGGGCTCGTGCTGCGCAACCGCTGGGGCCTCTTCCGCTTCACGCTCGGCTACGAGCTGGTGGAGGGGTGATGAGCACCGCGAGAGCGCACCGCGCTCGCCCGCTGGCCCTTGTCGCCTGCTTGCTTCTCGCCCTGGCTCCCGCCCGTGCGCAGACGGCGGTGAGCCTGGCGCGGGAAGGGCCGCGGGCCATCCTCACGGGCCTCCCCCCCATCCTGCCCCAGGCCGAGCTCGACGAGCCCCTCGAAAGCGGCCTCACCACCGGTTTTCTCTTCGAGGTCTCGGCTCGCGACGGCCGTGGCACCCGCACCTTCGGTGGAGCCCTCGTCGAAATCCGCTACGAGCTCTGGGACGAGGTCTACCTGGTGACCGTCACCGACGCGCTGGGGCGCCGCGAGAAGCTGGAGGTCCAGCCCCGCAGCAAGCTTCTCGACTGGTGGCGGTCGGCGCGCATCGAGGTGGGCGACTGGCCGGAGCTGGCGGCGGCCGACAGCTGGCAGGTGCGGGTGGAGCTCTCGGTGGTGCCCTTCTCGAGCGCCGAGCAGCGGGAGACGCAGCGCTGGGTCTCGCGCTCGCTCGATGCGGCTCGCCGTGACGTCAAGGGCAGTGAGGCGGCCACGGAGGCGACGGCGGAGCCGCCGGGCCTGGCGATCTCCGACGTGCTCAACCTGCTGCTCGCGACCTCGATCCAGCGCAGCTCGCTCACCAGCTTCGACTGGCGGCTCACCGTGCCGCCGGCGAGCGCGGCGAAGCCCGTTCAGGAGCGCCGATGAGCCCGCGGTCGGCGCTCGTCGTGCTGGCCGCGCTGATGGTGATCACGGTCGGCGCCTGGCTGGTCTTCGAGCGCCAGCTATCGGGCACCTGGTTCGCTTTCGGCGTTCATCCCGACGTGCTGACCATGCTCGACCAGAGCCTCGAAGACCAGAAGATGCTGGCCCACGCCAACCCGGCGGCCGAGCCCCTCTACCGCCAGCGCTTCGATGAGCTCGAGGCACTGCGGCGGCACCTGCGCATCCTGGAGCGCAACCGGCAGGCGATCATCCGCCGCTACGAGATGCTGCTCTTCGCCCTCTTCGGGTTGGTGCTTCTGGGGGCGGTCGCCGCCTACGGCCTGCGCGAGATGCGTGATCGCCAGCGCCTGGCCCGCCTGCGGGTGGCGCTCGAAGACCTCTGCGCCGGCCGCGTGGACATCCATCTCGACGAGGGCGGCCGCGACGCCATCGGGCGGGTGGCGAAGATGATCGAGAGCACGTCCAAGGTGATGGCCCGCGACCGCCGCCGCCTGCAGGCGCTCGAGAACCTCTCGGCCTGGCAGGAAGCCGCGCGGCGGCACGCCCATGAGATGCGGACGCCGCTCACCGCCGCCCGGCTGGAGCTCGAGCGCCTGCACCAGGTGGCGGGCCAGCTCGGTGCCGAGCAGGGCGAGGTCAGCGGCCTCGCCGCCAGTCTCGGCCAGGAGCTCGAACGGCTGGCCGTCTTCACCCGCAGCTTCACCTCGTTCGCCCGCCTGCCGCATCCGCGGCCGCAGCGCCAGGACCTGCGCGAGGTGGCCGGCGAGTTCGTGGCGACCTTCGCCCAGGCCTGGCCGAACCTCGACCTGCGGCTGGCCGCGGGTGAGGAGGGAGGCCGCGCCGTGCCGGTGGACGTCGACCGCGAGATGCTGCGGCAGGTGCTGGTGAACCTCTGCGACAACAGCTCGCACGCCGCCGGCGAGCGTCGCGGCAGGGTCACGCTCGCCCTCGCCGCGGGGCCCGAGGGAGTCGCTCTCGAGGTGGCGGACGACGGCCCCGGCATCGCCCCCGAGGTGCGGCGGCGGGTCTTCGAGCCCTACGCCACCACCCGCAAGGTGGGGGAGGGGATGGGGCTTGGGCTCGCCATCTCGAAGAAGATCATGCTCGACCACGGCGGCGACCTGGAGCTGGTTGCGACCTCCGCCGCCGGCACGACGTTCCGTTTGTGGTTTCCTTTCCCCGAGGGGCAGCGATGAGTCGAATACTGGTCGTCGAGGACGATCCCAAGATCCGTGCGGGGCTCTTGTTCCAGCTGGGCGAGGACGGTTTCGATGCCCAGGGGCACGCCTCGGCCGAGGAGGCCTACGCCTCGCTCAAGGGAGGCGGCCGGCCGCCCGACCTGCTGCTCCTGGACGTCCGGCTCGGGGGTCTCAGCGGCGTCGAGCTGGTGCGCTCGCTGGCGGCCGAGGGCCGTCTGCCGCCGACGGTGATCGTCTCCGGCGAGGCCTCGATCAGCGAGACCGTCGAGGCCCTGCGCCTCGGGGTCCACGATTTCATCGAGAAACCCTTCTCCCGCGAGCGCCTGCTGCAGTCGATCCGCAACACCCTCGAGCACACCCGGTTGCGCCATCAGGTCGCCGCTCTCAGCTCCGAGCTGGGCGGCTCGGGCCAGCTCCTCGGTAGCTCGGCGGGCGTCGAGCAGGTGCGCGAGCTGATCGCCAAAGCAGCGCCCACCGATGCGCGGGTGCTGATCTTGGGTGAGAGCGGCACCGGCAAGGAGCTGGTCGCCGACGCCCTCCACCGTGGCTCGGCGCGGCGCGAGCGGCCGTTCATCAAGATCAACTGCGCGGCGATCCCCGACCACCTGATCGAGGACGAGCTCTTCGGCCATGCCCGCGGCGCTTTCACCGACGCCCGCACCGCCAAGCCGGGCCTGTTCGAAGAGGCGGACGGCGGCACCCTCTTCCTCGATGAGATCGGCGACATGGCATTGCCGCTCCAGGCCCGCTTGCTGCGGATCCTCGAAGACGGTCTGGTGCGGCGGGTGGGCGAGACCCGCGACCGCCAGGTGGACGTGCGGGTGATCGCCGCCACGCACCAGGACCTCGAAACCGCCGTCGACGCTGGCCGCTTCCGGCGCGACCTCTACTTCCGGCTCTCCAACCTGCCGATTCGGATCCCGCCCCTGCGCGAGCGGCGGGACGACATCGCGATGCTCTTCACCCACTTCGTCGAACTCTTCCGGGTGCGTCACAAGACCGGCAAGCGGCGCATCGACGAGGCCGTCTTCCCCTACCTCGAGCGCTATCCCTGGCCGGGCAACGTCCGCGAGCTCAAGGCGATCGCCGAGCGGCTGGTGGTCTTCGGCGGCGACCCGATCAACCTCGAACGGTTGCCGCCGAGCCTCAAGGCAACGCCGGAGGCGGACGCCGGGCCGGTGCTGGCGGTGGGCACGGCCGCGGCCGACGCGGAAACGCCCTTGCCGCTGCGCGAGTTTCGGGCTCGCTGCGAGCGCGAGTACATTGAGCGCATCCTCGAGCGCTGTGGCTGGAACTTCACGGCGGCGGCCGCCACCCTCGGCATCGAGCGCACCTACCTGCACCAGAAGGCGGTGGCGCTGGGCATCCGGCGGCCCTGAGCCGGGGCGGCCGGGGTGTGACTTCCGGCGCCGCCCCCGGTACGATCCGGCTTCCACTGCCGCATCGGGTCGATCCGCCCGACCGAGGAGTGACCGTGCCGACCAGCCCCGCCGCGCCGCCGTCCCCACCGCCGAAGCCCCGCCGCTGGCGTCGCGCCCTCGCCTGGCTTGGCCTCGCGCTGCTCCTCGCCGCGGTCGCCGCCGGCTTCTGGCTGCGCGGCCGCCTCCTGGCGAGCCTGCCGCAGCTCGCCGGCCGCGCCAGCATCGCCGGCCTCTCCGCCGCGGTCGTCGTCGAGCGCGACGAGCTCGGCGTGCCGACGATCACCGCGGCCAACCGTCTCGACGCCGCCCGCGCCCTCGGCTTCCTGCACGCCCAGGAGCGTTTCTTCCAGATGGACCTGCTGCGCCGCTCGGCGGCGGGCGAGCTCGCGGAGCTCTTCGGCAAGGCCGCTCTCGACGTCGACGCGCAGGTGCGGGTGCAGCGGTTCCGCGCTGTCGCTCGCCGCGCCCTGGCGGCGGCACCGGCAGCGCAGCGAGCCGTCGTCGAGGCCTACACCGCCGGTGTCAACGCCGGCCTCACCGCCCTTGGCGCGCCGCCGTTCGAGTACGTGCTGGCGCGCGCCGCGCCGGCGCCCTGGCAGGCGGAAGACTGCTACCTCGGCCCCCTCGCCATGTTCATCCTCTTGCACGGCGAGAGCATCGACACCGAGCGACGCTTCGCGCTGTTGGCGCCGCGCCTGCCGGCGGCGCTGCGCGACTTCCTCGCCCCCTGGGGCACGGAGCTCGACGCACCGCTCTCCGGCGAGCCGTTGCCGACGCCGCCGGTGCCGGGCCCGGAGGTCTACGACCTGCGCACGGCGCCGCCGCTGCCTAAGGCGGCGCGCTGGTCGCCTTCCGCGCTGCCCGCCCTCGCGGGCCTTTGGCGCGCGCCGGAGACGGCCGGCGAGCGCCTGGGTAGCAACAACTGGGCAGTCTCCGGGGCGCACAGCGCCGATGGCCGGGCCTGGCTCGCCAACGACATGCACCTCGGCCTCGGCGTGCCGAACACCTGGTATCGCGCCGTCCTGCGCTGGCGGGACGGCGACGGCGCCGTGCGGCAGATCGTCGGCGTGACCCTGCCGGGCGTGCCGGCCCTGGTGGTGGGCAGCAACGGCCGCATCGCCTGGGGGTTCACCAACAGCTACGGCGATTTCACCGACTGGGTGCTGCTCGAGAGCGATCCGGCGCGGCCGGACGTCTATCGCACGCCGGCGGGCTGGAAGGCCTTCGAGCGCCACGACGAGGTGATTCACGTCAAGGCGAGCGAGGACCTCCACCTGCTGGTGCGCGAGACCGAGTGGGGCCCGGTGGTCGACGAGGACCCCAGTGGCCGGCTGCGCGTCCTGGCCTGGACGGCCCGGCAGCCGGGTGCGGTGAGCTTCGATGGCCTGGCGCTCGAGACCGCGGAAAGCCTTGAGGAGGCGGCGGAGATCGCCCATCGCAGTGGCATGCCGCCGCAGAACTTCACCATGGTCGACGCCGAGGGCCGCATCGGCTGGACGATCGCCGGGCGTCTCCCCCGCCGCGTCGGCTTCGACGGGCGCAGTCCCGAGTCCTGGGCTGACGGCAGCCGGCGCTGGGAGGGCCTCCTCGACTCGGCGGAGGTGCCGACCTTGCTCGATCCACCCCTGGGCCGCCTGTGGACGGCCAACGCCCGCACGGTGGGCGGTGAAGAGCTCGCCCGCCTGGGTGATGGCGGCTATGACCACGGGGCGCGGGCGCGCCAGATCCGCGACGACCTCCTCGCTCTCGAGCGGGCGACGCCGCGCGATCTGCTGGCGATCCAGCTCGACGACCGTGCCCTCTTCCTCGAGCGCTGGCGCGAGTTGCTGCTGCGCACGCTGGACGCTTCCGCCCTGGCGGGCCAGGCGGAGCGCACCGAGATGCGACGGTTGGTCGCCGACGGCTGGACGGGCCGGGCGGAGGTGGGGTCGGTGGCGCACCGCCTGGTGCGCGCTTTTCGCACCACGCTGCGCCACCAAGTGCTGAGCAGCATCGTCGGCGACGACCAGCTGCCGGCCGCGGAGCGCTATCAGCCGACGCCGCAGTTCGAGGGCCCGCTCTGGCGGCTGGTGAGCGAGCAGCCGGCCCACCTCCTGGCCCCGCAGCACGCCAGCTGGCGCGAGCAGCTGTTGGCGGCGGTCGATGCGGCGCTCGCCGACCTGCGCCGGAGTGGCAGCCACCTCGCCGACCGCAGCTGGGGCGAGCGCAACACGGCGCGCATCCGTCACCCGCTGTCGGCGGCGGTGCCCTTCCTCGGCCGCTGGCTCGACATGCCGGCCCGGCCCTTGCCGGGCGACGACGCCATGCCCCGGGTGCAGGCGCCGACCTTCGGGGCCTCGGAACGCCTGGTAGTGTCGCCGGGCCAGGAAGAAAAGAGCTTCTTTCACATGCCGGGTGGCCAGAGCGGGCACCCGCTTTCGCCGTACTATCGCCGCGGCCACGCGGCCTGGGAGAGCGGCGAGCCGACCCCGTTGCTGCCCGGGCCGACGGTGCACCACTTGGAGCTCGTGGCGCCGGCTGGCCCTTGAACCGCGTCTCGATGGAGCCCTTCCAGGGAGGAAGAGGGATGTTGCGAGCGAAATTCGACTGCCAACCACAGCCGTCGCGCCGGCGGTGGCTCCTGGCGCTGGTCGCGCTGGTCAGCGGCCTGGCCCCGACCGCCGCGCTGGCCGCCGAGGGGCCGCTCAGCGAGGGGTCGCTGGGCGCGATCCTGCCGCTCGCCTCGGCCCTCCCCTTCGTCCTCCTCTTGCTCGCCATCGCCGTGCTGCCGCTGACCGCGCCCCACTTCTGGGAGAGCAACCGCAACCGTGCCATCGTCAGCCTGGGGCTGGCGCTGCCGTTCGCCGGCTGGCTGCTGCGCAGCTACGGTGCCGAGGCGGCGCACCACCTCGAGCACTTCGTGCTCGACTATCTCTCGTTCATCGCCCTCCTTGGTGCGCTTTTCGTGATCTCAGGCGGCATCCACATCAAGGGATCGCTCGCCGGGACGCCGCTTTCGAACACCGCGATCCTCGGCATCGGCGCCCTGCTCGCCAACTTCATCGGTACCACCGGCGCCTCGATGGTGCTGATCCGGCCGCTCCTGCGTGCCAACGAGAAGCGCCAGAAGCGCGTCCATCTGGTGATCTTCTTCATCTTCGTGGTGTCGAACTGCGGCGGGCTGCTCACCCCGCTCGCCGATCCACCCCTCTTCCTCGGCTTTCTCAAGGGCGTGCCGTTCGCCTGGACCTTGCGCTTGTGGAAGGAGTGGCTGCTGGTGAACGGTCTGCTCCTGGTGATCTTCAACTTCCTCGACCAGGCGGTGCTCGACCGCGAGGAGAAGGAGAGCAAGAAGCACGTGCTCGACGAGGTGATCGAACACAAGCCGCTGCGGGTGGAGGGCGTCTTCAACGTCCTGCTGCTGGCCGGTGTGGTGCTGGTGATCCTCGGCCGCGGCGCCGGCTGGGGTGCGGCGAGCGGCCATTGGCCGTTCGGCGTGCAGGAGGGATTGATGGGGCTCTTGGCGGTGGCGAGCTACAAGCTCACCCGCCACGAGATCCATCGTGCCAACCGCTTCACCTTCGGACCGATCATCGAGGTGGCGGTGCTCTTCGCCGGCATCTTCATCACCATGACGGCGCCGATGCTGATGCTCAACGCGCGGGGTGCGAGCCTCGGGCTCACCCAACCATGGCACTACTTCTGGGCCACGGGCCTGCTGTCGAGCTTCCTCGACAACGCCCCCACCTACCTCTCCTTTGCCTCGGCCGCTGCCGGCCAGCTGGGAGTGAGCGTCGACGGGCCGCGCTACCTCGCGGAGGTGATCGCCCACGGGCCGGCGGCACGAACGACGCTCGAGGCGATCTCTTGCGGCGCCGTCTTCATGGGGGCCAACACCTACATCGGCAATGGTCCCAACTTCATGGTCAAGGCGATCGCGGAGGAGAACGGGGTCCAGATGCCGTCGTTCTTCGGCTACATCGCCTACTCGGCGGTGATCCTCCTGCCGCTCTTCGTGGGCGTGACCCTGCTCGTCTTCCGATAGGTAGGGGCATCGGCTCGAGGAACAACAAGTAAGGCGGCTGGCCTCCGGCCAGCCGCCTTCGTCCGCTCGTTGCTGCCCGCCTACTTCTTGGCGATCGTCTCGAGGTTGATCGAGACGTTGACGTCCTCACCGAGCATCAGGCCGCCGGCGTCGAGCGTCTTGTTCCACACGATGCCGAAGTCCTTGCGGTTGAGCACGGTCGAGAGAGAGAAGCCGGCGCGGGTGTTGCCCCAGGGGTCCTTGGCCTGCCCGTTGTAGGTCACCGGCAGGGTGATCTCCTTGGCCACGCCGTGCATCGTCAGCGTACCGGTCACGTTGTAGGTGTCGCCCGCCTTGACGATCTTGCTGCTCTTGAAGGTGATCTCGGGGAACTTCGCGACGTCGAAGAAGTCAGGTGAACGCAGGTGGTTGTCGCGATCGCCCACGCCGGTGTTGATGCTGGCGGCGTCGATCTTGAGCTCGACGGTCGAAGCCTCGAGCTTCTCGGCGTTGAGGTTGATTACACCCTCGAACTTGTCGAAGTGGCCACTGGTGCGGCTCACCAGGTGGCGCACCGAGAACGAGACGTCGGAGTGAGCGGCGTCGATGGCGAACTCCTGGGCGGTGGCCGGGAGGGCGAGCAAGCAGGCCGCAGCGGCAGCGATGAAAACCTTTCTCATGGGCGTACTCCTTTGGTTCTGGTTGGGTTGTTCTGGGTTTGTGGGCGACGGGTCGAAAGACGTTCGCAGCCCGGAAGGGCGGCGCGAATGCGATCCAAGAGGTCGATCAGGGCGATCTTCTGCGGCTCGTTCAGCATGCCGAGCGCCGTTTCGTCGGCACCTTCGATCGGTCCGTCGAGCTGGCCCAGCAGCTCCAGGCCTGTCGGGGTGATCCAGCACAGCACCTGGCGTCGATCGCTCCTGCAGCGCTCACGCCGGACCCAGCCCTTGCCTTCGAGGCGATCGAGCAGGCGGGTGATCCCCGGTGTCGATTCCACCATCCGGCTGGCAATCTCCAAGGTGGGCAAGCCCGTCTCACTGCTGCCGCGCAGGATGCGCAGCACGTTGTACTGCTGGAGCGTGATGCCGTGCGGCTCGACGATGGCCGCGAGGCCACGGCGCAGGAGGTCGGTGGTCCGTAGCAGGGCGAGAAAGGCCTCCTGGCCCACCGACGCGAAGGGCCGCGTCTGCTTGATCTCGCGCTGAATCCGACTCGGCCCGGAGCGGGCTCGCTGCGACATGAGGTTAGCTTACCAGGCAATAGTTGACATGTCAAGTATTTGGCGGGAGCGATCTCGCAGCGGGCGGGAAGAGGAGGTCTGAGGGAGGGGGAGAGAAGGGACGGGCACGGTACGAGCCGTGCCCGCCAGGAAGGGCCCGGCGCCGCCGCGAGAGCGGTCGCCGGAGCCTGCTCAGTCGGCCATCGCCTTGAGCGACTTCAAGGGACGCACACGGACGGCGCGGCGAGCCGGCTTGGCGGCGATGGTGATCTCCTGGCCCGTGAAGGGGTTCACGCCCTTGCGGGCCTTGGTGGCCGGCTTCTTGGTCACCGAGATCTTGGCCAGACCGGGCAGCGTGAAGACGCCAGCACCGCGGCTTTTGAGGTGGCGGCCGATGAGGTCGTTGAGGGAATCGAAGACTGCAGTGACCTGCTTTTTCGCCAGGCCGGTGTCGTCGGCGATCGAAGCAAGGACCTGTGCCTTGGTGTAGGCCTCGGAGACGACGGCCGGACGCTTCGCCGGAGCCTTCTTCTCGGCCGGGGCCGCCTTGGGAGCAGCAGCCTTCTTCGGCGCCGCAGCCTTCTTGGGAGCGGCCGGCTTGGCCGCAGCCTTCTTCGCGGGAGCAGCAGCTTTCTTCGGTGCCGCAGCCTTCTTCGGCGCCGTGGCCTTCTTGGGAGCGGCCGGCTTGGCCGCAGCCTTCTTCGCGGGAGCAGCTTTCTTGGTTGCCATTTCTCCTCCGTGCATGTCGAACTCGGACAGCCGGAAGCGGCTGCCTCGTTATTCTTCTGCTGGGGGACGAAGCCCCCAGCGCCCTCTCAGTGGGATCTCGGACGCGATGCGGAAGCGGCGGTGGCGGGAACTCGGAGTGGTGGTCACGCGCGTCTTATGGGTGCTCTCGCTAGCGCTGGATCATACGGGAAAATCCCTGTCGAGTCCAGGCGGTGGCGATGCTGTGGCGATTTGGCGCGGTGAAAAGCCTGGCCTGCGGCTCGCGGCTCGCTGCGGCAGCATGTTCCAAGGGGTTTTGCGGGCCCCACGGACGCTCACGGACTTTCTCCGGCCGCGCGCCAGCGCATCTCGGCGAGCGAGGTGAGATCGCCGCCGAGGTAGTTCCGGTAGCCGCTGAGCGGTCGTGCCATCACGGCGACGTTGCTGCGGGTGAACAGGCTGATGTACGGCAAGTCCTCGGCGATGAGCTCCTGGGCGGCGAGATAGAGGGGCCGGCGGGCGTCTTGATCACTCAGGCCCGCCGCCGTATCGAGCAGGCGGTCAAGCTGCGGGTTGCGATAGCGGCCGCGGTTTTGCCCGCGCGGCGGCAGGCTCGCGGAGTGCAGCACGAAGCTGTAGATGTTGGGATCGATGATGCCGGTGCGGACGAGCGTGAAGAGCTGGAAGGCACCGCGGCGCACGTCGTCGTAGAAGGTCGCGAACTCGAACGAACGAACGTCGAGCTCGATGCCGGCCTGGGCAACCATCTGCTGCAGCACCTGCGCTTGGAGGACCGCGATCTCCGAGGTCGAGGTCTTGAGCGACAGGCGCAGGCGCGGCAGCGGCCCGGGGCCGTCGGGATCACGAAATCCCGCTTCTTCGAGCAGCGCGCTGGCTGCCGCGGGGTCGTGTGGCAGCGGGGCGAGCGCGTCGTGGCGCGCCCACAGCCCCGGCGGCAGCATCGTCTCGGTGACCGTGCCGAGGCCGCGCCAGAGCGTCGCGACGAGGCGTTGGCGATCGATCGCCAACGCCAGCGCGCGCCGCACCCGGCGATCGGCGAGCGCGGGGTCTTCGAGGTTGATGCCGACGTAGGAGTAGTTCGCGCCCGGGTTTTCGCTCACCTGGAAGGCCGGGTTGGCGCGAAACATCGGTACGAGGTCGGGCGGCAGGTCGTTGACCACCAGCTGTACCGAGCCCTTGAGCAGCTCGAGAGCGCGGACAGTGGCGTCGGGGACGACCCGCACGATGACGCGATCGAGGTGGGGCCGGCCGCGGTGATAGCCGTCGAACGCCGCGAGCTCATAGCGATCGGGGGCCTGGCGGAGTAGCCGAAAGGGACCGCAGCCGAGCGGTGAGCGGCTCGATTGCTCCGGCGTGGTACCGGCGGGCACGATGCCGAGCGACTCGGTGAGCTCGACGAGGAGCGAGCCGAAGGGGGCGTGGAGAAGGAGATCGACGGTCTGGGGATCGATCACCACCACCCGCTCGACAGCGTGCAGGACGCCCTTCTTCGGCGAGGACACGCGGTCCTCGAGGATCGAGCCCAGGGTCCAGGCGACGTCGGCGGCGCAGAGCGAGCGACCGTCGTGGAAGCGCACGCCCGGACGTAGGTGGAAGCGGTAGCGCCGCCCGCCGTCGAGCACTTCGTAGCGTTCGGCGAGGTCCGGCTCGAGCGCGCCGTCCGGGGCCTTACGAAAGAGACCGGCGTAGAGCAGGTTGTAGAGGCGGTCCGCCGCCTGGTCCGTGCCGAGGCGCGGATCGAGGTGGCTCGGCGCGCTCTCGAGCGCCACCACGAGCCGATTGTCCGCCGGCCAGCGCGGCTGATGTGGCGCGCTGCAGGCGCCGAGGCTGAGGGCGGCGAGCAAGGCTGGCATCCAGATGATCGGCGCGCGGCCGCACTCAGGGCGCATGGCGCCGTGAGTCTACTCGCGCCGCCCGCCGGAGGGCCGCGCGCGGCGGCGGCAGACAGCCCGGACACGGATAAGATCGACCCATGCTGCGGGCGCGCCAGCGGCGGTGGGTCTTTGGGCGGTGGGGCCCCTGCCTCGTCTGCGGCCTGGCGCTGGTCGCGTCCCCCCTCCGACCGCAGTCGGCCGCCTCGACCGCGGCGGCGAGCGCCAACACCGCAGGCGACCTCGAGGTCCTGCGCCGGGAGATCGCCGGTCTCGAAACGCGGCTCGCGGCGCTGCGCGACCGCGAGAGCGAGCTCTCGGACCGTCTCGCGGCGATCGACCTCTCGCTCGAGCTGCAGCAGAAGAGGACGGCCGAGGCGGTCGCGGCGCGCCGGCTGGCGGCTGCCGCCGTGGCCCAGGCCGAGCAGGCGGTGAGCGATCTGGAGACGGACCTCGAGAATGCGCGGAAGGCGCTGCGCCGGCGGCTGATCGGCCTCTACCGGCTCGGCCGCCAGGGTTATCTGCACCTGCTGCTCGCCGCCGAGCCGGGCGCCGACGTGCTCTCCTCGGTACGCCTGGTGCGCTTCCTCGCCCGCCGCGACAGGCAGGCGATCGCGCACTACGAGTCCGCCCGCGACGGCCTCGCACGCAAGCGCGACGAGCTCGAGGCGCGCCGGCGCGAGGTGGCGGAATGGACCACCCAGGAGGCGGCCCGCGGCCGCGCCTTGGCCGACCTGCGCCGGCGGCAGAGCGAGGTGCTGGCGGCGGCGGCGGCAGAGCGGCGGGCGGTGGCGACCCGGGCGGTGGACCTCGCGGCCCGCGAGCAGCGGCTTTCCGGCCTGCTCGACGAGCTCTACGGGGCGAGTCAGGCGCCGCTCGCCGGCACCGCCATCCAGAACCTGCGCGGTGCTCTCGAGTGGCCGTTCGCCGGCCGGGTGACCCAGGGCTTCGGGCCTCGGCTCGACCCACGCTACCGCACGACGGTGCCCCACCACGGCATCGAGATCGAGCCGAGCGGCGGGCGTGAGCTGCGGGTGATCTACCCCGGCAAGGTCCTCTTCGCCGCCCCCCTCGAAGGCTACGGCCCGACGGTCGTGGTGCTGCATGCCGGCAAGGTTTTTTCGCTCTATGCCGGCCTTTCCGAGCTCCGGGTGAAGAAGGGCGATGTGCTATCTTTGGGCCAGCCCTTGGGGGTGGTCGCGGATCGCCTCTACTTCGAGCTGCGGGTCGAAAACCGGCCTGAAGATCCCTTGAGCTGGCTGCGCTAGGGGCGGCTTTCGAGCATGGTCCGCACCGCGAGCAGGTGGCCCGTGTGGTTCGCAACCTCGCGATGCACGAAGAGCCTGCCGGGCGAGCAAGATCGAGCGAGCAACACCGGGGAACCCAGAATGACGCGCAACCGCAAGCTCTTCCTCCTCGTCTCCCTGCTGCTCGTCCTGCCCGTCCTCGCTGGCACTCTGCTGGCGGCCGCCGGCAAGGCCGACCCCGAGTCGGACTCTCTCTTCAAGTACCTGACCGTCTTCACCGAGGTGCTGAGCCGGGTGCGCGACAACTACGTCGACCGCACGGACGCAGCCACCCTGATGACCGGCGCCCTCGACGGCGCCGTGGACGCCCTGGACCCTTTCGCTCTCTATGTGCCACCCGACGAGGTGGCGGCCTACCAGGCGGCCCGCGAGCTGGCTCCGCGGCGGACCGGCATGCAGCTGCTCAAGCAGCTGGGCGTGCTCTACGTGGTGTCGGTGGCTGAGGGCAGCCCTGCCGAGCAGGCGGGCCTCGAACCCGGCGACATCGTCGCTGAGCTCGCTGGTGAGTCAACGCGCGTGATGCCGCTCTGGCGGGCGGTACAGCTCGTCGCCCGGCCGGTGGGGACCGAGGTCGCGCTCAAGGTGGTGCGCCTGGGTGAGATGAAGCCGATCACCATCAAGCTCGGCAGCTTCGAACCGCTGGTCGCCGGCGCGAGCGAGCGCGGCGAGGTGGGCGTCCTACGCCTGGGGGCGCCCGGCCCGACCTCGTTGGCGCAGGTCGAGAAGGTGCTCAAGTCCGGCCAGCTGGCGAGCAAGAAGGCCCTCATCCTCGACCTGCGGCCGGCCACGGGCGGGAGCCCCGAGGTCGCCTTCCAGCTCGCCGGTCTGTTCAGCCGCGGTGAGCTCGGCAGCCTGCGCCACCGCGAAGAGGTGCTGCAGACGTATTCGTCGGCAAGCGGGCCTCTCTGGCAGGGTCGCCTGGTGGTCCTCGCCGACCGCGGTACCCAGGGGGCGGGCGAGGTGCTGGCGACGGTCCTGCGGCAAACGCTCTCGGCGCAGCTGGTGGGCGATCGTACCTTCGGTCACGCTGGCCGTGAGGACAGCGTCAGCCTGTCGAGCGGCGGCCGTCTCTATTTCAGCTCGGCCTTCTACGCCGGGCCGGATGGCAAGCTGCTGCGCGAGAGCCTGGTGCCCGATGTGCGGGTCGACGCCGGCTTCGGCGACGACGAGTCGGCGGCGGGTGCCGACCCGGTGCTGGAGCGCGCTCTGGAGCTGCTGGCTTCGCCGCCCGGCGAGTCCGCCCGCAAGGCGGCCTGAGCCGCCGGCGCTCGCCCTTTCCGCTTCGTGGCAGCCCGTAACCCCAAGTCTCGCAAGCCGGGCCGCGCGCGGCCCCGGCAAGGCCGCGGCGGAGCCGGCGCCTCGCGTGGCGTGCTGGCCTTCCTCGCGCTGGTGGCCCTCGCCGCCGTGGCAGTGGCGGTGTGGCTGGAGCGCAAGCCGGCGGCCAATCCCGCGCCGCCCACTACGCAGGCCAAGCCGAGCCCGCGCCAACCCAAACCACCGGTGACGAAGGGCCGCCAGGGTGCGCCGGCCGAGCCCGACCGCTGGCCGGCCGGACCGGCGCAAGAGGCCGGGGCACCGCGTGGGCAGGGCTCGGCGGGGCGCATCGCCCTGGTGATCGACGACCTCGGTCGCAGCGTCGCGGACATCGAGCGATTGAGCACGCTGGGGGTCCCCCTCAGTTATTCCGTGCTGCCCTTCGAGTCCCACACGCCGGAGGTAGTGGCGGCCCTCGAGCAGCGCGGCGCCGAGGTGCTCTGCCACCTGCCGATGGAGCCGGACGGCGGGGCGAACCCCGGCCCCGGTGCCCTGACCGCCGGGATGCCGGCGGCTGAGCTGACCGCCGCTGCCGGGCGTGCCCTCGACGCCGTGACCGGAGCGGTGGGGGTGAATAACCACATGGGTTCACGCACCTCCGCCGATCCGCAAGCGATGCGAGCCATTCTCCAGGTCGTGGCCGGTCGCCAGCTCTTCTTCCTCGATTCGCGGACCAGCGCGGCGAGCGTCGGCTACCGGCTGGCGCGGGAGATGGGCCTGCCGGCGGCCGAGCGCCAGGTCTTCCTCGACCCGGAGCGCCGCGAGGAGGCGATCCGTGCCCAGTTCGAGCGCCTGCTGGGGCTCGCCCGCGAGCGAGGCGCCGCGATCGCCATCGGTCATCCCTACCTCGAGACCTTCGCGGTCCTGCAGGCAGAGCTGCCGAAAGCGCGGGCTGCCGGCTTCGAGGTGGTGCCGGTGAGCTACCTGCTGGAGAGCGCCGGCGAGCCGCCGCTGTAGGCCGGTGCCAGGACGGCTCGGTCGGGGCCGGTCCCCAAGGCCCCGGACCTCGTGCGGGACGCTGTTCTGTCAGCAGGAAGGTGGGTCGGCTGGAAACCGGCCCCTACCAGGGCACGTTGGTGCCGGAGCTCGGCAACACCGGCCGCGGCCAACCCATCTCGACGAGGGCGGCGGCGAGGGCCTTGCGGGGCGGGTCCTCACCGTGGTTGAGGAAGATGCGCCCCGGGACAGCCGGCAGGGCCTGGCACCAGCGCAGGAGCTCGTCCCGGTCGGCATGCGCGGAGAGGCCGTGGAGGGCGTGGATCTCCGCCCGCACGGCCACCTGCCGGCCGTGGATGCCGACCACGTTGGCGCCCTCGAGGAGGGCGCGGCCACGAGTGCCGGCGGCCTGGTAGCCGGTGAAGACGACGGCGTTGCGTGGATCGCCGAGGCGATGCAGCAGGTGATGCACCACGCGGCCGGCGTTCGCCATGCCGCTCGCCGCCACCACCACCGCCGGCTCCCGGCGGCTGTTGAGGGCCTTGGACTCCTCGGCGCTGCGGCAGCGGCGGAAGAGGTCGCTCGCCAGCGGGCTCTCTCGTTCCGCCACCAGCTGCGCCAGCTCCTCGTCATGCTCGCTCTGCGCCTGCTGGTAGATCTCCGTGGCTTCGATCGCCATCGGGCTGTCGATGAAGACGTCCTTGGGATCGAGCTGGCCGGCCTCGGCGAGGGCACCCAGGTGGTAGAGCACCTCTTGCGTGCGGCCGAGGGCGAAAGCGGGGATGACCACCCACCCACCCCGCTTGAGCGTGCTGACGACGATCTCGCCCAGCCGTCCCCCCGGGTCTTCCCCCGGGTGCAGGCGGTCGCCGTAGGTCGACTCCAGCAGCAGCGCCGCCGGTGGCTCGGCGGGCGGCTCGGGGTCCTTCAGGATCGGCACGTCGTAGCGCCCGATATCACCCGAAAAGCACCAGCTGCGGCGCTCGCCGTCGGCCCCCTTCGCACTCACCTCGAGCGTCGCGGCGCCCAGCAGGTGGCCGGCTCGCCGCAGCTTGACGGTGATGCCGGGCGCGATCTCCTGCGGCCGCTCAAAGGGTAGGGTCTGGATCAGCTTGAGGGTCCGTGAGGCGTGCTCGCGGGTGTAGAGGGCGTGCGGCTCGCGGTGGCGGCTGTAGCCCTTGCGCCGCGCGTAGCTCGCCTGCTCTTCCTGGATGCCGGCCGAGTCGAGGAGCACCAGCTGGGTCAGGCGCCGGCTCGGACGCGAAGTGTAGATCGGCCCCGTGAAGCCCTCGCGGACCAACTTGGGAAGCAGTCCGCTGTGGTCGAGGTGGGCGTGGGTCAGCAGCACGGCCGTCAGCTCGGCGGGGCGGAAGGGGAACGGCGCCCAGTTGCGCTGCTCGAGCTCCTCGTCCCCCTGGTACATCCCGCAGTCGACCAGGATGCGGGTGGCTCCCCATTCCAGGAGCGTCGCGCTGCCGGTGACACAACCGCATGCACCGTAAAAGGTTACGCTCGCCATGAGGGTTGGGAGCATAGCATGCGGCGGTGACCAGGCCGCCCCGCCGCGAGCGCTCGCAAGGCAGTCTCTCGGGCCAGCGCTTGCGGTAGGCTTGCCGGCATGGGGACCTCGCTTCTCACCCAGACCTTGTTCGGGCCGAAGGCCCCTTTCTTCGCCGCGCTTGCCCTGCTGAGCTTCGGCGTTCTCGTCTGGCGCCGCTTCTTCCGCCGGCCGAAGGCCGACGAGGAAGTCTCCGTGGCGTCGCGTTGGGGTGGTCTGGCGGCGACCGTCGCCTTTCCCCTGATGCTCGCCTTTGCCGCCTACCGCCTGTGGTACGGCCGGCCGTTCTCCGCCGGTTTGAGCCTGGCAGTCCCGGTGGTGATGGCGGGCCTCGCGGCGTGGCTGGCCTACCTCGCCGGCTGGGCCGCCGGCACCATCAGCCTGATGCTCAAGGACCGGCTGGAGTTCCGCCGCGAGCCCTCGATCACCAAGCTCGAGCTGCGCTCGGCGCTGGTGCTCCTGGTGCTGGTCCTCTACGGTGGTTTTCGCCTCTGGCAGCAAGAGGCCCTGCTGCGCCAGGCCCGTGAGCTCGACGCACCACCCAACGTGATGCTGGCTTTCTGGGCGCGCGACATGGTGCAGAAGGACCTCGCCCTGCTTCGCACACTCGCCGGCAACCCCCATCAACCTCCCGGGCTGCTGCTGGAGATCGCGCTGAGCGAGGACCAGAGGTGGACGCGGCCGGTGCCCGACGGCCCCTGGGACCTGCTGTTCGGCCGCTTGACGACGCCGCGGAGCATCTTCGGCGCGGTGGCCCGCAACCCGACGTCGCCGAAGGCCGCGCTCACCCTGCTCGCCGGCAACCCGGCCCCCGAGGTGGCCTTGGGGGTGCTGGAGAACTCGGCCGCCGATGGCGAGACCCGCGCCCTGCTTGCCGAGCATCCCGATCTCGCCGTGCAGCGCGCGGTGGCGGCGAGCCCGCTGGCGCCGCCAGCGGCGTTGGCGCGCTTGCTCGCCTCACCGGATGCCGCGGTGCGGGCTGCCGCCCTCGCCAACCCGCTGGCGGTCGGGCTGGAGCCGGCGCCGGCGGCCACGGCGGAGGCGGCAGAAGCCTCCGGAAGTGAACCGGAAGCCCCCGGAGGCGAGCCGCAACCAGGGGCCTCGCCGCTTCTCGTGCTGCCCTCCGAGATCCCGCCACCGGGCTGATGTCGCACTGCGGCGCTTGGGTCGCAGCGGTGCTCTGCGCTACAGTAACGGCGCGTTGTCGCGACGGATCCGCGACCGCAGAGCGAACCGGCTGCGCAGAGTTTCCGCGATCTGACTCCGGCCGGCAAGGAGAGACACGATGGCCAAGAACCGCATCGCAGACGCCGTCGATGATGCGCTGGACACCGCCAAGGACGCCACGGAAGACGTCCTCGATTCTGCCCGCGAGTCGTATCAGTCGGCTCGCGAGCGACTGGAAGAAGCCGGCGAAGCGGTGGGCAAGAAATACGACAAGCTTTCCGCCGACCTGAAGCGCAACGCCGAGCGTGCGGCGGCAGCCGCCCGCGAGCGCTACCGGCAGACGGCTGCCTCGGTCGGGGAGGGCTATCGGAAGGTCAGGAAAGACCTCGACGGCCTCACCGACGACGCCTCGAACTACATCCGCGACAATCCCGGCAAGTCGATCCTGATCGCCGCCGGTGTCGGCTTCGTCATCGGCCTCTTGCTGCGCCGCCGGCGCAGCGACGAGGCGTAGGGGCCGGGCCTTGAGGGCCGAGGAGGGCGCGATGGACGAGGCCATGCGGGACGAGCCCTGGAGCGATGAGAACGGGGCCGACGACGTTCTCGACGAGTTGGAGGAGGCCGAGGCGGCGGAAGACGCCCAGGCTTCGACCGGCGCTCTGCTGGCTCGGCTCGCCGACGAGCTCGAGTGGGAAGACCTCGTTCGCCGCTACCCGATCCCGGCGGTGCTGGTGGCGGGGCTCGGCGGCTTCATCCTCGGTCGCACCAAAGGGGATTGGGTGCTGAGCGCGCTCTCGGCCTTCGCTGCCGCCCAGCTCTCGCGCCAGGTCAACCAATTGCTGGGAGACGAGGTGCTCTGAGGCGGGCCGGTGGCCCGCCGCGCACCGCCGCCCCGGCGGCCCGGATCGCCCATCTTTGCCGGCCTAGCGCCCGCCAGCTTCTCCTTGCGCCAGATCCTCCACGTCTCCGATCTCCACTTCGGGCCGCCGCACCTGCCCGCGGTGGCGCGCGGTCTCGAAGCGTTGATCGCGGACCGTCGACCCGACTTGGTGGTGATCTCCGGCGACCTCACGCAACGCGCCAAGCCGCACCAGTTCCGCGAGGCGCGCCACTTCGTCGATCGCCTGCCGGTGCCCTGCGTGGCGGTGCCCGGCAACCACGACGTGCCCCTCTACCGCGTCTGGGAGCGTGCGCTGGTCCCGTTCGGGGCCTACCGCAAGCACTTCGACCGCGACCTCGAGCCGGTGTGGTCCGACCCCGAGCTGCAGGTGGTGGGGCTCAACACGGCCTACAATTGGACCTTCAAGAACGGCCACGTCTCACGCCGCCAGCTGAGCCGCCTCGCCGAGCGGCTGGCGGCGGGGGCGCCCGGTGCGTTGCGCGTCGTGGTGGCCCACCATCACCTGATCGCACCACCCGAGTTCTCGAAGCACAAGCCGGTGGCCGGCAGCCGGCGGATCGTCGACGCCCTGACCGCGGCCGGCGCCGACGTCATCCTCTCGGGCCACCTCCACCTCACCTATCGGGCGTCCTCCGAGGACTTCCACCCGTTTGGCCGCCGCGGCGCTCTGATCCTCCACTCCGGGACCACCACCTCGAACCGCCGCCGGCACAGCGAGCGAGACCAGAACACCTGCAACTGGCTGCGGATCGACGCTGAGGCGATCGAGGTTTCTCATCTGCGTTGGCAGCCGGCGAGCGAGTCCTTCGCCGTCGAAGGGACGCACCGCCACCGGCGCTCAGACCTGGGCCTCGAACCGCCGGGTTAGGTCACCGGGCAAGGCCGTCCGGGCGCTCGGCCCTGCTGTATCATCCGCCACGATGAGGCACCAGAGACTCGCCGGCGCTCCGCCTGGAGGGCGACGGCGGTGAGCGAACCGGCGGGCGAGCAGACGATCGGCCGTTACCGCATCGTCCGTCCCCTGGGCATGGGGGCGATGGGGAAGGTCTACCTCGCCGAGGACCCGCGGATCGAACGCCTGCTGGCGATCAAGACGGTCCGCGTCGAGGGCCGCGAGGGCGAGGTCGAGGACCGCAAGCGCCGCCTGCTGCGCGAGGCCAAGGCGGCGGGCAAGCTGATCCACCCGCACGTGGTGACGCTGTTCGACGCCGGTGAGGACGGTGAGACCCTCTTCCTCGCCTTCGAGTACGTCAAAGGCTCGGACCTCTCGGGCCGCCTCGAGCAGGGCCCGCCGTTCACCCTCGCCGAAGCGCTGCGGGTGGTGCGGCAGGCCGCCGAGGGCCTCGCCTACGCCCACCAACAGGGCATCGTCCACCGCGACATCAAGCCCAGCAACATCCTGCTCGACGAGCGGAGCTGGGTGAAGATCAGCGACTTCGGCATCGCCAAGATGGCGGGGCAGGCGACCGAGCTGACGATGACCGGCTCCGTGGTCGGCAGCCCGCACTACCTCTCGCCGGAGCAGATCCGTGGTGAGGACCTCGACGGCAGGAGCGACCTCTTCTCGCTGGGTGTGGTGCTCTACGAGCTGCTGTCGCGCAAGCGGCCCTTCGAGGCCGAGACGCTGACCAGCCTGATCTACCAGATCCTCCACCAGGAGCCGCCGCCGCTCGCCGCGGCGCAGGGCGAGATCGCCCGCCGCCTGGACGAGATCGTGCGCCGCCTGATGGCCAAGGACAAGGACGAGCGTTTCGCCACGGCCGGTGAGGTGGCGTCGGCGATCGCGGCCCTCGAGCAATCGCTGCCGGGTGAAGTGCTCTCGGTGCCGGCGGCGACCTTCCTGGGGCCGGTGCCGACGGCGCCGATCACCCGCGCCGGGATGGCGCCGCCCCCGCCGCCCGCGTCGGCCGTCGCGCCACCACCGGTCGCTCCACCGCCACCGCCGGCGAGCGGGCCGCAGCCGGCGGTCTTCGGCGGTGCGGCGCCGCCTCCCATGGCCCCGGGCCTGCCGCCGCCGCCACCGGTGGCGGCGGTGAGCAAGAAGAAGAGCCCTCTCGCCCTGATCGGCATCGCGCTCGCGGCCTGCGTGCTGGCGCTCGTCGTGGTGGGGGTCTTCGTCTTCCAGAAGCTCAAGCCCACGGGGACGCCGCCGGCCGAGCAGGAGGTGAGCCAGACGGAGGCCACGCCGGGTGAGCCGTCCACGTCGAGCGGCCCCGAGTCCAACTCAGGAAACGGTCGCGAAGCGAACCCGGCGGCCAACCCGGTGGCCTCGGGCAAGCTTTCTACCTCGCCGTCGCCCCGGCCGGGCGAGCTGCGGCCCGCCGGGGTGCGCATCATCGAGGGACCAGGGGCTGAGCCGGTGGCGCGTCCGCAGACCAGCGGCCCTGGCCCCACCACGTCGGCGGGGCAGCGCAACGAGACGGCGACGCCCCCGGCGCCGACCGCCGGGCCGACGTCCCCCTCCGGTGGCGTACCGGCCCAAACCGTCCCGAGCGGACCTCAGGCGCGGCCGGAGCCCGAGCCGGAGGCCGACGAGCCGGTGGAAGAGCGCCCGCGGCCGAGCGCCGACCGCGCCCTCGACACCGGCATGGTGATCCGCATGCAAGTCGAGCCGGAAGATGCCTTCGTGCTGGTGGACCGCCGCCTGATCGGCCGGGCGAGCGAGCTCAAGGGCGGTTACACGCTGCCCGACCCCGGCGAGCACTTGCTGGTGGTGCGCAAGGAGGGGATGCAGGATGCCCGGGTGCTGCTGCGGGCGAGCACCTCGCTGGGAGCGACCCAGGTCCCCATCCGCCTGCGCCATCTCGCGGGGGACCGCGCTGCCGACTCGGACCTGGCGATCGTCCGGGTCGCCGAGGGAGTCGGCTTCAAGGTGGACCCGAAGACGGCGCGTGTGCTGGTCGACGGTAGCGACCGCGGTACGGCCTCCCAGTACGGTGGCTTTGGCCGTTGGCTGAAGCTGCCCCAAGGCCGCCACCGCATCAGCTTGACGGCGCCGGGCTTCCAGCAAGTGGACTTCCTGGTCGAGGTGGCGCCGGGGACCGACGAAGACCATCACCGTTTCCAGGTCCAGCTGCCGAAGAGCGGTGGCTGAACGCATGCCCACGCGCCGCCGTCAGGGCTCGCCGGGGCTCGCCGTCCCCGTGCTGCCGGGCCGCCCCCACCGTGCCGTGCTCGACAACGGTCTCGAGGTGCTGGTGCTCGAGAACCGCAACGCGCCGGTGGTGACCTCGGCGATCTTCTACCGCGCCGGCACGCGCGATGAGCCGGCCGGCCAGGGCGGCATCGCCCACTTTCTCGAGCACCTGATGTTCAAGGGCTCCGAGCACTACGGCGCGGGCGAGATCGACCGCCGGACGCAGGCGCTGGGGGGCAGCAACAACGCCTTCACCAGCCACGATCTCACGGCCTACTACTTCGACTTCGCGCCGGACCGCTGGCCCGAGGCCCTCGCCATCGAGACCGACCGCATGGCCGGGTTGACCCTCGACCCGGCGGAGGTGGCGAGCGAGCGGCAGGTGGTGATCGAGGAGATCTCGATGTACGAGGGCGAGCCGTGGGACGCCCTCGAGCTCGCCGTGCACCGCGAGCTCTTCGTCCACCATCCCTACGCCTTGCCCGTGCTCGGTACCCGCAGCGAGCTGTTGGCGACCGGCCCCAGCGAGCTCGCGGCCTTCCACCGGCGCTTCTACCGGCCGGCGAACGCCGTGCTGGTGGTGGCGGGAGACGTCGGGCCCGAGGCCGTCGAACGGATCGAGGCAGCCTTCGGCGAGGCCTTCGGGGGCACGCCGGCCGAGCGGCCGTGCCGCGAGGCCACGCTCGCCACCCACGGGCCGCGGCGCCTCGAGCGCGCTCACGGTGAGGTGGCGCGGCTGATGATGGGCTTCGTGGCGCCCGGCGCCGCGAGCGCCGAGCACGCCGCCCTGCGCCTGGTCGAGACGGTCCTCTGCGGCGGTCGCGCGAGCCGGCTCTACCGCGCCCTGGTCGACGAGGGCCAGCTCTGTGCCTGGGTGACCTCGGACCTTTCCGAGGGCCTCGAACTCAGCCAGGCGACGGTCGCCGCCGAGCTGGTGCCGGGCAGCGAGCCGGAGAGGGTCGAGGCCCTGGTGCGCACGGAGCTCGACCGCCTGCGCCGCGAGCCGCCGACGGCCGACGAGCTGGCGCGAGCGCGCCAGATGGTCCTCGCCGACTGGCTCTTCGGCCACGAGCGGGCCCACCAGCAGGCCCTCGCCGCGGGTTCCGCCCTCGCCCTCTTCGACCTCGACCATCCTCGCCGCCAGCTCGAGCAGCTGCTGGCGGCGACGCCGGAGGCCCTGCTCGCCGCGGCGCAGGCCCTCGACCCCGCGGGCCGGGCGGTGGTCGGCTGGTCCCTGCCGGACCCGGCGGAGGCCGCCGAGGACGCCTCGGAGGCGGTGGCTTGAGCCCGGCCGCTCCGGCGGCGGAGCCGGCCCCCGCGGCACTGCGCCAGCGTCTCACCGTCCGCACCAGGCGAGTCCCGGGAGTGCCGGTGGTCGCGCTCCGCCTGGCCTTCACCGGCGGCGCCCGCGCCGAGACCTCTCCCGGTCTCGGCCTGCTCACCGGTCGCATGCTCGCCGAGGGCACCGCGAGGCGGGGCTGGCGCCAGCTAGCGGAAGACGTCGAGGCGCGTGGCATGAACCTCGCGACCTCGGGCACCTACGAGGCGACGGCCGTCGCCCTCGACGCCCTGGCGAGTGATTGGGAGCTGGCCCTCGCCTGGGCCGCCGAGATCGCCCTCGAACCGGCTTTCCCCGCCGACCGCCTGGAGTGGCTGGCCCGGCAGATCGCCGCCGAGATCGAGAGCCTGGGGGACCAGCCCGAGGTGCGCACCGCCTGGAGCTTTCTCGAGCAGCTCTACCGGCCTCACCCCCGTGGCCGCCGCCTGCAGGGCGACGCCGCGAGCCTGGCGGCGGCGACCCCGGAGGATTGCCGGCGGTTGCACGGCGCCTCGCTCGGCCGCGGCATCTATCTTTCGGTGAGCGGTGAGATCGACGAGGAGGCCGTCACCCGCCGTGCCGAGGAGCTCTTCGCGGACCTCGCTGCGCGGCCCGCCGTGGCGCCGGTGGCGCCGCCCGCTCCCGAGGGGGGGCCACCGCGGGTGGAGGTGACGGTCCGTGGCTCCGACCAGGCCCATCTCTATCTCGGTCACCTGACCGTGCCGCGCCGCGATCCCGATTTCACGGCCCTGGAGCTCGCCGCGGTCGTCCTCGGTGCCGGCTCCGGGCTGACCGGCCGCATCCCGCAGCGCATCCGCGAACGCGAGGGCCTCGCCTACACCGCCTACGCCCAGGTGGTGGCGGGCGCCGGTCTCGACCCCGGACGGTTGGTGGCCTACGTGGGGACCTCGCCGGCGACCGTCAGCCAAGCCGAGCGGGGCGTGCGCGAGGAGATCGCGCGCTTCGTCACCGAAGGCGTGACCGAGGCGGAGCTCGCCGAAGCGCGTTCCTACCTCCTCGGCCGTGAGCCCTTCCGCCGCGAGACGGCTCGCCAATGGGCCGAGCTGATGATCGAATCGGCGTTCTACGGCCTGCCCTTGGACGACCACACCTGGCGGGAGGCCCAGCTGCAAGCCCCCGACCGTGCCGCCGTCGAAGCCGCCGTGCGCCGCCACCTCGACCCCGAGCGGCTCAAGGTGACGGTCGGCTCGCCCCCGGCCGCGAGCTGATCAGCCGGCGAACACCCGCTCGTCGAGCCAGCGCAGGATGAGCGCCAAGGCGTCGTGGCGGATCTCGTGTGCCATGGGGAACTCGCGGTAGGTGATCTGCACGCCCAGCTCGCGCAACGCCTCGCGCGACTGCCGCCCGAGGTCGATGCCCACCAGCGGGTCTTCAGTGCCGTGCACCACCAGCACCGGCAGCTCGGCGTGCTCGGCGAGCCGTGGCAGGCTGGCGGCCAGCTGCGGCGGCAGCCAGGTCGAAAGCGCCGCCACGCCAGCGAAGTCCCGCGGCTGGCGCAGCCCCAGCTCATAGGCCATGGCGCCGCCCTGGCTGAAGCCGAGGACGGCGGTACGCCGCGGGTCGATGGGGTAGCGCTCGCGGGCCGCGGCGACGAACGCGCGCAGCATCTCGGCGCCGGCCGCGAACTCCTCGACCGGCGGCGTCAGGCCGTCGCGCAGGGGAAACCAGCCGTAGCCCTTCATCCCCGGGCCGATCGGCACCTCGACGGGCCCTTGCGGGCAGAGCACCAGGGCCCGGCCCTGGGCAATCATCGGCGCCAGCCCCAGCAGGTCGTGGGCCGAAGCGCCCCAGCCGTGGAGGGCGAAGACGGTGGGGAAGGGGCCGTCACCGGCGGGAACGTGGGCGGCGTAGAGGAGGTCCATGGCGATTTCCGGGTCGGTGGGCGGGGCAGCGATCCTACCAGGCGGGGCGGGTTTCAAATCCGCCCGCGATGCGCCAGCCCCGCGCGGCTGATCCCCTCGACCCAACGTAGGGGCGGGTTTCAAACCCTTCCTCAATGTGCCCCGGCGATACACTCCCCGCATGCCCGAGTCCGAGCTGACCATCCGCGCCATGACGCGCGCCGAGCTGGACACCCTGGTCGAATGGGCGGCGGCGGAAGGCTGGAACCCCGGTCTCGACGACGCCGACGTCTTCTGGGCGACCGACCCCGAGGCCTTCATCGCCGCCGAGCTCGACGGCACGATGATCGGGGGCGGCTCGATCGTCAGCTACGACGGCCGCTACGGGTTCATGGGCTTCTTCATCGTCCACCCCGAGCACCGCGGCCACGGCCTGGGCGACCGCCTCTGGCACGCGCGCCGGCGCCGCCTCCTCGCCCGCCTCGCCGAGGCCAAGGTGATCGGCATGGACGGCGTCTTCGCGATGCAGGCCTACTACGCCAAGGGCGGCTTCGTGCTCGCCGGCCGGGACCTGCGCTTCGAGGGCGTCGGCCGCGAGGCCCCGGCGCCGGCCGCAGTCGTTGAGCTCGCTGACGTGCCCTTCGAGCTCGTGGACGCCTACGACCGCCGCCACTTTCCGGCCCCGCGGCCACGCTTTCTCGCCCGCTGGATCGCTCGCCCGGGCGGCCACGCCGTGGGCGAGCTGCGAGAGGGCGAGCTGGCCGGCTACGCCGTGCTGCGCCCCTGCCGGGTGGGCCACAAGATCGGCCCGCTCTTCGCCGCCGACGCCGCGGCGGCCGAGCGGCTCTTCGTGGCCCTCTCCCGCCGGGTGCCCGGCGAACCGATCTTCCTCGACCTCCCCGAGGCCAACGCCGCCGCCCTGGCCCTGGCCCGGCGCCACGGCATGCGCGAGGTCTTCGGCTGCGCCAAGATGTACCTCGGCCCGCCGCCGCAGCTGCCCGAGGACGAGATCTTCGGCGTCACCACCTTCGAGCTGGGCTGAGCCCGGCGGCGCGCCCGGCGATCAACCAGCGCGCAGGGCGCTCGCCGGGTCCACCCGCAGGGCTCGCCAGGCGGGCACGGCGCAGGCGAGGACGGCGACGCCAGTCAGCAGGGCGATCACGGCGAGGTAGGTCCCTAGGTCGAAGCGCGAGACGCCGAAGAGCAGGGCCTCGAGGCCGGCGGTCGCCAGCAGTGCGACTGCGGTGCCGGCTGCGACACCGCGCGCGGTGAGGGCCAAGCCGCGGCCGAGCACGAGGCCGAGAATGCGCCCGCGATCCGCCCCCAGGGCCCCGCGTACCCCGATCTCCCGCTGGCGCTCGGCAACCGCCCCGGCGAGGACGCCGTAGATCCCCGCCGCGGCGAGGAGAAGGGCGGTGAGGGCGAAGGCCGCGAAGACGGCGAGGGCGAAGCGCCGGTCGGCCGTCGAGGCGCGCAGCAGCTCGTCCAGCGTGCGCATGCGGACCAGAGGCAGGCTGCGGTCGACCGACCACACCGCCTGGCGCACGGCAGTAGCGAGGGCCGCGGCATCACCCGGCCCGCGCACCACCAGGGAGAGCACCCGGTCGCTGAAGGTCCATTGCTCGAGGGTGACGTAGGCGGCGTCGGCTGCGGGGTCGGCGAGGGAGAGCTGTCGCACGTCGCCCACCACCCCGACGACGGTCGAAAGCGGCCCGGTGCCGATGCGCAGCTGGCGGCCAAGAGGGTCGAGGCCCGGCAGCCGCCGGCGCGCCATCGACTCGCTGATCACCACCACCGGCGCCGCACCGTCGCGGTCGCTCTCCGCCAACCAGCGCCCGCGGCGCAGGGGCAGGCCGAGGGTCGCGAGATAGCCCGGGCTCACGGCGTAGCGAAAGCTCCCGCGCTCCTCGCCGGGGTCGGCGCTCGCCGCCGGCTCGAAGTGGACGCCGTACTGGTCGAGGTCGCCGGAAAGCGGGAGCTGGCTGGTGAGGGCGGCGGAGCTGACGCCCGGCACGGCCTCGACGGCCGCCAGCACGCGGGCGTAGAGCTGCCGGCGGGCCTCGTCGTCGAGCTGTTCGCCGGTGGTCGAGATCTGCAGGCTCAAGAGGCCCGGCGCCCGGAAGCCGGCGTCGACGGCCAGCAGGCGGTCGAGGCTCTTGAGCAGCAGCCCGGAGCCCACCAGCAGCACCAGGGCGAGGGCCACCTGGACGACCACCAGGGTGCGCAGTGCCCGCTGCCCGCCGCCGGTCGTCCGCCGGCCCACGGCCTCCAGGCTGCGCGGGTGCCGGTGGCGGCTGGCGCCGAGCGCCGGCCCGAGTCCGCAGGCGAGGCCGGCGAGGACGGTGATGGCGAGGCCCGTGGCGAGGGCGCGGCCGCCGACTGTGACCGCTGCCAGCCGCGGCAGGTCTGCTGGGCTGAGGGCCACCAGGGCGCGCACCAGCAGCTGCGCCACCCCCACCCCGGCGAGGCCGCCGAGGGCGGCGAGGAGCAGGCTCTCGGTGAGCTGCTGGCGCAGCAGGCGAGTGTGGCCGGCGCCGAGGGCGGCGCGCAGGGCGAGCTCGCCCTGGCGGCGGGCGTCACGGGCGAGCAGCAGGTTGGTGACGTTGACGCAGGCGATGGCGAGCACCAGGGCGACGGCCCCCAGCAGGGCGAGGAGCAGGGGGCGGGCGGGGCCGGTCAGGGCCTCGCGCAGCGGGGTGACCTGGAAGGCCACCTCGTTGGCGTAGGTCGGCGGGTGCTGCTCGGCCAGCACGGCGCGGCCGAGCTCGCCCAGCTCGCGGCCCGCGGCGTTGGAGCTGGTGCCGGCGCTCAGCCGGCCGATGGCTCGCAGGTGATGGCCCCAGGCGCGGCCCTGGGCCAGGTCATACTGTAGCGGCGCCCACACCTCGGCGGCCGGGGCCACGGCGCTGGAGAAGCCCGGCGGCATCACTCCCACCACCGTGGTGGGCTCGCCGTCGAGGCTCACGCTCCGCCCCAGGATGGCGGGGTCGGCACCGAAGCGGCGTTGCCAGAGCCCGTGGGAGAGGACGGCGACGTTGCCGCCTTCCGCCCGGTCCTCCGCCGTGCGGAAGGCTCGCCCCAGCGCCGGCGGCACCGCCAGGACGCGGAAGAAGTCGGCCCCCACCCGCTGGCCTTCCAGGCGCTCCGGCCGGTCGCCGCCGGTCAGCGCCGGCTGCCAGGGTTTGTAGAGGGCGAAGGCCGCCAAGTCGCGGGAGCGGGCGGCGAGCTCTCGCCCCATGCCGAAGCTGGTCTCGAGGTGCCCGCCGTCGCGGGCCACTTCCCAGATGGCCACGATCCGCCGAGGCTCGGGGTAGGGCAGGGGCTCGAAGAGGATGGGCCCGACGGTGCCGACCATCGCCGTCGTGCCGCCGAGGCCGAGGGCGAGGGTCAGCACCGCGATGCTGGTGAAGCCCGGCTCGGCCCGCAGGCGGCGGGCCGCCTGGCGCAGATCGCTCCATACGGACTCGACGGTGTTCTCCCAGCCCCACTCGCGCACCGCCTCGCGCACGGCGAGCGGGCTTCCCATCTCCAGGCGTGCCGCCCGCCGCGCCTCGGCGGGGGAGAGGCCGCGGGCCTGGTGGGCGACGGTCGCTTCGTCGAGGAAGTGCGCCACCTCGTCGGCGATCTCCTCGTCCGTCGCTGCGCGGTGGGTGAGGGCATGGAGGCCGCGCTGGAGCTGGCGCCAGAGTGCCATCGCTCAGCCCTCCACCGTCAGCAGGCGGGCCACCGCCGCTGCCCGCCGCCGCCAGTCCGCTTCCTCGTCGGCCAGCTGCCTCTCGCCGCTGGCGGTGAGCGCGTAGTAGCGGGCACGCCGCGAGCTCTCCGTCTGCCGCCACTCGGCAGCGAGCCAGCCGGCCCGCTCCAGGCGCTTGAGAGCGGTCAGCAGCGAGCCAGGGTTGACCTTGAACACGCCCTGCGAGACCTGCTCGATCCGCCGCGCGATGCCGAAACCATGGAGCGGCGCCAGGCTCACGGTGCGCAGGATGAGGAGATCGAGGGTCCCCTGGATGACGTCGGTGCTGGGCTCTGCCATCGTGGCCTCCACGGTTTTCGACGGAGGGCGATGGTAGGAGCTTTCATCTTGATCGTCAAGATGTGCTGATCAAGAGGAGGGCAGCGCAGAGGTACCGAGACGGCCAGCGTGATCGAGATAGGGTCGACCCCGATGTCGAAATGGGGCCTTCGGCTCCGACCACCTCATGACACGAGCCCAATCCGGGGCGCCGAGGTCGACAAGGAGACGAGGTCATGAAGTTCATGCTGATGATGCACGTGCCGCAGGGCGGCGACTACCAGATCATGAGCTGGCCGCAGGACGACATCGAGGCGCACATCGCCTTCATGATCGGCCTCAACCAGCGCCTGGCGGCGGCCGGCGAGCTGGCCGGAGCGGAGGGGCTTGCCTCGCCGGCGGAAGCGAAGATCGTGCGCGCTGGCAAGGACGGCAAGCCGGTGACCGACGGTGTCTTCCCGGAGTCGAAGGAGTTCCTCGCCGGCTTCTGGATCGTCGAGGTGGCGAGCGCGGAGCGGGCCTACGAGATCGCCGCCGAGGTCTCCGCGGCGCCGGGGGTGGGCGGCGAGCCCCTGTATCTGGCGGTCGAGGTCCGCGAGGTGCCCAGCGGCCCACCACCGACCGATTGAGAAGAGCGCCCTACACGGCCAACGGTGGCTTGCCGGCGGTCACCGCCTGGGCGAGGGCGGGCCGCTCGCCGGCCTTCCAGCGCCGCGCCCGGTGCTCCACGCGGTAGAGCACCGGCCCGCCGTCGTCCCCCTCGGCCCGCTCCAGGGGCCGCGGGATGCAGACGAACTCGCAGCAGACCTCCTCGGCGCTCGCCCGCACCAAGGCGTAGCCGTGCCCGCCCATGTCGACGAAGGCGAGGTGGGGGGCGAGCTCCGGGTTGGCGGCGGCGTGGGCCCGCTCGAGGTCACCGCTCGCCTGGTACTCCAGGCAGGAGCGCACCCCGTGATGCAGCAGCAGGTTGACGGTGGGCTCCGGCTTGGCGGCGCCGGGGCGGTCCACCAGGTAGAGGGGGCGCAGGGGCGAGTCTCGCGGGTAGCGATGCTCGTAGGCCTCGACCAGGCCGGGAGCCGAGATCGAGCCGGTGATGAAGGCCACGCCCACGGGCTCGAAGGGCTGGGGCGGCAGGCTAGGGGCGGCGAGGCCGGCCCAGAAGCTGTGACGGTCCCCGGAGACGGTGACGAAGCCGTCGATGCCGGCGCTCTTCACGGTGTCGTAGATCTCGGCCCGCTCCAGGTAGGCGGCGCTGTAGTCGCCGCCGCCCAGGCAGGCGTAGCCCTGGCCCGGCCAGGGGGCGGTGAGGCCCGCCGGCAGGTTCTGCGGATCGACCCGCCAATCGAGGGTACCGAGGGAGTTCCCCCACACCTTCCAGGTCGCCCGCGAGGCCCGCAGGCGGTCGAGGAACCAGGCCTTCTGCTCGGCCCCGAGCAGGGTCTGGGGCGGCTCGTCGCGGCGGAAGTTGGGCACCTCCACGCTGCCGAAGCGCAGCGTCGCCGGCGGCTGCCCGTGGTTGAACGCCTTGCCGCCGTCGAGCGCCGCCATCAGCTCCTCGGCGAGGAAGTCGGGGAACTCCGGGATGGAGAGAGGCCTCGCCTCCGGTCGGCCGGAGGGCTCGCGGGAGCAGTAGCTGTGCTGGTCGGTGATCAGCAGGTCGACGTGGCGGCCGTAGCGCAGGGCGCGGTAGCCGGTCAGGCTGCGGATGGCCAGCAGATTGTTCGGCTCGGTCCCCAGGCCGTGCTCGTCGAAGCTCTCGATGGCGGTGTCCACCACCACCGGCGGCTCGAAGCGCTCACGCAGCAGTGGCGTGCCGGGCCGGCCGACGCGGGCCGGCTGGTACTCGAACCAGGCCTGGTTCGCCGCCACCTTGCGGGTCTGCGCCGGGCGGTCGTCGTCGCCGAAGTTTTGTAGGCTCTGCCAGCCCTGCCAGGAGAACTCGTGGTTGTCCCACATGGTGACGAAGGGCCAGCGGGCCCGCGCGTCCTGCAGCTCGGGGTCGTGCAGGTACGCGCGGTAGACGGCGCGGTAGTCGCCCACCGTGGTGGGGATGTGGAAGTCGGCGATCTTCTCGCCGTGCTCGTAGCGCACGATGTCGCGCAGGCGGCGGTCGTACATGCCCTGCGGCCGGTCCTCCGGGTACCACACCAGCTCGTAGATGAAGTCGCCCAGGTGGAGGACGAAGCCCAGCTGCTCGCTGGCGGGCTTGGCGAGGTCGTCGTGGATCATCCGGCGGTAGGCGTTCTGGGCTCCCTGGTTGGCGTTCTGGCAGCTCACGAAGGTGAAGGCCACGGGCCGCTCGTCGTCCTCGGCGGGCGCCGTGATGGTGCGGCCGATGCGGCTGCCGTTGCCCGCGGCGTCGGTGAAGCGGTACCAGTAGACGGTGCGCGGCGCGAGGTCGCCGACCAGCACGCGGCAGGTCCAGTCGGCAGCCGCCTCGACGGCGATCTGCTGGCTCGCCACCACGCGCGTGAAGGCCTCGTCCTCGGCGACCTCGACGGTGAGCAGGGCCCGCTCGCCGGCTGCCGCCGGGTAGCGGGTCCACAGCAGCACGCCGTCCGGCGCCGGGTCCCCGGAGGCGACGCCCTCGGCGAAGAGGTCCCGCCTCTCCTTCCAGGCCACCCGCGAGGGGCGGCCGGGGGAGCAGCCGAAGGCGGCGGAGGCGCCCATCGCCGCCGCCAGGGTGAGAAAGTCACGCCGGGTGATCGCCATCACCGTCCTCCTCGCCGTTGCACGCCGCGAACGTCCGCCGTAGCCTGCTCACGACGCTCTGGCCCACAGGCCGTTTTTCTCCGACTATTGTAGTAGCAATGAGCGCGATGGCCGAATGTCGAGATCCGCCGGCGGGCTCCGACCCCATCACGACGGCGCCCCATGCCGGGGCGCTGCGTGCACGAGGAGACGACGCGATGCGATTCATCCTGATGATGAGCACCCCCAAGGACGGCTACGCCCAGTACCTGCGCTGGCCGCCGGAGGCCCTGCAAGCCAACATCGCCTTCATGCAGGAGTTCGCCCGCAAGCTGCGCGCTTCCGGCGAGCTGGTGTCGACGGCCGGCCTGGCCTCGCCGCAACAGGCCCGCCGGGTGCGCTCGGGGGCGGACGGCAAGCCGGTGACGGACGGCGTGTTTCCGGAGTCGAAGGAGTTTCTCGCCGGCTTTTGGCTGGTCGACGTGGAGAGCGCCGAGCGCGCCGACGCGATCGCCGCCGAGCTGTCTGAGGCCCCCGGCGGGGCCGTGGTGGCCGCCGACGGCACGCCGATCGAGCACCTGTGGGTCGAGGTGCGCGAGCTGCTGGGCAGTCACCAGGACCTGGACAGCCACCAGGAGAGGGCGTGACGCCGGCGGCGAGCGACCGGCACGTCGAGCCGCTGCTGCGCGAGCTGGCGCCGCAGGTGCTCGGCGTGCTCGCCCGCCGCTACCGGGACTTCGCGGCCTGCGAGGACGCGGTGCAGGAGGCGCTCCTCGCGGCGGCGCTGCGCTGGCCGGCGGACGGCCTGCCCGCCAACCCCCGCGGCTGGTTGATCCAGGTGGCGGTGCGCCGCATGGCCGACCAGGCGCGGAGCGAGATCTCGCGCCGCCAGCGCGAGGCGGTGGTGGTGGGCGAGGTGCCACTCGCCGCGCCGCCGGGCCCGGCGGTGGGCCTCGCCGGCGAGCTGGAGCTCGACCCCGACGACACCCTCATCTTGCTCTTCCTGTGTTGCCATCCGGCCCTTTCGCCGGCCTCGGCGATCGCCTTGACCCTGCGCGCCGTGGGCGGCCTCAGCACGGCGGAGATCGCCCAGGCCTTCTTGATGCCAGAGGCGACGATGGCGCAGCGGATCAGCCGCGCCAAGGCCACCATCCAGCGCTCAGGGCCGCAGTTCCGCCTGCCAGAGCCTGCCGAGCGGGCGCCGCGGCTCGGCTCGGTCCTGCACGTGCTCTACCTGATCTTCAACGAGGGCTACACGGCGAGCGGCGGCCCCGACCTCCACCGCCCGGACCTCGCGCGGGAGGCCATCCGCCTGACCCGTGCCCTCCACGAGCTTTTGCCCGCGGACGCCGAGGCCGCCGGGCTTCTCGCCCTGATGCTGCTGACCGACGCCCGCCGCGCCGCCCGCACGGGGCCGGCGGGCGAGCTCATCCCCCTCGACGAGCAGGACCGCAGCCTCTGGGACCAGGGGGCGATCCGCGAGGGCGTCGCGCTGGTGAGCACGGCCCTGCGCCGCGGGGCCGTGGGCCAGTACCAACTGCTGGCGGCGATCGCCGCCCTGCACGACGAGGCGCCGCGCGCCGAGGACACCGACTGGCCGCAGGTGCTCGCCCTCTACGAGGTGCTGCGGCGGATCACCGACAACCCCCTCGTCGAGCTCAACCATGCCGTGGCCGTGGCGATGGTGCACGGCGCCGAGGCGGGGCTGGGGCGGCTGGCACCACTCGCCGCCGACCCCCGCCTCGCCGGCAACCATCGCCTCGACGCCGTGCGCGCCCACCTCGAGGAGCGGGCCGGCCGCTTCGCGGCGGCTCACGCCCTCTATCTGACCGCCGCCGAGAAGACCACCAGCCTCCCCGAGCGCGACTACCTGCTGCGGCGTGCGGCGCGGGTGGCACCGGGCGGCGAGGTTCCCGCCTCCTGAGGTAGGGGTACCGTCCCGTGGCGCGGTCCTGCGTGGTTGCCGGCCGCTCACAATCGGAGCAGATCGCCAGCGGTCGCCGTAGCTGCTCGAGGGTGGCTGCTGCGACCTTCCCCCACCGCGTGTAGCTGCACGGCCGGCGTGCCTGTTCCCCCACCTCTGGCCGATAGCCCGCTCGCAGCGATCCCGTTCTCGAAGGACCCTGAGCCATCACCGGACGGGGCGGCCCAGGGTCACGACGGACCCTGACCACTTCGCATCGAGGAGGCTTCCATGTTCGAGAAGACGCTCCGCTTCACAGGCCACGGCTTGGTGGTCCTGGGGACGCTGTTCGCTGTCCAGGTCCGCCCCGGTGCCTTGTTCGCGGCCGACGGCGATTTCAGCGATGGGATCACGGTGGACTCCACGGCCGATGCCGTGGATGCGGCGCCAGGCGACCTGAACTGTGCCGACGCCCTCGATCGCTGCACCCTGCGGGCGGCGATCCAGGAGGCCAATCTGGCCCCAGGCCCGCAGTTGATCCAGCTCGCCGCCGGCACCTACTCCCTGAGCCTGCCTGGAGCCGGCGAGGACCTGGGCGCCACGGGTGACCTCGACATCACCGACGCGGTCACCGTGACCGGCGCCGGTGTCACCCAGACGACGATCGACGCCAACGGGCTGGTAACGGGAGACCGTGCCCTTCATCTCGCGGACACTTCGGGGCTGGGCATGGTCGCCGTCCTGCAAGGCCTGCAGGTGACCGGCGGGAGGGTGCTCAACGAGAACGGCGGCGGCATCCTGCTGGCGGCGAGCGAAGGCGGCGGCCCGCCGCTGCCGGCCGAGCCCAGCGAGGAGGTCGTCGTGTCGCTGACCCTGGACGGCGTCAAGGTAACGGGGAACCTGGCGGACAGCGACCAGCTGGACCCCAACACCGGGCAGCCGCTCGGCGGCTCCGGGGGTGGCATCTACTCCGGGGCGGCCCTGATCCTGGTCGGCTCCGAGGTTTCCGGGAACACCGCGGCGGCGAACGGTGGCGGTCTCTACTCGGGAGGCGTCGTCACGCTCAGTGGCTCGCTGGTCTCCGCGAACACCGCCGAAGGCGGCGGTGGGATCTTCGAGACCGGCAGCCACATCTCGAGCTATTCGAGCTGTGCCATCGTGGGCAACACGGCGGTGGGTGGTGGTGGCCTGAGCTCGCGGGGCCAGACCACGCTCCAGTTCCTCAACTGCACGATCGACGGCAACGCCGCCACCGACGTGGGAGGCGGGGTGCAGACCAACGGCACGGTCAACCTGGTCTACTCGACGGTGACCGCCAACGACTCTGCCTCCGACGCCCCCAGCGGCGGTGGTGGCCTCAACACCTTCGCCGGCGGCTCCATCCGCCTATGGAGCAGCCTGGTCGCCGGCAACCGGGTAGCGGTACTGTCGACGCCCGTGGTGCGCAACTGCGGCTGCACGGGAGGCCCCTGCACGCCGATGGTGCAGTTCCTCTCGCTGGGCCACAACCTCGAGGACGCGGACACCTGCGGCTTCGACCGTCCGGGCGACCAGCCGAGCACCGAGCCGAACCTGCAGGCGATGAGCTTCCGGGAGCCACTGGCACCGGTCCGCGGCCTCGCCAAGGGCAGTCCGGCGATCGAGGCGGGTGACCCGAGCGTCTGCCCGGCGGTCGATCAGCGTGGCGTGGTCCGGCCCGTGGACGGCGACGCTGATGGCATGGCGGACTGCGACATCGGTGCTTTCGAGTTCGAGCTGGCGATCTTCGCGGACGGCTTCGAGACCGGCGATACCTCTGCCTGGACGCTGGTCGTCGGCCTGACGTGAGCCCCGGCGAGCTCGCGAGCACCCGTGCGTCTCGCGGGGTCGGTGCCTGTCACGACTGGCCTCGCGAGACGCATCTGAGAATGGGCCGGGCAGGACGTCCGGCGCCGGTACCCTCAACCGAGAACAAGCGATCCCCATGACACGGGTTGCCGGCAGTCCCCGGCCCCTGCCCTCTCTGTGACCGAGCCTCGTCGGAGTTTCGCTCCCCTCACGTTCGCCGGCTGCCATTCCTGGAAAGCGGACCTCGCGGCAGCCGGGGTGAGCCATCGCTGGCCCCTGCCGCTGGCGACGGACGGGCCTTCGGCCTTGGCGGCGCTCGCTGCCTTGCTCGCCCGGGTGCTGGGCGAGAAGGCGCCGTGGATCGCCGTTGCCGCCGAGCCCGCCCGGGTGCTGGCTCTCGCGCCGGCGTCGGCCGCGACCTTCGCCGAGCTGGTCGCGGCTGCGGCCCAGGCCCTGGAAACGGCGGATGGCGAGCTGCCGCCGAGCCTGCCGAGCTGCCATGCCGCCCTGGTGCGGCAGGGTGCCGAGCCGGCGCCAGCTCCCCTCGTGCTGCACCTGCTGGGCGGCGAGGAGGCTGAGCTCCACGCGCCTGGCGGCTGGCTGCCGGCGACCGCCCTGGCGCGACTCGCCGGAGCCTACGAGACGCTCCTCTTGGCCGGGCTGGCGCACCCCGAGCAGCCGCTCGCTGCCCTGCCCACCCTGCCCGCGCTCGGCGTCCACCAGCTGGCGCGGGAGTGGAACGACAACGCCCTCGCCGTGCCGGCGGCCACCCTGCACGCCCTGGTGGCCGAGCAGGTGGCGGCGACGCCCGCGGCACCTGCCCTCCTCGCCGGCGGCCGCCGCCTTTCCTACCGCGAGCTCGACGAGCGCGCCAACCGTCTCGCCCAGCTGCTGCGCCGGCGCGGCGTCGGGGCCGAGGTGCGGGTGGGGGTCTGCCTGGAGCGCACCGCCGACCTCCTCGTCGCCCTGCTCGCCGTGCTCAAGGCGGGCGGCGCCTACGTGCCACTCGACCCGGCCTATCCGCGCGAGCGCCTGGAGCTGATGCTGGCCGACTCCGCCGCCCTCCTGGTGCTCACCCAGGAGGAGCTGCTGCCGCTGCTGCCGCCGGAGGTGACGGCGCTCGTCGTGGCCTCGCTCGGCGCCGAGCTCGCCGTGGCGCCGGCGACGGCACCGCCGGAGCAGGCCGACCCCACGAGCCTCGCCTATCTGATCTACACCTCGGGCTCGACCGGGCGGCCGAAGGGCGTCGCCATCCCGCACGCCAGCGCCGTCGCCTTCATGGCCTGGGCGACGACGGTCTTCCCCGCCGAGGAGCTCGCCGGGGTCGCCGCGGTCACCTCGGTGTGCTTCGACCTCTCCGTCTTCGAGCTCTTCTTCCCGCTGACCCGCGGCGGCACGGTGCTCCTGGCCAAGGACGCCCTCGCCCTGGCCGAGCTGCCGGAGCGCGAGGCGATCAGCCTGGTCAACACGGTGCCGTCGGCGATCCGCGCCCTGGTCGAGATGGGGGCGGTGCCGCCGCGGGTGCGCACCGTCAACCTCGCCGGCGAGCCGCTCAAGCGTGCCCTCGCCCGCCAGGTCCAAGCCCTGCCGCAGGTGGCCCGGCTGCTCAATCTCTACGGCCCCTCGGAGGACACCACCTACTCCACCTTCTCGACGATCGACCCCGAGTCCGCCGCCGAGCCGACGATCGGCCGGGCGATCGCCAACACCCAGGCCCACATCGTCACGCCGCAGCTGCGACCGCTGCCGGCGGGAGCGGTGGGGGAGCTGGTGCTCGGCGGCGCCGGGCTCGCCCGCGGCTACCTCGGCCGGCCCGCGCTCACCGCCGAGCGCTTCGTCCCAGACCCGTTCGGGCCGCCGGGGAGCCGGCTCTACGCGACCGGCGACCTCGCCCGCTGGCGCGCCGATGGCGAGATCGAGTTCCTCGGCCGGCGCGACCACCAGGTCAAGCTGCGCGGCTTCCGCATCGAGCTCGAGGAGATCGAGGCCCGGCTGGTGGCCCACCCCACGGTCGGCAACGCCGTGGTGGTGGTGCGGGACGACAAGCTCGTCGCCTACGTCGAGCCGAAGACCAGCGAGCCGAAGACCAGCGAGCCGAAGACCACAGAACCGCCCGCCGCCGGTGAGCTCTCGCGCCATCTCGCCGAGCGCCTGCCGGCCTACATGGTGCCGTCCGCCATCGTGGTGCTCGCGGCCCTGCCGCTCACCCCCAACGGCAAGGTGGACCGCAAGGCATTGCCGGAGCCGCCGCCGGAGGCCTTCAGCGCCGAGCGCGAGTTCGTGGCGCCGCGCAGCGAGACGGAAGCGGCGCTGGCGGCGATCGTCGCGCGCGTCCTCGGCCTCGAACGGGTCGGCGTGGAGGACGACTTCCTCGCCCTTGGCGGCCACTCGCTGCTCGCCGCGCAGGTGCTCGCCGAGGCGGGACGCCGCTTCGGCAGCCGCATTCCCGTTCACCGCTTCCTCGCCCAGCCGACGGTCGCCGGCCTGGCGCAGCTGCTGGCGGCGGCGACGCCGTCGGCCGCGTCGACGCCGCGCACCGCGGGCGGGCCGCGGCCGCTGTCGATCGCCCAGCGGCCGATCTGGCTCTCGGCGCAGCTGGCACCGGAGAGCCCGGTCTACAACGTGCCGGTGCTGCTGCGGGTGCACGGCGAGGTGGAACCGGAGGTCCTGGCGCGAGCGCTGGCGGCGCTCGCCGAGCGCCACGAGCCCTTGCGCTACGGCCTGCTCGAGGCCGAGGGCGAGCCGAGCCAGGGGCCGATCCCCGGCGTCGCTCCCGAGCTGCGCAGGGTGGAGGTCGCGGCGGCCGAGCTGGCCGGCCGTGAGGCCGAGGCGCGGCGGGCCCTCGCAGCGATCGCCCGCGAGCCCTTCGACCTGGTGCATGGCCCGGTGCTGCGGGCCGCCTGGGCGCCGCTCGGCCCCGGCGACGGCTTCGTCCTCGTCGACGTCCACCACCTGTTCACCGATGGCTGGTCGACGGGCGTCATCCTGCGCGACCTCGCTGCTCTTTACGCCGCGTTCGCCGCCGGCGAGCCCTCGCCCCTGCCGCCCCTCGGCACTACCTACGGCGACTTCCTCGCCGCCGAGGCGGCGCCGGCCGCAGCCGCCGCCCGCGAGCAGGCGATGGCCTTCTGGCAGCAGCGATTCGCCGGCGAGCTCGAGCCCCTGGCCCTGCCCCTCGACCATCCGCGGCCACCGCGGCAGCGCTACCAGGGTGCCCGCTTCGTGCAAGCCCTGCCGCCCGGCCTGCTCGAAGACCTCCGCCGCCTCGGCCAGGGAGAGGGGGCGACCGCCTTCGTGGTGCTGCTGGCGGCCTTCGCGACGCTCCTCCACCGCCACACCGGCCAGCGCCACGTGGTGGTGGGCTCGCCGCTCGCCAACCGCGAGGGCGCCGGCCTCGAGGAGCTGGTCGGCCTCTTCACCCTCACCCTGCCCCTGCGCTTCGACCTCGGTGGCAACCCGCGCTTCCGTGCCTTGCTGGCCCCTGTGCGCGAGCAGGTGCTGGGGGCCTTCGCCCACTCTCACCTCGACCTCACGCGCTTCGTGCGCAGCCTGCCGCTCGACTTCTCGTCGAGCTGGAACCCGCTCCTCGGGGCGGTGCTGGCGATGCAGAACCTACCGCTCGCGCCCGTCGAGGCCGGCGGCCGGCGCTGGGAGTACCGCGAGGAAGTCGACACCGGCACCGCGAAGTTCGACCTCACCCTGTTCATCGAGCACCTGCCCGCCGGGCCGGTGGCGGTGTGGGAGTACGCCCGCGAGCTCTTCGATCCGGCGACCATCGAGCGGCTGGCCGGCCACCTCGGCAACCTGCTGGCAGCGGTCGGTGAAGATCCCGAGGCCCGCCTCGGCGAGCTCGCCTTGCTCGCCCCGGCCGAACGCGAGGAGATCGTCGCCGGCTGGAACTCGACGGCGACCGACTACCCGCGCACGGCCACTCTGCATGGTCTGTTCGCGGCCACGGCGGCGGCCCGCCCTGCCGCGGTGGCGCTGGTCGAGGGCGACGCGCAGTGGAGCTACGCCTACCTCGCAGCCCAGGCGCGGCTGCTCGCGGCCCGGCTCACAGCAGCTGGCGTCGAGCTCGACGAGCGGGTGGCGCTGCCGGCGCGGCGCAGCGCCGCGATGGTGGCGGCGACGCTCGGCATCCTCCAGGCCGGCGGTGCCTACCTGCCGATCGACCCCGCCCTGCCGCCCGAGCGCCTCGACATCCTCCTCCGCGTGGCCGGGGCACGGTTGTGGGTGGCGGTTGCGGGCGAGCCGCCGCCGGTCGCGGCGGCGGACAGTGCCGGGCCGCTCACGGCCGTGGCGTTCGAGCCGGGCGTGGAAGTGGCCCCGGCCTTGCCGCCGGTGGCGGTCGACGCCGACCACCTCGCCTACGTGATGTTCACCTCCGGCTCGACGGGCGCGCCGAAGGGCGTCGCGATCACCCACGGCAACGTCGTCCGCCTGGTCTGTGCCACCGACTACGCGCGCTTTGGGCCCGACGAGGTCTTCCTCCACCTCGCTCCGCCGTCGTTCGACGCCGCCACCTTCGAGATCTGGGGGAGCCTCCTCCACGGCGCTCGCCTGGAGGTCTTCGGCCGCCCGGTGGGCGCCCTGGCGGAGATCGCCGACCTGCTGGCCGAGCGGCGGGTGAGCACCCTCTGGCTCACCGCCGGCCTCTTCCACCAGCTGGTCGACGAGCACGCCGATGGCCTCGCCGAGCTCGGCCAGCTGCTCGCCGGCGGCGACGTGCTGGCCACCGGCCACGTCCGCCGGCTGCTCGGCGCGGCCCCCGGCCTCACCCTGATCGACGGCTACGGGCCGACCGAGGGCACCACCTTCACCTGCTGCCATCCCGTGCGCTCGGCAGCGGAGGTCGGGGAGACGGTGGCGATCGGCCGGCCGATCGCCAACACCCGCGGCAACCAGCGCGACGGCGACGGCCACCCCGTACCGGGGGGGGTGACCGGCGCGCGGAGTGCCCGCGGTGCCGGTTTGGCCCGCGGCTACCTGGGCCGGCCGGGGCTGACCGCGGAGCGCTTCGTGCCGGATCCGTTCGGGCCGCCGGGCAGCCGCCTCTACGCCACCGGCGACCTCGCCCGCTACCGGCCCGACGGCGCCATCGAGTTCCTCGGCCGGGCCGACTTTCAGGTCAAGATCCGCGGCTTCCGCATCGAGCCGGGGGAGATCGAAGCCGCCCTGCTGCAGCATCCGGCCGTGCAAGAGGCCCTGGTGGTGCCGCGGCCGGACGCCGCCGGCGGCAAGCGGCTGGTGGCCTATCTGGTGCGCGCCGCCGACCTCGTGGGGGCCGAGCCGACCGCCGCGGAGCTGCGCTCCTTCCTCGGCCGTGGCCTGCCGGAGTACATGCTCCCCGCGGCTTTCGTCTTCCTCGCCGCCTTCCCCTTGAACGTCAACGGCAAGGTGGACCGCAAGGCGCTGCCGGCGCCCGAGGCGAGCGTCGCCGGCACGGCCCCGGCGGTGCCGCCGCGCAACGTCTGGGAAGAGGTGGTGGCGGACCAGTTCGCCCGCCTCCTCGGCCTGCCGGCGGTCGGCGCCTTCGACTCCTTCTTCGCCCTCGGTGGCCATTCGCTCGCCGCCACCCGCCTGCTCGCCCGCCTGCGCACCCTCTTTGGGTTGAGGCTCGGCCTGGCGGAGCTCTTCGCGGCGCCGACGGTCGAGGCGGTGGCCGGCCGCCTGGCGGCGGCGCGCGAGGCCGGGCCGGCGGCGCCGGAGCGGGCCCCGGCGCCGCTCGCCGCGCCGGGCCTCAGCCTGGACCGCTCTCCCGGGGCTCGCCTGCCGCTCGCCTCCGGCCAGGAACGGCTGTGGTTCGAGGAGCAGCTGCATCCCGGGGTGCCGGTCTACAACGTGCCGCTGGTGCTGCGCCTCGCTGGCCGCCTCGACATCGCGGCGCTGGCGGCGGCGCTCGGCGACCTCGCGGCCCGCCACGAGGCCCTGCGCATCCGCTTCGGCGAGGAAGGCGGCCGGCCGTTCCAGCAGATCGCCCCCCCGGCGCCGGTGGTGCTGGCGACCGCCGAGGCGGCGAGCGAGGCCGCGGCCTGGCGGCTGGCCGAGGCCGAGGCGCGGCGGCCGTTCGATCTGGCCGGCGGGCCCCTGGCCCGCTACCGGCTGCTGCGCTGGGCGGCCGACGGCCACCTCCTCGCCATCACCCTGCACCACGCGGTGTCGGATGGCTGGTCGATGGAGGTCCTCGGTCGCGACCTCGCCGAGCTCTACGCCGCCCACCACGACGGCCGCGCCGCCGTGCTGCCGCCCCTGCCGCGCCAGTTCCTGGACTTCGCCCTCAGCGCTCGCGGCGACGCTGTGGACCCGGCGGCGATGGCGGCCGTCCAGGCGGCCCTGGGCGAGGTGCCTCAGGTGCTCGACCTGCCGGCCGACCGGCCGCGGCCGCCGAGCCCTTCCTACCTCGGGACGACGGTGGTGATGCCGGTGGCGGGCCTGGCGGCGACGCTGCCAGCCTTCGCCGAACGGCAGGGCCTGACCCCGTTCATGGTGCTCACCGCCGCCTGCTTCGCCTTCCTGCACCGGGCGACCGGCCAGCGCGAGCTCCTCCTCGGCACCCCCGTGGCCGGCCGCGAGGAGGCCGATGCCGAGGGCGTGGTGGGCTTTTTCGCCGGCACCGCGGTGCTGCACGGCCGTTGCGACGGCGATCCGAGCTTCGCGACGTTGCTGGCGCGCGCCCGCGAGGCGGTGCTCGGCCGCAGCCAGCTGCCTTTCGAGAAGATCGTCGAGGCCCTCAAGCCAGAGCGGGACCCCAGCCGGGCGCCCCTCGCGCAGGCCATGGTCTCGCTCGCCGAGCGGCCCCACCTCGAGCTGCCTGGACTGCGCGTCACGCCCCGCTACCTGAGCACCGGGACGGCCAAGGTCGAGCTGCTGTTCGGCTTCGAGACGGGCGAAGCAGGCCCCGGCGAGCGCGAGCTCGGCGGGTGGCTCGAGGCCAGCGCGGACCTCTTCGAGGCGACGACGGCCGCGCGCTTCGCCGCGTCGTTCGTCCGCCTGCTGGCCGACGGCGTCGCCCATCCCGAGCGGCCGCTCTCGCGCCTCGCCCTGCTCGCCCCGGCCGAGCGGCACCAGCTCTGCCTGGGCTGGAACGACAGCGTCGCGCCGGACGCCGGCGCCGCGATCCTGGCGGGCGCGCCGGCGGCCCCCTCGCTGGCGGGCCTGTGTGCCGGCCAGGCGGCCCGCACGCCGGAGGCGGTGGCTCTCGTCGGCGGCGGTGAGCACCTCTCCTTTGCCGCCCTCGACGGGCGCGCCGGCCGCCTCGCCGGCCGCCTCGCCGCGCGCGGCGTCGGCCCCGAGGTGCGGGTGGGCGTCTGCCTGGGCCGCAGCCCACGGCTGGTCGAGGCCCTGCTCGCCATCCTGCGCGCCGGCGGTGCCTACCTGCCGCTCGATCCGAGCTACCCGGCCGATCGCCTGAGCTATATGCTGGCGGACGCCGCCGCTCCCCTGGTGCTCGCCGAGCGCGAGCTCTTCCCCCCGGAGATGGCCGCCGCCGGGGCGGCGGTGCTCTGGCTCGATGGAGGGGCCGACGAGAGCGCGGACCTTGCGGCGCTGGCGCCGGCGGCCGTCGACCCCGAGAACCTCGCCTACGTGATCTACACCTCGGGCTCGACGGGGCGGCCGAAGGGAGTGGCGATCCCGCAGCGGGCCGCCACTGCCTTCGTCGCCTGGGGCTGCCGCGCCTTCTCGCCGGCCGAGCGCGCCGGCATGGGCTTCGTCACTTCGATCTCCTTCGACATCTCGGTCTTCGAGCTCTTCGTGCCGCTCGCCGGCGGCGGTACGGCCGTCCTCGTCGATCACGCCCTGGCCCTCGCCGAGGCACCGGAGAGCGCGCGGGTCACCTTCCTCAACACGGTGTCCTCGGCCTTCGCCGAGCTGGTGCGCTTGAAGCGCGTGCCGCCGGCCTTGCGGGCGATCGGCCTCGCCGGCGAGCCGGTGCCCGGGCGGTTGATCGGTCAGGCCTTCGCGAGCAGCCGCACCGAGACGCTCTACGACCTCTACGGCCCTACCGAAACGACGGTGTACTCCACCTGGTCGGCCTTCCGCGGGCCGATCAGAGGCGAGCCGCCGATCGGCCGGCCGCTGCCCGCCGAGACGGCCTACGTGCTGGCCCCGAGCCTCGAGCTGGTGCCCGTGGGCTGGTTGGGCGAGCTCTACCTCGGTGGCGTCGGCGTCGCCCGCGGCTACCTCGGGCGGCCGGCGCTCACCGCCGAGCGCTTCCTGCCCGACCCCTTTGGCGCCGGTGGTGGTCGGCTCTATCGCACGGGCGACCGCGTTCGCCGCCGCCCCGACGGGGTGATCGAGTACCTCGGCCGGCTCGACCACCAGGTGAAGCTGCGGGGCTTCCGCATCGAGCTGGCGGAGATCGAGGCGGCTCTCGCCGCCCAGCCCGGGGTGGCGGAGGCGGCCGTGCTGGTGCGCGAGGACCGCCCCGGCGACCGCCGCCTGGTCGCCTACCTGCTACCCAAGGGCGAGGCGCCGGCGCCGCACGCCCTGCGCAGCGGGCTCGCCGCCCGCCTGCCGGACTACATGCTGCCGGCCGCCTTCGTGGTGCTGGCGGACTTCCCGCGCACGCCGAACGGCAAGCTCGACCGCAAGGCCCTGCCGCCGCCGCCCGAGGCGGCCCCGGCGCCGCCGGTGGCGGTGCTCACCGACGCCGGCAGCGCCCGCGAGCAGGCGATCACCGCCATCTGGCGCGACGTGCTCGGCCGCCAGCAGGTGGGGCTGGACGAGAACTTCTTCGACCTCGGTGGCCACTCGCTGCTGCTCGCCCAGGTGCTCGCCCGGCTGCAGGGCGACCACCCGCAGCTCACCCTGCTCGACCTGCTGCGCCACTCGACCGTGCGCTCGCTCGCCCGCCACCTGGCCGGCGAGGACGCTGCGTTGGAAGACGTCGGGGCGGCGGGTGTCTCGGCCCTCCCCGCGGCGCCGGGCCTCGGCACCGAGGGGGCCAGCGACATCGCCATCGTCGGCATCGCCTGCCGTTTCCCTGGCAGCACGGACGCCGAGGGCTTCTGGGCCCAGCAGGCGGCGGGGGTCGAGGCGATCCGGCGGTTCACGAGGAGTGGGCAAGAGGGAGAGATTCCCGCCGACGAGGTTCCCGCCGGCGGCGTTCTCGACGGCATCGAGCTCTTCGACGCCGAGGCCTTCGGGCTCACCTCGCGGGAGGCCGAGACCACCGATCCCCAGCACCGCCTCTTCCTCGAATGCGCCTGGGAGGCCCTGGAGCGCGCCGGCTATCCCCCCGGCGGCCAACCGCAGGCGATCGGCGTCTTCGCCGGCTGCAGCGCCAGCACCTACCTCGGCCACAACCTGGAGGCCCATCCGCAGCTGCTGGCGGCGCTCGGCGACCTGGCAACGATGATCGCCACCGACAAGGACTTCCTGCCCACCCGGGTCTCCTACAAGCTCGACCTCACGGGGCCCAGCCTCAACGTGCAGACGGCCTGCTCGACCTCGCTGGTGGCCGTCCACCTCGCCTGCCAGAGCCTGGTGCGCGGTGAGTGCGCGCTGGCGCTCGCTGGCGGCGCCACGGTGCGGGTGCCGCACGAGGCGCCGTACCTCTTCGTCGAGGAAGGGATCCTGTCCCCGGACGGCCATTGCCGCACCTTCGACGCCGCGGCGGCGGGCACCGTGCCGTCGAACGGCGTCGGCGTGGTGGTGTTGAAGCCCCTCGCCGCCGCTCTCGCCGACGGCGACTCGATCCACGCCGTGATCAAGGGGACGGCGATCAACAACGACGGCGCCGGCAAGATCGGCTACACGGCGCCGAGCGAGGTCGGCCAGCGGGAGGTGATCCGCCGCGCCCTGGCGAGCGCCGGGGTCTCGGCGGCGAGCATCGGCTACGTCGAGGCGCACGGCACGGGCACCGCCCTCGGCGATCCGATCGAGGTCGCGGCGCTGACCGCCGCCTATCGCGAGGACGGTGCCGGCCCGGCCAGCTGCGCCCTCTCCTCGGCGAAGACCAGCCTCGGCCACATGGACGCCGCCGCCGGCATCGGTGGGCTGGTGCGCGCCGCCCTCGCCGTTGAGCACGGCGAGGTGCCGGCCAACTTGCACTTCGAGCGCCCCAACCCGGCCCTGCACCTGGCCGCGAGCCCCTTCTTCGTTGCCGGTCGCACGCAGCCTTTCCCGGCCCACGAGGGGCCGCGGCGGGCCGCTGTCTCCTCCTTCGGCCTCGGCGGCACCAACGCCCACGCCATCCTCGAGGAGGCGCCGCCGGTCGAGAGCGGCCCCGGCCGCGAGCGCCAGCTGCTGTTGCTCGCGGCCCGTTCGGAGGCTGCCCTCGAAGCGGCCAGCGAGCGGCTGGCCGCCCATCTCTTTGCGCATCCCGAGGTGCCGCTCGCCGACGTCGCCTTCACCCTCCACACCGGCCGCCGCCGCTTCGCCCACCGGCGGACCTTGGTGGCGGCCACGGCGGCGGAGGCGGCGGGCCTGCTGCGCGGGGCGGACCCCAAGCGGCTGGCGACCGTCGTCTCGGCGGCGAGCGAGCGGCCGGTGGCTTTCCTCTTCCCCGGCCAGGGGGCCCAGCACGTCGGCATGGCGGCCGAGCTGTACGCCGGGGAGGCGGCCTTCCGCGCTGCCTTCGACGCCTGCGCCGAGCTCGCCGCGCCCAGCCTCGGTGCCGACCTCCGCGCGCTCGTCTACCCGGCGGCGGGGGCCAGCCCGGAAGCGAGCGAGCAGCTCACCCAGACGGCGTTCGCCCAGCCGGCCTTGTTCGCCGTCGAGCACGCCCTGGCCGAGCTCTGGCGCGCCTGGGGCATCGAGCCGGCGGCGATGATCGGCCACAGCCTGGGCGAGTACGTCGCCGCCACCCAGGCCGGGGTGATGGGCCTCGCCGACGCTGTGGCCCTGGTGGTGGCCCGTGGCCGGTTGATGCAGGCGCTGCCACCGGGGGCGATGCTCGGGGTCTCGTTGCCGGCGGCCGAGCTGGCGGAGCGGCTAGGCGACGAGCTCTCGCTCGCCGCGGTGAACGCCCCGGCGCTCTGCGTGGTCTCCGGCCCGACGCCGGCGATCGAGGCGCTGGCCGGAAAGCTCAGTGCCGAGGGCGTGCACAACCGCCGCCTCCACACCTCGCACGCCTTCCACTCGGCGATGGTCGAGGGGGCCCTGCCGGCCTTCCGGGCTGAGGTGGCCAAGGTCCGCTTGGCGCCACCGCGGCGGCCCTTCGTCTCCAACCTGACGGGCACCTGGATGAGCGCCGCCGAGGCGACCGACCCCGAGACCTGGGTGCGCCACCTGCGCTCTCCCGTGCGCTTCGCCGACGGCCTCGCGACCTTGGTGGCGGGCGCCGAGCCAATCCTCCTCGAGGTGGGGCCGGGGCGCACTGCCACCGCCTTCGCCCGCCGCCATCCCGAGGCTGCGAAGCTGCCCAGCGTGGCGACGCTGCCGCCAGCGGGTGAGGCCGCTGCGGACCTCGAGAGCGCCCTCGCGGCGGCTGGCGAGCTCTGGCTGCACGGAGCGCCGCTCGCGGCCGCGCCCTTCTACGCCGGGCAGCGCCGCAAGCGGGTGGTGCTGCCGACCTACCCCTTCGAGCGCCGGCGCTACTGGATCGCGGGGGCAGGGCCCAGGGCCGCCGTCACGACGCTCGCCGAGAGCAGCCCAGAGCTGCCGGTCGAGCTGCCGGTGGAGGCGGAGGCGCCGGCTCTCGGCGCGAGCCATAGCCGCCCGCAGCTGCCCAACCCCTACGTGGCGCCGCGGAGCGAGATCGAGAAGGTCCTCGCTGAGGTCTGGGAGGAGCTCCTCGGGGTGGCGCCGATCGGGATCCACGACGACTTCTTCCGCCTCGGCGGCCACTCGCTCCTCGCCACCCAGCTGGTGGCACGCCTGCGCCGCCGCTTCGGCGCCGAGGCCCCGCTGCGCCTCGCTTTCGAGGCGGCGACGATCGCCGACCAGGCGGCAGCGATCGCCGCCAGCCAGCCGGCCGCGGCGCCGGCCGCGCCCACAGCCTCGCCGGCCGGGGCCCTGCGCACCTATCCGCTCTCCTCGCCCCAGCAGCGCCTGTGGCTGCTCGCCCAGCTGGGCGGTGGGGCGAGCGCCGCCTACAACATCGGGGTGGTCGCCCGTCTCGAGGGCCCGCTGGTGCCCGTGGCGCTCACGGCCGCCCTGCAGGGCCTGGTCGAACGCCACGAGGTGCTGCGCAGCCGGCTCGCCGCGACGGCTGGCGAGGCCGTGCAGGAGGTGCTGCCCGAGCTCGCCGTGCGCCTGCCGGTGGTGGACCTGCGGGCTCTCGCGCCGCCGGCGCAGCAGGCCGTGGCGGCCGAGCTCGCCGAGCGCGCCTCGGGCCTCGCCCTGGCGCTCGCCGAGGCGCCGCTCTGGCGAGCTGCCCTGCTGCGGCTCGGCGCGGCCGTGCACCACCTGCTCGTCACCTTCCACCACACGGTCTTCGACGGCTGGTCCTTCCGCCTCTTCTTCGACGAGCTGGGCGAGCGCTACGCCGCCCACCGCCGGGGCGAGGCGCCGGCGCTGCCGCCCCTTGCCTGGCAGTACGGGGACTTCGCCCGCGCCCAGCGCGCCTGGCTGGAAAGCCCCGCCTTCGCCGCCGATCTCGACTATTGGCGCGGCGCCCTCGCCGGCCTGCCGGCGCTCCTCGAGCTGCCGGCGGATCGAGCGCGGCCGCCACTGCCGAGCTTCCGCGGTGCCCGCCGCCGCCTCGGCCTCGGCGCCGATGTCGCCGAGCGCCTGCGGGCCGCGGCCCGCGCCGCCGGGGCGACGCCCTTCATGGTGCTCTACGCCGCTTTCACCGCCCTCCTCGCCCGCCTCTCCGGGCAGACGGACTTCGCCGTCGGCACTCCGGTCGCCAACCGCGAGCGCGAGGAGATCGCCGGCACCATCGGCTTCTTCGTCAACACCCTGGCGCTGCGCACCGACGCCGGCGGCGATCCCAGCTTCGCCGGCCTGCTCGACCGCGTGCGCAGCGCCGTGGGCGGTGCCTTCGCCCACCCCGAGGTGCCGTTCGAGCGCCTGGTGGAAGAGCTCAAGGTGCCGCGCCAGCTGTCCGCCAACCCGCTCTTCCAGGTGATGCTGGTCTACCAGGGCGGGCTGTGGGGCCGCCAGCCCTTCGCGGACCTCGAGCTCAGCCTGCTCGAGACGGCGGGCGGCGCCGCGCATTTCGACCTCACCCTTTCGCTTGAGGAAGACGCCGGCGGCCTCGCCGGCCTCGCCGACTTCTCGACCGACCTCTTCGACGCCAGCACCGTGGGCCGCTGGCTGGGGAGCTTCGGCACCCTGCTGGCGGCCGCCCTGGCGGCGCCGGAGACGGCCCTCTCCCGGCTGCCGCTGCTGGCGGCCGGCGAGCGTCAACAGCTGCTGCGCGAGTGGAACGACAGCGGCCGCGCGCGCGCCGGCGCCCTCACCCTCCACGGCCTGGTCGCCGCCCAGGTGGCGCGGACGCCGCAGGCCCCGGCCGTGCTGGTGGCGGGCGGCGGCAGCCTGAGCTACGCCGAGCTTGCAGCGCGGGCAGACGAAGTGGCGCAGCTCCTTGCCGGCCTGGGGCTGCGGCCGGGTGAGCTCGTGGGCCTCGCCACGGACCGCTCGCTGGCGGCGATGGTCGGCCTCCTCGGCATCCTCCAGGCGGGCGGCGCCTACCTGCCCCTCGACGCCACCGCGCCAGCCGAGCGCCTGGAGTTCCAGCTCGGCGAGTGCGCGGTGCGGGTGGCGCTGATGGCCGGAGAGGCTCCTGCCGGGCTCGCCGGCTGGGCTGGTCAGGTCGTCGACCTCCTCGCCCTGCCGGCGGCGCCGCGGGCGACGCCGGCCCCGGCCGACCCCGACGGCCTTGCCTACGTGATCTACACCTCGGGCTCGACGGGGCGCCCGAACGGCGTGCTGGTGCCGCACCGCGCCGCTGTCAACCTCACTCTGGGCTTCGTCGTCCACCACGGCTTCGGCCCCGGGCAGCGGGTGCTGGTGATCCCGCCGCTCACCTTCGACGCCTCGGTGGGCGACGTCTTCCCCTGCCTGGCGACGGGGGCCGCCCTCGTCTTCCACCCCAACCCGGCCGAGCTCTCCGCCCACCGGCTCTCCGAGCTCGCCGCCGAGCTGGAGATCAACGGCATCGACACCGCCGCCTCGCTGTGGCGGCAGTGGGTGGAAGAGTGGACGGCGCGGGGTGCGAGCGGCGTGCTGCCGGGCCTCGAGCTGATGATGATGGGCGGCGAGGCGGTGGGCCGCGATACCCTCGCCCGCTGGGTGGAGCTCACCGGCGGCACGGCCGCCCTGTTCAACCACTACGGCCCCACCGAAGCCACCGTCTGCGCCACCTCCTACCGCACGCAGAGCGGCGCCGAGCTCGCCGGCAACGCTCTGCCGATCGGCCGGCCGCTCGCGAACGTGCGCGCCTACCTGCTCGACGAGGCGGCGGAGCCGGCGCCGATCGGCGTGCCAGCGGAGCTCTTTCTGGGAGGCGCCGGGATCACTTGGGGCTACCTCGACCGCCCGGCGAAGACCGCCGCCGCCTTCGTGCCGGACCCCTTCGGCGCCGAGCCCGGGGCCCGCCTCTACCGCACCCGGGACCGCGCCCGCCTGCTCGCCGGCGGTCTGCTGCAGTTCCTCGGCCGCCGCGACCACCAGGTGAAGATCCGCGGCTACCGCATCGAGCCGGGGGAGATCGAGCTCGCGCTGGCCGAGCATCCGGCGGTCCGCGAGTGCCTGGTGACGGTGGCCGAGGGCGCCGCCGGCAAACGGTTGGTGGCCTACGCGGGCGTGGGCGAGGGGGCGGGCGTCGGCGCCAGCGAGCTGCGGCATTTCCTCGCCGAGAAGCTCCCCGCCTACATGGTGCCGGCTGACTTCGTGCTGCTGGCGGCGTTGCCGCTGACTGCCAACGGCAAGATCGACCGCCGGGCCCTGCCGGTCCCCGCGGCGGCGGCCGAGGCGCCGATCACCCCGCCACGAACCACCGTCGAGGCCGAGATGGCGGCACTCTGGGCCCGCCTGCTCGAGCTGCCGGCGGTGGACGTCTTCGCCGACTTCTTCTCCCTCGGCGGCAGCTCGCTCGTTGCCATGCGCCTGATGGCCGAGGTGGCGCGTACCTTCGGCGTCGAGCTGCCGCTCACCCAGCTCTTCACGGCACCGACCGTCGCCGACCTCGCCGCCGCCGTCGAAGCGGCGCGCGGCGGCAAGGCGACGGCCGCCAGCCTGGACCTCGAGGCTCTCGCCCAGCTGGCGCCGGAGATCCGGCCGGACCCGGCGGCGCCCCCGCTCAGCTGGCCGCCGCGTCAGGTCTTCTTCACTGGCGCCACGGGTTTTCTCGGCCCCTTCGTGCTGCGCGAGCTCGCCGCCCGCGTCACCGGGCCCCTCCATGTGCTGGTGCGCGCCGCGAGCGCGGAGGAGGGTGCGCGCCGCCTCCGCGAGGCGCTGGCGCAGTACGGCCTGTGGAGCGACGAGCTTGCCGGCCGGCTGCTCCCCGTGCTCGGCCAGCTGGGGCCGCCGCGGCTGGGGATCGATCCGGAGACCTGGCAGCGGCTGGCGAGTGAGGTGGACCTCGTGGTGCACAACGCCGCCGAGGTCAACTTCCTCCATCCCTATGCCCGGCTGGCGCCGGCCAACGTCGGCGGCACCGAGGAGATCCTCCGCCTGGCCGCCGAGGGCCGCCGCAAGGCAGTGTGCTTCACCTCCTCGCTCGGCGTCTTCCTCACTCGCCGCTACGCCCGGCAGGTGGTGCCGGAGGGGGCGGCGCAGGAAGACCCGGGAGGCCTCGACCGCGGCTACGAGCAGACCAAGTGGGTGGCCGAGCGGCTGGTGGTGGCGGCGCGCGAGCGGGGTATCCCGGCGAGCACCTTCCGCCCGGCGCGGATCACCGGTGCCGCCGCGACCGGCGCCGCCAACCCCAAGGACATCTTCTCGAGCCTGCTCGCCGGGCTCGTGCAGCTGGGCCTCGCCCCCGACGTGCAAGACCCGATCGACATGCTGCCCGTCGACTACCTGGCACGGGCGATCGTCACCCTGGCCCTCGACCCCGCCGAGCTCGGCCACGACTTCCACTTCTACAACCGGCGCACCCTGCCCTTTGCCGACCTCGGCCGGGCCCTCGCCGCCTTCGGCTACGCCGTCGAGCTGGTGCCCTACAAGCGCTTCCGGGCCGCTCTCGCTGCCGTCGTCGAGCGCGGCGAGGCGAACGCGCTGGCGCCCTTCCTGCCCCTCTTCCCGGAAGAAGAGGAGGAAGACGAGCAGCCGATCTTCGCTCAGGCGCGCTCCCAGGCGGCGCTCGCCCGCGCCGGTCTCAGCTGCCCGCCGGCCGACCAGGCCCTCGTCCACACCTACCTCAGCTACCTGGTGCGGACCGGTTTCCTGCCGGCGCCCGCCACGGTGACGCGCGAGAGCGGTGGCTAGCCGAGCAGGCGGTCGATCACCAGCCCGGCCGCGAGGCCCGCGGCGAGCAACAGGAATGAAGCGAGGGCGGCGGCCTGGGCGGGCACCTGCTCGGCCGGAGTGTCGGGGAAGCGGGTGAGGCGGCGGGCGGCGGCAAGGCCGTGGGGCAGGCCGGTGAGCCCCAGCCAGCAGGCGGCCGGCAGGCCGGCCAGGGGCAACAGCAGCACGCCCGTGTGGGTGGCGGCGACCAGGGCGGCGAAGGCCCGCGCCGCCCGCGGCCGGCCCAGGCGCACGACGAGGGTGCGCTTGCCGGCAGCGGCATCGGCCCGCGCGTCGGGGAACTCGTTGGCCCAGAGGAAGCCGGCGATGGCGATGCCGAGCGGTGCGGCGGCCGTCAGGACGCGGGGAGAGACCGCGTGTCGCTGCACGAGGTAAGTGCCGGCGGCAATCAGCGGCCCGTAGCAGAGCGCCACGGCGAGCTCACCCCAGCCGCGGTAGGAAAGCCGTAGCGGCGGCGCATGGTAGAAGAACGCCAGCGCCACCCCGGCGAGAGCGAGACCGAGCACGGCCGGCTCGCGGCGCAGCACGATCAGGAGGCCGATGACGGCGGCGGCGGCGTAGAAGGCGGCGGCCATCCACGCCGTCTGACGGCGGCTCATCAGGCCGTCGACCAGCACCCGCTTGCCGCCCGAGAAGGGCGTGCGCTCCTCCTCGCGCAGGCCGCGGTCGGCGCCGGAGTCCCAATCGAAGATCTCACCCGAGGCGTTCTTCGCCGCTTCGACGCAGAAGATCCCCAGCACCGTCGCGAGCAGCCAGCCCCAGGCGAGCGGGCCGTCATGCCAGGCCGCGGCCGCCCCGACGAGCAGCGAGGCCACCGAGGCGAGGGTGATCTTGGGGTCCGCCACCCGCCAGACTCCGGCGGCGATCGAAGGCCGAAACGCAGTGGCGAAGCGGCGCGCGGAAGGCAGAGAGGCGGAGGTGTTCATGGCATCCTCCTGCCACTCTTCTACCCGTCATCCCTCCTCGCGACGCCACCCGCGGGGAGGGGGCGGCGGAGATGAGAACGGCGCCCCGCCCGGGCGCCCTGACCGAAGGCCCGAGAAGGAGCCCAAGATGACCGCACTCGAACAGATCCGGCAGCTCTGGCGGCACGCGAGCTGGGCCGATGCCGCCCTGCTCGCCGCCTTGAAGCTCGCTCCCGGCGCAGCCGAAGCCTGGCGGGAGTACGCCCACATCCTGGGTGCCGACGCGGTGTGGCTCGCCCGCCTGCAGGGCGAGGGTGCGCGCACGGCCGTGTGGCCGGCCCTCGGCCCGGCCGAGGTGGAGGCGCTCGCCGCCGAGGTCCACGCCGGCTTCGAGGACCTGCTCGCCGGGCTCGGCGAGGGCGACCTCGAGCGTGGCATCGGCTACACCAACAGTGCCGGCCAGCGCTTCACCAGCGCGCAGGCGGACATCCTCCTCCAAGCCTTGCTCCACGGCCAGTACCACCGCGGCAAGGTCAATGCCCTGCTGCGCCAGGCTGGGGCCGCGGTCGCGGCCGTCGACTACATCGGTTTCGTGCGCGGCGTGCCGGCGGCCACGACGCCGCACGAGTAGGCCGCGCGCCACCCGGCGAGGGAGGGGAGTATCCTGGGAGATGGAGAAAGGAGGCCCACGATGATCCTGCACCGTGATTGGGACGCAGCCTGGGGCCGGGTACTCTCCGGCAGCTTCGCCGGCGGACACCTCCCCATTCCGCTGGCCCTGGCCGACGAGCATCCCGAGGACGAGGGCGAGCTCCCCGAGGAGGGGCCACCGAACCCGGGTGGGATCTTCGACTCACCCTGGGAGCCCGAGCCGGCGGAGCGCTCCGGCTCGACGACCGAGCCCGCCGAGCCCTCCGAGCCGACCACCTCGCCGCCGTTCGCCTGACCTCGGCCGGCGCATAGAAGCGCCGGCCAGCGCGTAGCCAGTTCGCATGAACGCCCTGACTGCGACCCTCGCCGTCCTGGCTCTCGTCGGGATTCGGATCAGCTTGCACTTCCTCGACATCTACAACATCCGCCACGTCGCCGAGCGGAAGGGCTGGGAGGACATCCAGGTCCGTTGGAGTCCGTTTGCGCGCGGTTGGTTCTTCGAGCGTGGTGAGCGGCATTACTGTGTGAGCTTCATCGATGAGCAGGGCCACTGGCGGCAGGAGGACTGCAAGACCTCACAGCTGACGGGCGTCTTTTGGCGGGACCCGGAGGTCTGAGGCACCACGCCCCTCGGTTTGACCCCTGCTCAGGGGGTGGCTAGACTTGCAGCCCTGTCGCCGGCCGAGCGGTGTCCTGCCGCCGGCCGGTCTGAGTCCGCCCCACTGTCCCGACGACTGTCCCGTCCCGGGCCGCCCCGGCGCGGGGCCCAACGTCCAGCACGCCACACTCGAAGAGCCAGGACCGCATGAGCTTGCGTGAAGCAGAGGTTTTCGTCTCGGTGGAGGAGGCCATCGCGCGCTTCGCCCAGGGCCGCATGGTGATCCTGGTCGACGACGAGGACCGCGAGAACGAGGGTGACCTGGCGCTGGCGGCCGAGAAGGTGACGCCCGAGGCGATCAACTTCATGGCCCGCCACGGTCGCGGCCTGATCTGCCTGTCGCTGACCGAGGAACGCTGCGACGAGCTGCAGCTGCCACCGATGGTGGCGAGCAACACCTCGACCTTCGGCACCGCCTTCACCGTGTCGATCGAGGCCCGCGGCCAGACCACCACCGGCATCTCGGCGGCGGACCGCGCCGCGACCATCCTCACCGCCGTCTACCCCCGCACCGAGCCGGCCGATCTGCTGCGCCCTGGCCACGTGTTTCCGCTCCGGGCGCGCCGCGGCGGCGTCTTGGTGCGCGCCGGCCAGACCGAGGCGGTCGTCGACCTCGCCCGTCTCGCCGGTCTTACGCCCGCCGGGGTGATCTGCGAGGTGATGAAGGACGACGGCACCATGGCGCGGGTGCCGGACCTCGCTCGCGTGGCCCGCGAGCACGACCTCGCCGTGCTGCGGGTGACCGACCTGATCCGCTACCGCCTGCGCACCGAGACGCTGGTCAGCCGGCTCGCCTCACCCGTGCTGCCGACTGCCCACGGCGAGTTCCGCGCCCACGCCTACCGCGCCGACCTGACGGGCGAAGAGCACCTCGCCTTGGTGCTGGGGGAGGTGGCGGGAGACGAGCCCGTGCTGGTGCGGATGCACAGCCAGTGCTTGACGGGGGACGTCTTCGGCTCTGCCCGTTGCGATTGCGGCCGGCAGCTCGACGAGGCCCTGGCGCGGATCGCCGCCGAGGGCCGCGGCGTGCTGCTCTACCTGCTGCAGGAGGGCCGCGGCATCGGCCTCGCCAACAAGCTCAAGGCCTACGAGCTGCAGGAGCAGGGGCACGACACGGTGGAGGCCAACGTCAAGCTGGGTTTCGCCGCCGATCAGCGCGACTACTGGGTGGGAGCACAGATCCTCCGTGACCTCGGCGCGCGGTCGGTGCGGCTGCTGACCAACAACCCGCGCAAGTCCGAGCTGCTGGCGGCTTACGGCGTCGAGGTCGTGGACCGCCTGCCCCTCGAGGTGCCGCCCACCGAGCACACCCGCGATTACCTCAAGGCCAAGCGCGAGAAGCTCGGTCACCTGCTCACCCTGGTCTGATCACGGCGGGCCGAGCCCTGCGCGCCCTCCTCGTCACCTGCCGCTATCCCTGGCCGCCCCGGCGGGGCGACGAGCTGCGTGCCGCCGAGCTGGTGGCGGCCCTGGCACCCGTCCTGGAGCTGACGGTGCTGGCGCCGGCAAGCCCTCGCGGTGCGCCGCCGCCCGCGGGCCTCGCCCGCCTCGAGCTCTACCGCCCTCCTGGCCTCCTCGCCCGTGCCGTGGCGCTGGTGCGGGCGGCCAGCCGCGGCTTGCCGCTGCAGAATGCCCTCTTCGGCGGCGCCGACCTCGAGCGCCAGCTGCGCCAGCTGACGCCGGCGGCGGACGTGGTGATCCTCAGCCTGCTGCGCCTCGTCGACGTGCTACCGGCCGTGGGGGAGCGGTCCGTAGTGCTCGACCTCATCGACAGCCTGGCCCTCAACCTCGAGCGGCGGGCCCACTTCGACCGCCCCTGGTTGCGCCCCCTGCTGCGCTGGGAGGCGGCGCGCCTGGGGCGCTGGGAGGCGCGAGCGCTCGCCGCCGTGGGCTCGGCCTGGGTGGTCGCCGAGCGTGATCGGGCAGCGATCCTCGGGCGGCTGCCGGCAGCGGAGGCGGCGCGCCTGGGACCGCGGCTTCGGGTGGTGCCGCTGCCCGTCGCGGCGGCGGTGGTTGCGAAGCGGCCGGCGACGGGGCCGGTCCTCGCCCTGACTGGCAACCTCGGCTATTTCCCCACCCACGATGGCGCCCGCTTCTTTCTGCGCGAGGTTTGGCCGGTGCTTGCAGCGCGTCACCCGACACTACGCCTGCGCCTCGCCGGGGCACGGCCACCGCGCCAGCTCCGGGTGGCCGTTGCGCGGGCCGGTGGGCGCGTCGAGCTCCTCGCCTCGCCCCCGGACCTCGGCGCCGTCCTCGCCAGCGCCACCCTGGCCGTGGCCCCGCTGCGTGCCGGCTCGGGGCAGCCGCTCAAGGTGCTCGAGGCGTGGGCCCAGGGCGTGCCGGTGGTCGCCTCGCGCTGGGCGGCGGCGGGGACCACCGCCGTACCGGGGGAAGACCTAGCGGTGGCCGACAGCCCCGCGGAGTGGGTCGCGGCCATCGACCACCTTCTCGCCGACCCTGCCGAGCGGGAGCGCCTGGCCGCCGCAGGACGGGCCCGGCTGGTGGCCGACTACGCGCGCGGGGCGATCGCCGCCCGGCTGCAGTCTCTCCTCGTCTCCTGAGGCCTAGCCGTCACTCGGCCGCTCGCGGGGCGGCAGCAGGGCGACGGGCCGGCCCTGGACATCCACACCCAACGCTACGAGGTGGGGCCGCAGGACGACGAGGTTATTGAGGTCGAGGCCGTTGATCCCCACGCGGTAGGTCCCGGCCGGCAAGGCCGGGACCAGGACGTCCGCCGGCATCTGGGGATCGGTCGCCAGGACGAAGCACTCCCACTCGGCGTTGCCCGAAGGGTCGAGGTCGGCGTAGGTCTCGCCCGTCGGCAGGCTGACCGAGAGCTGCACGCTCGGGGAGCGGCGGAGCGTGGGGTCCGCGGCGTCGTCGGTCGGGGCCCCCGTCGTCTGGCCGCAGGGCTGCACCTCGCCCACGGCGATGCCCTCGAAGGTCGCGCTGGCGGCCCACGCCGGCAGGCTCTCGTTCGGAGTGTCGGAGTCGTCCGAATCGCCGTCGAGGCAGTCGGCCGAACCGAAGTCGACGTCGCCGTTCCAGAGGTCGAGCATCGAGAGGGCCGTCGGGCTGAAGACGTAGAGGGACCAGCTGCCATCGTAAGTGGTGGGAGTTAGGCTCGGATAGTTGGGGTAGACGGTGGCGAGGTCGTTGGGATGGAGGATCGGCGCGCTCAGCGCGACGGCTGCCTCGGCGGGCAGGAAGAGGGAGCCGTTCTCCAGGCGGACCTTGAAGCTCGCCCAGGCGAGGGGCTCCGTGTCGGCCTCGACGGTCAAGCGGTAGTAGAGGTTGCCGTCGTCGCCCAGGGCCTCGGTGCCAGTGGGCACGCTGATGGAGGTCCAGGCGTTGTCAGCGAAGTCACGCTGTGTCCATTGGCCGACGAGGAACGTGCCGCTGCCGTCGAGCGTCGGGTCGGCCGTCAGGGTGTAGGTGAGGCGGATGCCACCGGCGGAACCGTCCCAGCGCCCTGAGGTGTCGCCGTCGAACACCGCGAAACGCAGGGATGTGCTGGTCCGCGGTACGGAGAGGAGAATGCCGAGGCTGGCGTCGTTGAGCGTGGTGAGACCAGGATCGGCGAGCGAGAGGAAGCGGGCGTCGTCCGGGTTACAGCTGGGCAGGCACGAGTAGCGGACCGCCCAGGCGGCGGGGGTGAGCAGCGAGCAGCTGAGGGCCAGAGACACGGCGGTGCGGACCATGGCGAGCTCCTTTCGGTATGAGACGAGTGGATCTGTCGCATCCCTACCAGGCCTGGCTCACCACGATGGACTGCAAGTCGGCTTCGTCGAGGAGCGCGCCGTCACGCCCGGCGAAGCGGCGGCGTGGGGCCTTGCTCCTACCTAGGATGTTGCCACGGGGACGTCGAGCGAGACGTCCTTGGGCACTATTTTGCACCCGTACCTTCGCTATCGCGTCCCCGTTGCCTGGCTCCACGCCGAGACGTCTCCGCTCTCGAAGCCGTCGGCGAAGAGGAGGCTGCCGCGGGGCGCGCTCAAGAGCTCGATGTCGTCGAGGTGCCAGCCGTCGCGGGTCGCGATCGAGTCGGTCAGCAGGCGGAAGCGCAGGCGCGCCGCCCCGGCGTCGTCGAGCTGCGGCAGGGCGAGCTCCACGGCCTCCCAGCTGGTGTCGTGGCCCTCGCCGGTGAAGGCCCGCGCCAGCTGCCAGCTGGCCCCACCGTCGATCGAGGTCTCGACCTGGGCGAGGTCGAAGCCGCGGGAAATGTCGTAGAGCTGCCGGAAGCGCAGCACCGTGCCGTGATGCCCCGCGAGGTCGAGGATGGGCGAGACGAGGGAGGCGTCTGTGTCGTTGCCGTAGAAGCCGCCGGGGCTGTCGCTCCAGCTGCGCTGACCGCTGAAGGCCACCTCGTCGCTCGCTGCCCAGGGGGCCTCGGCCGTCCAGCCGTCCGGCCCGGCCTCGGCATCGCTCGCCGCCACGGTGGCCAGGGCGTCGAGAAAGAAGGTGCGCCGGGTGGTGGCGGCGCCGCTCGCCTGGAAGCTGAAGCGCTCGGCGGCGTAACCGGGAGCGCTCACCTCGACGTCATAGCTGCCCGCCGGCAGGGTGATGTTGAAGGCGCCGTTGAGGTCGTCGCTGGCGGTGCTGAAGCGTCCTGCCTTGACGGTTGCGGCGAGCGGCAGGCGGCTCGCGCGGTCGCGCACGAAGCCGGCGAGGTGGGGCACCGCGCCCGGCTCGAGGACGTCCAGGAAAGCGGCGGCGAGGGCGCCCTGATGGCCGTCGGCATCGGTGCCGCGGAAAAACAGCCAGTGCCGGCCGGTTCCGAGCCCGCTCGTCGAGATCGTCGCCCCGGCTCGCTCCACGGGCGTGTCGAAGGCACCATCCGCGGCGGCGAGAGGGAAGGCCACGGCGCCGGCCTGCCAGGGCGGCAGGTCGACGAAGACCTCGGCGGCGCTGATCGCCTGGCTGGGCTCACTGCCGTTGCTGGTGGCGAAGCGGCTGTCGTCGAAGCTGGCGGCGACGGTGATCAGAGCGCCCGGAGCCACCGGCGCCGTGGGCACCGCGAGGTCGACGGCGTCCGGCCCGGCGGGCGTCCGGTACGGCTCGCGGGCGTGGTGGGCGATCGCCAGCAGGGTCGCGAGATTGTCCGGCCCGACCACCGACTCGAAGAAGGCGCAGCTCTCGAAGAAGTCGACTCCGGCCTCGATCGTGTAGCCCGGCACCCCCAGCTCGCCGTAGGCAAAGTCCTTGGTGGAGCCGTCGACCAGGCCGAAGCTGCCCTGGAAGGGGAAGTAGTCGGCGTAGAAGGCGATCTTGCGGCCCAGGGTGCGCAGCTCGACGTCGTTGGGGCTGGGCAGCGGGTCGGTGGTGAAGCCCCACGAGCCGAGGACGTCCTCGCCCGGGCTGTGCAGGTCGAGCACCAGGCCCGTTGCGGTGTCGGGGGCGGGGCTGCCGAGGCCAGGGTCGCGCTGGTCGGGGAAGATCTGCCGCAGGTAGGACTCGACAGCGTCGATCTCGGGCTCCGAGGCGGCGCCGGCACCACGGTAGCTCGGCGCGCAAGGATCGGTCGACGAGCCGCCGCAGCAACCCCACTCGAAGCTGAAGTTGCGATTGAGGTCGGCGCCCCGCTGCTCGGTGTCCGGGCAGTAGAGGTTGTTGGCGTTCTTGCGCCACGAAAGGCCGCTCTCCGCCCGCTTGCGGCCATCCGGGTTGGCCTGGAGGAGGATGTGCACCTCCGTAGCGTCGAGCAGCCAGGTGATCTCCGGGTCGCTGCCGTAGCCGGCGAGGAGCCGCTCGGCGAAGCGCGTGGCGATCTCCGCCGTGGCGTATTCGCGGGCGTGCAGGGCGGCGAGGACGAAGAGCTTCGGCTTGGGGCCCGGGATGGCGCTCTGGGTGAGCTCGAGCACCTCCACGTCGTAGCCTGCCTGCGGGTCCAGGGTGCGCTCCCAGGAGTCGCCGATGTCGCTCCAGGTGGCGAGCGCGGGGTACTCGGCGGCGAGCTCGGCGCCGCGGGCCAGGCTCTCCTCGACGGTGCGGTAGCAGGGAAAGCCGGGGATGCCGCCGCTCTGGCCCACGAAGGCGAGAGGTGGATGGCGAAGGCGGGCCGTCTGCCGAGGGTCTTCCTCCACGTGGAAACCGGCGCGCGCCAAGGCCTCTCGCCCGGCGCCGTCGACCTCGGCGAGCAGATAACCTCGGCGGGGGAACACGGCGAGCACGTTCACCCCGCCCGGCGGCTGGAGGAGCACGGTGAGGTCCGCGGCGGTGGCACGGACCACCACCGTGGCCGGGTCGGCAGCGAGGCGCGGTGCGACGAAGGCCCCGGCACACCAGCTGGCGGCCAGTCCGCTGGCGGCGACGAGGCGGATGAGGGAGCGCTGGCGGCGGGCCCAGTTCATCGCCGCTAGCCTAGCTCTGGCTGGCAAGCCTGGCGAGGGCCCTCTCAAGCTTGGTGCGCCGGCGGTCGAGGTCGCCGCGCCCGCTGGCGGCGAGGGCGTCGACGGCGTGCAGAGCGGCCTCGAGGTAGTGGCGGGCGGTGCTCGTGGCGTGCAGGCGCTGGGCCCGTTCGGCGGCGGCTTCCAGGTGGCCGAGGGCCTGCGCCCAGTCGCCCGCCAAGCAGAGGTGGTGGGCGATCGCCTCGCGCAGCTCACCCCGCGGCTCGCCGCTGCCTGCCTCGAGGGCTACCGCCACCTCGCGGTGCAAGCTGGCCCGGCGGTCGGCGGGCAGGCGCTCGTAGACGACTTGCCGAATGTATTTGTGGGCGAACTCGAAGCTGCCCAGGCGGCTGCCCGCCGCGATCACCGCCAGGTCCCGTTCGCGGCGGCTGTCGGCCCAGTAGCGCAGCGAGTGGCGCACCAGCCAATGCTCGACCATCAGGTTGATGCCGGTGGCCACCACCTCTGAATGCTCCTGCTCGACGTGCTCGAGAAGGGAAGCGGCGAAGGTCGGCCCCACCACGCCGGCCAGGGCGAGCAGGCGGCGGGCCGAGCGTGGCAGGCGCTGGATGCGGCGGTCGATCAGGGCCGGGAGCCGCGGTGCGCCGAGACCCTCGAGCCTCGCTGCGTCGCCGTCGAGCCGCCAGGGGCCGTCGGCGTCGGGTTGGAGCTGGCCCTGGTCCCACAGCAGGTTGATCATCTCGGTCATCACCAGCGGGTTGCCGCAGCTCCCGGCGCTGAGCAGGCGGGCGAGGGGCTCGGCGCTCTCCTTGCCGAGGAGCGCCGTGGCGATCGCCTCGGCGGCGGCGACACCCAGCGGTTCGAGGCGCAGGTGGGAAAGGCCGGCGCGCGAGCCCAGGCTCGCCAACAGCGCCTGCAGACGGTGATCGGGCGTGAGGCCCGAGGGGCGGTAGGCACAGAGCAGCCAGACGGGAAGGCCGGCGAGGCGCTCGAGGAGGGACTCGAGGAGCTCGCTCGTCTCGTTGTCCGCCCCGTGCAGGTCGTCGAGGAAGAGGACGACCGCCCGTCCTGGTCGGGTCGGGCCGGGCCGCTCGACCAGCAGCTCGAGGACGCGGGCGATGGCAGAGAACAAGCCGGCGCGCGCCGGCGGCGTGCTGGCCTCCTGCTGGCGGGCGAGCCCCGGGTCGTGGTCCGCCAGCTCCGGGATCAGCGGCAGCAGCACGGAGAGGGTCCGCTTGCCGGCTGCCGCCAGCACGCGATCGACGACATCGGTCTCGGTGGCGATGGCGTTGCGCAACGCCTCGGCGACGGGCTGGTACGGATGGCGCGGTGCCAGCTCGTGGTTGCTTCCCTGGAGGACGAGGACGGAGCCCTGGGCCGTGATGCGGTCGAGGAAAGTGCGGATAAGCCGCGTCTTGCCCAGCCCGAGCTCGCCCTCGACGAGGGTGAGGCGGCAGTTGCCGCGGCGCACGCCAGCCCAGATCTCGCCCAGGCGTTCAAGGGCTTCTTCGCGCTCCACCAGGGGCACCAGGGGCCCGCCAGGTTCGCTCGGCGCCGGTGTTCGGGCTGCCAGGGAGCCTTCGGACTGGATCAGCTGGTAGAGCTCGGTGGTCGCTTCGAGCGGCGCCACACCCAGCTCGCGCTGGAACAGGCGCCGCAGATCGTCGTAGTGGGCGAGGGCCCGGCTGCGCCGCCCCGACAAGGCGTAGAGCTGCATCAGCTGGCGGTGGGTGTCCTCGGAGAAGGGCTCGATGCGCAGGAGCTGGCGAGCGAACTGGATGGCGAGCGGGTAGCTGCCTTCGCTCTGGTAGCGGGCAACGAGCTGGCGCAGAGCGCTGACCGCCAGCTCCCGCAGCCGTTCTTGCTCGCCCACCATCCATTCCTCGAAGGCGGGGTTGTCCCGCACATAGAAGCCGGCGAGGAAGTCCCCGCGATAGAGGTGCGTGGCCTGCGCCACCGCCTGGGGATCGCGCAGCGCCGAACCGCGCAGCTCGCGGCCGACCACCGATTCGAGCTCGTGCACGTCCACCCACACGGCGTCGTCGGCCTGAAAGGAAACGGCGCGATGGCTGGTATGGAGGGGCGATTCGTGGCCGTGGAGGCGCAGTGCCGTGCGCAGGTTGTAGAGCGCCTGGCGGAGGTTGTGGCGTGCCGTGCGCTCGCTCTCCTCCGGCCACAGTAGCGAGGCCAAAAGCTCGCGGGGGATCGAGCGACCGGGGTGAACGGCGAGGTAGGCGAGCAGGGCGCGAACGCTCTGCGACTCGAAGCCGGAGATCGGCTCCTCGCCGCGGCTGATCTCAAAACTCCCGAGAAGACGCACCTCGAGGGTCCGGGCTTCTGCCGCAAGGCGATTCTCAACAGGGGCAGCTGGCGGCCGGGGGCCCACGGTCTCGGCATCCTGCGTCACGGTGCTGGGCTCGCTCTCTACGCGGGCAGGAGGCGAGTTCGCCGCCGCGCCGCCACCGTCGTCCGTACTGCTCGCTCTCTCTCGGTCAAGCCGCCTCGCCTGCCAGGGTCGCGCCTTGGGCTTCTGCTGGTTGGCTGGAGTCTAGCGTAGTGGCCCCTCCTCGCGATTGGGGCAGGGTGCGGAGCCGGTTGTTCCCGCGTATTCGCCGGCCGCGCTGCCGGACCCTGCTGCGAGGCGTCTCGTCGGCTGCTCGGCAGGGGCGCGGAGGCCGGGCCAGCGATGGCTTTCAGTTATTCTTGATATTCCGTTCGAGCCTTGGAATCCTGACGTCTTCCTGACGCCGTGCGCAGATGATCCGGCGAGTTCCGCTGCTGGTGTCCGACGAGCACTTTCGAGGCGCCACGGGAGCCAGCGTTCCTCTGGCGCCCGTGAGCGAGCCCAAGTCCTTTGTTTTGAGTCGAATTTGAACGGAGAGCGACAATGAGCCGCAATACGGTCTGGTTTCTGGCGCTGGCCCTGCTCGCCGGTGCCGCCCTGCCCGCCGGGGCGCAGTACGTGTGCTTCCCGACCTGCGCCACCAATGACGGTAAGTTCATGAGCCTCGCCGGTGACGCCCTGGCGACCTTCGACAGCGGCGTCGTGACCGTCGAGTTCGGCCTGCCGTCGACCGAGACGCAGCTCGATTTCGCCATCTTCGACGGCGACACCACCAACCAGTGGGACTCGGTCGACGGCACGATCGGGCTCGAGTACGGCCTCTACGAGGACCCGCTGGGCAACGGCACTGGCCTCGTGCAGGTGGGCCTGTGGACCGAGGCCAACATGCTGGACAACGCCTGGGCTAATTTCACGGTCCCGGTCGGTCCGGGGGCCCAGGCGCCGAGCGGCAACTACTTCTATCGCCTGTCGATCCGCGCGGTGACGCCGGAGCCGTTGGCGTGGACGAACTTCAAGGTCCGCACCTGGGCGACGAACAGCCTGTCGCTCAAGCCCCAGGCCTTCAATTTCACGGGCGCGATCTTCGCGTTCGACGACATCGCGGCGATCTACCCGAGCTTCCCGGCCGTCACGCCGACGAACTACGACGGTATGTGGACGTTCTTCACTCGCATCGACAGCAGCCTCGAGACGGTGGAGTTCTGGGACGGCGACCTCGATCGCGGCTCCTTCGACTGCACGAACTCCGACACTGACGACCCCGACACTCCGGGGTCGCCGTTCTTGCCGCCGTGGGCGTCGCCGACGACGCAGTTCGAAGGCGTGGCGGTGGGCGAGCTGCGGGCCTGCGGGCAGACCACGGGCGCACCGGTCGACGACAACGACTTCCCCTTCTTCGTGCGCTCGCCCTCAGTGTTCTACTCGGTGACCGATCCGCTCGGCAACGTCTTCTTGAACCCCAATCCCTCGGGCAACCTCGAGTGGGAGCGTTTCGCGCTGTCGACCAACCTGGCTGATCCGGCCGACTACCACGTGGCAGAGCTGCCGGCGGGCATCTACAAGATCCAGATGGAAG
>CAYQRE010000004.1:0-269956 GCA_964420075.1 uncultured Thermoanaerobaculia bacterium | reverse complement strand
CTCTTCTTCACCGAGATGTGGGAGCGCTTCAGCTACTACGGCATGCGAGCGCTGCTCATGCTCTTCATGACGGCGACGGCAGCGGTGGGTGGGCTCGAGTTCTCACAGTCGAAGGCCGGCGCCGTCTACGGCCTCTACACGGCGAGCGCCTACGGTTTGAACCTCGCCGGTGGCTGGATCGCGGATCGCATCCTCGGACAACGCGATGCCGTGTTTTGGGGCGGTGTGCTGATCGCGGCCGGCAACTTCACGCTGGTGTTCCACAGCGTGCCGACGTTCTACCTCGGGCTGGCCCTGGTAGCGCTGGGTACCGGCCTCTTGAAGCCCAACGTCTCGACCATCGTAGGCGACCTCTACCCCGAGGGTGGGGCTCGGCGCGATGCCGGCTTCTCCATGTTCTACATGGGGATCAACCTCGGTGCGATGATCGGCCCGATCATCTGTGGTCTGTTGCGCACGAGCCTCGGTTGGCATTGGGCGTTCGCGGCATCGGGCCTGGGCATGGTGATCGGCCTGATCCAGTACCGGCTTAGTGACCGCTACCTCGGCGACCATGGTCGCCTCAAGCTGGCGGCCGGCGGTGAAGCCGGCCGGGCGCGCAACATCAAGCAGCTGTGGATCTCGTTGCTGGTTGTAGGGGCCGGGATCGGTCTCGCGGTCTGGATGGCGGCCCAGGGGAAGTTGACGATCTCGGCCGAGCAGATCGGTCGTGCCACCGGCGTGATCATCCTGGTCTTGGTCATCGTCTACTACCTCTACTTGATGTTCGCTGGCGGCCTATCGACGGAGGAGAAGAAGGGCGTCAGCGTGATCTTCGTGCTCTTCCTGGCCGCCGCCGTCTTCTGGGGTGGGTTCGAGCAGGCAGGGACCTCCATGAACATCTTCGCCGACCGCCTGACGGATCGGGTGATCTTCGGATGGGAGATGCCGACCGAGTGGCTGCAGTCCGTGAACTCGATCTTCATCATCCTCCTGGCACCGGTCTTCGCCTCCATATGGCAGGCGCTGGCGGCTCGCCACCGAAACCCTTCGATGGCGGTGAAGTTCGCCTGGGGCCTCGTCCTGTTGGGGGTCGGCTTCCTAGTGATGATGTGGGCGTCGACCTACACGCAGCAGGGCGACAAGGTCTTGCCCACCTGGTTGGTGGCCACCTACTTCTTCCATACCCTGGGCGAGCTCTGCCTGTCGCCGGTTGGCCTCTCGTCGATCACCAAGCTGGCCCCCCGCCGGCTGGGCGGCCAGATGATGGGCATCTGGTTCATGGGCGCGGCGCTCGGCAACTTGATCGCTGGTCTGCTGGGTGGCGAGATCGCCGAGGCCCCGAAGCCCTCGGACTTCCGCTTCGTGGCCACCACAGCGATCGTGGCGGGTGCCTTGGTGCCGATCATCCTGATCGGTCGCTGGGCGAGAGAGGCGATGAAGAGGGCGGAAGGCACGCTCACGGCTTGACGGCTGGCGCGGGGAGTTGCCCATGCCGGGGCCGCTGCCGCCCGGGGTTGCCACCTCACCCGGGGTTGCCACCTCACCCGGGGTTGCCACCTCACCCGGGGTTGCCACCCCGCCCGGGGTTCCCACCCCGCCCGGGGTTCCCACCCCGGGCTATGGGAGGTGGCCCCTGGCGGGGCTTTCGCTCTTCTGATGCGGCCGGGCTCCGCCCCGGCCGTCCTCGGTTTCAGAGATAGCCCAGCGCCTTGAGGCGCGCGATCTCGGCCGGCGAGAGCTCGCGGGAGAGCGCCTCGGGGGCATCGCGGCGGTCGGCGAGCCAGGCGTCGAGGACCCGCGCCAGCTGCGCCTCGATGGCGAGCCCCTGGCCGGCGAGATCGTGCTCTTCGCCGGGATCGCTGGTGAGGGCGTAGAGGTGGCTGCCGTCCGGCACCACCGGGTTGCCCTGGGCGCGCACCAGGCGGTAGTCGCGGCTGCGCACCGTCACGCCCAGGTGGCTGGCGTCCTCGGAGAACACGGCCCGCCGCCCGCCCTGGCCCGCCGCGGTCAGCTGGTAGAGGTCTTCGCCGTCTTGCGGCGGCACGGGCACGCCGAGGCCGCCGAGGAGGGTGGGAAAGAGATCGATCGTCTGCACCAGGCCGGTGAAGCGTTGGCCGGCGCCGCGGCCGTCGCGGCGCAGGGCCGCCGGCCAGCGGATGGCGAGCGGCACGTGGGTGGTGGTCTCCCAGAGGCCGATGTGCCGGCAGAGGATGCCGTGCTCGCCCAGGTTCTCGCCGTGGTCGGCGACCAGCGCGATCACCGTGTCGTCCAGTCGGCCGCGGCTGCGCAGGAAGTCGAGCAGGCGGTCGAGCTGGTGGTCGACGTAGGCCACCTCGCTGGCGTAGAGGCGCGGCTCGCCGGCGAGCACCGGTTGGGCGTAGCGCGGTAGCCCGCCCTCACGAAAGGGAGTGAGGGGGCCAGGCGGGCCGAGGCCGTTGGGGGCACTTGGGGCCACCCCCTCGGCGTAGGGCCGAGGCGGCGTGTGGGGGGTGTGGGGATCGAAGAGGTGGAGCCAGAGGAAGAACGGCCGCCGGCTTTCAGGACGCTGGCGCTCGGCGATCCAGCTCATCGCGATCTCGACGGGCGCCTCGGCGGCGAAGTGCTCGTCGGCGAGCTCGACGGCGCCGAAGCCCTGGCCGAGGGCCGAGTTGTGCGGCCCCAGGTGGTGCGCCGAGATCACCGCCAGGGACTCGTAGCCGCGGCCGCTCAACACCTCGGCGAGGGTGATGTGGGACTCCGGCAGCGGCGTCTTCAAGTCATAGACGCCGTGGTTCTTGCCGTAGAGGCCGGTCAGAATCGAGGCGAAGCTCGGGTTGGTGACGTTGAACGTCGAGTAGGCGTCCAGCCAGAGGTCGCTGTCCGCCGCCAGGCGGTCGAGGGCCGGAGTGAGCGACGGCGTGGCCTGGGCGCCGGAGCCGCGGAAGGCGCCGACGTGGTCGGCCCGCAGCGTGTCGACGCCGATCAGGATCAGGTTGGGCGGGCCCTGCCGCGGGCGCGCCGGGAGCGAGCCGCGGCTGAACACCGAGGGGCTCGCCCAGGCTCCCCAGAAAGGCTCGCCGCCAGGGGACGGGCTTTCAGGAGCCTCGACTTCGAGGAGCAGCTCGATCACCTCGCCGGCGGCGCCGGGGAGCTCGACGCGCTCGGCGGCCGGGGCGAGGGGTGGCAGCTCCGGCGGTGGCGGCGTGGGGGACACCGTGGCGAGCAGCTGCTCGCCGCCGTCCCGGCGAACCAAGACGCGGAAGCGGGCTCCGGGCGACTGCCGGGGGTCGAGGATCGGGGTGAAGGTGAAGTAGGCCTCCCGCCCCAGCTGCAGCGGGAAGCTCAGCCGTGAGCCAGCCACCTGTTCGAGGCTCCGCACCTGGCCGGCCGCCTGGTGGGGGTAGACGGTGAAGGTCTCGGGTGGTACCTCGGCGAGGTCTCGCACTTCCGCGGCGCCGAGGTAGCCGGTGGCATCCCGGTAGGGCGGCTTCGCGGGGTTGCGGAACGGGCTCGCCTCGACCCGTGGCTTCGCGGCCCAAAGGTCGGTGCGTTGCCAGGGGAGCTCCGGCGGCTGACGGCAGGCGGTGGTGAGGCCGGCGGCCAGGGAGAGGACGGCAAGAAGGCGCAGCGGCGGCCGCATCAGGACGGCATGGTATCAGCGGCCTCCGTGGCCGCCGTCGCCGCTGCGCTGGACGGCGCCGGCTGGCGGCGCCAGCGGCGGTGCATCCAGACCCATTGCGCCGGGACGCGGCGGATCTGCTCTTCGATCGCGGCCGTCATCCGCGCCGTCGCCGCCTGCTCGTCGCAACCGGCGAGGTCGAGGGGTGGCAGGAAGCGCACGCGGTGGTGACCATCCTCCTGGCGTGCGATGAAGGCCGGCACCACCGCCACCCCCTGCCGCAGGGCGAGGCGGGCGGCGCCCAGCGGCGTGTAGGCGGGGCGGCCGAAGAACGGCACCCAGGTGCCCTCGACCTTGGTGTCCTGGTCGATCAGCATGCCGAGAGCGCCACCGGCCCGCAGCGTGCCGAGCAGCTGGCGGGCGGCGCCGGGTGCGCCGCGCTCGATCGTCACGGTGCCGAAGCGCTGCCGCAGGCGCAGCAGCAGGCCCTGCAGGCCCTGCGAGCCGAGGTCGCGGGCCACGACCTTCATCCCCAGGCCCCGGCAGTTGATCGTCGCCGCGAGCAGCTCCCAATTGCCGCAGTGGCCGGTGAGGATCACCATCGCGCGGCCGGCGGCCTGCAGGCGCTCGACCTCCTCCCAGCCCTCGACCGCGACGACCGCCTCAACCTCGGGGCAGCCGTGGCGCAGCAGGTGGAGGCCCTCGCCGAGGCAGGCGCCGTGATGACGGAAGGAGGCGCGGCCCAGGGCCCAATGCGCGGTGCCATCGAGCTCCGGGAAGGCGATCGCGAGGTGGTCGAGGGTGCGCCGGCGGTCGCGCCGCGAGAGGCGCCAGCCGAGATTGCCGATGCGCTGGCCCCAGGCCTGGGCGCGGCGGAAGGAGACCCTGGCGAAGAGCCACGAGAGGCCGGCGAGGAGGGCCCCGAGAAGGCGATCGCGTGACGCCCGCCGGCGGCTCAAGCCCCGCCCCGCGCGGCGAGCAGCAGCTCGGCGAGCTCGCGCACGGCGCCCCAGCCGCCACGGTTGGTGAGCAGCACGTGGACGGCGGCGCGCACCGCGGCGGCGGCGTCGGCGGGAGCACAGGCGAGCCCGGCGCGTGCCAGCACCGGCAGGTCGGGGAGGTCGTCGCCGGCGTAGGCAACGGCCGCGGCGTCGAGGCCACGGGCGGCGAGGAACTCGCTGAAGACGGCCGTCTTGTCGCCCTTGGCCGAGCCGGCATGGCCATGGAGCACGGCGTCAAGCCCCAGCTCGCGGGCCCGGTAGGCGACAGCCGGGTCGTTGCGCAGCGACAGCGTGCCCACGGCGAGACCGGCCTCGCGCAGCAGGCGGATCCCCAGCCCGTCGCGGGTATGGAAGGTCTTGGCGACGCCGCCATCGGCGCCGTAGGTGAGGCGGCCATCGGTGAGCACGCCGTCGACGTCGAGGAGCAGCCAGCGCAGCCGCCGGCAGCGGGCCGTGAAGTCGGCGGCGGCGAGCCGGATCTCGGCGCTGGCAGGCGTGCCCATGGCGATCTAGAAGAGCTCGAGGCCCCAGAGGTCGTGCAGGTGGACGATGCCGAGCAGCCGGCCGGGACCGTCACTCGCGTCTGCGGCGCAGACGAAGAGCGAGGTGATGCGGTGGGCCTCCATCTGCTGCAGAGCGACGGGGGCCGGCTCCTCGGGCGTGATGGCGCGCGGCGAGGGTCGCATGCAGTCGCCGGCCGTGCGCTGGAGAAGGCCGTCGTCGGTGGCGAGCAGACGGCGCAGGTCACCGTCCGAGATGCAGCCCACCAGGCGGCCGCCACCGTCGACGACGGCGGTGATCCCCAGTCCCTTCTTCGACATCTCGTAGATCGCGTCGCGCATGCCGGTGTCGGCGTGCACCATGGGCAGCGCGTCACCCTGGTGCATCAGCTCGGCCACCTTGAGCAGGCGCTTGCCCAGGCGACCGGCCGGGTGCAGGCGGGCGAAGTCGTCGCGGGTGAAGCTCTTGGCGTCGAGGAGGGCCATCGCCAGCGCGTCACCCATCGCCAGGGTGGCGGTGGTCGAGGCGGTGGGGGCGAGGTCGAGGGGGCAGGCCTCCTTGTCGATCGCCGCCGCCAGGTGGACGTCGGCGTCGAGAGCGAGGGGGCTGCGCGGATTGCCGGTGATGGTGATCAGCCGGGCACCCAGGCGCTTGATCGCCCCGACCATGCGGACCAGCTCCTCGGTGGTGCCGGAGGCCGAGGCGGCGAGCACCACGTCGCCGGCGGCGATCACCCCGAGGTCGCCGTGAACGGCCTCGGCGGGGTGCAGGAAGAGGGCCGGGGTGCCGGTCGAGGAGAGGGTCGCCGCCACCTTGCGCATGATCTGGCCGCTCTTGCCCATCCCCGAGCAGATCACTTTGCCGGGCGCGGCGAGCAGCAGCTCGATGGCGCGATCGAAGCTCGCGTCGAGCTGGGCGAGGAGGCCCTCGACGGCCGCCGCCTCGATCCGCAACACCTCGGCCGCGACCTCCCGCGGCGGGCGCCGGGTAGCCGCGCTCACGGCCCGCCTCCGGCCGCGGCGAAGGCCGGGGCGACGGCCCGCCGCACGGCCAGCAGGCTCGCGAGCAGCGCCTCGGCCCGCGCGGGTGGCAGCTGGGTGGTGGCGTCCGAGAGAGCGTTCGCGGGGTCCGGGTGGACCTCGAGGAAGATGCCGTCGGCACCGGCCGCGACGGCGGCGCGGGCCAGCGGCTCGGCGAACTGCCGGGCGCCCCCGGTGGTCTCGCCGCCGCCGGGCAGCTGCAGCGAGTGGGTGACGTCGTAGATCACCGGCAGGCCGTCGGCGTGCAGCATCGCGAAGCTCCGCATGTCGACCACCAGGTTGTGGTAGCCGAAGGAGGCGCCGCGCTCGGTGATCACCACCCGCGGGTTGCCCACCGAATGGGCCTTCTCGGCCACCCGCAGCATGTCGTCGGGGGCGGTGAACTGGCCCTTCTTGACGTTGAGCACCCGGCCGGTGCGCGCCGCCGCCACCACCAGGTCGGTCTGCCGGCAGAGGAAGGCGGGGATCTGCAGCACGTCGCAGACCGCCGCCGCCGGCTCCGCCTGGGCGGGCTCGTGGATGTCGGTGAGGATGGGCAGACCCGTCTCGGCCTTGACCGTCGCCAGCAGGCGCAGGCCCGCTTCGAGGCCCGGGCCGCGAAAGCTGCGGATCGACGAGCGGTTGGCCTTGTCGAAGGAGGCCTTGAAGATCAGCCCACAGCCCAGCCGCGCCGCCGTCGCCGCCAGTCGGCGGGCGACCGCGAGCGCCAGCTCCTCGCTTTCCAGCACGCAGGGCCCGGCGACCACCGGGTAGCGCTCGGTGCCGGCCGGTTCGCCGCCGATGGGCAAGCCCGGCGCCAGCTCGAAGGCAGTGCTCGTCATCGATCGGCCGTCCCGGCCGCGACGGCGACCGCTTCGGCCGGGCTCGCCGCCTCGGTCTGTGCCAGCACCCGCTCCAGCTGCTCGCGCTCCTGGTCCTGCCGGCTCCTCTGGTAGGTGAGCGCGGCGCCGATGAAGGAGACGAAGAGCGGGTGGGGCTTGGTGGGCTTCGACTTGTACTCGGGGTGGAACTGGCAGCCGAGGTACCAGGGGTGGTTGGCGAGCTCGACCATTTCGACGAACTTGCCATCCGGCGACAGGCCCGAGATCACCAGGCCGTGCTCGGAGAGCGTCTGCAGGTACTTCTGGTTGACCTCGTAGCGGTGGCGGTGGCGCTCCTGGATCAGCTCGGAGCCGTAGACGCGGTGCGCCAGGGTGCCGGGCTTGACCTTGCAAGGGTAGGAGCCCAGGCGCATCGTGCCACCCATCTCCTCGACGCCCAGCAGGTCACGCAGCTTGTAGATCAGGTTGTCGTGCGCCTCGGGGACGAACTCCGTCGAGTTGGCGTCGCTGAGGCCGCAGACGTGGCGGGCGAACTCGATCACCAGGCATTGCATGCCGAGGCAGATGCCGAAGAACGGCACCTTGCGCTCGCGGGCGTAGCGGATCGCGCGGATCTTGCCCTCGCTGCCACGGATGCCGAAGCCGATCGGCACCAGCAGGCCATCGACGTCGTAGATCTCCCGCGGCCAGTTGCCGCTCTCGACCGCCTCGGCGTTGATGTAGACCAGCTCGACCTTGGCGTCGTTGCCGATGCCACCATGGAGCAGGGCCTCGTTGAGGCTCTTGTAGGCATCCGGGAACTCGACGTACTTGCCCACGATGCCGATCCGCACCCTGTGGTGGGGGTGCTTGATCTTCGAGACCAGGGACTCCCAGCGCGTCATGTCGCGCTCGTAGTGCGGCAGGTTCAGCAGCTCGAGGAGGATCTCGTCGAGGCCCTCGCGGCAGAAGTGGAGGGGCACCTCGTAGATCGTCGAGACGTCGCGGGCGGCGATCACCTGCTCGGGGGCGACGTTGCAGAACAGGGAGATCTTCCGCTTCATCTCCTCCGGCAGATCGCGGTCGACGCGGCAGAGCAGGATGTCCGGCTGAATGCCGATCTCCCGCAGGTCCTTGACCGAGTGCTGGGTGGGCTTGGTCTTCAGCTCGTCGGCGGCGGCGATGTAGGGCACCAGCGTGAGGTGAATGTTGATCGCGTTGCCCCGTCCGAGCTCCTGGCGGAACTGGCGGATGGCCTCCAGGAAGGGCAGCGACTCGATGTCGCCCACCGTGCCGCCGATCTCGACAATCACCACGTCGACACCGTCGGCCAGCTGGCGCATGGCGTCCTTGATCTCGTCGGTGATGTGGGGGATCACCTGCACCGTCTTGCCGAGGTAGTCGCCGCGCCGCTCCTTGCTGATCACCGCGTCGTAGATCTTGCCGGTGGTCATGTTGTGGCGCTTCGAGGTGATCGTCGAGGTGAAGCGCTCGTAGTGGCCGAGGTCGAGGTCGGTCTCGGCACCGTCGTCGGTGACGTAGACCTCGCCGTGCTGGTAGGGCGACATCGTCCCCGGGTCGACGTTGATGTAGGGGTCGAGCTTCATCAGGGTGACGGCGAAGCCGCGGGCCTCGAGGATGGCGCCGACGGACGCTGCCGCCACTCCCTTGCCGAGCGAGGACACCACACCACCGGTGACGAAGATGTACTTGGCTGCCATTGCGGGTCTCCGCTAGGTCGGTCTCGGTTCGAGGGTCGTTGGTTCGGCGCCTGCCAGCCGCTGGCGGGCCCGCGCCAGGTCTTCCGGGGTGTCGATCCCCCAGGCCTCGCCCCGGGCGGGCAGCACGCGGATGCGAATGCCGTTGTCGAGGGCGCGCAGCTGCTCGAGCGATTCGGCGGTCTCGAGCGCCGAGGGCGGCAGGCCAGCGAGGGTGAGCAGGGCCTCACGGCGGTAGCCGTAGATGCCCAGGTGCTTCATCACCGCCGGGCCGCCGCTCTGCCGCGGGTAGGGTATCAGGGAGCGCGAGAAGTAGAGCGCGAAGCCGGCGCGGTCGGCGACCACCTTGACCACGCTCGGCTCATGGTGCTCGGCCGGCTCGGCCGGCAATGCCAGGGTCGCCATCGCATCGCCCGGGTGGCTCCGCAGGTGCTCGGCGAGGAGCCGGATCAGGGCCGGGTCGAGCACCCAATCGCCCTGGATGTTGACCACCGCCTCGGCGTCCCAGCCGCGGGCGGCGTGGGCGATGCGGTCCGTGCCGCTGGCGCAGCTCGCCGGGGTCATCTCCCACGCGCCGCCGAAGGCCGCCACTGCGGCGCCGATCCGCTCGTCGTCGGTGAGCACCACCAGGCGGTCGAGCCCGGCCTGCTCGGCGCGCCGGTAGACGTGCTCGATGAGCGGCTTGCCGGCGATCTCGGCGAGCGGCTTGGCGGGCAGGCGCGTCGAGCCGAAACGGGCCGGGATGGCGCCGATGACGCGCGTCTTGCGGGAGCTCGTTGTCAGGTCGGGGGATGCGGAGCGGTGCACGTCCAAATCTAAGGCGCGCGGCCGGAGGCTGTCAAACCAGCCCGCCCCCGCCTCCGCCCCCGGGCCGCGGCCGGAGGGCCGCGCACCGCCGCCGGCCCGAGCGCACTGCTAGACTCCCGCCGTGTCCGGCCCTCCCTCCGTCTTCAGCGTGGCCCAGCGCGGCCGCCGGCGCTCGGAGGCTGGCGGCAGGTGGGTGGTGATCGGGATCGCGCTGCTGCTGCTCGCCGGCTTCGACCAGCTGGCCCGCCGCTACGGCTCCCGCTACGGCCTGCCCGGCGGCTCGGCGGCGTGGATCTGGACCACCGACTCACCACGCGAGGTGGTGCCCCGCGCCTTCTACCTGCTCAAGGACTTCGACCTCGACAGCGTGCCCAACCAGGCGCGCCTGCTGGTGGGGGGCGACGCCGAGTACGTGCTCTTCCTCAACGGCTTTCGGGTGGGTGCGAACGCCTATCATCCCGGCGCCCTGCTCGACTTCTACCAGGTCGCGGCCTTGCTGCGCCCCGGTGGCAACCGTTTCGTCGCCGAGCTGCGCAGCAGTCAAGGCGTGGGCGGCTTCTTCCTCCATCTCGACTCCGGCGAAGGCGGCGACGCCCTGGTCGAAACGGATCGCTCGTGGCTCGTGGTGCGTGAGATGCAGACCGGTCTGGTGGCTGGCTGGTGGAGCCCCCAGAACACCGGCGTGCCGCGCTCCTGGGCACGCCCGCCCACGGCGCGCTGGGGAAGTGCCCTGCCAGGCCCGGAACGGCCGATCTTCCCCCCCCTCGACCGTCCGTTCCTTCCCCTCGCTGCGACGGCCGTCGAGCGCCCGGGCGACGCCGATGGGGCCGCGGCTGGCGGCTACCGCCCGTTCCGCTTCGATCTCGGCAGCGAAGCCGTCGGCTACCTCCGAGTGCGCTTTGAGCAACCGACGCCGGCCCCGGCCCTCCTCTTCGTAGGCTCGCGACCGCCCGAGCCGAGCGCGGAGCTGGCGGCAGTCAGCGTGCTGCTGCCGACCGGGGCCCGCTTGTGGCGCGACGCCGAGCTGCGGCGCCTTCGCTACGTCACCCTGGTCAGCCGGGACGCGGTGGCGAGCGTCGAGCTGATCCCGGTCGAACCCGCTCAGGCCAGCCGCCTCGCCAGCCAGCCGATCCCGCAACGCGGGGTCTTCGGGATCCGCGCTTTCCCGCGCCTCACCCCCCTCGAGCTGGAGATCCGTGCCGGCCTCGGGGCGAGCGGCAAGGACCCCAGCTAAGAATCGATCATCGACTCTTTGCACACGAAGCCATGGGCTGGCTTGATCTCGCCATCACCGCCGGTTTCCGATACCATCGACAGGTTCCCCAGCGAGGTGCTGACGCATGTCCGAGCCGTTTCAACCCAGGGAGTTCCGCGGTTCCGAACGTAGCGCGCTGAGCGGTCCCGTTCGCCTGCGCTTCGGCTCGGAAGAGGAGCTGGCGGGAGAGGCGACGGACATCTCGCTCGGCGGCATCTTCGTGGCTTCGAGCCGCCCGCAGCCGGTCGGCACCATCCTGCGTTTCGCGATCGACCTGCCTGCGGCCGAGGCGCCGATCTCCGGGTTCGGGGAGGTGGTGTGGATCCGCGTCCGTGACGAGGCGCGGGACCGCCCGGCCGGCATGGGGATCCAGTTCCGCTACCTCGACGGCGAGGGCGAGGAGCAGCTCAAGGAGCACTTGGTGCGCCATCAAGCCGAGCTCCTCCGGTTGGCCGCCGAGCTGCCGCCGTTGGCGGCGGAACCGGCGGATCTCGGCGACCTCGATGCCACCGTGCGGGCGCCGGCCGGCCTCGGCGCTGCCCCCGCGTGGCCCGTGCCGCCGGCCGGGGACCGGCCCTTTGCCGTCGCCGATCCTTTCCTCGATCTGCCGTCACCGGCAGCGCCGCAGCTCGCGTCGGGCTTCGCGCCTGCCGCGGCCCCCGAGCCGCCGCGCGCTGCTCCGTCGAGCCCAGCGACCCTCTCAAGCGCAGCTGCACCGGCAACGAGCGTCCCGAGCTTCGGTCTGCGCCAGCCGCCGGCCAGCCCGGACGACACGGCGACGGCGCGGCGCCAGGCGCCGGCGAAAGGCCGGCGCCTCTGGGTCTACGGCGGTCTCGCCGCCCTGCTGGCGGTGGTCGCTGGGCTCGGCTGGGCCTTCCTGGGCAGGGGCGAAGCGCCACGGGCGAGCGCTCGGCCGCGCAAGCCGGTGGCGAGCCGGCCGACCGCTGCGCCGCTGGCGACGCCTCCCGCCACGACCCCTACCACCCCGGAAGAGGCCAGTGGCGAGGAGCCCTCCGCCCCGGCGGCAGTCGCCGAGTCGACAGGCGCAGCGCCGGCGGCCAGCGCGCCCCAGCTGCCCCCGGCTGGTCAGCTGCTCGGCATCCGCTGGTCGACCGCTGACGGACGCACGGTGGTCGTGCTGGAGACGGACGGTGACCTGGCAGCGAGCCGGATCACCACCGAGGCGCTAGGCGACGTCCAGCCGCGCCAGGTGCTCAAGATCTCGGGGCTCGACGCTCGTGCCGTGGCCGCGAGCCAGACGGTGGCGAGCGCTGAGCTACGGCGGATCCGCGTCGGCGACCACCCGGATCTCGGGCAGATCTTCGTCGTCTTCGATCTGGCCGACTCTCGGGTGGACCTGCTGGGCGTGGTGAGCGACGGCAAGACCGTCGAGGCCACCCTGGGCCGCCGCTAGCCCACCTGGCCCCGCTCAGGAGCGCCGGGTCAGCACGTAGTCGGGGGCGTACTCGAGGGCCTCGCGCACTGCCGAGGGCGGGAAGCTCGCCAGGGCGCTGCGCGCCTGCTCGGCGTGGCCGAGGGCGATCTCAGCCACCTCGTCGAGGGTGCCTTCGCGGTGCACCAGCTCGAGGATGCGCTCGGCTCCCACCCGCTCGAAGCCGCGGTCGTCGAGCACGGCCTCGACGTCCGCCCGCTCGCGGGCGCTCACCCGCGGCATCAGCAGCAGCAGGGGCAGCGTCAGCTTGCCTTCCTTGAGGTCGGAGAGCACCGGCTTGCCCACCTCGGATTGCTGGCCGCGAAAGTCGAGCAGGTCGTCGACCAGCTGGAAGCAAAGGCCGAGCTGGCGGCCGTAGCGCTCGAGCGCTGCCCCGGCCTCGGGGCGTACCGGCTGGATCAGGCTCGGGATGTGGCAGGCGGCGCCGAAGAGGTGGGCCGTCTTGCGGTCGATGATGTCGAAGTACTCGTCGACCGTCAGGTCCTTGGCGCCCAGGCGTTCCAGCACCAGCAGCTCGCCCTCGGTCATCGCCAGGGTGGCGGCGCAGAGCTTGCGGATCACCTCCACCCGGCCGTGGTTGAGCGCCATCTGCATCGAGCGGGTGTAGATCCAGTCCCCCAGCAGCACCGTGCGATGGTTGTCCCACAGCTGGTGGAGGGCCGGCCGGCCGCGGCGCAGCGGCGCCGAGTCGATGATGTCGTCGTGGATCAGGGTGGCGGTATGAATCAGCTCGACGACGGCGGCGTAGGTGATCTCCTCCTCACCGTCATGGCCGAGCAGGCGCGCTACCAGCAGCAACAGCGCCGGGCGCACCCGCTTGCCGCCGCCATCACCGATGTAGCGCCCAGCCTCGGCGATGAACGGCACGTCCGAGCCCAGCTCGCGGCGGAAGAGCTCTTCGGTCGCCGCCAGCTTGTCGGCGACCAGCGCCAGGAAGCGGCTGGGATGGGCCGCCTGGGCGGGCAGCTCGGCGGCGGCGACGGGGGCGTTGGCTTTCAAACGGGTCTCTCCGCGGTGCTGGCTCACAGCCCCTTCACGGGGTCGAACGGCTCGATCCTCTCCAGGAGACCGTCCCGGAAGCGGTAGACCTTGCCGGCCTCGAAGTACCACCAGGCTGCCTCGAGGTGGTCCGGGTACTCGGTCTGCTCGATCTTGTCGGGCTGCCCCATCTCGAGGTGAACGCGGCGTTGGTCCTCGGTGCGGATGGTGGCGAGAAAGGCCCGCAGCTCGCTGACGAACTTGACGTTCTTCACCACCAGGGCGCTCACCACCGGCGAGCCTTGCTTGATCTTCTGGCTGATGTCGTGTCGCTCGAGCACCCGCAGGTGCTCGCCACCGGCGTGGCGGACGGCCACCCCCACCACCAGCTCGAAGTGGTTGTAGTAGCGGCTCCAGGGCCACTCGAGGTTGTACTCGCCGCGCTCGTTGGTGAGCCCGGACAGGCGCCGCAGGTCCTTCTGGGTGCGGCCCAGCTTGCGGATGTCGAAGAAGCTGCGCGAGGCTTCGAGCACCACCTGCAGGTCGGGGATCGGCTGGCCGGCGGCGTCGGTCACCAGGCCGGTGAGGAGCACCTTCTGCCCCTCGTCGTAGACGCCGGCGGCGGCCGGCAGCGCCAGCAGCAAGGCGGCGCAGGCCGGCACGACCAGCGCCCGGGCCAGACGGCGGGCCCAGGGGCGCGGGGCCGAGGAAGTCCAGGTCATCCTCATCCTCGGTAGTTGGTGAAGGTGAGGGGAACATCGAGGTCGAGGGCCTTGAGGGCGGCGATCACCTTCTGCAGGTCGTCGCGGTTCTTGCCCGAGACCCGCACGCTATCGCCCTGGATCGCGCCCTGGACCTTCATCTTGAGCTTCTTGATCTCGGCCACGATCTGCTTCGCCGTCTCGATGGGGATGCCTTGCTGGAACGTCAGCTCCTGGCGCACCCGGCCGCCCTTCGCGGGCTCCACCTTGCCGTAGCGCACGGACTTCAGATCGATGCCGCGGCGCACCAGCTTGGTCTTCACCACCTCGAGCGACTGCTCGACGTTGAAGTCGTCGGCCGCCTCGATGACGATCGCCTCGCCTTCCTGGCGCACCTCGGCCTGGGCCTTGCGGAGGTCGAAGCGGGTGGCAACCTCCTTCTCCGCTTGCGCGAAGGCGTTGCGGACCTCCTGTTGGTCCACTTTGGAGACGATGTCGAAGGATTGGTCTGCCATGGGAGGTGCCTAAGCCGCCGGGCATTATATCGAAGGCTCGCCGTGGCTCCGGGACTGGTCAGGGCTCGGGGCTGGCCTGCCACTCGATGTTGGCGGGTGGCGTAAAGAGGGCGGTGTCGGCCAGAGGCCGGTAGCTCGACAGCGTGAAGCGGGTGCGGTTGCCGTCGCGGTCGAGGTACTCGACGCCGGACATCAGGCCCACCTTTGGGTCGACGGTGATCCAGGCTTCCTTGATCTCCTGGATCTCCTGCAGCGGCACCAGGTGGATGCGCTGTTGGCCGCCGGCGAGCGGCTCGAGGGTGGCGCGGTAGCGGGTCTTGAGCTCGGCGACCGGCAGCAGCAGGAGGTCGAGGCCTGGCTCCTGGCGGCGATCGAGGACTTGCTGCACCCCCGTCTTGTCCTCCGGGTTCCACGAATGGGCGAGGTTGCCGCAGACCAGGAAGACCTTCGGATAGGGCTCGGTGTAGTCCCAGCGCAGGCAGTCGGGCAGCGAGATGGCGAGCCGGCCGCGCTCGGTCTCGCCTTGAGAAAAGCCCGCCGGCACGAAGCTGTGCTCGAACTCGGCGAGGCGGGGACCGTCGCTCGCCAGGCTGCCGCGGACCCCCTCGAGAGCGGCCCAAGGCTCCTCGGCCGCCGCGCTGGGTCCGGCCAGAGTGACGGCGGCCAGCGTGACGGCGGCCAGAGTGACGGTGCGCCAGGGTCGCGGCATGGCGGTCAATGGCGGAAGTGCCGGCGGCCGGTGAAGAGCATCGCCATGCCGTGCTCGTCGGCGGCGGCGATCACCTCGTCGTCCCGCTTCGAGCCGCCCGGTTGGACCACCGCCGTGACCCCGGCTGCGGCCAGCACGTCGAGCCCGTCGCGGAAGGGGAAGAAGGCGTCCGAGGCGGCGACCGTGCCGGCGAGCGGCGACTGTGCCTTGTCGACGGCGATGCGGCAGGAGTCGACGCGGCTCATCTGGCCGGCGCCGATGCCCACCGTGGCGTCCTGGTGGGCGATCACGATGGCGTTCGACTTGGTGGCTCGCGCCACCTCCCAGGCGAGCTCCAGGGCCCGCCGCTCCTCCGGGCTCGGGGCGCGGCGGGTGGGGCAGGTCCAGGCGCTGGCGTCGCTGGGCTCGCCGTCGGGGCGCTGGGCGAGGAAGCCACCGTCGATCGCCCGCAGCTCGACGGCCCCGGCCGCCAGCTGGTACGGCGGACAGGCGAGCACCCGCAGATTGGGCTTGCGCCGCAGCTTGGCGAGCGCCGCGTCGCTGAAACCCGGCGCCAGCAGCACCTCCACGAAGAGCTCGCTCATCGCCTCGGCGAGGGCGAGGTCCACCTCGCGGTTGACGGCGATCACCGAGCCGAAGGCCGATACCGGGTCGCAGGCCAGGGCGTTGCCGTAGGCCGTCACCAGGTCGGTGCCGCGCCCGACGCCGCAGGGGTTGTTGTGCTTGACGATCACCACCGCCGGATCGACGAAGAGGGCCACGGTCTTGCGCGCCGCATCGGCGTCGAGGAGGTTGTTGTAGGAAAGCTCCTTGCCGTTGAGCTGGCTGAAGCCGCCGAACACTCCGGCGCCCCCCACCTCGCGGTAGAGAGCGGCCTCCTGATGGGGGTTCTCGCCGTAGCGGGGCACCAGCTCGCGCACCATCGCTGCCGCGCGGCGCTCCGGGAACAGGCCAGCACCCTCGTTCTGAGCCGCCAGCCAGTCGGCGATCGCGCCGTCGTAGCTGTGGGTGAGGGCGAAGGCCTTGGCCGCCCAGCGGCGGCGCAGCGCCTCGGGCACGGCGCCGTGCTCCTTGAGCGCGGCGAGGAGCTCGGGATAGTCGTCCGGGTCGACCAGCACGGTGCAGTTGGCGTGGTTCTTCGCCGCCGCGCGCAGCATGCAGGGTCCGCCGATGTCGATCTGCTCGATCACCTCGTCGTAGGTCGCGCCGGGCCTGGCGGCCGTCTCGCGGAACGGGTAGAGGTTGACCACCACCAAGTCGATCACCGGGATGCCGTGCTCGGTGAGCTGGGCGCGGTGGCCCTCCTTGCGGCGGTCGGCCAGGATGCCGGCGTGCACCCGCGGGTGGAGCGTCTTCACTCGGCCATCGAGGATCTCGGGGAAGCCCGTCAGCACCGAGACGCCGAGCACCGGCACCCCCGCTTCTTCGAGATGGCGCCGGGTACCGCCGGTCGAGATGATCTCGGTGCCCAGCTCGGAGAGCTCCCGCGCGAAAGCTGCCAGACCTCTCTTGTCGGAGACGGAGACGAGCGCGCAGCGCGGCAAGCTCATGGGACTTCCTCCTGGGTTGGCCCCGGCGAGATGGGGCGGGTGCGGGCGGTGTCGGCGGTGCCCACGGTTCAGGGCGCCGGAGCGGCGCGCGGCAGGACGAGCACGCGATCCGGCTCGGCTTGCGTGCTGCGCCGCTCGTCGCCGCCGCCGGCCGTGATCCAGATCCAGCGCAGCACGGCGGCCACATCGGTCACCGCGTGGCTGAAGGCCAGGGATGATACACCGAAGGCCGTGGAGCGATCGTCGAAAGCGGCGATGCCGCCGCGGTAGCCGATGCGGGCGTACTCGCGGCTGAGCGCCGGGTAGAGGCGGCGGCCGCGGGCCAGGGCGCGGCGTACCACCGAGCCGGTGTCGCTGCTGCTCGCGGCGTCGAAGCCGTAGAAGACGAGAGGGAAGCGTGGCACCGCCGAGTCCACGTAGCGCAGGTAGTCACCGAAGTAGTTGGCCTCGCGCGGGTCGTCGTCGGCGGCGTTCAGGGGCATGTTGGCGTCGGCCACGAAGTGGGAGACCACGCCCAGCTGGCGGACGATCTCGGCAAAGGAGCGGTGGGCGCGGATCGCCTGGACCGCCACCTCGACCTCTTGGTGGACCACGCGGTCGAGGCTGCCGCGGCCGTCGCGGTTCTTCATGTGGCGCAGCCCGTCCTGGTCGCGCAGCGGGTCGCGGACGCCGGCCGCCAGGTCCCGCTCGTGCTTGCGGATCTGCCGGGCAAGGTCCGGTGGCGCCAGTTTGGCCGCTTCCTTGGCGATCGTCGTCTGCGTCGCCGGCGACCAGCCCCAAGCCGGGGCGGCAGAGCCGGCGACGAGCGCGAGCACGGCGACCCACGTTTGGGCTTTCCACGGCATGCCCGTATTCTAAGCGGGAGCCGTGTCTTTTCTGGAGAGCTATTTCGTGACCACACCGCAGCGCCGCGCCACCTCTCACCTCGACACCCTGGGGAAGGTCTGCCCGCTGCCGATCCTGTTGGCCGTTAAGGAGATGCTCAGCCTGGCGAAAGGCGACGTCTTGGAGCTGGTGGGCGACGATCCCGCCCTCCTCGACGACATCCCGATCTTCTGCTTCCGCGCCGGCCACCGGCTCCTCGGCCTCGAAGAGGAGGACGACGGCACCATCCGCTGCTGGATCGAGAAGGTCCGCGTCGAGGCCGCGGCGCCTGCCTAGCCTGCGGCACCATCGTGCGTGGCCTCCACCGCTTGACGCACCGCGGCCAGAGCTGCTAAAAATCTCGTCTTCGGTCGCCGCCCGGCGCCCGCGCTTTGCAGCAGACCCCGCTCTTTGCCTAGGTAGCTCAGTTGGTAGAGCACGTGACTGAAAATCACGGTGTCGCTGGTTCGATTCCGGCCCTAGGCACCATCAACCGCACAACTTAGACAGCTTTCGCTGGCGGGGCCGTTGCCGTGCCCGCGGTTCCACCGTGCCCGCGGTTCCACCGCGCCCCGCGGTTTCCACCGCGCCCGTGGTTCCACCGCGCCCCGCGGTTTCCACCGCGCCCCGCGGTTTCCACCGCGGGCTATTGAAGGTGGGTGACCCCTCCAATGGCCCAGGGTGGGAACCCTGGGCAGGGTGGGAACCCTGGGCAGGGCGGAAACCCTGGGCAGGGCGGCAACCCCTGGGCAGGTTAGGGGCCTCGCCCGTGGCGAGATCTCGGGGCCGGCGAGAGGGGCCCGCACCAGGTTGTTCGAGAGTGATATTCTGATCTCAATCTTGGACAACTTGGGGCCTCGTGAACCATGAGTCGACGCAGCCCGTTCCTCGCTGTCTTTTTCGCCCTCCTCGCCGTCCTGGGCCTCGCCTTCGTGATCTTCGGGGTCTACTTCATCGCCCTTGGTAACCAGGCGCGGGGCTGGCCGTCGGTGGAGGGGGAGGTGATCGCCACCGCGGTCCGCACCACGAGGCTGCAGTCGCACACCTCGGGGGTGAGCCGCGAGGAGCGCGAACGGCTGCGGCGCTATTACCCGGAGATCACCTACCGTTGGACGGTGGACGGGGTGAGCTACACCGGCTCGCGCTACCGGCTGGGAACGACCCACGAGAAGTTCGAGACGCGGCAGGAGGCGGCGAAGGCGGCGGCGAAGTTTGCGGCCGGCAAGCCCCTGCAGGTCTTCTACGATCCCGCAAGCCCAGCGAGCGCCGTGCTCGAAACCGCGGTCTCGGGCGGTGTCTACGCGCCGTTGCCGATCGGCCTGGTCTTCCTGGCCTGCGGGCTCCTCGGCTGGCGCTATCGCCGGGTGATCGCCGCGAACGCCGCGAACGCCGAGGCGATGGACCTGCCATGAGCGACTTCCAGGGCCGCCTCGCCGAGCTCGACCGCGTCTTCGGGGAGCGTGGCTTGGCGCGCGTGCCGCGGATGGCCCAGGCTGGCTGGGAAGGCAGGGTTGGGGGGCGCCACTGCGCGATCAGCGTCGCTCCCCAGAAGCGCACGCGCTACGCCGGGGAGGTGCGGGTCCGCCAGCAGATCGGCTACCGGCTGCGGGTGGAGCTCGAGACGAGCGTGCGCACCCGGCTCTTCTTCGTCCGCGGCGCTGTGGCCAGCAATCCCCTCGTCCGGCTGATCTACCGCCTGCGGCGCCAGGCCGTCCTCGTGGCGCCGGCGGCCCTGCCGGGGTTCAGCGTGGTGACGAGCGACGCGACGTGGGCTCACGGCTTCCTCGCCCAGCCGGCGGCGATGGCGGCCACGGCCGAGCTGGTGGCGGACCTCGCCACCCCGACCTTCGCCGGGAGTGTCTATTTCTCGCCTACCTCGGAGCGGGGGATGCTCTACTACGGCAGCCCCACGATCCAGCTCGAGGAGGTGACCGCCGAGCGGGCGCTGCGGGTGATCGAGCGCCTGACGGGGATCGCCGCGACCGCCGAACGCCTGCCGGCGCCCCAGGTCGCCGTCCAGATCGGCGCCTTCGGCCGCTTCTCCGAGAAGCACCCGGCGTTGCTGGCGATCGGCCTCCTCGGCTGTGCCCTGGTGGCCCTCGGCGGCATGGCCCTGGTCGTCCTGACCCTCGCCGCCGTCCTTAGTCGCTAGCCGGCGGCGCTGCCTGCCGCGGCACCTGCCGCGCCGCGGTTGAGCGCGGTCGTGCGACATGGCACGATCGCCGCGATGAGCCGCCGGCCCGCCGAGGCACCGAGCCTTCTCGACCTCGCACGGCTGCGCCGCGTCCGCGACCGCATCGACCGTGAGTACGCCGCGCCGCTCGACGTCGAGGCGCTGGCCCGCGGCGTGCGGATGTCGGCCGGGCACCTGAGCCGCCTCTTCCGGCGTGCCTACGGCGAGTCCCCCTACAGCTATCTGATGACGCGGCGCATCGAGCGCGCCATGGCCCTGCTGCGCCGCGGCGACCGCAGCGTCACCGAGGTTTGCTTCGAGGTCGGCTGCTCCTCACTCGGCACCTTCAGCACGCGCTTCACCGAGCTCGTCGGCGTGCCGCCGAGCGTCTACCGGCGCCAGGCGGTCGCGGCCACGGCAGGGATACCCGCCTGCGTGGCCAAACGGGTGACCAGGCCGATCAGGAATCGAGAAGCGGCGGCCGAGGAGCCGCCCCTAGAATGACCGCCATGGACATCACCATTCACGCCAGCTTCCTGCCGCACACCGATCCCGACGCCTCCCTCACCTTCTACCGCGACACGCTCGGCTTCGAGGTCCGCAACGATGTCGGCTACGGCGGCATGCGCTGGATCACCGTCGGCCCTCCCGGCCAGCCGGCGACCTCCATCGTCTTGAGCCCGCCGGCCGTCGACCCGGGCATCACCGCCGACGAGCGGCGCACCATCGCCGAGATGATGGCCAAGGGCACCTACGCCATGCTCCTGCTGGCCACCCGCGACCTCGACGGCCTGTTTGCCCGCCTGGCGGCGCGCGGCGCCGAGATCGTCGAAGAGCCGACCGAGCAGCCCTACGGGGTGCGCGACGGCGCCGTGCGTGATCCGGCGGGCAACCTGCTGCGCATCCAGCAGCTGCGCTGAGCCCGGCGAACCCTGCACCGTTTGGAGACCCCACGAGCATGGCGATGCCGACCGACACCCCCGCGAGCTCGCCCCACGCTGCCGACCGCCACGACCTGATCCTGGTGCGGGGAGCGCGCGAGAACAACCTCAAGGACGTGAGCCTCGACCTCCCGAAGCGCCGGCTGACCGTGTTCACCGGCGTCTCCGGCTCGGGCAAGAGCTCGCTCGTCTTCGGCACCATCGCCGCCGAGTCGCAGCGGCTGATCAACGAGACCTACAGCGCCTTCGTCCAGGGCTTCCTGCCGACGATGGCGCGGCCCGAGGTCGACCTCCTCGACGGCCTGACCACCGCCATCCTCGTCGACCAGCAGCGGCTGGGTGGCGATCCGCGCTCCACCGTCGGCACGGTGACGGACGCCAACGCCCTGCTGCGCATCCTGTTCAGCCGCCTCGGCGAGCCCCACGTCGGCCCGCCGAGCGCCTACGCCTTCAACGTCGCCTCGGTGCAGGCGAGCGGTGCGATCACCGTCGAGCGCGGGGCCGCCACCAAGGCCGTCAAGCAGACCTACACCCGCACCGGTGGCATGTGCCCGCGCTGCGAGGGGCGCGGGGCGGTCTCCGACTTCGACCTTAGTGCCCTCTACGACGCCAGCAAGTCGCTGCGCGAGGGGGCGCTCACTGTCCCCGGCTACAGCATGGACGGCTGGTTCGGCCGCATCTTCAGCGGCTGCGGCTTCTTCGACCTGGACAAGCCAATCGCCAAGTACGGCAAGAAGGAGCTCCACGACCTGCTCTACCGGGAGCCCACGAAGATCAAGGTCGAGGGCGTGAACCTCACCTACGAGGGGCTGATCCCGAAGATCCAGAAGTCGATGCTCGCCAAGGACCCGGAGGCGATGCAGCCGCACGTGCGGGCCTTCGTCGAGCGGGCGATCACCTTCCGCACCTGCCCCGACTGCGAGGGCAGCCGCCTCACCGCGGCGGCGCGCGCCTCGAAGATCAGAGACCTCAGCATCGCCGACGCCTGTGCGCTCGAGGTCCGCGACCTGGCGCGCTGGGTCGCCGACCTCGACGCGCCGGCCGTGGCGCCGCTCACCGAGACCCTGCGGCGCACCCTCGACTCGTTCGTCGAGATCGGGCTCGGCTACCTGAGCCTCGAGCGGCCGTCGGCGACGCTCTCGGGTGGCGAGGCGCAGCGGGTCAAGATGATCCGCCACCTCGGCTCGGCCCTGACCGACGTGACCTACGTCTTCGACGAGCCGACGACGGGGCTCCACCCGCACGACGTGCAGCGGATGAACGAGCTCCTCTTGCAGCTGCGCGACAAGGGCAACACCGTGCTCGTCGTCGAGCACGAACCGGAGACCATCGCGATCGCCGATCACGTCGTCGACCTCGGCCCCGGCGCCGGCGCCGCGGGTGGCAGCGTCTGCTTCACGGGCACGGTCGCCGGGCTCAAGGCGAGCGGCACCCTCACCGGCCGCCACCTCGACGACCGCGCCGTCCTCAAGGAGGAGCGGCGCCAGCCCCACGGTTTCCTGGCGGTGCGCGGTGCCGCGACGCACAACCTGTGCGACGTCGACGTCGACATCCCGCTCGGTGTGCTGGTGGTGGTGACCGGCGTCGCCGGCTCCGGGAAGAGCTCGCTGCTGCACGGCTCGGTGGCCCCGCGCGACGGCGTCGTCACCATCGACCAGGCGCCCATCAAAGGCTCGCGGCGCAGCAACCCGGCGACCTACAGTGGCCTGCTCGACCCCATCCGCAACGCCTTCGCCAAGGCCAACGGCGTCAAACCGGCCCTCTTCAGCTCCAACTCCGAGGGCGCTTGCCCCACCTGCAACGGCGCCGGCGTGACCTACACCGAGCTGGGTTTCCTGGAGACCGTCGCCACGCTCTGCGAGGAGTGCGGCGGCAAGCGGTTCCAGGCCGCGGTGCTCGACTACACTCTGGGCGGCAAGAACATCAGCGAGGTGCTCGCCCTGGCGGTCGCCGAGGCTAGGGACTTCTTCGCCACCGGCCCGGCGCGCACCCCGGCCGCCCACGCCATCCTCGACCGCCTCGCCGACGTGGGGCTCGGCTACCTCCAGCTCGGCCAGCCGCTCACCACGCTCTCCGGCGGCGAGCGGCAGCGCCTCAAGCTGGCCACCCAGATGGCCGAGAAAGGCGACATCTACATCCTCGATGAGCCGACGAGCGGCCTCCACCTGGCCGACGTCGCGCAGCTCCTCGGCCTGCTCGACCGCCTGGTCGACAGCGGCAAGTCCGTCCTCGTCATCGAGCACCACCTGGCGGTGATGGCGCACGCCGACTGGCTCATCGACCTCGGCCCCGGGGCCGGCCACGACGGCGGCCGCGTCGTCTTCGCCGGCCCCCCGGCCGATCTCGTCGCCGCTCCCGCCACCCTCACCGGCCGGCACCTCGCGGCCTACGTCGGCGGCTGAGGCGGGTGGGCTAGACGGACCAGATCGTCTTCTCTGTGGATGGCAGGAACGGGCCTCCCGAGTTTTGGACGCTTTTCAGGATCTCGAAGCCGGACTCGGTCATCGCCAGATAGAAGTCCGGCTGTTCGCCGGTTCCCTGCGCCGTGTTCGACGCCCAGAGCATGCGCCCCTCGCCGTCGTAGCCCACCAGGTTGCCGTCCGGCTGCATGTAGAGCTTGCTCACATCCCCTATCGAGCCGTCGCCGGGAGGGAACTCCTTTTGTACCGCCAAGTCCTTGAGAAACTCGAGGCGTCCCGAGTCTTGGTTCAACAGCAAGCGCAGGTCGGTCCCGCCGAGGCTCGTCACCAGGTAGTCACCGGAAGAGAGAATGGCTTCGCCGCCGCTATCGCCGGCGGAGCCCATCAGTCGAGCTCCTCGTCGGTGCGCCTCGAAACGAGCTTCGACCTGCAGGGAGGCGCGGTTTCCTCGCAGCCACCAACCAACACCCGTGAGCGGTGACAGTGGATCCGGCTTGACGTCCTCAAAGTCCACGTACCTCGGCGTCCCAAAGTAACTGGAGTCGTTTCCATGCGAGAAGGTCCAGGAGCTGTATTGACGGCCCGCAACATCCCAGGGGTAGGTCTGCTGCGCCTCGAACGCCAGCCGGTTGTCGTAGATGGGGCTCTTGGCGAAGCGCACTCCGGTCACCAGCAGTCCAGGTGAGCAGGTTGTGACGGTGTTGTCGAGGTATTTGCATTCCTCGGCCACCACCACGAGGTCCTGCCAGGAGCTCGGTTGATAGTCGAGGTGGGCGAGGCTCGTCTCGTCCACCTTTCCCGTCTCCGGGTCGTAGGTGGCGTACCAGATCCGCGGCGCCCAGGCTCGCGCCCAGATCCGCTTGTCGTCGTGGCTTGGGGGCGGCCCGGAAGGGTTCGTGCAAGGTCGCAACGAGACGCCAACGACGACGGTGCCTGCGGGAGCGACCACTTCGCCAGCCCAGACGCCCTGGATCGCCTGCGGTCTGTCGCTCTGGTAGTCCTCGTTGGGAATTTGAGTGTCCACGTTGTCGAAGTAGTCGTAGGTGCTCCCTCTGTCTCCACCGAGCCAGCCCGGCAGCTGCACGGAGAAATAGTCGGGATTGCCGCGCGTGATGCGGTCGCAGACCAGCGTCTGGCGGTGGAGGTCGCAATGGTCTTTCACGTTGGCTTGAACCCAGGTGTCGATCGCCTCTGGGGAAGCCACCTGGTTGTTGTCCTGGCACCACAGGTACCGCGCATGAGCCAGGACCGCGAACCCTTTGACCTGGATCGCCACCAGCGAAGAGAACTGCGCCCAGGTGAGATTGAACACAGACTGCGTCCTCGACTCGTCCGTCGCGCGCATCGCCGCATAGTTCTTGAGGAGGCTGTCCTCTTGATCGGAGCCTTGAACGATGCCGTCGATCGTGGTCAGGGCGCTCGTGATCGGATCGTGGGCGAACCGGGAACCCGTCCCCTGGTCCAGGATGTCCTTGTAGTAGGCAGATCCGGTCACTGTGCTCATGTCCGCGACGAAGGTCTTGATCGTGCTGGTAGCCTGATCAATATTGTTCAGCTGCTGTTCGTATCTTGCTTCGTTCTTGAGGTATTCGAGGTCGCGTTGGACCTCCTGCAGTTCGTCGTCGAGTTTCTTGAGCTCGTCGAGAATCTCTTGGTACTTCTGTGTGGTGATCAGGGACGAGTAGATGGAAAATACCTTGCCGATCACGTCGAAGGCCGGACCGGCCGTCTTGAGGCTCGAGAGCACACTGCTGATGCTGCTGGATGCGTCCATTTTCTTCTCCTCTTTGCTTGTCGATGGTAGGCCGCGCTGACCATGCCTACCGGCGTGGCCTCTGTCGAGAGACCAGCCGCGTCTTGCCACTGCGCCCAGCTAGAAAAAAATGGTCGTTCCGCCGGCATGAGACGATCGAGGAGCTCCGGGCCTTGATCGCCCACTCTCCTCGGCGTGCCGGTGCAACGTAGGGCGAACCTGTTCAACTTGCAGGACTCCTGCAACAGGACGGTAGGTGGCACACCATGCCGTAGGACTTCCGGCACCGCGTTGGAGGGAGTCTGCGAAGTTGTTGGTGAGGAAGTTCTGGTAGGAAGTTTACGCTATTTCGCGGCATACGCAAGACAAATTTGGCGAGATTTACAGGTTTCTTCTCGGCGGGTCTTGGCGAGGAGGGGCCTACGGCCAGGCGACCGCGGTGCAGCGTCTCTTGAGTGCCGCGGCACGGGGGGGCGGCGCAGGCCCTGCTTCTCCTCTCCTCGGCCTGCAGAGGTCTTGCGGAAGCTAGCGGCGAGGCCGGTCGAGCCTCGAAGGCCCCACCGCCGGCCGCCCTACGGCGGGAAGGTCAAGGCCCAGCGCGAGGTGTCGCCGCTCTCGAAGCCGTCGCTGAACAGATCGGCGGCGAGGGAGCGGAAGAAGACGAGGCGGCCGCCGCTCTCGCCGAGCAGCACGTCGAGGTCACCGTCAGCGTCGAGGTCGGCCAGCATGGGATGGTCGTAGACGCCGGCGTCGACGCCGACGAAGGGGTTGGCTGAGCCGGTGAGCTCGGCGAAGGCGGGCGCCGTCGAGGTACCCGTGTTGAGGAAGTAGTGCAGGCCCCCCAGGCTGGCTCCCACCACGGCGTCGAAGTCGCCGTCGCCGTCGAAGTCGACGAGGTCCGGGGCGCTGCGGAAGCCGACGTCGAAGCCGTCGAAGGGGTTGGCGGACCCCGTTTGCTCGCTGAACGCCGGGGCCGTCGACGAGCCGGTGTTCAGGTAGTAGTGCAGGGTGCCAGAAAACGCTCCCACCACGGCGTCGAGGTCGCCGTCGCCGTCGAGGTCGGCGAGGTCGGGGCTGGCATGGTCGCCGGCGTCGAAGCCGCCGAGGGGGTTTGGGTTGGCGGTGCCACCCGTCTCGAAGAAGGCGGGCGCTGCCGAGGAGCCGGTGTTCGCGAAGTAGTGCAGGCTGCCGTCCGTCGCGCCGACCACGGCGTCGAGGTCGCCGTCCCCGTCGAGGTCCACCAGCATCGGCGTGCTGCGCGCGCCAATGTCCACGCCATCGAAGGGGTTGGCGGTACCCGTCTGGGCGACCAGGGCGGGCGCCCAGGGCCGCCCCGTGTTGGTGAAGAAGTCGAGCCGGCCGAGGAGCGCGCCGGCCACGGCGTCGAGGTCGCCATCGCCATCGAGGTCGGCCAGCGCGCCGGCGCTCTGCTCCCCGAGGTCCACGGCGCCGAAGGGGTTGGCGGTGCCGGTGAGCTCGGCGAAGGCGGGAGCCATCGACCAGCCGGTGTTGGCGAAAGCCCAGATGCCGCCCGGCTCCTCGCCCAGCCAGAGGTCGAGGTCGTCGTCGCCGTCGAGGTCCACCAGGGCTGGCGAGCTGCTCAGGCCGACGTCGATGCCGGCGAAGGGGTTGGCGGTGCCGGTGAGCTCGGCGAAGGCGGGGGCTGTCGACGAACCGGTGTTCGCGAGGTAGTGGAGGGTGCCGAGGCTCTCTCCCACCACGGCGTCGAGGTCGCCGTCGCCGTCGAGGTCGGCGAGCTCGGGCTGAGAGGAGTAGCCGACGTCGACGGCCGCGAAGGGATTGGCGGTGCCGGTGAGCTCGGCGAAGGCGGGGGCCGTCGACGAGCCGGTGTTGGCGAAGGTCCGCAAGCAGCCGTCGTCGTTGCCGACCACGGCGTCGAGGTCACCGTCGCCATCGAGGTCGGCGAGCGCCGGGCTGCCGTAGGTGCTCACCGCGAGGCCACTGAAGGGGTTGGCGGTGCCGGTCCGCTCGACGAAGGCGGGCGCAGTCGAAGTGCCGGTGTTCGCGAAGTAGTGGAGGGCCTGCTGCGACTCGCCGACCACGGCGTCGAGGTCGCCGTCGCCGTCGAGGTCGGCGAGGGCGGGGCTGGCGTTGATCCCCACGTCGATGCCGTCGAAGGGGTTGGCCGTGCCCTGCGCTTCGAGGAAGGCGGGCGCCGTCGAGGTGCCGGTGTTGGTGAAGGTGTGCACGGTCCCGCTCGCCGCGCCGACCACGGCGTCGAGGTCGCCGTCGCCGTCGAGGTCCACGAAGGCCGGGCTGCTGCGGTCGCCGACGTCATAGCTCGAGAAGCTCTTGAGCAGGTCCTGGCGCCAGGGCGGCTGGGCATCGCTGCGCGCCGCGCCAAGGCCGCAGAGCAGGGCGGCCGTGGCAGCCAGCCCGAGCAGGGAGCGGCGGCGGCGAGGGCGCCGCCCGCCGAGGCCGAGCTCGTGGCGGACGGCTGCTTGCAGAGAGCGAGTCGGGGTGTGCATCGGTCCTCCCCCCTGGTGGTCCTTCGGTGATCCTACCGCCCCTCTGCCAGCAAGCGGCGGCGCGAACCGAGCCCTACTGGTTGGAGCGAGATCTGGTCGAAAGTCCCTCACGAGTCGGCGTTGGGTCGATCGTCCTGGCGCCGCGGCCCTGGCCTTGGGCAAGAGGCTCGCACCGCCGAGGCGGTACCGTCAACGTCCGCCACGCGTCGCTGCTCCCGAGACCTCGCCGGGCCGGCGCTGATCCGCTGGACGCCTCGTTCTTCTGGGAGTCGGACGGACGAGTGTTTGCTCCGGTCTCGAGCCGCCCGCGGCGGCACCCCCAACCTCCGGGACTCACCTCCCGAAAAGGGCCAGGAGTGCCCGATCTGGGGAGATCTCCCCGGCGCCGAGCCCCGCCTGGCCAGCCCTGGGCGCTGGGCCAGGCCATCTCCGGGCCGCGTGGCACCCGCCTTGCTCCCCGCCGTGGCGTCTCCAAGAGGTGTCTCTGGGCAGCGTCCCTGGGAGGTGCTGATGCGAATTGGGTTCGTGACCTCGAAGCTCGCCCCGCCTGAGGGGTCCACCGCAAGTCTCGTTCGGGCGGTGGCTCCCCGGCCGCTCACGGCCGTCGTCCTGAGCCTCCTGGCCGCCAGCGGAGGAGCTTTCGCCCAGGAGGCCGCCCAGCCGACGAGCCGAGAAGCGCGCTCAGCCTCGAGCCCGGGCTGCCGCCTGTTTCTGCTTCGCCACGCCGAGGCCAAGCTGGGCCTCCAGGCGGTCGATCTCGCGGCCGGCGAGAGCCGTCGCTTCCCTCTCGGCGCGGCCAGCGAGTGGATCACCTTCGTGCTGCCGCTGGGGCCCGGCAAGTCGGCGGACCTAGTGCAGGCTGCGGCCGGGCCGGCCGAGCTCGAAGCGCGCTGCGCGGCGGACGGTCTCCACGCCACCGTTCATCGCTCGCGGGGCGAGGCGCGCAGCCTGCCGCCCGTCTCGCGCCGCGACCTCGAGGGCTACGAGCTACGGGTCAACGTGCGGCCGGGGGTGGGCCCGGGGCAGGTCTTCGCGGTCCGCGGCGGCGGCACCATCAGTGAAGAGCCGGGCCCCGTCCTCGACCTCTTCGGCGGCCGCATCCCCCTCGCCGCCGGCGACTACTCGATCACCGTGGAGACCCGCGAGGCCATCGAGGCCGCTGCCGGCGAGCGACCCGCCGCCGTCGCCGGCAGCGCTCCCCTCGTCTTCGACGGCGAGCACCACTTCCTGCGTGGCGAGGTGGCAGGCGGTGGCAGCGGTTGGTTCGTGGTCGACCTCGGTGCCGGCCGCAGCGTGCTTGCGCGAGGGGCGCTGCCTCCCGGCGTCGAGCCCGTGCCGCCGAGCGCCACCGAGTACTCGGCGGCGGGAGCCCGCGAGGTGGGAAGCGAGATGCTCGGCGTGGGCGGCGCCGTGGGAGGTTTCGCCGGCAGTGCCGAGATCGCCGCCATCAGCGCCGGGAGCCTCCGTTTCGAGCAGGCCGAGGTCAACGTCGTCGAGCAGCTGCCGGCGATCGGCGGCCGGCCCCTCCTCGGCATCCTCGGCCTCGACCTCCTCGAGCGGGCCGCCTGCGTGCGCCTGAGCTACGACCCCGCAGGCGAGTTGCGCCTCTCGGCGAGCTGCGCGGCATCCGGCCCCGCCGTGCCCTTCACCGTCGCCGACCACCACCTCTTCGTGCGCGGTGAGATCGCCGGGGTCCCGCTCAGCTGGGTCCTCGACTCGGGCGCCAAGGTCTCCCTCCTCGCCCCCGCGCTCGCCGACCGCCTCGGCCTGGTGGCGGACCCCTCCCGGAGCGTCGAGATCCGCGGCCTGGGCAGCGCGGCCGTCCAGGCCCCGCGGGTCGAGGCGCCCGAGCTCGTCCTCGGCGAGGAGCGCTTCCCCCAGGTCGCCTTCCACGTCGCACCGCTCGCGGTGCTCGATGCCTGGGGCCTCAGTCGCCAGGGAGGCATCCTGGGCAACGACTTTCTGCGCCGCTTCGCCGCCCTCGAGCTGAGCTTCCCGCGCGGCGAGGTGCGCTTCGTTCCGCGCTAGGGGTTCGAGCGCGCGCGGGCCGCACGTCCCTCACCACGGCGCTAGGGGGCGTCCGGCCGGCCGACCACGATGTCCTGCCGCTCGCCCCGCCGGGCCTGCTCCCAGGCTGCCCACAGGCCGTCCTCGTAGCCCCGCACCCAGCCGGCGAGGTCGAAGAGGGGGGCCTGGTCCCGGGCGGCGCGCACCCGTTCGCCGAGCGCCGCGAGCGCCCCCGGGGTGGTCAGCAGGCGGACGGCGAGCTCCACGTAGCTTTCGGTGCTGGTGGTCACCAGGTCGGCGAGGCCCGCCGCCCGGGCGACGCTCGCCCCCATTCTGCCGAGCGGCGCCTCACCCAGGCGGGTGAGGATCGGCAGGCCCTGGCGCAAGGCGTCGACGGCGGTGGCGCCGCCGTTGTAGACGAAGGAGTCGAGGAAGAGGTCGGCGAGCTGGTGGCGGGCGAGGTGCTCCGGGTAGGGCTGCCGGCCGCTGAAGACGAGGCGCCCGGGGTCCACCTCGCGGCGGGCGGCCTCGGCGCGCAGGTTCGCCGCCAAGGCCGGCTGGCCGGCGTCGTAGAGCCAGAGCACGGCCGCCGGCACGGCGCGCAGGATGGCCATCCAGGCGTCGAAGGTCGTGGGGTCGAGCTTCGCGGGGTCGTTGAACGAGCAGAGCACCGGAGCGTCGGCGGGGAGGCCCACCTCGGCGCGCCGCGGCCGGGCGGCGGTGGCGCCGAGAGACGAGCCGTGGGGGGAGACGGGGAACAGGCAGTGGGGCAGGAAGATCAGCGCCTCGTCGAAGAACGGCCGCTGCTCCGCGCCCACCACCGTGGCGTCGACGATCTGGTAGTCGAGGAAGGCGGCCCCCATGGTGTTGACGTAACCCAGGTGCTGCACCTGCAGGGGGGCCGGCCGCAGCGCCAGGATCGCCGGCCGCGAGTAGGTGGTGTAGCCGGTGAGGTCGAGCAGCACGTCCACCCCGTCGTCGGCGATTTGGCGGGCCACGGTGCGGTCGTCGAGGCGGGCGCAGTCGCGAAACAGCGCGCAGCCGGCCCGCACCGCCGCCGTCACCTCGTCGTCCACCGGCACCAGCGAGTAGGCGAAGGCCTCGCAGCGGGCGGGGTCGAGGGCCGCGTAGACGCCGTGCGCGAGGTGCCCCACCGGGTGGTGGCGAAAGTCGGCCGAGAGGTAGCCCAGCCGCAGCCTCTCCCGGGGGCCGGCCGGGCGCGGCGCGGGCCCGCCAGCGAGCTCGCGGGCGCGTGCCGCGAAGCTCGCGGCATAGGCCCGCGCCGCCTGGCGATGGACGGCCGGCGGCACGGGAAAGAGGTTCAGGAGGAAGGGCGGCGGCGCCTGCGCCAGGGCCTCGGCGTCGAGGCTCGCGAGCGCTGCGACGGTCGCCTCCCAGGTGGACCAGTCGCCACGGTCCCGCTCGCGCTTGGCCACCGCCAGCCGGCTGTTGAGCGTCGCCGGCGCCAGCGCCAGCACCCGGCGGTGGGCCGCCTCGGCCGCCTCGCCGTGGCCCAGCTCGGCGAGGGCCTGGGCACGGTTGAAGTGGGCGAGGGCCGAGTCCGGGGCGAGGGTGCAGGCGCGTTCGAGCAGGGGAAGCGCTCGCGGCGTCTGCAACGTCACCTGCAGGACGGCGGCGAGGTCGATCAGCGCCGGCACGTTCTCGGGGTCGACGGCGAGGGCCCGCTGGTAGTACTCGGCCGCCGCCGGCAGCTTGCCCTCGCGGCGGCTGAGCCGGGCGAGCTCGAGCCAGGCCGGCACGAGCTTCGGGTCTCTCGCCACCGCCCGGCGCAGGTGCTCGCGGGCGGCCGCGCGGTCCTCCTCGGGGCCCGGCGTCGCGAGCAGCGCCCCGAGGTTGCAGTGCGCCTGGGCGTAGGCACCGTCGAGGGCCAGGGCGCGCTCGTAGTGGCGGCGCGCGGTGGCCGGCTGGCCGGCGTGGCGCAGCGCGTTGCCGAGGTTGTTATGGACGTGGGCCTTGGCGTCGAGGGCGGGCAGGGCGCGGCGGATCAGGCCGACGCCCTCCTCGGGGCGGCCGGCGGCGTCGAGCACCACGCCCAGCAGGTGGAGGGCGTGCGGGTGCTCGGGCCACAGGCGCAGCACCTGGCGGTAGATGCGCTCGGCGGCAGCGAGATCACCGTCTTTGTGCGCCGCGAGGCCCGCCGCGAGGAGCGGCTTGGGATCGCCCTGGCCGGTGGCTGGCATCAGGCGGATTGTAGCGGCGGGGATCGTCGCGGCGAGGATCGCCCCGGAGGGATCTGGCGAGCCGCCCCTCGCGGTTCGATAGAGTGCGCGCCGACGAACCATGAGCGGGGACGACTCCTTCGCGCAGCTCGACCCGAGCCGCTGCCGCCTGCGCCTGCGGCTCGACCCGGCTGCGGTCGAGGCCGGCGTCGAGCAGCGCCTGGCGGCGCTGCGCCCGCGGGCGAGCGCCCCGGGCTTCCGGCCGGGCAAGGCGCCGCTCGCCGTGCTGCGCCGCCGCTACGGCCCACAGCTGCGCGACGAGCAGTGGCGGCGGGCGGCGCACGCCGCCCTGCGCACCGAGCTCGCCCGGCGGGGCCTGGTGGCGGCCCTGCCGCCCATCTTCAGCACGACGCCGCAGCCCGACGAGGTGGAGGCCACCGTCGAGGTCTTCCCCGAGCTGCCGTCCTTCGATCTCGCGGCGCTCGTCGTCCGCCGGCCCGTCGTCGAGGTGCAGGCAGAAGACGTCGAGGCCCTGGCGCGGCGCCTGCGGCCTGCCGGCGCGCCCGAGCCGCCCGGCTGGCGGGAGGAGCTCGCGGCCTCGATGCGCGCCGAGCTTCCCGCGGCGCTCGACGACGAGGCGGCGGACGTCGTGGTCACCGCTCTCTTCGCCGCGGCGGGGGAGCTGCCGCTCCCCGCCGGGCTCGTCGAGGCCCAGGTGGCGGCCCTCCGCGCGGGGCCCGGAGGCGCCGGCCTGGCGGGCGAGGAGCTTGCGGCCAAGGCCCGGCGGCTGCTCGGCGAAACCCTCGTCCTCGCCGCGGCGGCGCGCGCCGCCGGCCTCGCGGCGGCCCCTGCCGCCCTCTACGCCGAGACCGCGCGGCTGGCGGCGGCAGCGCCGGACCCGGCCGCCGAGCTCGACCGCATCTGGGCGGACGCGGCCTGGGTGCAGGAGATCGAGGACGGCTTGCTCAAGCGGCGGGTGGCGGCGGCCGTCCTCGCCCGCGCCCGCGTCGAGGACGAGCCCCTGCGCTTTGCCGAGCTGGTCGCCCGGCGGCGGGCCCGAGCCGCTTCCTAGTCGCCGCTTCCTGGTTGCCGTGTCGTGGCCGGCGTCGTCAGTCGTCGTCCGGCGCCGGGGAGGTCGCCCCGTCGCTCGCCGCCGCGGCCCTTTCCTCGGCCCTTTCCTCGGCCCTTTCTTCGGCCCACACGGCGAGCCCCGGTGCGCTGACGGCGCGAGCGACCAGCGGGTCTCCCGGCGCCAGGATCCCCGGCCGCAGCACCCCCGGCAGCGCCTGCACGTCATAGATCTCCTTGCAGGTGCGCAGGTAGCGCAGCTCGCCGGCGATCTTGCCGCTCGGCAGGTGGACGGCGAGCACGCCGCAGTAGAGGCCCTCGGCGGCGGCGATCGGCAGGTCGCCGAACACGCGGTGGTCGTGGCGCAGGTGCGAGAGGCCCACGAAGAGGTAGTCCCCGAAGGCGGCGAGGCCGCGGGCGAAGCCGGGCAGCCGCGCCACCACCTCGCTGGTCCCCGTCGCCGGGTCCACCACCAGGAGCTCGCAGGCCGCCGAGTTGAGGACGAAGAGGCGGCCCCCCACCAGCCGCGGCGAGTGCGGCATGGCGAGGCCGGCGAGCACCGTCTCGCCGCTCTCGATGTCGAGCAGCACGCCGCCGTGCAGCTTGTCCCGCCGCCAGCCCTGGGGCTCGTCCGTGGTGCCGAGGGCGGTGGCGAAGCGGGGCCGGCCGTCGGCCATCGCCAGGCCGTTGAGGTGGCAGTGGTCGAAGGGCGCCAGGCGGTGGATGAACGGCGGCTTCCACACCGGCAGGAAGCTGGCGCTGTCCGCCAGCACGGCGAGGCACGAGCACACGGTATTGACGGCGTAGAGCCGGCCGTCGCGCCCGAAGGCCAGGTCGTGGATCGCCATCGGGCCGGTGGCGTAGCGCAGCCGCGGCACGTAGAGGGCGTCGTAGGTGGCCGGCTTGCGGGGGAAGCTCGCCGCCAGCTCGGGCGCGTTGGCGAGCACCACCACCTCTTCGCCGCTCGCCACCGCCAGCCGCGGGCCGTCGACGGCGAGGCCCATGGCGTTGGGGAAAGTGCGCGGCAGCTGCACGATGCGCTCCGCCGCCGGGCTCACCAGGATGACCTTGCCCGATTGGTAGGTCGAGACGGCGAGCGAGCAACCGAGGCCGAGCAGGATGTCCGGGAAGTCGACCGAGTAGGTGCAGCTGAACGGGGCGAGGCTCGCGGAGCTCACGGAAAAGCAAGATACCGTAGGGGAGAAAAGGTGGGGGTGGCGGCGGCCCCCTGCCGGGTGCCCCCAGCCTGCTACCCACGGGGCCTAGCGCACGGCCTGCCAGGTGCGGGGCGCACCGGCGGTGGGGGGCAGCTCGAGGGCGAGGCCGACGGCGGCGAGGCTGGCGAGGATCTGCTCGGCCTCGGCGGGCTTGACGTGCTTGAAGCGGGCGGGGAAGTCGGCGCCGGTGGCCTGGCCGGCGGTAGCGAGGAGGTCGCGGGCGGCGGCGAGGCGGCCCGGCAGGTCTTTCGGCCAGGCGGCCTTGGTGGCCTTGGCGGTGGGCGCCGCGGCGGTGTCGAGGCCGGCCTCGGCGAGGGTGGCCTGGGTGGCGGCACGCTCGCCCGCCGGGTTCTGGAACTCGGGGCGCAGCCAGCGCACCAGGCCGCGCTTTTCTTCCTCGGCCCGCTCGTGGTTCAGCGCCACGAGGCGTTCGAGCACTTCCTCGTCCGTGAGGTGCAGCGGCCAGCCGTAGGCCGCGAAGACGGCGGCGTCCAGGTCGTCGTGGATCTGCTTGAGGATCGAGACCAGGCCCTGCTCGTGAATCTCTCTCTCCTTGGCGTTGAGCGGCTCGCCCGCGCGGAGCTTCGCGAGCACGTTGTACATGCCGGTCAGGGTGAGCCCGGGGTGCAGCGCCTGCTGGCGCTTGCGGTGCGCATCCAGCGCCTCGCCGAGCTCGCGGATGCGCTGGGTCTGGGCCTCGGAGCAGGCGGGGAAGGGGAAGGGGTCGAAGCAGCGCGTCTTGTTGTAGCGAGGGTCATTGCCAACGCCGAGGCGGCCCCCAGCGGCAAGCGCCCATCGGACATGAGCTCGGCTGGACAGAACTCCGAGGAAATAGGCATCCGCGAGCCCAAAGTTGACGAGCATGTTGTCAGGTCGGATGTCGGCTTCCAGGAAGGAGAAGAACCGGTGCTTTGCCGTCTCGGGCGTAGTGACATAGCGTGGGAGCCCGCCAAGTGCAGCACGCAGTTCCGTGTTCTTGCGGCCGAATAGCCACCAATGCTCTCGCCGGTAGCGCTCGTTGTTCTGCTCGCGCTCAGGCCGCACGCGCTCCGAGATCCATTGAAATACTTCCGGGTAGCGTTCCTTGACGTCTTGCGCGGAGAGCCCGTGGAGATCGATCACCATCACTCCGCGTGGCCAATGAGCCACGTCTCTTCCGTGCCTGTAGGGCCGGATGTACTCCTCCAGCTCTGGGAACGTCCCGAGGCCGAGGCGGCGAGCTTGAGCAGGCGTGACGACGAAGCCCGACCCGTGTAGCTTGACTCCTGGGCTTGCCAGGTTGTCATTTGCTTTCAACCGTTCCACTGCCGACAGATCGGCTCCAACCGTGAGGTCGGCGTGGACAGTGCCGCGACGTTCGGCGAGCCGGAGCCTCCGGGCGCCGTCGCCAAGCGGGTCCTCTTCCTCCTCGCTGACGCGCAAGAGCCGACCCGGCTGCCGGCCTGCTTCGGCCGCGGTCAAGGCCACGCGCACGGCTGCGCCGTCGGCCGAGTCCACCCAGGGGTGGTCCGGGATCGCGAAAACCAGGGAAATTGGTGCTTCGGCAGTGAGCCACTTTTCGACCACGCGCCGCCCGAACGTCTGACGGATGCTGTTCGTCGTGATCAGTCCGAAGCGGCGGGCTTGGCCTTCGCTGACCAGGCGCGCCGCGTGGTTCCACCAATACATCACCAGATCGGCGGACTCGGGAACGTCGTCGTGCACCTTGCGCAGGGCTTCGGCGTAGCCATCGCCCAGAGCCTGGCGCATGCGCCAATTTCCAATGTACGGCGGATTGCCGACGATGAAGTCTGCCTGCGGCCAGCGGGCGCGGCGGGGGTTCACGTAGCGATAGACCGGCACCTGCGCCGTCTCGTCCGGGATCGGCTCACCCGTCACCGGCGAGGGCTTCATCGTCGTGCCGTCCCAGCGCGTCACCGGCCGCCCGGCCTCGTCCGTCGCGAGCTCCTCGCGGTCGTAGGCCAGCACGGCGTCCCGGCACTCGATGTTCCCGTAGTCCCGCAGCACCGGCTGCGGCACCGTCAGCGCGCCGCCCGGCTGGCGCACCTGCCATTGCAGATAACCGATCCACAGCACCAGCTCGGCGATCTCCTTCGCCCAGCGCTTCACCTCGATGCCGAGGAACTGCTCCGGGGTCACCCGGAAACGCTCCATCTCGAGCGAGATCTGCCCGTAGCCCAGCTCGGCGAGGAGGGTCAGCACCTCGCTCTCCAGTCGCTTGAAGAGGTCGAGCGTCACGTAGAGGAAGTTGCCCGTGCCACAGGCCGGGTCCAGCACGCGGGTGCGGCAGAGCGTGTGGTGGAAGTCGAGCACCCGGCGCTGTGCCGCCTCTTCCTTGCCGGCCTCCACCAGCTGCCGCACCTCGGCCCGCACCAAGTCCCAATCCGCCCGCAAGGGTTCCTCGATCGTCGGCCGCACCAGCCGCTCGACGTAGGCCCGCGGCGTGTAGTGGGCGCCGAGGCGGTGGCGCTCGCGGGGGTTCAAGGCGCGTTCGAGGAGGGTGCCGAAGATCGATGGGTCCACCTGCGACCAATCACTTTGCGCCGCGGTGAGCAGCAGTGCCAGCTGCTCGGCGGAGAGCCGCGGCGCCGTCTGGGTGGCGAAGAGGCCGCCGTTGAAGCGCAGCAGCTTGCCGGTGATGAAGTTGCCGCCGGTGTCCATCGCCTGCCAGAGCGCGGCGACACCGCCGGGGAAGCTCTCGGGATGCGGCAGCCAGTAGCGCTCCAGGGCCTCGGAGAAGAGCTTGCCGGGCAGCAGGCCGACGTCCTCCGCGAACATCGTGAACAGGCAGCGCATCAGAAAGGTGGCCACCACCTCGGGGTCGTGCCCGGCGGCTTCGAGGGCGCGCGCCAGCTCGGCGATGCGGCCGGCGATCTCGCGGGTGACGGCGGCCGAGCGCTTCGCCGGGTCCAGCGAGTGCGGGTCGCTCCAGATCGCCTGGAGCAGCGGCGCGTGGCGGGCGAGGTCGGCGAGGAAGAGGCGCCTGCCCGCGGCGTCTGGGAAGGGCCGGTAGTGGCCGGAGCCGTCGAACGAGGCGTAGACGTCGAAGCAGTGGCCGAGGTCGCAGACCAGCAGGAACGGTGGCGGCTCGGCGAGGTGGGCGGCGTAGCCCAGGGCCTGGCCGTGCGCCTCGCTCATCAGCTGGTTCCAGGCCGGCGTGCCGCGCCGCTTCGGGCCGCTCGCCCCCGCCTGCTTGGCTTCGAGGAGGAAGCAGCCCTGCTTGTAGAGGTCGATCCGCCCCAGCGAGGTGCCACCCTCGACCGCCCGCGCCACGTCCTTCTCGAACACGTAGACGTCCCGCGCCGGGTCCCCCGTCTTCGGGTGCGGGCGCTCCACCCCCAGCACCTCGCAAAGCTCGACCAGGAAAGCGTCCTTGTTCGCCCGCTCCGCGTCCCCGCTCGCCGCCCAGCGGGAGAGAAATTGCGTGAAGTCCATGGAGCCGAAGAGTGTAGCAGCGGCGGGGGAGGGTCAGCGCGGGGTGGCGGGCTGCGCGCCTCCGTTGCCCTACAGCAGGGCTTCGAGGCCCTTGCGGTCGAGGAGGTCGAGGAGCTTCTGCGAGGGGCCGCTCGGGTGCTTGGCGCCGATCTCCCACTGGCGCACTGTCGAGAGGCTGGCGTTGAGCACGGCGGCGAGCACCGCCTGGCTGATCTGGTGGCGCTCCCGCAGCGCGCGGATGCGCTCGCCGGTGTACTCGGGGATGGCGGCCAGGCAGAGCACGTCGTACTGCCGCATCCGGCGCCGGTCGATGAAACCGGCGGCGTGGAGCTCCCCGGCCGTCTCGTGCACGGTGCCGAGCAACCGGCTCTTGGCTTTCACCTCAGTGCTCATGGCAGATCTCCTGGAGGGTGCCGGCGTCGAGAAGCTTGGCCAGCGCCGCCTGGTGTTTCCAGCGGCTGAAGCTGCGGGTCTTGAAGGCCCTCCGCACCAGTAAAGTGTATCACTGAGTGATCGTAGTGCCGATCGTGCAAGAGAGCCTTCCCACGCAGCTCTCGGCATACGGGACGCGCTCAGCCTCTGGCGTCGTGGCAGCGCTCCCCTCAATGCACCACGGCCGGCAGTGCACCAGGGCCCTCAGTTCACCACCGTCGTCCAGGCGCCGGTGTCGCCGCTCTCGAAGCCGTCGGCGAAGAGGGCGTTGACCTCGAAGGCACCGAGGTCGAGGGCGGTGCCTTCGAGGCGCGGGGCGTGGCGCACGTCGTAGGGGCCGACGCTCGCGAAGCTGGCGTCCCCGGCGTCGCGGGCCGGCGAGGTGGGCTGCAGCGAGAAGTCGCCGGCCGGCGAGAAGAGGGGATCGGGGTCACCCTCGGTGCCGAGCCAGTTGTGGTTGGTGGCGCGGTCGGCGTCCACGGTGCCGAAGGCGACGAAGTCGAGCACGCCGTTGCCCCAGGCGAGCGAGTTCTCCAGGCGCAGCGCTGCCGTGCCGAGGTTGTCGAGCTCGATCCCGCGGTTCGCGTTGCTGACCGCCGTCACCTGGCCCACGGTGGCGGCCCCGAGCTGGAAGCCCTGCACCACGAGCCCGCTGTGGTTGCCGGAGTGGAGGAGGGCGCCGTCCACCAAAGCGATGGAGGAGCCCTCCAGTTGCACGAGGACCTGTGTGGCGTCGCCCTGGACGGCAGTGTTGAAGCGGGCGACGAGGCGCCGCAGCTCGAGGTGCGAGGTGTGCTGGAGCCGGGCGCGGAAGGCGGCGGCCGTCTGACCGGTCGGTGAGGGCAGGCCGTTGGTGTCGAAGAGGCTGTCGAGCAGGGTGAGCTGGGCCTGGTCGAGGAGCGACGCGTCGACGCCGGCGTAGTTGCCGCCGCCGGGCCCCAGGGCGAGGTTGTTGCTCACCGTCAGCCGCCGGGCGACGACCTGCGCGCTGCCGGAGGCGTCGAGGACCAGGGCGCCGCCGCTCGCGCTCGCCGCCGCCAGTGTGGCCTGGGCCTCGTTGTTGTCGAAGGTGACGTCCGTCAGGACGGCGTTGGCGTCGCTCACCGACAGGTAGGCGGCACCGGCGAACGGGTTGGGAAAGCTGGCGGTGCTGGTGGCCATGTCGAACTCGAAGCGCACCCGCTCGAGGAGCAGATTGTGTGGCGAGAAGGCGCTGTAGTAGAGGCCGCCGGCGCGCGCGGCGGTGCACGCGGAGAACACCACGTCGCGCAGCGCGAGCTCGCTGCTGGAGAGCGCCAGGCAGCCGCCTTCGACCGGCGTGGCGCTGAGGGCGTTGCCGTGGGCAAGGGTCAGCCCTTCGACGACGAGCACGGCGGAGTTGACCTCCAGGAAGCGGTTGCTGGTGTCGAGGTTGATCACGTGGTTGGCCGGGTTGCCGGTGGCGCCGCGGATCGTCAGCGTGGCCGCGCTCCAGCTCGCCTGGCCCTGGTTGAAGACGTAGGTCCCCACCGTCTGCAGCACGATGGTGTCGGCGCCGCCGCCGGCCGGGCATTCGTTGACCGCCAGGTTGGTCTGCGCGGCCTGCAGGGCCTCACGCAGCGTGCAGTCGCCGTCCACGGCCACGCCATCGTGGGTGGCGGTGATCGTGTAGGTGGTCGCGCTGGCCGGCAGGCCGAGCGCCAGCGCCAGCAAGAAGGCGGTCGCCGTGCGGCGAGCCGCCGCGGTGCTCCAGTTCGGTCCCATGTGGTGCATCTCCCAGTGGGTTGGTCGTCTCATGGAAGGGAACGCAGCGGCCGTGCCGATCCCGCCACGGCCCCGGGAGGCGAGGGGCTGGCTGCTACACTGCGCCGCCGCTGACCCGGCCGGCCCCGAGGGCCGGCTCCGGGCTTGGAGAGCAAACGCAGAGAACCAGAGGCGGAGGGGGACCATGGCTCGACGGTGGGGGTTCGTCGTGATCGTTGCGTGGCTCGCGGTTGGCTGTGGGGGGGCGGCGGACCCGGTGCCGCCGCACGAGACCTTCACGCTCGCTTCCCAGGTCCTCGCCGAGACGCGCGTGCTCAACGTCTGGCTGCCGCCGGGCTATGCCGAGACGGAGGCTCGTTTCCCGGTGCTCTACATGCCGGACGGCGGCGTCGGCGAGGACTTCCCGCACCTCGCCAACACCGTCGCCGAGCTGGTGGCCCAGGGGGCGGCGCCGTCGCTCCTCCTGGTGGGGATCGAGAACACCGAGCGCCGGCGGGACTTGACGGGCCCCTCGGAGGTCCCCGCGGACGCCGAGATCGCCCCCGTCACCGACGGCGCCAGCCGCTTCCGCGCCTTCCTCGCCGACGAGCTTTTCCCCGAGGTCGCCCGGCGCTACCGGGTGAACGACCGCCGCGCCATCGTCGGTGAGTCCGCCGCTGGCCTCTTCATCGTCGAGACCCTCCTGCTGCGGCCGGAGATGTTCGACGTCTCCGTGGCGATGGACCCGGCCCTGCACTGGAACGACCACTTCCTCGTGCGCCACGCGCCCGGCCTGCTGGCCGGCCTGCCGGCCAGGCACCTCGACCTCTGGTTCGCCGGCTCCGCGGCGCCGGACATCGCCCCGCACACCCGCGCTCTGGCCGCCGCGCTCAGCGCCGCCGCGCCGCCTACCCTCACTTGGCAGTACTCCGACGAGCCGGGCGAGCAGCACCGCACGATCTTCCGCGCCACCAAGGTCAAGGCCCTGCGTTGGGCGCTGCCCCGGTTGCTGGAAGGGGGCGCGGCCGGCGCCGCGGAACCACCCGCGCCGGCCCCCGGGGCCGGCGGCTGAGCTCCGGCTACTGCCCCTGGTCGTGCGCCACCCGCACCGTCGCCGTGCCGCTCGTCGGGTTGCCGAGGGCGTCGGTGCAGACGACCTCCAGCCAGTAGCTCCGGCCCGCGCCCGCGCCCAGGCGCTCGGCCCGCAGCTGGAGGCTCAGCGGTCCGGTGAGCACCACGTCGCCCGTGATCTCCTCGTTGCTGGTCACCCCGACGATCGTGCAGGCGCCGGCCGCCGAGCAGACGTCGGCCGCCGCCGCGGCGACGGTCACCGCGACCATCTTGTGGTTCGGTGGCCAGAGCTGAGCCGGCTGTGCGGCGAGGGTGGTGATCACCGGGCCGGCAGCATCCGCCACCGTGATCTCGCGGCTGTCGCTGGCGGTGCCGCCGCGGCCGTCGCTGACCGTCAGGGTCACCGTCGAGACGCCCACGGGCAGCAGCACGCTGGCCGTCGCGGCGTCCACCTCGCCGAAGGGCCCCGTCCACTGGAAGGTCAGCGGATCGCCGTCGGGGTCCGTGCTGGCTGAGCCGTCGAGCTCGACGGCGGTCGCTGGCCCCGCACAGTCGAAGGCCTGGTCGGCGCCGGCCACGGCGACGGGAGGATGGTTGCTCTCTTCACTGAGCGAGCTCACCGTCACCGGAATCTCGTCGGGTGCCGGTGGACCGAGATCGCCCGGCGGAAACTCGGGGAGGAAGAGCTCGCCCGAGTTGGCGATCTGCACCGTCGCCGTGCCCTCTCCCGTCGCCGTCAGCAGCCCATCCGCCGAGACCGTCACCACCGCGGGGTTCGACGAGGTGTAGGTGGTGCCGAACGAGGCGAGGGTGATGTCGCGCTCGCGCAGGTCGCCGAAGGTACCGGTCACCAGCAGGTGCTCGCTGTCCCCGACGCCGAGCAGCAGGGGAGCGCGGTCGAGCGCCTGGACGGCGAGCAGGCCGAGGCGGCTCTCGACGTGAATCGTCACTGGCTCCGAGACCGCCACGTCGCCGGCGGCGTCGATGGCGAAGGCCGTCATCGTGAGCTCGCCGTGCAGCTCGGGCGGCAGGCCCATGGCGGTCGCCAGCTCGCCGTTCTCGAGCAGCGCCGCCTTGCCGCGCACCACGACGAGCGTCTTGTCCGGCGCGAAGCCATGTCCCGTGGTGACTTCCACCGGCACGAAATCACCCGCGCCGAAGGTTGCCCCGTCGGCCGGCGAGGCCAAGGAGATGCCGCCGGCGACGAGCTGCCGCGGCGTGAGCGACTGGCCGAGGCTGCTGCTCCGGCTGACGACGCCGAAGGGGAAGAGCGAGGCCACGGCCGGGAACTGGCCGAAGCGGTTCGAGAGTGCCGGTTGGGCGAAGGCCCGGCCGACGAGATCGGCGTACTGCGGGCTGCTGGTGTTCTGGAGGTGGATGCTCTCGGGACCGTCCACGCAGCTCGTCGCGAGGGGTGCGATGCCCCCTTCCTGGCTGCGGCGGCCGACGACGACGTCGTTCTGGAGGTCCTCGAAGGTCACCGGCACGAGGCTCAGCCAGCGGAAGAGGAGCCGGAGGTTCTCGGTCGGCAGGGGGAGCTGCTCCGGGTCTCCCGGGGGACCGACGAGAAGGGTCGGCGACGGGCAGGGGCCGAACTGCCAGATTCCGAAGAGCGCATGGCTGGGGACCGCGGTGGTGCCGATGGCGAAGAGGGCCGGGCTGAACTTGACGAGGTCGTCGATCGCGCCTTCGTCGATGGGGATGCCAAGTGCGTCGGTAGCGAGGAGGACGACCGGCCCCAGCTGCGGGTGGCTGCGCAGAAAGACAAAAAGGTCCGCCAGCGGCGAGCCGGTGTGCGGGGTGTCGAGGGTCACCAGGCGGTGGACATCACCCTCGTAATAGTTCCGTGACGCCAGGTAGCCGGCGCTCTGGACGTGGAACCGCGCCAGGATCCCGCCCATGCTGTGACCGGCGACGTCGGCCTTGGTGGCGGCCCAGCCTAGCCGCTTCATCTCGTTGAGGGCGCTCAAGATGAAGTGCCGCGGCACGTCCTGGTTGACGGCGAAGGGCCGCGCCGCGGTGTCCCGGTAGTCGGCGAGCTTGACGAGCTCGAAGCGAGGCTCGAAGCGCAGCGGGAAGGCTTCCCAAGTGTCGGCGCTCGACCACAGCCCGTGGATCAGCACGACGGGCGGCCGCACCAGCCGGAAGGGCACCGTGAACTCCTTGGGCGTACCGGTCGTTGGCGTGAAGCGCAGGCGGATCGCGACATCGCGCTCGCCGAGCGTGGGCGCGCCGTCGGTGTCGAAGGCCTCCGGGACGCGGTAGACGGCGAAGCCCTGGAAGCCGGCCGGGGTCTCGACCACTGGCACCGTGATGCTCGCCTGGCGGCTGAGGCCGTTGGCGCTCAGGCCGCCGTCGGCGACGAGGTTGCCGCTTTCGATCGCGAGCTCGAGCTGGCCGGTGACGTCGGCGTTGTAGCGCAGCAGGATCCGCGTCGAGCCGTCGGCCGCGGCACCGCGGACGGGCGAGCCACCCGTCGCCAGCCGTGCGGGATCGCTGGTGATGGCGCCGTCGTCGATCAGGCTGCCGTGGGGATCCAGGGTCTCGAGCAGGCTGTCGAGCTCGACCACCCAATGCACCTTGGCGTCGGCACGGTCGGGCTGGGTGAGGTGGCCCCAGCCGGTCGCACAGCAGCAGTTCTCCTGGGCGCGCAGCGTGAAGCGGGCAAGATTGTTCTCGACGGTGATCTGCGAGGTGATGTCCACTGGGGCGAGGACGGTGGAGACATCCACGCAGCGCCCCGGGACGTTGGTGACGAGGAGGTCCCCGACGTAGCCGATGTCGTCCGCTCGGCCGGCCACGAGGGTGGCCTGCAGGCTGAGGACTTGCCCCGGGAAGGGGCGCTCGACCGCGAAGTCGGAGAACGCGCCGACGGGGCGCGGCGCGTTGTAGGAGTACTCGGTGTCGTCCTCGAAGTGATAGGGCGGCCCGGCCGCGAGGCCGGGCACCGCGCCCAGGCCAACGAGGAGGAGCGCAATGCTGGAGAACGGGGTGGCGAGCCGGCGAGCGTGCCTCGTCATCAGAGCCTCCTCTCCGGGCCCTGGCGGCGGCACCGTGGCAGCCGTTCACGGAGCCGGAAAATTGTCTGTGCAGATTTTCGCGAAACCTTAGCACGCCGCTGGTTTCGACGCTCGTCGTCGCCGCGGCGTCGCGTTAACGAGAGCGCGGGGCACTGTAGATCCTGAGGTTTGCCTCGACGGGTGCGGCACCACCCCCCGGCCTCGATGCCGGCTCGTGGCGGGCAGCGGCCTGCGGGGCGGGCTTGGAGGCCGATGAGCGAGCGGACCATCACGCGCCTGCTGGCGGACTGGAGCCGCGGGGACGAGCAAGCCGGCGAGGCGCTCGCCAGCACCGTCTATGCCGAGCTGCTGCGGCTCGCCGAGAGCCAGCTGCGGCGCGAACGCCGGGAGCCCACCCTCGACCCGCGCGGCCTGGTCCACGAAGCCTACCTGCGACTCTCCGACCAACGGTGTGTGGCCTGGAAGAACCGCCGCCAGTTCTACGGCCTGGCGGCGTTGATGATGCGCCGCATCCTCGTCGAGCACGCCCGCAGCCGTGACCCCCTGTCGCGCGGCAAGCACACGGCCGTGCTTCCCCTGGCAGAGGCGAGCGAGCTGGCCGACCCGCTGCCGTTCTCGACGTTGACCCTCGAAGACGCCCTGGCGCGCCTGCGGGTGCTCTATCCGCAGGCCTCCGAGGTCACCGAGTTGCGTTTCTTCGGCGGGCTCAGGGAGCCGGAGATCGCGCGCCGGCTCGGCCTCTCCGTCCCCACCGTGAGGCGGCGTTGGCGCCTGGCCCGGGCCTGGCTCTGCCGCCATCTGCTGGCCGAGGTGCGCGATGACGCCGGCTGAGCGCGCGGCCGCGTTGCTGCTCTTCGAGGAGCTGGTGGCACCGGCCGGCGAGGGGCCGGGCGCGCGGGAGGCCTGGCGGGGGGAGAGCACTGAGGTCCGCCACGAGGTCGCCTCCCTGCTGGCCATCGACGACGAGCTGGAGGCGGCGGCCCACGGGTGCGCGGTGCCGGTAGAGGTGGCGCGGGTGGGCAGTGTGCTCGGCCGCTACCGCCTCCGCGAGGTCCTCGGCGAAGGCGGCATGAGCACCGTCTTTGCGGCCGAGCGCAGCGACGGCGAGATCGAGCGCTGCGTGGCCCTCAAAGTGCTCCGCCCCGAGGTCCTGAGCCTGGAGACGGCGCGCGGCTTCGAGAACGAGAAGCGGGTCCTCGCCGGCCTCGAGCACCCGGCGATCGCTCGCCTCTATGATGCCGGCCGCACGCGGGAAGGCCGACCGTTCCTCGTCATGGAGCTGGTCCGCGGTACGCCCATCGACCGCTTCTGCACCGCGCGGCGACTGGCGCTCCGGCCGCGGATCGAGCTCTTCCTCGCCGTCTGCGCCGCGGTCGAACATGCCCACCGCCACGGGGTGATCCACTGCGACATCAAGCCCGGCAATGTCCTGGTGACCGACGATGGGCAGCCCAAGTTGGTGGACTTCGGCGTGGCGCGCTGGGTGGGCGGCTGGGGCGGGACGAGCGTGCGGCAGGAGGCGCGCTTCGGCCTCGCGCCGCTGACCCCGGACTACGCCAGCCCCGAGCAGCTGCTCGGCACCATCGCCACGCCAGCCAGCGACCTCTACTCGCTGGGGGTGCTGTTGCACCGCCTGCTCAGCGGTGGCTTGCCCTTCGCCGCCGCCGGCCTGGCGCCGGCCGCGGTGGCCAGGGAGCGCCTGCAGGCAGCACCTGAGCCGGCGAGCGCGACGGTGCGCCGGCGGGCGCGGGAGGCCGGGGGTGGTCGTGCGGCGGCCGAGCACCTGGCCCGGGCCCTGGAGGGCGACCTCGACGCCATTCTGCGCCGCTGCCTGGAGGTTGCCCCAGAGAGGCGCTACGCCACCGTCAGGGAGCTCGCCGCCGAGCTGCGCCGCCATCTGCGCCACGAGCCGGTGCTGGCCCGCCGCGGTGGCTGGCGGTACCGAGCCGCGCTCTACGCCCGTCGCCACCGCTGGTCCTTGGCCTGCGTCGCGTGCCTGCTCGCCCTCTTCGCCTCGGCCACCTTGGGGGTGGGTTGGCTGTCCCGCGAGCTCGCCCAGGAGCGGGCCCTGACGACGAGCACCCTCGAGCTGGCGACCGATCTGCTCGGTCTCGTGGCGCCGGCCGCGCCGCCGCCCACCAGCGCCCGCGAGGCCCACGCCAGCCTGGAGAGCGCCCTCGCCGAACGCCTCGCGAACAGCGCGGTAGTGGCTCGGGCGGGGCCGAGGGGCCGCACGCAGGTGCTCTCGGCCGCAGGGCCCTTGCCGGTCCGGCGGGCGCCTGGGGTGGGGCGACGGCCGCCGCGACCCGGCTACGCAGGGGCGTCGCGGCCACTCGAGGCCCCCGTGGCGGCGTGCCTGGCCGACCGCGAGGAATGGCCGGAGGGGGAAGTCGACGTCTTCGCGCAAGCTCGTTGATCCCATTTTCGCTATCGGCTCGCGTGGGCAAGTAGGGACGGGCCCATCGCCTAGGACGCCGCACCGCGGCAGCGCGCTCGCTGGATGGACCAGCAGCCGGTAGCCCGTCAGGAGGACTCTCGATGAGCAAGGCAAGCACCTGGATTCGCTGGACCCTCTTGCTGGCGCTGCTGCTGCTGCCGGTGGGCCTCGCCTCGGCCGCGGACGGTGACTCGCCGGCGGTCAAGGACGACGCGGTCGCCCAGCCGGCGGCCGACGAGGTGGTGGCGCAGGCGCCCGCCACGAGCGGCGGCGAGCTGCCGGCCTGGTTGGCGCCCGAAGAGGTCGCCACCCGGGCCTTCTGCCAGGCCGATTGCATGGGGGCTGGCACCGCCTCGTGTACCGGCACGACCTGTACGGCCGTCAACCGCAACTGCAGCGCCGCTCAGCCGGGCTACGCGCGCTGCGACGGAGTCACCTACTGGTGCAACCCGTGCCCGGGACCGACCTGCAACCCGAGCTGCAAGCTGGTCTGCGCGCCCACCGGCGGCAAGTGCGTGGCGACCAACACCTGCGCCTGCTACTGATCGCGAGCGCCGGACCCGCGCGCGGGTTCGGGTAGAGTCGACCCTCGATTCCGCACCGTGCCGTGGTCCGCTAGGAGGGCCCGGCACGGGCGACAACGAGGGAAGACCATGCCGCCAAGCTCCCCGACTGGACCGAGCCACGACGCTTCCGGGGGCATCACCCACGGCGCCGCGCGGGGCTCTCGCACGGTCCGCACCCTGCTCTGGCTCCTCACGCTCGTCCTGGCCTTGAGCGCGATGGTCTACCAGCGCCGCACCGGCCCGACCTATCCCTGGCGCGGCACGGTGGAGACCGCGGCGGGCGAGAAGGCCGCCTGCAAGCTGATCCGCAGCCACGAGACGACGGCGGACGCGCCGATCGAGGTGCCGGATCCGGGAGCGGACTGGACGGCGACCCTGCTCTACCGCCGCTTCGGCCGCGGTGCCGGCGGTGAGGCGTTCACCACCGTCGCGATGGAGCGCGCCGGCGGCCTGCTGCGCGGCGACCTGCCGAAACAGTTTGCGGCTGGCAAGCTCGAGTACGCCGTCGAGCTGCGCCGCGGCGACGAGGTTCGCCGCCTGCCGGGCGGGGCCGGCGAGACGGTCGTCCTGCGCTTCAAAGACCCGGTTCCCCCGGGCCTCCTCGTGCCGCACGTGGCGCTGATGGTCTTCGCCATCCTCTTCGGGGTGCGCGCCGCCTTGGGCGCGCTCTGGGCCCCGGCCAGCATGCGGACCTACGCCTGGCTGGCGCTCGCCGCGATGAGCCTGGGCGGCATGGTCCTGGGCCCGATCGTCCAGAAGTACGCCTTCGGCCACTACTGGACGGGCTTTCCCTTCGGCGGCGACTGGACCGACAACAAGACGCTCTTCATGTGGCTTGCCTGGGTGGTCGCCTGCGCCGTCCTCGGCCGGGCGCGGCCGGCCCTGGCGCGGGCCGTGGTGGTGCTCGCCGCCGCGGTGATGCTGGCGGTGTACCTGGTGCCCCACAGCCTGGGCGGCAGCGAGCTCGACTACGGCCGCCTGGCGCCCGGTACCGATCCCAAGGCGGCGATCGAGACGGGGCGCTGACGACGAAGCGGGAGAGCCGAAGGAGAACGCCGATGACCATCCAGCCGCCGCGCCGTGCCGTGCGCACCTATACCCAGCACCTCGCCGCTTCGCCCGCGGCCGTCTTCCCCCTCCTCTGCCCGGTCCGCGAGGCGGAGTGGATCGACGGCTGGGACCCGATCGACGTCTTCACGAGCTCCGGGGTGGCCGAGGCGGATTGCGTCTTCACGACGCCGGCGGACCCGCAGCCGGCGGTCTGGTACATCACCCGCCACGAGCCCGCGGCGGGCTGCGTCGAGATGGTGAAGATCACGCCGCAGGTCACCGCCTGCCGCCTCATCATTCAGCTGGCGCCGGCCGCCGGTGGCTGCACGGCCCAGGTGACCTACGCCCACACCAGCCTCGGCCCGGCCGGGGACGCCTTCGTCGACGCCTTCACGGAGGAGCACTACGGGCGCTTCATGCGGGATTGGGAAGACCGCCTCAACCACTACCTCCGCCATGGCAGCTGCTTGCCCGGGGAGCGGGACTGACCGGCCGCACGGCCGCGGAGGCGACCACGAATGGGATCACGGATGGGACCACGGATGGGACCACGGATGCGCAGCGCCGCCCTGCTCTCTCTCGTCCTGCTTGCCGCCGTGCCGTTGGCTGCGAGCGAGGAACCGCCCACCCTCACCTTGGGCACGGTCGAGCACCTGCGTTCGCAGGTGCTGGGCGAGGAGCGGCGCCTCAACGTCTTCCTGCCGCCGGGCTACGCGGGCTCGGCAGAGCGCTATGGCGTGCTCTATCTGCTCGACGGCTCGGCCCATGAGGACTACTTCCACATCACCAGCCTGGTGGACTTCCTCGCCACCTACGGCGTGATGCCGCCGGTGATCGTGGTAGGGATCTCGAACGTCGACCGCAAACGGGACTTCACGCCACCGAGCGCCGACCCCGAGGACCGCGCGGCCGTGCCGACGAGCGGCGGCGCCGGCAAGTTCATCGACTTCCTGGCCCGTGAGCTGCTGCCGTGGGTCGAGGCGCACTACCGCACCGGCGAGCCGCGCCTCGTCGTCGGCCAGTCTCTGGGCGGCCTCCTCGCCACCCAGGTGCTGCTCGACCGGCCGGAGCTCTTCACCCACTACGTGATCGTCAGCCCGAGCCTGTGGTGGGACCACCAGGCGCTCCTCCAGGGGGCGGCCCCCAAGCTCGCCGCCCACCCGACGCCGGGCCGCAGCGTCTACCTCTCGGTGGGCGATGAAGGGGAGGCGATGAGGGCCGCTGACGAGCGCCTCGCCGGCCTGCTGCGGGCGAGCGGTTGGCCGGGCCTCGGCGTCACCTTCGACGTCCTCAGCGAGGAGACCCACGCCACCTCCCTCCATCTCAGCGTCTACCGGGCGATGGTGCGTTTCTTCAAGGCGCAGGGGTAGGGCTGTTGCCGAGCCGCGCCGACGAGTTCCTGGTGGCCTGCGAGCTGCACTCGGCGGAGCGGCTGGCGGCGCTCCTGGAGCAGGGGTTCGAGCCGCGCAAGCCCGTGGGCGGCAAGCTTCCCATCGACTGGCTGGTCGAGATGTACACGCGTTCGGACGCTTTCCCCGCCTGCCTGCGCCTGCTGCTGGACCAGGGCGCCGCGCTGGCGGACCCCGGGCTCGCGGCAGTCCTGCTCGACGATCCGGCGGCGATCCGGCAAGCCGCAGCCAACGATGCGGGCTTCCTCCGTCGCCGCGTCGCGCTCGGCTCGGCCTTCACGCCCCTCACCGGCGTGAGCGTGCTGCACGTGGCGGCCGAGTACGGCCACCTCGCGGCGGCCCGCACCCTCCTCGAGTTGGGTGTGGAGGTGGACGCCCGGGCGGATCGCGATGCCGACGGCTTGGGCGGCCACACACCGCTCTTCCACACCGTCTGCTCCCACGCCAACCGCTCGCAGCCCGTGATGCGCCTGCTGCTCGCCGCCGGGGCCGATCCCGCGGCGCGGATCGATGGATTGGTGTGGGGGAAGGGCTGTGAGTGGGAGACGGTGCTCTTCGACCTCACGCCGATCTCCTACGCGCAACTGGGGACGTTGCCGCAGATGCACCGCCGCGAGGAGGACGTGGTCGCCAACCTGCGCCTCCTCCTTGCGGCCGCTGGCCGACCGGTGCCGGATCTCGGCAACGTGCCGAACCGCTACGCCGCGCAGGGCTGAGGCCCGGCGTCTCGGACCTCAACAGCCCCGCCAAGGCGCCGCTTGACGGCGTGCCCGGCGCCGGGGAAGCTTCACCCATGCCCGAGCTGCCGGACGTCGAGGTCTACCGCGAGGCGCTGGCGGCCCGCCTCGTCGGCCAGCCGCTCGCTGGCCTGCGGCTCGCGAGCCCCTTTCTCCTCCGCAGCGTCGAGCCGCCCGTCGCCGCGCTGATCGGCCGCGAGGTGGTGGGCATCGAGCGGCTGGGCAAGCGCCTCATCTTCGCCTTCGCGGGCGAGCTCTTCGCCGTGCTCCACCTGATGATCGCCGGTCGCCTGCACTGGAAGGCGCCAGGCGCCAAGCTCGCCGCCAAGGTGGGGCTCGCTGCCTTCGACTTTCCCCACGGCACCCTGACCCTCACCGAGGCCGGCACGAAGAAGCGGGCCTCGCTCCATCTGGTGCGCGGCCGTGAGGGCCTCGCCACCCACGACCGCGGCGGGCTGGAGGTGCTGACCGCCGATCTCGCTGCCTTCCGCGCAGCGCTCGAGCGCGAGAGCCACACCTTGAAGCGCGCCCTCACCGACCCGCACCTCGTCTCGGGGATTGGCAACGCCTACTCGGACGAGGTCCTGCATCGGGCCCGGCTGTCGCCGTTCCGCCTCAGCCGTAGCCTGAGCGCCGAGGAGGTCGCGGCGCTCTTCGCCGCCACCCAGGCGGTGCTCGGGGAGTGGACGGCGCGCCTGCGGGCCGAGATGGGCGAGGGCTTCCCCGAGAAGGTGACGGCGTTTCGCCCGGAGATGGCGGTGCACGGCCGCTTCGGGCAGCCCTGCCCGGACTGCGGCACGCCGGTGCAGCGGATCGTTTACGCCGACAACGAGGCCAACTACTGCCCCACCTGCCAGACCGCCGGCCGCCTGCTCGCCGACCGTGCGCTCTCCCAGCTGCTCAAGAAGGACTGGCCGAAGACGCTCGAGGAGCTGGAGGCCAAGAAGCGGGGAGCGTGAGGCGAAGATGATCGAGCCCGGCCGCAGCTCGGCGGTGATGGGCGCAACGTGGGGCGCGCCTGGGGATGAATCCCCAGGCTACGGACCTCGGCCCCTGGCGGGGCCGGTTTGGCGGGCGAGGTTGTGCGGCGGCGACGGAGCCAGGCGCTGCTAGGCTTGCACGATGCCCACCGTGCCTGTACCGCCGAGCCTGGTGCTCCTTCCCGACGGTTGGCGAGACTACGAGCTCCTCGACAGCGGTGGCGGTCGCAAGCTCGAGCGCTACGGCCAGCTGCGGGTCGTGCGGCCGGAGCCGCAGGCGATGTGGCGGCCGCGGCTGGCGGAGGGCGCCTGGCGGGCCGATGCGGTGTTCGAACCGACGGCCGAGGAGGGTGGCCATTGGCATTGCCCCCGCCCGCTGCCGGCGAGCTGGGAGCTCGGCTACGGCTCGCTGCGGTTCGCCGCTCGGCTGACGCCGTTCCGCCACCTCGGCTTTTTTCCCGAGCAGGCCTGCCATTGGGACTGGGCGGCCGCGCGCATCGCGGCGGCTGGCAGCCCCCTCCGGGTGCTCAACGCCTTCGCCTACACGGGCCTCGCCTCCCTCGCCTGTGCCCAGGCGGGGGCCGAGGTCACCCATCTCGACGCCTCGCCCAAGGCCATCGAGTGGGCGAAGGAGAACCAGCGCCTCGCGGGTTTGGGCGAGCACTCGATCCGCTGGATCTGTGAGGACGCCCTCGCCTTCCTGCGCCGCGAGGCGCGGCGGGGCAAGACGTACCACGGCATCTTGCTCGATCCCCCGAAGTTCGGCCGCGGGGACAAGGGGCAGGTCTTCAAGCTCTTCGCGGCCCTGCCCGAGCTGCTGGAGCTTGCTGCCGCCCTGCTCGACGCCCAGGCGAGCTTCCTCGTCCTCACCAGCTATGCGCTGCGTGTTTCGCCACTGGCTTTGCGCTACGCCGTCGCCGAGGCCCTCGCGGCGCGGGGCCGTGGTGGCGGCGACCTCGCGCACGGCGAGCTGGGCATCGCCGAAAGCCACGGCGAGCGCGTGCTGCCCGCCGCTCTCTTCGTCCGCTGGTCGGCTCAGGGCTGAGCCGGCTTGGCCGGCGCCTCGCGGATGCGTGCGACAAACTCCTTGGCGAGATCGTTGGGGATGGGGATGGTCAGGTGGTACTGCAGCAGCTGCCAGCGGCCGTCGACCTGCTCGAGGACGCCGCTGCCCCGGCACTCGCCGTAGCTCGCGCTGTCCAGAAGCTCATCGAACCAGGCCACGGTGCCGCCGGCGGTGAGCTCCACGTGGCGGTTGCGGGGGCTGAAGGCCCAGCCGCGGCCCTGGCTGAAGTAGGGATGGACGAAGCCACGGAAGGCCTCGCGGTCCCAGCGCTCGGTGGCGTCGGTGCCCAGGAAGACGAAGCGCGGCGCCATCAGGGCGAAGTAGGCCGCTTCGTCGGCCTTGGCCGCCGCGGCGTGGAAGGCGTCGAGCGTCGCGTCGACGGTGGCGGGCTCGGCGGCGAGCGGCAGGGCAGAAAGCGGCAGCGCAGAAAGCAGCAGGGCAGAGGGCAGCAGCAAGCGAGCGAGGCGGCGCATCGGGTCTCCTTTCGGCGGCGAGCGAACGCCGCGAGGTTACCCTCTTTCGCGCCCTCGAGGCGCAACGCAACGGGCCGGAGGTCGCCCTCCGGCCCGCGCGGGTGGAGCCTGGCTACTGGGGAGTGCTAGCGCCGGCCGCGGCGCTCGCTGCGCCACTCGGAGCGCCGCGCCTGGCGGTCGGCCCGCAGCTGGGTGAGCTGCTCGCGCTGCTCGGGGGTGAGGATCTTCCAGATCTCGTTGCCGGTGTGGGCCATCGAGGTCGCCACCTCGGTGAGCGTCGAGACCGCACCCTGGATCTGGGTCTGCGCCTGGGCGTCGCTGTAGTTGTCGGAGAGCACCAGGTCGAGGATCGCGTCGTGGGTGTCGTGCAGGGCCTGGAATTGCGCCTGGCGGGCGTCGTGGTTGGCGGAGATCAGGGCGTGGATCTGGTCACGCTGCTCCTGCGAGAGGTCGAGCTGGTGGAAGAGCATCATCTCGGGCAGGAAGCCGCCACCCATGCCGCCGTGCATGCCGGGGTGGCCGCCGAAGCCGCGGTGGGCCATCTGTCCGGCGAGCGCGACGAAGGGTAGCGCCAGGGCCAGGGCCATCCCGCCGGCGATGAGGATCCGCTTCCAGGTCTGTGAGCTGAGGGTCATGGGGTCCATCCTTTCCTCGTTGTTCTTCCTCGTTGGCAGTGCGCCGGTGCCGTGGGCCTCGGCGTCGACGGGAGAAGCATCGCCCGGCTGGCTGTAAGGCGGCGTTCGTGCGAGGTAAAGATCGGTAAAGGTGGGTAAATCCCCGCCGACGAGCGCCACGGCGCTGCGCCCCGGCCGCTATGATGCCTGCGGTGCGACCATGGCACGTGTCCTTCTCATCGACGACGACAGCGATCTCGCGGGGATGCTCGCCGAGTACCTCGCGGGCGAGGGCTTCGAGGCGGTCGCGGAGGGTGACGCCGAGGCCGGCGTGGCGGCGGCCCTCAGCGGCGGCTTCGACATCGTGGTGCTCGACGTCATGATGCCGCGCCTGAACGGTGTCGAAGCGTTGCGGCGGATCCGTGCCGCGAGCCGCGTTCCCGTCCTCATGCTGACCGCCAAGGGCAGCGACATCGACCGCATCGTGGGCCTCGAGCTGGGGGCCGACGACTACGTTCCCAAACCCTGCACCCCCCGCGAGCTGGCCGCCCGCCTGCGCGCCATCCTGCGCCGCGTCCAGCTTCCCGGCGAGGGCGGCCCGGCGGCGCCGCTGCGCGTCGGGCCGCTCGAGATCTGGCCGGAGAAGCGCTCGGCGAGCTGGCGGGGCGAGCCGCTCGAGCTCACTTCGACCGAGCTCAACCTGCTCGAGGTGCTGGCCCGCCACGCCGGCCGCGTGGTCTCGAAGAGCGAGCTCTCGGAGCAGGGCCTGGCGCGGCCGCTGACCCGTTTCGACCGCAGCATCGACGTTCACGTCTCGAGCCTGCGGCGCAAGCTGGGGCCGCTCGCCGACGGCCGCTCGGCGATCCAGACCGTCCGCGGCGTGGGCTACCAGCTGATCCGGGAGTAGCCGATGGGCCGCCTGTTCTGGAAGTTCCTCGTCGCCTTCTGGCTCACCTTGATCGGCGCCGGCGTGGTGGTGGGCTCGGCCCTCTGGCTGCGCTGGCAGCGCACCGAGGTGGCGCCCGGGCCGCTCGCCGCCTGGCTAGTGCGCTCGGCCGCCACGGCTCTCCAGCACGGCGGCGTCGAGGAGCTGCGCGGTGAGCTCGCAGAATGGGAGCGCGAGGACCGCATCCCGCTCCTCGCCGTCGACCGCGACGGCGTCGAGCTGCTCGGCCGTGCCGTCGACGCCGAGGCCTTGAGCGTCGCCCGCGAGCTCGCCCGCGGCCGCCGCAGCCGGCTCGCCCGTTGGGTGGAGTCCCCGGACGGCCGGGCCTTCCTGCTCTACGTGCCCTCGGCCCAGCTGGCCGCCTCGATCGCCGGGCGTGCCGGCCACCGGCCGCCGCCGGGCCCGGCCTATCGTTTCCTCCACAACTGGATGTTCGTCACCGGCCTGGTGGCGAGCCTCGCCTTCAGCGCCCTCCTGGCCTGGAACGTAGCGCGGCCGATCCGCGCCCTGCAGACGGCCTTCACGGCCGTCGGCCGCGGTGATCTGAGCGTGCGGGTGGCGCCGCGGATGGGTGCACGCCGCGACGAGGTCGGCGACCTCGGCCGCGGCTTCGACCACATGGCGGTGCGCCTCGACGGCCTGATCTCGGCGCAGCGCCGCCTGCTCCACGACGTCTCCCACGAGCTGCGCTCACCGCTCGCCCGCCTGCAGGTGGCCGTGGGCCTCGCTCGCCAGTCGCCGCAGAAGCTCGAGAGCTCGCTCGGCCGCGTCGAGCGCGAGGCCGAGCGCCTGGAGGCCCTGGTGGGTGAGCTCCTGACGCTGTCGCACCTCGAGGCGGCGGCCGGCCAGGTGGAGACGGTCGACCTCGGCGAGCTCCTGGCCGCGGTGGTGGAGGACGCCCGCTTCGAGGCCCAGGCCGCCGGCAAGGACGTGACCCTCCAGGCGGCCGGTGAGGCGCAGATCGAGGCCCGCCCAGAGGCCCTTCACCGCGCCTTCGAGAACGTCCTCCGCAACGCCGTGCGCTTCACGCCACCGGGCAGCAGCGTCGAGGTCGAGACCAGCGTCGTCGAAGGCCCCCGCCGCTTCCGCCTGCGGGTGGCCGACCGCGGCCCCGGCGTGCCGGCCGGGCAGCTGGAGGCAATCTTCGAGCCCTTCCACCGCGGCGAAGGCCGCCCCAGCCCCGAAGGCTTTGGGCTCGGCCTGGCGATCGCCCGCCGCGCCGTCGAGCTCCACCACGGCGCCATCGCGGCGCAGCCCCGCGACGGCGGCGGCCTCGCGGTCACCATCGAGCTGCCCCTCGCAGGCTGACCTCCAACAGCCCCGGGTGGAAACCCGGGGCCGGGTGGAAACCCGGGGCCGGGTGGAAACCCCGGGGCCGGGTGGAAACCCGGGGCTGGGTGCGAACGGCGGGATGGCTGGTGGCCCGGGGCCGGGACCCCGGGCTTCCGCCCGGGGCTATCAGGGAGCCGTCAGGGCACGGTCGCCGTCCAGGCGGCGGTGTCGCCGGATTCGAAGCCGTCGGCGAAGAGGGAGTCCGGGCCGAGGAAGTTGCCGCTCATCACCAGCAGGCAGAGGGCGGTCACCGAATCTTCGTAGTAGTTCTCCACCCGCGTGCGCACGGCGCCGTAGACCCCGTCGAGGAAGGCCTGGCCCTGGGGGTCGGTCATTGCCGCCGCGCCGAGCGGCGCGGCGAAGAAACTCGTGAAGAAGTTGCCGATCGGCGTGCCGTCGAGCTGGTAGCCGCCCTGGATGGCGAGGGCGTCGCCACCGGTGGCGACGCGGGCCCATTGAGCGATCCGCCCGGCCTGGGCGAGCGAGGTGGCGTCACCCGAGAGCAGGCCGTCGGTCGCCAGGCGCCAGGGGTCGCGGCCGGCGTTGTAGTAGTAGTCGCCGTCGTGCGGCCCTTCGAGGAAGTTGGGCGGTGCCGGCCGCGGCCGGTGGTCGAGGTTCGAGACGGGGACGATGAAGTCCGGCAGCAGGCCGGTCGCCGGGCTCACCTCGCTCTGCAAGGTGGTGACGCTTTGCTGTACGGCCGCCAGCGCGGCGAGCCAGGCCGGGTCGCCGGTGGCGGCGGCGAAGGCCCGGAAGTGGCCGGGCATGAAGTCCGAGCTGCGGGGCGTCCACTGGTTGTAGGTGGCGCCAGCGGGGTCCACCCAGTCCCCTAGCAGCGGCAGGTGGCTCGCCGGCCCGATCGTCGAGGCGAGGACGCCGGCCAGCACCCGCGCCGCCTCGGCGTGGTAGTCGAAGCGGCCGCCGCCTCCCCACTGCGAAGCGGCGAGCACCAGGGCGAGCCCCATGTCGGCATCGCCGTCGAACGCCGAGTCGTTGCCGTTGGCGTCTGGCACCTCGTTGGCCTCGACGCTCCAATCCATCAGCCGGGGATCGAGGCTGCTCGGGTGGTCGAGGGCGAACTCCCAGAGACCGTCAAAGATCGTCTGCGCGTCGGGGTCGGCACCGGCGAAGTGGACGGCGAGGAGCATGCCGTAGCCCTGGCCCTCGGAGACCGTCTTGGCGCTCGCCGCGGTGCCGACCTTCACCCGGTAGCGCGGATGCCCGTCCGGCTCGGTGCCGGCGGTGGCCAGGTAGCGGGACTTCCAGCCCTGGTAGGCGGCGAGGGCGTCGGCGTCGAGCTGCGCCTGGTTCCAGGCGCCGGGCTTGAGGCTGCCGGCGGCGTAGGCGGTGTGCTGCGGGAAGGGGCGCCGTGGCGCCGCCGTGGCCGGCGCGGCAGCGAGCGAGACGAGAGCGAGGAGGGCTGCAGCGGGAGTGATCGCCAGAGGTGATCTCATGGCGATCATTCTATTTTCTCTGGCGCCTCCGCGGCGGGCGTGGCCCCGGGCGCTGCCGGGGACGGGACCAGCAGGGCGAGCAGGTCGACGTCCCGGTGATTGATCCGGCTCAGGTCCACGGACTTCTCGACCCCGGGCACCACGGCGTCGCCCCGCCATTGCCAGAGGTGCCACTTCTGCCACCCGCTCGGCAGCCGCGGCGCCTCGACCCCGTATTCGGCGACCCACAGCGGGTAGCCGCCGAAGTCGCCGCTCAGGTGAGCGTCCCAGAAGGAGGCGGTGGTGTAGATGATCGGCTTGACGCCCCAGCGCTTCTCGACCCGGTCGAGCCAGACGTGCAGGCGGTCGGCGATGCCGGGCTTGGTGCCGCGACCGACGGTCTCGATGTCGACCACCGGGGCAAGGTCGCCGGGCTCGAGGTCGACGACGGAGAGGAAGAGGTCCGCCTGGGCCGCCGGGTCGTCCTCGGTGACGAAGAAGTGGTAGGCGCCGCGCAGCAGGCCGGCCTCTTTGATCCGCGGCCAGTGGTCGGCGAAGGCCGGGTCCTTGAGGTCGACGCCCTCGCTCGCCTTGGCGAAGGCGAAGTGGTGGCCATCGGCCTTGAGGCGCTGCCAATCGACGGCGCCGCTGTGGACCGAGACGTCGATCCCCAGCTTGAGGTCGGCCTCCTCGGCCACCAGGTCCACCGGCGGCGGCGCTGCCGCCGGCTGCTCTGCGACCGCGGGCGCCGCCGCGGGCGGCTGCCGGCAGGCGGCGAGCGCGACCAAGAGCACGGCGCTCAGGACCGTGGGCCAGGCAGCTGCGCGGGGAGCGGAGCGCATGATCGTTGGTTGATCGGCCGGGTCGGAGTGCCAGGACGCCCGTCAGGCGAGGTTGTGGAAGACCTTCTGCACGTCGTCGTCTTGCTCGATCTTGTCGATCAGGGCGAGCACCTCGGCGGCCTCCTTCTCGCCCAGCTCCATCGGCGACATCGGGTGGTACTCGAGCTCGGCCGAGATCGGGGTCACGCCGCGGTCTTCGAGCGCTTTCTGCAGCTGCCCGAAGTCCGCGAAGGCGCACTGCAGCACGAGCTGCGGCTCACCCTTCTCGCCGGTGCCTTCCCCCATCTCCTGCAGGCCGTGATCGATCAGCTCGAGCTCCAGCTCCTCGGCGTCGAGGCCTTCGGGGTGGAGCCGGAAGACGCCGACATGGTTGAACAGGAAACCCACGCTGCCGGAGTTGCCGAGGTTGCCGTTGCCCTTGTTGAACGTCGTGCGCAGGTTGTTGACCGTGCGGGTGGGGTTGTCGGTCGCGGTTTCGATCATCACCGCGATGCCGTGCGGCGCGTAGCCTTCGTAGAGGATCTCGGCGTAGTCCTCGGCTTCCTTGCCGCTCGCCCGTTTGATCGCCGACTCGACCTTGTCCTTCGGCATGTTGACGGCACGGGCGTTCTGGATCACCCGCCGCAGCTGCGGGTTGCCGGCGGGGTCGGGGCCGCCGGCTCGCACGGCGATCACGATCTCCTTGCCGATGCGGGCGAATTGCTTCGCCATGCGGTCCCAACGGGCGAACATCGTGTGTTTTCTGGTCTCGAAGATACGTCCCATGGTCTCGTCCGGGGGAAGGGATGGGTTGGCGCCCGGGCCTCGGCGCGGCGCGCGGATCAGCCGCCTAGCGTAGCACTGCTGGCCCAGCGGGCCGCTAGCCCCGCGGCGCCTCGCCGGGGCCCTTGGGGCGAGAGATCGCGCCCAGGCGAGCGCGCGGACCGAGGACGCGCAGCAGCTCACCGGGAGCGAGCAGCACCTGGGTGCCGCGCACGCCGGCCGAGATCGAGACCTCGGCGTGGAGCTCGATCTCGCCGTCGACGAAAACGGGGTCGTCGTGCCTGGCGCCGAGCGGCGTCACGCCACCGCGCACGTAGCCGGTGAGCGGCTGCACCTCCTTGAGCGGCACCGTCTCGACCTTGCGGTCGCCGGCCAGGCGGGCGAGCGCCTTGAGGTCGAGCTCGCGATCGCCTGGCAGGAGGGCGAAGGCGACGCCCGTCCGTTCGCCACGGGTGACCAGCGTCTTCCACACCTGCCCCGCTGGCAGCCCGAGCTTGGCGGCCACCGTCTCGGCACGGAGGTCGGCGGGGTCGACCGCGTACTCGACGAGGCGATAGCGCACCCCGGCGGCGTCGAGCAGGCGGACGGCGTTGGTCTTCGCGGCGTGGCCCTTCATGACCGAGAGAGTAGCAGCGCAGCCCGCCATTGGAGCTGCTAGCCTGAGGGGCGATGTATCGCATTCGCCGGGTCCACGACGCCGACTTGCCGGGCAGCAGCCGGTTGCTCGACGAGGTCAAGGAGGTGCTGCACTCGCGCTTCTCGGCCCTCGGCGCCGAGGAGCTGGCGGAGGTCGACGCCCACCTGCGCAACCCGTTCAAGCGGCGCTTCCGCACCCTGCTGCTGGTGGCCGAGGACGAGCGCCAGCGGGTGCTCGGCTGCGCCCTGGTGCTCCATGAACCGGATCTCGCCTTCTCTTACCTCGAGTTCCTCGCCGCGGCGCGCAGTGCCGCCGGCCGCGGCGTGGGGGCGAGCCTCTACGAACGGGTCCGCGAGGAGGCCGCGGCGCGGGGCGATCGCGGCCTCTTCTTCGAGTGCCTGCCGGACGATCCCGCCCTCTGCCCGGACGAGGCGCTGCTGGCCGAGAACCGGGCGCGGCTGCGCTTCTACGAGCGCTTCGGCGCCCGCCCGATCGCCGGCACCGCCTACGAGACGCCGGTGAAGCCGGGAGGGACCTGCCCTCCCTACCTCGTCTTCGACGGCCTGGACGCCCACGCGGCGCCGCGGCTGGGCTTCTCGCGGCGGGTGGTGCGGGCGATCCTCACCCGCAAGTACCGCGACGTCTGCCCGCCGGACTACGTGCGACGCGTGCTGGCGTCCTTCGGCGCGGACCCGGTCGCGATCCGCCCTCCGCGCTACGGCGGCGGGCGCGCCGCCGCCAGGCTGAAGCCGCCAGCGCCGCGCGTGCGCATCCCCCTGGTGGTCAACGATCGCCACGAGATCCACCACGTCCGCGAACGAGGTTACGTCGAGGCGCCGGTGCGGGTGGCGAGCCTGCTTGCCGCCCTCGAGCCCTCGGGCCTCTTCGCGCGCCTCGAGCCGGTGAGCTTCCCGCAACGCTCGCTGACGGCGATTCACGCCCCCGAGCTGGTGAGCTACCTGCGCCGGGCCTCGCTCGAAGCGCCGGCCGGCAAGTCGGTCTATCCCTACGTCTTTCCGATTCGCAACGCCAGCCGCCTGCCGCGCGAGCGCTCGGTCCTCGCCGGGTACTTCTGCATCGACACCTTCACGCCGATCCACCGTAACGCCTATCCGGCGGCGCGGCGGGCGGTGGACTGCGCGCTGACGGCGGCCCGCCAGGTGCGCGCCGGCTGCGGCCTCGCCTATGCCCTGGTGCGCCCGCCCGGCCACCACGCCGAGAGCCGGGTCTTCGGCGGCTTCTGCTACTTCAACAACGCTGCGGCCGCCGCTCAGCTCCTCGCCGCGGAGGGCAAGGTGGCGATCCTCGACGTCGACTACCACCATGGCAACGGCCAGCAGGAGATCTTCTACCGGCGCGCCGACGTGCTCACGGTGTCGATCCACGCCCACCCCCGGTTCGCCTACCCTTACTTCACGGGCTTCCCGGACGAGCACGGCGAGGGCGCGGGAGAGGGCAGCAACCTCAACATCGCCTTGCCTGAGTCCTGCGACGGCGCCGCCTACCGGCGGGCCCTGCGGCGCGCTTTGAAGGCGATCGCCGCCTTCGCCCCGCGCTATCTCGTCGTCGCCCTCGGGCTCGACCCGGCACGGGCCGACCCCACCGGCACCTGGAGCCTGGTCGCCGCCGACTTCCGGGCTAACGGGGCGGCGATCGCCGAGCTGGGCCTGCCCACCGTCGTGGTGCAGGAGGGCGGCTACCGCACCCGCACCCTGGGTGCCAACGCCCTGGCCTTCTTCGCGGGCCTCCTGGCCGGCGGCCTGCGGCCCTGAGCGCCGCGGCCGGGTCAGAAGGCGACGATGTCTCCTCGGCTGCGCAGCACGCCGGCCCGCTTGCGGTAGGTGCGCACGGCACCGGTCTGGTGGTCGGTGACCGTGATCTCGAAGCCGCGGCTGGTGAGGGTGGCGAAGAAGAACCAGAAGCGCCCGTTGACCGGCCGGCCGTCGACCATCTTGACCAGCAGGTCGAGCTCGTCGCCCCGGTGCACCAGCCGCCCGGCGCTGTCGGAGAAGGGAATGGCCAGGCCCTGGCTGAGCGCACCGTCTGCCTCGCGCCAGCGCACCTCGACGCCGAAACGACCGCCGAGCAGGGGCAGCACCGAGCCGGTGCTCCCTGGCGGCCAGTTGCTGGCGCCCGGCGCTCCTGGCGCCTCGCCGGCAGTGCTCGGGAAGGCCAGGGTGTCCGCCGCGCTCGCCAGGTGGCCGGCGGGGTTGGCGAACTCGCGCACGGTGCCGGTTGCGAGGTCGGTGACGGTGAGCGTGAAGGCGGCGCTCGACAGAGAACCGTAGAAGAGCCACAGATGGCCGTTCACGGGCCCACCGTCCACCACCTTGACGCCGAGGTCCGGGTGCTCCGGGTTGCGGAGGGAGAAGGTACCGTTGTTGCCGTCGAGCGGGCTGGCCTGGCCGCTGCCTTCGAGGCCCCCGAGCCGCCAATGGACCCTGGCTTCCAGCCGGCCGCCGGCGAGGCAGAGCCGCTCGGGGGCCGGCACGCAGCTCCCGGCGCGGCTGGCCTGGACCCCCGCGGACGTTCCGACCACGAGGTCGCGGCCGGCGAGCGCTGCCAGGGGGCCGAGCACCCCGGGCAGGGGTGTTTCGACCCGCTGCCAGCTCAGCCCGCGGTCGAGGCTGCGGTAGGCACCTGCGCCGAGCACTACCCCCACGAGCGCGCGTGGCGAGCCGTGGTCGAGGGCGAGCGAGACGACCGGGCCGGGCAGGCCGGCGTCGCGGTGCACCCAGGCGCCACCGGCGCGTTGCATCAGCACGCCGCTGCCGGCGAGGGCGACGAACACCCGCGCCGGCGCGCTGGGCAGGACGGCGATGCTCCGCACCGCCGGGTTGGCCCCCGGCAAGCTGGTGGAGAGGTCGACCCAGGTGGCGCCGCCGTCGTCGCTGCGCAGCAGACCGTCGCCGTGGCCGGCATAGATCGGCTCCCCGGCCTGGTCTTGCGCAACGGCGAGGACCGCGGTGTAGGGCGAGCTGTAGACCGCCTGCCAGTGCTCGCCGCCGTCCGTGCTGCGGTAGAGGATGAAATAGTCCTCTCCGAAGGGGATCAACTCGAGTGCCGCGAGGAAGAGCCCGTCGGGGACGGCGAAGATGCCGGTGAAGACGAAGCCGAAGCTGGCGTGTGGTGCCGGCCCTGCTTGCCAGGTGCGACCGCCATCCGTCGAGCGCAAGAGGCGGCTCGACGCCGTGGCCCACACCGTTTGCGGGTCCTCGGGGTCGATCGCCAACGAGGAGATCGCGGTGCCGTCCGCCTCGGTCCCGCTCGCCGGGAAGGATCGCGCCCAGGGCCCTCCGGCCGCCGGCGATCGCCAGAGGGTGCCGCCCTCGGTGCCGGCGAGCAGGGGCCCCGCGCCGTCGCCGCCAAGGTTGGCCAGCGCGCTGATGCGCTGGGCCTGGAGCCCCTCTGCGGCCAGCGACCAGGAGGCGCCGTCGTCGACGCTGCGCCAGGGCCCGCTCGCCGATCCCGCGAAGAGCGTGCCGTCAGCGTCCCGCGGAAGCGAGAAGGTCGCGAACGGGCCGTTCTCGACCGGGTCCAGGCGCTGCCAGCGATGGCCGCCGTTGGCTGAATGGAAGAGCCCCTGGCCGAAGACCGCCGCGTAGAGCCGCTGGCCGGAGGCCGAGAAGGCGAGCTGGGTCACCACCCCGGGAAGGCCAGGCGTGAGCGCCTGCCAGCTCGCGGCGCCATCCGTGCTCGTGTAGAGCCCGCCGGTCACCGTCCATAGCACGAGATGGTCCGAGTTGGCTGGATCGAGGGCCAGCGCGCCCGCAGAGAGCGCCGGTGAGGACAGCCCCTGATTGGCCGGGGCCCAGGTGGCGCCGCCGTCGAGGGAACGATGGACCCCGAGCGGTGGCGTGGCGGCGTAGATCCTCGCCGGGCTCCGCGGATCGATCACCAGGCTCTGGATGCCGAGCCGCTTGGGGAACGAAGAGTAGGGGTCGAGGGGGAAGCTCGGCGTCGGCGTGAAGGTCTCGCCACCATCGACGCTGCGGTAGGGGCCGTCGAAGGTCCCGATCCAGACGCGGGAGGGGTCACGCGGGTCGAGCCTGAGGTCCCAGGCCGAGTGCCCCTCGTTCGGAAGCTGGCTGCCGATCTCCCGCCAGCCGACGCCGCCATCGGTGGACTTGTAGACCTGCAGGCTGGTGGTGCGCAGGTAGAGCGTTTGCGGCTCGGCAGGGTCGACCACGAGCTGCGCCGCGGGATAGACCTCGCCGCGCGGCCCGGACGAGAGCGGGTGCCAGCTCTCACCGCCGTTCGTGCTGCGGAAGAGACCGCTGCCGACGGAGGCGGCGTAGACCCTCTGCGGGTCGGTGGGGTCGACGGTGATCACCGACACCGGACCCCCCGGCGGGCCGAGCGGCACCCAGGCCGCCGTCGCCGGGAAGGCCACAGCAGCGAGCAAGAGGGCGAGACCGAGCCGCAGAGCGGGCAGACACCGAGCGTGAGGAAGCCGAGAGGATGGGCATAGCATGGGCGCTCTCCTATGCTTTTATGGCATAGATGCTACCCTCGAACCCCCTGGCTGTCCAGGCCCAACCTGGGCCGGGTGGACCCGGGTCGGGCGTTCTCGTTGCGGCGTTGCGCTGGTCCCGACCGGTTGACTAGGGGACCAGGACCCACAGCGGTTGCAGCTTCGCCGCGATCTGCTCGTCGGCAATCCAGCTCGAGCCGTTGAGCGGTCGGCCGTTTTCTCCGACATTGAGGCTGAGGCCGGGCGAGAAGCCGCCCTGCTCGGAGAAGTGCTCGACGACGCAGGAGAAGAACACGGAGTCGGCGATGGAGAGGTAGATCAGGTAGTTCCACCAGGAGATCTGGTCTGCCCAGTAGAAATCCTCGATGGCGAAGTAGGTGATGTCGATCAGCCAGCCGGGAACGAGCGGAAAGTAGTCCGGATTGCCCTCGTAGGTGGCGTGCTTCGAGCGCGAATGCCACAGCAGGGCGTGGTTGCCGGGTGGCAGCGGGAAGGGCGGTGGCAGGTAGATGCTGTGGTCGAAGAAGCTCCCTTCGTGGGAGGCCAGGTAGTAGGAGAGTGAGCGGTAGGCGGCTGGATCGCCGGCGCTTCCCAGCGGCGCCGCCACGAGGACCGCCGAGCGCTCCGGGTCGAAGTCATGCGGCCCAAAGCCATCGAGAACGGAGACGAGGCTGAAGCCGATCAAGCCGCCAAGGATCGCGGCATTGAAGCGGCAGACACTGCCGATCTCGAGGCCGTCGTCACGGTTCCACACCGTGAGGTAGTCGATCTGCAGAAACTGCTGGGGCACCCCATTGACGGTGGCGACGAACAGCGGGGTGACCCGCCAGTGGACTGCCGGCGGCACCGGCGGCAGGTTCTGCTGGATCTGGAGGCTGGAGGCGTCTTGGAAGGTCGCGAAGCCGGTGCCAGCCTGCTCGCCGGCGGAGACGTGGAAGATCGGCATGAACCCCGTCGCGAGCTGGGCTTCGAGGCCGTCATCGAGGCCGTCCTGGTCGGCATCGGCGCTCGCACCGCTCACCTGCAGAGCCACCGAGGCCGTGGCGGTGGCCCCGTTGTTGTCACTGACGGTCACGCTGACCGTGTAGCTTCCTGGCTGCCAATAGGCATGGGACTGCGCAGCGGAGCCGGCGGCCGAGCTGCCGTCCCCGAAGCTCCACGAGTAGGAGGTGATCCAGCCATCGGGGTCCGTGGCGGCGGCACTGAACGAGACGCTGAGTGGCGCCGAACCGGCGAGGGTTGAGGCGCCAAGGCTCACGCTCGGTGCCTGGTTGCCGCCTCCACTACCGACGGTGATCACCACCGAGGTCCAGCCGGAGGCGCCCTGGTCGTCGGTGACCGTCACCTCGGCATAGTAGGTGCCAGCCGCGGCATAGGTGTGGGTGGGGTAGAAGTCGTAGGCGAAAGCGCCGTCGCCAAAGCTCCAGACCACGCTGGTCACCGAGCCGTCGGGGTCGAAGGCCCAGCTCGAGAACTGAACGGTCAAGGGGGCCGGCCCTTGGCTCGGCGAGGCCGAGGCCGACACCTCGGGTGGCTCGTTGCCGCCGCAATAGACCTCCCAGCAGGGGTCGATCGGGAGCTGCGAGGGGGCAGTGAAGGAGAGCCGCGCACCCTCTTCGGCCGGGGCCGGGAGGGTGTAGACGCCACCGGAGGCTTGGCCGAGGATGCGCTGTGGGCGTGCTCTCGCCGGCTGGTTCCGGCGGGCCGCGATCGCCTGGTCGACCACGGCACCGACTCGCTTGGCGAACTCGGCGAGCTTCTGCTCCTTCTCCTTCGGGCTGAGGGCATCCCAGGCGGCCCGCCGCTCGGCGGTCGAGCCGGGTACTGCGGAGGCTGGCAGCCGGCTGGGGGAGCTCCGTAGCACCTGCGGCTGGGTGGGGCCGTCGGTACTACTCTGCGCCAGCAGCTGCCTGGGTCCGCCTGCCGTCAGCAGCAGGGCCACGGCCAGGGTGGCGGTACCGCGTCGGAGCCTCATCGCATCCTCCTTGCCCCCGAGAAGAGTGCCCATGGGAGCAAGAAGTGACGTGCCAGGGTCGGGCATCGGTGTGACAGGTCGGCCCTCGGTAGGGTCGGGAACGCTGGCTCGGCTCCCTACGGCCCCTTCACCACCTGCCCGCCCTTCATGACGAAGGAGACCTCCTCGAGGCTCGCGAGATCGGCGAGGGGGTCTGGAAGGCTATTTGGGCCAGGGAGCCGCAAGCTTGAGGTCGATCACCCGGGCGAGGACCTCGAAGTCCCGCCGATTCGAGGTGATCAGCGTGGCTCCGAGCTCTCGTGCCGAGGCGGCGAGCAGCAGATCGTGGCCGAAACTCCGGCGGGCGAGGCTGGCCGCGAAGCCCCCCTCTCGACGCAGGCGCCGCTCGATCTCGGCGGCCAGCTCCCAGGTCGACGCCGCAGGAACGTGGAGGCGCCGCCGACGGGTGAAGGGCTCGACCAGGGCCTTCCGCACCCCGGCGACCTCCTTCGCCCCACGGGCCCCCACGAGCAGCTCGAAGGCGACGACCTGGCTGAGGAGAATGCGCCCCAGGCGATCACGATGGAAGCGCTGCAGCCCGGCGCCGAGGTCAGGGTCGTTGAAGGCGTCGATGTAGACGTTGGTGTCGAGGAGGAAGGTCACCGCGGCTCGTCGGCGAAGGGATCCGCGAACCCACCCTGACCCACGAGAGCTGCGAGGCCCTGGTCGACCTCCGCCTCAAAGGCGGCGAAGTCCGCGGCGATGTCGAGGGCCCGGTCGATCGCCTCCGTCTCCGTCGCGGCGCCGAGGGCGGCCTTCACCCGTTCGATCTTCCGCTGGTCAACGTAGAGGTTCTTCCGGCGACGGTCGGCTGCCGGCGGCTCAGTGAGGGGAAGAGCAAGTGTGGCCATGGCGTCTGTATCGTAGGGCAGTTTGTCTGTACTGTCGAGGTCGACTGTATCTTCGAGGCCGGCGGCTACGGCCCTTTCACCACCTGCCCGCCTTTCATCACGAAAGCGACCTGTTGGAGGCTTGCGAGGTCGGCGAGGGGATCGGCCTGGATGGCGATCAGGTCGGCGAGCTTGCCGGGGGCGATCGAGCCCACGCGGTCCTGCCAGCCCATCAGCTCGGCGGCGCGGATCGTCGCCGCCTGCAGGGCCGCCATCGGCGTCATCCCGAAGCGCACCATCACCGGCAGCTGGGCGGCGTTGAGGCCGTGGGGGTAGACGCCGCTGTCGGTGCCGAAGGCGATCTTCACCCCGGCGGCGACGGCCTTGCGGAAGCCCTGGCGCTGCGCCTCGGTGGTCTCGTCGTTCTTGCGCAGCACCTCGGCGGGCCAGCCCTGCTCGCGGCCCACGCGGCTGATGTAGTCGCCGTTCCAGATGTCCGCCACCAGCCAGGTGCCGTGCTCCTTCATCAGCCGGATGCCCTCGTCGTCGACGAGCGAGCCGTGCTCGATCGAGCGCACCCCGGCGCGCACCGCCGCCTTGATGCCCGCCGCACCGTGGGCGTGGGCGGCCACGAAAGTGCCGAACTTCGCCGCCTCCTCGACGGCCGCCCGGATCTCCTCCTCGCTCATCTCCTGCACACCCGGCTGGGTGCCGGCGGTGAGCACGGCGCCGGTAGCGATCACCTTGATGAAGTCGGCCCCACCATTGAGCAGCTCGCGGACCCGCTGGCGGACCTCGGAGGGCGAGTTGGCGACGCCCGCCCGCATCTCGGCGGGCAGCACCACGTCGTGGGCGATGCCGGTCACCTCGCCGCCGCCGGAGGAGACGGTGACGTAGGCCCCGGCGACCTGCATGCGGGGGCCGGGCGCGGTGCCGTCGTCGATGGCGTTCCTCAAGTCCACGTCCACGAAGGCGCGGTAGGTGCCCACGTCGCGCACGCTGGTGAAGCCGGCCAGCAGAGTCTCCTTGGCGTGGCGCACCCCGAGCAGGGCGTCGCGAGCCGCCGAGCTTTCGAGGGGCGCCGCGGCGCTCGCGCCCTGGACGTCGCCCACCAGGTGGGTGTGGCAGTCGATCAGCCCTGGCAGCACCGTCGAGGCCGAGAGATCGATCACCCGTGCACCGGCGGGGAGCGGTGCGGAGCCCGGCAGGATGGCCTCGATGCGCTCGTCACGGATCACGATCAAGCGGTCGCGCAGCACCTCGCCGCGTTCGACGTCGACGAGCCGGCCGGCACGGACGACGGTGAGCGGCTCCGGCTCAGCCCGAAGCGGGAGAGCGGCGAGGAGGGCGACGACGAGCGCGGTGAGCTGCAAGAGACGACGCATGGAGACCTCCGGGCGGTTGCCCCGGAGGATACCCTGCCAGGACGAGAACCAAGGGCTGCTAGCCGTTCGGCCTCGCCCAGGCGCGCAGGGCGGCGAGGTCGAAGCTCAGCACATGGTGCTCGCAGAACGTCGCGTCGAGCAGGCCGTCGTAGATGGTGTCCCGCGCCACGGCCTCGACGGCGACCTTGCCCAGGCCGTGGAAGTCGAGGTCGATCTCCTGGCTGCCCGCCGCGGGCGGCGCGTTCCCTAGCTGCCTCCAGGCGTGGGGGCTGAGGATCACCGGGCCCACGTTGCCGCTGTCGAGCTCCAGCCAGATGTCTCCCCGCGGTGTGCGGACGGCCACGAAGAGATCGAGCGAGGCTCCGCCGGACTGGCGGGAGGGCCGCACCCTGAGCTCGGTGGCGCCGCGCACCCGCGCCGCGAGGCTGGCGGGCGTCTCCAGAAGAAGCTGGTTCTTCGCCAGGTCGAGCGTGAACGGGAGCGGCTCGAAGGTCTGCAGCGCAACGATGCCGCCGACCTCCGGCGCGCCCTGGAGCAGGCTCATGAGGTCGAAGATCGCCGCCTCGGTCGCGATCCGCTGGCCGCCGATCTCAAGGTCCACGGGCCCGCAGCGCTCGGTGTCCAGCCGCTCGCCGCTGTGGCGGAAGCCGGTCAGGCGCCCGAAGGCCTGGCAGCCCACCCGCTGGGCCAGCTGGGGGGTGAGGATGGTGAACCCGCCGCCGGTGTCGAGCAGGAAGGGCTGGCTCTCACCGCCCACCTTCACCTCGATCGTGCGCAGGTTGGCGATGTAGGGCTTGAGCGCCAAGACGGCGGTGGGAGCAGTGGTGCCGGCGCGACCGGCAGGGGCCGGCGGCGGGGCGCCGGCGCAGGCCGTGAGCGCGCTGGTGAGGACGAGGGTGAGGGCGATCGTCGTCTTCGACATGGGCTCTCCCTGAGGTTGAATCGCTGGAGAAAGAAACGCGGCGGCGGGCTTGAGGTTTCGAGGCGCCGCCGCCCAGGCGCTGGCGGGCGTCGGGTGGGTGCGTGGCATACTGACCCCAGTTTGGTACCGATGCCCGATCGATCCATCGTGCGGATCGGGTGCCTGGCCAAGGAGGTCTCCGTGAGCGAGACGCGGCAGCTCACTGCCATCATCGAGCGAGAAGAGGACGGCTTCGTGGCTCTTTGCCCGGAGCTGGACGTAGCCAGCCAGGGCGCGTCGATCGAAGAGGCGCGGCGCAACCTGGCCGAGGCCGTGGAGCTCTTCTTCGAGACGGCGTCGCCCTCCGAGGTGGCTCGGCGGCTGCGCTCGGAGGTCTACATCACCCATCTGGACGTGGCGGTTGGGTAGGCTGAGACCCCTCTCCGGGGCCGAGGTCTGCCAGATCCTCCGACTGTTCGGCTTCACCGAAGTTCGTCGTCGCGGCAGCCACGCGGTGATGCAACGAGCCCACGACGAGACCACCACCACGGTTCCCGTGCCGCTGCACCGCGAGCTCCGCATCGGCACGCTGCGATCAATCATCCGCCAGTCGGGAGTGCCCAAGGATGTTTTCGAGGCGGAGGCTTGACCGCCAGCTGAGTCATCCCGGCCATCGCCTGACCGTCACCCATCTTGGGAGGCCAGTCATGAAAGCAACCTGGAACGGCGCCACCCTCGCCGAGAGCGACGACACCGTGGTCGTCGAGGGCAACCACTACTTCCCGCCAGAGTCCCTCGCCCGCGAGCACTTCCGGCCTAGCGCGACGACCACCGTCTGCCCCTGGAAGGGCACGGCCAGCTACTACACCGTCGTCGCCGGCGAGCGCGAGAACCCCGATGCCGCCTGGTTCTACCCCGACCCCAAACCCGCCGCCGCCGAGGTCCGTGGCCGCGTGGCCTTCTGGAAGGGCGTCGAAGTGACAGGGTAATTCCGCGGTCGGATCCGGGCGGCCACGGAGGGCCGCCCCTACAGTAGAAACGGGCAAGTTGGTCTTGGCAGACGGCCCGACGTGAACCCAGGAACCGTGATGTAGAGGCGGGCCCCCGTGCCCGCCCCTTGATCGGGATTTGGGCTCAGCGGCCACGACGGGGGATAGTGCCTACTTGGGCCGCGGCTGGCCCCCGAGTCTCTTGATTGCGGGATCGATCCAGCTGGTAGCGAACACATCGAGACGCACGGCCAGGCTACCTTCGCCGCAGACCGCCTGGTTAGGATCGTTTCGACGAGAAACGATCCCGGCCAGCAGGAACTTCTCGCCGAGCTCGATGAGGAGCGGGCCGCCGCTGTCCCGCTCGCAGATAGCACCCACGCCTCCGATTGAATCCGTGACTTCCAACTCTCGGTCTGGATACCATTTCGTGCCGTTTGGAGGTCCCTGCAATTTGTTGACGCAGAAAGTTTTTCTCTTACCCCACGATCCGTTGGCGTCGTTGCCGTAGCCCACGAAGCGGAACTGCGTTCGCTGATCGATCTCGGCACTCGTAGCGATCGGGTAGATCTCCTCGCGGACGGGCGCCGAAAGGCGGAACAGGACAAGGTCGTTGAAGAAGGGCCCCTGGCTTCCGTAGGAGGGCTCGCGTTCTGGGCCCCCGGAAAGGTGGAACTGCCGAATGCCACCACCGTTCTCGTTGTACCAGCCGCAGGCGACACTCGCTTCGTCCAGCACGTGCCCTGCTGAAAGAACCACATCTGGACTGATGAGAACGCCTGAGGCGACTACCGTTTGCGGATCTCGATCCTCGGTCAGTGCCACCACGGACGAGAAGCGCAGCGTCTCCTGCCGAAGGTAGGAACCATTCCCCTTCGCGAGGGCCATGACGACTCCGCGAAAGGCGGGGAGATCTTTCGCGTCGATGACCCTCGGTATGGCAATGCGGTCGCCAGCACGAGCTTTCAACTCGCGGAGGACACTCGCCGTATCGTCTCCCCCGGAGAGAAGAGCCTCGCTGGCGTACTTTGAATAGCTCTGAATGACCTCTCTCATGGGTAGTCTCCTAGGTCCGAATGGGCGGACAAACGCCGCTCGAGCCAGTGAAGCCGCCAGTCCCATTGATCGCGACAGGGATCGGTAGCTGCTTGCGGTTGGGCTTCTTGCCTTGGAAGGCGAGGAGTTCGTACAGCCACAGGAAGTCGTAGCCGATGACGCGCTGAGGTTCGTAGGTTTCGTGGTAGTTGCTGAGGTTCACTCGAACAGGCGTGCGCGCCACGCCGTCTGGCTCTTCTCGATCAGGGCGAAGCCTCACAGTCTCATGAGATGTAGAGACGACCTCCATCGCATCGGTCAGGTGCGGGACGCGCAGGATGAGCAGGTCGGCCATGGTGAAGCTCGCCTTCCCCGAAGTCTGGGATGCGCTCGCGATTGTCCTCATGTCGAACTGCAGCTCCTGAAGGCCGGCTCTAGCCACGGTAAGGATAGAGAATTCCCCGCTTTCGATGCGGAGGCGCGTCGTCACTGCCTGGTTCGGTAGGCTGGCCTGTAGGAGAGGGCTCAAGGGCGCCGCACCCAGGGTCGAGATGGAAGGAATACTCGCCACGTTCGGAGGAACCCACTTGGCAGATCCTGGCAGAACGAGCGACAGCTCCTCTCCCTCGACAAAACAGATGCCGTTCTCGCCTCCTTCGGCGCTGGCGAACACCTGGTTCGGTTGGCGAAACTTGCCACCGCTACGCACCTGCTGGTTCATCAGGTAGGAAAGACGAGGGAGGTGTGGGTACGGCCACTGCGTCTTTCCGAGGTTCTTGTCCTTCTGGAAGCGACCGTTCCTCGTCGCGTTCACCAGGTACACCGTCGCTCCCTTCTCATCGAACGAGAACGCGCACAGCCCGGTGAAGACCATCTCGAACGTGTAGTCCATCGGCATCTGCAAATCCTCCCTTCTCCTCTCTCTACTCCGCCCCCACCACCTCCCAGCCGGCCCAGTGGCGCGCGGCGAGGGGGGTGGGGGAACGGAGTTGGTCAAGTTGAGCCCGCCGGAGGGCCTCGCTAGGGCTGAGGCCGCGGCGGAAGTTGGCATGGAAAACGAGCATCAGCTCGGGGGTGGTGGCGTCGTCGCTGTCCCAGAGGTTGGCGACGACGGCGGGGACGCCGGCGGCGAGGAAGGCCGTGGCGGTGCCGGAAAGCACCTCGCGGCCGGGAGCGTCGCCGCTCAAGGCCCGGCAGGCGGCGAGCACGGCCAGGCGGGTGTGCGGCAGAGAGAGGCTGGCGATCTCGCGGGCGGTCAGGGCGCCGCTGTCGCCCTCCCAGGCCGGCGCGAAGAGCAGCCGCGAGCGCAGGGGGGCGAGCGCGTCCTCCACGTTGTGGCCGGCGAAGTGAAGCACCTCGGCACCCGCGGCGGCAGCGGTGAAGGCCGCCTGCGTGGCGTCCTCGCCGCGCAGCGCCCGGCCAGCGGGATAGAGGGCCCGGACTCCTGCAGCCTCCGGTGCGACGCGATCGAGCGTCCGCGCGGTGGGGTTGTTTGCGCCCACGGCGAGGACCGAGCTCGGCGCGGGCTCGCTCCTCCGGCGCCGTCGGAGGGCGAGGTAGGCCGAGGCGCTGGGGGCCACGGCGAGCGGATGATCTTCCACCAGGAAGCGCTGCCGTGTGGGGTCGAAGAGCAGGGTGAAGGGCAGGCGGCCGAGGTAGCGGTCAGGGACGAGGACCAGCGGCTGCCCTGGGGCGAGCCGTCCGGCGACGGGTTCCAGGAGCAGTCGCCAGAGCTCCGCCGCGAGGGGCTTGAGATCTTCTGCCGTGGCATCGAGGCGAACGCGCCGGCTGAGCTCGGTGACCTTCTGCGCCAGTTCCTGGGCCTGGATGGCGGTCTCGAAGGGCTCCCAGTGATCGTGCTCGACCGACCAGCCGACCAGGCGCTCTGGCAGCACGGCCAGCTCGACGAGAGTGACGCCAGGCGGTATCTCGGCCTGCAGGCGCTCGAGGTCGACGGGCCCGGTGGCAGGGCCGTCGTCGTGCGGCGACAGCTGGTCGAGCACCAGGCGCGAGCGCGAGCGCTCGGCGTAGCGGAAGGCGTCGTCGTCGCCGCCCCGGCGGTCGAGAGAGAGCATGAGCAGGCCGTCGAAGAGCGCCTGCACCTGCTCGAAAGCCTCGATCCGCCGCTCCGGGTTGCCGATCCGGCGGCGGACCTCCTCCTCTTCGGCGAGGGCCTCGGCGAGGGCGGCCTCGGCGCCGGCCGTGTCGCCCTGGCGCAGCGCGGCGCGGCCAAGCTCGGCGTCGAGGCGGGGCAGCTGGTAGCGATAGCCCACGGCCAGCATGCTCTGCCGCGCCACCTCGAGCCCCGCCCGCGCCAGGCCTGCCTCGGCCGGCCCTTGGCTCTCGGCCTGGTAGAGCTCGAGGGTGCCGAGGGTCCGCGTGCGCAAGGCCTGGCTGCCGATCGAGCTGGCCGCACGGTAAGAACGCTCGAAGTGTGCGGCGGCTTCCGCCTGCAGCCCCTCGGCGGCAGCGAGGCGACCGGCCTGCAGCGCGGCCTCGGCGATGGCGATGGGTGCGCCCCAGCGTTCGGCGTTGGCCTGCAGCTCGGCGAGCCACGGGCGGGCGGCCCCGAAGCGGTCCTCGCGCAGGAGCTGCTCGAGGGTCGAATACAGCAAGCCATGCAGGCGGGACGGCTCGCCCCAGGCGCTGACCGCCCGCAACGCGGCCAGCCGGGCGTTCCAGGCGGCTCGGGGGTTGCCGAGCTGGAACTCCGCCTCGCCGATCAGCAGCTGGGCGAAGGCCGCGTAGGCCTCCTCGCCGGTGGCGAGGTAGAGCTGGCGGCTGCGACGATAGTGCGGGAGCGCCTGCTCGCGGTCGTTCTGGATGCTCCCGTTGGTCCCCAGCATCTGCTCGAGGCGGGCGGCGAGCGCCGGGTAGCGGCCGGCGTCGGTCGCCGCGGCGAGGCCCGCCAAGGCGCGATCGGCCTCGTCGGGGCGGGAGCGGTGGAGCCCCACAGCGGCGTAGAAGCGAGCCCAGCCGGCGAGCGGCGCTTTGGCGGCGGCGAGCCGATTGGCGGCCTGCGCGAGGACGGCGTCCTTGCCGTCGTCGCCGTAGCTGCGATAGGCCTGCATGGCCTGGCCAAAGGCGACGAGGCCGGAGAGCAAGTCGTCCTGCTCGCGGCGCGAGCCGACCTGGAACGCGGCCAAGGTGTCGGCGACGCTGTGGTCGCCAAGAGTGCTGGCGACCGCACCTGCGAGGGTCGTCAGAGTGGGCAGTACCTCGCCACCTCCAGAGTTCGCCTGCTGCGCGGCGGCCCAGGCGGGGAGGAGCTCTTCGGCAAGCCAGGTGAACGCCAGCGTCGTGTAGCGCCGGGTGAGGCGAGTGCTGGCACTGGCGTCACCACGGCGCGCCGCGGCGAGCAGCAGCTCCTGGCCGCCAGCCTGCCAGCTCTCGAAGGTCGTCGGTTGGGCCAGGGCACGCTGAGCGCTCGCGATCTCCCCGGCGAGGTCCGCAGCACCGAGCCCCTGGAGCGCTTGCCAGGCGGCGCGCGCTTGCTCGCGCAGGCCGAGGTCGGTGAGGAGGAGCGCGCGGTTGTAGAGGACGGTGCGCTGCAGTGCGTCGGAAGCGTCGCCGCGGCGGACCAGCTCGGCGGCGATCTCGAGCTCCTCGGCGGCGGCAAGCATTGCGTTGCCCCGGTCGCGCGGATCGGCGCTGCGCAGCAGGACGAGCGCAAGGTCGGAGTGCAGCGCCGGATCGTCGGGCGTCGCTGCCAGGGCTTTGGTGAGCCTCCCTTGAGCGATCTCGAGGGTACGCGGCCAGGTCGGTTCGGCCAGGCGCAAGGCGGGGGCGGCGTTGGGAGCGCCCGCCTGGGCGCTGCTGTCCCCGCTCGGCGGCACGGCGGCCACCTCGCCGACCCAGCGGCCCAGGCGCGCGGCACTCTGCCCTCCTTGCGGGGTTGACCGGTCGGCGCGCAGCCCCGCCGTCAGCGCCGCGAGCAGCGCAACGAGCGCGAGCGCCCCGGGCGCGAGCCAGGGCAGGGTACCGGGTACTACCCGGCGCGGCAGCCGGACTGGCATCGTGTCGGCGAAGCTACGAAGAAGTTCCGGCACGCTACCATGCCCACGCCGGGGCCTGGCTGGAAACAGAGGGGCTGCGGAGGTGGGTGCGGTGACCATGCCGGCTCGTCTCGCAGCCTGAGACGGACCGGCCTGGCATTTTTCCCTCGTCGCCCGGTCAGGAGCCCTATTTGCCTTCCCTCTCCCTTCCTTTCTGGGGCGCCCTCCCGCCCTCCCGCTCACTCCCCGCGCAGGGCCACGGTGGGCTCGACGCGGCAGGCGCGGCGGAGGGGGACGACATGAGCGAGGAGGCCGGCGGCGAGGAGGAGGAGGGTGATGTCGGCGTAGGTCGCGAGGTCGTGGGGCGCGATGCCGAAGAGCTGGCTCGCCAGGAGGCGGCTGGCGAGGGAGGCGATGAGCCAGCCGGCGGCGAGCCCGGCGGCGAGCAGGCCGAGGCCCGGTCGCAGGACCAGGCGGGCGATGTCCCGCGAGAGGGCACCGAGGGCGAGGCGGATCCCCATCTCGCGCCGGCGGGCCTCGACCAGGAAGGCGACGAGGCCGTAGAGGCCGACCGTGGCGAGGAGCAGGGCGAGAGAGGAAAAGGTGCTCAGGAGGGCCGAGGTGAAGCGCTCGCGGGCTGCCGTGCCCGCGGCGAGGCCGAGCAAGGGTGCGAAGCCCGAGACGGGGACCTCGCTGGCGACGGCCGCCACCTCGCGGCGGATGGCCGGCGCGAGGGAGGGGAGCGCCTCCTGGGTGCCGCGGGCGCGCACCACGAGGGTCACGGCGCGGCCCGGCCCCTGGCTGGCGGGCAGGTACATCGCGGGCAGGGCCTCGCTGGCGAGCGTCCGGTGGCGCACGTCGCCGACGATCCCCACGACCGTTCGCCAGGGCGCGTCCGGGGCCCCGAAGCGGAGCCGCTTGCCGAGCGCGTCCTCACCCGGGAAGAGCCTTGCCGCCGCACTGGCGCCGACGAGCAGCACGGGCGGGCTGGTTGCGGTGTCGTCTGCCGTCAGCAGTCGTCCGCGCTCGAGAGGCAGGCGAAGGGCCGCGAAGTAGCCAGGGGTAACGGTGTAGCGCTGGAGGGAGAAGGCGTCCTCCACCCGCTGTACCGGCCTGCCCTCGACCTCGACGTCCTGGCCGTCGAAGTTGCCGCCAAGCGGGACCTGGCTGGCCAGGGCCGCCGCCTCGACGCCGGGGAGGGCGCGGACCCGTTGCAGCACCTCTTCCATCGCGGCATGAGTGGGCGCGTCGTCTGCGAAGCGCTGGCCGAGGAAGGTGAGCTGCGCGGTGAGCACCCCCTTGGGCTCGAAACCCGGCTTGACTCGTAGCAGGCGCTCGACGGTGCGCAGCATCAGGCCGGCCCCGACCAGGAGGACGAAGGCGAGTGCGACGTTGACCACCACCAGGAGGCGGCGGCCGCCGGCGCGCCGCCGACTGCCGGCGGCGCGGGCGCCGGTCGCCAGCTCGCTACCGCTGGCCCGCGACAGGCCGATGGCGGGGGCGAGGCCGCTCGCCAGGGCGGTGAGGGCCGTGACGCCGACGGCCAGGGCGAGGACGCGGAGGTCGATCGTCGCCTCGCCGAGGCGGGGCAGGCGGGCCGGCGAGTGCTCGACGATCAGCTGCAGCGCCAGCCAGGCGAGGCCGGTGCCGAGGCCGGCCGCGACGCCGGCGAGCAATCCCGCCTCGGTGAGCAGCTGGCGCAGCAAGCGGCCGCGCGGGGCGCCCAGGGCGGCGCGGATCTCGACCTCACGCCGGCGCTCCGCGCTACGGGCGAGGAGCAGGCTCGCGACGTTGGCGCAGGCGATGGCGAGCACCAGGACGACGGCGGCGAAGAGCACCCAGAGGGCCGGCCGCGCAGTGCCCAGCAGGGTGGTCGCCAGCGGCTCGACGATGATGTTGGCGCTGGCGTAGTCCAGCGGGAAGTCGGCGCGCAGGCGAGCCTGGATCGCTGCGAGATCGGCCTGGGCCGCCGCCGGGCTGACACCGGCGCGCAGGCGGCCGAGCACCTTCAAGTGCTGGCAGCTGCGGCAGGCCCAGGGCTGCGCGGGGTCGTAGCCCACGGGAGCGAGGATCTCCGGCCGCCGGTAGAGGCTGTCGAAGACCAGGCTGTCGAAGCTCGCCGGCAGCACGCCGACCACTGCGAAGGAGGTGCCGCCGAGGTCGATGCGGCGCCCGAGGACGCCCGGATCGGCGCCGAAGCTGCGCCGCCAGAGGCCATCGGTCAACAGCACGACGAAGCGGTGCTCGGGCTGGTCCTCCGCGGGGAGGAAGCCGCGGCCGAGGGCCGGCTCGACGCCCAGCATGGGCAGCAGATTGGAGCTCACCCGCACGCCTGGCAGCTGCTCGGCGCGGTCGCCTACGAGGGTCGTCCCCCAGCCGCGCAGGATCGCCAGCTCCGCGAAGGAGCGGCTCTCTTTCCGCCAGTCGAACCAGGTCGCGTAGCCGGTGTTGCCGAAGTCGCTGCCGCCGACGCCGTCGCCCACCGCGACCAGGCGGTCCGGTTCGGTGTAGGGCAGGGGCCGCCAGAGGATGGCCGCGAGCAGCGCGCTGACGGTGATCACCCCGGCGAGGCCGAGGGTGAGGGTCAGCAGGCTGACGGCGGTGAAGCTCGGGGCCTGGCGGGCCAGGCGCAGCGAGTGGCGGAGGTCCTGGCCCCAGCCCGGGCCGCGGAGCCAAGGCGAACCCGCGCTCGCTCGCCGCGCTCCGCGCCCGAGGGAGCGGCAGGCGACGATCGAGGCCAGAGCATGGCGCCAAAACCAGAGCCGGGCTGCGGGCCGGCTGCGGCCGGCGGCGAGGTGGCTCGTGAGCTCCTCCTCGAGGTCGCCGAGGACGACCTCGAGGGCTTGCGGGTCACGGATCAGGCGGCGCAGCAGCGTCACGGCGAGTGCAGGCGGCTTCATGAGAGGCGGAACCTCGCTTCCAGGCCCTGAGACATCTGGCGCAGCTCCTCGAAGCTGCGCTGCAAGGCCGCCTCGCCGGCGGCCGTCAGCCGGTAGAGGCGGGTCCGCCGGCCGCCGCGGACGGGTGTCGGCGCGCCTAGCTCGGAGCTCACCAGGCCGCGCGCCGCGAGGCGGTCGAGGGCGGTGTAGACGGCGCCAGCGGAGATCGCACGACCGGTGCGGCCCTCGATCTCCTGGCGAATCGGCACGCCGTAGGCGTTCTCCAGGCGGGCGACGGCGAGGAGGAGGAGCTTCTCGAAGTTGCCGAGGTTCTCGGGCACGGCGCGATAATAACTGCGTCGTAGTTCAAATGGAAGCGGCGGCTTGTTGCCGGTAGCCAGGCACTGCGCGGGCGTGAGACGATCAAGCCGTCGTGCTCCCTGGCGACGTTGGGAGGTTTCGTGAGCGATCCGTTGTTCTGGCACCGTGTGCAGTTTGGCTTCACGGTCACCTACCACTACCTCTTCCCCCAGCTCACGATGGGGCTGGCGCTGCTGATCGTCATCCTGAAGGTCGGTGCGCTGCGCCGGCTGAAGAGCCACCCGGCGGACACCAGCTGGGACGACGCGGCGCGCTTCTGGGTGCGCATCTTCGGCCTCAATTTCGCGATGGGGGTGGTGACCGGCGTCCCCATGGAGTTCCAGTTCGGCACCAACTGGGCGCGCTTTTCCGCGCACGCCGGTGGGGTGATCGGCCAGACCCTAGCGATGGAGGGGATCTTCGCCTTCTTCCTCGAATCGAGCTTCCTCGCCGCTCTGGTCTGGGGTGAGCGCAAGCTCAGCCGCGGCTGGCACCTGGCGGCGGCCGTCGCCCTCTTCGTCGGCAGCTGGCTCTCCGGCTACTTCATCGTCACCACCAACGCCTTCATGCAGCACCCGGTGGGCTACGAGACGGCCCCGGACGGCTCGCTGCAGGTCGCCCGGCTGGCTGAGTTTCTGTTCAACCCCTGGGCCCTCGCGCAGTATGCCCACACGATGATGGCCGCCGTGGTCACCGCCTCGTTCGTGATGAGCGCCGTGGGGGCGTTCTGGCTGCTGCGCCAGGAGCACTCGGCGCCGGCGGCGGTGTCCCTCCGGGTCGGGGTGGTCGCCGGCCTGGTATCGGCGCTGCTGGTCGCGGCACCCACCGGCCACGTCCAGGGCCAGATGGTCGCCGCCCACCAGCCGGTGGCCCTGGCGGCGATGGAAGGGCATTTCGCGAGCGGCGCCCACGCACCGATCGTGATGATCGGCCAGCCCAACGTCGCGGCGCTCCGCCTCGACAACCCGATCGAGATCCCCTCGGTGCTCTCCTGGGTGGCCTATGGGGACTTCTCGGCCCCGGTGCGCGGCCTGGCGGACTTCCCGCGTGAGGAGTGGCCCACCAACGTCGAGCTGCTCTACTACAGCTTCCATGTGATGGTCGGCCTCGGCACACTCTTCATCCTGCTGATGGCCGTGGCGACGCTCCAGCTCCTGCGGCGCCGGCTGCTTGCCAGCCGCGGCTTGCTCTGGGTGCTGATGCTCGCCTTCCCCTTCCCCTACATCGCCACCACGGCCGGCTGGATGACCACCGAGCTCGGCCGCCAGCCGTGGCTGCTCTACGGGCTCTACCGCACGGCCGAGGGTGGCTCACCGACCGTCCACGGTGGCTCGACGCTCTTCACCACCCTTGGTTTCGCCGGTCTCTACCTGGTGCTCGGGTTGCTCTTCGTCTTCCTCGTCTGGCACGAGGTCAGTCACGGCCCGCGCTCACTCCGTCCGGCCACCGACCGGCCGGGGCCGGCCTGAAGGAAGCTGCCATGCACACGCTCTGGTTCGCGCTCGCCGCCGTGATGGTCGCTCTCTACGTGGTTTTCGACGGCTTCGACTTCGGGGCCGGCGCCGCCGCGCCGCTGGTCGCCAAGGGGGATCGCGAGCGCCGTCAGGTGCTCGCCGCCATCGGTCCGTTCTGGGACGGCAACGAGGTCTGGCTGCTGGCCGGCGGCGGGGTGCTCTTCCTGGCCTTCCCCCGCGTCCTCGCCTCTGGCCTCTCCGGTTTCTACCTGGCCATCTTCCTCGTGCTGTGGACGCTCATCCTGCGCGGCGTGGCGATCGAGCTGCGCTCGCATCTCGCCGACGCGATGTGGCGGGGCTTCTGGGACACCGTCTTCACCCTCGCCAGCACGGCGGCCCCGGTGCTCTTCGGGGCCGCGCTCGGCAACCTGTTGCGCGGTGTCCCCGTGGGGCAGGACGGCTGGTTCGGCATGCCCCTGTTCACGGACTTCACCCTCTCGACGCGCCCCGGCATCCTCGACTGGTACACCGTGCTGGTGGCCGTCTTCGCCCTCGTCGCGATCGTCCACCACGGGGCGCTCTTTCTGGCTTGGAAGACGGATGGCGAGGTGCAGACCCGCAGCCGCGCCCTGGCTGGTCGGCTCTTCCCGCTGACCCTGGTGCTCTGGCTGGTGGCCACGGTGGTGACGGCGCAGGTCAACCCGGCGCTCTTCAGCTCGCTCGGTGGGCGGCCCCTCGCCTGGCTTTCCACCGCCCTCTTCATGGCCGGCCTCGCCGCCAGCTTCTTCGCTCGGCGGGCCGGGCGGGACCTCCTCGCCTTCCTCGGCTCCGCCGCCTTCCTCCTCGGCTTGCTGGCGGCGACCGCCGCTTGCCTCTACCCGACGATGCTGCTGTCGAGCCTCGATCCGGCCTTCTCACTGACCGCCGAGAACGCCGCGGCGAGCGAGCACGCGCTGCGCACCGGCCTGCTCTGGTGGCCGGTCGGCCTGCTGCTCGCCTGTGGCTACTTTGTGGTCCTCTTCCGCCTGCACCGCGGTAGGGCGCAGGCGGCGGCCGACGGCGAAGGCTACTGAGGCCCGCGCCGTGCCCTACACGCCGAGCCCTGCCGCCGCCTGGGGACTGTTGCTTCTCGCCAGCGTCTTCGAGATCGCCTGGGCCCTCGGCCTCAAGGTGTCAGGCGGCTGGGCGCGGGGCGGCCCGGCGACGATCGTCCTCGCCCTGGCCCTGCTGGGAATGTGGCTTCTGGGCCTCGCCACCCGAGCACTGCCGATCAGTAGCGCCTACGCGGTGTGGACGGGGATCGGCGCCGCCGGCACGGCGGCTCTCGGCGTGCTGCTCTTCGACGAACCGCTGGGCCCCGGCCGCGCCCTTTCGATCGCCTTGATCGTCGCGGGCGTCGTCGGCCTCAAGCTGCTGGGCAGCGACTGAGCCGGCGCCACCCCCGACGACCGGCCGAGGGCCGCGCTCAGGGCACGGTGAGGCTCCACGCCGCGGTATTGCCGGTCTCGAAGCCGTCGGCGAAGAGGGGGACTCCGAGGCCCTTGATGATCGAGACCACGAAGCTCTCGCCGGCCTGCGCGTCGACGCAGACGCGGACCGCCTCGGCCGAGTCCTCGAAGCACTCACCCAGCCGCCACATCCCGCCCTCGCCGTCGCCGCCGTCGGCAGCCGTGGGGTCGACCAGCCAGGCCGGCTCGCTGCGCAGGGGGTCGACCTCGTGGAGGATCACCGCCGACCCCGGCAGGTTGACGTCGTAGGGGGCCGGGCGGCTACGGACCTCGACGGTGTAGTAGCGGCCACCAGAGATCGCGATGTGCGCCATCCGGTAGTGGCTGGCGGTCGCCGGGGCCAGCGGATCGAGGGTGATCGTCCAGCTGCCGTCCGCCGTCGCATCGAGGCGCTGGCCGGCGGGGACCCAGCCCAGCTGGTCCATGTGGGCGGAGATGGTGTGCTTGCCGATGGTGCCGAAGCCGGGATCGGTGGCGGCGTAGCCCCAGGAGTCCGACATCACGTCCCAGGGATTGTCGTAGGGCCAGCCGTCGTCGTCGGCGTTGTTCGAGTGGGGCAGCCCGAAGCCGTGGCCCATCTCATGGCAGGTGACGTTAATGTTCTCGAAGGCCCACGGCGGGTCCCAGGTGGTGCGCCAGGTCTTGCCGATGCCGTCGAGGGTGGCGAAATGCCCGCCGCCCCAGGCGCAACAATCGAGCAGGCCGTTGAACATCAGGTTGATGCCCTGGTAGCCGCCGGCGGTGGCGAAGTTGACGAACGGATCGGCGGCGGCGGTGCAGTCGTTGAAGAGGGCGGTGAGGTTGGCACTGGTGCCCGAGCCCGGGGTGGGGACGTAGAACGACTGCGCATGGGGCAGCACGAACCAGCCAGCCGCCGTGCTGCCGAGGACGTTCGCCTGGTCGTAGGAGAGCTCCCGCCAGTAGTGGTCGAGGCGCGGCGTGCCGCCGCCGTACATGTCCTGGAAGTAGGAGAGGGCCTTGGGCTCGGCTGCGATGTCGGAGAACTTGCAGGCGAGAGTGACCCACGGCTGTGAGCCGCTCACCCCGCCGAGCGCCGAGCGGCTGGCCTCTGCTGCCGTCAAGCGCAGGAAACGCACCACGGGCGGCCCGTCGGCGAGGTCGAGCACGGCCTCGACGGGTTGGCGGTCCAGGCGGCCGAGGCCGCCCAGGGCGCGGACCAGCTCGGCCGGCACCGCGACCTCCGTCGAGCCGCTCGCGCCGGCGATGAAGAAGCGCTCGCCGGGCACCAGGTGCTGGCCCGGCGGGGCGTCCCCCCGCACCACGATGAAGGTGCCCTGGAGGCGCATCGGGGTTGGCGTTGCTGCGGCCGCAGGCACCCCGGCGAAGAGGCAGCCGAGAAGCAACGAGGCAGCGAGGACGCGGTGGCGGTTCGGCATGGCGGGTCTCCCGGTGTTGGCCGTGAGCGTGGTCGCGGCTGAGTTGTGAGCGGCTCCGCACGCTGGATCGTAGAGAGACACGCGGGATTTCGCCAGTCTTGCGGCCAGGGCCACGGCTCGGCAGAAGTGCCACGATCCGCACCGGGCCGCCTGATCCACCGCCGACTTTGGGGGGCAGGACGATATTGATATCGCGACCTCCCGTCTCCGCAGGGCGCCAGGGAGTTTGGTAATATTTACAGAGATTCGATAATTCTTACAAATTCTCAATATTTGCATCTTGCTTTCCGTGGCCCGCCGGCAAGAGGGCGGCCGAGGGGAGCACCAAGGCCTAGGTCGGCGGAGGGGCATAGTGGAAGACCTCCTGTTGGGAGCTGTGACTATCTTGCGTTTCCGGGCGCAGGCCGCGCTAGACGAGGCCGCGACTCCCGGGCGCCGGCGTTGCCGTGAGCTCATGGCCCTGGCAGCCCACGCCTTCGCCATCGCCGAGCATCTCGCGAGAGACCTGGGTGCCGGCCAGCTAGGGCACCGGGGCCGCGACTCTCCCTTGCCGCTTGTGCCACCAAAGCTGACCTACCTCCGCGGTTGGGCCGAGCTAGCGGCGCCGCCGGAACTGGTGGCCTTCTACCTTGCTCTGGAACGCCTATTGGTCTTCGTCCAGGACCAGATCTCTGGTCTCGATCCCGTCGACGATGATCCGCCGCCCGGCTCCACCGAGCTGAGCGGGGCTCAAGGATTCTCCCTGGTGGGTACCGTGGTCCATTGGCTCGGGGGGCCGCTGCTGTTGCGGCAGCTGAGGGGCCAGCGGGCCCAGCGAGCCGAGGAAGATCCCGCGCTCAGCCCTCCTCGGCCGGTGTCGCCGCACCCATCGCAAGTCCTCGACCGGCTGTTCATCCACCGCAACCCACCTCACTCGGCGCTGCTGGCCGAGCGCGCGCAGGCCAAGACTAGGCGTCAGGGCTCCGGGCTCCTCGGCGAGGTCAACCGTGACCCTGCAGCGTTGAAGGCCTTTCGCCTTGCCCTCTGCCCCATGCCCGGCGCTTCGCACCCGCAGTTTCACATCAGCGAGGACGGCGGCTACTTTCGGGCTCCCCACGACGACAGCTTTCGGGATTGCGCCATGGCCGCGCGCCACGTGCGGCAGGTGCTGACTGCCGCGGCCCGGCAGGAGATCCATCTGGTCGTCTTCCCCGAGCTGATGGTCTGCCAGGTGGCCCAGGCCGAGGTCGTTTCCTTTTTGCAGTCCGGGAGGAAGGGCTCGCAGTGGCCCCTGGCAGTGGTCGCCGGGAGCTTCCACGTCGATCACGGCGGGCCAGGAGCGCAGCTGCCGTTCAACCGCAGCCGGCTGCTCGACTCGGGGGGTGGGGAGCTCCTCCACCATCACAAGCAGGGCCTCTTTCGGGTCACCGACAAGGAGGTTGAGAGGTTCGCTGAATGGTTCCCGGTGCGCCCTTCCTTCCTCAAGCGCAACATTCTCGAGAGCATCCGCCACGACTCGACAGTGCGCCTTCTCGAGACCCCGCTCGGCCGCGTGGCGATTGCCATCTGCGCCGACTGCATTGCCGATGTGGGATCGCGCTTGACTGAGCACTATTGCCAACTACGCCCAGACCTCTTGGTGATCGTGGCGATGAGCCCGGACACAAGTCCGTTCGAGCGTGAGCTCGAGAATCTCTCTCTACACGGCGTTGCTACGGCGCTGGTCAACGCCGCCAACCTGTGTGCTCCCGGGCAGTTGCTCGCGAGCTTCGACCTGGCCTGCTTTCAGGCTCCGGGCTCGCCGCCGACCCAGGCTCGGTGGTTGCAAGGTAACGGTGCTCCTCGGCCGCCCGAGGTCCGGTACTTCCATCCGCCGGCAGGGGTGCCGAAGCGGGCCTGGGTGCCTCTCGACGAGGTACCGGCGCAGACTGGGGTTGCGCTGCTGCGGGGCGAGGCGGCCGAGGAGTTTGGGCTCGTCGTCGACCTCGGGCCGCACTTCCAGTGGCAGGGAAGGATGGGACGGAGGCCGTGACAGTGGCGGCGCCTGGCTTGACATTCTCGCGAGAAACAGTTAGAAAACAGAAATACCCGACCCCCCGCAGTGTTCTGGTCAGAATGGGGAGCCCAGGGAACTGCCTCTTACTCACCTCTCATGCGGGAGAACTACCCATGACCTCAACCTCCTCTTCTCCTGCTGGGCGCCGCATCTCCAAGGCGGCCTCGCCGCCGTTGGTGCCGGCCCCGACGGAGCCTCCAGCAGAACCTCTCGCCTTTCTGGTCGCTGATCTCGATTCGGCTCTCCAGGCTCTCACGGCACCTGCTCTTGCCCAGGCCGAACGCACGGACTCCTTCCACCGCGCCCGCCTCTACCTCCAGCAGGTTCAAGCCCTCGCCACCCGCGGGGTGGCTCAGGGGGACCTCACGGCACCGCGGCGGGCGCTGGAGGCGCTCTTCGCCGTGCGACCGTTCGTCGATGCCCACTACCAGGAGCTCTCCCCGGAGCCGCACTTGGCCCTTGAGCTAGAGGCGGCCTACTGCTCCCTCGCCGCCAGTGATGAGGCTCTGGAACGGCTGCGTGACCAAGCTCGGCTGGCTGACCCCAAGCGCTCGCCCGTCGAGCGCTCGGTCCTCGCGGTTCTGGCGTGCGAGAAGGACGTCTTTTTGCGCAGGGGGGAGGTGGCGCACAGGCTGACGATCGACCCGAGGCCTTCTCTCCCGGGGGTCGGCTTGGTGCTTGAGCGTCTCCACGCCCAGGGTTTCCTGCAGCGCGTTCAACGCCCGGCCCAGGGCAATCCGGAGACGGCGTTCTACGCATTGTCGACCTTGGGCAGGGAAGTCTGGCAGCGGCTTGAAAAGCTCCGACGAGTGGCAGAGTCACAGACGGCGGCGGAGGCGAGGCGGCAGCAGATCTGTGTTGCGGCGCTGGCCATCGTTGCCTCGAAGACCGTGCCCCGTAGCCGTCTCCGCGTGGCCCAGGGGCTGCTGAACCCGATCGGCACCGGCCCGGAGGGGCAATGGTTACTCGAGAAAGCCTTCGTGGCAGCAGCACGGCGATCCGAAAGCGGTGGCGGCGCGGTAGATGAGGTCTTTCTGCAACTGGCCGGCGCCACCCTGAACGCGCCGCGGCTCTCGCCGCAGGGCGGCGGCACCTACCGGATCAGCGCACGTTCCAAGCGGCTGAGCCCGCTGCCGGAGCTGAGCCCTCGCAAGGCAGTGAAGGGATCAGGCAAGCCTGGTCTGCGCCGTCTTTCGCCGGCGAGAAGGGAGATGGTCCTACGGCAGGTGAGTAAGGCCGGCAGCGTCTTCCCCCCGCGAACGGTTCAGCGGAAGCAGGGAGCCGTGGCGACCGCCAACACCTGACCGCCAGTGGCCATGACCAGCCTTTCTCCCTGCGCTCTCCAGCTTGCCCAGTTGCTCAGCCGGCAGCTGCTGGCCGGGCCAAGACGCCAGGCTCTACCTGAGTTCCTTGGCAGTATTGCCGAATGCGCCCGGGCGCAGGCCGGGGCGACAGCCTGCCTGTTGCTTGTCCTTGATGCCGGCCAGGAACTTGTCGCGACTGGCTCCGCCGGTGAGGTTCCTGCTGGCGCTGCCGCTTCCGGAGAGGAGGTGCTCCTCCGGCGCCTCGAGAGAGCGACTAGCGACGAGAGTGGGTGGTTTACAGTGCCGCTGGTGGACAGTAGCACTGCAGCGCAATCGTTCTACATCGCGCTGCGTCTGGCCAGCGATACCTACCTGACGGGATGGCTGGCCCTTGCCTTTCACCTAGGACGGTCCTTGCTGGCTCCTAAAGCACTTGCGTCGATCGCGACTCATGTGCCACTGATCGTTGCCGCGATCGAGGCGGCGGCTCGAAGCGAGGCTGCGGTACGCGTCGACCGCCTCCACAGCCTGGCTCGAGAAGTCTTTAATTTGTCAGAGCTGGAACTCGACCGCTGGAATTTCGACTTTCTAGTGGCTGAGGTGAAGAAGATCTTCCGGGCAGACACGGTGACGCTCTTCCTCGCCGACGAAGAGGACCTACTGTTGGCAGCCAGCACCTCTCCCAGTCTCCGGCAGCGCAAGGACGTCGTCTACCGCCGGGGTGAGGGGCTCACCGGCTGGGTCTGGGAGAGCCGACGGGCACTTCGCTTGCGCAACACCGAGGATCAAGAGGATCCTGCCCACCCTCACGGCCTCGAACGGGAAGGGCCCAAGTTCTCCGAAGCGAGACCCAATGACCCGCCGCCCCTGCAGTACCTAGCGGCTCCACTGCGCTTCGCGGAGATTGTCTTCGGTGTCCTGCGCATGTCCCGTGCTGCAGGGCGTGAGCAGTTCTCCTTCGCCGATGAGACGGCGCTCCAGTATTTTGCGGATCTGACAGGTCCACAGCTTGCCGCCTGGCTTCGGCTCAAGGTGGCCGTAGCGATCCTTGACTCTGCCACGGACGCGATTGGGATCACGAGACTAGGAGAGGGCTCGGGAGGCTCGAGCGTCTCCAGACTCATCCTCGCCAACCGCGGGCTCCAGCGACTGCTGGGCCGGAGCGAGAAGGAGATCCTGCGGCGTGATGTGAAGGAACTCTACGGCCCTGGCGAGTACCGGCGGGTGCAGGAGTTGCTGCGGCCGGTGCTTGCCGAGGCCCGTGGACAAGGGCGGGCCGAGAGCGAGCCTTTTCGTACCGAGTTGCTGCGCTCCGACGGGGCGCGTGTTCCGGTAAGCATGACGTTCCGTATTCAGCTTCGCCCGCACGTGCACCCGCCAACGATCTACACCCTGGCGGTGGCCCGCGACCTCACCGAGAGCGAGAGGCGAGCGGCCGAGCACAGCCGGCTGCTCGAGTCCCTCGACGCCATGGGTATCGCCTACACCAGGGCCGACCGCGAAGGGCACACGATCAACCCGACCGCCACTGACAGCCGCTTCACCGGCTATCCCGTCGCCGAGTTGACGGAGCTCAATCGGCGCGACCTGTACGTAGACCCGACACAGCGTGACCGTGCCATCGCCGAGGCTCGCGGGAGGCAAGGCCAGCGCACACGCCTCCTGACCAAGTTACGGCGGAGGGACGAGACGACCTTTTGGGCGGAGGGGGACCTGCGGGTGATCCCTGATGGCGAAGGTGGCGAGCTGGTCGAAGGCTTCTACCGCGATGTGACCGATCGTGTGCGACTGCAGGGGTTTCTGAATCTTCCGACCGATCAGCTGCTGCCGGACGATCAGCTGTTCACCCAGCTTAAGCGCGATGCCGAGTTCCACCTCGACTACCTCTCGAACGTGGGGCATCAGATGCAGGCGCCTCTGAGTTCCTTGGTGGGCACCCTCGAGAGCTTCCAGCGCAGCGTCGACCGGCCCGAGCTGCTGCGCGACCGCCTTCCCTACGTGCTCAGCCAGGCGCGGGTGTGCTCGCGACTGGTGCGCAACCTTTCCTACATGGACAAGATCCTCCGCGGCGAAACCTTCGAGCAAGAGAATGTTCCTCTTGCCAAGCTCGCCATCGAGACCAAGCTCGACTTCCTGGCCCAGGCCAAGGCCAAGAGCATCGAGATCGAGATCGACGATGAGAGCCTTCGCCGTCACCTGGTGGTGCAGGGGCACAGGGAGCTGCTGCGGCAGGTGCTGGTCAACCTGGTGGACAACGCTCTCAAGTACTCGCTACCGAAGTCAGTCGTCCACATCCGGGGCCATCACTGGCCGGGCGGGAGGGTGCTCGAGATCTCCAACCGGGGCCTGCCGGTCCCCGAGGCGGACCGCCGGCGTCTGTTCGAGCGGGGCTTCCGCTCCGCGGCCGCCAAGGCGGTGGTGCCGCACGGAAGCGGGCTTGGGCTGTGGTTGGTGCGGGAAATTCTCGCTCTGCACCAAGCAACCGTCAGCTGTGTGCCGGTGGCCGATGAGCGCGGCGCTCTCACCGCCTTTCGGATCACCTTTCCCCATCCGGCGCCGAGTCGGGCGGCGAGGAGAGAACCATGACCCAAGCGCCATCCGTGCTGGTGATCGACGACCAAGTAGGGGAGATCCTATGGCTGCTGAGCGATCTTCAGGAGCGCGGCTACGACGTGGTGCTCGCCACCAATGAACGGGCTGCCCGCGAGCGCCTGCGGGCGGTGCGGGAGGGCAAGGAGGCATTCGTTCTCGCGATCGTCGACATCGCGGTAGCCGTGATGAGCATCGAGGATCTCGTCGCCGAGCACCGTGAACTCGACGAGGCCTTCTTTGACGACTCGGTCGACACCGGCCTGCGCCTCTGCACCTACGCTCGGAAGGAGCTCCGCCTCACCGCCGAGGAGCTGCCGATCGTCTGCCTGAGCGTGCGCGTCGGCGACGAGACGGTCAAGACGCAGCTCGGGAAGCTGGGAATCCGCGCCTTTGAGCGCACACCGGAGGATCCCGCGCAGTCAGTCCGCGCCTATCTGAACGCCAACTTGCCGTCGATCGCCGGCGAGTAGACGGCGTGTCACTCTCAGCTCGGCAGCAGCGCCGCGATCCGCACCGGCCCGCCGGAGCCGCCGCCGATCTTCGTGGGTAGAGCGATCACCCAGGCGCCGGTGGGGGGGAGCTCGTCGAGGTGGGCGATGTTCTCGAGGCCGGGCACGTTGGCCGCGGTGGCCAGACGGTGGACGAGGAAGTCCGTCGACGGCCCGTAGTCGATCGAAGCCGTGTCGACGCCGATCACCCCCACGTGACGCTCGGCGACGAGCAGCCGGGCCGCCTCCTCGCCGAAGGAGGGGAAGTGCAAGTGCGAGGCATCGCCGGGGGTGTCGTCCCCGAAGTAGCGCTTGCGGTCCGGCCAGCGCTCGCCCCATCCGGTGCGCAGCAACACGATGGCAGCGGCCGGCACGGGGCCGTGCGCCGCCTCCCAGGCGCGGACGTCTTGCGCCGTCAGCCGGTAGTCGGCGTCAGCCGCGGCCTTGGCGCTGACGTCGATCACCACCGCCGGCGCCAGCAGCTGGCGCAGGGGGATGGCGTCGACGGTGTTCTTGCCTTCGCCGAAGTGGATGGGTGCGTCGAGGTGGGTGCCGCCATGCTCGGGGGTGCAGAACGTATTGGCGGCGTAGAAGTAACCGCTCGCGGTCGGGCCGTGGTGCAGCACCTCGAGCTTGAAGGCCGAGGGCGAGGTGGGCCAGTAGAGCGTCGTCTCGTCGTAGGGATAGGAGAGATCGATCACCCGCGCCTTGGCGAGGTCGAAGCCGGGGAGAGCCGGGGGGCCGGGGGCCTGGCAGGCAACACCGATCACGGCGAGGGTCGCGAGGCCCACGAGACGCAGCGAGCGCATGAGATGTCCTCCCGCTCCGATCGTCTCACACAACCCAATAGCCCGGGGTGGGAACCCCGGGCGGGGTGGGAACCCCGGGCGGGGCGGCAACCCCACGCAGGGCGGCAACCCCACGCAGGGCGGCAACCCCCCTGAAGCCCCAACGAAAAAGGCCCGGAGCGTTTGCCCCGAGCCCGTCGTTCACTGCGCTGTTGCGAGCCCTACGGCACGCAGGCCTGGACCGCGACGTTGTCGAGGAACCAGCCGTCGTCGTTGGTCGAGCAGTCGGAGATCGACGTGAAGGCGAGGCGCACCGACTTGCCGGCGCAGCCGCCGGTGTTGCCGGCGATCGCGTTGCAAGCCGCGTCAAGGTCCACCGTGGTGCTGGTGAAGCTGGTGTTGATGCCCGTCCAGATGCTCGCCCCGGCACTGCCGGTCGGCGCGCAGGAGGCCGCCACGGTGCCGTTGTAGGAGCCGGCAAGGATCGCCGACGCGGGCACGAAGGTGTAGTTGCTGCCGTCGGTGGAGATCGCCAGCGTGCCGCCGTCGAAGCCACTCTCGAAACGGTAGCGGTGGGAGAAGGTCAGGCGCGCCGTGGTCGAGCCGGCCGGGATGGTGACGCCGGTGGCGCCGTTGGGCTGCGCGTAGGTGAAGTTGTTGTTGCTGTAGTTGGCGGTGCAGCTGGTGCCGCCGTAGCGGAAGATCTTGCTGCCCGTCGCGGCGGTGCAGGTCTGGATACCACGCCATGAGGTCGTGCTGCCGCCGGAGAGGAACGTGCCCTTCGACCAGTCGCCGAGACCCGTGCCGCTCTCGAAGCCGTTGGTGTAGAGGGTCTGCGTGGTGCAGGCGCCGCCGGCCTGGGTCGTCGCCGAGGCCTGGTTCGAGTTGGCCGACTCGCAGCTCGCCACGGCGCGGACCACGTAGTAGTAGGTGGTCGAGGCCGAGAGACCGGTGTTGCTGAAGCTGGTGGTCGCCGAGGAGCCGACGTTGCTGTACGGACCGCCACTCGTCGTCGAGCGATAGACGTTGTAGGAGCTGGCGCCGGCGACGGCCGTCCACGAGAGGTTGATCTGGCTCGAGGAGACGGCGGTCGCGGTCAGGCCGGTGGGCGCCGCGGGCGGCGTGCAGGAGGTGCCACCGAAGTCGACGACGGCGAAGCCGATGTTCTCCTTCTGGGCGTCCGTCGAGGAGCCGGGGTAGAAGTGCCGCGAGTCCGTCCAGGCGATGTAGGCCTTGCCGTTCTTGACGTCGAGGCCGAGATACTCACCGTACTGGTTGGGGTTGCGGTTCGGGTTGTCGGTGGTGTTCTCGTCGGTGTAGCTGATCCCGCTGTTGTTGAACTCGGTCGAGTTCTGGCTGGCCTTGACATTGGCCTCGAAGGTGGCGCCGCAATCGGTCGAGCGCGCGGTGAAGAACTCGACCTTACGGTTGTTGGTGTCGTTTCTGGCGTCGTGCCAGGCCACCACCACGCTGCCGTTCGACTGGTCGACCTGCAGGAAGGGGTGGAACTGGGTGCGGCCGGCGAGGCCGTCGTCGTTCACCTTGACCGGGGCCGACCAGGTGGTGCCGCCGTTGGTCGACTTGGTGACCCAGATGTCGGTCTCGGTAGCGCCGCCCGAGGTGTAATCACCGAAGGTGGCGTAGAGGGTGCCGTCGCAGGCGCCACCCGAGTTGTCGACGTCGACGGCGCCGAAGGGCGCGATGCCGCGGTTGTCAGAGACCGGCGGCTTGGAGGCGGTGCCGGCGGCGAAGCCGTTGAGGTTGTGGTCATGGACCTGGACGGGCGTCGACCAGCTGACGCCGCCGTTGGTCGACTTGGTGTACCACATGCGCTCGTCCGTGCAGTTGGTGCCGCAGGTGAGCGATTCCCACACCACGTGCACGGTGCCGTTCTTCTGCACCGCGATCTCGCAGCCGAGGTCGATGCCACCCACCGGTGCGGTCGGCAGATCCACCTCGGTCCAGGTTACGCCGTTATTCGAGGAGTAGGCGAACTTCTCGTTGTTCGAGCGGTCCCAGCAGGTGTAGTGGCGGCCGTAGAACGAGCTCGTCGGGGTGTTGTCGACGACGTAGAAGTTCTTGTCCTCGAGGGTGCCGGTGGACCAGGCGTTCTTGATCACGCCCTGGGCGCTCCAGGTGGCCCCGCCATCCGCCGAGCGGGCGACCACCATCGAGTACTTCGTCGAGGTGGTGGTGCCGCAGAGCAGCATGTAGTTGAGGAAGACCTCGTTGTTGTCGTTCCAGTAGAGGGCCGGGTCGGAACCGAACACCGTGCCGGTGCAGCTGCCGAGGTTCCAGACGTTGTTCGACGGCGCGCAGGTGTGGCCCCAGGTGGCGCCACCGTCGCTCGAGTAGAAGATCGACTGCGTCTGGTTGTTGTTGCAGGCGGCGACGGCGGTGTTCCAGGTGTTGGCGGCGGTGACCATCTGGTTGGTGTTGCGGTGGTTGACCGCGATCTGGATCTCGCCGTCGTAGGCCGTGGCGACCGGCGACGAGGTACCGCCGACGTTGCGGTTGGTGCCGACGGTGGCGCGGGTGGCGAGGGCCTCCTCACCGGTGTCGGCCGGCCAGCCGGAGAGGACGAGGTCGACATACTCGTCGCCGTAGAAGCCGCGGGCCTTGGCTTCGTTCAGCTGGATCCAGCGCTCATGCTGCGCCTGGATGGTGCTCGGCACCATGATCTCGTAGTGGTTGACCTCCATGTCGATCTCGAGGAAATCGAGCGGCGAGAGCGGCATCTTGCGCAGGAGGGCGTCCATCGCCGCCTGGTCGCCGGGGCGGGCATGCGCGGCGACGTCCAGGGCGCGCAGGGAGGCGTCGCCCTTCACGGCCTTGTAGAGCGGCATCAGTCGCGCGCGCAGACCAGCGTCGACGTCCTTCTCCGGCGCCGCGTACGCCGCGGGTGCCAGCAGGATCGCCAGCAAAGCAAGGGAGGCAGCCAGGCACGAGAACACGGTACGGGGTGATCTCTCCATTGGAGATCTCTCCTCATGACAAACAGCCACGGCCAGACCATCCGGCCGGGCGAGTGCACATCCGCAAACCTGTCGTTTAGCTCACGATCGATGAACGAGGGACCGTGTCCTCGGCAAGCTCCACGGCAGGGACCGTGGGAGGTAGGCGTAGCACCTGCTCAGAGCAAAGGAAAGGAAGAAGGCAGCGGGACAATACGCCACCCGCGAGGGGAATATCAAGATCTCCGAAAGACCCCTGCTCCTTGCTGAGAAGGGACGGTCATTACCGATAAAAATGTTTCTGAGAATGACTTCTCTTCTGCGTCTTGCGGGGCAGGGTCGACTTCTGGGAGGAGTGAGGCGGCAGAGGTGGACGGCGCCTGGGAGGTGGGGCGAAAGGCCCCTGCCGAGCAGCTCGACTGGGCTGCCCGGCAGGAGGGCCCGCCAGCGGCGGGCCAGGGTGCTGCTACTGGTAGGTGACCACCAGCTGCGGCCGGTTGGCAGCCGTGCCGTTGTCGCCCGAGTAGTAGCCGATGTAGTCGTTACCGCGGTCGTCGTTGTCGTCGAGGGAGAAGGCCACTCGGACTTGCGTCGAGCCGGTCTTGTTGATGGCGGCGAGGCCGGCAGCGTTGAACGTGCACTCCGACCAATCGAGGTTGGCTGCCGCGTTCGACAGCGAGCAGACGGCCGTGGCGCTCGCCGCGGCCTGGAAGTCGCCGGTCGCCAGGCTGGTGCTGCCGCCGAAGGCGCTCGACACGTCGGCCGTCATCGAGCCGTGGGTGGTGAAGGGGTTGGTGCCGGAAAGGGTGCCACGGCGCAGCCGCAGGGTAACCGACTGGATAGTGGCGCCGTCCGGGATCGCCGAGGTGTCGAAGGAGACGAAGCCCTTGTACTGGCGATCACGGTTGTCGTCGCCGACGCGGATCGCCGAGGTCGAGGTGAGCGTGGCGCTGGCGCTGCCACCGCTGTTCGAGGTCTCGGTCGACTCGCGGACGTAGCCGTCCTCGGCCGCGGTGGACACGAAGGTGGTCGTCGTCGAGCCGCCGGTCGGCGTGCAGCCGCTGGTCACGAAGGCCGAGCAGCTGGCGTTGCAGGCGAGGGTGCCGCCGGCGAAGCCCTGCGAGACGCAGGTCTGGCCGCCGAGGTCGCTGCCGTCGCAGACCTCCGGGGACTCGATGAGGTTGTTGCCGCAGACCGGGCCACTGGTGCCGCCGAAGTCGACGACGGCGAAGCCGAGGTTCTCCTTCTGGGCGTTGGTCGACGAGCCGGGGTAGAAGTGCCGCGAGTCCGTCCAGGCGATGTAGGCCTTGCCGTTCTTGACATCGAGGCCGAGGTACTCACCGTACTGGTTGGGGTTGCGGTTGGGGTTGTCGGAGGTGTTCTCGTCCGTGTAGCTGATGCCGCTGTTGTTGAACTCGGAGGTCGGCTGGCTCGCCTGCACGTTGGCCTCGAAGGAGACGCCGCAGTTGGTCGAGCGGGCGGTGTAGAAGTCGACCTTGCGGTTGTTCGCGTCGTTCCTGGCGTCGTGCCAGGCGACCACCACGTGGCCGTTCGACTGGTCGACCTGCAGGAAGGGGTGGAACTGAGTGCGGCCGGCGAGGCCGTCGTCGTTCACCTTGACCGGGGCCGACCAGGTGGTGCCGCCGTTGGTCGACTTGGTGACCCAGATGTCGGTCTCGGTGGCACCGCCCGAGGTGTAGTCCCCGAAGGTGGCGTAGAGGGTGCCGTCGCAGGCACCACCCGAGTTGTCGACGTCGATGGCACCGAAGGGCGCGATGCCGCGGTTGTCGGAGACCGGCGGCTTCGACGAGGTGCCGGAGCCGAAGCCGTGGAGGTTGTGGTCGTGGACCTGCACGGGCGAGGACCAGCTGACGCCACCGTTGGTCGACTTGGTGTACCACATGCGCTCGTCGGAGCAGTTGGCGGCGCAGGTCAGCGACTCCCACACCACGTGCACGGTGCCGTTCTTCTGCACCGCGATCTCGCAGCCGAGGTCGATGCCACCCACCGGTGCGGTCGGCAGGTCCACCTCGGTCCAGCTCACCCCGTTGTTGGTCGAGTAGGCGAACTTCTCGTTGTTCGAGCGGTCCCAACAGGTGTAGTGGCGGCCGTAGAAGGGGCTCGCGAGGGTGTTGTCGATGACGTAGAAGTTCTTGTCCTCGAGGGTGCCGGTGGACCAGGCGTTCTTGATGATGCCCTGAGCGCTCCAGGTGGCGCCACCGTTGGCCGAGCGGGCGACGACCATCGAGTACTTGGTCGAGGTCGCGGTGCCACAGAGCAGCATGTAGTTGAGGAAGACCTCGTTGTTGTCGTTCCAGTAGAGGGCCGGGTCGGAACCGAACACCGTGCCGGTGCAGCTGCCGAGGTTCCAGACGTTGTTCGACGGCGCGCAGGTGTGGCCCCAGGTGGCGCCACCGTCGCTCGAGTAGAAGATCGACTGCGTCTGGTCGTTGTTGCAGGCGGCCACCGAGGTGTTCCAGGTGTTGGCGGCGGTGACGATCTGGTTGGTGTTGCGGTGGTTGACCGCAATCTGGATCTCGCCGTCGTAGGCCGTGGCGACCGGCGACGAGGTGCCGCCAACGTTGCGGTTGGTGCCGACGGTAGCGCGCAAGGCGAGGGCTTCCTCACCGGTGTCGGCCGGCCAGGCCGAGAGCACGAGGTCGACGTAGTCGTCGCCGTAGAGATCGCGTGCCTTGGCTTCGTGGATCTGGATCCAGCGCTCATGCTGCGCCTGGATGGTGCTCGGCACCATGATCTCGTAGTGGTTGACCTCCATGTCCATCTCGAGGAACTCGAGAGGCGAGAGCGGCATCCGCTCCAGGAAGGCGTCCATCGCCTTCTGGTCGCCCGGCCGGGCGTGCGCGGCGAGGTCCATGGCGTGGAGCGCGGCATCCGCCTTGGCATCGGCGTAGAGCGAGAGCAGGCGCTGGTGCAGGGCGGCATCGGCGTCGCGCTCGGGGGCGGCGCCGGCGGTGGACGCGCAAACGAAGAGCAGACAACTCAGGACCAGGCAGGACAACGTACGGACGGATCTCGCCATCGGAGATCTTCCTCCATGCATACAACCTCAGCCAGACCATCTGGCCGGGGAACCGAAGGCACAGCTGTGGATTGGCTCGCGACCTGGTGACGGAGGGTCGCCGCTCCGGCAAGCACCCGGGCGGAACGCCAGGGCAGGAAGGGGTAGCTCAGCGCGAGAAAGCCATAAGGAGTGGCCTGCTTGGAGACAGTGAGCCAAAGATATGACAGTGATAGCTCGATATCAAGACTTTTGCCCGCTGAGATGTGTGGGCAGATTCGGCGAGGCGCAGGCTTACCCGGACGCCATCAGGTTTCCCCGTTGACGAGCCGGGTCGTCAGGAGTATTGTTGGCACTGACAACTGAAGTCTGACCGTCGCAATGAGCACACTTCCCACTGCCTCCTCCGTCGCTACGCCAGCGCTCACCGAGGCGACCACCGCGAGCCTGCACGCCGCTCTCTCCGAGCTGGTGCGGGTGGCGCAGTTCCGCGATCGCGACCACATCTGCTGTCACGACATCTCGGTGGCGCAGTGCTACGCCCTGGAGACGTTGGTCGAGCAGGGCCCGTTGCGACTCGGGGAGCTCGCTGCCGCCCTCTTCCTCGACAAGAGCACGGCGAGCCGGGTGGTGGGCGCCCTGGAGAGGAAGGGCTACCTCGAGCGGCAGGCGGACCCGGCCGACGCCCGCGCGCTGCAGCTCTCGGTGACGCCAGCCGGGAAGGCGCTCTGCAGCCAGATCCGCGGCGAGCTCGTCGCCGAGACGGCGGCGATGGCCGAGGACCTCGAGCCGGCGGCCCTCGCTGCCGCGGTGGCGCTGCTGCGCCGCTTGGCGGCACGTCTGCGCAGTCGCTCGGGAGAGGCAGGAAGCTGTGCCACCAGCTGCTGTAGCACGGACGGCGCGTGAGAGAGGCTGGTGTCCCTTCGGCGCTGTTTTTCGCGCAATTTGTTGCTAGTGACAACTAATGACGGCGAACTGTGGGTCGCCCTGTTCAGGAGGACATGAAGCGATGGCAACTCCTTCCCTTCCCATCGTGGTGATCGGAGCCGGGCCGGTGGGCCTGGCGGCCGCTGCCCACCTGCTCGCGCGTGGTCTCGAACCCCTGGTGCTCGAGGCGGGGGAGCGCGTAGGCACCCATCTGCGTGCCTGGGGGCACGTGCAGATGTTCACTCCCTGGCGCTATGTCGTGGATCGTGCCAGCGCCGCGCTGCTCGCCCGGCAGGGCTGGCAGGCTCCCGATCTCGAGAGCTTCCCGACCGGCGGCGAGCTCAGCCGGCTCTACCTCGAGCCTTTGGCCGCCTGCCCCGAGCTCGCGGCGCGGGTTCGCCTCGAGGTCCGGGTGGAGGCGGTGGCCCGGCAGGGGCATGATCGTCTGAAGACGGCTGGGCGAGCGGCGGCACCCTTCCTCGTCCGGGTGAGCACACCTGCCGGCGAGGAGGAGCTCCTGGCGCGGGCGGTGATCGACGCCTCCGGGACCTTCGCCAACCCCAACTGGCTCGGTGCGAGCGGCCTGCCGGCTGCCGGCGAGCGCGCGGCGCAGGCGCGGATCGCCTACGGCCTGCCGGACGTTCGCGGCCGCCAACGCGGACGCTTCGCCGGCCGCCGGGTGCTGGTGGTGGGGGCCGGGCACTCGGCCCTCAACGTGCTCCAGGACCTCCTGGCGCTGCAGGATGAGGTGGCGGCAACCGAGGTGCTGTGGGCCCTGCGCCGCGCCGAGCTGGGCAACGTCTTCGGCGGCGGCGAGAAGGACCAGCTGGCGGCCCGTGGCGAGCTGGGCGAGCGCCTGCGCCGGCTCCTCGCCGCCGGCCGCGTCGAGCTGTTCACCGGGGTGGCGATCGACCGCGTCGAGCTGGCCGAGTGCGGCGTTCGGGTGGCGAGCGGCGAACGCCTCTTGCCGTGGGTGGACGAGATCGTCGCTGCGACCGGCTTCCGCCCGGACCTCGCACTGGCGAGCGAGCTGCGCCTGGGCCTCGATCCCGTCACCCAGGCGCCGGTGGCCTTGGCGCCGCTGATCGATCCCAACCTGCACAGCTGCGGCACGGTGCGCCCGCACGGCGCCGCCGAGCTGGCGCACCCCGAGGAGGGCTTCTACGTCGTCGGCATGAAGAGCTACGGGCGGGCCCCCACCTTCCTGCTGCTGACCGGCTACGAGCAGGTTCGCTCGGTGGCGGCGGCCTTGGCAGGGGACTGGGCGGCGGCCCGGCGGGTCGAGCTGGTCTTGCCCGAGACGGGCGTCTGCGTGCTCGGGGACGTCAAGGAGCGGGTCGTCGCCGGGCTGGGGAGCTGCTGCGGCGCCGCTGCGGCCTCGGCCGCCGCCGGGGAGCCGAGGCGTGAGGCCTGCTGTGAGCCCACCTGCTGCGGTGGTGCGCGGGGCCGCGCAGCCTGAGGCGATCTGAGGCAGAATCCGCCACCACGCTTGCCCTGGGCCGCCCACGATGAACACCCTTCCTGCCGCTGCCGGCGCCCAGCTCGTCGAGCGACGAGTCCGGGTGGCGGCGGTGGCCGTGGCGCAGTGCGTGGGCTGGGGGGTGCTCTTCTACGCCTTCGCGATTGTGCTGGAGGCGATGGAAGCGGCGCTCCAGGCGTCCCGGGCGGTGGTCACCGGCGCCTTCTCCGCCGGGCTCGGGGCCAGCGCCCTGGCCGGCTTCGGGATCGGCCGCTGGGTGGACCGCTACGGCTCGCGGCGGGTGATGCTCACTGGCTCGCTCGCCGCCTCCGGGCTGCTCGTCGCCTGGTCGCGGGTCGAGACCGTGGGCGAGCTCTACGCCGTCTGGGTGGGGTTGGGGCTGGCGATGTCCGCCGTCCTCTACGAGCCCGCCTTCGCCTGGGTGGCGGCGGCCTATCCCGAGCACCGCGACGAGGGCTTCACCTGGATCACCGTCTTGGGCGGCCTGGCGGCGACCGTCTTCGCGCCGCTCGCGACTCATCTCGTCGCGGCGCTCGGCTGGCGAGGTGCCCTGCTCACCCTGGCTGGGATCTACGCTGCGGTGACCATCCCGGTGAACGGCTGGGCGCTCACCACGGTGCGGCCGCCCGCGCGCGGCGCAGCAGCTGGAGGCGTCCAGCCCGGCATGGCAGGTGCTGGGCTCGACCTCTCGCTGTCCCAGGCCCTCTGCCGTCGCGAGTTCTGGATCCTCGCCGCAGCCTTCTTCTGGAGCAGCTTCGCCGTCGTCGGGCTCACCGTCTACGTCGTCCCCTACCTCACCGGCCGCGGCTTCACCGTCCACGACGCCGCCCTCGCCCTCGCCGCCTTTGGGCTCTTTCAATCTCCCACGCGGCTGTGGGTGGGGCCGCGGCTGCTGCGCCGCAGCCTCGCCTTCCTCAATGCCTTGCCGGTGGCCGTGCAGGCCCTGGCGCTCGTCGTGTTGCCCCTGGCCGGCTCGCGTTGGAGCATGCTCGTCGCGATGGGCCTTTTCGGTGCGGGCAACGGCCTGGTCACGCTGTCGCGGGCAGCTAGCGTCCGCAACGCCTTCGGCCCCTCCGCTTACGGCCAGGTGTCGGGTGCGATGGCCGCCTTTCCGGCCGCCGCTCGCGCCTTGGCGCCGGCGGGGATGGGCCTGTTCCTCGGCGTCGAAGGGCGGTGGGGCCTGACCTTCACGGTGCTGGTGGCGGGCCTTGTCGCCGTGGCCCTGGCCGCCGCCTGGGGGCTGGGGCGCCGCCCGGTACCTTCCCCCGAGCTGGCAGGCGGACCCGGCTAATACTCAGAGCACACCGGCGGCGTCTCCAGGCATAGAACGACCGGCCACGAGCGCCGGAGTTCGCCGGGAGCGCCGGCCAGGCCGTGCGCCGCTCGGGATCGATCCCGCTGCCGGCGGCGGGGTCCCAACCCTAGCCAAGGAGTGATGCGATGCTCATGCGGTCGAAGTGTGTGTGGATCTCCCTGTTTTTGCTGTCTTGCAGCCTGGCCAGCCCCGGCCGGGCGCAGTCGGCCGCCGCGGCGGCACGGCTACCCACCACGGCCGAGCGCCTCGCGGCGCAGCGCGCCAGCTACGACGCCCTGCAGAAGGACCCGACGTTCAAGGACTTCCAGCGGCAGTTCGAAGCTGGCACCGGGCCGGAGTTGTTGGAGCGCTACCTGACGTACCTACCGATCTCGCCCCTCGACTACCTGGAGATCGACATGCAGGCGCGCCACTACGAGATCGCCGTGCCGAAGCCGGTCTACGACGAGCACGTGCGCTGGGTGCAGCTGCACGCGGAGCGGGCCCGCGAGCTCTACGGTGACGTCGTCGTCGACAGCCTGCTCACCGGCTGGCCCGTCGACACCAGCGTTGCCGAGCGCCAGACGCTCGCCACCCGCGACGCCGTGAGCAACAACGAGAACGTGGCCTCTGGCGGCGTGCCGGCACCCACCGAGTATCAGGGCGAGATCCAGCTCGCTGTGAACCACAACAACGTCAACCAGATCGTCGCTGCGGCCAACACCTGGGACGGGATGAGCGGCAGCTGCGCCAACGGCATCCAGGCCGTCTTCTTTTCCTCCGATGGCGGTGCCACCTGGGGCTACACCTGCCCGCCCGGGCCGACCGCCTACAGCGGCTTTCCGAGCTGCAGTGGCATCGTCTTCGGCAGCGACCCGGCCGTCTTCTGGAACGACTCCAATCAGGTATTCCTCAACTACATGCTGATCTGCCGGACAGGCGGCGTCAACAAGACCTCGATGGTGGTCGCCCGCTCAGACAACGGTGGTGCGAGCTGGAGCGCGCAGGGCGTGATCAAGAACAGCTGGTCGACGGGGACCTTCGAGGACAAGAACTTCTACGTCGTCGACAACACACCCACCAGTCCCTACTACGGCCGCCACTACACCTGCTGGGACCGCGACAACAACGAGAAGATGGCCTACTCGACGAACAACGGCGCCAGCTGGACGGAGGTTGATCTGCCGACCGCGGCCAGCGGTTCCCTCGACCTTGGCTGTGACCTCGCGGTGCAGAAGAACGGCACACTGCACATCGTGTTCGACACGCTCGACTGTGGCGTTTCGAGCTGCAGCAACGAGCGGATGTTCTACACCCGCTCGACCAACGGCGGCGTGTCGTGGTCGACGCCGGTCCTGGTGCGCGACTTCAACCTCGTGGCGTTCAGCGGCAGCAACTTCCCGGACGCGCAGGACACCCGCGGCATCGGGCCGTTCGGCGCTGTCGACGTCGACAACTCCGGCGGTAGCTGCGACGGCCGGCTCTACGTCACCTACACCGACATCCCCACCGGCGGCACGGTCAACGATGCCGAGGTCTACGTCGCCTACTCCACCAACAACGGCACCACCTGGACCTCGCCTGCCAAGGTCAACGACGACCTGCTCAACGGCCGTGCGCAGTTCAACACCACCCTGCGGGTCGACCAGTCGAGCGGCGACGTGGTGGTGGCCTGGCACGATGCCCGCCACGACTCCGGCAACGATTCGATCCAGGCCTACGTGGCGCGCTCCCTCGACTGCGGCGCGAGCTTCGAGGCCAACACGCAGGTGACCAAGGTGAGCCTCGACTTCAACAACTGGACCTGGAGCTTCTCGAACGAGAACACGGCGGACAACCCCAACCGCAACCCCAACCAGTTCGGTGAGTACATGGGCCTCGACGTCCACGCCGGCAAGGCGTACCTCGCCTGGATGGACACCCGGGAGTTCTATCCGAACTACACGACCGACCCCGAGAAGGAGAACCTCGGCTTCGCCGTGGTGGACTTCTCGACCGGGCCGTACAAGAAGAACTTCAAGTCGCTGTACGAACAGGACGGCTGGGTCTACGAGTCGGGTGAGACCACCAACGTCGGTGGCGGTGCGAACAGCACCACCTCCGGGGCCTGGGGCCTCAAGGCAGGTGACACTCTCGCCGATACCCAACTCAAGGCAGTGGTCTCGTTCGATACCTCGACGATCCCCGACGCGGCGACCATCCAGGCTGCCAAGCTGCGGCTGAAGCGGGGCGGGGTCATCGGCACCAACCCATTCAGCATTCTCGGCAACCTCACCGCCGACGTGAAGAACGGCTACTTCAACAACGCCTGGCCGCTCGAGGCGGCCGACTTCCAGGCCGCAGCCACCGCCACCGCGGTGTGCAACTTCTCGAGCCCGGCGGCCGACGGCGACTGGGCGGAATGCACCTTCAGCAGCGCCGGCAAGTCGGCGATCAACAAGGGCGGGCGGACGCAGGTGCGGGTCTACTTCACCCTCGACGACAATGACGACCTTGGTTCGGACTACATGGGCTTCTACTCGGCGGACACCTGGTTCGCCGACGACATGCCGGTGCTCGAAGTGACCTACCAGTAGGCCTGCGAGCGCTGGAACCGTGATTGCAGGCCCTCCGGGCAACGCCTGCACGACGTTGCCCGGAGGATCGCTCTTGCGCTCACCCTCTCGTCTTGCGCGTCTCCTGACCCTTCTCGCTGGCGCGAGCATCGCCTGCGCTGCGGCCGGCCAGGAAGCCGCGCCGCTCAGCCCCCGCGGCGAGGCGAACCTCGCCGCTTTCGCGCGGCTGCTGGCCATCGTCCGCTTCTTCCACCCCAGCGACCAGGCGGCGGCAACCGACTGGAACGGTTTCGCGGCCGCGAGCATCGCGCGGGTGGAGGCGGCGCCGGACGATGCTGCCCTCGCCGCCCTGCTAGCGGGACGCTTCCGTCCCCTGGCGCCGACGGTCCAGGTGCTGCCCGTTGGCGCCGCCGCCACCTTGCCACCAGCGCTCGCTCGTCCGCCCGGTGAGGAGGCCTGGAGGGTCGCCTGGAGGCACTACGGCGTGGCCCTCGACGGCAGCTCGAAGCTCCTCACCAGTGACCGCATCGACGATCGCGGCCCGCTCGGCTACGGCAGCGTCTCGCAGTCCCTCGCGGCCGACGCCTGGCGAGGGCAGACGCTGCGCTTCACCGCCTGGGCGCGGGCCGAGCTGCCCGTCGGGGCCAGGGCCGAGCTCTGGGTGCGGGTGGTGGGGGCGGCGACCAACGAGGTCTTCCGCCAGGCCCCGGAGGTGGTCCTCGGCCACCAGTGGGCGAAGGTGGCCGTCGAGGCACCGGTTGCCGCGGACGCCAAGGAGGTGCAGGTGGGCCTGCTGCTCTCGGGTGGCGGTCGTGCCTGGTTCGACGAGGCGCAGCTGGTGGTCGCCGGGCAGGGTGGTGAGGTGGTGCCGCTTACCAACCCCGCTTTCGAGCAGGGCGAGCCGGGGCGCCAGCCGCCGGGCTGGGACTTTCCGTATTGGCCCTCCCTGCGTGCCGGCTACCGGCTCGCCTTGCACCAGGGGGGCGATTGCTTCCGCGGCGGCTGCGCCGCAGTGGTGGCCGACCCCCTGGCGACGCCTCGCTTCCCCGACCCCGCCGCGGCCTACGAGCTGCCGTTGGGGAGCGGCCTGGTGGCTCGGGTGCCGCTCGCGCTGTGGGCAGATGGTCGCGGCACCCTACCGCATGCGACGCTGCCACGCCTGCCGCCCGCCGCGGTCTCGCCGCGGGCCGAACGGCTGGCCGCCGTGGCCCTCGCCTGGGGGGTGCTGCGCCACTTCTATCCGTACTTCGCGGACGCCGGTGTGGCCTGGGAAGCGCGTCTGGAACCGGCCCTGCGCGAGGCGGCCGCAGCGAGCGATCCCGAGGCCATGCGGGCCGCGCTTCGCCGCTTGCTGGTGGGCCTCGGGGACGCCAACGCCAACGTGCTCCGGCAGCGCAGCGAGCCGCGCAGCCTGCCGCTCGCCTGGGAGCTGATCGAGGGGCAGCTGGTGGTGACCGCCACCGCCGAGGGTGCCGGTGGCATCGAAGCCGGCGACCTGGTGACGGCGATCGACGGCCGTCCCGCCGCCGAGGTGCTGGCCGATGCGGTGGCCCTGGTCTCCGCTCCCTCCGAGGCGGTGCGACGTGAGCTCGCCGCGGAGGAGCTTCTGTGGGGCGAGGCCGGCAGCGCGCTCCAGCTCACCGTGCAGGCGCCGGACGGTCGAGCGCGGACGGCGGCCGTTGCCCGGTCGCGCCACTATGTGGAGGGGCCGGTCGTCGGCGGGCCGCTGCTGCGCGAGCTGGCGCCGGGGGTGCTCTACGTCGATCTCCGGCGGTTGGACGACGACAAGCTCACGGCGCTCCTGCCCCAGCTCGCGCGCGCTCACGGCCTGGTCTTCGAGGCCCGCGGCAGCGTCGACGTCGGCACCGTGCTGCTCTCCCATCTCACCGACCGCGAGCGGACGTCCGCCTCCTGGCAGCTGCCGGTCCTCATGCGGCCGGACCGCGAGGGCGAGGAGGTGCTGACCACCTTCTGGACCATTCCGCCCCGCCCGCCGCGGCTCGGGGCAAAGGTCGCCTTCCTGATCGATCGTCGCTGCTACGCCTACGTCGAGACCTTGCTCACCATGGTCGAGGAGCATCACCTCGGCACGTTGGTGGGGGAGCCCACGGCCGGCAACCTGGGCGTGGTCGCGCGTCTGGCGCTCCCGGGAGGCTGGTCCCTGACTTTCACCGCCGCCAGGGCCGTGAAGGCCGACGGCTCGCCCCTCTACGCCGTGGGGGTGAGGCCCCAGAGCGAGGCCCAACGCAGTCTCGCCGCGGCGCGCGCCGGCCGCGACGAGGTGATCGCAGCGGGCCTCGCGGCGGTGCGCTGAGGCGGCGCCTCGGGGCTTGCCGCTGTAACAGCTTCCTGCATGCTGGAGGGCTGAGCTAGAGTGCCATCTCCATCCCGTTGGACCTTCCGCGGCGGCGTTCGATGAGCGACTCACACTCCCCCTCGCAGCTCTTTCCCCCCGGCTTTCTCTGGGGAGCCGCGACCTCGGCCTACCAGGTCGAGGGCTCGCCGCTCGCCGACGGCGCCGGCCCCAGCATCTGGCAGCGCTTTGCGCACAGCCCCGGCCTCGTGCTCGACGGCGACACTGGTGACATCGCCTGCGACCACTACCGGCGCTACCGCGACGACGTCGCCCTGATGCAGCACCTCGGCCTCAACGCCTACCGCTTCTCGATCGCCTGGAGCCGGGTGCTGCCGCAGGGCACGGGCACCGTCAACCAGGCCGGCCTCGACTTCTACTCGCGGCTCGTCGACGAGCTGCTGGCGCGCGGCATCACGCCGCTCGCCACCCTCTACCACTGGGACTTGCCGGCCGCTCTCGACGACCGCGGCGGCTGGCTCAACCGCGACGTGGCCGGCTGGTTCGCCGACTACGCGGCGGCGGTCTTCCGGGCCCTCGACGATCGCATCGAGCATTGGGCGACCCTCAACGAGCCCTGGGTGGTGACCGACGGCGGCTACCTCCACGGTGCCCTGGCGCCGGGCCACCGCAACCTCTTCGAGGCCCCCATCGCCTCGCACCACCTGCTGCTCTCGCATGCCGCCGCCGTCGAGGCCTACCGGGCCCTCGGCAGGCACCAGATCGGCCTGGTGGTCAACCTGGAGCCGAAGTACCCCGCCACCGAGCGGCCGGAAGACCTCGCCGCCGTGCGCCGGGCCGACGCCTACATGAACCGCCAGTACCTCGACCCGGTGTTCTTCGGCCACTATCCCACGGAGCTCGCGGAGATCTTCGGCGAGGCGTGGCCGAGCTGGCCGGCGGCGGACCTCGAACGCATCCGCCAGCCGATCGACTTCCTGGGCGTCAACTACTACACCAGGAGCGTCACGCGCGACGACCCCCGGGCGCTGCCGGTGCGCGCCGCAGCGGTGCGTCAACGCCAGCACGCCTACACGGAGACGGGCTGGGAGGTCTACCCGGAGGGGCTCTACGACACCCTGCGCTGGGTGAGCGAGCGCTACGGCGCCCTACCGCTCTACGTCACCGAGAACGGCGCCGCCTTCTACGACCCGCCGACCGTCCCTGGCGAGGTCTTGGCGGACCCGCTTCGCGTCGAGTACTTCCGCCAGCACCTGCGGGCCGTGCAGCAGGCGCGGGCGGAGGGCGTGGACCTACGCGGCTACTTCGCCTGGTCCTTGCTCGACAACTTCGAGTGGAGCCTGGGCTACTCGAAGCGCTTTGGGATCGTCCACGTCGACTTCGCCACCCAGAAGCGCACCCCGAAGGCGAGCGCCCGCTACTACGCCCGGGTGATCGCCTCCCGTGGCGCCAGCCTTGCCGAGGATCAGTAGGGGCGGGTTTCAAACCCGCCCACAGGCTCAGGGCGCGATCACCACCTCGGCCGGCAGGTGGTCGAGGCGCACCTCGGTGCCGGCGCGCTGCCCGACGCCGTCGATCGTCACCCGCCCCGGCGAGCCGTCGAGGGGCCAGGCGAGGACGAAGCCGCCCGGGGGCGCCGCGTCGCCGGCGAGCCGGTAGCGGAGGGCCGCACCCTCCTGGGCCACCGCCATGGTCAGCTTGCCGTAGGGCGTGCGCAAGCCCTCCACCCCCACGCCGCCGGGGCTCGCCAGCCACGACGGCGCCAGGCCGGCGCCGAGCACCAGCGCGTGGTCGCTGCTGCGCTCGTAGGCGAAGAGATCGAGGAAGGAACGCAAGAAGTCCGAGGCGACCCAGGAGTGGGGGAGGTCGCCGAGGAACTTCGCGGCGCGCGGGTCGCGCCAGACCACCTCGGGCCACTGCCGCCAGCCGAGGGGCCGGCGGTCATGGAGGAAGAAGCTCAGCATCTCGCGCGCCGCCTTCGGCTGGCCCAGCCGCACCAAGGCGCCGACGCTGCGCAGCTCATAGGGCGTGTAGGCCTCGCCTTGCCAGTCGCCGCGGGCCCGGGCGCGGGACTCTTCGAGGTAGCGCTCGAAGGTGCGGGAGAGGGCCGCGGCGGGCAGCAGCGCGTCGGCCCCCGTGGGGTTGAGGGCGATGGTCGTCGAGGTGGGGTCGAAGTCCGCCAGCTCGACGCAACCGGGCACGTAGTCGATCTCCCGCTCGCCGATCACCCGTGCCACGGCAGCGCGGATGTCCGCCGCCAGCTCGTCGCGCACCACCGCCCAGCGCGCCGCTTCCTCGGCCCGGCCGAGCTCCGCGGCAAGGAAGGCGGCGTCGGCGAGGCCGCGGTAGGCGAAGAAATCGTCCCAGAACGAGTGCATCGGCTTCGCCGAGTAGCCCTCGTGGCTGATCGACTCCGGCAGCAGGCCGAAGAAGCGCCGGCCGTCGCCCTCCTGGTAGGCCGGCGTGCGGCGCTCCTGGCGCAGCTGGTCGAGGTAGCCGACCACGGCCGGGAGGCGGGGCCACAGCCGCTCGACGAGAGCGCGGTCGTGGGTGAAACGGTAGGTCTCGGCGGCCAGGTAGAGGAACTCGCCGTGGCTGTCGTTCTCGGGGACCGGATCGGCCCCGCGCTGGTCGACGCAGCAGGGCACCTTGCCGCTCGCGAAGACCTTCTCGGCGTACCACCCGAGGTATTCCTTGACCGGCTCGTCGAGGCCGAGGCGGAGGAGGGCGGCCGCCATCAGGGCACCGTCGCGGATCCACGAGCGGGCATAGGCCCGCGAGCCGGGCATCAGGGCTGGGCCGTCGCGGTTGACCAGCAGCTGGGCGAGGGCGGCACGCACGGTGAGACCGAGGTCGGCCGCCTCCGGGGGCAGGGTGAAGCGCACGCGGTCGAGCTTGCTGCGCCACACGTAGCGCTCGAGCTTCTCGGCGGCGGCGTAGCGGCGCTCCGGCTTGAGGCGGGCAAGGAGTGGTGAGCCGCCGCCGGCGATCACCGTCTCGACGAGCACCTCGGCGCCGGCGCCCGGGGCGAGCGGCAGGTCGAAGGCGGCAAGGCCGCCGGCGAGCTCTTCGGGGTCGTCGATGCTGGTCTGGGTGCTGGACAGGTAGGCGGCCGGGAAGCCGCTCAGCGAGCCCTGGTCGAAGCTCAGCACGCTGGCCTGGTCGGGGGCCGGCGAGAGCGTGAGCGGCGGTGCCGCGTCCACCCGCAGGGTGCCGCCCGCGAACGCGAGGCGGCGGATGTGCCCCACGCCGCCGGGATGATTGAGGAACTGCGGCGGCGGGTTGACCTCAAGGGGCCGCACGGCGAGCAGCAGGCGGGCCGGCAGGCGGTTGTCGCCGCGGTTTTCCAGCCGGTAGCGCACCAGCAGGCTCGAGTTGCCCGGGGCGCCGGTGACCAGCGCGTCGACCCGGAAGACGAGGGGCCCGCTCTCCCAGATCACGCCGGGAACCGGCAGCGAGCCGTCGAGAAGCTCCTGGCGGGGCGCCACGTCGGCCCAGCTGAGCAGGCGACCGGGCAGTTCGACGAAGGGCTCGAGCGAGAAGGCGCCGGTCGGCACCTCGACGGCGCCGTCCTCGGAGACCAGGGCCTCGGCAGCGTCGGCGTCGACGCCGGCGACGGTCCAGTAGCTCTGCTCGCCGAGGTAGGTCCGGGGCAGCCGGCCGCGCGGCAGGTCAGCGGCGATCGCCGTCACGAAGGCGTTGCGGGAGGCGCCGAAGGCGAGGGGCTGGAGCTTCAGATCGGCGAGAGCGATGCCCTCGCGGCCCGGCTCGCAGCGTAGCCGCAGAAAGCGCGCCTCGGTCTCTGGCAGGTAGAGATAGTCCCGCTCGCCGGTGCCGGCCTCGACCGTGCGCACCACCTGCCAACGCTCGCCGTCGGCCGAGGTCTGCACGCCGTAGCGGCGCGGCCGGGCGCCGCCCAGCCAGTCGAGCACCAGGCCACCCAGCGGGCGGGAGGCACCGAGGTCGAGGAGCAGGCTCGCGGCCCCCTTGGTCCCCGCAACCACCTGCCAGGCGGTTGCCGGGTCTCCATCGAGGGCGAGCTCCGGGCCGCGGCTCTCGGCACCGCTGGCGCTCGCCACCGGCGCTGCCGGCTCGGCCTCCGCGTCGGCAGGGGTGATCGTCAGGTGGTCGATCCACAGGCTGCCCTGCCCGCCCGAGCCCGCCGAGACGGCGATCTCGATCGCCCCGATCGTCGTCGGCTCGCCGCCTCCCGCCGGCCCCCAGGCGAACTCGAACTGCCGCTTGCGGACCCGCTCGGCCTGCCACTCGGTGGGGAAGCGGTCGTCGCGCCGGACGCGCCACCAGACGTTCTCGCCGCTCGGGTCGACCAGCTTGATCTCCAGGTTGTTGGGGGGCAGGTCGCTCTTGAGGTCGAAAGTGAGGACGAAGTTCGCCGGCAGCTCGAGGCGGAGGTCACGGCGGGCGATGGCGTAGCCGGCGCCGCCGTGGAAGTCGACGTCGAGGCGCAGGCCGTGGCCGCCGGTCTCCTGGCGCAGCCGGCCGCTCACCCCGTCGGAAGCGATCACCCGCCAGGCGGCCGGGTCGCCGGTGTCGGCGAAGAGAGGGGCTGGCGCGGAGGGCGAGGCTGCCAGCAGGGCAGCCGGCAAGAAGGCGGCCGGCAACAGGGCGGCCGGCAACAGGGCGGCGAAAGCTCTGAGGCTCATTCCTTGATGCTACCGGCCATCAGCCCGGCGAGGTAGTGCTTCTGCACGGCGAGGAAGAGGAGCAGCACGGGGAGCACCGTCAGCACCGAGCCGGCCATCATCAGCTCGCTGTCCTGCACGTGCTCGCGCATCAGGTTGGCGAGCGCCGTGGGCAGGGTGTAGAGGGAGTCGTCGGAGAGCACGATCAAGGGCCACATGAAATCGTTCCAGGTGGCGAGGAAGGTGAGCACGCCCAGGGTCAACAGCACCGGCCGGCAGAGCGGCAGCACCAGGGTGAAGAAGATCCGCGTCTCCGAGGCGCCGTCGATCCGCGCCGCGTCGAGCAGCTCGTCGGGGATGGCGACGGCGAACTGGCGGATGAGGAAGATGCCGTAGAGGCTCGCCGTCGCCGGCAGGACGAGGGCGGCGAGGCTGTTGACGAGGCCCATCCCGCGCAGCAGCAGGAAGAGGGGGAGCATCGCCACCTGCGCCGGCACCACCAGGGCGGCGAGGAGGCCGCTGAACAGGGCATGGCGGCCGCGGAAGCGCAGCTTGGCCAGGGCATAGCCGGCGAGCGCGTTGAACAGCAGCGAGACGGCCGTCACCACCGTCGAGACCAGCAGGCTGTTGGCGAGGTTGCGGCCGAGCGACAGGTGCGAGAAGAGCTCGCGGTAGTGGGCCAGGGTGGCGGGCGAGGGCCAGAGCGGCGTCGGCAGCTCGTTGGCCCGGCCCGTCGGCATCAGCGACACCGAGACCATCCACAGCAGGGGAGCGGCGGTGGCGAGGGCGAGGAGCCAGAGGGCACCGTTCAGGCCCCAGACCGTCAGCCGCCGGCTCATGCCGCCTCCCCGCCGAGCAGGCGGCGCTGCGTCAGGGTGGCGGCGAGCACGAGGAGGAAGAGCACGCAGGCGACGGCCGAGGCGTAACCGAGGTTCCACCAGCGGAAGCCCTGCTTGAACATCAGGAGGGCCACCGACAGCGTGGCGTTGAGCGGCCCACCCTCGCGGGTCATCACCATCGGCTCGGTGAAAAACTGCAGGTAGCCGATCAGGGTGAGGGTGACGACGAAGAACAGCGCCGGCCTGAGCATCGGCAACGTGACGTGGCGGAACTGCTGCCAGGCGCCGGCGCCGTCGAGGGAGGCCGCCTCGTAGTAGGACTGCGGGATGTTGCGCAGGGCGGCGACGAAGAGGATCATCGCGTAGCCGAAGTTCTTCCACACCGCGAGCAGGATGAGGGCCGGCAGGGCCCAGCGCGGGTCCCCCAGCCAATCGATGGCCGGCAGGCCGAAGAGGCCGAGGAAACCGTTCACCAGGCCGTAGCGCGGCTGGTAGAGGTAGCGCCAGACGACCGCGACGCCGACCAGCGTGGTCACCACCGGCGCGAAGTAGACGGTGCGCAGCAGGCCCTGGCAGCGCGCTAGCCGCGAGTTGACGGCGAGGGCGGCGGCCAGGGAAACGGCGAGCGTGAGGCTGCCGCCGACGAAGGCGAAGACCAGGGTGATGCCCAGCGACTTCCAGAACAGCGGGTCGCCCAAGAGCCGGCTGTAGTTACCGAGGCCCACGAAGCGCAGGTTGGCGAGGTCGGCGATGGCGTAGAGGTCGAAGTCGGTGACGCTCAAGAGGAGGGCCGAGGCCGCCGGCAGCAGGAAGAAGACGCCGAGCACCGCGATGGCCGGCGCCACGAAGAGCCAGGCCGCCCGCCGCTCGGCGGGATCGCCCTGCGGCCGGCCGCCGGCCATCTCAGCCACCCTCCGCCTGGCGGGCGAGCACGGCGCGGCGCTTGGCGAGGATGCGGTCGACCTCGGCATCCAGCCCCACGACGGTCTCCTCGGCGGTCCGCACGCCGCGGATCGCCGCGTCCACCCGCTCGGCGACGAGCTTGGCGATCTGCTCCCATTCCGGGACCGCCGGCGTCGGCTGCACCCGTTGGAGCTGCGCGAAGAAGGCCTGGGCCGCGGCGTCGCCGGCGAGCTCCGGGCTCGCCCACACCGACCGCCGCGGAGGCAGGTCGCCGCAGAGGGCGTAGAAGCGCAGCTGCTGCGCCGGCTCGGCAAGGTACTCGAGCAGCTGCCAGGCGGCCTCCGGGTGGCGACTGCGGCGGAAGATCACCAGGCTCGAGCCGCCGGCGAGCGACGTCCCGGGCCAGCCCGCGGCGGCGGGGGCGGGCAGGGGGGCGGTGGCCCAGCTGGAGGCGAGCTCGGCGGGGAGGCGGCGGCGGAACTCGCCGAGGTTCCAGGGGCCGGAGATGTAGAGGGCCACCTCGCCGCGGCCGATCTGCTGGTAGACGTTGGCGATCTGGTTGAGCGAGGCGAGCGGGGCGAGTCCCTCGCGATAGAGGCTCAGGTAGAAGTCGAGGCCGCGGCGGAAGGCCTCGCCGCGGAAGTCGCCGTAGCGATTGCCGTCGCGCAGCAGCGTCGAGCCGGCCTGCAGGCCGAAAATCACCGGCTGCTCCCACTCGTCGGTAGGCAGCAGGATGGCGTAGCGCTGGTCGAAGCCGCTGCCCGGCGGCGCCGGCAGTGCCCGCAGCTGGCGCAGCGCCTGCCGCCACTCCTCCCAGCTGCGCGGCATCGCGGTGACGCCGGCGGCGGCCAGCAGGTCCTGGCGGTAGAAGAGCAAGCGGGTGTCGACGTACCAGGGCAGGCCCCAGAGCCGGCCGTCCACCTGGTTGCTGCGCCAGACGCCGGGGAAGTAGTCCGCCTCGGCGACGGTGGCCGAGGCCGCCACCCGCTCGTCGAGAGGGAGCAGAGCATGGATGGTCTCGAGCTCCGGTACCCAGGTGTTGCCGATCTGCGCGACATCGGGGGTGGCGTCGCCGACCACCGCCGAGAGTAGCTTCTCGTGCGCCGCCGTCCACGGCGTCTGCTGGACGTCGACCTTGACCCCGGGGTGGCGGGCCTCGAAGGCCGGCATCAGCTCGGCGAGCACCTCGCCTTCGCGGCCGAGGGCCCAGACCTGCAGCTTGACACCGCTCTCGCCGCGGCAGCCGGCGAGGGCGAGGGCCACGACGGCGAGGGCGAGAGCTGGGCCGCCTCCTCTCACAGCCAACCCCCGTGGAAGCCGGCCCGTTCGAGGCCGCGGCGCAGGTAGGGATTGCCACGCAGCAGCCTCCACACCAGGCCGCTGCGGTAGTTCTCCAGCATCACCAGCAGGATGCCCTGGTCGATCCCGAGGTAGTCGCCGTCGAACCAGCCGACGCCGGGCACCACCTGGCCGTGGTGCAGCGAGATCTGCCAGCTGAGGCTGGGGTTGAAGGCGTCGAGGAAGCCGTAGCGCTGGTAGAGGTGCTCGCCGTAGCGCTGCCGCATCGCCTGGAGGGCGGGCAGGGCCGCTTCCGGGGCGAAGGGCAGCGAGCCGCCGGCCGCCGCCGGGGTGAGGGTGCCGTCGTCGCGCACCTCGTTGGCGGCGGCCCCGCGGGCGGCGTAGGTCATCAGCCGGACGGTGCGGCCGTGCATCACGACGTCGGTATCGGCAGGGCCGTCGCAGGCCGAGAGCCCCCAGAGCTCGGCGCCGTAGCCCGCGAAGCCGCCCGGGTTGGCGACCGCGTAGCGCTGCTGGGCGAGGGCGGCGCGCCGCGAGTTCTCGAAGTAATCGAGGCCGTGCGCCGCGGTGAAGGCGTCCTGGACGCCGCGGAAGTCGATCCAGGCGTGCGAGTAGTGATGGCCGAAGAGGGGCGCGAAGTTGATCTGCTCGAGCCCCTGGAAGCTTGCCCAATGGTAGGTGCTGGTGTAGGCCTCCCAGGCCGTCGGGGCGATCGGATGGGTGGGCGAGCCCAGGGCCAGCACGTAGAGCAGCATGGCCTCGTTGTAGCCCCGCCAGTCCCAGCCGTGGAAGCCCTCCTCGGGCGTCCAACCCATGGCGACCAAGGGCGGCCGCACCAGCAGCCAATCCCATTCGATGCGACGGTAGAGCTCGTCGGCGAGGCCGCGCACCTCGACCTCGGCCGGTGCCGGGCCGTCGAAGTAGGCGGCGGCGGTGAGCGCACCGGCGATGAGCAGTGTGGTGTCGATCGAGGAGAGCTCGACGGTCTCGAAACGCTCGCCCGTCGTCATGTCGAGGAAGTGGTAGACGAAGCCCCGGTAGCCCGTCCGGCCGCGGGGCTCCGGGCCGCTCGGGGCGCCGGCGAAGAAGCGCAGGGTGGTGCGGGCGCGCTCGGCGGCGTCGGCCCGCGGCACGTAGCCGCGCTCGACGCCGATGGGCAGGGCGGTGAGCCCGAAACCCACGGCGGCGACGCTCGAGAACGACGGCGTCGGCCAGCGGTCGGGGACGAGGCCGTTGGCGGGGTTGGCCCGCTCCCAGAAGTAGTTGAAGGTCCGATGCTCGAGATCGTCGAGGAAGGCCTCGTCGGCGAGCGGTGGCAAGGGTGCCGGAGCTGCGGCGGGCGCCGAAGGCGGCGGTGACGGAGCTTGCGGTGCGCAGGCGGCGAGGCCGCCCGGCAGCAGGATGGCGAGAGCCAGGACCAGCTGCCGGACGGGCGCCGTCATCGCGGACCTAGAAGCTGACCCGGGCGCCGAACTGGAAGCGCCGGGTGTTGAACTGGCAGTTGGGCTGCCCGAAGCGCGCGTTGACCTCCGGGAGCGGTGGCTTGAAGCTCTCGAAGCAGCCGTTGTTGTCAAAGTTGAAGACGTTGAAGCCCTCGGCCACCAGGCCGATGCGCACGGTGTCGGCGATCGCCGGTGCGTCCCACTCGAGGCGGGCGTCGACGCTGCGGTAGGCCCAAGCATTGGGGATGATGAAGTCCTTCTTCGCCGGTCGTCCTTCGTTCCAGCGTACCGTGAAGTGGTCGAAGCCCTGTGAGGCGTCGAAGATCGTAAACGGAACGCCGGAGCCGAGGGTGATGATCGACGAGAAGCGGAAGTTCGCCGGCAGGCCGACGGTACCGCTCATCACCACCCGGTGGCGCTCGTCGTTGGTGCCGGGGAACTTGTAGTAGGCACTGGAGTTGATGTAGTCGAAGGCGCCGAAGGCGATGCCCTCGCCGGGGTTGTCGGTGCCGGTCTGGTTCGCCTTGGCGTAGGTGTAGGCGAAGTTGAAGCCCCAGCGCGAGCTCGCCGTGTAGGGCTTGTCGAGGGTGAGGAAGACGCCGTCGTACCAGGTGCGGCGGGCCGTCGAGGTGACGAAGACGCGGGCGTAGCCCGGCACCGTCACGTTGCCGCCGAAGCGGTCGCCGAACGCCGTGCCCGGCGGCAGGTCGCCGAAGAAGTACGACAGGCCGTTGTAGCCGCGGCTGCCGGCGTAGGAGAGCGAGGCGAGCCACGGGCCCAACTGCTGGCGCAGGCCAAGGGTCCACTGGTCCGAGCGCGGCGGCTTGAGGTCGTTGGCCACCAGCCAGATCTCCGGCCCGGCGGCCTGGCCGCTGGCGATCAGGTTGGCGAGGCCCTGGGCCGAGAGGTACTCCGGCCGCCAGGCGATCGCGGGCACGCTGCAGCCGGGGGTGGGGCTGCCGTCGGCCGAGAAGCAGAAGGTGTAGAGGCCCCAGCTCTGCCGGTACTGCTCGTCAAAGATGTCGTTGAGGATCACCCGGTCGTAGTACTTGCCCCAGCCGCCGAAGACCACCGACTTGCCGTTGCCCTTGACGTCCCAGGAGAAGCCGACGCGCGGCTGCACCATGCCGTAATAGGCGTCCCGCCGGTTGCCGTCCGTGGTGTAGCGCTGGAAGTCGAGGAAGTCGCGCAGGCACCAGGTGGTCTGGCCACCCACCGCCTGGCCGTAGGTGCGGCAGGCGCTCTCGAGCGCCGCCACCAGCGCCGGCGGCGTGCGGTAGTTGTTGTTGATCATGTTGGACTCGTAGTCCCAGCGCACCCCCAGGTTGAGGGTCAGGTTGCTGGTCACGGCCCAGTCGTCTTGCAGGTAGAGGCCGAGCTGGTTGTTCGAGAAGTCGAGGCTGGGGTCCCCGAAGCCGAAGCGGGCCTGGAAGGGGAACTGCCAGTTCTCCGTGCTGCGGAACTCGAACAGGGGGTTGGCGAAGAGGTCCTTCTGGATCTTGTAGTCGAGGTGGTTGTAGGAGACGCCGCTCTTGATGGTGTGCGAGCCGCGCCACTCGGCCATCCAGGTGAAGTCGTCGCGCAGGCCGAGCTTGTCCTGCTTGAAGTCCTGGGTGGCGTCCTTGCCACCGATGTCGAGGATGCCGATGTAGTTCTGGTGCGGCACGCTGGTGTCGAGGGCGGTGGGGTGCCACTCGAGCTTCTGGGCGGTGACGCTCGCCTCGTTCAGGCCGCGGGTGAACACGTACTGGTGGCGCAGCACGAGGGCGTCGGTGCCGATCTCGAAGCTCTCGGCCCCCTGGCGCACCCGCTGATCGCCGAAGCCGCGGACCTCCTGCTCGTCGCGGCGGTGGTAGGAGAGATCGACGAGCTGGCTCCAGGCCGGCTGCCAGGACAGCTTGCCGAAGTAGAGATCGGAGCTGAACGGCGTCGTCTGGGTGCCGGTGGGGTAGCTCGCGAGCAGCTGGCGGACGTTCTCCGGCGCGGTGTCGAACTGCGGCCCACGGAAGACGGAGACGGCGCGGTCCTGCTCGTTGCCCTCGTAGGAGACGAAGAAGTGCAGGCGATCGCGCTGGATCGGGCCGCCGATCGACAGGCCGTCCTGGGTGCGCTTGTAGTCTGCCTTCTCGTCGCCGCGGGCCTTGGCGAAGTCGTCCTGGGTGACCAGGTCCTTGTTCTGGTAGAGGTAGAAGGCCTCGCCCTTGAACTGGTTGGTGCCGGACTTGGTGACCGCGGTGATCACCGCCGCCGCCGCCTTCTCGTACTCCGCCTTGTAGTTCTGGGTGAGCACCCGGAACTCCTGCACGGCGTTTTGCGGGAAGGGGTTGCCGCGACTCGAGTCCTGCATGAAGGCGCCGCCTTGCAGCAGGTCGTTCTTGTAGGAGAGGCCGTCGACGAAGACGTTGACTTGCCGCGAGTCCTCGCCGCCGCTCCTGAACTTCTGGCCCGCCTCGTCCTGGTTGTCGGTGAAGCGCACGCCGGGGGCGAGGGCGGCGAAGTTGAGGAAGTTGCGGCTGTTCTGCGGCAGGTTCTCGATCTGCTGGGTGGTGACGTTGGTCGCCACCTGCGACGAGCGGGTCTCGAGCACGAGGTCGGCGGTGTCGCCCACCACCGTCACGCCCTCGGCGAAGACGGCGCTTGGCGACAGCAGGAAGTCGACCACCACGTCCTGGCCGAGCAGCAGCTGCACCGTGCGGCTCTGCTCGCTGTAGGCCTCGGAGGAAACCTGGATCTCGTAGGTCCCGGGCTTGAGGCCGGAGAGGGTGTAGCTGCCGTCCTCACCGGCGGTCGTCTGGTGGCGGAAGCCGCTGTCGGCGTCCACCGCCACCACCGAGGCACCGGGGATCGGGCCGCTCTCGTCGCGGACCACACCGCGCATCGAGGCGTTGGTGGCTTGCCCCTCGGCAGGGATGGTGGCGAGCCAGCCGGCGAGCAGGCAGAGGGTGAGGGCGAGGCCCACGAAGAGGGGCCGGCCCTGCGGGCGGAACCGTCTCTTTCTCATCTCCTTCGATCTCCCTGGTTGCGAAGCGACCGGCCGGCTCCACACGAGCTGCGCACCACCAGCGTGGTGGCGAGCCGCTCGGTTCGCGGTGGAAGGTCGTTTCCGTGCTGAATTCGGCGGAGCAGCCATTCGAGGGCGCGTGCCCCCAGGCGCTCGATGGGGACGTGCACGCTCGACAGCGGCGGCGAGGTGTAGCGCCCCACGGGAATGTCGTCGAAACCGGCCACGGCGATCTCGCCGGGCACGTCGATGCCGGCCTCGCGCAGGGCGAAGAGGCAGCCCACGGCCATCGCGTCGTTGGCGGCGAAGACGGCGTCGGGCCGCTCGCGGCGGCTGGCGAAGGCGCGACCGGCGGCGAAGCCGGCCGCCTCGGAGAAGTCGCCGGCGAGCTCGTCGGCGGGGTCGTGCGGCAGGCCGAGGCGGGCGAGGGCGTCGCGGTAGCCGCGCCGCCGCTCGGCGGCGTCGAAGTTCTGCGCCGGGCCGGCGATCAGCGCGATGCGCCGGTGGCCGAGCCCGGCGAGGTGCTCGATCATCGCGCCGACGCCTTGCAGGTTGTCGATCCCCAGGCTGTCGAAACCGGCGGTAGCGCCACTGTTGAGGAGCACCGTCGGCAGCAGCGGCGGGATGCCGTCGGCGACCGCTGAGCCGTCGCCGTCAGCCCCGACGCCTTCCGGGGACATCAGGATCAAGCCGTCGACCCGGCCGCGGATGGTGCGCAGCACCGCGGCCGCCTCCTCGCGGCTGGCGTGGCTGCTCGACACCAGCAGGTGGTAGCCGCGGGCGCGGGCGGCAAGGTCGAAGCCACGGATCAGCTCGGAGAAGAACTCGCCGTGCATGTCCGGCAGCAGCACGCCCACCGTCTCGGTGCGTTCCATGGTGAGGCTGCGGGCGGCGCCGTGAGGTGAGTAGCGCAAGCGCTCGGCGATCTCGATGATGCGAGCGCGGGTGACGTCGCGGACGGGGCCGTTGCCGTTGAAGACCCGCGACACCGTGGCGACGGACACCCCGGCCTGGCGGGCGACCTCACGGATGTTGACCTTCAGCGTCGGACCATCGGGCATGCGAGCTGCCTCCGCCGGGTCGTGAGCGGCCCTCCCGTGGCCCGTTGGCGGGCGAGGGAGTTGCCGCGATGAGGGTCGATTACGGGCGAATTTGTCGTATGTAACCGGTTACATTCAGAATCGTAACGCGGTTGTCGCGGGCGGTCAAGAGCGTCGAGAAGCGGCGCGCCGAACTGGGGGGAGTTGACAGGCAGAGGGGCTGTCCGTACTATATGACTGTATGGTCATTCAGTTGATGAAAATTCGAGTGTCGTGGCAGGCAGCCGCCCTGCTGCTGGCTGGCGCCATCACCGTCAGTCCGGCGGCCGGCGCCCAGGAGGCTGCGCAACGCATCGACCTCGCCGGCGCGCTGAGCCGGGCGCGGGCCGAGGCCAGGCCGGTCGCTGCCGCTGAGGCGCGCCGCGAGAGCGCGGCGCAGCGCCTGCGCCAGGCCAAGGCCTACCGGCTGCCGGAGGTGCGGGTGGCGGAGATGTTCATCCGCACCGACTCGCCGGCCGATGCCTTCGGCCTGCTGCTCAACCAGGAACGCTTCTCCTTTCCCAGCTTCGTGGCCGGGGACCCCAACCAGCCCGACGCCCTCGAGACGGGGATCACCCGCCTGGAGGCCGACGTGCCGATCTGGACCGGCGGCGAGCTTTCGCGCCGGGTCGAGCAGGCGGACCTCGGCCTCGCGGCGGCGGCGGCGGGAGAGGCCTGGAGCGGCGACAACGCCGCCCTCGAGGCCGCCCGCGCCTACGTCCGCCTGGCCCAGGCCCGCGAGCAGGTGCGCCTGCTCGAGCGGGCCCGCGAGACCGTGGCGGCCCATGTCGAGACCGCCCGCGCCTTCTCCGACCAGGGCATGCTGGTGCGCTCCGAGCTGCTGCGCGCCGAGGTGGAGCTCGCCCGCATGGACGATCTGCTGGCCGCCGCCCGTGGCGGCGCGCAGGTGGCCGAGGTGGCGCTCTCCTTCCGTCTCGGTGCCCCTCTCGCCGGCCATTGGGAGCTCGCCGACCTGCCGCCACCGCCGCCCCTCGCCGGTGACCTCGCGAGCTGGCAGGCGACGGCAGGCCAGCGCGCCGATCTCGAAGGGGCCCGCAAGCAGCTCGCCGCCGGCGAGCTCGAAGCCAAGGTGGCGCGTGCCGGCCTGCTGCCGCGGGTGGGCCTCAACGCCCGCCACGATTGGGTGGACGACCGCCCGTTCGGCACGCATGGCGACTCCACCACCCTGACGCTGATGGCGAGCGTGCCGCTCTACGATGGCGGGCGCCGAAGGGCCGCGATCGCCGCTGCCGAGGCCCAGGCCACGGCCGGCCGCCTGGATCTGGCGGAGGCCGAGGAGGGCGCGCGCCTCGCCGTCGAGGCGGCTTACGAGGCGGCGCGTTCGAGCCGCCAGCGACGGCAAACGGCGGTGAGCACCCTCGCCGCCGCCGAGGAGGCGGTGCGCATCACCGAGGAGCGCTTCCGCGCCGGGATCGCCCGCACGATCGATCTGTTGGACGCCGTGACCGCCCGCCGTGAGGCCGAGACCCGTGAGCTGGTGACCCGCGCTGAGGCCCATCTGGCGAGCTTCGAGCTGGCGGTCGCCGCCGGCCGCCAGCCCGAGTCGGTGCTCGCTGGCGCGGCGGCACCAGGACCGCCAGACCAAGCAGTGCAGCCAGACCAGGCAGACCAGGCAGACCAGGTAGAGCAAGGAGGAAACCCATGAGTCGGGGTTCAGTAGGCCGGGGAGGGTGGCTCGTGCTGGTCGCCCTCGGGATCGGCTGTTCGGGGGAGCACGCGCCGGCACCGGCGCCGGAGCCTTCGCCGGTGGTGGCGTCGTTGGGCACCGCCGAGCGCACCGCCGAGGCCGGCCGCGTCGAGCTCGTGGGCACGGTGACGGCGGCACAGACCGCGGCCGTCACCAGCCGGGTGGCGGCCCTGGTGACGGCGGTCCACGTCGACCTCGGCGACCGCGTGCGCGCCGGCCAGCTGCTGGTCTCGATCGATCCCACGGCCGCCCAAGGGCAGGTCTCGCAGGCCCAGGGCGCCCTCGCCCAGGCGACTGCGGCGCTCGCCCTGGCGGAGCGCAACTACCAGCGCTTCGAGGCCTTGCAGGCGCGCCAGGCGGCCTCCGAGCTGGAGCTGGACGCCGCTCGCATGCAGCTCGAGCAGGCCAAGGGCGCCGTCGAGCAGGCCAAGGGCGCGGTGTCGGCGGCGAGCTCGGTGGCCCGCGAGTCGCGGGTGGTGGCACCCTTCGCCGGCCGCGTCGCGCAGCGCATGGTGGAGGTCGGCGAGCTCGCCGCGCCCGGCCGTCCGCTCCTCTTGGTCGAATCCGACGGCGAGCGGCGGCTGGTGCTGAGCGCACCGGAGGCGTTGTGGGCCCCGGCCGCCCTGGCCGTCGGCGCCACGCTGCCCGTGCGTTTCGACGGCCGCCCGGACCTCGGCGAGGTGCAGCGGCCGATCGCCGAGGTGAGCCCCGGCGCCGACCCGCTGACCCATGCCTACACCGTGAAGGTGGCCCTCAGCGGCCTCGACGTCGCCTCCGGCAGCGTCGGCCGCGGCTACCTGCCGGCGGCCGCGCGCGAGACCGTGCTGGTGCCCGCGGCGGCCCTGATCGAGCAGGGAGGCCTCACCCTGGTGGTGGTGCGCGGTGAGGACGGCCAGGCCCAGACCCGCCTGGTGAGCCTCGGCGAGCGTCGGCCTGACGGCCGCGTCGAGGTGCTGGCCGGCCTCGCCGGCGGCGAGCAGCTGGCCCTCGGCCTTGCCGCGGCGCCGCCGGCCGGAGCGCGCCTGGAGGCAGCGCAATGAGCGACCCCTCCGCGACCCGGCGCGAGGCCCTGCGCCTCAAGGCGGCGCGGCGGCCTCCGGGCTTCGCCGGCCGGCTGGCCCGCGCCTTCATCGGCTCGAAGCTGACGCCGCTCCTGGTGGGGGCCTCGCTGCTCCTCGGCGCCTTCGCCGTCGCGGTGACTCCGCGCGAGGAAGAGCCGCAGATCCGCGTGCCGATGATCGACGTCTTCGTGCAACTCCCTGGCGCCACCGCCGAGGAGGTCGAGCAGCGCCTGGTCGGCCCCCTCGAGAAGGTGATCTACGAGATCCCGGGCGTCGAATACGTCTACTCGACCTCGCAGCCCTCGGGCGGCATGATCATCGTCCGCTACAAGGTGGGCAGCGACCCGGACGCCGCGGTGCTGCGGGTGCACGCCAAGCTCGCCGAGGCGGCGCCCTCGCTGCCGGCCGGCGCCCCGCCGCCGCTGGTGGTGCCGCACGGCATCGACGACGTACCGGTGCTCGCCTACACCCTGTGGGCGGACCCGGCCTCGAGCGGCGCCGGCGCTCCGGTGACGCCCCTCGCCCTGCGCCAGGTGGCCCAGGAGCTCAAGGTCGAGCTCGCCCGCCATCCGCGGGTGGCCCAGGTGACCGTGCTCGGCGGGGCCCGCCGGGTGGTCGCCGTGCGCTTCGACCGCGAGCGGCTGGCGGCGCACCAGGTGTCGATCCTGCAGGTCCATCAGGCCCTTGCCGGGATGGACTGGCGCCTGCCCGCCGGCAACTTCGCCAACGCCAACATCGACTACGAGGTGCAGGTCGGCAACCTCTTCCGCTCGGCGAGCGAGGTGGCCGACGCCGTCGTCGGCGTCTACCAGGGTCACCCGGTCTATCTCCGCGACGTCGCCACGGTGGCCGACGGCCCGGACGAGCCGAGCGACTCGGTGTGGATCGTCGGGGGCGCTGCCGGCACCGCCAAGCAGCTGCCGGCCGGCCTCGACACCCCGGCGGTGACCCTCGCCGTGGCCAAGAAGCCGGGCGCCAACGCCGTCGAGCTGGTGCACGAGCTCGATGCCCTGGTGGCCAGCCTGCGCGGCCCCGTGGTGCCGGCGGGCGTCGAGGTCACCAAGACCCGCGACTACGGTTTCACGGCGGACGAGAAGTCCTCTGAGCTGATCAAGCACCTCGGCCTCGCCACCCTCTCGGTGGTGATCCTGATGGCCTTCGCCCTCGGCCGCCGCGAGGCGGTGGTGGTGCTGGTGGTGGTGCCGGTCACCCTCGCCCTCACCCTCGCCGCCTCCTACCTCTTCGGCTACACCCTCAACCGGGTCACGCTCTTCGCCCTCATCTTCGCCATCGGCATCCTGGTCGACGACGCCATCGTGGTGGTGGAGAACATCCACCGCCACTACCAGCTCGGCTGGGCCGAACCGCGGCAGGCGACCATCTTCGCCACCGACGAGGTGGGCAACCCGACGATCCTCGCCACCTTCACGGTGATCGGCGCCCTGCTGCCCCTGGCCTTCGTCTCCGGCCTGATGGGGCCCTACATGCGGCCGATCCCGATCAACGCCTCGGCGGCGATGCTGTTCTCGCTCGTCGTCGCCTTCCTGGTCTCGCCCTGGCTCACCTACCGCCTGTTCGCCCGCCACGCCGCCGAGCTGGCGAGCGGCCACGCCGGCGGGCCGGACGCCGAGACCGGTGCCGAGGCCAGATTGCATCGCCTCTACCAACGCTTCTTCGCACCGCTTCTGGCGAGTCCGCTCAAGCGCTGGGGGGTCCTCGCTGCCGTCGCGCTCCTCCTTCTCGCGTCGGTGGCGTTGTTCCCCCTGCGCTTGGCGGTCGTCAAGATGCTGCCGCACGACAACAAGAGCGAGCTCGAGGTGGTGGTCGACATGCCCGAGGGCACCACCCTCGAGGCGACGACGGCCGTCGCCCGCGAGGTGGCGGCCGTGGTGCGCACGCTGCCCGAGGTGACCGACGTCGAGGTCTACGCCGGCACTTCCGCGCCGTTCAACTTCAACGGCCTGGTGCGCCACTACTTCCTGCGCTCCGGGCCGGCGGTGGCCGAGGTGCAGGTGAACCTCCTGCCCAAGCACGCCCGTAGCCGCGCCAGCCACAACTTCGGCAAGAGCCTGCGGCCCCTCCTGGCACCGATCGCAGCCAGGAGTGGGGCGAGCCTCAAGGTGAGCGAGGTGCCACCCGGGCCGCCCGTGCTCTCGACGCTGGTCGCCGAGATCTACGCTCCTACCTTGGACGAGCGGGTGGCGATCGCCGGCCGCGTGCGTCAGGCCTTCGAGGCGACGCCGGGCGTGGTCGACGTCGACACCTACGTCGAGGAGGCCGGGCCGCGGCTCGACTTCGAGATCGACCGCGAGAAGGCGGCGCGCGCCGGGGTGAGCCCGGAGGCGATCGTCCGCACCCTACGGGTGGCGCTCGCTGGCAGTGAGCCGAGCCGGGTGCACGTCGACCGCGAGCGCGAGGCCGTGCCGGTGGTGCTGCGCCTCGACCGCGCCCAGCGCTCAAGCGCCGAGGGACTGCTGGGCATCGACGTCCACGGCGGCGCCGGCCAGCTGGTCTCGCTCTCCGAGCTGGTGCGGACCCGCCCGACCCCTCGCGAGCGCTTCCTCTACCACAAGAACCTGCGCCCGGTGACCTATGTCGTCGGCGAGGTGGCGGGGGCGGCCGAGTCGCCGGTCTACGCCCTCCTCGACATGGGGCCGCAGCTCCAGCAGCTGAGCGGCGAGGGCAGCGGCGCCGGCGGCCGCGAGATCGCCGTGCAGTGGAGCGGCGAGCCGTCGAGCTCGACCCAGCCGATCCTCAAGTGGGACGGCGAGTGGCAGATCACCCACGACGTCTTCCGCGACATGGGGATCGCCTTCGGCGTCGTCCTGGTGCTGATCTACCTGCTGGTGGTGGGCTGGTTCCGTTCCTTCGTCACGCCGCTCATCATCATGGCGCCGATCCCCCTGACCCTGGTGGGGATCATCCCGGCGCACGCCGCCGGGGGCGTCTTCTTCACCGCCACCTCGATGATCGGCTTCATCGCCCTGGCCGGCATCATCGTCCGCAACTCGATCCTCCTGGTCGACTTCGTCAACCTCGAGCTCGAGGCCGGCGAGAGCCTGGAGGCGGCGGTGATCAAGGCGGCGGCGGTGCGTTTCCGGCCGATCGCCCTGACCGCCGCGGCCCTGGTCGTCGGCGGCGTCGTGATCTTGCTCGATCCCATCTTCCAGGGCCTGGCGGTGGCCTTGATCTCGGGCGTCGTGGTGTCGACCGCGCTGACCCTGGTGGTGATCCCGTTGCTCTACTACATGTATGTCAAGACGGTCGGCGTGGCGGCGGTGATCGCGGAGGACGAGGCATGAGAAGCGCCGGCCGAGCGGCCAAGGAGAAAGTTCGATGAGCACATCCTCGATGACGGTGCAGGATGCCCTGCGCGCGATCGCCGGCGCCTTCGTGGCGGCCTCGGTGGCGCTCGGCTACTGGGTGCATCCCGCCTTCTTCCTGTTCACGGCCTTCGTCGGCCTCAACCTGCTGCAGTCTGCCTTCACCAAGCGCTGCCCGATGATCTCCCTGCTGCGCTGGCTGGGCCTCGAGGGCTAGCGCCATGGCTCGCCTGCTGATGGTGCTCACCACCGAGGACTTGAAAGAGGAGGTCGAGACCCTGCTCACCGCCGCCGGGGTGGACGGCTACACCGAGGTGGGCAACGCCGCCGGCTTCGGCAAGACCGGTGCCCGCCTCGGCTCGAGCGCCTACCCCGGCACCTCGGCCATCGTTTTCAGTATTCTCCCGGCTGCTGTGCCCGCCGGGCTCGTCGTGCAGCTCGCCGAGCTCAAGCGGCAACGGGGCGATCGCCTGCGGGTGGTCGCCTGGGACGTGGAGGAGGTCGCTTGAACCCCACCGAGGAGTTGCTCTCCGAGATCGCCGACCGCCTCAAGGCCTTGGCCGACCCCATGCGCCTGCGCATCCTGCACTCGCTCGAGACGGGCGAGCTGCCAGTCCACGAGATCGTGGCGCAGGTACGGGGCACGCAGGCGAACGTCTCGAAGCACCTCGCGGTGCTGCGCCGCGCCGGCCTCGTGGCGCCTCGCCGCGAAGGGCTTCAGGTCTATTACCGGGTGGCGGACGAGACGGCCTTCACCGTCTGTCGCACGATCTGCGATGCCCTCGAGAAGCGGGTGGAGGCGGGCCGGCAGGTCTTCCTCACCGCCCGCGGCGGCGACCCCGCTCGGCCCTGAAGCTGGCCGACCCTGAGGCGGAGCCCCTCGGATTGCGCCTGCTGCGGGCCGGATTGGCTATCCTCGGCGGGTGAGCCAGCGCCTGCGTTTCGCTCGCTTCGAGCTCGACCCGGCCGCCGGGGAGCTGCGCCGGGGCGGCCAGGTCCGCCGTCTCGAGCCGCAGCCGGCTCGCGTCCTCGCCTACCTGCTGGCCCACGCCGGTGAGGTGGTCTCCCGCGAGGCCCTCCACCGCGAGATCTGGGGGGAGGAGACCCACGTCGACTTCGACCGCGGGCTCTCCTACTGCATCGCCCAGATCCGCATCGCCTTGGAGGACTCGGCGTCCTCCCCCCGCTTCGTCGAGACCTTGCCCAAGCGGGGCTACCGCTTCCTCGTCGCTCCCGAGCAAGAGACCGTGGAGGCCCCATCTCTGGCCTCCGCCGCGGCGGCACTTCTAGCGCCGGGGGTGGGGATGAGGAGGCGCCAGGGTGGAAAGTGGGCCATCGCCGGGCTTGCTCTCCTTGCCCTCTTCGCCCTCTTCGTGGCCTGGTATGTCGCTCGGCGCGGCCCGAACCGCACCCTGCCGCCGACCGTCGCAGTGACCCTCTTCGACGACGAGACGGCAGCCGGCGATGGCGCTCGCCTGGCCCAGGCGCTGAGCGACGCCGTCGTCGAGCACCTGGCGCGGGCCCCCGAGCGGTGGAGCGTGATCGGCAACGCCGCCGTGCTGCGTGCCCCGCGGGAGCAGCGAGACCTCGCCGCCATCGCCAGGGAGCTGGGGGCGGACTTCATCGTCCTCGGTCAGGTCCAGGAGCGCGACGGGGCGAGGAGCGTGCTCACCCACCTCGTCCGGGCGGCCGACCAGAAGCATCTCTGGGTGGATCGTTTCGCTCTCGGCCCCGAGGGCGAGGCGGCCTGGCTGGCGGCTGTGGGCCGAGGTGTCCAGGCCGGCCTCGTGCAGCGGCAAGGCGGGGCGAGCTAGTTCCTCGCCGCTTCCTGGCCGGATCCTGATCCCTCTCCGGACTGCGGTGTTGCAGGCTCGGGGCCGGTTCCATCGAGCCGGGCCCAGCGAGCCTGGCCCACCGAGCCAACCCTGTCCAGGAGATCCCGATGCAACCCACCGCTTCCGAGCTCTCGCGCCGCTCCTTCCTCGCCGCCGGCACCGCTGTCGGCCTGGCCGCCACCGCCAGTTCCGCCCTGACTGCCGGCTCCGCCCTGGCTGCCGGTTCCCCCGTCGTCGCCGGCGAGCTCGCCGCCACGGCGCCACCGCCGGCCGGCGGCTCGGGCGTAGGAACGCCACCCACGGCGGCGCCCTCCGGGCTCTATGAGCTCTTTCCCACCCAGCCTCCGGCCCTGGTGCGGGAGATGGTCGGCGTCTCGCACGGCAACCTGGCGCGGGTCGAGGCGCTGCTCAACCGCCAGCCCGCCTTGGCGCGGGCGGCTTGGGATTGGGGCTACGGCGACTGGGAGTCCGCCCTGGGTGCCGCCTCGCACGTGGGCAACCACGAGATCGCCGAGCTGCTGCTCGCCAATGGAGCCCGGCCGAACCTTTTCTCGGCCGCCATGCTGGGGCAGCTCGAGGTGGTGCGGGCGCTGGTCGCCGCACTGCCGGGCGCCCAGCGGACCCACGGGCCCCACGGCATCACCCTCCTCGCTCACGCGCGGGTGGGTGGGGAGCGCGCCCTCGAGGTGCGGCGCTACCTGGAGGCCCTGGGGGACGCGGACCTAAGTCCCGCCCTCCAGCCGCTCGCCGAGGAGCAGCTCGCCGCCCTCCTCGGCCGCTACCGCTTCGGGCCCGGCCCCCAGGACGTGCTGATCGTCGAGCGCCCCAAGGAGCAGCTCGTCGTGCGCCGGGGTGACCTCGTGCCCCGCAACCTCTCCCATCTTGGCGAGCTGGCCTTCTTCCCCTCGGGAGCCGAGGCGGTGCGGCTGCGCTTCAGTGCCGAAGCTCCGGCCCGCCAGCTCAGCCTCTTCGACCCGGACCTGGTGGTCACGGCCGTGCGCGAAGCAGCCTGAGCCGGCCCAGTGATAGAACTGGCGGGCGGCGGAAGTGGCATACGATAGCGCTGAACGCTGATGGGACCCCAGTGAAACGCTGGTGAGAGCACGAGATGGAGGAGGCTGCGATGCGCCGTGAATGGTTGATCCGGACCTTGATGATCGCGCTGGGGCTCGCCGCAGCGGTGCTGCTTCAGCTTGTCGTCCTGCCTCGCCTCGGGCTCTCGACTTGACGGAAGCCCCGCCCGGCCGTGAGCCGGGCCCAGAGCGAGACGCAGCCAGCACCGCCCGCGGCCGACGGCCCCGCGCCCGATTCCTAGACCCTGGAGACCGCACCGTGAAGACCACCGCCGTTGCCTTCGAGGCCACCACTCCCCTCGCCTTCGAGCCCGCCGTCGCGCGCTGTCGCGAGGCCCTCGCTCGCGAGGGCTTTGGTGTGCTGACCGAGATCGACATCCAGGCCAAGCTCAAGGAAAAACTGGGGGTTGACCGCGACCCCTACATTATCCTCGGCGCCTGCCATCCGCCCTCGGCGCACCGGGCGCTCACCGCTGTCCCCGAGGTCGGGGTCCTGCTGCCCTGCAACGTCACCGTCTCGGTGGAGGAGGGCCGCACGGTGGTGCGGGCGATGAACCCCGGTTCCGCCATGCAGATGCTCGACTCACCGGTGCTCACCGTGGTCGCCGAAGAGGTGGGCCGCGCCCTCGGCCGGGTGGTGCAGAGCGTCGCTAGCTCGGCGGCGTGACGAGCGGCTGGTAGTGCGCGATCTGGGCGCGCACGAAACGCAGGAACCCGGCGTCGAGCTCCTCCCAGCTGCGCCCCAGATGGCGCTGCAGGAGCTTCGGCGTCGCCAGCTTCTCCTCGGCGACATCGCGCAAGAAGGCGCGGAAACCCTCCCGCAGGGCCCCATCCTCACCGTCGAGGAAGAAGCGCACGGCGAGCGCCGCCTGGCCGTAGCTCGACCCACCGTTCCAGGTGTAGAAGTTCCGCCGATCGAGGCTGGCCAGGTCCTCGAGGTGGCGGAAGCGCCCCTGCGCGAGGTCGTCGGCCAGGCCGAGCAGCCGGCCGTGGCAGGAGTCGTCGACCGTCCAGGTGGGGTCGCTGGAACGCACGCCGAAAAGCCCGGAGCGGGCGCGTTGGGGTCCTCGGTCCAGGCGCAGGCGAGCTCTCTGGCGAGCCCCTCCTCGAGCCAGGGCGGCGGCGGCACGTTGAAGCGACGGCGATTGAGCACGTGGGTGTGCTCATGGAGGAGGGCCGTCGTCACCTGCCAGCGCGGCCGCTCACCCACGAAGAGGATGGCAGTGCCGCGGCCGGCGAAGCCCACCGGATCGGCGATCAGCAGGTTCGGCTCGGTGGCGGCGAGGGTGCGGAAGTCCTCTTCGCGGGAGAACAGCATCACCACCTCGGTCGGCTTGGTGGTGATGTCGATCCCGAAGTGGGCCTCGTAGGCCGCCTCGGCCTGGCGCGCGGCCTCGTCGAGGAAGCGCAGCAGCTCGCCTGCAGGCTGGTCCGAGTAGAGGCGGAACCCGCCGAGCCTGCCGGTTGGCTCGCGGCGGGCCACCGCCTCGGCAGCGGCGGCGTCCCCCCAGCCGGTCCTGCCCTGGTACTGCACGGCGAGCCTGCCAGCGCGCCGCTCGAGGACCGGCAGATAGGCCAGCTGGTCGAGGGTGGCCGCCGGGCCGTTGGCTGCTGGGCTCGCCGGGCATGGTGAGGGATTCTACGCAGGGAGCTCCCGGGCGCTTCCGGCCGGCTATGCATTTTTCTCATTTTTCGCCGCAGGAAGCCCCGCAGGTGGGTGTTCCACCACCATCACGGCCTCCGCGTCTCGCGGGGGCACGGGCTCGAAAAGGAGATCGCACATGATCCGCAAGTCCCGCGGCCTCGCCGCCGCCCTCGTCCTCACCGCCGGCCTGGCCGCCCCCGCCTTCGCCCAGAACCAGGCGGCACAGCCGCCGCGGCCACGCTGCAACAACCTGCGCGCCATCGCTCGCGTGGTGCAGCTGACGCCGGACCAGCTCAACGCCGCCCGGGGGATCTACGACGAGCTGCGGCAGACGGTCGAGCCGCTCCGCGAGCAGATCCCGCCGCTGCGTGACGCCCTGGAGGCGCTCCTCGACACCGCCAACCCGGTGGCCGCCGACGTCGGCCAGACGGTGATCGACATCGACGCTCTCCATGACCAGATCGAGGATGCGCGGACGGCCGCCGACGACGAGTTCGAGGCCCTGCTCACCACCGAGCAGCTGGCGCGCTACCAGGCCTTCCTGGACAACTGCCGCCAGGGCTTCCAGTTCGGCGGCTGAGGGCGCTCGTCCAAAGGGCGGCGTGGCGAGCGGGTAAGATCGGGGCGAACGGCGCCGGGACAGCTGGCCTGGCGCTGACGTCTCTCACCCGCTGCCCGGAGGTCCGACGATGCGTCTGCGCCCCACCGCCCTGACCGCCGCTTCTCTCGTTGTCGCCCTCTGCGGCCTCGCCGGCGAGGCCGCCGCCCCGGCCGTGGTGGTCGCCCTCGGCGGCCTCGACCCGGTAGCCCTGCTGGCGGGCCAGGAGGTCGCGGGCAACCCCGAGCTCAGCGCCGAGCGTGGCCTCTACCGCTACCAGTTCGCGAACGAGGAGAACCGCGCCCGCTTTCTTGCCGCACCGGCCGACTACTCGATCCAGCTCGGCGGCGCCTGTGCCCGCATGGGGCCGCTCTCCGGCCTCGGCAGCCCCGAGCGCTTCCTGGTGAGCGGCGGCAAGATCTACCTCTTCGCCTCGGACGCCTGCCGCAAGGCCTTCGCCCAGGCACCGGAGAACTTCCTGGCGCCGGCCTCCGAACCGCTGACCGGCACCGCGCAAGCCCGCGCGAAGGCGCAGAAGCTGTTGGCCAAGGCCCTCGCGACGCACGGCGGTGCGGCTGCCTTCTCGGCCCTCGGCGGCTACCAGGTGAGCTCGAAGCTGCGCTGGCCGCAGGAGGGCAAGACCTACGAGGGGAGCCGGCGGCAGACCGTGGTCTTCCCCTCGCACTACCACGCCGAGGAGGTGTGGGACGGTTCGCGCAGCGGCCACGGCTTCGGTCCGTTGGGGGCGTTCCGCTTCGCGGGTGACGAGACCTGGCTGGTCGAGGAGGATGTCGCCCCCGCGATCCTGGCGGAGCTCTACCACCAGCCCATCGCCCTCCTCGCCATGCAGGCGGCGCCGGGTTTCGAGGCCGTCGCGAGGGGCGGGAGCGCACGCGGGGAGCGGGCCCTGGAGCTGGTCGAGGTGCGCTACCGGGGAGTGCGCTCCATGCTGGGGCTGGATCCCGCCTCGGGCCGCATCGAGACGCTCAGCTACCGTGGCCGGGGCCCCGCCGGGCTCGCCGATGTCGAGCTCGCTTTCGCCGACTACCGCCTGGTGGGTGGTGTGCTGTTGCCCCACGCCGTCGAGGAGCGGCGCAACGGCGAGCGGGTCCAGCTGCCAGAGGTCGTCATTGAGTCGATCCAGCGGGCGAAGCCGGACCTCCAAACGCTGTTCACACCACGCTAGGGGTTGGCCATGGCCACCGGCAGCAGGTCCCTGGTAGGGGCGGGTTCCAAACCCGCCCCGGCAGCCTTCTCGTGGGCCCTTGGTCTCGCGATCGCCCTCCTAGGCCTTGCCGCCCTCCCGGCCGTCGCCCAGCCCACCGGTGCCGAGCGCGCACCGAAGACCGCCCTCGAGCTCGACCGCCAGGCCGAGAGGGTGCGCAATCGCGACCTCGCCGCGCGCCGTGAGCGGGTGCCGCCCCTGCGCACCAAGAGCCTGCGCCAGGCGCTCGTGGACCTCGCTGGCGGGGCTTCGACCCTGCCGCGCGACCTGGCGCTCGCCTGGAGCGAGCAGATCTCGGCGGAGGGCCTGTACTACGTCGGCCTCGAGGCCTCGGTGCCGCAGCAGGCGGGCTACGCAGAGGGGGAGGACGTGGTCTTCTTCGGCGTGGTCGCCGACGGCCACGGCAAGGAGGTGCTCTCTTTCGAGCTGCGCCAGCCCCTCCTCGGCTCGCGGCTGCGCCTGCTCGCCGACGTGCCGCTCTACCTCGAGCCGGGCGAATACTCGGCGGCCATCGGGCTCGCCCGCGGCAAGCGCGCCGAGCGGCTGGCGGTCCAGCCGCTCGCTCCGCAGCCGATCGACGCGCAGGCGTTCAGCGTCTCGCGGCCGCTCCTCGCGGATGACCTCTTTCCCCTTGCCGTCGCCCAGCAGCCGGACGAGCCCTTCGCCTTCGGCGGCATCAAGGTGCCGCCGCTGGGCGGCCGGCCGCTCCTTCCCGGTGACGAGCTCTGGCTCTTCCTCGTGGTGCGCAACCCGCGGACCGAGGCTGGCGCGCCCCGGCTGGCCCTGACGGCGAGCCTGCGCCCGAGCGGTGGGAACGCTCGCCAACGCCTACCCCTCCCGAAACCCGTGCCGGCAGCGCTCCAGGGCTTCGTCGGGCAGTGGGGGGTTGGCTTCCAGCTGCGCCTCGATCGCTATCCGCCGGGCGAGTACGAGCTGGAGGTTGAGGTCAAGGACGAGCTGGCGGGCGAGACGCGCACCGCCCGCGGCAACTTGGTGATCGCGGCGCCGGCGCCCTGAACGACCCCGGCAGCCCCGTCGCCGTGGTCGGAGCGGGTCTCAAACCCGCTCCGACGAGGATCCGCCTCTCCGTTGGGACCGGAGCGGCCTGGCTGGGCGGGTTCGATTCTCGCCCCTGCTCAGAAATGCCCAGAGAAGCCGATGGAGATCACCCGCCCGGCGGCGCGGTCGGCCGACTCGTCGGGCGAGGCGAAGTAGCCCCTGTCGGCCAGGTTGCGCACCGAGGCCCGCAGCTCGAGGTGGCGCGAGAGACGGAAGCCGGCGCCGAGATCGAAGACCGTGAAGGCTGGCCGCTCGAGCTCGGTCGGACCGGGATCGGCGTGGCGGAGGAAGCTCGTGACCCTCCCGAAGGCGTAGCCGCGGCCGAACGACCACCGCAGCGTCCACCAGCCGTTGGGCGCCGCGATGTCGTCGATCGAGGCCCCACCGTCGGCCTCGCCACGCGCGTAGGCGAAGCCGGCCTCGGAGCTCCAGGCCGCACCCAGGCGTGTCTGCACCTCGACCTCCAGGCCTTCGATCGTCGCCTGGCCGCGGTTGCGGAAGAAGAAGTCGCTGCCCGCACTGTAGCGCTCGATCAGGTCGTCGATCTCGTAGCGGTAGGCGTAGATTCCCACCGCCGTGCCGCCGCGCCGGTAACGGGTGGCGAGGTCGAGCTGCAGGCTGGTCTCGGGATCGAGGTCCGGGTTGCCGGTGACGAAGCCGCGGCCGGAGGGGCCGCGGAAGAAGCGATCGGAGAGGGTTGGGCTGCGGAAGCCACGCGCCACCTGCAGCGAGGTCGTCCAGCCTGGGGCCAGCGCGGCGGTCAGCGCCAGGTTGCCGGAGACGGCCGACGCACTCTCGTTGCGGTCGCCGAAGAAGCCGCCGCGGTTCTCGCTCTTCACCTGATCGCCCCGCAGGCCGAGGCCGAGCGTGAAGCGCGCGCCGAGGTCCCGGGTCCAGGTGCCGAAGAGGCCGCCGGTGAGCTGGCTCGCCTCGTCGATCGACACGGTCGTCTGGGTACGGCTGACGGTCACGGCATCGCCGGCGAAGTCGACCCGGCCGGTCAGGGCCTGCAGGTTGAAGCGCGAGTGGATGTCGAGGCCGACCTGCAGGCGACCGCCGGCGAGCGGCCTGGCGCCCACCGCGCGCACGGCAGCGTCGTCGGCGTCGACGTCGGAGATGTCGATCCGCCGGTTCGAGGTCGCGGTGGGCACGCGGTCGCGGTGCAGGATGATGCGGTAGCGGCCGGCGAAGAGCGCGGCTTCGAGCGACTCCCAGCCGCCGCCCGGGGTGCCGAGCCAGGAAGCGGTGAAGCGGTCGGAGCTCTCCTCGGGGTAGAAGGAGCGGATCGAGCGCGAGTCGATCGCCGCCTTGCCGAGGTCCTCCACGCGGTCGACGGTGAGGCCCAGGCGCAGGCGACCGCTGCCGGCGTCGGTCACCAAGCGCAGCGCACCGCCGCGGTCGGCGTAGCCCGAGTTGAAGATCTCCTCGCCGCCACCGGCCTCGCCGTCGTCGGCGTCGCTCACGTGGCCCGCGACCAGCAGCTGGCCGGCGCCGAGGTCGGTCGAGAGGGCGACGTGCCCGCTCTGCTCGTCGAGACCGCCGGTCGCCGCCTCGGCGCCGAAGCGGAGGTGGAAGCGGCCGGGCTCGGGGTCACGGCTGATGGCGTTGATCACCCCACCGAAGGCATCCGAGCCGTAGATCACCGAGCCGGGACCGCGCAGCACGTCGACCGAGGCCAGGCTCGCCGGGTCGATGAAGGTGGCGGAAGGGCCGGCCCGCCGCTCGGCCGTGACGCGCGCACCATCGAGGAGGATGAGGGTGCGGCCGCGGGCGAGCCCGCGCAGGGCGGGCACGCTGTCGGCGCCGTCACCGAGCTTCGAGGCGCCGGCGATCGAGTCCAGGGCCTGGAAGAGCCGCTGCGGGGCTCGCTGCTCGAGCTCTTCTTGGGTGAGCACGATGGGGGCGGAGGCCGGCAGCGAGTCGAGGCTGGGGGCGATGCCGGAGACCACGGTCAGGCTGTCCCGCAGGGCCGCGGGCAAGGTGAGCTCGGCGCCGCCGGCGGGCAGCGCCGCGACCTCGAGCGGCGCCGAGACCTCGCCGTTGGGGCCGCTCGCGACCAGCACGAAGGGCGGTTCGGGAGCGGGATCGAGCACGAAACGGCCGTCAGGCCCGCAGGGGGCCGAGATCGGGCGACCGACGACGGTCACCACCCAGCCAGCGGCGGGTTCGCCGTCCGGCAGGCGCAGCCGGGCCGCGAGGCCGGCGGCGAAAGCGGTGGGGGAGAAGGCGGCGGCAATGGCGAGAGCCAGCCCGCAGGCGAGGCTCGCAAGAGTTCTTCTCGACACGAAGGTGTCTCCTCGAGAGCACGGACGACGAACGGTTCACCGGCGGGATCGAGCCCGCGGTGGCGACGACCTGGCAGGCCGGCCCTGCTCGCCGAGGCGAGCGGCGCCAGCGGTCGTCAGCTCATTCGTTCTGGCGGCTCTGGAGGAGGCGCAGGGAACGGCCGTCGGATGGCGTGCTGCGGAGGGGGGGCGGGGCGGTCAGCCGTGCCACGGACGCCTGGCGAAGCAGGGCGGGTGGCGCCGGCGCCGAGTCCCGGCTCGAGCGTGGTGGGGCGAGCGGCGCAAGATGCAGGCGGCCGGCCCGCAGGTTCGGGAGCCAGCCGCTCTCGGTGCTGACCACCTGGCGCTCGCGCCAGCGCCCGGGTGCCACCTCCTCGCTCCAGGCGAGGGTGCCGGCCTCGCCGGGCCGGGCGGCCTCGCCGAGGTGGAAGGCCGGGGCCACCGGCGCTTCGACCGCCGTCGCGCCGCCGGCGATCTGCCAGCGGCCGGGGACGACGAGGGCGTGCTCGGTCCGCTCGTCGCCGAAGCGCAGCAGCAGGCGCACGTCGTCGGCACCCACCTCGGGAACCCGGAAGCTGACCCGGCGGCGGGTGATCGAGAGGTGCGGGGTGGCGCGGATCGAGTAGGAACGGCCGCCGTCAAGCGACAGGAAGGCCTCCCACTCCGCGATCCCGGCGAGGCTCGCCATCGATGCGGTCGGCTGCCATTCGAGCCAGGCCCAGCTGCCCGCGACGAGGGTGCTGCCGGCCGCCGGTTGCTGCAGACGAGCCAGCGGCTGTTCCCCTGGCTCGGCAACTGCGGACGCTGCCGCCAGCAAGCCGAGGGCGAGGACAGCGAGGGGCCGGTGGAAGCGAGGCATGTTGGGGGGATTATGCACCTCAGGCATGCCGCCGTGACGAACGCGCGACGGTCGGGCGGGTCTCAGACCCGCCCCTACACCTTCGGATGGTGCGGGCGGCAGGCCGAGGGGGGAAGATCGGAGTGGCAGGTCGCTGGAGGTGCCCGATGTTCAAGAAGATCCTGGTGCCGGTCGACCTCACCGAGCGCAACTGGCGGGCGATCGAGCAAGCCTGTGAGCTCACGGCCCCAGGTACGGGCCAGCTCCTCTTGGTGCACGTCATCGAGACCATCGAGGACTCGCCTCTCGAGGAGTTCGAGGCCTTCTACCGGCGGCTGGAGGACAAGGCACAGGCCCGCCTCGCCGATTGGGTGCACAAGATCGGCGCGCGGGGCCACCACGCTGAGCGCCTGGTGGTCTACGGCCGACGCAGCGAGCAGATCGTGCGCGTGGCCGAGGCCGAGGGGGCCGACCTGATCATCGTCAGCTCCCATCGCGTCGAGCCGGACCGGCCGGGTGGCGGCTGGGGCACGATCAGCTACCAGGTCGCCGTCTTCGCGGCCTGCCCCGTCCTGCTCATCAAGTGAAGGCCATCCCCCGCCGCGGACGGCTCGCCGCCGCCAGGCTGGCGGGGCGCGGCTCGGATACCATTGCCACTGCCGAAGCCGGCGCCGCCGTCGACCTCGCCATCCCATCGAACCACCCGAGGAACCCGCTGATGAAGCCTCGCTCGCTTGCTCTTGGCTCGCTCGTCGCCATGCTCTCCATCCTCACCGTCGCCCTCTCGCTGGGGGTCGCCGGGCCCCTGCGGGCACAGGCGCCGACCGCGGCGCCCCAGGGCGGCCCGGTGGCCCAGCTCGATCCCCGCGAGACCCATCTTGCCGACCTGCGCCAGCTCACCTTCGGAGGCGAGAACGCCGAGGCCTATTGGGCCCCCAACGGCCAGGAGCTGATCCTGCAGTCGAGCCATCCGCCCTATGCCTGCGACCAGATCTTCCGGCTGCCGATCGATGGCCAGCATCCGATGCAGCTGGTCTCGACGGGCCAGGGTCGCACCACCTGCTCCTATTTCGCCTATCCGAAGGCGGACCGCATCTACTTCGCCTCGACCCATCTCGCCGGCGCCGAGTGCCCACCGCCCCCCGATCAATCGTTGGGCTATGTCTGGGCCCTCTACGACAGCTACGAGATCTTCAGCGCCAAGCCCGACGGCTCAGACCTCGTGCAGCTGACCCACAACACGGCCTACGACGCCGAGGCGACCGTCTGCCCCCGCGACGGCTCGCTCGTCTTCACCTCCACCCGTGACGGCGACATCGATCTCTACCGCATGGACGACGACGGCTCGAACGTCCGCCGGCTGACCGATACGCCCGGCTACGACGGCGGCGCCTTCTTCTCGGCCGACTGCCAGCAGATCGTCTGGCGGGCCTCGCGCCCGCGGCCCGGCAAGGAGCTCGACGACTACCGCCAGCTGCTGGCCCAGGGCCTGGTGCGGCCGAGCCGGCTGGAGGTCTTCGTCGCCGACGCCGATGGCACCCACGCCCGCCAGGTGACGTATCTCAACTCGGCCTCTTTCGCGCCATTCTTGTTCCCGGACGGCAAGCGGATCCTCTTCTCCTCGAACTACCCGAACCCCCGGGGCCGTGAGTTCGACATCTGGGCGATCAACACCGACGGTACCGGTCTCGAGCGCATCACCTACGCCGAGGAGTTCGACGGCTTTCCGATGTTCTCGCCCGACGGCAAGCTGCTCGCGTTCTCCTCGAACCGCAACCATGCCAAGCCGGGGGAGACCAACGTCTTCGTGGCGCGTTGGGTCGACGGGCCGGTGAAGGTGGAGGAGAGCGCCGCCGACCGCTACCAGGCGGACGTCCGCTGGCTGGCCGACGACGCCCGTGAGGGGCGAGGGATCGGCACCGCCGGCCTCGAGGCGAGCGCCCAGTGGCTGAGCGAGCGCTTCGCGCAGCTGGGCCTCGAGCCGGCCGGCGAGGGCGGCACCTACCGTCAGCCCTTCGAGATCCTCGCCGCGGTCAACGTCGGGCCGTCGACCGCCCTGGCGCTCGACGGGGCCGCGGTGCCGGCCGAGGACTTCCTCCCCGCGGCCTTCAGCGCCTCGACCATGGCCGCTGGCCCCGTGGTCTTCGCCGGCTACGGGATCACCTCGGCCGAGCATGGCATCGACGACTACGCCGGCCTCGACGTGCGGGGCAAGGTGGCGCTGGTGCGGCGGTTCACCCCTTCGGGCCCACCGTTCGACGACACCACTGTCGAGCGCCGCCTCTCCGACCTGCGCTACAAGGCCTTCAACGCTCGTGAGCACGGCGCCGTGGGCTTGCTCGTCGTCGACCTGCCGCCGGGCGACAACCCCCCGGACGAGGCCAAGATGCCCCGCCTGGACCTCGAGGCCCCTGGCGACGCCGGCATCCCGGTGGTGCTGGTGAGCCGCCGGGTGGGCGCGCCGCTCGTCGCTGGTGAGCACCAGGCGACGGTGACGGTAGCGCTCGAGCTGCAATATGCCCCCGCCGCCAACATCGTCGGTCGGCTGCGGGCCGGGGCCGCCGAGAAGCTCCCCGGTGCCGTCCTCGTCGGGGCCCACTACGACCACCTCGGCTTCGGCGATCGCCATTCGCTCTCGCCCGGCGAGCACGCCATCCACAACGGCGCCGACGACAACGCCTCCGGCACCGCCGCCCTCCTCACCGCTGCCCGCGAGCTCAAGGCCCGCCAGCCCGAGCTTGAGCGCGACGTCTGGGTGGTGGCCTTCGCCGGCGAGGAGAGCGGCGTCCTGGGCTCCAGCCACCTCGCCCGCCAGCCGGTGCCGGGCCTGGTGATCGGCGACCTCGAAGCGATGATCAACATGGACATGGTGGGCCGGATGTCCGCCAACCACCTCTCGGTGCTGGGCGGCGAGTCGGCCGCCGAGTGGAAGGAGATCGTGCCACCCCTCTGCGACGCGGCGCGGGTGCTCTGCGATCTCGGCGGTGACGGCTACGGGCCCTCCGACCAGACGCCGTTCTACGCCGCTGGTGTGCCCGTTGTGCACTTCTTCACCGGCGTCCACGACGACTACCACCGGCCGTCCGACGATTGGGAGAGGATCAACGCCGCCGGCGGTGCCAAGGTCGGCGAGCTCGCTGCCGCCCTCGCCGTCACCCTGGCTCGCCGCCAGCAGCCCCTCACCTACAAGCAGGTGGCCGCGCCGCCGCCGGCCGGTGACGTGCGCTCGTTCGGCGCTTCGCTCGGCACCATCCCGGACTACGCTGGCGTCGAGGGCGGCAAGAAGGGCGTGCCGCTCGCCGGGGTGAGGCCCGGCAGCCCGGCCGAGGCCGCCGGCATGCAGCGGGGAGACATCCTCGTCGAGCTCGCCGGCCACCCGATCGGCGACATCCAGGACTTCGTCTTCGTCCTCCGCCAGGCCAAGCCCGGCGACAAGGCGACCGCCGTCGTCGAGCGCGACGGCCGGCGGATCGAGATGGTGGTGACCTACGGGGTCAGCCGGGGAAGGGTGTGAGGCGAGGGCGGACTAACTCTCGCGTTATCTTGGTGTTGCTTGACACCTGCGGGGTCGCGCCCTAGGCTCTGCCCTGCGGTACGGAGGTCCAACCAGGAATCGCCGGCCGGAGGAGGCTCGCCGGCCGGCCCGACGCCGAAGGAGGAGACTCGATGTCCGTTGCCAAGGTCAGTGAGATCAGCGCCACGTCCGAGAAGAGTTTCGACGATGCCGTGAAAGTCGGCATCGCGCGGGCGCACAAGACGATCCGCAACATCAAGAGCGCCTGGGTCAAGGAGCAGCACGTCCGGGTGAACAAGGGCAAGGTGGTCGAGTATCAGGTCAACATGCTGATCACCTTCATCCTCGACGACTAGGCACGCCGTGCGGCCCGCGGTGGGGCGGGTTTGCTCTCCGCCCCGCCGGTGCCGTCGGGATTGTCGTCTCGCAGAGGGGCTGGTTCCAAATCCAGCCTCTGCCGTTTGCCCGCAGCGCGGCCTCGCCATAGCCTTGACCGATGAACCCCCTTCGCTTCCGCAGCCCCTCCTTCCTGCGGCCCCGGACCTTTGCCTGCCTTAGCCTCTTGGCGCTGGCCGCCACTCTCGCCGCAGCCGACGTCAGCACGGCCGATGAGCCCACACGGCCGGCCGCCGACACCGGTGGTCCGCGCCTGGTGATCCTCGGCACCGCCCAGGACGGCGGCTTGCCCCACGCCGGTTGTCACTGTGAGCGCTGTACGCGGGCCCGCCGCGAGCCCGGCTTCGCCCGGCGTGTGGCCTCGTTGGGGATCGTGCTGCCGGCATCGCAGCGCGTCTTCCTGGTCGATGCCACGCCCGACCTGCCGGCCCAGCTCGAGACCCTGGCGCGCTACCGGCCAGCGGCCGGCGAGCGGGTGGATCGCAGCTTCCTTGCCGGGATCTTCCTCACCCATGCCCACATCGGCCACTACCTGGGCCTCGCCCAGCTGGGCTTCGAGGTGATGCACACCGAGGGCGTACCGGTCTACGCCACGCCACGGCTCGCCGCCTTTCTGCGCGACAACGGGCCGTGGAGCCAGCTGGTGCGCCTGGGCGAGATCGTCCCCAAGGAGACGCCGCCGGCCAGCCCCGTCGTGCTGGGCGAGGGGGTCAGCGTGACCAGCTTGCGGGTGCCTCACCGCGACGAGTACTCGGACACCGTGGCCTATGTGATCTCCGGGCCGCGCTCGCGGGTGCTCTACGTGCCGGACACCGATGCCTGGCGCAGCTGGGAACGGCCGCTCGCCGAGGTGCTCGACGGCATCGACGTCGCCCTCCTCGACGGCACCTTCTACTCTGGGGACGAGCTGCCGGGCCGCGACGTCAGCAAGGTCCCGCATCCGCTGATCCGCGACACCGTCGAGCTGCTGGCGCCGCGGGTGGTGGCAGGCACGTTGCGGGTGCTCTTCATCCACCTCAACCACTCGAACCCGGCGCTCGTGGCGGACTCGGCTGCCCGCCGGGAGCTCGAGAGCAAGGGCTTCGCCGTGGCGGCGGACGGCCAAGGGCTGCCATTGTAGGGCCCTTTCGAGATCGTCTCCTGATGACGATCCTTTTTTTGTCTTGAGATGTCCACGTTTCTCCTGTCGATACACACCCCATAGACGAGGTGCCGCGGGCTGACCATGGAGGTCGGCTGCCGACGGCCGCCTCGGCAGGGGTTCTCTATGCGTATCGACAGTCTTCGCAACGCTCGCCGCAGCTTCGTTCGCTCGCTGGCGCTGCCGGCCCTGCTGGCAGCGCTCCTGGCGTCGCCGGCCCTGGCGTCGCCGGCCCTGGCGTCGCCGGCTGGAGGTGAGGCGCCTTCCTTGCTGGCACGGCTGTGGAGCCGGTTCGTTCTGCTCGCTGAGAAGGGGCCCGCCTTCGTGCTCGACGGCACGCCGACGATGGAGGGGCCGGTGCTCACGGGCCACTTCGACAAGGAGGGCTCGGGGATGGATCCGGATGGCCGGCCGAGCGCCGTGACGGGTGACGAAGGTTCGGGGATGGATCCCGACGGTCAGCGGTAGGCGAGGGGTGGGGCGCCGGCGGGCCGGCGCCCTGGTTTTTTCCTAAATACGTCACGGAATCGTCGATTGCGGCAACCTCAGAGGGCAGAGGCAGGACATTTGAGGAGGAGCCGCATGAAGCATCAGCACCTCGACGCCGAGACCCTGGAGCGTGCCCTGCGGGGTGAGATCTCCGCCGTCCCCCTGCTCCGCCAGATGCTGGCCCATACGCTGAGCCTGTGCGGGCCGTGCCGGCGGGCCTGGCGACGGGTGGCGCTGCCGGAACGCCGCCAGCTGGTGCCGGAGGCCTCGCCGTACGCCGAGATCTTCGCCCGCGTCCTCGAACGGACCCGGCAGCAGAGCGTGAGCTTGGAAGCCGAGCGCGCGGCCGCGCCGGAGCTGGTGGCCGAGCTGGTGCAAGCGCCGGAAGCGCACCAGCTCGAGCTCCTGCGCACCGCGCCTCAGTTCCAGTCCTGGGGGGTCTGTGACTACCTGATCCGCGAGAGCGCCGAGGCGGTCTTCGAGGACGCCGAGGCGGCCGAGGGCCTGGCTGGCCTCGCCATCGAGGTCTCGCGGCTGCTCGATCCGGCCCGCTACGGCGCCGCCTTCCTCGCCGACGTGCAGGCCCTGGCCTGGGCCTACCTCGCCAACGCGCGGCGCGTGCGCTCGGACCTGCGGGGAGCGGCGGCGGCGATGGCAACCGCCGAGGAGCTGCTCGCCGACGGCGTGGGTGAGCCGCTGGTGAACGCCCAGCTCTTGAGCCTCAAGGCCTCCCTGCGCCGCGCCCAGCGGCGCTTCGAGGAGGCGCAGCAGCTCCTCGAGGAGGTGGTGGGGATCTACCACCGGCTGGGGGACTCGCACCTCGAGGGCAAGACGCTGGTCAAGAAGGCCTACGGCTATCATCAGGCCGGGCTCGCGGCGGGCGCCATCCCGTTGCTGCGTCGTGCGCTGGGCCTGCTCGACCCGGCGCAAGACCCGCGGGCCACCCTCTGCGCCCATCACAACCTGATCGACTGCCTGCTCGAGGCGGAGCGGCCGGCCGAAGCGGCTGCCCACCTCGAGACGGTGCGGCCGCTCTACGCCGAGCTGGCCGGCTTCTCGACCCGCACTCGCCTGCGCTGGCTGGAGGGCAAGCTGGCGCAGGCGAGCGGCGAGAGCGCGGCGGCCCGTGTCGCCTACGAGGAGGCTCGCCAGGGCTTCCTCGAGCATGGCATCGGCTACGACGCCGCCCTCGTCTCCCTCGATCTCGCCCTGCTCTTCGCCGGCGCCGACCGCTTCGACGAGGTGGGCCGGCTGGCGGAGGAGATGTACCCGATCTTCCAGTCGCGCGAGGTCCACCGCGAGGCGCTCGCGGCCCTCCTCCTCTTCCAGCAGGCAGCCCGGCAGGGAGCGCTGACCATCGCGGTGATCGAGCACGTGGCGCGCTTCCTCCGCCGAGCCCGGCGCCAGCCCAGCCTGCGCTTCGAGGAACCAGTGTAGAAGCGCGCAGCGGGGCCTGTCGGGACATTTGGCGAGGGCTATAATCCGCCGTCTGCCCTCCCTGCGAGCGAACGCCGCCGAGCCACGGCGACGCCTTGCCTCGCCACGGATGGGGCCGAGGCCGGATGCTCAAGCTGCGCGTCAAGCCGCCAGGCGGCGAACACTACGAGGTCGAGCTGGAGAGGCTGCCGGTGATGGTGGGCCGCTCGACGCGCAGCGCGCTGCGGCTCGACGACCCCTTCGCCTCGCGCCTCCACGCCGAGCTGGCCCGCGCCGAAAGCGGGCTGCGGGTGAGCGATCTCGGCAGCGGCAACGGTACGTACCTGAACGGCCGCCGCATTGGTACCCACGCGATCGCCAGGCCGGGGGACCGCATCCAGATCGGCAACACGGCGATCGAGGTGGTGGAGACCACCTTCGCCACTGAGGAGCCTGCCCCGGGGGAGTTCGTGGCGCGGCCGCAGTCGCTACGGCGGGAGCCCGCGGCGCACCGCGGTGGACGCTCCGAGGCGCCGACCAACCCGGAGGCCCCGCTGCTCGGTAGCGGCCGCTTCCACGCCCTGGTCCACGGCCAGGCCCTCTTCGAGGTGCTGAGCCAGGGGATCGCCACCGTGCTCGGGCCGGCCGACTTGGCAGAGACCTTCGACCAGGTGTTGGAGCTGCTGTTCAGCGAGATCGCGGCCGAGCGGGCCTTCCTCCTGCTCAAGGAGGGACCGGCGGGAGAGCTGGCCTGCAAGGTGGCCAGCTACCGCCAGCCGCGCTCTCATCCCGGCCCGGCAGAGGTCCGGCTGCCGAGCTCGATCGTCGCCGAGGTGGTGGGCGAAGGCCGTCCCGTGCTGACCGCCGATGCGCGCATCGACCCGCGTTTCAAGGACCAAAGCTCGGTCCTCCTCGGCCAGCTGCGCTCGGTGATGGCGGTGCCGATCGCCCTCGACCGCCGGGTGCTGGGGATGATCTACGTCGATTCGCCGGTCACCGCCGGTGCTTTTGGCGAAGGAGACCTGCAGCTCTTGCAAGGCGTCGCCGCGGTGGCGGCGGTGAAGATCGAAAACGCCATCCTCCTCGAGGAGAAGCTGGAAACCGAGCGCCTGCGCCAGCAGCTGGTGGCCGCCCGGGAGATCCAGCGTCGCCTGCTGCCAGCCGGGGCGGCGGAGGTCCCGGGCTATGAGCTCGCCGGCGGCAGCAGCCCCTCGGGTGAGGTGGGTGGGGATTGCTTCGACTTTCTGCCCCAGGGCGACCGCCTGCTGCTCGCCCTCGGCGACGTCTCGGGCAAGGGGCTCGACGCCGCCCTCCTGATGTCGTCGCTCCACGCTAGCCTACGCGCCCACGCCTCGACGGGAGCCCGCGGCGCCGACCTCCTCAGCCGCCTCAATCGTTTCCTCCACGCCAGCAGCCCCGAGAACCGCTTCGCCACCCTCTTCGTCGGCGAGCTCGACCCGGTGGGCCACCGGCTGCGCTACGTCAACGCCGGCCATGAGCGGCCGCTCCTGGTGCGGGCTGGGGGCGGCACGGAGGAGCTCGCGGTCGGCGGCCCTCCGTTGGGGCTGAACCCGGCGGCGGCCTACGAAGAGGGTGAGGTCGCGCTGGCAGAGGGGGACGTGCTGGTCGTCTTCAGCGACGGGGTCAGCGAGGCGACCGACGCTGAAGGGGCCGAGTTGGGCACGGCCTTCATCAGCGAGCTGGTCGGCCGCTACGCTGGCGCCATCGCCGGCGAGCTCCATCTGCTCATCGAGCAGGAAGTGCGGGCCTACGCCGGCAGCGGGTCGCCGAGCGACGACCGGACCCTCGTCGTGCTGCGGCGGGCGAGTTGACCCGCGGGCGCTCTTGGCGGGTGGCGCTGCGGGGCGAACGGCGCGGGAGGGGCGGATGCTGAGCCTCGCCTACCGGCTGCTGCGGCCGCTGCTCTTCGCTCTCGACGCCGAGCGGGCACACGAAGCGATGCTCGCTACCCTCGCGCGGGCCCCGCGGGCTTGGGCGGCGCTGGCGCGGCTCGGCGGCCTGCGGCCGCCGAGCACTCCCTGGCACCTCGGGCCGCTCGCCCTCGCCGGCCCGGTCGGGCTCGCTGCCGGCCTCGACAAGGACGGCGCGGCGGTCCCCTTCTGGCCGAGCCTGGGCTTCGGTTTCGTCGAGGTCGGCACGGTCACGGCCCACCCGCAGCCGGGCAACCCGCGGCCCCGCCTCTTCCGGCTGCCCTCCGAGGCGGCGCTGATCAACCGCATGGGCTTCAACAACCGGGGGAGCGCCGCCCTCGCTGCCCGCCTGCGGGCGCTGCGCGAGGCGGGGAGGTGGCCGACCGTGCCGGTGGGGGTCAATGTCGGCAAGAGCAAGGTGACCCCCGTCGAGGCGGCCGCCGACGACTACGTGCTCTCGCTCGAGCGCCTCGCCGGCCTTGCCGACTACTTCACGGTCAACATCTCCTCGCCGAACACCCCTGGCCTGCGCAGCCTGCAAGACTCCGCGGCGCTCAGCCGTTTGCTGCCGGCGGTGATGACGGCGGCGGGGGCGACGCCGGTGCTGCTCAAGATCGCTCCCGACCTCGGCGACGAGGCAGTGGCGGAGGTGGTCGAGCTGGCGGTCGCCCACGGCCTCGCCGGCCTGATCGCCACCAACACGACGATCCGCCGCGATGTGCTGGCCCGCGACCCCGGCCTCGAAGGCGGCCTCTCAGGCCGGCCGCTCGCTCCGCTCGCCCGCCAGACGATCGCCACCGCCCTCGCCGTTGCCCGCGGCCGGCTGCCGGTGGTGGGCGTCGGTGGCCTCGAGACGGCGGCGCAGGTCCGCGACCTGCTCCGCCTGGGCTGCAGCGCCGTGCAGGTCTACACGGCCTTGATCTACCGCGGGCCCGGCCTGCCCGCGCGGCTCGGCCGCGAGCTCGCGGCCGGCGAGGGAGCCGAACGGTGATCCAGCGGGTGCGCCGCGCGCTCTCCGCCCACCTCTGGACGGTGGCGCCGCGGCTCGGGGCCCGGGCGGCAGCGCCGCCGAGCGAGGCCTGGAGCACCGGGCTCAGTGATCCCCTGCGTGGCACGGTGCGCCTGACCGGCCGGCTGCGCCGTGAGGGAGATGGCGAGACCCTCCTCCTGGTGGTGCACGGCATCGGCGGCTCGGCCGACGCCGTCTATGCGCAGCGGCTGGCCGCCGCGGCCACGCGGGCCGGGATCTCCTGCCTGCGCCTCAACCTTCGGGGCTGCGACCGGCTCGGCGAGGACTTCTACCACGCGGGCCTCAGCGGCGACCTCGGCGTCGCCCTGGCGAGCCCGCAGCTCGCCGGCTTCCGGCAGGTCGTCGGCATCGGCTACTCGATCGGCGGGCACCTCCTGCTGCACTACGCGGCGACCGCCCAGCCACCGCGCCTGGCCGCCCTGGCGGCGGTCTCGGCACCCCTCGACCTGAGGACGGCCGGCCTCGCCATCGACCGCCCGATCCGCTGGCCCTACCGGCGCTATGTGCTGGGCAACCTGCTGGAGATCTACACCGCCGTCGCCGCGCGCCACGCAGTGCCCTTGCCGGTGGCGGCTGCCCGCCGCATCACCCACCTGCGGCAGTGGGATGACCGCATCGTGGCGCCCCGCTGGGGCTTCGACGGCGTCGACGACTACCACCGCCGAGCGAGCGTTGCGCCCCACCTCGCTCAGCTGCGGGTGCCATCGCTGTTGGTCGCCAGCGAGGCCGACCCGATGGTGCCGCCGGCAGCCATCCGCCCGGCGGCGGCCGCCGCGGCTGGGGCGCTCACCGTTTGCTGGACGGCGCGGGGAGGCCACGTGGGCTTCCCCGCGGACCTCGACCTCGGCTTTTCTCCCACCCCTGGACTCGAGCCCCAGCTCCTCGCCTGGCTGCTCGCCAAAGCCGGCTGCGCGCCAGCCGCAGAAAGGAAGATGCACCCCTCATGAACACCGCCGTGATGTCGGGCCTCGGCAAGTACCGCGACTTCGCCCTCCTCGTGCTGCGCCTTGGGATCGGCGTCGCCTTCGTCGTCCACGGCTACCCGAAGATGGCCGGTGGACCCGAGGTCTGGACCCAGCTGGGCCAGGTGATGGGGATGTTCCACCTCAGCGCCTTTCCGGCGGCCTGGGGCTTCGCCGCCGCCTTCGCCGAGCTGGGTGGCGGCATCCTGCTGATCCTCGGCCTGTTCGCCCGCCCGGCCGCTTTCCTGCTGGTGGTCAATATGGCGGTCGCCACCGCCATGCACATTCACAAGGGGGATGGCTTCAACACCTGGTCCCATGCCGGCGAGCTGTGCGTGGTCTTTCTCGCCCTGCTCTTCCTCGGCCCGGGCCGCTACTCGGTCGACAGCAAGTGACGCCAGGGCGGGAACCAGCGCCGGCCGGCGCGGTAGAGGAGATGGAAGACCAGGTTGAAGAGCAGCACGCCGAGAAGGGCGAGGCCGAGGAGGCCAGGGCCTAGCTTCTCGACGTAGGCCGTCCAGCCGAGCTGCACGAGGCACAGGCCGGCGACGATCAGCAGGGTGGGGCGGCGGGGCAGGAAGCTCACCACCAGGGCGCCGATCGGGGCGCCGAGGATCACCACGGGAGCGGCAGCGAGCCAGTTGCCGACCACCTCGGCGCTGAAGCCGCCGAGCGCCAGATGGGTGAGCGAGCCGATCACCGAGGTGGCGCCCATGGCGATCACCGAGGTCGGGATGGCGATCTTGAGGTCGGCACGGAAGAGGGCGACCAGCAGGCAGTAGAGCACCATGTCGATGCCGTTGCCGGTCACCGCGGCGACCAGGCCGCCGAAGAGGCCGATCGCCGCCCCGGCCAGGCGATCGACCCGCGCTGGATGGCGGGCGAGGCCGCTGAAGGCCACGAACTCGCTTACCTTGACGAGGTGCATGAGGCCGAAGCTGGCCCACACCACGGAAAAGAGCAGCTTGACGGCGAGCGGCGCCAGCTGGGGCACCACGACGAGGGTGTAGAGGGGCACGGTGAAGGCCGCGGTGGCGATCGCCCAGCGCAGCACCCGTCCCGCGACCGGCTGGCCGCTCAGCAGGATGAAGAAGCTCGCCGAGACCATGCCGACCGATTGCACGGCAAAGCTGAACACGCGGCCGACCTCGACCGGCTGCTTGAAGAGCAGGACGAGGATGGGGAAACCCACGGTGCCACCGCCCATCGGCGTCGAACCGGCAATGTACGAGCCGGCCGCCATCGCCAGGGCGATGCCCCAGTGGGCCTTGACCGCCGCCCAGCGCCCGCCGGCGAAGACGAGCAGAGCCCAAACGGTGTAGAAGGTCAGCAGCCACAACCCGAAGACGACGGCCCGGCGGCCTCGCGGGTAGTAGGCGGCCGGTCGGCCAAGGTCGGTCTGCGGTGGCATCGAGGCGGCTGGGACCGGGCGTGCGCGGACGGGCTGGACCATGGTGGGGGGCGCGGGGCGGCTGAAGCTAGCACAGTGGCAGGGCTTGGGAGACGAAGGCTGAGGTCACTCCTCGCCGCGGTCAGCCTCCAGGCCTGCCCGCGAGCGTGGACGCCTGGGCGGCCTTTGGGTCGGTCTTGCTGGTGGGGGCCTGGGGCCTCGAGCGAGCGCGCCGTGCCGGCTGATCGCGCGCGGCCCCAGAGGTGGGTTTGGTCGGGCTCGAGTCGGTCGAGATCAGTAGTAGGAGCGGCACTGATCGCAGCAATGCGATCCATCGTGGCCCGCCGGGCGATCGCAGCTGCCCTTCCAGGTGTTCGGGCAGCTGGTGTGCGGCACGCCGCACTCCGCGTGCGATTTCTTCTCCGGCGCGAGGGCCTGCGGTTTCTTCTTCACAGCGCCTCCCGGCTTGGGCCGGGCCGGGATGGCCCGGCTTCCGACCATGATCCACTGCCGGCTCGCCGGCCAGGCCGGCCGGCGGGGTGGTTGACGAGATGGCGGCGGGGTGGGGCTAGCGTAGGCCGAAGTCGACGTTGAGCGTGAAGTAGACGGCGACGTTTCTCCCCTCGATGTGGGCGGGGGCGAAGCGCCACTGGCGGACGGCGCTGAGGGCGCTCGCTTCGAGGCCGCAACCCGAGGTCGTGCTGCGCGCCCGGGCGTCCTGCACACTGCCCTGGGCGTCGATCACCGCGTCGACGACGACCCGACCGCTCCTGTGCATGCGGCGGCAGAGCTCGGGGTAGGCCGGGAGCACCCGGTTCAGCACCTGGGGCGGCGTCACCCCGACGCTGATCACGATCGGGCTGCCGTCGCCAGGCGGGCAGGCCGGCCCACAGTCGCCGATGCAGGTGCTGCCGGCGACTCCCGTGGCCGCCGGCCCCCCGGCGAGCGGGCCGGCCTCGGCCGCGAGCTCAGCTCCACTGCTGGCGGGCTCGATCGTGGTCGGGATGGTGGTGGGCTGCACGGTGGGCGGTGCCGTCGGGGCTTGCGTCGGCGTGCTCACCGGGGCGATCGCCGCCTGCGCTTGCGCCGGCTCGGGCCGCGGCGGTGCCGGGCGCGGTGGGGCGGCAGGGCTGGGCGGCAGGCTCACCACCACGAAGGGCTGGGTGAGGACGGGGAGCGGCACCGGCGCGATCTGCCAGAGGCCGGCGAGGGCCCAGACGCTGAAGGCCCCGAGGTGCAGGAGCGCGGCCACCGGCAGCACAGCGGCACGGCTGCTCGGTGAGGGACGGTTGACGGCGGCGACGGCGTCGAACATCGCATCCTCCTCTCTGGGCGGGAGGCCCCACGCGGTGGGCCTCGCCCATCCCTTTCGACACCCCCGAGAGCAAGATGCAAACCAACCGGCGTGATCCCGGAGCGGTGGCCCAACGCCGCCACCGCCAGCCCTCTGCCGCCCGCCTGGAGGCTCGGGCGTGGTGCTATCCTTTGCGAGACAACACTCTCAGCCCATCCCCTGAAGAGGAGACGATGTGATGGCCAAGCGCTTGCGTTCTCCCCTGGTTTTCGTGCTCTTTGCCGGTGCAGCGGCCCTCGGGGCCTGGTACCAGCCGCAACCCGCTGGCGAGTCTCACGCTGGCAAGCGGCTGATGGCCACTTCCGGCGAAGCCGACGAGAACCGCTACGACCAACCCGACGCTGCGGCGGCCTACTGGGCCAGCCTGCACCAGACACCAGCGGGCCTCTCGGCCTCGCAGCTGAACGTCGAGGCCCAGGCCGCCGTGGAGCGGCTGGAGCGGCAGAGCGCGACGCTCGCTGGTGGGGCGACCGCTCCGACGCTGCGCATCGAGAGCTGGGGCCCTGGCAACTTCGGTGGGCGGCTGCGCGGCATCGTGATCAAGGCCGACGACACCGACGTCATGCTGGTCGGCAGCGTCTCGGGAGGCATGTGGAAGTCGACCGACGGTGGCGCCAGCTGGACGGCTACCAACGACTTTCTCGATAGCCTCGCCGTCGGCTCGATGATCACCGATCCCGACGACACCAACCGCGTCTTCGTGGGCACGGGCGAGGGCTTCTTCAACGTCGATGCCTCGCAGGGCCTCGGCATCTACCAGAGCTCAGACTTCGGTTCGACGTGGACACTGTTGGCCAATACCGACAACAGCAACTTCTTCTACGTCAACCGCCTGGTGCGCATCCCCGGCACCAACAAGCTGCTGGCCGCCACCCGCACCGGCATCTGGGGCACCGACGACTTCACTGCCGTGAGCCCGGTGTGGACCGAGCGCAGCGGCTTCGGGGTGTCGAGCCGCGGCTTCGTCGATCTGAAGCTCGATCCGACCACCACGAGCCCCAGCGCGCGCATCTACGCCTACCACTTCGGCATCGACGACACGACGCGGCGGGTCTGGCGCTCGACCAACGATGGCGCCAGCTTCAGCCAGCTGGGCGCCGCCGAGGGCATCCCCACCACCAACCTGCGCCGCATGGAGATCGGGGTTGGCACCGACGGCGTGGTCTATCTCTCGGTGGCGAACGGCTCGGACGCCACCCGCGGCCTGTGGCGTTCGCCTGTCGGCGGCAGCGCCTTCACCCAGGCCGCGAGCGCCACGGCGTTCATCGAGCGGCAGGGCTGGTATGACCTGATCGCCGGCGTCAAACCCGGCGATTCGAACACCGTCTACGTCGGCGCCGTCGACATGTACAAGACGGTCAACGCCGGCACGACGATCACCAAGAAGACCTTCTGGAACCCCGGCTCGGGGCAATACCCCGACAACTATGTCCACGCCGACCTGCACGTGGTCACCTTCGACCCCACCAACCCCAACACGCTCTTCATCGGCTGCGACGGCGGCATCTTCAAATCGACCGACGAGGGCGAGACCTGGACCGAGCTCAACTTCGACCTGCGGGTGGCGCAGTACTACGGCATCGCCGCGCACCCGGACGGCGAAGGGGTGATCGGCGGTACGCAGGACAACGGCTCCCACCTCTACTTCGGTAAGAACGACGTCTGGCTGGAGTGGTTCGGCGGCGACGGCGGCTTCTCGGCGTGGGACCAGCAGCAGACCCAGTTCATCTACGGTGCGACACCGAACGGCGGCCTCTTCGGCTCCGGGGATGGCGGCTCGACGCGGGCGCAGATCGCCCTGCCGTCGACCACCGGCTCGCTGTTCATCACCCCCTTCACCCTCGACCCGAACAACGGCGCGCGGATGATGGTCGGCACCAACCGGGTCTACTTCTCGACCAACATCCGCGCGCTGGGCAGTGCCACCTTCACCGACGATTCGGGGACCCTGACCGGCTCGGTCTCGGCGCTCGCCTTCAGCCCCCACAGCACGACGACGGCCTACGCCGGCACCAGCTCCGGCCGCATCTACCGCACCACCACCTTGGGTACGCCCTCGACCTGGGCGCAGATCCAGGACGCCGCGATGAGTGGCTTCGACATCACCTGGATCGAGGTCGACCCGAACGACGGCACGGGCAACACCCTCTACGCGACGCTTGCCGACTACGGTGCCGACCGGGTGTGGAAGAGCACCAACGGCGGCACCAGCTGGACGTCGATCCACGCCAACCTGCCGGACATCCCGCTCTACGCCGTGGTGGTCGATCCCACCAACCCCGATCGCCTCTGGCTGGGCAGCGAGCTCGGCCTGTGGACCACCGACGGCAACTCGACCAACACCTTCGACTGGGTGCGCTACGACTACGGCACCGCCTGGACGCGGGTGACGCAGCTGATCTGGGCGACCGACGACGTGCTGTGGATGGGCACTCACGGCCGAAGCATCTACAAGGCCACCCGCAACGTGCTCTCGGCGCGGATCACCGCGATCGACGACTCGGCCGGCGGCTGCGACATGGATGGCTACCTTGATCCGGCTGAGACCGCTCAGGTCACCGTCGAGGTCACCAACGAGGGGCCCGACACTGCGAGCTCCGTGCAGGTGAGCCTCGCCTCGCTCTACCCGGGCCTCAGCGTGCTCTCGGGGGCGCAGTCCTACGGCAGCTTGCTGCCGGGCAACTCCGCCAGCCAGACTTTCTCCGTGCGTCTGTCGTACGCCAGTCAGTGCCGCGACACGGCGCAGGTGCGGGCGGACTTCACCTACACCGGCGGCAGCGGCTCGCAACCGCTCGACCTCTTCGTGGCGGCGAGCCCGCAGGCCGGGCCGCTCACCGAAGATGCCGAGGATGCCGACACCGCCTTCACCCACTCGGCCCGAGTGGGGAGTGACGACTGGGCGCGGGTGACCACCTCCGCCCACACCGGCACCAACAGCTGGTTCGCTGCCGACATCGGTGGCTTCTGCGACAAGTCGCTGGTCTCGCCGTGGGTGGACGTCGGCGGCGGTTCGACCACGCTGTCGTTCTGGCTGCGCTACAACATGGAAGGCGACGCCAGCCAGTACTGGGACGGTGGCGTCGTCGAGCTGCGCACCGAGGGCGGCGACTGGATCGACATCGGCAACCTCTCGACGGTGGCCTACGACGGCCAGCTGTTCAACAACAACACCTCGCCGGGGACCCTCGCCTGGTCCGGCTCGCAGCTGACCTGGCGCAATGGCGTGGTCAACCTCGGCGCCACCTACAACGGGGAAAAGATCCAGGTGCGCTTCCGGGTGATCTGCGACGAGTCGTCGGCCAACGTCGGCTTCTGGCTCGACGACATCAGCCTCTCGAACGTCACCTGGCCGGGCTGCGACGCGCTCGGCTGCAGCGCCCTGTTCAGCGACGGCTTCGAGACCGGCGACACCTCGGCCTGGACCCTCACCGTGCCGTAGGCGAACCACCGGAGCACCGTCTCACCCTGGGGGGCCGCGAGGCCCCCTTCTTTGTGCTCACTGCCCGGCTCAGGCGGGCTCGGGGTCGGGGCCGGGCAGGCTCGGGCCCTCGCTCGCTGCGCGCTCTTCGAGGCGGCGGCCGGCGAGCGAGCGGTCGAACAGGGCATCGAGGGCCCTGAGGTAGGAGCGGTCGAGCCAGAGGTCGTCGGCGAGGCGGTCGGCGAGGTCGGCGAGGCGCTCGTCGCGGTCCTCGAGGCCGACCCGGGCGACTTCCACGGCCGCTGCCGCCGACCGCCGGCGCTCGGGCCGCAGGCGTTGGCCGAGCCACCGCGAGGTGGTGACGAGGAGGTGCCGGCTGCCCCGCAGGCTGCGCCGTACCAGCTGGTTCAAGGGGCGGGGGTCCATCGCCTCGCAGGTGTCGACGATCGCCTGGCGCACGGCGAGGAGGCGGTAGCCGCCGGCGAGGGTGCGAGCGTCGAGGATGCCGCGCTCGAAGGCGCGGTGGAGCAGGTAGCCCTCGTGGAAGGACCGCGAGAAGGCATCGACGCAGTCCTTCAGGGTGAGGAAGACGACCAGCTTGCGGAAGAGCTTCTTGGCCAGGTAGACGACGGGATAGGCCAGCAGCCCGACGAGGCGCACGCAGCCGCCGCGGGACGGCCGCTCGCCCTCCCAGCTCAAGGTGTCGAGGTGCCAGTCCAGGGGCTGGACGCCCCAGGCCGCCAGCGTTTCGCCTGCCTGGCGGCGGCGCACCCAGCCGAGTGCCCAATCGTCGAGCCAGGGGATGGGGATCAGCGGGCAGACGCTCGCCAGCAGGCCGTGAAACGTCAGCCGGCGAAACCAAGGTGCCGTGGGGGCGGTGCGGGGGGCCTCGGCGGCTGCCATCGCCGCCGAGGATAGTACGGGCCGGGCCGGGAGCGGGCTCGCCGCCCAGCCTGGGATGGCTCAGTAGTGGACGTTGTTGTCGAGCACCGTGGAACCGGTGCCGGCGAGGAACTGCAGCCAGTTCGTCGAGCTGCAGCTCTTGATGATGTTGTGGGCGACCAGGATGGGGTTGAGGTCGAGGAGCAGACCCCGCTGGGTGGTGTCGATGCACTGCAGCGAGTTGTCGGTCACCAGGCCGCCGTTGCCCCGCGAGCGAATCACCGACTGGCCGGCCGTGCTGTCCCCGGCGACGGCCAGCGGGCCGATGACGTTGCCGACGATATTGATGTCCTGGGCGTTGGCCCAGATGACGTTGCGCCGCATCCCATTGAGGACGTTGTCGCGGATGGTCGAACGGGCGCCGGTGACGTAGATCCCCCGGAAGCCGCAGCGGTTGAAGTTGTTCTCCGCCACCAACCCCTCGACGCCGTCGTGACGCACCACCGACCCCGCTTCCTCCTCGGTGTTGATGCTGTCGAAAGTGTTGCCCGTGACGTTGACCCGCAGCGCGCCGGCCTGCACCCACAGGATGTCGAGCCCGGTCTCGATGCGGTCGAAGCGGTTGCCGGAGATCTCGATGTCCTGGCACTCCGGGAAAACCACCAGGGTGGCGACCTCGTTGTTGGTGTCGGCGGAGTGGTCGTGAATGTGGTTGTCGCGGATGGTGATGTGCTGGCTGCGGACGCGGAAGGCGCCGCGGGCGTTGTCGGCAACGTCGTTGCCCAAGATGCGCACGTTGTCGGTGACGCCGCCGCTGCTCGCCGTGATCTGGAAACCGGCGCCATGGTTACCGCGCGAGGTGACGCCGGAGACGAGGACGTTGGAGATGGCCTGGCTGGAGCCGACGGCTTCGATCTCCACGCCGGCCTCGGGGCCGCCGCCGTTCGAGTTGGCATAGACACCGCCCAGCACCTGGACGCTTTCGGCGTCGGCGATGCTCATGCCGTTGCGGCGGTTGCTGTCGGCTTCGCAAGCCACGAACTGGATGTCCCGCGTGCGGTAGACGACGCTGTTGTGGGTAACGTCGGCGAGGTAGAAGCCGTCGCCGCCGGGAGAGCCGATGGAGCGGACGTGCTGGAAGAGGGCCTGGCGCGAACCCTTGATCGCGATGTTGTTGCCACCGTTGGTGTCGCCGCCGAGCACCGGGCGATTGTCTCGGTTGCCGTCCACCGTCAGGTTGCGGACCTCGAAGCGGTCGCAATTGTCGAACTTCAGGCTGGTCGGGTAGTCCTCCTCGGTGGTTGCCACGAGGCGGAGCGTCGAGCCGTTGCCCTCGATCACGAAGTCATGGCCACCGACCATCTCCAGGCCGCCGGTGTGCAGGCAGACCTTGCCCATCGGGAAGACCAGCGTGCCGCCGGCCTCGACGGCATCGAGGGCCGCCTGCAGCGCGGTGGTGTCGTCTGTCGTCCCATCGCAGACGGCGTTGAAAGGAGCGGTCTCCACCCAGTAGAAGTCACCTTCTGGAGGCTGCGCCCAAGCGGCGTTTCCGGCGACGGCAAGAGAGAGCAAGAGCAGCATCGGGGTCCTTCTCCACACAATGCACCTCCTCGTGTCGTTGGTGGCCTCTCGCGCAGGAGAGTCCATTATCGATACATAGGTAGATGCAACTATTTGGGGGTCGGGTTAGCCCCGGCTGCCGCGATGGCGGCGACGATGGGGCGACGAGGAAGGCAGCCCGCTTGCCCGCGCCGGAGCTGGGGGTGAGGCCCGTCGGGCCTGCCGACCACCGCGCGGGTCGTGCCTTGAGGCGCGGGCTAGCCGAACAGGCGGAACCAGGCCGCGAAGGCCTTCCGAACGAAGGGCGTGAGCTTGCCGCGGCGCCAGGCGTCGGCGGCCTTCTTGATGACCTCGATCTGCGTGGGGTAGGGGTGGACCACGGAGGCGATCTTGCCGAGGCCGATGCCGTGGGTCGTGGCGAGGAGCAGTTCGCCCAAGAGCTCCCCGGCATGCTCGGCAACGATGGTGGCACCGAGGATCTGGTCGCTGCCCTTCTTGAGGTGGAGGCGGAGAAACCCCTCCGCGGCACCATCGAGGAGGGCGCGGTCGACCGTCGAGAGGGGCTGCGTCACGGTCTCGATCTCGATGCCCTTCTCGCGGCCGTCCTTCTGGTAGAGACCGACGTGGGCGATCTCCGGGCTGGTGTAGGTGCACCAGGGCAACACCAGGGCGCTCGCCTTGGCGCGGCCGAAGAAGAGGGCGTTCTGGATCACGATCCGCGCCTGGGCGTCGGCGGCATGTGTGAACTGGTACTTCGAGGCCACATCGCCGCAGGCGAAGATGCGCGGGTTGCTTGTCTGCAAGCGGTCGTCGACCTCCACCCCGAGCTTGCCGAAGTCGACCCCCGCAGCCTCGAGGCCGAGGCCCTCGACGTTCGGCTTGCGGCCGACGGCGAGGAGGATAGCGTCGGCCGCGACCTCGCGCGAGGCGCCGTCTCTCTCCAGGTGGATCACCTTGGTGCCGGCGCGCAGCTCGACGCGGCTGATCTTGACCCCCAGGGCGAGCTCGACGCCGTCGTCCACCAGGGCTCGCTGGACGATCGCCGCGGCGTCCTGGTCCTCGCGAACGAGCACCTGCGGAGCGACGTCGAGGAGCGTCACCTGGCTGCCGAAGCGAGCGAAGGACTGCGCGAGCTCGCAGCCGATGGGCCCGGCACCGATCACCGCCAGGCGGGCCGGCAGCGCGGTCAGCGTGAACACGGTCTCGTTGGTGAGGTAGCCGGCCTCGGCGAGGCCGGGGATGGGTAGCGCGGCGGCCCGCCCGCCGGTCGCGACCACCGCTCGCCGGAAGCGCAGGCGGTGGCCGCCCACCTCGACGGCGTCGGCCGCCACAAACTTGCCATTGCCGAGGAAGACGTCGACGCCGAGGCTGGCGAAGCGCTGGGCGCTGTCGTGGACGCTGATCCCGGCGCGTAGGCGGCGCATCCGCTCCATGGCGAGGGCGAAGTCCCCCTCTCCCGCCACCGCCGGGGCGCCGAAGCGCTCGCGGGCCGTCCGCGCGTCGTGCCAGGCGCGGGCGGCGCGGATCACGCCCTTCGAAGGCACGCAGCCGTAGTTGAGGCAATCGCCGCCAAGCAGGGCGCGCTCGACGAGCGCCACCCGTGCCCCCAGGCCGGCGGCGCCGGCGGCCGAGACGAGGCCGGCCGTGCCGCCGCCCACCACCACCAAGTGGTAGCGCTCCTTGGGCGTCGGGTTCTGCCAGCTGGCCGGATGGACGTTCGCTAGCAGCTCCTGGTCGTGCCGGTCGCCTGCCAGCAGGGACTCGCCGAACGCCGCCTTGTCCTCAGCCATGGTCTCCTCCCGCAGGGGCCGGTGCTGCAGCCTCCTCGACGCTCTCGGCGAGCGCCTGCTTGGCCTTGCGGCCGATGTACCAGCTGGCCGCCAGGGTGGCGGCGAGGCCAATGCCGAGGAAGACCCACTGTTCGGCGCCGCGCTCGATCTTGGCGCCGCCGGCGAGCTTGGCGAGGTCGCCCAAGAGGGTGCCGTAGTAGACGTAGAGCAGCGTCCCCGGCAGCATGGCGAGCGACGCCGCGACGTAGGCGCCGAAGCGCACCTTGGTGAGGCCGAGCGCGTAGTTCAGCAGGTTGAATGGCAGCACGGGCGAGAGGCGCAGGAGCGCCACCAGCTTGAAGCCGTCCTTGCCGACGGCGCGGTCGATGGCCTTGAAACGGGGCTTGTCTTCGAGCTTCTTTTCGATGGCGCCGCGGGCGAGGTAGCGCGCCACCAGGAAGGCGAGCGCGGCGCCGAGGCTGGCGCCGATGAAGGCGTAGAGCGTGCCGCGAGCGAGGCCGAAGACGACCCCGGCGGCGAGCGTCAGCACGGAGCCCGGTAGGAAGGCCACGCAGGCGACGGCATAGCCGAGGATGAAGACCAGCGGCCCCCAGACGCCGAGGCCCTGCACCCAGGCGGCGAAAGCGGGCAGGTAGGCGCCGGCCTGCCGGCCGAGCAGGACGAGGGCGACGAGCGCCCCGGCGCCGAGGAGGATCTTGAGCAGCAGGCCGCCGCGCGGGCGAGCGGCAGGCTGGGGAGAGGCGGGAGAGCTCATGCGTTGTCCTCGTGTCGAGGCCGCTCCGGCGCGGCCGACATGGGTACGACCCGAGCCGTGGAACGGTTCACCACGCGCCGGCGGGCCCTGCATCTGGTTCGCAGCAGAACTGCCGGCAGGCTAGCACAGCCGGTGGCCGCGGCCGGCCCGCGAGCTAGGCGCCGCGATGCTCGGGACTCAGCAGGTCAAGGGCCGTCTTGACTGGGCTGAAGGTCGCCCGCGGCACGGCGAGGAAGCAGGTGAGCCAGCGCGCCATCGCCCCGTTCCACAGGCCGGGGTGCTCGAGCACCCGCAGTGGCTGGCCGGCGACCGTCTTGGTGGCGAGGAAGGCCGTCCGGGGGTCGACGAAGGGCGCCAGGGAGCGCGGCTTGCCTTCGGCGTCGCGCAGGGCACAGGCGAGGAGGACGGGGTTGAAGTGGGTTGAGGCAGCGAAGAGGGCGCGTTGACCTACGTCGCCGGGGTCGAGCTGGGCGGCCTCGACGATCTGCAGTGAAGGCCCCTCCTCGCTCTCCACCCAGAACGGACCGCCCCCGGGCTCGGCGCGGTTCTCCACCATGCCGCAGACCCTGAGCGGGCGATCGAGTCGGTCGTGCAGCCAACGGCGCAACGCTTCGCCAGCGAGGCCTGCCGGCGGGATGGCCCCGAAAGAGGCGGCGAAGCGCGCTGCGGCGGTCAGCTGGTCGGAGTTGGGGCCGGCGGCGAGCCAGCGCAGGTGCTCGCCCTGCTTGGCGGCGAGCTCGGCCAGCAGGCCCACGAGGAGGCGTTCCCAGCGCACCACCGGCGCCAGGTTCTCCGGCCGCTGCACGTTGTCGATGTTCTTGAGCAGCACCAGGTCGCCGCCGCTCGCCGCGAGGTTGGCGAGAAGCGCGCCGTGGCCGCCCGGTCGCAAGAGGAGCCTACCGTCCCCGTGGCGGGCGAGCTCGCCGCCGGCGGTCAGGGCCACGGTGTCCGTGGCGCTCGACTGCGAAGAGAAGCTCACCGCGGGGGGAACTGGCGCCGGGCCGGTGGCGCGCCAACGCTGTTGCAGCTCGGCCAGCTGCGCCGCAAAGGCTGCCTGGTGCTCCGGGCTGACCGTGAAGTGGACGCCGACCGTGCCGCCCCCCGCGGCCTCGGCGAGGGCGACCGCCTCCGCGAGATGCTCCTCGAAGGGCGTTCGCGCCGTTTCTCCCACGCGGTGGAAGGGCAGCAGGGCCTTGGGCCGCTCGGCGAGGCCGAGACCGGGCTTCTCGAGGAGGCCGGCGAGGGTGGCGGCGAGGTCGGCGCTTGCACGCCTGGCGGGAGGCCCGAAGGGCAGCTCGCTGAGGTGAGCCACCAGCTCCAGGGTGTCCGCGGCGCTCTGCTCACCCGCCGCGGCCCGCGCCCGGATCGCCGCCTCGTGGGTGCCCGAGCGCAGCTCGGCGAGCACGGCGAGGCCGGCGGCGAACATCCGCGTGGCAGCCCCGGAGGCGGGGACGAGCTTGCTCAGCCGGCCCCCGGCGATGGCGGTGTCGGCGGCGGCGAGCAGGCCTGGCTCGTCGCTAGCAGCGAGATCGCGGATGCCGTCGCCGAGGGTCGCCGGGCGCAGCAGGCGCAGGGGCGGCGGCGGCTGGCGCAGCAGGGCGACCTGGCGCGCCACCTCGGCCGGGCTCAGCCCCTGCGCCGAAAGCTGCGCCCGGTCGGCGGCGGTGAGCTCACTCGCCGGCATGGACCGGGAGCCGCTCGGCGGCCGCGGCCAGGGTCAGGGCAGCGCGGTCGCGGGCCGACAGCAACGGTGCCTCGACGGGCCAGTCGATGGCGAGCTCGGGGTCGTTCCAGGCCAGGGCGATCTCGTCCGTGGGGTCGTAGAGGGCGGTGCACTTGTACTCGACCTGCGCCACCGGCGAGAGGACGCAGAAGCCGTGGGCGAAGCCCGGCGGCACGTAGAGCTGGCGGAAGTTCTCGGCCGAGAGGTTCACCCCTACCCAACGGCCGAAGGTCGGCGAGCCGCGGCGGATGTCTACGGCCACGTCCCAGATCTCGCCCTCGACGGCGCGCACCAGCTTGCCCTGCGGGTTGTTCAGCTGCGCGTGCAGGCCGCGCAGCGTCCCGGCGACCGAGCGCGAGTGATTGTCCTGCACGAAGTCGGGAAGGATGCCGCCCTGCCGGTACTTCTCGCGGTGATAGGTCTCGAGGAAGAAGCCGCGCTCGTCGCGGAAGACCTGCGGCTCGACGCGGATGACGCCGGGCAGGCTGGTGGCGTGGAAGGGCATGGGGTGTCTCCGGAGTGTGCCCGCCGTCTCAGGGCTGGCCGAGCCCGAGGCGCTGGCGCTGGAAGCTGCCGGCCACCGTCTCGCACCAGGAGCGGTGGGCGAGGTACCAGGCCACGGTGGCGGCGAGACCGCTCGCCAGGTCGTGCCGTGGCTGCCAGCCCAGCTCGCGCTGCACCTTCGTCGCGTCGATGGCGTAGCGGCGGTCATGGCCGGGGCGGTCGGCGACGAACTTCTTGAGCTCGCGATAGGAGGTGAGGCCGCGGGCCTGGAGGGCCGGGTTGGTGATCGCCGGCCGCGCCGCCTCGAGGAGGTCGCAGAGGGTGTCGACGATCTCGAGGTTGCTGCGCTCGGCGCCGCCGCCCAGGTTGTACTTCTCGCCGGGTCGGCCCTGCGCGAGGACGTCGAGGATGCCGCGGCAGTGGTCCTCGACGTAGAGCCAGTCCCGCACGTTGCCGCCGTCGCCATAGATCGGCAGGTCGCGGCCGTCGGCGGCGTTCAAGATCATCAGCGGGATGAGCTTCTCGGGGTATTGGTAGGGCCCGTAGTTGTTCGAGCAATTGGTCAGCAGGACCGGCAGGCCGTAGGTCTCGCCGTAGGCGCGCACCAGGTGGTCGGCGCCGGCCTTCGAGGCCGAGTAGGGCGAGTTGGGTGCGTAGGCCGTGGTCTCGCAAAAGGCGCCCGTCGGCCCCAGGGAACCGTAGACCTCGTCGGTCGAGATGTGGAGGAAGCGGAAGGCCTGGCGTTCGGCCGGGCTGAGCTCGCTGGCGAGGCCACGGGCCGCCTCGAGGAGCTCGAAGGTCCCTACGACGTTGGTGCGGACGAAGTCCCCCGGCGCGTCGATCGAGCGGTCGACGTGGCTCTCGGCGGCGAAGTTGACCACCGCCCGCGGCCGGTGCTCGCGGAAGATCTGGCGCATCGCGGCGCCGTCGGCGATGTCAGCCTGGAGGAAGGCGTAGCGGGGATCGGCGGTGACGTCGGCGAGGCTCGCCAGGTTGCCGGCGTAGGTCAGCTTGTCGACCACCAGAACCGACGCCGCTGTCTCGGCGAGGAGCAGGCGGACGAAGTTCGAGCCGATGAACCCGGCACCGCCGGTGACGAGGACGAGGCCGTCGAGGCGCCACATGGGCGCGTAGTATAGCCGCGCCGCGGCGCTCACCCAGTGCCGAGAGGCACCTCACCGGACGTTCTGCGGCACTGAGTCTCGAAGCGCGCGGCTCGACCTCGCGCCGGGGAGTGGCTGCGCCGCAGGCGCTCCCCGAGCGAGCCTAGCGAGGTCGAGCCGAGCGCCTCCTTGGCATCCAGTGCCGCCCTGCCTGAAGCCTCCGTGCTACAGTCGCGCGCCGCATGCGCCCCCTCGAAGCGATCGTCCTCGGCATCATCCAGGGGGCCTCCGAGTTCCTGCCGATCAGCTCCTCCGGTCACCTCATCCTGCTGCCGCGCCTCTTCGGCTGGGCGGACCAGGGCCTGGCCGTCGACGAGGCCCTGAACACCGCGACACTGCTCGCCGTGCTGCTCTACTTCCGGCGCGCGGTCAGAGAGCTCACCGTAGGGCTGTGGCAGGGCCTGCGCCAGTCCCTCGCCAGCCGTTCCTGGCAGCTCACGGGGGCCGGCCTCGAAGCCTGGCGCCTGGGCCTCGCGACCATCCCGGCCGCCATCGCCGGCCTGCTGCTGCACGATTGGATCGCCACCAAGGCGCGGTCCCCCGTCCTCGTCGCGGTGAACCTCATCGTCTGGGGCCTGGTGCTGGCGCTCGCCGATCGCCTCGGCCGCCGCGAGCGCGACCTCGACACCATGCGGTTGCGCGATGCGCTGCTGGTCGGCCTCGCCCAGGCCCTGGCCCTCGTCCCCGGCACCTCGCGCTCCGGGATCACCATCACGGCGGCGCTCCTCCTCGGCTTTCGCCGCCCGGACGCCGCCCGCTTCTCCTTCCTGCTCTCGATCCCCATCGGCTTGCTGGTGGCAGTGCACGACGTCTTGGCCATTGCCAAGGGCGGCATCCCGGTCGCGGACCTGCCTGCCGCCGGCCTCGCCTTCGTCGCCGCCACCGTCGCGGGCCTCGCCGCCATCGGCGGTCTGCTCACCTGGCTGCGCCAGCGCAGCGTCGCGGTCTTCGCCGGCTACCGTGTGCTGCTCGGCGCCGCCATTCTCTGGCTGTTCTGGCCCGCCGGCTGAGCGGCCGCCGCCGTCAAGCCACTGCTGCCGTCAGGCTACCTCGACCTTGTAGGGCGGCCGCTGCGCGGCCTCGCGGCTGCGGTGGTCGAGAAAGAGGCTGCGCGCCGCCGCCAGGTGAGCGAGCCGCAGCCCGATGCGGGCGAGGAGGAAAAGCTGCTGGGCGGCGAAGAGCAGAAAGAGGCTGATCCAACCGCCCGCCTTGACCTGGGAGGCAGCCAGCCACCACAGGGCGACGAGCGGCGGCGCCGCGGCACCGAGCAGCAGGTAGAGCCGGGCATAGCGACCGCCGTGGCGGGCGAGCTCGCGCAGCGCGACGAGGAAGGCCCAGGGCCAGTTCCAGGTGCCGCGCTCGACGAGCACCACCTTGGCGACGTCGAAGAGCAACTTGACGGCGAGGAGCCCCAGCAGGGTGAGGCCGAGACGGGCCCAGGTGGCGCCGAGCGCGAGCCACTCGCTGTCCACCCGCTGCGACCAGCCGGCGAGCCAGCGACCGGTCTCGACGTAGAGCAGCCAATAGGTCGCGGCGTAGGTGAGCAGGGCGAAGAAGGAGAAGGCCGAGACGGGCAGGGCGAAGCGCACGGTGGCGGCCCCGGCGCCGCCGCGCCGGTCGGCGTAGAGGCTGGCGAGAAAGCCGCAGTGCAGCACGGCGCTCATCCAGAACATCAGCACACCAGCCCAGGCGATCGCCGCCGCCGGGCCGGACAGCTCGCGCAGGTCGTCGATCCCGACGCCACGCTCGCCGAGCAGGGCCTGCCAGGCCCCGAGGTCGCCGAAGGCCGCGGGAAAGGCGCGGTCGGTGGTGTCGAACCAGCGCCAGGAGGCGCCCGTCGCCATCGACTCGCCGTAGAGGTTGTCGTCGAGCTGCTGGCTCAAGAAGCCGCGCAGCGGAGCCGCGAGGATCCACGCCGAGAGCAGGTTGGCGACCAGGAAGACCACCCACCACTGCGGTCGGGCGAAGGCCTCGACGATGCCTTGACGGGCAGCGGCGAGGAGCGAGGGGCGCGCGGTGGTCGGGCTCATCGGGAGAGGTTCGGCGGCCTCAGCCGAAGGTCGCGAAGGTCTCGAGGAGGTTCTGGATCCAGAAGCGCAGCCGCTGGCTCCAGCGCCGCGAGGCCCGTGCGTCGGGGTCGAGGCGGCGGCTGTTGTTGAGCCGGTCCTGGTCGAGCACCAGCACCTCGTCGGGGTCCACCACCGCGACGGCGACCTCGGGCCCGGTGGTCCGGTAGCGCACCCAGCTGTCACGGCCGTCCCAGGTGCGCCGTTCGCGGCGGCCGTCGGCGAAGCGCAGCTCGGTGACGACCGGCAGCCGCACTCCGCCGGCGCGGCGCACGACCACCGTGCACTCGGCGCCGGCCAGCCGCTTGCCCTCCTCCTGGCGATGGCGGCCATCGCCGTCCCCAAAGAGGCCCACGGGCCCCTTCGCCGCCTTGCAGCGCAGGCTCTCGACGCGGTAGTCGAGCACCTCGTTGCCAGCCAGGAGCTGGCTGAACTGGGGGTGCAGGTCGACGCCCGTCACCGCGCAGAGCGTGTGCACGAGGTCGCGCGTCCGCGGGTGGCGGTAGCGGAACCGCTTGGCATAGGCCCGCATCGCGGCCTCCATGCGCTCACGGCCCACGGTGCGCTCGATCTGCTCCATCAGGAGCGCCATCTTGCTGTAGGTCTGGGCCCGGTAGGCGTTGCTGTCGAGGTAGCCCCAGGAGGTGCGAGCGATGGGGTCGGCGCCGCCGCGGCGGAAGAAGCGGGCCGCGGTGTCGAGGGGTGCTGCGAGGACGATGTCGCGGAAGACGATCGGCACGCCCCACAGCCGCGGCACCCAGCGCTTGGGCGGATAGGCGTCGCGCAGCACGCGGGCCGTGGCGTAGGTGTTGATCCCCTCGTCGAGGAAGGACTCGCGGAACTCGTCGGTCGCCACCAGTCCGTACCAGAACTGATGCCCGAGCTCGTGGATGGTCACCTCCTCGGGGTCCCAGGTGGCGAGGGGGGAGAGCACCTGCGCGCCGGTGGTGATGAAGGTCGGGTACTCCATGCCGCCGGCGGCGTCGGCGCCCCAGGGTGGGTCGACGACGGTCAGGGTCGGGTAGGGGTAGGGGCCGTACCAGCGGCCGAAGCGCGAGAGGCCGGCGGCGACCGCGGCGAAGGTCCGCGGCGCGTAGCGCGCCGTCTCCGGCCGCAGCAGCAGCCGGACCTCGACCGCCGGCAGGCCGGGCTCGCGGAAGGTCTGCTGGAAGCTCACGAAGCTGGGCCAGGCGGTCCACGCGAAGTCGTGCACGGCGTTCTGCACATAGCGATAGGAGCGCCGGCCGCCGGCGGCCGGCTGCTCGTCTGCCAGCTGGCCGGTGGCGCCCACCACGAAGCGCGCGGGGACGGTGAGGGTCACGTCGTAGTCGCCGAAATCGGCGAAGAACTCGCTCGTGCGGTGCAACTGCGGGCAGGTCCAGCTGCCGTCTTCCTCCAGCACACCGAGCTTGGGGAACCACTGGGCGACGAGATGAAAGTCGTTCTTGAAGCCCGTGCGGGCGACCACGAAGGGGAGCTGGGCGACGAAGCGCATCTCGAGGCGGAGCTCGCCGCCCGGCGGAACGGGCCGTGCGAGGGGCAACCGCGCCACCGTCTCGTCGCCCGGCCGGCCGTCTTCGGTTAGCACGGGCTCGAGACGGTCGGCGAGCTCGGGGCCAGCCGGCTCGCGCAGCGATTGCACCTCGATCCATCCCCAGCCGTGCTCGGCGAGCGTCGCCGCGTCGCGACCCTCGGCGAGAAAGCTCGAGTCGGTGTTCTTGAAGGCGTTGAGGTAGAGGTGGAAGCGCAGCTCGCTCGCCGGGTGGGTCGTGCGGTTGCGCCAGCGCAGGCTGCCGGCGGCGGTGATCCGGTGGCTCGTGGGGTCGAGCTCAGCGGCCAGCGTGTAGGAGGCGACGGGGACGGCCTGCGCGGCGCTCGGTGCCGCTGCCCGAGCCGGGCCAGAGGCCCAGGCCACGAGGCAAAGAACTATCCAACTTTCTGCCGTTCTTGATATTGACACGTGGCTATTCGTCGCCTAGAATGCCGGCTTGGGGAGGCAAGATCCTCCTCTCATCCCTCCCGCAAGGAGCGCTCGAGAGCGCTCCTCTTTTTTTGCTCGAAACTCCATCTCGCCATGGTCTCGTCTCGCCCGCGACTGCATCCAGCCGCGGCCACGTGCCCGCGGCCGCGGTCGGGCCGGCCGCGGGAGCACGGCCTAGCCGCCCATCAGGTTCCGCTTGAACTCCTCGCCCGGGCCCGGCTTGGGGCCGATCCAACAGGCGAAGAGGGCATCGGCGAAGGCCTTGCCAGGGATCGTGCCCTTGGTTTCGCCCTTGACCTCGACGGTAGTGCCGGTACCGGGGAGGTAAGTGAAGACGAACTGGTCGCCGGACTCGACCTCCGCCATGTAGTCGCACAGGGTGTCGAAGTCCTTCTTGAGGTCGGCAGAGGCCCCGGGGGTGTTGGCCGTCAGACCTTCGTACCAGCCTTCGCAGATGGGGTTCTTGCCGACGCTGCGCACCCACTGCATCACCATCCGGCGGGCGCCGTCGGCCGCCATCACCTGCTCGGCGTTGGTCTGCTTGCTCGGCAGATAGAGCCCCGCGACGTACACTTTGAAGACCAGCTTCGAGCGCAGCGCCATGCCGTTGAGCACCAGCTTGGTGCCGGCGGCGTCGGACTGGTCGCTCAGCGTGACGCCGGCGAGGGTGCCGGCGGTGGCGGGCTGCGAGAGGGCCAGGCTCAGGGTGAGGCAGGCGGCAGCGGCGCAGAACGCTCTCATCGTTCGCTCTCCTTGGGTCGGGATCGGGTCGGCTGGGCCGATGAGGCAGCATATCGCGGATGCCGCCGTCGACGGTTGGGCAACCCGCCGGTGGGCGCCACGTACCAGAGGGAGACCATGACGCGGTGGCAAGCGGCGACGGACGCCGACCTCGTGCGCGAGGCCGTGGGCGGCAGCCAGGAGGCGAGCCGCGAGCTGGTCGAGCGCTACCAGCGCCCGGTCTTCTCCCTCGTGCTGCGCATGGTCAAGAGCCGCGAGGTCGCCGAGGAGGTGGCGCAGGAGGCCTTCATCAAGGCCTTCGCCAACCTCGAGCGCTACGACCACGCGCACAAGCTGTCGAGCTGGCTGTTCAAGATCGCCCACAACACCGCGATCGACCACCTGCGGCGCCGCGGCCCCGAGCAGCTGTCGTTGGCCGAGCCCGAGGAGGGCGAGCCGGGGCTGGCCCACCGCCTGGCTGACGAGGGCTCACCCGACCCCGAGGCCCTCACCCTGCACGGTGATCTGGGGCGGGCGCTCGAGCGAGCGCTCGGCGCCCTGCGGGCGGATTACCGCGAGGTGATGGTGCTACGCTTTTACGAAGGGCTTGCCTACGAGGAGATCGCCGAGGTGATGGACCTGCCCCTCGGCACCGTCAAGACCCACATCCACCGCGCCCGCAAGGAGCTCGCGAGGCTCATGCGGCAGGAAGGCTGGGCGCCGCCTGGGGAGGCGAGCTGAGAGCGAGGAAGCCCGCGAAACCCACGGCGCCAGGCGCCCGTAGAGGGCACTAGGAGGCGCGCGGAACGAGCTCCGACGACCAAGACCAGCCAGGTAGAGACGACGATGACGCGCACCACGAGGCAGACTGAGGACCCACAGGAAGCGCTGGCACGCTGGCTGGCGGCCGAGGAGCTGGGCGACGAGCCGGCGGCCGAGGCCGCTCTCGGGGTGGCCTTTCGGGTGCTGTCCGCGCCGGGGCCCGGCCCGCAGTTCGCCGAGCGCGTCCTGGCTCGCCTCGAGCGGCCCCTGCCGGCCAGCGAGGTCGAGAGCTCGCTGCGCTGGCTGGTGCTCGCCGCCGCCAGCCTCGGCTTCTTCTCGGCCCTCTTCTTCGTGGTCCGGCCCCTCCTCGAGCCCTTGCTGGTGGCCTTCGGGATCGAAGACCTGAGCCTCGACAGCTGGCCCGGGATCGCTGCCGGGGTGGTGAGCCTGGGGACGCAGCTGCTCGCCTCGGTCCTCGACGTCTGGCAGCTGCTCGCCAAGCTCAGCGAGCAGCTGAGCCAGGCCTTGCAGAGCCCGGCGCTCGCCGCCGTCGCCGCGCTCAGCGTGCTGCTCGCGGCGGCCTCGGTCTTCTTCCTCTCACGTTTGCTCGGCACGCGGAGCGACTGGCGCTATGCGAGCTCCTAGCGTGAGCGGCGCTGGTGTGCGGCGCTGGCTTCCGCTGCTGGCCGTGACGGCCGTGGTGCTCGCCGCGCTCGTCTTCACCGGTGCCTCTGCCAGCGACGAGACAGCGCCGGACCTTCGCCGTGAGATCGAGCGCCAGTATCGCGTCGAGGCGGCACCGGGAGGCCTGCTGCTGCGGGCGCGCAGTGAGCGTTACGGTGTCGAGACGATCGCCGTGGTGGACGACCGGGTGAGCATCAACGGGGCGCGCGTCGGCCCCGACGTGGTGAGCGCCTGGCTGGGGGATGACGCCGGGCCGGTGCTGCGTCTGCTCGACCTCAGCCCGGCCGAGCGACGGTCGCTCTTCGGGCTCGATCTCCACGGTCTGGCGCCCGTCCCTTCGCCTCCAACGCCTCCCGAGCCACCGTCTGCGCTCTCGCAGGCACCGGAGGGAGCAGCGCCGGAGGTGCCGTCTCCGCCGCCCGCCCCGGAGGTAGAGGCCGAGGCCCCGCCGGCGCCCGACGTGGAGCGGACCCGCACGGGAAGCCAGTTCACGCTGTTCAACGACATCGTCGTCGAAGCCGACCAGAGCGCCCGCGAAGCGGTGGCGGTCTTCGGCTCGGTGACGGTGTTGGGTGAGGTGCGGGGAGACGTCACGGCGGTCTTCGGCACGGTCACCGTCGATGGTCGGGTAGGCGGCAACGTGATCGCCGTCCAGGGTGAGGTGCACTTGGGCCCCAACGCCGCCGTCGAGCAGGACGTCACCAGCGTCGGCCGCGGCGTGGAGCGCGCCGAGGGGGCCCGGGTCCAGGGTGCCGTGCGCGACCTGCCCTTCGCCACCGTGCCTTGGAGCGCCAGCGGCCGGCGCCACGGCTGGTCGCTGTTGAGCCCGCTAGGCGGCCTGTGGTCGCTGTTCTGGCGCCTGACCTTGTTGGCGGCCCTGGCCGTCTTCCTGGGCGCCACCTATCTCGTGGCGCCGACCGCCGTCGAACGGGTGGCCGGGGAGATCCGCCGGCGCAGCCTGCATGCCTTCCTCATCGGCCTGCTGGTGGTGGTGCTGTTCCTCCCCTTCCTCGGCCTGCTGCTCCTGGCCCTGGTGATCACGATCCTGGGGATCGCGCTCATCCCGTTGATCCTCCTCGGGTTGCCCTTCCTGATCGTGGGGGTCACACTGGTCGGCTACGCCGGCCTCAGCCTGACCCTCGGCCGCTGGCTCGGCCCGCGCCTCGGTTGGGGCTCCGACAGCCCGTACGCCGCCTTGCTCCTCGGCTTGGTGACCCTCGAAGGCCTGCGCTTCGCCGGCAGCATCGGAGTGGCGGCGGGTGGTCTCGCCGCCGGCCTGGGCTGGCTGCTCTTGAGCGTCGGCTTTCTGGTGCGCCTGGGTGCCTTGTCGACCGCGGTCGGCGGCGTGGTCCTGGCGCGCTATGGGCACCGGCTCAGCGGTGGTGCGGCCGAGGGCCCGGCCTCCGCCGCCTGACGGTTCGCCCGCAGGGCACCGCCAGACTGTCCCGACAGTTCCGCCTGCCGTCTTCGCTGGGTGCCGCGGGCGCCGGACGGCTCTCGCCGCGGGTTTTCCGGCTGGTACGCCTCGTGCTCCAAGGTGCCGCGAAGCAGCACACGCGACCTGCCGCAGCGGGCCGCCTACCGCCACCTGGAGGACGACTACGATGAGCCAGCCGACCGAGAACGATCCGCCCACCGCCTCCCCAGCCGGCCAGCCGGCCGCCCGCCAATCGTCTCCCATCGACCCGCAGGCGATCGATCAGGACCTGGCCCTGGGCTCCGCCTGCGCCGTGGTGCAGGCCTACAAGGCCTACGCTGCCGGTGCCGCTTTCCCCCCCAACCCGCTCGAATTCATCAGCGCACCCGTGGGCTGGCGCTACGTGACCTTCTGGTACGGCGTCGACGTCTTCAACCAGCCGATCGTGCCGCAGGTGCTCTTCGGCCTCGTCTTCCAGTCGACCGCCGACCCCTCGCAGTACCTTTTCGCCTTCCGCGGCACGGAGGGCTACGAGGAGTGGTGGGACGACGTCCACGTGGCCCACACGCCGTTTCGGCCCTATGTGCCTGGCAACGGTCCGGCGGTGCCGGCCGGGGCGCTGATCGAAGACGGTTTCGGCGAGATCTACTCCTCGATGCAGAGTGCTCTCTTCACCATCCTCGGCCAGCTCTCGCCGGCACCGAGCCGCCTCTTCGTCAGCGGCCACAGCCTGGGAGGGCCGCTTTGCGAGTACTTCAGCCTCGACGTGCTGATCAGCCGCCCCAGCCTGCCGGTGACCACCCTCAACCACGCCGCGGCACGCCCGGGCAACGCCACCTTCGCGGGCTTCTACGACAGCCTCACCCTGGCCAAGGGCAACCCCACGACGCGGGTCGTCAACAAGATGGACATCGTGCCCTGCCTGCCGTTCGAGGACCTCGGCTACCGCCAGGTGGGGGTCTTCTTCCAGCTCTGCTTCACCCAGCCGGGGATCCTGCCGGACTACGGCTTGCGGCACTCGATCGACAACTATTTCAACGCCCTCTGCCGCGCCTTCGGGCGGTCGAGCTGCCCGTGCGCGTTGCGCCAGGAGCAGACGGTCTCCTACTGCACGGCGGACGGCGTCGATACCTGTGATTGGCTGTGGGAAGAAGTGAGAGGATCGGGGCCGAAGTCCGGCAACTCCTGCTGAGAGGTCGCGCGCGGTGGCCGCTGCCACCGCGCGGCGGCCACACCAGGGGCTCCGCCGGGCCAGGAGGCCCCCGTGAGGCGCCGTTTGCTCTACCCGTTCGCGCTTGCCACTGCTCTCGCTCTGCCGGCCGCCGGCGGGGCGCCCCCCTTCGACCTCGTCATCGAGCACGGCCGGATCGTCGACGGCACGGGCTCGCCCTGGTACGCCGCCGACCTCGGCATCCGCGATGGGCGGATCGCCGCACTGGGCCGCTTGGCCGATGCCCCCGCCCGGGAGCGGATCGACGCCGCGGGCAAGGTGGTGGCGCCGGGCTTCATCGACATGCTGGGGCAGTCGGAGATCACGATCCTCGTCGACCCGCGGCTCCCCTCGAAGATCTTTCAGGGCATCACCAGCGAGATCACCGGCGAGGGCAGCTCGGTGGCACCGCTGACGCCGGCCCTCGTCGCGGCCGATCGCGTCTACTTCGACCATCTCGGCATCGACCCCGACTGGCAGAGCCTGAGCGAGTATTTCGCCCGCCTCGAAAGGCAGGGCCTGGGGATCAACCTTGGCACGTACGTGGGCGCCACCCAGGTGCGCCGGGTGGTGATCGGCGACGACGACCGGGCACCGACCCCGGCCGAGCTCGCCCGCATGCGGGCGCTGGTGCGCGCGGCGATGGAGCAGGGCGCGATGGGGCTCTCCACCTCGCTGCAATACGCCCCCGCTCCCTACGCCAGCACCGAGGAGCTGATCGCCCTGGCCGGCGAGGCGGCGCGCTTCGGCGGCCTCTACGCCACCCACCTGCGGTCCGAAGAGGGTGAGGTGCTCACGGCCCTCGACGAGGCCATCCGCATCGGTCGGGAGGCCGGCCTCGCCGTCGAGGTCTGGCACCTGAAGGCCGCCGGCAAGCGCAATTGGGGGCGGATGAGCGAGATCGTCGCCAAGATCGAGTCGGCGCGGGCGAGCGGCGTCGACATCACGGCCGACACCTACGCCTACGCCGCCTGGTACAACTCGTTCTCGGCCTTCGTGCCGCCGTGGGCCCACGACGGCGGTGACGCGCGCCTGCTCGAACGGCTGGCCGACCCGGCGGCCCGCCGGCGCATCCGGGCCGAGATGGAGAGCGCCGAGGGCAGTTGGGAGAACGAGTGGCAGGAGATCCCCGGCCCCGAAGCGGTGATGATCGGCGCCGTCCAGAACCCCGAGCTGCGGCCCTTCCAGGGCAAGACGCTGGCCGAGGTGGCGGCGGCCTGGGGCAAGGAGCCGATCGAGGCCCTGCTCGACTTCCTGCTCGCCGACCGCGCCTTCACCGGTGTGGCGGTCTTCGGGATGGCCGAGCCGGACGTCGAGCTCGCCCTCCTGCAACCCTGGGTGTCGATCGACTGTGACTCCTCGGGCACGGCCCCCGCGGGGGTGCTGGGCGAGGAGCATCCCCACCCGCGGGCCTATGGCACCTTCCCGCGCATCCTCCGCAAGTTCGTCCGTGAAGAAGGCAAGCTGCGCCTCGAGGAGGCGATCCGCAAGTTCACCGCCCTGCCGGCGCAGCGCATGGGGCTCGCTGACCGCGGGGTGCTCAAGGCGGGGATGTGGGCGGACGTCGTGGTCTTCGATCCGGCGGCGATCCGCGACGTCGCGACCTTCGCGGACCCGAACCAGCTGGCCGCGGGGATGGACACCGTGCTGGTCAACGGCGTGGCGGTGATCCGCGGCGGCAAGGCCACGGGTGCGCTTCCTGGCCAGGTGCTGCGCGGGCCGGGCTGGCGGCCGGGACCTCGGCCCTGACCCTGCCCGCCGCCACCGGCCTGGTCTTTCTCGGCGTCGCCTGGCCGCCCGGCTATCCCGTTGAGGGCGCGGCGCGCTCCGCCTCGGCCTCCTGGTCGGAGGTCGGTGCCAGGTAGTCAAACAGGCTGGCCAGCTCTCCACCCTCCCAGCCGTGGCAGATCTCGTCGATCGAGTGCAGGCCGAGCATGCGGTAGCTCTCGGTCTGCGACTCGTCGAACCACTGGTCGGCGGTGGTCTGGTGGGGGAAGGTGGGGTTGGCCTTGGCGTAGCTCTCGACGTCGGGCGGCTCGCTGCCCAGGCGCGTTGGCTTGATGTAGAGCAGCTGGCCGTCTTCACAGCTGCCGTCGACCACCGAGTAGAGGATCCTCGCTGTGGCCGCCCGCCGCCGTCGCTCGACCACCGCCTTGAGCTGCTCGCTGTCGACCTCGATGGGGATGCGCAGGTCGATGCGGACCTTGCGCAGGGCGTTGCCGAGGTCGTCGAAAGCGAGGTCGGGGTCGGCCCCCGAGTCGAGGACGACGATGAAGCGGCAGCGCCGCCGCACCATCTCGTAGAGCCCCAGGTTCTCGAAGTGCCCGCCGTCCGAGAGGTAGACGTAGTCGCCCTGGTTGGAGGTCAGGCCGAAGGCCTCCCGCACCAGTGAGCTCACCGCCGAGCGCGGTCCGAAGTGCCTCCAGGTACGTTCGCCGGCAGGGCCGGGATTGCCGAGCCAGGCTCCCAGGCGGGCGTTGAACAGGGTCATGATGAAACCGATCAACGCCGAGGAGTGGTACCCCATGCTGGGGCTGGCGGCGGCTCCCGAGAGGGCGAAGGCCGTTCCCAGGCTGATGCCGTCGTCGCCGCCGTAGCTCGCGGAAGGGCGGTAGCCGAGGCCGGCGGCCCCGCTGGCGAGGGGCGTCACCGTGAAGGCCTCGGCCTTGCGCTGCTGCCAGTCCAGGCGGTCGGTGGCCACCAGGTTGAGGGTGAGGTTCACCACGTGGAACGGGCGCGCCGTGGGGTCGAGCTGGGCCATCGGCAGGTCGTCGTTGGGGGCGAAGCCGGTGAAGGGGTTGACGTCGCGGTCGCGGTTTGACGCCCCCAGGTAGGCGCGGATCAGGCGGTCCCGGTACATGCCGTGGAGCGAGAAGGTGTTGATGTCGATGTAGCGGGCCATCAGCCAGGCGATGACCAGCAGGCCGAGGGTCGCCGCCAGGAGGAGCAAGGGGTGCGAGCGGGTGAGCACACCGTAGTGATCGGCGGCGCTCACCACCTGGCCATGCGGGCCGTGGAGGCCCTCGCCGAACAGCTGGTGAACGCCCTCGAGCAGGAGGTCGGTGAGGAGCGAGAGGCCGACGACCAGCACGGCGAGGAAGAGCACGGGGGCGGCCGCCAAGGCGATCGAGAGGGTACGGCTGCGCTTCTCGGCCGCGGCCTCCCCCTCCTTGGACTTCTGGGCGACGTTCCTGCCCCAGGAGCTCAGCCAGCCGGCCACGACCCCGAGAGCGCCCAGCAGGCCGTGCTCCCAGCCCTTCCAGGCCAGCACGTAATGAGGCACCACCAGCAGCAGGCCGCTGAACAGGGCCCAGCCGGCGCTCACCAGCAGCACCCCGGCGAGCGCCCGCGACATCCACTCGCGGTCCTGGTCGCGCAGGAAGCCGCTCGACAGGCCCAGGTAGAGGGCGGTTCCGAAGCAGAAGCCCAGCAGCACCACCGGCGGGCCGAAGGTCACGTACTCGGCCCACGAGGTCTGGGCGTCGGGATTGGGGCTCCAGAGGAGGAAGTTGGTGCTCACCCAGGCGGCCGCACCCACCCCGGCGGCCATGAACACCATGGCAAGGGAGAGGGGGCCGAAGAGGAGGCCCAGCCGCGAGCGCCAGGAGCGCCGCGAGAAGAGCAGGTAGAGCAGCCAAGCGCCGGCGGCGGGAAGGACTGTCCACAGCAGCACCGAGCCCAGGTTCGAGGTGTTGCGGAACTTCGAGCCCAGGTAGTAGAGCGAGTCGAAGGCGAGGAAGCTGAGCACGGCGCCGAGGAGCGGCGCGAGGATGCGGCGCCGGTAGGCGGAGTGGGTGTGCGGGGCGTTGCCCAGCCCTGGGAGGCAGCGCAGGATGTTGAACAGGGTGGCCCCGAAAAGGAGGGCGCTCGCCACCGGCAGGGCCACTGCCACCCACGGCGAGTGGCTGATGGCGTCGAGGACGGGAGCGCCGTAGTCGGGGCCGCCACCGGTGCCGGCGGCCGGGAAGATGGCGCTCCCATAGAGCAGCTCGGGAAAGGCGAGCAGGGCGACCACCAGGCGCGGCACCATCAAGGCGCAGAGCAGCAGGGGGACGAGCACCAGCCAGTTGAGCAGGATGTTGCGGGCGACCGTCGCCACCAGGGTCCAGACGTCGGGGGAGAGGCCGCCGCGGCGGGGCGAGAGGTAGCTGTTGTACTCGCGCAGGTGGCGGATGGGGTTCGGCTCGCCGGGACGGGGTTCCGGAGCGTTGCGCCGCAACTTCGGCAGGACGGCCTCGAGGCCGCCCTGGCGATGCTTCCAGGCGGTGAGCCAGCTGCCGATGTAGCCGCCTCCCGAGACGGTCGACAGGTAGTCCATCTGGCCGAGTATGCCGCGCTCGGCGAGCCCTTGGAGGGCGCCCAGGCCGAAGGTGGCGCTGCGGATCCCGCCACCCGAGATGCAGAGGGCAGCGAGCGGCTGGGCGAAGGCGTGGACCCGTTGGAAGAGGCCGGGGTCCAGGCCCTGGCCGCGGCCGAGATCGGCCTCTGGGCGCAGGGCCTGGTACTCCTCCGCCAGGGCCTCCTCGACGCTCAACGGTGGTGGTTCGGCCATCACTCGCCTCCCGCTTCGTGGCCGCGCGGCGCCGGCGCCCGTGGCTGTGCGTCGGTGCCCAGGGCTCTGCGTCACGGCCAGGTCGCCGCCCTGGTCCGCAGGGTCCAGGCAGCCGTGGGTCTGAGGAACGGACGAGAGAGTGTGACACGGATCCCCCCGCCGCCGTCCAGGACTTCGCGGCCGGCCCACCCGGGCGGGTAGCGACAGCGCCCACTCGATCGATATAGGAATTGGATGTCCGAATTTACGATCGACCATCCCGGGAGGACGCCATGGAAGTCGGTGCCTGGACCGTCGAGGAGCTGGGGGCCCCGATGCGGTGGGTTCACCGGGAGGAAGTCCCGGGCCCCGCCGAGGTGCTCGTCGAGGTCGCCGGCTGCGGCGTCTGCCACACCGACCTCGGCTTCTACTACGAGGCTGTTCCCACCCGCCACCCCCTTCCCCTCACCCTCGGCCACGAGATCGCCGGCAGGGTGGTGGCGGCCGGCCCTGGTGCCGCGGAGTGGCTGGGGCGCGAGGTCGTCGTGCCGGCGGTGATCCCCTGTGGCAGCTGCGCTGCCTGCCGGGTCGGTCGCGGCCAGATCTGCGCCCAGCAGATCTTCCCCGGCAACGACGTCCACGGCGGCTTCGCCACCCACGTGCGGGTGCCGGCCCACGGGCTCTGCCCGGTGCCCGACCTGCGCGATCCCGCCCGCAACCCGCACGGGCTCGCGCTCGCTCTGCTGAGCGTGATCGCCGACGCCGTCTCGACGCCCTACCAGGCCGTCGCCCGCTCGGGCCTCGCCGCCGGTGACCTCGCCGTCTTCGTGGGTTGCGGTGGGGTCGGCGGCTTCGGCGTGCAGGTGGCCGCGGCCCTCGGGGCCCGGGTGGTGGCGATCGACGTCGACGCCGGCCGCCTGGCCCGCCTCGCCGACCACGGCGCGAGCCTCACCCTCGACGTTCGTGCACAAGACGCTCGCGGCCTGCGCGACGCCGTGCAAGGCTTCGCCAAGCAGCACGGCATCCCGACCTTCCGGCAGTTCGTCTTCGAGACCTCGGGCACGCCGGCGGGGCAGGCCACGGCCTTCTCCCTGCTGCGCCACGGCGGCTACCTGTCGATCGTCGGCTACACCCCGAAGCCGGTCGAGGTGCGCCTCTCGAACCTGATGGCCTTCGACGCCACCGTGCAGGGCAATTGGGCCTGCCTGCCCGAGCACTACCCGGCGGTCGTCGACCTCGTTCTCAGCGGCCGGGTCGCCATCGCGCCCTTCGTCGAGCGCCGCCCACTCGCCAGCATCAACGAGACCTTCGCCGAGATCCACCACCGCGGCGCCGAGCGCCGCGTCATCCTGGTGCCGGAGAACCCATGATGAGCTTCGCCTTCAAAGAGCACGACCTCACCCCGGCCGCCGACGTCCCGGGCGTGCGCTACGAGCGCCTGCCGCTCACCGCTCCCGACGGCACGGTGGTGCCGGACCTCCATTCCATCCGCATCAGCCTCGACAACCCAGGGCAGCTCAACTCCTACACCACGGCGATGGTCAAGGGCGTGATCCTCGCCTTCCGCCGTGCCTCGAACGACCGCGCGGCGGTAGCGGTGGTGTTCACCGGGGTGGGCGACCGCGCCTTCTGCACCGGCGGCAACACCGAGGAGTACGCCACCTACTACGCCGGCCGGCCCGAGGAGTACCGGCAGTACATGCGGCTGTTCAACGACATGGTGAGCGGCATCCTCAGCTGCGACAAGCCGGTGATCTGCCGCGTCAACGGCATGCGCATCGCAGGCGGCCAGGAGATCGGCATGGCCTGCGACTTCTCGCTGGCGCAGGACCTCGCCACCTTCGGCCAGGCCGGGCCGCGCCACGGCTCGGCCCCGGACGGCGGCTCGACGGACTTCCTGCCGCTCTACGTGGGTGTCGAAGCGGCGATGCGCAGCTCGACCTTGTGCGAGCCCTGGACGGCCCACCAGGCCTACCGCCTGGGCCTCCTCACCGAGATCGTGCCGGCCCTGCGGGTCGACGGCGAGCTGGTGCCCAACCCGCTGGTGGTCACCGACCGCTGGCTCGACGGGCGCGGCCGCATCGTCTTCGGCGAGCCGAAGACGGGCGCCGAGCGGGCCGCCGGCAAGGCCCTTCTCGCTCGCGGCAGCGTCGACCTCTGCCCCCTCGACGCGGCGGTCGACGAGCTGATCTGGAAGCTCGCCCACACCATGCCTGGCTGCCTCGCGAAGACCCTCGAGAGCGTGCGCAAGCACAAGCTCGAGCCCTGGAACCGCAACCGCGAGACCAACCGCGCCTGGCTGGCCCTCAACATGATGACCGAGGGGCGGCTCGGCTTCCGCGCCTTTCACGAGGGCGCCCGCGACCGCCGCGAGGTGGACTTCCTCGCCCTCCGGCGGCGGCTGGCCGCTGGCGAGCCCTGGGGCGAGCCGCTCACCGAGACGATGATCGCGCCGCTGCGGCCGGTGGAGCCCGGCGGGCGATGAGCGCCGTCGCCGCCCCGGCGGCTGCCCCGGTGGCCGTGACGCTGCGCCGCATCGTCCCCACCGACCTCGACCGCGTGGTGGCGATCGACGCCCATCACCGCGGCCGGGCGGTGCCCGACTACTGGCGCGAGGTGCGTGACAACTTCCTCCGCCGGCGGCGGGACGCCGTGGGAGTGGCGGTGGGAGCGGCGGCGGCGGGCGAGCTCGTGGGCTTCCTCTTTGGCGAGGTGCGGGCCTTCGAGTTCGGCTCCGAGCCTTGCGGTTGGGTGTTCGCCGTCGGCGTCGATGCCCGCTGGCGGCGGGGCGGCGTCGCCTCGGCCCTCCTCGGCGAGGCCTGCCGGCGCTTCCAGGCCGCCGGCATCAGGAGGGTGCGCACCATGGTTCGCCGCGACGACGTGCCGGTGCTCGCCTTCTTCCGCGCCCATGGTTTCGCGGCCGGCGATTTCACCCAGCTCGAGGTCCAGCTGCCGGCGGAGGGCCCGCGATGACAACCCAGCTGCAAGAGATCCTGGCGCGCGCCGAGCGCCTCTACCGCGACAACGCCCTCGGCGCCGTTGGCGAGTGGAAGGCGGCGACCGGTGGCCTGGCGGTGGGCTTTCTGCCGATCTGGGCACCCCGCGAGCTGCTGCATGCCCAGGGCGTGCTGCCGGTAGGGCTGATGGGTGGCGGCGAGGACGTCGAGATCATCCGCGGCGACGCCTTCTACCAGTCCTACATCTGCCACCTGCCGCGCTCGGTGATCGAGCTGGGGCTGGGCGGCCAGCTCGACGTGCTCGACGGCGTGCTCTTCCCTGCCATCTGCGACGTCATCCGCAACCTGTCGGGGGTCTGGCTGATGAAGTTCCCCGACAAGCTGGTGCGCTACCTCGACGTGCCGCAGGAGTTCTCGCCCGCCGTGGGGGGGGCCTTCCTGCGCCAGGAGCTCGTCGAGCTCTCGGCGGAGCTCGCGGCGCGCGGCGCCCGGCCGCTCACCGACGAGGCCCTGCGCGCCTCGATCGCCGCCTACAACCGCAACCGGGCCCTGGTCGCCGAGCTCTATGCGCTGCGCGAGCGCGAGCCCTGGAAGGTACCCACCTGGGAGCTCTACCTGCTGCTGCGCGCCGGCCTGGTGCTCCCCGTCGAGGCCTTCGACGAGCTGCTGCTCGCCTACCGTGAGGCCGTGCAGGCGGACGCCGATCGCCGGCCGATGGACCAGGCGCGGGTGATGCTCGTGGGCTCGTTTTGCGAGCAGCCGCCGCTCGGCCTGATCAAGACCCTCGAGCGCTCCGGCTGCTACATCGTCGACGACGACTTCGTGCAGGTGCACCGCTTCTTCCGCCACGAGATCGCCCTCGACGGCGACCCGCTCGACAACCTCGTCGCGGCCTTCCTCGCCGACGCCGTCGAGAGCCCCACCCGCTACAGCGCGGCCGGCGACAAGCAGCGGGCGATCACCCAGCGGCTGCGGGACTGCCGGGCCGAGGGCGTGGTGTTCTGCGCCCCCTCGTTCTGCGACCCGGCCCTCCTCGACCAGCCGCTCGCCACCAAGGCGGTCGAGAGCACGGGCATCCCGTGGACCGCGTTCAAGTACTCGGAGAACACCGGCCAGTTCCAGGTGATCCGCGAGCAGGCCGGGACCTTCGCCGACTCGATCAAGCTGTGGAGCGGAGGTGAGCCATGAGCACCACGACCCTCGAACGGCCGGCCCAGAAGGACCGCAGCCAGCTGCGCCAGAAGGCGATGATCGCCGACCACTACAGCCGCCTGGCGCAGGGCCCGGAGTCGGGCGAGCGCTGCGTCTACACCTTCGTGCCCGGCAACCTGACCGAGCTGGTGCGCTCGTTCGGCCTGCTGCCGGTGCTGCCGGAGATCAACGCCCTGCAGTCGGCGATGCGCGGCAAATCGAAGGAGTACATCGCGATCGCCGAGAAGGCCGGCCATTCCGAAGACGTCTGCACCTACGTCAAGTGCGACTACGGGATGATGAAGGCCGGCAACGTCGGGCCGACCGGCGAGCGCCTGCCGCAGCCGGACCTGCTGCTGCTCTCTTACACCGGCTGCTTCACCTTCATGAAGTGGTTCGAGATCCTGCGCGAGGAGTACGCGGCGCCGACGGTGATGCTCCACGTGCCCTACCAGGCGGGCGGGCGGGTCACCCCGGCGATGCGCGACTACGTCGTTGCCCAGCTGCGCGAGAAGGTGATCCCGGCCCTCGAGCAGGTCTCGGGCCGGAAGTACGACGAGGACCGTCTCAAGGAATGCCTGGCCCGCTCGGCCCGCGCCGAGGACGACCTGGTCGCCGTCCTCGAGTCGGCCAAGCACCGGCCGTCGCCGATCGACGCCTACTTCGGCGGCGTCTACTACGTGGGGCCGATCTTCTCCGCCTTCCGCGGCACCGAGGACGCCTGCCTCTACTACCAGGAGCTGCGCGAGGAGGTCGAGGAGCGGGTCCGCCTCGGCCTCGGGCCGATCACGCCGGACGGCCAGCTCACCCGCGAGCGTTTCCGCCTGGTCGTCGAGGGGCCGCCGAACTGGACGCATTTCCACGAGTTCTGGCGCCTCTTCGCCGACGAGGGCGCGGTGGTGGTGGCCTCGACCTACACCAAGGTCGGCGGCGTTTACGACACGGGCTTCCGGCACGACCCCGAGCACCCGCTCGAGACCTTGGCCGACTACTGCATGGGCTGCTACACCAACCTCAACCTGCCGTCGCGGGTCGAGCTGATCAGCCGCTACGTCACCGACTACGAGGCCGACGGCCTGTTGATCCACTCGATCAAGAGCTGCAACAGCTTCTCGGCCGGCCAGCTGGCCATGCTGCGTGAGATCGAGCAGCGCTGCGGCAAGCCGGGTGGCTTCATCGAGAGTGATCTGGTCGATCCCCGCTACTTCTCGCCGGCCAACGTCCGCAACCGGCTGGAGTCCTACTTCCAGATGCTCGACCAGCGGCGGGCGGCCTCCGAGCCCATGGCGGTGCCGGCATGAGATGCACCGTCGGCATCGACCTCGGCTCGACCACCACCAAGGCCGTCGTGCTCGGCGAAGCGGGGGCCGTGCTCGGCCGCGGCATCACCAACTCGCGCAGCAACTACAAGGTGGCCTGCGATGTCGCCTTCAGCGAGGCGCTGAGCGACGCTCGCTTCGGGCAGATCGCCGGCGCTCTCGCCGGCGGCGCCGGGGCTGACGGCCGCCCGACCGTCCTCGCCGAGCTCGAGCGCCACTTCCGCGAGCAGCAGTACCGCTGGCAGCTTGGGCTGTTCAGCGAGCGGGTCCGCGAGCATGCCCGCCAGCACGCAAGCGACGCCGAGGCCCTGGAGCGGGCGGTCGGGGAGATCGTCGACCAGATGGCCGCGGAAAGCGGCGGCCTCTTCGCCTCCGGCCGTGAGCGCAAGAGCGACTTCTTCCGCGATCTCGCCGGCAGCCGTTTCCTCAAGCTGGCGGAGGAGGTGGCGCGCCGCGACAAGGGCGGTTTCGACCGCCTGGCCGGCCTCTTCGACCGCACGATCCTCGAAGTGGAGAACCTGCCGGCCCAGGACGACCTCTTCCCCCAGCTGGTGGGCGCCGCCCTGGCGGCGATGCCCGAGGTGCCGGCGGATCTCGCCGCGGCGGTCGAGCGCGCCATCGCGGTGCCGCTCGAGGTCGTGCGCACGGTCGCCACCGGCTACGGCCGCGCCACCCTGCCCTTCCCCAAGGAGCAGATCCGCTCGGAGATCCTCTGCCACGGCCTCGGCGCCCACGAGATGTTCCCCGGCACCCGCACGGTGCTCGACATCGGCGGCCAGGACACCAAGGCCATCCAGGTCGACGCCGGCGGCATCGTCACCTCCTTCCAGATGAACGACCGCTGTGCCGCCGGCTGTGGGCGCTACCTCGGCTACATCGCCGACGAGATGAACCTCGGGCTGCACCAGCTGGGCCCGCTCGCCCTCAAGGCCGAGCGCGCGGTGCGCATCAACTCGACCTGCACGGTCTTCGCCGGCGCCGAGCTGCGCGAGCGGCTGTCGCTCGGCGAGAAGCGCGAGGAGATCCTCGCCGGCCTGCACCGCGCCATCATCCTGCGGGCGATGTCGCTCCTCGCCCGCTCGGGGGGCGTCAGCGACGAGTTCACCTTCACCGGCGGGGTGGCCAAGAACCCGATGGCGGTCGCCTCGCTCCACGAGCTGGTCGCCGCCAACTACGGCCAGCTGACCACCAACATCTCGCCCAACAGCATCTTCACCGGGGCCCTGGGCGCGGCGCTGTTCGCCCGCCGCGACGTCCTCTCCGCGGCCAGCGCCCCGGCGGGAGCCGCCGCATGAGCGCCACCGACCCCGTTCACACCGTCGCCGGCCTCGACGTCGGCACCGCTGCCGTCAAGCTGGTGGTCCTCGACGACGTCCCCGGGGCGCCGCCCGTGGTGCGGGTCTGCCGCGGCGAGCGCATCCGCCGCCGTGACCCGCAGCGCGTGGTCGAGGACCTCTTCACCGACGCCCTCGCCGAGGCCGGCCTCGCGGCGCGCGATCTCGCCTACGTGGCCACCACCGGCGAAGGCGAGATGGTGACCTTCCGCACCGGCCACTTCTATGGCATGACGACCCACGCCCGCGGCGGCCTCTACCTCGACCCCGCGGCGCGCGCCGTGCTCGACATCGGTGCCCTGCACTGCCGGGCGGTGGCGATGGACGAGCGCTCGAAGGTGCTCGGCTACCGGATGACCAGCCAATGCGCCGCCGGCTCCGGGCAGTTCCTGGAGAACATCAGCCGTTACCTGGGGGTGAGCCAGGAGGAGGTCGGCCCGCTGTCGCTCCAGGCGGACAAACCGGAGGCCTGCTCGTCGATCTGCGCCGTGCTCGCCGAAACGGACGTCATCAACATGGTCTCGCGTGGCATCTCGGCCCCCAACATCCTGCGCGGGATCCATCAGTCGATGGCCGGGCGCTTCCTCAAGCTGCTGACCAGCCTCGGGGTGCGCGGCGTCGTGCTGGTCACCGGTGGCCTGGCGGCGGACAGTGGCCTGCTCGCCGCGCTGCGCGACGGGGCCGCCGCGCAAGGGGCGATCGAGTTTCGCACCCACCCCGAGTCGGCCCTCGCCGGTGCCTACGGCGCGGCCCTCTGGGGCGCCTTCCGGGCCCGCAAGCTGGGGGCGCTCGGGCTCGGCTTCGGCCACGAGCACGCCGCCTGAGGAGGAGGAGATGAGAGAGAGAGCACCGAGCGAGGATGCCGGGGCGGAGTCGCCCCGCGAGGCGGTGCGCATCCGCGGCCTGCGCCCCGAGGACTTCGACCTCGTGGTGGCGATCGACGCCAAGAACGTCGGCCATCGCCGCGAAGAGTTCTACCGGGTGAAGCTGCACGAGAACCTGCATGCCGCCGGTATCCGCGTCTCGCTGGCCGCCGAGCTCGACGGCCTCTTCGTCGGCTTCCTGCTGGCCCGGGTCTATTACGGCGAGTTCGGCCTCACCGAGCCGGCCGCCGTGCTCGAGACGCTGGCCGTCCATCCCGACTTCCAGGACCGCCACGTCGGCTCGGCCCTCCTCGACCAGCTGAAGAGCAACCTGGTCGGGCTGCGCGTCGGTTCGATCCAGACGGAGGTCTCCTGGGACAATCAGCGGCTGATGGCCTTCTTCCAGCGCGAGGGTTTCCGGCCCGCGCCACGGCTGGCGCTCGACTTGCCCCTCGGCGGGGCATGAAGTACCAGCTTTCGACCCGCTACGCCCTCTACGCTGCGCTCGAGATGGCGGCGGCGCCGGCCGGCCAGCCGGTGAGCGCTGCCGAGGTGGCGGAGCGCTACCGCCTGCCACCGACAGTGGTGGCCAAAGTCATCCAGCGCCTGGTGCGGGCCGGCCTCGCGGTGGGCAGCCGCGGCGTGACGGGGGGCTACAGGCTGGCGCGGCCCCCGGCGCAGATCTCGCTCCTCGAGCTGATGGAGGTCTTCGAAGGAGGGCGCGAGGAGGCGACCCCGGCCCCCAGCAACAACGGCAGCGGAGGCGGCGCCCCGGGCCAGCTCGCCGAGGAGAGGCTCCAGCGGCTCTTCGACGAGATCGACGCCCAGGCCCGCGCCACCTTCGCCTCGGTGTCGCTCGCGACCCTCGTGGCGCCGCGCCAACCGCTGGCGGCCGGCGCCGCGACCCTGGCCGGCTGAGCGCCCGCCTCAGGCGCCGGCGTGGTCCGCGCCGCGGCGCGCGGCCGCGGCGCGGTCCACCAACCACAGCAGCTCGCCGGTGGCGGGAGCGATCCGGCTCGCCGGTAGGACCGCCGCCGCGGCGGCGCCGGCCAGCACGCCAGCGAGGGCCGGCGCCTTGTCGGCGCCGGTGACGAGGAAGATCACCAGCCGCGCGGCGTTAAGCACGGGAAGAGTTAGGGTGATCCGCGTGGTGCCGAGGCTGGCCACGGGGTTGGCGACCACCCAGCGCTCGCTCTCGCCGAGGGCGGGGCTCGCCGGGAAGAGAGAGGCCGTGTGGCCGTCGGTGCCGAGGCCCAGGAAGACGAGGTCGAAGCGCGGTGGTGTGCCGGGCGGGGAAGCGAAGAAGCTCCGCAGCTGCGCCTCGTAGGCCGCGGCGGCAGCCTCGGCCCCCAGCTCGGCAGGGACCCGGTGCACCTGCTCCGCGGTGAGCGGCAGGTGTTGCAGCAGCTCTTCCCAAGCGAGGCGGAAGTTGCTCTCGGGGTGCTCCGGCGGCACGGCTCGCTCGTCCCCCCAAAACCAGTGCGCTCGCCCCCAGGGCAGGCCGGGGTCGGCGGCGTGCGCCGCCAGCTCGCGGAAGAGCAGCCGCGGAGTAGAGCCGCCCGAGAGAGCGATGGTGAACGGGCGCTGCGGGTCGGAACGTTCCAGGCGTGAGAGGAGCTCGGCCGCGGCCTGGCGGGCCACCGCCGCGGGGTCCGGGAAGATCACGACCTCTCCCCGCCGCTCGGCTGCCGCGCTCACGGTGCCGGTGGGCCTCCGCTGGCCTCCAGGGCTGCGAAACGAGCGGCGCCGAGCAGGGCCGCGCGGTCGTCGAGCACCAGCTTCACCGGCATCGCGGCGAGCAACGGCCGCATCCGCCCCTTGGCGGTGAAGGCGGCGAGGAAGTCCCCGGCGGCGAAGCGCGCGCGGAGCTTCGCCGCGATGCTGCCGCCGATGAAGACGCCGCCGGTCGCCAGCGTCTTGAGGGCGAGGTTACCGGCCTCGGCGCCGTAGAGGCCGAGGAAGAGATCGAGGGCCTCGCGGCAGAGCTCGCAGCGCCCGTCGAGGGCCGCTGCCGAGATCGCCGCCGCGGCGTCCCCCGCGGCCATCTCGGCGGCGAGCCAGGCGGGCACGGGCACCTCGCGGTACTGACGGAGAAAATCGTGGAGGACGACCAGCCCCGGCCCGGAGACCACCCGCTCCCAGCTCACGTGGTGGTGCTCCGCCAGCAGGTGCCGCAGCAGAGCGATCTCCAGCTCGTTGCGCGGCGCAAAGGAAGCGTGGCCCCCTTCAGTGGCGAAGGGGCGCAGCCGCCCAGCGGCGTCGCGGGCCAGCCCGGCCTCACCGAGGCCGGTGCCGGCGGCGAGCAGGGCGGCGTTGCCGTGGGGGTCCGGCTGGCCGGGAGAGAGGGTGAGGAGCGAGCTCTCGGGCAGCGCTTCGAGCGCCCAGGCGAGGGCCTCGAGGTCGTTGAGCAGGAAGGCGGCGGGCCAGTCGAAGCGACGGCGCAGCGCCGCGGCATCGATCACCCAGGGCAGGTTGGTGGTCTGGCAGCGGCCGTCGCGCACCGGCCCGGCGACCCCGAAGCAGGCCGCATCGAGCCTCGCGTCGTGGCCGGGGGCGGCGAGGAAGCGCTCAATGATCGCTTCGAGGCCGGGAAAGTCGCCGCTCGGATAGGTCGCCTCGGCGCCGAGCGCGAGGGCGCCGCCGTGCGCTTCGACGAGGCCCAGTCGCGTCTTGGTGCCGCCGATGTCACCCGCGAGGACCCTCATCGTCGCAGCTCCCTCATTGGCCTCCCCAGCGCCGGCCGTCCTGGGTGAGCAGTTTCTCGGCGTCGGCGGGGCCCCAGCTGCCAGCGGCGTAGTTGGGGAAGCTGCGTGGTGGCAGGGCGCTCCACAGATCGAGGATCGGCGCCACCACCGTCCACGCCGCTTCCACCACGTCGGCGCGCTGGAAGAGAGTGGCGTCGCCCTTCATGCAGTCGTAGAGCAGCGTCTCGTAGCCGGTCGCCGGCTGCACGCCGAAGTGCTCGGCGTAGGAGAAGTCCATGTTGACGCCGCCGGTCTGCAGCACCGGCCCCGGCACCTTGGCGCCGAAGGAGAGCGAGATGCCTTCCTCCGGCTGGATGCGGATCACCAGCTGGTTGGGGGTCAGGCGGCCCACCTGGGTGGCGCGGAAGAGCATGAAGGGGGGGCGCTTGAACTGGATGACGATCTCGGTCATCCGTCGCGCCATCCGCTTGCCGGTACGCAGGTAGAAGGGCACGCCCCCCCAACGCCAGTTGTCGATCTGCAGCTTCAGGGCGACGAAGGTCTCGGTGCGCGAGTCGGCGGCCACCCCGGGCTCGGCCCGGTAGGCCGGCACGTGCAGGTCAGGGGCCAAGGCGCCGGCGTCGTACTGCCCGCGCACCGTGCGCGCCAGCACTTCCTCCGGCGTGGGCGGCTGGATGGCCTGCAGCACCTTGGCCTTCTCGTTGCGCACGGCCTCGGCGGCGAAGGAGTTCGGCGGCTCCATGGCGGTCAGCGCCAGCAGCTGGAAGAGATGGTTGGGCACCATGTCGCGCAGCGCCCCGGCCTCTTCGTAGTAGCCGCCGCGGTGCTCGACGCCCAGCTCCTCGGCGACGGTGATCTGCACGTGGTCGACGTAGCGGCGGTTCCAGATCGGCTCGAAGATGCCGTTGGCGAAGCGAAAGACGAGGAGGTTCTGGACGGTCTCTTTGCCCAGGTAGTGGTCGATGCGGTAGATCTGCCGCTCGGCGAGCACGGCCCGCAGCTCGTGGTTGAGCGCCTGGGCCGACTCGAGGTCGCGGCCGAAGGGCTTCTCGATCACCACCCGGCGCCAATGGCCCTCCTTTTCCTCGGCAAGGCCGCTGCGCCCCAGCTGGTCGACGATCAGGCGGAAGAAGCTCGGAGGGGTGGCCAGGTAGTAGAGATAGTTGCCATCGGTGCCGTGCTCCTGGTCGATCTCGGCGAGCAGGCCTTGCAGGCGGCCGAACGCGCCAGCATCGCGGAAGTCGCCCTGCACGTAGTAGATCCGCTCGGTGAGCCAGCCCACGATGGCGGCCTCGACCGGCCCGTCGACGTGCTCCCGGATGCCCTGGACGAGGAGCTCGCGGTACTGCTCGAGCGAGAGCTCGCGGTTGGCGAAACCCACCAGGGCGAGCTCATCGGGCAGCAGGCCGGCCCGGCGCAGGTAGTAGAGCGCCGGCAGGAGCTTGCGCTGCGTGAGGTCGCCGGCGCCGCCGAAGAGCACCATCACCGAGGGGCCGGCGGGGGTGGCGGTGGGCTCCGGAAGGTCGCTCTCGGGCTCGCTCATGACGGCTGGGGATCCTGACACAGTTGCCTGGGCCGAGCTCTTGGCGCCTCCACCGAGCTAGCCCTCGCGGCGGGCCTCGGCGTGGCCGCCGAACTGATGGCGCAGGGCCGAGAGCAGCTTCTCCCCGAAGGTGGAGTCGCGGCGCGAGCGGAAACGGGCGAAGAGGGCCGCCGAGAGCGCCGGCGCCGGGGTCGCCTGCTCGATGGCGGTGGCGACCGTCCAGCGGCCTTCGCCGGAGTCGTCGACGCGACCGCTGAAGGCGGCGAGCTTGGGGTCTGCGGCCAGGGCGCCGGCGGCGAGGTCGAGCAGCCAGGAGCCCACCACGCTGCCGCGGCGCCACAGCTCGGCGATCTCGCCGAGGTCGAGATCGTAGCGCTCGTCGGCCGGGCGCCCCTCGCCGTTGGCCCCGGCGAGGATGTCGAAGCCCTCGGCGTAGGCCTGCATCAGGCCGTACTCGATGCCGTTGTGGATCATCTTGACGAAGTGGCCGGCACCCAGGGGGCCGCAGTGCAGGTAGCCGCGGTCGGCAGGGCGGTCGCTCGCCTCGCGGCCCGGCGTCGGCGCGGCGCCGGCGCGCCCGGGCGCCAGGGTACGGAAGATCGGCTCGAGGCGGGCGAAGACGGCCGGCTCGCCGCCGACCATCAGGCAATAGCCGCGCTCGAGCCCCCAGACGCCGCCGCTGGTGCCGACGTCGAGGTAGTGGATGCCCCGCGCGGCGAGCTCGCGGCCGCGGCGGACGTCGTCCTTGAAGAAGGAGTTGCCGCCGTCGAGGACGGTGTCGCCGGCCGCGAGGTGCTGGCCGAGGGCCGTGACGGTCGACTCCGTGGGCGTGCCGGCCGGCACCATCACCCACACGGCGCGCGGCGGCGTGAGGGCGGCGGCCAGCTCGGCGAGCGAGGCGGCCGGGGTGGCGCCCTCGGCGGCCAGGCGCGCGATATTGGTGGGGTCGAGGTCGTAGACCACGACGTCGTGGCCGCCGCGTAGCAGCCGGCGGCTGAGGTTGGCCCCCATCCGGCCGAGGCCCACCATGGCGATCTGCAAGCGGGGGTTCGGTGGCGATGCGGGAGTGGTCTGCGAGGGTTCCATCCGAGCCTCCTGCCCGCGGGGCTAAGCGGCGGGCGGCAAGGCGCCCGAGGCGCCGGGCCAAGGATAGCGCGGTGCGGTGCCGGGTGCCGTCGGCGCGGCCTGTTCAGCTCTGTGTCGTCAATCACCGGATTCGCCAATTTTACTCTTGTATGTCCAGTATTTAGTCTAGTCCGATTGACATTTAGTCTAGGAGGACGTAGTGTTGCGCCGTTCGCACGATCCCCCTGACCAGCGCCGACGCCCTCCACGGCGTCCCGAGGAGCCCCGATGAGCACGATCCCGCTGCGTGACTTCCTGGAGATCCCCTACGACCAGCTCGAGGAGATGAACCTCCAGGCCAAGGAGGACCGCCTGGCCCGCAAAGACCCCGGCAAGGTCCAGGAGGCGCGCCTCAAGTACCTGACGGACGAGAAGCGCATCAAGGCGGTGACGGTCTGTTTCACCGACCTCGAAGGCCGTTTCCACATGCTCGACTACGACAAGAAGTTCCTGCTCCGCTCGGCCGACAACCTCACCTTCGACGGCAGCTCGATCCGCGGCTTCTCGCAGCAGGCGGAGAGCGACCTGCGGCTGGCGATCGACTGGCCGGCCTTCTACTGGCTGCCGTCGGACATCTTCGGCTCCGGCAAGGTGCTGGTCTTCGGCGAGGTGGCGGAGCGCGACGGCACGCCCTACCGCGCCGACATGCGCTCGCGGCTCAAGCTCTTCGCCGAGCAGCTGTGGAAGAAGGACCAGACGGTCGCCTACGCCTCGAACGAGATCGAGGGCTTCCTCTTCAAGGGCCGGGACGCCGAGCGTCGCTTCCGCGAGACGGGGGCCTTCGAGTTCATCTCGACGGGCGGCTACTACCACTCGCTGCCCGGCGATGCCCTGCGCCAGTTCATCGACACCGCCGCCGAGGTGCAGCGGGCGATGGGCTTCTCGAACGAGAAGGACCACCCGGAGGTGGCGCCGTCGCAGTTCGAGATGAACTACTCCTACACCGAGGCGACCATCGCTGCCGACCAGGTGCAGCTCTACAAGCTGCTCTCGCGGCAGGTGGCGGCCCGCCTCGACATGTCGGCGAGCTTCCTGCCCAAGCCGGTTGCCGGCGTCAACGGCAACGGCATGCACACCAACATGTCGCTGGCCCGCAAGGGCAAGAACCTGTTCTTCGACAAGAAGGGGCAGGACGGCCTGTCCGCCGCCGGCTGGAACTACATCCAGCGCATCCTGGCCAACGCTAACGACATCTGCCTGATCCTCAACTCGAGCGTCAACTCCTACCGCCGGCTCGACCCGCACTTCGAGGCCCCGAACCAGATCAAGGCCTCGGCGATCGATCGTGGCTCGATGGTGCGCATCCCGCTCGGCAACGAGAAGTCGGCGCGGGTCGAGGTGCGCTCGATCGCTCCCGACGCCAATCCCTACCTCGCCATCTACGCCCTGCTCCGCACTGGCATCGAGGGGCCGCTCGCCGAAGAGGAGAGCGACAGCAAGCGCCAGCGCACCCGTTTCCTGCCGGACAACATCTACGACGCCGTGCGGCTCTTCAAGTCGAGCCGCTGGGCGGCCGAGCTAGTGGGCGAGGAGGTGCATAGCAAGTACGCTGACCTCAAGCTGGCCTCGGCCGAGCGTTGCCCGAAGGCCCTGGGCACGCGCGTCAAGCGCTCGGAGATCCAGTTCCACCACGAGGTGACCAACCAGTACCTCTGGTCGCAGTTCTAGGCGGTTCCGAGCCGCCCGCTCGCCGTTTCTCCCGCCGGCCGCCTACCTCCAGCGCGAGGGGGCGGCCGGCGGAACCTCAGCGCTGGGGCTGCTAGGCTTCGCGGCGAGGAAAAGCCGATGCCGCAGCGCCGCCTTCCTTCCCTCCCGCGCTCTCTGCGCGCCGCCGCCCTCGTTCTCTTCTCACTGCTCGTCCTGGCGAACCCCGGCTGCGGGGCGCCGGTCTCGGAGCTGCAGCCCTTCGCCGCCTCCGCCTCGCAGCTGCGGGCAGCCCTCCGTGACCTCGAGCCCCAGGCCGGCTGGGAGATCGATACCCTGGTCTTCGAGACCTCGTTCGCGGTCGATGCACAGGGCCGCTTCACCGAGCGCCGGCACCGCATCTTCCGCGTCCTCGGCCCGGGAGCCATCGACGGTTGGGCGACCCTGGTTTGCGCCTGGTCGCCGTGGTTCCAGGCCCGCCCCGAGATTCGCGCCCGGGTGATCGACCCCGAGGGCGGCGAGCACAGGCTCGACCTCTCGACGATCGCCGAGGCGCCCGTGGGCGAGGGCTCTGGCCTGATGTTCGCGGACTCGCGCGAGCTGCGCGCCCCCCTGCCGGCCTTCGCCGTGGGCGCCGTGGTGGAGACCGAGGTCGTGCTGCGCGACGAGCAGCCCCTGTTCTCGGCAGGGTCGCTGCGCGAGGTGGCGTTGATCGACGACCACTATCGGCTGGCCAGGGTGGTGCTCGACGAGCCGGCCGGCTTCGGCCTCATCCACCGCCTGCGGCGGCTGCCCACCGTCGAGCCGCGGGTGGAGGTGCGCGGCGGCCGCCAGCTGACGACGTTCGAGTACCGCGACCTGGCGCCGGGCTACCTGGCCGAGGCGGACCTGCCGCCGGAGGTCCCCTGGTACTCGACCTTCCAGGTCAGCTCGGGGCGGTCCTGGGAGGAGGTGGCGCGGCTCTATTCGGAGATCGTCGATCGAGCCATCGCCGGCTCGACCGTGGATGATTGGGTGAAACGGGCCCTGCGCGGCTCGCCGCCGAGCGCCGCCGTCATCGACCGCCTGCTCGCCGAGCTGCAGGCGACGGTGCGCTACGCCGGCGTCGAGCTGGGTGAGGGGCGGCTGGTGCCGCGCTCGCCGCGCGAGACCTTGGCGCGGCGCTACGGGGACTGCAAGGACAAGGCGACCCTGCTCGTGGCCCTGTTGCGCGCCGCCGAGGTGCCCGCCTACGTGGCCCTGCTGCGCGCCGGGGTCGACACCGACGTGGTGGAGGACCTCCCCGGCCTCGGTGCCTTCGACCACGCCGTCGTCTACGTGCCGGCCTCGCCGCCGATCTGGATCGACCCCACCGAACCGCTGCTGCGCGCCGGAGAGCTACCCGAGCGGGACCGTGGTCGGCTGGCCCTCGTCGCGGCGCCCGGGATCCGCGGCCTGGTGCGCACGCCCGAGGCACGCCCGGGGGACAACCTGCTGCACCGCCAGCGCGACGTCTGGCTCGCGCCCCTGGGGCGGGGGCGGATCGTCGAGGCGGCGGAGTACCACGGTGACGCCGAGGTGGAGGCCCGCCAGCTGTTCGCGGGGCCGGAAGTGGAAGATCGCGGGTATTGGGCCCGCGACTACGCCGACCGCCACCTCGCGAGCTCGGAGGTCGAGCGCTTCGAGACCTCGCCGGTCACCGACCTCGGCCAACCCTTCCACACCCGGCTCGAGGTGGCGGGCTCGGAGCAGGTGGAGACCGGCCTCGAGGCGGCTGAGGTGGCCATCGATCCTGCGGGCCTCCTCGAACGCCTGCCCGTCTCCCTGCGCCTGCCACCGGCCGACGGGGCGGCACGGACGGCGGAGCTCCGCGTCAGCTCGCCCTACGTGAGCGAGTGGACCTACCGCATCCACCCGCCGCCCGGCTTTAGCTTGCGCGACCCCCCGGAGCCGCGCCAGGAGTCGGTGGGCAGCGGCCGCCTCAGCCGCAGCTTCCGCCGCCTCGAGGATGGTGGCCTGGAGGCCGTCCTCCGCTTCGAGAGCGGCCCGGTCCGGCTCTCCCCGGCGGCCGTCCAGGCCTACCCGGCCGCCGTGCGGGCGCTCGTCGAGGCCGAGCCGCTGCGCATCCGTTTCGTGCAGGTGGGAGCCGAGAAGCTGGCCCAGGGCGACATCTTGGGGGCCCTCGCCGAGTTCCGCCGCCTGGCGGCCGCCGACCCCACGAACGGCCTCGACGTCTTGCAGCTCTCGCGGACCCTTCTCGCCGGTGGCATGGGCGACCTGGCGCGGGTGGCGGCCCGCCGGGCCGTGGCGCTCGGTCCCGGCCTGGCAGCGGCCCACGCCAACCTGGGCTGGGTCCTCCAGCACGACGAGGTCGGCCGCCTGCGCGGCCCCGGCTTCGACCGCGCTGGGGCCGTGGCAGCCTACCGCGAGGCCCTACGGCTGGACCCCGCGGACCTGGCGGTGAGGGCGGACCTCGCCATCCTGCTCGAGCACGATGCGGCGGGCGTCGCCTACGGTCCCGGCAGCGACCTCGAGGCGGCGGCGAGGCTCTACTGCGAGATCGACCGGGCCGGGGTCAAGACCTACGACGACAACTGGATGGCCAACCTGAAGCGCCGGGGCCGCTACGCCGAGCTGCAGGAGGCAGCCGAGAAGCTGGCCGACGCCGGCGCCCGGCGCGAGCAGCAGGTGGTCGCGTCCGCGGCGCTGGCCGGGCCGGAAGCGGCGGCGCGGCTGGCCTCCAGCGCGCCGAGCGTCGAGGAGCGCGCCCGCCTGCTGGCGACGGCCGGCCAGACGCTGATGGCCTCCCGGCGCTATGCCGAGGCGGCCCAGATGCTCCGCCAAGCGGGGGCCCTGGCACCGAAGGCGGCGGGGATGCTCGCCTTGGCGGACCGCATCGGTCGCGTGGTGCCCTGGGACGAGATGCAGGGCGAGGAAGCCAATCCCACCGCCTTCGTTCGCTCGCTGTTTCGGCGGCTGGTGCAAGGCGAGCTCACGGCCGACGGCCTCGAGCCGTACCTCTCGCGCCGCCTCTTCCCGGAGGAGCTGGACATCGAGGAGCTGCGCGGCGAGCCGAGCGCGCTCCGGGCCAGTCTTGCGAAGCAGGCCGCAGAGGGCGGTTTCAGCCCGGAGATGCTCCTCGACGTGGGACTCAGCGTGCTGGGAAACGACGCCGAGGGGGACGACGAGCTCGGCTATCGGCTGCGTCTCGACTTCGACGGCGGCGCCACGGACGGGGCGAGCGCTTTCGTCGTCCAGGAGGACGGCGAGTATCGCCTGCTCAGCACCGGCAGCTCCTGGGCCCCGGTGGCGCGGTTGGGGCAGGGGCTCCTCACCCAGGGTCGCCTCGACCTCGCCCGGCGCTGGCTCGACTGGGCTGCCGACGAGCTGGGCGAACAGGGCGATCCCGACCCCATGGCCCGGCGGCCCTTCTCACTGCTGTGGCAGCGGGGCGGCGACGAGGCGGCGGCGCGCCTGGCGCTCGCCGTGCTGCCGGTCGCGGAGTCCGCCGCCGCTTCTCGACCGTCGCACGACCAGGCCGCTCGCCAACGGGCGGCTCGGGAAGCCCTGGCGGCGATCGCGCCCCTGCGCGGCACGGCCATCGGCGACGTCGCTGTGGCCCTCGACCTCGCCCAGGCCCAGGCCTTCACCTGGCTCGATCGCGCCGCCGAGCTGGTCGCCGTCCGCGAGCGCCTGGCCCTCGCGGCGCCGGACTCGCTGAGCGCCTTCCGGGACCTCTTCTTCGCCTATCGCCACGCCGGGAGGCCAGACGATGCCCGCCGGCTCGGCGAGGCACGGCTAGAGCGGCGGCCCGACGACGAGACGGCCCGCTTCCTGCTCGGCGAGCTGGCCATGCGCGAGGGCGATGCCGGCGAGGTGGTCCGGCTCCTCGCTCCGTTGGAGCGCAGGGGGCGAGCGCTGCCGCGGGACCTCAACCGCCTGGCCTGGGCCCAGCTCTTCCTGCCCGACCTCGGCGAGGCGGCGCTCGCCCAGGCGCAGCGTGCCTCGGAGCTGACCTCCCACGGCGATCGCAACATCCTCCACACCCTGGCCACGGTCTACGCCGACCTCGGCCGGCCCGCCGAGGCCTACAAGGTGATCCTGGAGAGCCTGCGGGCGGGCCGGAACGAAGGCGCCGGGGGCTTCGCGACGCTCGGGCCCGACGACTGGTACGTCTTCGGCCGTCTGGCGGAGAGCTACGGGCTGCCGGACGAGGCGCGGACCTACTACCAGCAGGTGCTCGACGGCGGCACGCCCCAGGGGCTCGACACCCGGTTGCTGGCCTCCCGGCGGCTGGCGGCGCTGGGGCCCCCAGGCGCGGCGCGCCGCAGCCGCCAGTGAGGGGCGGCGGCCCACCTCAGGCGCTGCGCTTGCTCCTGAGCAAGTAGCCCACGCCGCGCAGGGTCTGCAACAGCGGCTCGGGGTGGTCGGCGTCGATCTTCCGCCGCAGGCGGTGGACGGTGACGTCGACGACGTTGCTGAAGGAATCGAAGGAGTCGTCCCAGACGTGCTCCACGAGCTCCGCCCGGCTGACCACCTGGTCGACGCGCTCCAGCAGGTACTCGAGGATGGCGAACTCCTTCGGCCGGAGCTCGACCTCACGGCCGTTGACCATCACCTGCATCTGCCGGCGGTCGAGCCGCAGGTCGCCCGCTTCGAGGCTCACTTTGAGCTCGACGTTGCGCCGCCTGAGCAGCGAACGGACGCGGGCTGACAGCTCGCCCAGCTGGAAGGGCTTGGTGAGGTAGTCGTCGGCCCCCGAGTCGAGGCCGGCGATGCGGTCGTCGACCTCGGCGTGCCCGGTGAGCATGAGGACGGGGGTGAGCAGGCCGCTCTTGCGCCAGCGGGTAAGCAGCTCGATCCCCGAGGGCGGTGGGATGGTCCAGTCGAGGATCAGCAGGTCGTACGGGTTGACGCTCACCAGCTCCTCGGCTGCCGAGCCGGTGTCGGCGCAATCGACGGCATAGGCCTCGGAGCGCAGGTGCTCGCTCACGGCCTCTGCCAAGACGGGTTCGTCCTCCACCACCAAGACGCGCATCGGTGTTCAGAAGTCCTTGGATCCGGTTTCGCGAGCCTATCACCCGTGTAACGACCGTGTAAGGAGGGGGTGCGGATACTGCGCACCATGTTTCCGAGTGGTGTGTTCCCACCCAATTGGGCAGGACCTTTCAGGGCCCGCAAGGCGGAGGTCCGGCAACCCCTCACGGAGGAAGAGATGGCTAGGAACGAGTCTTCGATCCATGCTTGGAAGTACCTGGCCCCGCTGGCGCTCGCTGCCTTGTGTCTCGCCGCCGCGCCGGCGACCGCGAGCCCAGGCTTCGGCGTGCCCGCTGGCGATCCGGGCGAGCTTTGGGAGCCGCCGGTACCGCCGGCTGCCTGCCAGCGGTCGCTCACCGCGCACGTGGTCGCCCTCGACCAGGTCTACTACTGGAACCGCCTGGGCGCCTTCCAACCCCAGGGCATGATCTACGCGCTCGAGCGCGACGTGGTCAGCCAGAGCCAGGACCAGAACAATTGCGCGGCCACCAAGCTGCCGCTGGCGGCCGGCCGGGTGCAGCTGCGCGAGGACAAGCGGCCGCGGCCCCTGGTGCTGCGGATGAACGTCGGCGATTGCCTGACGATCCACTTCCGCAACCTCCTCGAGCCCAACCTCGCCTCGCTGCCGGACGACGAGCAACCGCACACCCGCGCGGCCTCGATCCACGTGATGGGCCTGCAGTACGTGACCGGGCCGACCGACGCCGGCTTCAACGTCGGCGCCAACCCAGCCGGCGGCGTGGTGCTGCCGGGGGGGAGCACGACCTACACCTACTACGCCGACGAAGAAGGCACCTACCTGATGTACAGCGGTGGTGCCACGGTGGGCGGCGATGGCGACGGCGGCTCGATCTCGGCGGGCCTCTTCGGGGCCATCAACGTCGAGCCGGCCGGCTCGCGCTGGTACCGCAGCCAGGTCACCCAGGCCGACCTGGCGCACGCCGCGAGCCCTTCGGGCGTCGATCCTGCCTACCCGCAGATCGACTACACGGCGCAGTACGACTCCACCTTCAACCCGAACTGCTACCGGGCCTCGGCGGGCGAGCTGCCGGCGCCGATCTTCGAGATGCTCAACGCGAGCAACGAGATCGTGCACTCGGACCTCACCGGCATCATCACCGGCCCGCCCGAGGCGGGCTACGGCTTCAGCTCCTACACGCCGATCCCGAACATCTACCCGACCCGCAGCGAGCCGTTCCGTGAGTTCACCATCATCTTCCACGACGAGATCGGCGCCGTGCAGGCGTTCCCGGAGTTCGAGCATCCGGTGCTCTCCCACACCCTGCACAGCGTGCGCGACGCCTTTGCTATCAACTACGGCGCCGCCGGCGCCGGTGCCGAGATCCTCGCCAACCGCATCGGAGTCGGTCCGATGTGGAAATGCGTCGATTGCCAGTACGAGGAGTTCTTCCTCACCTCGTGGGCGGTCGGTGATCCGGCGATGGTGGTCGACGTGCCGGCCAACCGCCCCTGCACCCACGTCGAGATCGAGAACCACCTGCCGTGCACCCCGGCCTTCGGCCCCAAGGCCAACAAGGCCCTCTACCCCGACGACCCTTCAAACGTCTACCACTCCTATCTCAACGACCGGGTGAAGTTCCGCAACTTGCACGCCGGCAGCGATGACCACCACGTCTTCCACCTGCACGCCCACCAGTGGCTCTACGCCCCGGAGAGCGACAAGAGCTCCTACAAGGACAGTCAGTCGATCGGCCAGGGTTCGGCCTTCACCTACGAGATCGCCTACGGCGGCAGCGGCAACCGTAACCGCACCCCGGGCGACTCGATCTTCCACTGCCACCTCTATCCCCACTTCGCCCAGGGCATGTGGAGCCTCTGGCGAGTGCACGACACCCTGGAGACCGGCACCGAGCTCGACGACGAGGGCAAGCCGGTGCACACCACGGTGGGCGCCGACGTGGTGACCACGGCCCGCGCCCTCCCCGACGCCGAGATCGCGGTGGGCACGCCGATCCCGGCGGTGGTGCCGATCCCCAGCCTGCCGATGGCGCCGGTGCCGGCCCCCGTGCAGCTGGTCAACGGTGCGGTGAGCTTCACCGCGCCGCCGGTCAGCAACCCTGGCTATCCGTTCTGGATCCCCGGCGAGACCGGCAGCCGGCCGCCCCAGCCGCCCCTCGACATCCTCGACGACGGCGGCCTGCCGCGGCATACCATCGGCGCCGGGACCGCCACGGAGGAGCACACCCGGCTCTCCTTCGCCAAGCACATCACCAGCGCCGACACCCACTTCCTCGACCCCAACGGTGAGCCCGTCGAGCAGGTGGCGATGGCTTTCCACGAGCAGACCGGGGTGATCACGCCGCGGCCGATCGGAGGCTCGGGCCAGTTCCGGCTGAACGGTCGCCAGCGGCAGATGGGTGCTCCCTTCGCCGATCCCTGCGAGACGACCTTCGGGTCGCGCCTGCGGCGCTACAAGGCGGCCAACGTCCAGATGGACATCGTGCTCAACAAGGCCGGCTGGCACTTCCCGCAGCAGCGCCTGATCACGCTGTGGGACGACGTCGACCCGACGCTGATGGGTACGCGGCCGCCGGAGCCGTTCTTCTTCCGGGCCAAGAGCGCCGACTGCGTCGAGTTCTGGCACACCAACCTGGTGCCGTCCGAGTACCTGCTCGACGACTTCCAGGTGCGGACGCCCACCGACATTCTCGGCCAGCACATCCACCTGGTGAAGTTCGACGTCACGGCGTCGGACGGCTCGGCCAACGGCTTCAACTACGAGGACGGCACCCTCTCCCCGGAGGAGGTGCAGGACGTGATCGCCGCCACCCGGATCTTCAACACCTGCTCGGGAACGATCTTCGGCGGCGATCCGCGGGACAACAACCTCCCCGGCAACGATCCCCTGGGCCCCTGCCCGGTGGTCGAGTCGCATCCCTACTTCACGCCCCGCGGCATCGACGCTGACTGCGATGGGGTGGACGATTGGCTCGGTGCGCAGACGACCATCCAGCGCTGGTGGGCCGATCCGGTGAAGGACAACGCCGGCAACGACCGCACCCTGCGCACGATCTTCACCCACGACCACTTCGGCCCCTCGACCCATCAGCAGGCCGGCCTCTATGCCGGGCTGATCATCGAGAAGACCGACGTCTGGCGCCACAACGAGACGGGGACGCCCTTCTACACCCGGCACGACGGCGGCCCCACCTCCTGGCAGGCGGTGATCGGCAACGACGCGGCGCAGTTCCGCGAGTTCGCCATCGAGTTCGCCGACTTCCAGCTCGCCTACGAGCCGAACGAGATCGGCCCGCAGCCGGCCGGTCGCCTGCAGCTCGCCTGCCCGAACCCGGACCCCAAGATCGCCTACGCCGACCCCGCCAAGGTGATCAACCCGCCGGGCCGCCGCGAGGTGGGCTTACCCTATCTCTTCGCCAAGCCCGACCGCTGCCCGACCAACGACTGCAGCACCGGTCCGCTGCCGCCCTGCCCGGAGGCCATCTCGGCGCAGGACCCCGGCTTCACCTCGGTCAACTACCGGAGCGAGCCCGTGGGGCTGCGGGTCTACGACCCGGTCACCCAGGCGCAGACCGCCTTCCCGGTCGAGGCCGGCGACCTCTCCTTCGTCTACGAGAGCCGCACCGACCGCGCGATTCCCGACCTCAACGGCGTCTCCAGCTCCTGGGTGCCGTACCCGAACCTCACCGGGGGCCTCCACCCGGGCGACCCCTTCACGCCGCTGATGCGCAGCTACGAGGGCGACCGGGTGAAGATCCGCGTCCTCGTGGGGGCCTTCGAGGAGGAGCACAACTTCACGATCGACGGCATGAAGTGGCTGCACCAGCCGGACGAGCCGAACTCGGGCTATCGCGCCTCGCAGATGATGGCGATCTCCGAGTGGTTCGACCTCGAGGTGAGCCGCCAGCCCAGCCTGTTCACCAGCGGTGACACGGCGGACTTCCTCTACCGCCCGAGCGCTAGCAACGACTTCCAGTGGGACGGCGCCTGGGGCCTCTTCCGCACCTACTACGGCACGGCCGACACCCTCGTCTCGCTGGCGAGCTACAACCCCGACAACAAGGCCCTCACCCCGACCCAGGACGAGGCCTTGTTCGCGCAGGCCGATCTGCGCTCGCCCGATGCGGTCGCGACCTCGGCCGGCACCAAGGCGGCGACGCTGCCGAAGCCGCCGGGGACCACCTACCCGCGGGTCTACTGCCCGGCGAACCTGCCGACCCTCAAGTACGACATCGTGGCGGTCTCGGCGATCGATGCCCTGCCCAACGGTGCCCTGACCTACAACGGCCGCGATACCTCGGTCTACTACGAGCACTCGGCGGACGTCTGCACCAGCGGCGCGACCCATCTCCAGGGGGCCGGGCCGCTCACCGACGAGACGGCGATCCTCTTCGTCCACCGCTCCGACCTCGACCCGGTGAGCGGCAAGCTGCAGCCCTGGGTGAAGGTCGAGCCGCTGATCCTGCGGGCGAGCGCCGGCGACTGCCTCGAGGTGACCCTCACCAACGAGATCCAGAACTACTACGACCTGCCTGGCTACAGCAGCGTGCCGATGATCATCGAGAACTTCAACTCCAACCAAGTCTCGCCGTCGGTGGACGTCAGCCTGCACCCGGCGCTGGTCTCCTACGACATCCGCCAGGGCGACGGCATGAACGTCGGCCGCAACCGCCTCGTCTACCCCTTCAAGCAGACGGTGGCGCCCGGCCAGTCGATCACCTATTACTGGTACGCCGGTGACATCACCCTCGCCGGTGGCACGCCGCAGTTCCGGCCGATCGAGTTCGGCTCCGTGCCACTGGTCTCGGCGGACCCGATCAAGCACACCCAGAAGGGCGCCATCGGGGCCCTCATCGTCGAGCCGCCGGGCTCGGCCTGGGACTACGACCTGGTGCGCGACCCGAGCGTGCCCGGGGCGCCGGAAGTGATGACCCGCGCCTCCGCCAACGTCTGGACCCAGACGACGAAGTTTCGCGAGTTCGTCACCCTCTTCCAGGACGACATCAACCTGCGCTACGGCCTGCCCTCGGACTACAAGAACGGCGCTCCGGCGGTCCCCAACCTGGCGGTTTCTGACGACGCGCAGGAGACCGGTCAGGACGCCTTCAACTACCGCACCGAGCCGATCTGGTTCCGCATCGGTACGGCCCCCGACACCCCGATGGAGAAGCGCCGGGAGTTCCCCTACTACGACCAGGTCACCCTCAACAGCTGGGTGGGTGACGATCCGCAGACGCCCATCTACATCGCCAAGCAGGACGCCGCCGTACGCTGGCGTGTCGTTCACCCCGGTGGCGACGCCCAGAACCACGTCTTCGAAGTGCAAGGGCACAACTGGCAGGACGAGCCCTACACCACGAGCTCGACGGTGATCGGCAACAACCCGAAGTCCAACGTGGTCGGCAGCCGCTTCGGCGTCGGCACCGGCACGGCCTTCGACATCCTGTTCCCGACGGCCCAAGGCCCGTCCGGCGGTGAGTTCGACTACCTCTACCGCGACTACGTGCCATGGACCTTCGACGGCGGCCTGTGGGGCATCTTCCGCATCGACTCGGCGCCGGTACCGTCGATCGCTCCCCCCGAGCAGCCCTAGGGTCAGGAGGACGAGGACATGCGCGCTCTCATCGGCTCCACGCAGGTCCTCGCCGGTGCTGCTCTCGCCGTGCTGGCAGTCGCCCCGCTCGCCTCGGCGGGCGTGGCGGCTGCCGGTCCCGGTCCCGCTCCGACCACGGTCGGGGCGGGCTCTGAGCGGGAGATCACCGCCGAGGGAATGAGGATCTCGCTGGCGATCGAGCCCCTGGCCGGGCATGACGACGGTGCTCCGCTGCGCGAGGGTGAGCCCGCCCGCGTGCAGCTGCGCTTCACCGACGCCACCACCGGCAGCCCGCTGGTGGGCCTGCAGCCCGGCGGCTGGATGGACCGCCTGCCCCCCGGCGCCGATGACGGCGTCGAGGCCTGCAAGCGCAAGGTCCAGGGCTTTCTTGGCGGTTCCCTGCTCTCGCAACCGGAAGTGGACCTCAACGTCTTCTACGTCCTCGGCTTGAACGGCGACGGCTCGATCACGGTGGTCGACCCCCTGTTCAGCTACGGCGGCAGCCAGCTGCTGGCGATCGTCGAGCTGGGGGCCCCAGGTGAAGACTGGGTGGCCAGTCGCGACGGCGGCCGGATCTTCGTCGCCGTGCCGCGCCTCGGCCGGGTTTCGGTCATCGAGACCGCGACCTGGAAGGTAAGCCACGAGATCGCCGTCGGCGGCCTGCCCTCCCGCCTCGCTCTGCAGCCGGACGGCCGTTATCTATGGGTGGGTGACAGCAGCGACTCGCCCGCCGCCGGCGTGGCGGTGATCGATACCGAGACCCTCGCCGTCGCCGGCCGGGTCCCCACCGGCGAGGGCTACCACGACCTCGCCTTCGACGCCGCCGACCGCTACGCCTTCGTCAGCAACTTCCGCTCGGGTACCCTCTCGGTGATCGAGATCGCCGGCTTGCAGAAAATGGTCGACCTGCCGGTGGCGCCGGGCCCCAGCTCGATCGACGCCTCGGCCTTCGCTGGCGTCGTCTACGTCGCCTCTACCTCGGGCGCCGTGACGGTCGTCGACGCCAACCGGCCGCGGGTGCTCACCGTCATCCCGGCCGAGCCGGGCCTCGGCCAGCTGCGCTTCGCGCCCGGCGGGCGCCTGGCGCTGGCGGTCAATCCCGAAAAGGACGTCGTGCACGTCCTCGACGCGGCCCAGCACCGCATCGTGCAGACCTTCGACAGCGAGAAAGGGCCCGATCAGGTGACCTTCTCGAGCGAGCTCGCCTACCTGCGCCACCGGGACGACGCCACCGTGCTGATGGTGCCGCTGCTCGGCCTTGGCCAGGAGGGCGCCGCGGTGCCGGTGGTGGACTTTCCCGGCGGCCAGCGGGCGTTCGCCGCGGCGGCGGCGCCGACGCCGGCGCCGAGCATCGTGCAGGCGGTGGGGGAGAACGCCATGCTGGTGGCCAACCCCGGCGACGAGATGATCTATTTCTACAAAGAGGGCATGGCTGCCCCCATGGGCAGCTTCCGCAACTACAACCGCGCCGCCCGTGCCGTGATGGTGGTCGACCGCTCGCTGCGCGAGACCTCGCCCGGCCTCTATGAGACGGACATCCAGCTGCGTCGCGCCGGCGAGTACGACCTCGCCTTCTTCCTCGACACGCCCCGCCTCGTCCACTGCTTCCGCTTCGCCGTCGCCGTCGACGCCGCCCAGGAAGCGCAGCGCCAGGCCGCCGTCGCCGGCCGTGTCGAGTACCTCGGTGCGCCGCAGGTGGTCAAGGCGGGCGAGCCGCTCACCTTGCGTTTCCGCCTGCACGGGGGGGCTTCGTCGGCCCCGGCGGCGAGCGCCGTGCGCACTCTCGCCTTCCTCGTCCCCGGCGTCTGGCAGCAGCGGCAAGCGGCGCGGTCGGAAGGCGAGGGGACCTACGCGATCGACCTCACGCCACCCCGTCCGGGCCTCTACCAGGTGCAGGTCGAGGCCCGCAGCCTCGGCATCACCTACCGCAACGCGGCGGGCTGGAGCTTTCAGGCGACCGCCGACGGCCCTGCCGCAGGCCTCACTGCCGAGACCTCTGCTGCCGAGACCTCCGCCGCCGACCCTCATCCCAACCCGTCCGCGCCGCCGGCGCAAGGAGCGCAACCGTGAGCACCCGAGCCCTGGCCTCGCCGTCCACCGCCCTCGTCTTCCTTCTCGCCGCGGCCGCCTGCCCGTCGCCGCCCTCGTTCGCCGAAGAGGGCCATTGCCACATGGCTTCCGAGCCGGCCGCCGCCGCAGCGCCGGCGCCGGCCGCGGGGCAGCTCTCCGAGCTCAGCCTGCCGGACCTCGAGCTCGTCGACCAGGACGGCCATACCGTGCGCGTGTGGAGCGACCTCGTCGCCGGCCGCAAGGTGGCGATGAACTTCATCTTCACCACCTGCACGACGATCTGCCCGCCGCAGGGCGCCACCTTCGCCAAGCTGCAGCGCGAGCTCGCCCGCGACGGCGGCGAGCCGGTGCAGCTGATCTCGGTGAGCATCGACCCCGCCGTCGACACCCCGGCCCGCCTCAAGGCCTGGCGGGACAAGCTTGGCGCCGGCCCCGGCTGGACCCTGCTGACCGGTGCCAAGCCGCAGGTCGACAGCCTGCTCAAGGCCCTCGGTGCCTTTGCGGCCGAGAAGACCGAGCACGCCCCCCTCTTTCTCGTCGGCGACGGCAAGAGCGGCCGCTGGCAGCGCCTCTACGGCCTGCCAAGCCCGGCCGAGCTGAAGGCCGCCCTCGCCGGCCTCGATGCCGCCGCGGCGCCGAGCCCGGCGACGGCAGAGGAGGTGGGCCGATGAGCCGCCGCCTGGCTGTCCAAGAGCTGCCCCTGCTGGCGGCCCTGGCGCTCGTCGTCACCTGCCTCGGCGGCAGCGCCGCCGGCCAGGGGGACCGTCTCGGCCCCGCCGCGGCCGGTCAGGACGCCGCTCATGCCTACTTCACCGACGTCGTGCTGGTCGACCAGGACGGCAAGCGGCACCGCCTCTACAGCGACCTCATCGCCGGCAAGGTGGTGGTGGTCAACTCCTTCTTCACCACCTGTGAAGGGGTCTGCCCGATGATGGCGAAGAGCCTGGCGGAGATCCAGAGCTACCTGGGCGACCGCCTCGGCAAGGACGTCTACATGCTCTCGATCTCGGTCGACGCGGCGAACGACACGCCGCCGCGGGTCAAGGAGTTCTCCCGCCGCTACGAGGCGCGGCCGGGCTGGTTCTTCCTGACCGGTGACCAGCAGAACGTCGACTTCGCCTTGCGCAAGCTCGGCCAATACGCCGAGCAGAAGGAGGCCCACACCAACGTGATCGTGATCGGCAACGAGCGCACCGGGCTGTGGAAGAAGGCCTTCGGCATGGCGCCGGTCGACCAGCTGCTGCCGATCGTCCGCTCGGTGGTGGAAGACAAGGGGTGAGGTCGTTGCGGCGGCGAGCGTGGTCCGGGTGGTTGGCCGGTGGCGTCCTGCTCGCCGCCCTCGGGGTCGGAGCGGTCTCACCGGCCGCCGGCCAGGCGTTGTCCGCAGCGGCGCAGCGGGGCCGCCGCCTCTACCTCGCGGGCGAGGGCGGCGACGGCCAGGCGGTGACCGCGCTCCTGGGTACGGCCGGCACCGAGGTGCCGGCGACGGCGCTGCCCTGCGCCAGCTGCCACGGCAAGGACGGCAAGGGCCGCCCCGAGGGCGGCGTGGCGCCCTCGAACATCACCTGGGGCGCGCTCACCAAGCCCTACGGGGTGCGCCACCCGAGCGGCCGCGAGCACCCACCCTACGATGCCCGCAGCCTGGTCCGCGCCGTCACCCTGGGCGTCGATGCCGGCGGCAACGCCCTGAGCCCGCTGATGCCTCGCTATCGGCTGAGCCGGGAGCAAGCGGCCGACCTGGTGGCCTACCTGCAGGCGATCACCGGCGACCGCGACCCCGGCATCGCCGAAGAGGCCCTGCGTCTCGGGCTCTGGCTGCCGCCCGAAGGCGCCGCCGCCGAGTTGCTCGAGCGCACCGCCCGGCATTGGAGCGACGGCGTCAACGCCCGCGGCGGCCTCTTCGCCCGGCGCCTGGAGTGGGTGGTCGGGAGGGCGCCGGCCCCGGTGGGCGAACGCGCCGCCGCTCTCGGCTGCTTCCTCGACCAGGAAGCTCCCTTCGCCCTCCTCGCCCCGGCCCTCACCGGCGACGAGGAGGCGAGCGCCGAGGCGATCGAGGCCCGCGGGGTACCGGCCGTGGGCGTCCTCGCCGCCGAGCCGCCGGCCCGGCGGGCGGCCGACCGCTACCTCTTCTACGTCTTCCCCGGCAGGTGCGAGCAGGCCCGCGCCGTCGTCGCCGCCCAGGGCGACGCGGCTCGCGATCACCTCGGCATCCTCGCCAGGGAGGGCGAGGGGCTCGATGCGCTGGTCCCGGCCCTGGCCGCGGAGCTGGGGGCGAGCGCGGTGGCGCGCTTCTCGCCGGGTGCCGGAAGCCTCAGCGCGGCGCTCGGCACGCTCGCCGCGCAGGAGGTCGAGAGCGTGCTCTTCCTGGGGCCTCCCGACAGCCTTCCCGCCGTGCTCGCCGGCCTCGCCGCCTGGCCCCGGCAGCCCCGCCTGCTGCTCGCCGGCGGCCGCCTGGCCGGCGCCGCCCTCGGCCGGCCCAGCGCCTTCCGCGGTGAGCTGTGGATCACCGTCCCCACCTTGCCGAGCGACGTCGCGCCGGCCGCCAAGGCGGAGCTCGAAGCGGCCTCGGGCAGCACCTCGGGGGCGGGCCTCGCGCCGCTCCTGGCCACCCGCCTGCTGCAGATCGGCCTCGAGCAGGCCGGCCGCGAGCTCAGCCGTGAGGGGCTCGTCACCGCCATCGAAGGGCTCTACGAGCTTCCCACGGACCTCACCCGGCCCTTGAGCTTCGGCCCCAACCAACGCCTCGGCCTCGCCGGCGCCTACGTCGCCCGCCTCGACCCGGCCTCTGGCGAGCTCGCCACCCCGCCGCGCTGGGTGAAGGTGGAGTAGGGGCCGCCCCTACAGCGCGGCGCGATCGAGAACCAGAAAGCCCTCCCGGCGGGCGGCGTCTCCTCAGGGTCGGGCCAGGGGCCGTGAGTCCTGCTGTCGAGGGACCTCAGCGACCGCGACTTCGCTCGTCGAGCAAGGCGGCCAAGGCGCTTGCTTCACCCTCTGGCCGGGGCCTCGGCCGAGAGAAGAGATCCGGCGTCTTGGATGCCTGCGCGCGGCGGAGGAGACCCAGTCGCTCCAGCCTCTCGCCCCTGCCCTCCGCCGACGGGCTCTCCTCTGTGAGGGCGGGCGCCAGCCGCGCCACCGCCCTCCCGCGGTCGAGGATCAGGATGGTCTCACCGTGGCGCACCCGGTCGATGAGAGCGCTCAGCTGGTTCTTGGTCTCGGTGAGAGTGGCCGTCTTCACTTGGCCACGATAGGCAATTCGCTGTGACACCTCAAGCCCGGCGAGCAACCTCGATCTCTCGCACGTCGATCGGGGTCAGGCTTGGTTGAAGAGCTGGCAGCCCCTTCCTAATGGCTCCAGTCCTCGAGGTCGACCGAGCGGTCGGCGAAGTGGCGCACGTTGGCGGTCACCAGCGTGGCGCCGTGCCTGTGGGCGAGGACGGCGAGGAGTAGATCCGCGTCCGCGATGGCCCGCCCCTGGCCATGGCCCTCGGCCCACAGCCGCGCCGCCTCGTCCCAGTCCGCGCAGGACGGCTCACAGCGTTGCCAGTCGGCCGTCAGCTGCGCGTACAGGCGCAGTAGCCGATGCGCCTTCCAGAGGCGCAGGTAGCGAGTCAGCTCGTAGTGCGCGATAGAAGCCAGGAGGAAGCTGCGCTCGGTATGGAGCGCTGCATCCAGCCGCTCGGGAACGGGCGGAACGTTCTTGAGGATGTAGCTGAGAATGTTGGTGTGGAGCAGATGCGGCCTCATGCGCGGCCGCTCGAGGGACCTCCGAAGCGGATGGGATGCTCACGCCGGAAGGCTTCGAAGCCCTCCAACGCGGCCTCTTCGTCAGCCGAGCGCTGGAGAGACCGGAGCTCCTCCAAGGCTTCGAGGGCACCGCCAAGATCTGGTCTGGGAGCCCCACCTTCCGGGCTCGCCGCCGGGCCCTGCTCGCTGAGGACGATGACCTCCGCCGGTCCGGGAGGAAAATCCTCGGGCAGCTGCGCTTCGACGCGGTGGTCGTCCCCGATGGTCACCTTGAGCTTGCGTGCGAGCATGAGAGCCTCCCGCTTCCGCCGAACATTGTAGCTCCAGCCGCCCTAGCCCCCTCCCAGCTCCCCCTCCAGCGACCGCACCTCCCGGTCCCTGCGTCCGTAGCCCGTCTGCTGCACGAGCTCGCGGGCGCGGGCGAGGTGCTGGCGGGCGGTGGGGAGGTCGCTTTGCTGGCGGGCGAGGCGGGTCCATTCGAGGTGGGCGTCACACTCGTGGAGGCGCATGGGGCCGCGCTCGGCGATCTCCAACACCTCCCGAAGGTCGGCCTCGGCGCCGGGCAGGTCGCCGGTGAAGCGGCGGAGGGAGGCACGGGCCAGGAGGGCTCGGGGGATGTGGTGCTCCGTGCCGGCACGCCGCAGGCCGTCCACGGCCTTGTCCAGCTGCTCCTCCGCCTGGGCGGAGTGCGCAGCGCGCTCCTTGGCGTCTCGTTCGGTCAAGGCCAGGCCAAGGTGGGCGCGGCCCAGGCTGAGGTGGTCGAGGGCGATCGTGAGCAAGGAGAGGTTTCCCCTCTTCGCCCAATCAAGTGTTTGGTCCGCTCGCTCCAGGACATCGCTGCAGGTCTGTTGGTACGTTGGAGAAGCTGGTCGAATGGCTGCTTCCCCATCTAGCCCATCCAGCCCCGCCCCATCCTCCGGCTCGGCGAGGCTCAACAGCAGGTCGCAATGCCTGAAGCCCCAGAGTGAGTAGAGGCGGGGGTACAGGGGCTGCCTCTCGGCTTGCATGCCTTCCGCCTCGCAGAGGAGCTCCTGGCTCTCCTGCCAACGGCCGGCCTGGTGAATGGCATCGGCGAGGGTAGTCCGATTGACCATTCGCTCGAAGTCACTCTCGCTGCGGTCGGCCAGCTCCACGCTCTGCTTCCCGAAGGCCACGGCGCGGGCCACTTCGCCGAGGGTAAGGGTGAGCTCGCTGAGGTTGGAGGCGGAGATGGCGGCGTTCTTCCAGTCCTCCATTGACCGGCAGAGATCCAACCCCGCCTGCATGGGCTCCACCGCCTCAGCCAGGCGGCCCAGGGCGCGGAGGCCAAAGGCTGCCTCGCCAAGCACGAACGCCTGGTCAGCGATACTGAGGTTGCCCGAGGGCCGGGACCAGGGTTCCTCGAAGAAGGCTGCCAGGCCGGAGAGATCCGATGCCCAGCCGCCGAGAATGTTGACGGCGAAGTGCTGGTTCCTCCGTCGCACTCTTGGCGCAAAGACCTCGTCCATCGTCTCCTGCTGGCGGCCTGCCCGGCAGCCGTGGACGATGGCCGTGTAGAGCGGTTGCATCTCTTCCAGGGTCTCCGGCAGCTCGGGGGCGGACTGGCGCAGGTGCTCGTAGAGGCGGCGGTTGCCTTCCTGCCAGGCAGCAGGGTGATCGCGCTCCAGCTCCTCCGCGAAGTGGGCACGGACGAGGGGGTGGGCGTCGAGGGTCTCCGGCTCCTGGCGGTCGGCGGCGAGGAGCAGGCCCTGCTCGCGGAGGGTGGAGACGGCGAGGTGCCAGTCCAACTGCGAAAGCGGGACGAGGCTCTCGGTGAGGCCCGCGATGGTTGGCTCCGCACGTAGGGCCTTGAGGGACGCTGCGTCCGCCGGGCGGTCGAAGAGGCCCAGCAGCCGAAGGATGGAGAGCTCCGGCCCCTCGCCGAGCCAGGCGACGTAGGCCCGGATCACCCGGCCGGCGTGGCCGCCCTGCTTCTCATCGGCCTTCTGGAGGTCGACCTCCTTCCACTTGCGCACGTCCCCGCCGTGGGCGCGGCGGAGGAAATTGCCCAGCAGGCTCACGGTCAGGGCATGCCGGCCGCAGCCCTTCGCGGCAGCCTCGAGCTCCTTCCCTTTGCCCTCGACGCCCAGCTCCCGGAGCAGGGCGACGCACGCTGCCGGGCTCAGCTCTTCGAGGTGGAGCTGCGGCGCCGTGAAGCCGAAGCCATGGAGGTCCGCCACCTCCTCGCGGGTGGTGACCACGCAAAGCCCTGGGTTGGCCCCGGCGAGGCCCCGCAGCAGGGCCTTGAGGCTGGGGTCCTTGAGGCGTCCGGCCACCTCCGGCCGCCCGGGCGGGTACTGCATGGGCTCCAGGCCGTCGAGCACCAGCAGGGTGCGCTGCTCTTGAAGCAACCGCGCCAGCCGCGCGCCGCGTTCGTAGGGCGAGCCGGCCCGCGGGTCCGCATCGCCGCAGAAGCGGAGGGCATGGTCCAGGAAGGGCTCGGCCGCGGCCGTGCGCTCCTCGCTGCCCTGGCTGTAGAAGGACCAGTCCAGCACCCTCTCCGCCCCCCGCCAGCCCTCGGCCGCCAGGCGGTCCAGCCAACGCGCCACCAGCGCGGACTTTCCCACCCCCCCAAAGGCCACCAGCACCAGCACGTGCGTCTTCGGGTCCTCCCACGCCGCGTCCAGCCGCGCCATCTCCGCCTCGCGCCCCACGAACTGCGGCCCGGGGATGGGCAGCCGGCTGAGGTCGAGGAGGGGGGCGCCAGTCGAAGGAGAAGCGGGAGCCCTCACCCCCGGCCCCTCTCCCAGCCTCCCGCCCGCCGACCGGGAGAGGGGTGAAGGACTGGGAGAGGGGCTAGGGGTGAGGGTCTTCTCTCCCGCCGCTCGCTCACAGGCCCGCTTGACCTCCTCGCAGACTTTGACCCAGGCGGTGTCCCGATCGGCGCTCATCTCGGCGAGGGGCTTGGCCGGCGGTGAGACGACGGCCTGGAGCTCCTTGAGCGCCGTTTCGCCGTGGGCGGAGGCCCGGAGCTGCACCCAAAGCAGCTCGACCCCGCGTTCGTCCATGGCGCGCAGCAGCGGCCCGAGCTCGTGGTCGTGGATGAAGTCCGAGGCCAGGAAGTGCGGGCTCACCAGCAGGAGGCCGACGGAAGCCTTCGCGAGTGCTGCATCGATCTCCGCTCGCCACTTCGAGCCGGAGCGGATCTGCTTGTCGGACCAGGCCGACACCGAGCCCGTCCGCTCGAAGGGCTTCAGGTGGACGAGCAGAGCCTTGAGAAGCCGCTCGTCCCTGTGGCTGTAGCTGATGAAGACCGTCGGCCCGCTCATCGCCAATCCTCGATATTTCTGCGAAACACGAAGATTGTAGCGGAGCGAGGGCCGCGAGCCGCGGCGAGGGCGTCAGTCGCCGGGAGTGACGGTGAGGCCGCGGGAGTCCGGGAAGCGGCCCATCAGGCCCCAGCCGCCGAAGCCATCGCTCACCACCACCACCAGCTCGTTGTCGCCGGCGCGGAGCGGCAGGTAGAGCGCCGCCTGGCCGAAGTGCATCAACCCCTCGCGGCGGGGGTTGTCGAAGCGGTAGCTGTCGTCCCCATGGTAGAGCGGTTGGCCGTTGAGGAAGACGGTCGCGGCGTCGCTGAAGCCGAGGTCGAAGCGGCGCAGGCCGGCCTGCTCGGCGTGTACCTGGACGCGGGCCGCGGCGCTCACTGCGTTGCCGCCGCCGGGCATTTGAACGTAGTGGTGGAGCACCACGCGGCCGCCGGGCTCGGCCTCGACCACCTGGGTCTCGCCGCGCAGCAGCGCTTCCGGCAGCTGGGCCGGGTCTCCCTCGCCGGCCGCCACGGCGCGGCTCACCCGCCAGGCGCGGACGGCGCCGGGCTCCTCGCCGGGGGGCGCTGGCACGGTCGAGAAGTCGAAGGGCACGGCCTCGGGGTCGATGCTCACGTTGGCGTAGCGGGCGATGGGGCCTTCGCCCGGCACCCCCGCCGGCAGGAAGCCGCGTAGAGCGAGGTAGCCGGGCTGCGGGGCCCGGCCCAACCGCGGGATGACCAACGCCGGCTTGGCCATGTCCCCCACGAAGACCGCCGCCTGCGCGCCCTTGAGCACCAGGCGGAGGTGCGTCCACACGCCGGGCTCGAGCTCCACCGCCGCGGTGCCGCCCGGGCCGTGGAAGAGCTGCCAGGCGCTCTGCCCCTGGAACACCGGCGCGTACTGCAGGGCGTCCGGCAGGCCGGATTTGTGGGGCCGGAGGTAGAGGTCCTCGAACTCCTTGTCGCTCACCATGCGGAAGGTGAGGTAGACGAAGGAGCGCCGCCGGGTGACCTGGACGTCGAGGTCGATGGAGCCGTCCTGGAGCCGCACGTCGCGCCGGAAGGCCCAGCCGCTGTTGAGGCGGAGGGTCTCGCGGCCGTCCACGGTCTCGAAGGCGGTCTGCTCACCGCGCAGCTCCCAGCGGCCGTCCGAGAAGGGGAGGGCGGTGGCGGCGCCGGCCGGGGCGTGGAGAGCGAGGAGCGCGGCGAGGCTGAGAAGCCAGGAGAGGGCGGGCAGGCGGTTCATCGGCGGCCTCCTTTCGGTCCCGGCCATCCTACGCAGCGCCCGGCGGCCTGCCTTGGACGGAGCGGGCGGGCTCTGGTACTTTTCGACGATGAGCAGGCAGAGCGCGCCGGCGGTGCGGGCCGAGCCGGCGCGCCGGATCGACTTCCACCGCACCAAGTACGGGCGCGAGCTGCTGGTCGACGCCGTGTTCACGGCTGAGCTGCGCAACTTCCACCAGGCCGGCCGCCCGCACTCCCTCTCCTTCTACGACCTGCTGCTCATCACCCGCGGGGAAGGCACCTTCGCCCTCGACGGCGAGGTGCATCGGGTCGAGCCTGGGGTGCTCTTCTTCACGCGCCCCGGGGAGATCCGCCAATGGCGCGCCCGGGGGGTGGACGGCGCCTGCCTGTTCTTCACCCAGGACTTCGTCCACGAGGCGTTCAGCGATCCGCGCTTCCTCGACCAGTTCGCCTACTTCCGCCCCGACCGGCCGCGGGCCACCCTGGTCCTGCGCCCGGCCGACCGCCGCCGCTTCCTCGACCGCTTCGCCGTCATGCGGCGGGAGATCGAGGCCCTGAGCGGGGACGCGCCGCACCTCCTGCGGGCCGTGCTCTACGAGCTCCTGGTGCTGCTCAACCGCTGGTACGCCGAGCGCTACGGCCCGCTGCCGGCGAGCTCGCCCAATTCCACCGTCGAGCGCTTCGAGGCGATGGTCGAGCGCGACTTCCGCCACCGCCAGCGAGTCGCCGGCTACGCCGCCGAGCTGGGCCTGAGCCCGGGCCACCTCAACGCCCTCTGCCGCCGCCACCGGGGCCGCTCGGCCGGGGACCTCGTGCGCGGGCGGATCACCCTCGAGGCGCGGCGGCTGCTGCTCTACAGCGACCGCCTGGCGGCCTCGATCGCCCTCCAGCTCGGCTTCGAGGACCCGTCGTTCTTCTCCCGCTTCTTCCGCCGCGAGACGGGGCTCTCGCCCTCCGAGCTACGCGCCCAGGGCCGCCGCGCGCTGCGCTCGCCAGCGGGGCCTGGATCTCCAACGCCAGGGCGGCCAGGGCCCGCTCGGCCTTGACCTTGGTGAACTTGGCGAGGGCCTTGCCGTCCTTGGGGCGGCATTGCAGGGCCTGCAACCAGGAAACGCTCTCCCAGGCGCAAGGCTGCACGATCACGGGGATGAGGCGTAGGCCCTCCTCGGTCCGGCGGGCGAGGAGGGTGGGAACCTCGGTGCCGCGGTGGAAGCCCGAGGTGAGGAAGTCCTTTGAGATCAGCAGCACGGCCGCCTAGGCGCGCGCCATCGCTGCCTCGATCGCCGGCAGCGAGCCGCTCCCAGCCGCGATCTGGCGGTCCTGCCAGAGCTCGAAAGCACCGTCGAGCGTTAGGACCTCCAGCTGCTTGGCCAGCCGGTCCTTCCAGGCCTCGTCCTTGTGGCTGTAACTGATGAAGACCGTCGGCCCGCTCATCGCCAATCCTCGATATTTCTGCGAAACACGAAGATTGTGGCGGAGCGAGGGCCGCGAGCCGCGGCGAGGGCGTCAGTCGCCGGGAGTGCGGCCCTAGGCCGCGCTGACTTGCTGGTAGAGCCAGGCCTTGGCCATCCGCCAATGGCGGGTGACGGTGGCGGCGGAGCAGCCGAGGGCGTCGGCGGTCTCGGCGACGGAGAGGCCGACGAAGAAGTGCAGCTCGACGATCTGCGCCTTGAGCGGGTCGAGGGTGGCCAGGCGTTCGAGGGCCTCGTCGAGGGCGCCCACCTCGGCGGCGGCGGTGCTGGCCGCCGGCTCGCAAAGCTCGAGGGGCACGGCCTCGGCGCCGCTGCCGCGCTTGGCGCGATTGCGGCTGCGCGCGTGGTCGACGAGGATCTGCCGCATCAGGCGGCCGAGGACGGCGAAGAAGTGCTTGCGGTCCGCGAAGCTCAGGCCGGCCGAGCGGCTGAAGCGCAGGAAGGCCTCGTGGACGATCTCGGTGGGCTGCAGGGTGTGGTCCGGCCGCTCGCGCGAGAGCTGGCGAGCGGCGAGAGAGCGGAGGTCGTCGTAGACCAGCGGCACCACGCGATCGAAGGCGCCGGCGTCGCCGGCATGCCAGGCGGCGAGCCAGGAGGTGATGTCGAGGGCGGCGACGGCTTGCATGCCGGATATGCTAGATCAGCAATTCCGGGGTCGCAAGCCCCCGCGCCAGCGCTGCCAGACCCGCCAGTCCCCCCAGAGATACGTCGGGCCCAGGCCCAGCAAGCAGATCCCGAGGAGGCCGTTGAGCACGGTGTAGGACGCATAGGCCTCGGGGTGGAAGGCGTTGAAGGCCCAGTAGCCGAAATAGGCCGTGAGCTGGGCGAGGGCCAGGAGCTCTACGCGCATCCGGCGGCGGCGCGTCGGGGCGCCCAGGGTGGGTAGCAGCGCGATGCTCGCCCAGTAGTAGCGCGAGGCGACGGTCAAGGCAAAGAACGGCAGGAAGCCGAGGACGAAGGCGTCCTGCCGGCCGCGCCGCCAGAGGGCGAGGGCCCAGAGCAGCAGGAAGCCGCCCGCCGCCACGCGGTAGGGCCCCTGTTGGCGGGCGAAGGCCGCGCGGCGCTCGGCGTTGCTGAGGTCGAGGTCGGCGCTGCCGAGGTCGTGGGTGAAGAAGTGCTTGAGGCCCAGGCGCTGCTCACCGAAGGTGTGCTCCTGGGTGTGGCGTTCGATGCGCTGCGCGAAGTCCTCCCAGCCCGCGAGGCCGCGACCGCTGGCGAGCCCGAGGAGGAGGCCGGCGGTGAGGAAGGCCGCGAAGGCGCCGCCAAAGCGCAGCGCGAAGCCGTCCAGCCGGCGGCGCGCCACGAGCTTGCGCAGGGCCGGGGCGAGGAGCGAGGCCACCAACACGAGGGGGAAGAGGCGGGCGAGGCTCGCGTAGGCGAGTGCGGCGGCGGCAGGCAGGGGGCGCCGCTCCTTCAACCAGGCGGCACCGGCGGCGAGGGCGCAGAACCAGTCGTACTGCAGGAAGCCGCCCACCAGTCGCTTGGCGTTGACCGGCGAGAGGGCGAGGAGGAGCAGGACGAGGCTCGCCGTGCGCAGGCCGAAGGTGCGTTGCAGCAGCCAGAAGGTGGCCGCCAGGAGCAGGAGGTCGAGGGCGGTGAGGGCCTTGAGGGCCGCGAGGCTGGTGGCCGGGAAGAGGCGGGTCAAGGGCGCGCCGACGGCGGTCCAGAACGGGCTGGGGTTGTAGCCGCGGTCGCGGAAGATGCCCCGCCAGCCGCGGGCGGGCATCTGCCGCTGGAGCGCCGTCACGTCCGCCTGGAAGGCCTGCCAGCGCTCGGCACTGAAGTGCTCGCCGGGACGATAGGCGGCCTCGACGCGCTCGCGTGGCCAGATCTCGTAGGAGGCGAGGTCGCGCACGCGGTCGACTTTGCGCCAGTAGTTGGCGCCCTCGCGGTCGGCCGCCAGGCTGGCGGCGTAGAGGTCGTCAAAGCCCAGCTCGGCGAAGTACTTGGCGCCCAGGTAGTAGTGGTAGACGTTCCACACCCGCACCCAGTGACTGGTGGAGTAGCGCTGGAGGTCGAGAGCCGTGGTCTGCGCCAGGGCGGCGACGGCGAGGGCGAGGAGGACGGTGTCCCGCCCGTGGCGGTTGCAGCGGCGGCGTAGGCCCGCCAGCCAGCGCGCCGGCAGCTGCGCCTCGGCGAGGGCGGCCATGGCGAGCAGGGCGAGACCGATGCGTTGCGGCGGGAGCGCGAGGTGGAGGGCGGCGACGAAGGAGCCGACTGCGGTCGCAAGGACGAGGAGAAGGCGGCGGACCGATGGTGGCGAGATAGGCACGGCAAGGCTCTCCCGGGGACGGGCGCGAGTCTTTCACGGCCCGCCTTACGGCGAGATGAACGGGCGTCGGGGTACCGCGGGTGACGGCGCCATGCCCGGAGTGAGTAGAATTCCGCCACCATGCGAATCCTGCTGGTCGAAGACGACCCGACCCTGTCGGACTCGATTGCCGAGGTGCTGCGGGACGACCACTACGCCGTGGACACGGCGAGAAACGGTGCGTCGGCCTCCGAGCAGGCCGCGTTCAACGACTATGACCTCGTCGTCCTCGACTACAACATCCCACCCCCCACCGGCATCGAGCTGCTGCGCGGCTGGCGCGCCGAGGGCAAGACGACGCCGGTCCTGATGCTCACTGCCCGCTCGACGGTCGAGCAGCGCGTCGAGGGCCTCGACGCCGGCGCCGACGACTACCTCGTCAAGCCCTTCGACTTCGCCGAGCTGCTGGCGCGGGTGCGCAGCCTGCTGCGGCGGCGGGAAAAGCCCCTCCAGGCCACCCTCGAGGCCGGCGACCTGGTGCTCGATCGCGGCAAGCACGAGGTGCGGGTGGGGGAGCGGCCGATCGACCTCTCGCCCAAGGAGTTCGCCCTCCTCGAGTACTTCCTGTCCCGCAAGGACGAGGTGGTCTCCCGCGCGGAGATCGAGGAGCATGTCTGGGACTCTTCCTTCGACTCCTTCACCAACATCGTCGATGTCCTCGTCCACCGGCTGCGCAAGAAGATCGACGGCGACCTGCCCCAGCGCCTGCTGCACACCGTCAAGGGCGCCGGCTACCGGCTCAGCAGCGAGCGCCAGTAGAAGGGCACTGTCCCTTTCCGGCGGGTCGCTGGCACTGAGCGCTAGTACCTCTGGTCAACGCCGTCGTCTTTGGGGCATGATCAACCTTCCGTTCGCATGATGCTTCGACGAGCTCGCTCCCTGCCATCGGCCCTCGCGCTGGGCCTGCCGCTGGCCGCCCTGCTGCTGGCGGGGGCGGCCGTGCCGGTGGCAGCAGCGCCGCGCTTCGAGCTCGTCGAACCCGCGGCGGGTGCCGAGCTGGTGGCCGGCGGTCGCGCCGAGCTCGCCTGGCGCCTGGAGGACGAGGCAGGCCTCAGCAGCGACTTCGTGGAGTGGGAGGTCTTCCTCTCGCTCGACGGCGGTGCCTCCTATCCCTATCGCATCACGCCGCACCTCGGCCGGGACGTCCAGCGCTTCAGCTGGCAGGTGCCGCCAGTGGCGAGCGGCGACGTGCGTTTCCTCCTGCGCTACGGCGACGAGCGGCAAGAGGTCGGTGTCGAGCTCGCCGGCCGCTGGCAGATCGCCGCCAGGCCGACCCTCGCCCTGCCCGCCGGCTACCTCGAGCTGCCGTCGTTCACCGCGGGTGAGCGGGCGCGCGAGAGCGATCAGGGCGTCGTCTCCTGGGTCGAGGGCAACCGCCGCGGCGAGGGCCTGCGACAGCGCACGGCGCGCGAGGACACGCTGAGCGGCGGCAACCCTCGCCTGATTGCGGTCCTCGAGCACGAGGCCGCTGCCGAGGACCAGCCGGACCCGCCGTCCGGCGGCCGGGCGCTCGCCCACCAGAGCACCTGCGAGCCTGGTTCGTCCAGCGCTCCATCCGGCGGCTCGCCGCGCCTCGCCGGCGGCCCCAACATCTCCATCCTTCTCCAGACGTCGCGTCGGAACGAGTGAGGCCGGGCCGGCTCTGAGCCCGTGTCCAGCCCCGCTGCCGGGCTGCGCGGCGCCTGCGAGCCAGCGCGGCGACGGCGTGTGCGGGGACCCATTCGTCGTCGACCACCCGCTGCGGCGGGAGAAGGACTTTGTGATGAAAGCTACGCTGCTCTCGCGGCTCGTGCTGCTCGCCAGCTGCGCCGTCGCCTTGGCGCCCGCATGGGCCCAGGATGCCGCCCCCACCTCCCAGGAGACCATCAAGGAGACCATCGAGGTCACCGCCACCCGCGTCGAGGAAGACCCGGGCCCGGTGCCGGTGGCGATCACCGTGCTCACCGCCGACGACCTCGCGGCCCGCGGGGTGAGCGATCTCACCAGCGCCCTCGCCCTCGTCGGCGGCGTCTCGGCCGTGCCCGGTGGCGACGGCGGCCCGGCCGGCTCGGTGCCGGAGTTCTGGGGCCTCAAGGAGTTCGATGCCTTCCTCCTGGTGGTGGACGGCATCCCATGGGGCGGCGCCTTCAACCCCGCCCTCACCTCCCTCGACCTCAACGGCGTCGAGCGCATCGAGGTGCTGCGCGGTGCGGCGCCCGTCCTCTACGGTGCCACCTCGTTCGTCGGCGTGATCCACGTCATCCACCGCAAGGCGGGCTCCCCGGGCACCACCGTGCGCGCCTTCGGCGGTTCCTTCGGCAGCGGCGGCGTGGGTGTCGCCACCGGCCTCGGCGCCAGCGGCCGCTGGCAGCAGTCGATCAACGCTTCGGCCGAGCGCCAGGGCTTCAAGGACGACCGCACCGGCTACGACCGCGGGCAGGTGCTCTACCGCGGCGGGATGGACACCGACGGTGGCCACTTCGGCCTCGACGTCAGCGCCTCGGTGGTCAACCAAGACCCGGCGAGCCCGCACCCCCGCCAGGGCAAGGTGCTCTCCGCCGCCGTGCCGCTCGACGCCAACCACAATCCCAAGGACGCCAAGCTCGACGAGCGGCGCTTCCAGGTGGCGGGCAACTACTCGCACGACCTCGCGGGTGGCACCTGGGCGACCAGCCTGGCGATCACCCACTCCGAGCGCGACACCATTCGCGGCTTCCTGACCGACGTCGCGAACTCCGACCCGAACGCCATCGGCTTCGAGCAGGACCTGAAGGTCGACGACATCTACTTCGAGACCCACTTCGCCACCCAGCTGGCCCAGGACCTCCACCTGGTGGCGGGCTTCGACCACCTCTACGGCAAGGGCAAGTTCGACGCCGAGACCTTCGACTACGCGGTGAACCTCAATGGCTCGGGAGCGCCGTCGAGCAAGGCCCTCGACCGGCTGGAGGGCATCGAAGCCGAGGACGAGCGCAACTTCTCCGGCCTCTTCCTGCAAACCGAGTGGACCCCCGTGCCGCGGCTGCGCTTCGACCTCGGTCTGCGCCTCAACCGCACCACCGAGGACCGCGAGGGCATGGCCGAGCCGCTCGCCGGGGAGGAAGAGCCGGGCGCCGAGGAGGAGGGCGGCCGGGAGAGCCGCGACACCACCAAAGTGAGCGGCTCGTTCGGCGTCAGCTACCTCGCCTGGGGCGACGACGCCAGCTCAGTGTGGCTGTTCGCCGACTACCGCGACACCTTCAAGCCGGCGGCGATCGACTTCGGCCCCGAAGCCGAGGCGGACATCCTCAAGCCGGAGACGGCGAAGAGCGTCGAGGCCGGCCTCAAGGGCACGCACCAGAACGGCCACCTCACCTGGCAGATCGCGGCCTTCCAGATGGACTTCGAGAACCTCGTGGTGTCGCAGATCGTCAACGGTCTGCCGGGCCTCGCCAACGCCGGCACCGAGCGTTTCAAGGGCGTCGACTTCGAGGCCGACTGGCAGTTCCTGCCCGCTTGGACCTGGGAGCTCGCGGCCTCGCACCACGACGCTCGGTTCAAGCGCAACACGCAGCTCTTCGACGGCGTGCCCTTCGTGCTCGACGGCAAATACCTCGAGATGTCGGCCAAGAAGCAGTACGCGACGGGCCTGCGCTACGCGCCCGAGCGCGGCTTCGGTGGCGGTGTCGAGTACAGCTACGTGGGCGAGCGCTTCCTCACCAAGCGCAACACCGCCAAGGCGCCGGCCTTCGACACCTGGTCGGCCACGCTGAGCTACGCCTTCGCCCACGGCGTGCTGCGCCTCGACGGCAGCAACCTCAACGACGCCCGCGACCCGGTCGCCGAGTCGGAGCTGGGCGACGCGCAGTACTACCGCCTGCCGGCCCGGGCCTACCGCCTGAGCTGGGTCTGGCGGCGGTAGCTGGGCGGTTAGAAGTTCCGGTACCTGCCGCGTTCCGAACCATTCTGGCCCGGCGCGCGGCAGGCCTCATCGTCCTTCCTGGCGGCTGCTCAGCCCTCTGGCGCCACCTCTTCGCCCTCGCCGATGGCCCGCGCGAAGGTGAGGAGCATCGCGCGCAGGCGCGGCGCGATCTCGGGGTGGCCGACGATGCCGTCCTCGTCGAGGCCGGAGCCGAGGAGGGGCACGGCGAGCGCCGCTTCCACGACCAGCCGCGCCGACATCGTGCGCAGCACCTCGGCCAGCGCCTCCAACGCATGGTGGGCCCGCGGCGCGGCATTGAGCAGCGCGACCGGCTTGCCGACCCAGGCCTCGCACCCAACCAGCCAGTCGAGCGAGTTCTTGAGCACACCGCTGATGCCATGGGCGTACTCCGGGCTCGCGAGGAGCACGCCGTCGGCAGCGTTGAGCTGGCGGCGCAGGCGTTCGACGGCGGGTGGATAGGGCAGCTCGAGGTCCGGGTTGAACGGCGGCAGCAGGGCGAGCTCGCCGTAGACCTCGACGGTGATCTCGGCAGGTGCCAGCTGCCGGACGGCGCGCAGCAGGGCCGAGTTGGTGGAGGCCCGCCGCAGGCTGCCGGAGATGGCGAGCAGGCGTCGCTGGCTCATGCTGGCTCCGTCGCCGTGCTGCGCAGGCGGCCGACCGAGACCATGACGAGGCAGGCGACCCCCAGACCGGCGGCGAGCAGATAGGGTGCCCCGGGCAGGAAGACGGGCGCCTCGGCCTCCGAGAAGTGCCGCAGCACCTGCGTCATCAGCAGCGGGCCGAGGATCGAGCTCAGGCTGAGCAGGCTCGACACCCCGCCTTGCAGCTCACCCTGGGCGTCGGGGGGGCAGCGCTGAGACATCACGGCGTTCATCGACGGGTAGGCGACGCCCTGGAAGGCGGTGAGGATGAACACCCCGTAGAGCATCCAGCCGTAGGGCACGAGTGCCGTCGCCACCAGGCCGAGGGTCCCGGCGACGAGGCCCAGGCGCATCGCCTTCCATTCGCCGAGGCGAGCGATCACCCGGCCGGTCGCCAGGCCCTGGACCAGGGCCATCGCCAGGCCCACGGCGGCGAGCGAGGTGCCGATCTGCCCGCTCGTCCAGCCGAACTTGAGCTTGGTGAAGAAGGCCCAGGTGCTGGGGTAGACCTGGGTGGCGACCTGCCAGAGCAGGACGGCAACGGCGAGCCGCGCAATCAGAGCGTCGGCGCGCAGGGAGCGGAAGGTGCCGAGCACGTTGGCGCGGCGCCAGTCGAAGGTCCGCCGGCGCTCGGGAGGCAGCGACTCCGGCAGCACCACCAGGCCGTAGAGCACGTTGGTGAGCGCCAGGACCGCGGCGGCGAGAAACGGTGCCCGCGGGCCGAGGTTGCCCAACCAGCCGCCGAGGGCCGGCCCGAGGATGAAGCCGAGGCCGAAGGCGGCCCCCACCAGGCCGAAGCTCCGCGCCCGCTGCTCGGGGGGCGAGATGTCGGCCACGTAGGCGTAGGCGGGGGAGAAGGCGGCCCCTGCCAAGCCGGCGACCGCGCGCCCGAGGAAGAGCCACGGCAAGCTGGGCGCGAGGCCCATCAACAGGTAGTCGACGCCGAAGGCGAAGAGCGAGGCGAGGAGCACCGGCCGGCGGCCGAAGTGGTCGCCGAGGTTGCCGATGATCGGTCCGCAGAAGAACTGCAGGGCGGCGTAGACCACCAGGAGCCAGCCAGCGGTGGCGCTGGCCTCGGCGACGGTACCGCCGCCGAGCAGCACGATGAGGTCCGGCGTCACCGGCAAGATGATGCCGAAGCCCATGGTGTCGATGAGCACACTGAGGAGGATGAAGGCGAGGGCGTTGCGTCGCATCGGCAGGCGTCCGGGGGATGGTCGGGAGGCGGCGAGCGCGGCTCAGGTCGGCTCGCTGCCGGCGGTGGCACCGTCGGTGTCCGGCAGCTCGACGATGAAGGCCGAGCCGACGCCGGGCGTCGAGTCGATGCGGATCGCGCCGCCGTGGAGCTCGACGAATTGCTTGACGATCGACAGGCCGAGGCCCGTCGAGTGCTGGATCGGCACCTGATGCTTTTCGGCCAGGCGCTCGAAGCGCTCGAAAATGCGCTCGATCTCGGCGGCCGTGAGCCCCGGACCGTGGTCGCGCACGGTGATCTCGCTGCGCGCCGGCGGCGTCTCGAAGCGGGCCACCTCGACCTCGACCTCAGTGCCCTGGCGGGAATAGCGGATGGCGTTGCTCACCAGGTTCTGGACCACGCGGGTGACCTTCTCGCGATCGACGCGCGCTTCGACATCGCCTTCAGCACGCAAGACGAGCTCGATCTCGCGGTCCGCGGCCATCACCCGCTGGGCGTCGAGCACGCCCCGCACGAGCTCGACGAGCTCGGTGGGCTCGCGCTCGAAGCGGAGCTTGCCGCTCTCCATCGCCGTGGTGTCGAGGAGGTCCGAGACGATGGTCAGCATCTGGTTGGCCGAGGCCGAGATCCGCCGCGCCACCTTCTGCAGGCCGGCGTCGGCGGCCGCCTTGGAGCTCATCAGGCCGGCGTAGCCGTAGATCACCGACAACGGGTTCTTGAGGTCGTGGGCGGCGATGCCCAGGAACTCGCTCTTGAAGTGGTTGAGGCGGGTGAGCTCGTCGTTGGCCGCTTCGAGCTGGTCGCGCTGCGCCACCACCTCGGCGGTCCGCGCGGCGACCAGGCGCTCGAGCTGCTGAGTGCGGTGGACCAGCTGGCGGACCCGCAGGCGGTAGCCGCTCCAGGTCACCAGGCCGAGCGCCGCGAGGCTCGCGAGGAGGAAGGGCGGCGTTTCCCAGAAGTGCGGCGCGACCGTGAAGGCATAGGCGGCGCCCGTCTCGTTCCACACCCCGTCGTTGTTGGCGGCCAGCACCCGGAAGCGGTAGCTGCGGCCGGTGGGCAGGTTGGTGTAGGTGGCGCGCCGCTCGCCGCCGGCCTCCACCCAATCGTGATCGAAGCCCTCGAGCTTGTAGCGGAAACGCACGCGGGAGGGCTCGGCGAGCGAGAGGCCGGCATATTGGATCTCGAGGCGCTCGTGGTTGGGCGACAGCTCGACCTCGCTGCTCCCGGCGGTCTCGAGCTGGGCACCGGTTGGCAGCCGGCGGCCGTCGACCAGGACGTCTTCGATCACCACCCCGGGGGCCACGAGGTTGCGGCGCAGGTCGCGGGGATCGACCACCACGACGCCGTCGTTGGTGGGGATCCACAGGCGGCCGTCGCGACTGCGGGTGCCGGCCGGTTGGAAGCCACCGTTGCACTCGGCCGAGCGCATGCCGTCGGCCTTGCCGAAGAGGCTCGACTGGAAGCCGGGCCGCTGGCCGCGGAAGAACTCCTCGAGCTGCCGCTTGTCGAGCCGGAGCACGCCCTTGTTGGTGGTGAGCCAGAGGGCGCCTGCCTCGTCGTCGAGGATCTGCAGGATGACGTTGTCCGCCAGGCCGTCGTCGGTGGTGACGCGCTGGAGGCCGCTGGGTGTCAGCCGGGCCAGCCCGCCGCCGTAGGTGCCGATCCACACCACGCCGTCGTCATCGGCGTGCAAGCTCGAGATCGGGTTGCTGGGCAGGCCGTCGTCAGCGCCCCAGACCCTCACACCGTCTTTGCCGATCACCTTGAGGCCGTGGCCGTCCGTGCCCACGAGCACGTCCCCTCGGCTGTCGATGGCGAGCGACCAGATGCGATCGGTGGCGAGGTCGGCGCCGCCGTCGTAGGCCACGAAGTGATCGTCGGCGCTCGCTCGGTAGAGGCCGCTCCGGGTGCCGACCCAGAGCCCGCCGCCGGTGTCCTCGGCGAGCGAGAGCACGGTGTCGTCGCGCAGGCCGGCGCTCGGCCCGAAAGTGGTGGCCCGGCCGTCGTCGAGACGCGCGAGGCCGGCGCCCCGCGTGCCGACCCAGAGCCGGCCCCGGCGGTCCTCCAACAGCGCGGTGATGGAATCGGCGGCGAGCCCCGCCGCCTTGCCGAGGTGCTCGAGGCGGCCGTCGCGCAGGCGGGCGAGGCCGGCGCCGTCGGTGCCGAGCCAGACGTTGCCGAGGCGGTCGGCGAGCACCGTCCAGACCTGCCGCGCCCGCAGGCCTTCCGCCTCGCCGAAGGTGCGGAAGGGAGCATCGCGCAGGCGGACGACGCCCCCTCCCTCGGTGCCCACCCAGAGATTGCGCTCGCGGTCCTCGCGCAGGGAGATCACTGCGTCGCTGGGGAAGCCCTGCGCGGTGCCGAGGCGGTCGATCTGACCGCCGCGCAGGCGCAGCAGACCCTCGCCCAGGCTGCCGAGGAAGAGGCTGCCCTCGGCATCGAAGCTGAGCGCCCACAGAGACAGCCGCTCGCTTCCCGCGACGCGCTCGGCCGGGCCGCTGGCGCCAGCGGGCAGAACGAACAGGCCCGAGGCACGGGTGGCGATCCAGAGCTTGCCATCCGGGCCCTCGGCGAGGTTCATCACGGTGTCGCCGGCGAACGCTCCAGCGACCAGGGGCTGGAAGCGAGCGCCGTCGAAACGGGCGAGGCAGCCGTTGGTACCGCCGGCCCAGAGCGTGCCGTGCGAGTCGACCCGCAGCGTCACCACGGTGGCCGTCGGCAGGCCCTGCTCGAGCCCATAGACATCGAACCGGCCGTCGCGCCAGCGCACGGCGCCGTGCTCGCGGGTGCCCATCCAGATGCTGCCGTCCGGCCCCTCTGCGAGGGCGTAGACGGCCTTCCAGGGGCGGCCCTCGGCGTCGGCCAGCGGTTTGAACGCGCCGCCGGCGTAGAGCGCGGCGCCGCCGTCGCGGGTGCCGATCCACAGACGGCCGCTGCGGTCGAGGAGCAGGGCGCGGATGTCGGCCGAGCCCAGGGCGGCGGCGTTACGGTGATCGAAGACCGTGAAGCGCACGCCGTCGAAGCGGACCAGGCCTTCCTGGGTACCCAGCCACAGGTAGCCGTCACGGTCCTGCTCGATGGCCCGGACCGTGCCCTGGGGGAGGCCGTCCTGGTAGGCGGTCTGCAGATACTGCGTCAGCTGCGCTGTCGGCTCGAGAGCACGGCTGGGGGATGCCGTCGCCAGAGCCGAGAGCAAGGCCAGGGCGGGTAGCACCACGACGCTCGCCCGACGGCGTCGCCGCACCGCCCTCGGCGAGCGTTCATGCGGTCGTAATCTGCCGATCGGTATCATGCGCGGGCAGCGTCGAAGAAGACTCGGCGGCAGGCAGCAGGGCTGTTCCTCCGGGGCAGCCATTGTATGCGCGAACAGCTTGGCGCGGGCGAACGACGCGAGGAGGTCGACGATGAGCAGCAAGACGCAGGCAAGCAACGGCCGGTCGGGTGGGGCGGTGGCACCTTGGAGGTCGGCACGCTGGACGGGAAGGCTGGCGCTGGGGCTGACCCTGGTGGTGGCCGTGGCCGGCTTCAAGCTGGGGGTGGCAGCCAGCCCCAGCGGCGTAGCGATCAGCCCCCGCGGTGATGTGCTCGACTGCACCCAGGTGCTCGAATCCGAGCTCACGGCCCTGCAATTGCAGGTCACCCGGGCCACCCGCTCGCTGCGCGAAACGGTAGGCTTCGAGCCCATCATCTATCTCATCGCCGTCCATGGGGCGATCCCCACCGCCGACGTCTCGAGCACCGGCGAGCCCCTGCAGAAGGTGGCCGCCGAGGCTGTCGCGGCGCGCATCACCGGCCTCTCCCTCGCCGAGGTGCGGGCCCTGGTCGCCGGCGGGATGACGGTGCAGCAGATCATCGTCGAGTCGGACGTCGACCCCCAGCAGGCCTTGTTCCGCATCAACCTGCTGAACACGGCGATGAACCAGTATGCCTACACCCTGCTCCGCGGCGCGCCGGACTCGGACCTCGACGGCCGGCCCAACCTGATCGACCTCGACGCCGACGGTGACCACATCTTCAACGGCGACGACCCCGACATCGATGGTGACGGCATCCCCAACGGCAGTGATCTCGACGCCGACGGCGACGGCATCGAGAACATCTACGAGGACGACGCCGACGGCGATGGTCTGCTCAATCTCGACGATCCCGACATCGACGGCGACGGTCTGCTCAACGCCGAGGACCCGGACGAAGATGGCGACGGCATCGAGAACGGGGCCGACTCCTACCTCGCCGTGCATGGGATCCCCAACTGGATCGACTACATCGCCTTGCCCCCCGGTGGCTTCCCCGGCCCTGGCGACCTCGGCGACGATGACGATGATGACGACGATGATGACGATGATGACGATGACGACGACGATGACGATGACGATGACGACGATGACGACGATGATGATGACGGGGGAGGCTCGGGGTCCGGCGACGATGACGATGATGACGACGACGACGACGACGGCGGCGGCTCTGGCCTAGGCGATGACGACGACGATGACGACGATGATGATGACGACGATGACGATGACGACGACGATGACGACGGCGGCGGTGGTGGTGGCGGAGGGACCTGACGGGTTCGGCGCCGCGCCGGCACCTGGAGCCGTCCGTCGCTGGCGTGGGTCGGCACCGCGAGCACGGTAGAGAGCACGGCAGAGAGACTGCCGAGCCGGGAATCTCGCCCCGATTCCCGGCCTTCACCCTTGATCGATCTTCCTTCGACTGCTACAGTCTGCCAGTTCACGTAGAGCGATCTTCAGTCCTGGCTGAAGGATTCATTTCGAGTCTCGGGCGAAGGAGAACCCATGGGCCACCGCAATCGTCTCGCACTTGCTTTCACTGGTGCCGCGCTGCTGGTCGCAGCGAGCGCCAGCCAGGCTGCCGACCCCCGCGTCAAGCAGCCCCAACCACCCATCGACGAGGTGGCCCTGAAGGGCACCACCCCCACCGGGGTGCCGACGTCGAGCCCCACCAACACGGTGATGTACAGCTCGACCAACGTTGGTGGCCCGCAATGGGACCGGCCGATCGGCTGCGGCCCGACGATCTCCGGCCTCGGCCCCGTCCGCTACCACGTGCAGGCCTTCGTGGTGGACGCCAATGGCAACTACGACATCAACAGCGTGCAGAGCTACGATGGCTACATCCACCTGTACGCCAACAGCTTCGACCCCAACCCGCCGAACCAGCCGACCAACTGCATCGCCTCGAACGACGACGGCGGCGGCGGCATCGGCACTTCGGACATCCTCGGCCAGGCGTTGACGGCCGGCACGCCGTACTTCCTCGTCACCAGCGCTTTCGGCAACGGCGACGAGGGCACCTTCACCAACACCCTCAGCGGCCCCGGTAACATCTCGCTCGGTGGCAACGGTCCGGACCTGGCCCTGACGGCGACCTCCGCGGTGACCACGGCCGACGCCGGCGACCAGTTCGACATCGATCTGCAGGTGACCAACAACGGTCCGGGCGACGCAACCGGCGTCGACGTGACGGCTTCGCTGAGCGCTAACCTGTCGATCGTCAGCGCCACCTGCGGCTCGTTCCCGTGGGCGATCGGGACGCTCGCCGACGGCGCCAGCGTTTCCTGCACGGTGACCGTCGAGCTGGCCTCCTGCGGCCCGGCGAGCTTCGCCGCGACGGTCGCTGGCGATGATCTTGACGACGCCTCGAACAACTCGGACGCGGTCAATGTCAACGCCAACGTGGTGAGTGACCCCAGCTACGAGGGCGGCAGCCCCAGCGCCGCCTGGACCGAGGCGTCGACCAACTTCGGAACCCCGCTGTGCACCGTCGGCCTCTGCGGCACGGGCACTGGAACGGGCCCGCGCACCGGTAACTGGTGGGCCTGGTTCGGTGGCTTCGCTGGCTTCGAGGAAGGCTCGACCACGCAGTCGATCGTCATCCCGACGGGTGACAGCGCTCTGCTGAGCTTCTGGATCGAGGCCTTCGTCTGCAGCGGCAGCGCGTCGGACTTCGTCGAGGTGACCATCGACGGCACCCAGGTGTTCAGCCTCGATGCCACCAACGCCATCTGCGGCACCCTCGGCTACAGCGAGCACACCGTTGACGTCACCTCCTTCGCCGACGGCAACTCCCACACCCTTGAGGTCCACTCGATCACCAACAGCGGCGTGGTGACCAACTTCTTCGTCGACGATATCTCGCTCGTCACCTGCACGGGCGTCGAGCCGCCGGTGCCGCCGGACGCTCCGGGCCCGCCGGGCATCCCCACCCTCGACGGCATCGGTCTCGGCGTGCTGGCCGCTCTCCTCGCCCTCGGTGGCGCCTTCATGATGCGCCGCCGGCGCGAGGTCTGAGCCCGGCGTAGCCCTCCCTGACCGCCAGGGACTTCGGGCAGGGATTTCGGGCCCTCTCCCCGCATGGGGTGAGGGCCTTGTTGTTTTTTGGCGGGGAACGTGCGGTGGCGTCGGCCCGGCTGGGCTGGCGCGGGGCCGCTGCTCAGGCGTCGAGAGAGGCGCGGGCGGCAAGCTCCTGGCGCTCGCCGTCGGTGAGGAAGGCGGTGGCCAGGGCGTTTTCCTGCAGCTGCCGGCACTCGGCCGCCGAGAGGCCCATCTGATCCTGCACTACTTGGTACTCGTGGGCGAGGTCGATGCCGCTGATCGAAGGGTCGTCGGTCGACAGCGAGACGAGCAGCCCGCGGCGGAGGAACTCCGGCAGGGGGTGCGCGGCGTAGCTCGCCACCGTGCTCGTCTGCAGGTTGCTCGTCGGGCAGCTCTCGATGGCCACCCGCCGCTCGGCCAGCTGGGCGAGGAGGCTGGGGTCTTCGCTGGCGCGCACGCCGTGGCCGATCCGTTCTGCCTGCAGCTCGAAGACCGCCTGCCACACCGAGCCTGGCCCGGCGGCCTCGCCGGCGTGGGCGATCACGCGCAGGCCGGCGGCCCGGGCCCGCTCGAAGTGGTCGAGGAAGAGGTCGCCGGGGAAGTTGGCCTCGTCGCCTGCGAGGTCGATCGCCACCACTCCTTTGGGTTGCAGCTCGAGGGCCGCTTGGAGCTCGATCTCGGCGAGCGCCGGGCCGTAGGTGCGCGACAGGATGACGATCGGGCGGGCGAGCACGGGAAGGTCCGTCGCCGCCGCGATGGTGTCGCAGATCGTCTCGGTGACCCCGATCGGATCGAGCTCGTGCTCTTCGGCCATGAAGTAGGGCGAGAAACGCAGCTCGATGTAGTCGATGCCCTCGCGCACGGCGTCCTCGAGGTTCTCGCGGGTGATCCGGCGGATGGCGTCGTAGTCGACCAGGATGCGGCGCAGCACGTCGAACTTGGCGAGGAAGCCGAGGAGGTCCGGCACCGTGCTCATCACCTGCACGTGCGGGCGCAGCTCTGCGGGCGTCCAGGCCGGCAGGTCGAGGCCGTGCTGGCGCCCGAGGTCGAGGATGGTCTCCAGGCGGACGTTGCCGTCCAGGTGGCGGTGCAGCTCGACGAGGGGGTAGCCGTGGCGCATCGGGCGATGGTATCCCGGATGGTGCTTTGCCGGCTGCCGCCGTTCAGTCGTAGATCCCGTCGACGAACCACTCGCCGTTTGCATGGTCCTGGTAGAGACGGTAGAGGCCGCCGTTCGCCAGCTCGACGTCCCAATAGTCGCGCTCGACCGGGGCCTGGGACCACCATTCCTCCTCGAGCTTCCAGGGGCCGGAGGCCACCCGGACCCGGCCGCGGACCTCGGGGCGCTTACCCGCTGCCGCCGCGGCTTTGGGCTCGACGGCGAGGAGCCGGGGCGAGGCGGGCTCGGCCCCGCTCGCGGGCTGCGGGGCGGGGTCGTGCAGCAACACCTCGACGGGGATCGGCGGTCGCAGCACCCGCACGCTGAGCAGGCCCTGGCCGCGGGGGGGCGAGCGCCGCACGGGCGGCGGCGGGGGTGGCGCGAAGGGCACCAGGGCGAAGCGTTCGGGCCGATGGCCGTCGACCAGCCCCGGCGCCCCCACCCGCTCCGGCCCGAGGAGGGCGAAGAGGCGGGCGAGGGTGGTGCCCAGGCGGTCGGGAGAGAGGGCCGTGGGGCCGAAGAGGGTGAGCTGCGCCTCGCGCGGCCGGTCGGGATGGGAGATGAAACGGAAGCCGACCACGGCGGCCCCCGGCGGCCGGGCCTCCAGCTCGAGGCGGATCAGGGTGAGCAGGGTCTTGGCGTCGTGGGTGGGCGCCGGCAGCTCGAGGCTGCGCTGGTAGAAGCCCTCGGGTTCGAGGCGCAGCTCGACCTCGAGCCGTTGGGCTGCCAGCCCCTGCGTCTCCAGGCGCCGGCAGAGCCGCTCGAGGGCGGTGCGGGCGAGGAAGAGGAAGGGCTCGAGGGCCACCAGCGGCCAGTCGAGGCTCATCGCCTCGCTGAAGTGGAGTGGTGGCTGGCGGGGCAGCAGGGGGCGGGGATCGATGCCGCGGGCGATGGCGTGCAGCTCGTGGCCGGTCTTGCCGAGCCGGCTGCGTACCTCGGCGGCGGAGAGGCGGGCGAGGTCACCCAGCGAACGCACTCCCCAGCGCTGCAGGGCATGGGCGACGTGCAGCTCGGGTGAGAGGTGCTGGAGGGGAAACGGCGCGAGGAAGGCCGCTTCCTCGCCCTCGCTCACCACGGTGGGGGAGTTGGGCAGGTCGGCGGCGAGGCGGGCGGTGAGCTTGCTGCTGGCGATCCCCACCCGCACCGGCAGGTCGGTGCGGGCGGCGATCTCGAGGATCGCTTGCCCCACCCGGGGCTCGAACGACTCGCCGGGGAAGTGACGCTCGAGGCCGCTCAGGTCGAGGAAGGCGACGCCTTCACCGGCGTCCTCCACCCGCGGCGAGATGGCCTCGGCTGCCTCGACGAGGGCTTCCTGGGCCGAGCGCTCGCAGTCGGCGTCACGGGCGCGCACCACCAGCTTGGGAAGCAGGGCCCGCGCCTGGTGCAGGGTGAGGCCGACTTTGAGGCCGGCCCGCCGCGCTGGGCGGGTGGCGGCCACCAGATGGGCCTGGCTGCCGTTGCCGTCGAAGATGGCGAGCGCTTCACGGGCCAGCTCCGGCTCGCTGCGCAGGCGGGCGGCCAGCGGGAAGAGGGGGACGACGACGCAGGCGAGGCGGACCGACCGCATGGCGCAACGGGCGTCCTCCCTCAACCCGTCTTGCGCAGCAGGGCAGGGGCCTCGCTCCGGCGTTGAGCCGGCGCGGCGGTGGCCGCTTGGTCGCGGGCCACGAGGGGGCTCGTCCGCCAACCGATCTCGCCCTGTGCTCCCGGGGCGCCGCCCCGCTTCTTCTCGATGCTCAGCTGGCTGGCGAGACCGGCGAGCAGCAGGGGGCTCTGCCCCGTGCTCTGCCAGCAGCTGCGGCGGCGATCGGTGGCCAGGACGGTGGTGGCGGCGGGACCACTCACCCGGTAGGGGGTGGAGACCAGCACGGCGGCCTCGTGCTCCATGGCGGCGCGAGCCAGCCGCAACCAGGAGCTCTCCGGCACCCGCCCGGCGAGCGGCGGCAGGCCGAGATCGAGGACGACGCAGGGAAAGCCACCGGCGAGGACGATCTCGGTGGCTGCGAGGGCCTCCCGCAGGCGCCGTGGGCGCAGCCAGAGCAACCGTTCGAGGTCGACGCCGAGGCCGTGGGCGGCTTGCGGATCGAGGTTGTCGCCGAGGTCGATCAGGGCGGCGGCCTCGCCCGTGCGGGTCACCGCCGCGAGGAGTGTGGCGACGAGGGAAAAACGGCCGCTGGAACGGCGGCCGACGAGCTCGACCAGGGTACGGCGGGCGAGCCCGCCGCCGAGCAGCTGGTCGAGCTGGGGCTCGGCGCTGGGCAGGGGCTGGCTGTCGGCCAGCTGACGGCGGCGCCGGCTCAGCTCGCGACCGCTCAGCAGTTGGGCGCCCAGCAGCTGAGCTCCCAGTTGTTGGGTGCCTAGTCGCTGAGCGCCCAGTGGTTGCGCGCTCAGCCGCGGGTCCTGGGCGGTTGGAGGCTGCGATACACTGTCATGCAAAACCTTGAGCGCCGGCCGGGGAGGTCGCAGGGCAGGGGTGTTTGGGACCACCCCGACCGGCGGCTCAAGCTCGGATTGCGAAGCGAGCGGAGGGGAGATGGGGGCAACGCTGAGCACAACGAGAGAGTAGGCGTAAAAAAGGCGTAAGTCAAGAGTTAGTTGGGCGTAAATTTACGCCTCCCTCCGCCGCTCGAAGCCATCGACCCGGTCCATGGGGGTGAGCGGGTACAATGCCAAGGTGTCCACGGACCAGCTGAGGGCGGGGGAGCGGCAGCCGGCGCCGGCGAGCCCGGACCGCGGGCTCGTCGAGGCCCTGCGGCATCGGCACGAGCGCCGTCGCCGCCTCTTCCCGCGGGTGATCGCGGTCGGCCTCTTGGTCGGCCTGGTGGCCTCCCTCTTCCGCGCCGCCGTCGAGCTGGTGGAGGCCGGGCGCAGCGAGCTGATCGCCGCCCTGCGTCCCCACGGTCTGCCCGGTCTCGCGCTCTTCGTGCTGCTCGCCGCCGCCGGCGTCGCCCTCGCCGTCTTCCTCGTCCGCCGCTTCTCACCGCCCGCTGCCGGCAGCGGCATCCCACATCTGAAAGCCGTACTGCACCGCCTGCGGCCGATGCCCGTCTGGTCGCTGATCAGTGTCAAGTTCGGCGGTGGCATCGCGGCGATCGCCTCCGGCCTGGCCCTCGGCCGTGAGGGGCCGACGATCCAGATGGGAGGCGCCCTCGGCCGCCTCGTCTCCCGCTTCTATCCAGCCTCCTCCCACGAGCGGCAGGTGCTGATCGCCGCCGGCGCCGGTGGTGGCCTCGCCGCCGCCTTCAACGCGCCCTTGGCCGGGCTGATCTTCGTCCTCGAGGAGATCCAGAAGAACTTCGCCGCCGGCATCTTCACCGCCACCTTCCTCGCCGCGGTGACGGCGGACAGCGTCAGCCGGCTCCTGCTCGGCCAGCAGGCGGTCTTCCACACCTTGCCGATCGCCGCGCCACCGGTGACCGCCGTGCCCCTCTTCGCCCTGCTCGGTGCCGCAGCAGGACTTCTCGGCGTCGCCTTCAACCGCGGCGTCCTCGCCGTGCTGCGCTTCTTCGACGGCGTCCCGGAGCGCTGGAAGGTGGCAGCGGCGGCGAGCGTCGGTGGTGCCGTGGGCCTGGTGGCCTGGTGGCAGCCGGTGATGGTCGGCGGCGGCGCCACCCTGGTCGAACGGGCCCTGCTGGGTGGCGGCCTCGCCTCGGCCCTGCTCGTCACCCTCGCCCTGCGCTACCTGCTCACCATCACCAGTTTCGGCACCGGCGCACCCGGCGGCATCTTTGCCCCCTTGCTGGTGCTCGGCTCGCAGGGCGGTCTCGCCGCCGGCCTCGTCGCCGCCGCCCTGGCGCCTGAGCTCGCCGGCGAGCCGCGTGCCTGGGCGGTGGCCGGCATGGCAGCCCTCTTCGCCGCCACCGTGCGGGCGCCGCTGACCGGCATCGTGCTGATGCTCGAGATGACCGAGAGCTACTCGCTGATGCTGCCGCTGCTGACCGCGAGCTTCGCGGCCCAATGGATGGCCGACCTGCTGGGCGAGGAGCCGATCTACGACGCCCTCCTCGAGCGCGAGCTGGCCCGTTCTTCGGCCCACGAGCGGCCGGAGGGCGCCCTCCTCTTGGAGCTCGACGTCCACCGCGAGGCACCCTTCGCCGGCCGCGAGGTCCGCGAGCTGGGACTGCCCCAAGGCTGCCTGATCGTGACCCTCGAACGCCGTGGCCGCTCGCAGGTGGTGACGGCGCGCACCCGCCTCAAGCCCGGCGATCGGCTCACCGTGGTGGTCGCCCCCGAGGCGGCGGACTTCCTGGGCACCCTGCGTGAGGGGCTGGCCGGCGCCGAGGCCTGAACGGCCCGGGCCCGGTCCGAGATCTCAGGTGATGGGGTCGAGCAGGTCGCCGTCGGCCGACAGGCGCGGGTAGGCGAGGCCCTGGCGCCGGCAGTAGGCGGCCAGCTCGGGATAGGCCCACTCGAAGAGGCGCCGGGCGCGCTCGTCCGCTGCTAGCCTGCTGCTGGCGTAGAGGCCGGCCGCCTGGCGCTGCCGCTGGGCCTCGAAGAGGATCAGCGCCGCCGCCACCGAGACGTTGAGTGAGGTGACGAGGCCGAGCATGGGGATCACCACGCAGTCGTCGGCCGCCGCTTCCGCCGCCGCCGTCACCCCGTACTTCTCCTGACCGAGGAGGAGCGCGGTAGGTCGGGTGAAGTCGAGGTCGCGGAAGTCGACCGCCGTGGGGGTGAGGTGGGCGGCGACGATGCGCAGGCCGGCGCTGCGCAGCTGGGCCACGGCGTCGTCTACGGTGGCGTGGGTCTCGACGTCGACCCACTTGCCGCTGCCTCCGGCCGAGTTGCTGCTGCGGCGCACGCCACCGCCCCCCGGCACCACGGCGTGGGCGGTGAGCACGCCCACGGCATCGCAGGTGCGCAGGATGGCGCCCAGGTTGTGGGGCTTGTGGACGTTCTCGAGCAGCACCGTGAGGTCGGGCTGGCGGCGCTCGAGAGTGGTGCGCAGGCGGAGGAAGCGTTCGGGGCTCATGCGGTCGGGAGCAGGCCGGCCTGGCTCGCCGGCCGATGGTGCCACGAGCGACCGGCTGCCACCAAGCCCGGCCGAGGAGCGATGCTAAGATCCGGGCCGTTCGGTTGGTGCCCGTCGTCGGACCTTGATCTCCCGCGGAGAGGACCCCCTCATGAAGTCGATCGGCTACTCACGCCCGCTGTTCGTTCAGCCCTTTGATCATCGTGGCAGCTTCACCAAGGGTTATTTCGGGATCCCCGGCCAGCCGGCGATCGAGCCCGAGAAAGACGAGTTCATCCAGGTGGCCCGCGCCAAGAACGTGGTCTACCGCGGGCTGCTGCGAGCGATCGAGATGGGCGTCCCGCGCGCGAGCGTCGGCCTGCTGGTCGACACCCAGTTCGGCGCCCAGATCATCGCCGACGCCCGCCGCAAGGGCGTTCCGGTCGCGGTCTGCGTCGAGAAGACCGGCCAGGACGTCTTCGACTTCGAGTACGGAGCCCGCTGGGTCGACCATATCCGCTTCATGCAGCCGGACATGATCAAGGTGCTGGTGCGTTTCCACCCCCAGGGTGACGCGGCGCAGAACGCCGAGCAGCTCACCCGCCTGAAACTCCTCTCGGACTACATCCACGCAACCGACGACCACACCTTCATGTTCGAGCTCTTGGTGGGGGCCACCACACCCGAGGAGAAGGCCGCCGGCGCCGCCTTCGACACCGAGGTCCGGCCGCGGGTGATGGTCGAAGCGATCCGCGCCATCCAGGGCTTTGGCATCGAGCCCGACATCTGGAAGATCGAAGGCCTTGACCGCCGGGCGGACGCCGAGGCGGTGGCCGCCCAGGCCCGCGACGGCCGCGCGGCGAACGGCGAGAGCCGGGCGAACGTCGGCTGCATCCTGCTCGGTCGCGGCTCGAACCAGGAGAAGGTCTACGAGTGGCTGCGGGTCGCAGCGCCGGTGCCGGGCTTCATCGGCTTTGCCGTGGGGCGCACCAACTTCAGCGCGCCGCTCAAGAGCTTCATCGCCGATCCCGCGCAGGAGGCGGCGGCGATCGCGGCGCTCGCCGCGGACAAGCAGGGTTTCCAAGACACCCGGCACGCCGCGGCGGCTGCTTGTGCGCGGCGCCGCGCCCGCCGGTGTCGAGCGCACCGGCGACCTGCCGACTCCTCGGCCCCTCGCTCGGCCTTTGCCTCGCGCTGGGCTGCGCGGCCGGGCCCCTGTCGGCAGCCCTCCCGGCAGCATCTTCCCGGCCGGCAGCGAAGCCGGCGGCGCCACCCAGGCCGAACGTCCTGCTGGTGGTCGCCGACGACCTCACCACCCGCCTCGGCGCCTACGGCGACCGCGAGGTGCAGAGCCCGAGCTTCGATCGCCTGGCCGCCCGCGGGGCCCGTTTCGACCACGCCTACAGCAGCTACCCGATCTGCAACCCGTCGCGGGTGACGCTGCTCTCTGGCCTCACGCCGGAGACGACGCGGGTGTTCAACAACCTGATCCCGCCGCTCTCGTACCTGCCGAACCTGCGCTTCCTGCCGGCCATGCTCGCCGAACGCGGCTATCAGACCTTCCGCTCGGGCAAGGTGCTGCACTCGACCTTCGACGATGCGGCGCCCTTCGACGAGGTGGCGGACCTCAACGACCTCCACTTCGACGCTCCCTACCCCAAACTGCGCAAGCCGCAGCCGCTGCCCGAGCTGGCGGCGGCCCGCGAGCGGCAGCGCCGCGCGGGCCAGCCGGTGGCCAACACGCCGCTCGCCGTCGACCGGCTGTTCGGCCAGCCGGTGAGCGACCGCGAGAGCGTCTGGTTGGAGGACAGCCGGGTCGCCGAGAGGACGATCGAGTTCCTGCGGCGGGTGGCGGCGACGCCGGGCGGCAAGCCCTTCTTCGCCGCCGTCGGCCTGCTGTCGAGCCATCCGCCGTGGCCGATGCCGGCGCGCTGGGCCAGCCGCTACGAGCCGGCGCGGATCTCGCTCGCCGTCGCCCCGGCGGATGACCGCGCCGACGTGCCGTCGATCGCCTTCAAATTCGCCACCGTGCGCCCCAGCCTGCCGGAGGCCCGCCAGCGGGAGGTCCGTGCCGCCTACGCCGCCGGCGCCTCGTTCCTCGACGAGCAGCTGGGTCGCATCCTCACCGCCCTGGCCGAGACCAAGCTCGATCGCAACACGCTGGTGGTCGTCACCTCCGACCACGGCCAGCACCTCGGCGAGCACGCCGGGCTGTGGGAGAAGATGACCCTCTTCGAGGAGACGGCGCGCGTGCCCTGGGTGATCGCCGGACCCGGGGTGGCCAAGGGGCAGGCGGTGCCCTGCGTCGTCGAGCAGGCCGATCTCGTCCCCACGGTGCTCGACCTCGCCGGCCTGCCGCCCGAGCCCGGCCTCGACGGTCGCAGCCTGAAGCCCTTCCTCGCCAACCCGAAGCGCTGCGACGAGCGCGGTGCTCTGACCTGGATCTGGCTCGGCGGCGAGCCCACGCACCTGGCGCGCTCGCTGCGCACCGACCGCTATCGCTACACGGAATGGGAGCCCGGCGCCGTCGAGCTCTACGACCACCTGGCCGACCCCGGCGAGCACCACAACCTCGCCGCCGACCCGGCCAGCGAGGCGTTGCGCGAGGGGCTCCACCGCCGCCTCGGTGCGCGCACGGCGGCCGTGCAGGTGAGCGCCGCTCGGCACCGCGGCGCGGCTACTGCTGGCGCGACCTCGGCGCGGCCGGGCTCACGGCTGCCCTGAGAGCGGCGCCGGTGGGCGTGGCATAATGCCTTCGTTTCATGCGTAGCAGCGGATTCGAGACCCCACGACCCCGATGAAGGCCCTGCGCAACCTCCTCGCCTTGCTCCTCGTGTTGGCCATCGGCCTGGGCGCCTGGGTCTATTCTGGGACCTTCGACGTCTCCTCGGCTGCCAGCCCGTCGGCGGTCGAGGACTGGCTGCTCAGCACCATCAAGGAGCGCTCGATCGCCCGCCACGCGCGTGGCATCGAGGCGCCGCTGCTGAGCGACCCGGCCCGCGTCCGGCAGGGTTTCGAGCTCTTCCGCAGCCAGTGCGTCACCTGCCACGGCGCTCCTGGGGTGAGCCCGGACGACCTGGCGATGGGCCTCACCCCGGTGCCGCCCAGCCTCGACTTCCCGCGCGTGCAGAAGGCGACCGACGGCGAGCTCTACTGGGTGATCAAGAACGGGATCAAGTTCACCGGCATGCCAGGCTTCGGCTTCGCGAACAGCGAGGAAGACCTTTGGTCCCTGGTGGCCTTCGTGCGCCGGCTTCCCGAGCTGAAGCCGAGCGATTTCGAGTCCATGGCGACGAGCGAGACGGAAGAGGAGCCGGCTGGCCCGGCGCCCGCGACGGCGGATGGCGTTCCCCCGGCCGAGTAACGGCAGGGGCGGCGACCGCACCAATGCAGCGCAGGGGCTCGCGGTGAGCCGCGCGTTACCTCCTTCTGTCCTTCCGTCCATTCTCTTCTCCCTCTGAGGTAGACACGATGAAACTCACCCCCCTCGGCAAGCTGATCCTGGTCGTCCTTGGCCTGGTGATCATCTTCTTCGGGCTCAAGCAGTTCGCGCCCAGCGTCTTCGACCGCATCATCCCGGGCGCCAAGGCGCGGCCGTCGCAGGTGCCGCCGCGGGCCGACCTGCCGGCGCTGCCCTCGCAGCCGGGTTCGCAGAGCGGCAGCGTCAGCCTGCCGGGCACCGGCGCCGGCTGCACCAACATGCCCGAGGTCCGTTACCTGGTGTGGGCCTGGAACGCCCAGATGGGTTTGATGCTCGCCAACGGCGGCCCGCAGGCGACCTCCGGCAGCCTGATGTGCAGCAACGGCGTCAACCTCAAGCTGATCCGCCAGGACGACGTGCCCAAGATGCAGGAAGACCTGGTGGCCTTCGCCCAGGAGCTCAAGAACGGCAACCCGCAGCCGCGCAAGGGCGCCCATTTCGTGGCCATCATGGGCGACGGCGCCGCCACCTTCTTGAAGGCGGTCAACGACACGCTAGGCCGCCTGGGCCCCGAGTACAAGGCCAAGGTGGTGGGCTCGGCCGGCTACTCGCGGGGTGAGGACAAGTTCATGGGGCCGCCCAGCTGGAAGAGCGATCCGCGCAGCTCGCGCGGCGGCCTGGTCTCCGGCGTGCTGCGCGACGGCGACTGGAACATCGCCCAGAAGTGGCTGGGCGACAACGGCCTGTGCAACAACCCGGACGAGCGCACCTACGACCCGGACTGCCTGAACTGGGTCAACGCCGACAACTACATCGATGCCTCGCAGAAATACCTCGCCAACTACTGCGAGGACCGTCCGGTGGTGCACGGTGGCGTGCGCACGGGGCAGAGCAAGCGCGTCTGCGTCGAAGGCGTGGTGACCTGGACGCCGGGCGACGTGATCGTGGCTGAGAAGCGCGGCGGTCTGGTGTCGATCGTCTCGACGAAGGAGTACGCCTCGCAGATGCCGAACACCATCATCGGCATCGACAAGTGGATGAAGAGCAACCGGCCGGTGGTCGAAGGCATGCTGTCGTCGATCTTCGCGGCCGGCGACCAGGTGAAGGCGAGCCCAGCGGCGCTTTCCCGTGGGGCCGCGATCAGCGCCGAGGTCTACAACGAGCAGGGCGCCGACGCGGCATACTGGGAGAAGTACTTCAAGGGCACGGTCGAGCGCGACAAGCAGGGCCTGATGGTCGAGCTCGGCGGCTCGTCGGTCAACAACCTGGCCGACAACCTGCTCCTCTTCGGCCTCGGTAGCGGCGCCTCGAACCTCTTTGCCGCCACCTACCAGGTGTTCGGTGACATCGTGGTGGCGCAGTACCCGGACCTGGTGCCCAACTACCCGGCGGTGCGCGACATCCTCGACACCTCCTACATCGAGGGCATCCAGAAGCGGCAGGGCGTCTCCCTGGCGACCGCCGAGAAGCCGACCTTCACCCAGGGTGAGCGGCTGTCGAACGTCGTCTCGCGGCGCTCCTGGCAGATCAACTTCGACTCCGGTCGGGCCAGTTTCACCGCCGACGCCCAGCGCCAGCTCGAGCAGCTGCTGCGCGACCTGCTGGTCGCCAGCTCGACGATCGTCGAGGTCCACGGCCATACCGACAGCGCGGGCAACGCGGACTCCAACATGCAGCTCTCCGAGGAGCGCGCCTTCGCCGTCAAGCAGTGGCTGGAGAGCCGCTCGCCGGTCAACTTCCCGGCCGGTCGCCTGCGCATCTTCGCCCACGGCCAGACCAACCCCGTGGCGCCGAACTCGACGGCCGAGGGGCGGGCGCAGAACCGCCGGGTAGAGATCGTGCTCGGGACGTCCGGCACCGCCAACTGAGGCGGTGCTCCAAGGCAGCTGAAGGAGCGAGGCGACGATGAGCGCGGCCGGCGGCGTTGCAGTGCGGCGGCAGGGGGGAGGCGGCATCCTGCAGAACCTGTTCGCACCGAACCGGGTGGTCTCCGGCAAGGTGATGCAGCTGCTGATGGCCGGCCAGGCCCTGGCGGCCCTGGCCTTCTGGGCCGCCTCGCCTCTCGAGGTGATCCCCAAGCCGGCCGAGGTCTTCCGCGCTCTCGGCCAGCTGTGGACCGAGGAGGGGCTGGGCCGCGAGCTCCTCACCAGCCTGGGGGTGAACCTCGAGGCCCTGGCTTGGACGCTGGTGATCTCGCTCCTGCTGTCGTACCTCACCGTGGTGGCGTTCTTCCGGCCGATCGCCTCGGCGGTGGCCAAGGGCCGCTTCCTGGGCCTGATCGGCCTGACCTTCCTCTTCACCTTGTTGCTCGGCGGCGGCCGGCCGCTCAAGGTCGCCCTGCTCGTCTTCGGGATGACCGTGTTCTTCGTCACCTCGATGAACGACGTGGTGGCGGCGATCCCCAAGGACAACTTCGATCACGCCCGCACGCTGCGCATGGGCGAGTGGCGGGTGGTGTGGGAGGTGGTCGTCCTGGGCACGGCCGACAAGGCCTTCGAGGCCTTGCGGCAGAACGCCGCGATCGGCTGGATGATGCTCACCATGGTCGAGGGTATCGCCCGCTCGGAGGGTGGCATCGGCGCGATGCTGCTCAACCAGAACAAGCACTTCCTGCTCCCCGAGGTCTTCGCGATCCAGCTCGTCATCCTGGTGGTGGGCGTGCTGCAGGACTACGCCCTCGGCTGGCTCAAGCGCCTGGTCTGCCCCTACGCCGAGCTGACCCTGGAGAAGCGGTGATGGCCCCTCCCGACTACGAGTATGGCGATTCCCTGCTCAAGGTGGAGGGGGTCCACCTCACCCTGGGCACCAACCTGATCCTCCGCGACGTCAACCTGGAGATCAAAGACCTGCGTCGGCCCGGCAAGGTAACGGGCCAGGTGGTGGGCCTGCTCGGGCCCTCGGGGATCGGCAAGACGCGGCTCTTCCGCCTGCTCGCCGGCCTCGATCAGCCGACGGCCGGCAGGGTGCTCCTCGGGCCGCGAGCAACGCCGGTCGAGCGCGGCCAGGTGGGGGTCGTGGCGCAGAGCTACCCGCTCTTCATGCACCGCACGGTGCTCGGCAACCTGCTGGTCGCCGGCCGGCAAGCCGGTCACACGGCCGCCGAAGCGAAAAGAAAGGCGACGGACTACCTGCAGCGCTTCGGCCTCGAAGACCGTGCCGGCCACTATCCGGCGCAGCTCTCCGGCGGCCAGCGACAGCGGGTGGCGATCGCCCAGCAGTTCATGTGCAGCGAGCACTTCCTGCTGATGGACGAGCCCTTCTCCGGCCTCGACCCGGTGGCGATCGAGAGGGTGGTGGAGCTCATCCAGGAGGTGGCCTCGCTCGACGAGGAGAACACCATCATCGTGGTGACGCACGACATCTCGGCCGCGATGGAGGTCTCGGACACTCTGTGGCTCCTCGGGCGAGACCGCACCGCCGATGGCCAGATCGTGCCGGGAGCGCGCATCCAGGGCACCTACAACCTGATCGACCGCGGCGTCGCCTGGCGCCGGGGGATCCAGAGCTCGCCGGAGTTCGTCGAGCTGCTGCGCGAGATCCTCGCCCGCTTCCCCAAGCTGTGAGCTCTGCGGTGCCGCCGCCGGCTCCGGGCCCACCCGGCGGCGAGGCGGCGCCGGGGGCAGGGCGGCAGGGCGGGAAGCCGGCACCCGCGCCGCCGCTGCCGTTTACTCCGCTGCCTGCCGAGGCTGCTCAGCTCGTCCCCGAGCTCGCCGAGGCGATCGCCGAGGGCCTGGTGGCCGTCGGTGGCGATCTGGCTCCCGAGCGGCTGCTCGCCCTCTACCGCCGAGGCCTCTTTCCGTGGTTTTCCGCCGGTGAGCCCATCCTCTGGTACTCGCCCGATCCGCGCTTCGTGCTGCTCGCGGGGGGCGCGCACGTGCCCCGCTCGGTGGCGCGCCTGGCGCGCCGCGGTGGTTTCGAGATGCGCCTCGACACGGCCTTCGGCGAGGTCATCCGCCGCTGCGCGTCGGCGCCGAGGAAGGAGCAGGACGGTACCTGGATCGGCCCCGAGATGATCGCCGCCTACGAGGCGCTGGCGGCCGCCGGCCACGCCCATGCCGTCGAGACCTGGCAGGACGGCGAGCTGGTCGGTGGCCTCTACGGCGTGGTGATCGGCGGCGCCTTCTTCGCCGAGTCGATGTTCCACGAGGTCTCGGGCGCCTCGAAGCTCGCCCTCGCCTGGCTCGTCGAGCAGGCGGCAGAGCTGGGGATCGAGCTGATCGACTGCCAGGTCAAGACCCCGACCCCCACCCTCTTCGGCGCCGCCGAGATTCCCCGCAGCGAGTTTCTGGCGCGCTTGCGGCAGCTGTGTGCCCGGCCGGCGCGGTTCAGAAGTACTTCAGCTCCAGCTTGATCTCCTGGATCCGTGCCTGGAGGCGGGCGCGGTCGAGCTCGCGGTAGCGGGCGGGGAGCAGCTCGCGGCTGGTCGATTCGAGCACGGCGACGAGCTCCTGGAGCTCGCGCTCGACCGTGTGGGTGGTGGGGATGAAGTCGGCGAAGACGGCGTGGAGGTGCTCGGCGCTCACCTCGCCCGAACCGTCCGCCTCGGCCTCCAGGGCCGCGCGCACCAGCACTGCTTCGAGGTCCGAACCGGAGAGGCCGAGAAGGTTCTTCTCCTCGACGGCGCTCGACAGCTTCTCGACTTTGGTCTTGAGGCCGAGCTTGCGCACCATCACGGCGTAGATCTCGTCGTACTCGCCGGCGGTCTCCGGGTAAAAGAGGGGGATGTGCTCCTCGGCTCGGCCCTGGCGCTTGAGGTCGATGGGGATCAGGTCCGGCCGGCAGGTGATCAGGAACCAGAGGATCGAGCCGCGGTTCTTGGTGTCGCCCATGAAAGCGGCGATCTTGGCGAAGACGCGGTTCGAGGTGCCGGAGTCGCCTCCGGCCTCGCGGTTGCCGAGGGCGGCGTCGGCCTCGTCGATGATCACCCCTACCGGCGTCAGCGACGAGAGGATCTTCAGGATCCGCTCGAGGTTCGCCTCTGTGGAGCCCACCCACATCGAGCGAAAATTGGCCAGTTTGACGCAGGGGAAGCCGATCTCGCGCGAGAAGCACTCGACGAGGAAGCTCTTGGCGCTGCCCACCGGGCCGCAGACCAGGTAGCCCATCGGCACTGCCGCCTTGTTGCCGCGGGCGATCGCCCGCGCCGCCCGCCGCAGGCGCTCCTTGACGGCAGGCATGCCGGCCACCATGGCGAGGTCGTAGCGCGGCTCGACGTACTCGATGAGCCCCAACCCCTCGGTCTCGATGACCTCCTTCTTGACCTTGCGCACTCGCTCACGGCTGAGCTTCTCAGCCATAGCGTCGGCGCCGTCGAGGAGCTGGCCGAGCTGCACGCGCGTCATCCCGGCGGTGAGCTCGGCGAGCCGCTCGGGGGGCAGCTCGCACATCCGCGCGTACCACTCCGGCGAGCGCACGGTTTCGAGGTAGGCCAGGCGCTCGGCCGCCTCGGGGCGCACGATCTCGACCTCCCAGGAGCTCGCTGAGCGCAGGAACTTCGGATCGAGCTCGGCCAGGCTCTCGGCCACCAGCACGACGACGATGTTCTTGGCCAGCAGCGCCGGGTTCTGGGCCCAGCGTCGCAGGTAGACGAGGACGGCGCGGTCCTCGGGGGTGCGGTAGGAGGCGTCGCCGGCCGGCACCAGGGTCTCGGCGAAGGGCAGCAAGAGGACCACCGGCCGCACCGGGCTCGCCGCGGCGCAGGCGCGGAAGTAAGAGTCGAGGAGGGCGAAGCAGTTGGCCGGGTCACGCGGCAGGGGCTGGCTGCCCCAGCTGCTGCCGTGGACGGCGTCGTAGGCCCGCAGCCGGTCCTGAAAATGAGTGCGTGCTTCTGGGGTGGCGAAACCCAGGCCCTCGGCCCGGTTGTAGGTGAGGATCGAGGGCCAGCCACCGAAGAGCTCGCTGACCAGGAAGTCGTCGAGCGAGAGGAAGCGCAGCCCCGTCGCGTTGCGCACCGGCACCAGGTCGGCGGTGACGCCGTGCAGCACGAAAGTGTTGGCTTGCTTGGCGCGGACGGCACGCACCAGGTCCCCGGCCCAGGGGGGCAGGGAATCGGTGAAGGCTGGCGCGGCAGGGGGCGGCGGTGTGGTGGGGGTGGTCATCGGCGACTCCTGGGGGCTGCTCGCAGCGGCCGGCGAGCCCGCGGCAGGCCGGCTGGGCGGCTCGCGGCGGGGCTCAACGCCGGGTGCGGGCGCGGCCGCGCTCGGCCTGGAAGGGAATCGGGGGCGGCGGCACCTCGGCCGTCCGCAGGCGGTCGGAGAGCGGCGCCGCGGCCGAGAGCTCCGGCATGCCGCCGAGCAGGGCTTCCATCTCGCGCACGCTGGCGGCGTCGGACTCGGCCTGCGCCACGATGTCGTCCACCTCGGCCGAGAAGGCGGCGAAGTCACTGGTGGCGACCGACTTCTGGAGCAGCAGCTGGAGCAGGGACTCGAGCGAGTCCAGCTCGGCGAGCACGGCCTCGCGGCTGGCGGCGTTGCTGCTCATCGTCTCGAGGAGCTTGCGCTTGATGCCGAGGTTCTGCAACCAGGCCTCGCGCACCCGCGGCTCGAGCCCGGGCTTCTCCACGGCGCGCTCGACGTGGCCGATCTCCTCGGCGAGCCGGTCGGCGTCCGCGGTCCTGCCGATGCGCTCGTAGCTCTCGACGATCCACAGCTGGCGCAGGCAGGTGGCGAGGATGGCGTCGAACTTCCGCTGCTGCTCGGCGAGGATGCCCTGGCTCTCCGGCGACAGGCTGCGGTAGTTGTTCTGGATCTGCTCGCAGACCCGGCGCAGGGCGATGAAACGCTGCTTGGCCCCCGCCGAGAGCTGCTCGAAGCGCTGCTCCTGCGACATCGTCTCGGCCTGTCGCTCGGCGTATTTCTTCTCGATCTCCAGCCGCTTCTTCAGCCGCTCGACGAGGAAGGGCATGGCGATCAGCTGGCCCCCGGCCCAGAGCACGAGGGGGAGCGGCGAGACGGTGGCGAGGGAGGCGGCTGTCGCCCCGGCAGCGAGGATCAACTGCCATTGGTTGAGCAGGGCGCGACGCAGGGCGGGGTAGCGTTCGAGCACGATGGGGTTCTCGCGGCTGGCAGTCTATCGCGCCCGGCACTGCGCGGCGTGGCGCCCGGCCGCACGAGGGCAGGCCGGACGCTCCGCCAGAGGCTCAGCCCCCAGCCTGCGGCACCTTGGCCGGCCCTTCGGCCTGCGCCTGCGCGGTGGGGAAGGGCGCCGCCTCGGGCACCGTGTTGGGCTGCTTCAAGCCCATCTCGACCTCGAACTCGTTCAGGATGGACTGCGCCTGGATCTGCCGGGCCTTGCGCTCGGTCTTGATGCGGTCGACGTCGAGGCCACCGCTCGCCACCTCGACGGCGGCCTTGGACTCGGCCACCCGCTGCTTGATCTCTTCGAGATACTTGTCGGCCGTCGACGCTGTGCCGTAGGTCTCGAGCTCGACCAAGGCGTCGGCGGCGCTCTTCATCACCGCCGCCTTCTTCGACTCGGCGATCGCCTTGCGGCTCTGCTCGATCTTCTGCTTGAGCTTGGTCTTGATGTCATCGACGGTGATCTGGGCGTTCTCGAAGGCGTGCTGGCTGCTCTCGAGCTGCTCGGTCGTCGCCTGCAAGGCCATCCGCACCTGCTGCAGGGTGGAGGCGTCGTCCTCGGCGATGCGGCGGGCCTCGGGGCTGCCGTCCTTGAGCGCCGCCTGGATCGAGTTGACCAGTTGCTTCTCCTTGCGCGCGAGCTCGGTCTTCTCTTCTTCCAGGCGGATCACCGTGGCGCGGGTGGTGACCAAGACCTGGTTGAGCTTGGGCAGCGTGTTGCGCATCTCCTCGATCGACTCCTGGAGCATGACCTCCGGGTCTTCCGCGAAGGAGATGAAGTAGCCGATCCAGGAGCGAATGAGCCTTCCAAGGCGAGCGAACATGGCGTTGTCCTCAAGTCCTTTCCGTCAGCGGCGCCGCCGCGCGGCACCGTGAGCTCTAGATCGTCTTCGTCCCCGTCCGAGGGGCGGCGTCGCGGTCCTCAAGAGCCCTGGCCCGGGACCTCGGGAGCAGCCGGTCGGCCGGCACCCCCCACCGTCACCGGGTTGTCCTCGACGAAGGGGGCGACAGCGTCGAACAGGCGGCGCTCTTCGAGGCGCTTGCGCGCCTGCCAGGTCGCCACCTTCTCCTTCTCAGCCTCCACCCTACGCCGGTTGGTGTCCATCTCTTCCTTGTTGCGGCGCTCGATCTCGTCGATCTCGGCCTGCAGCTTGGCGTTGCGCTCCTCGGCCTCGGCGCGGGTCTTGTCGAGCTTCTTGAGCAGGAACTCCTCGAAACCATCGAGGGCCTGATCGCGCCGCAGGGCGTCCTGAATCACCTCGTGGATCGGCACCGGCCCCGACGGGTTCATCTTGAGGAAGCTCAGCACGACGCCAGCCTTGGCCTTCGGGTTGAGCTCGCCGAGGTCCGGCGAGGAGAGGATCTCGAGCACCTTGTAGGCCGAGAAGCCGTGCGGCGGCGGCGCCACCCCGGCGGCGCGGTAGACAGCATCGAAGTCGGGGATCTCGCCGCCCTCGGCGGCCTCGCCGGCCGGCGGTGCGGCGTCGGCGAGCTTGCGCTCGTCGATCTTCGGCGGCTCGGCCGGCATCTGGCGGAGGATCTCGTCGAGCGCGTCCTTGGGAGAGCTGGCGGTACCGGGCTTGGCAGCTGCCGGCTGGTGGCCTGGCGCGGCGGCGCTGGTCGACGCCGGGGTGACCCGCAGCGAGGGCGGCGCCTCGGCCGGTGCGCTGTCGAGCTCCACGAGCTTCATCTTCTCGAGCACTTCCTTGAGGCCCATCGCCTGCCCTCCGCGCCTTCACCTGGCTCTTGCTCGCGGTCCGTTGCGGCGGCCCCGCGAGGCCGGGAGCTGTGATCTAAAGCTCTGGATCGATGAGACTAGGGCGGCGGGCAGGAGCTGTCAAGGTGGCTCGGAGCCAGGTCGCGGCGCGGTTTCGTGGTGGCGGCGCGGCGTCACGCCGCCGCCACGCGGCTGCCACCGGCGGTGGCTAGCGTGGGCAGGTCGTCGCCGAGGAAAGGAGCCCCTCATGTCCGAGCCCCTGTCAGCCGCCCGGCCCGCCCCCCGTGCGCCCCGCCTGGTCGCCGCCATCGCCCGCAGCTGGGACGAGGTCGAGGAGTCGCAGGCCTTGCGCCACCGCATCTTCGCGGGCGAGATGGGCGCCAGGCTCTACGGCCCGCGGCCGGGCCTCGACAGCGACCGCTTCGACGCCTACTGTGATCACCTGCTGGTGCGCGAGGCCGAGACCGGTACGCTGGTGGCCTCGACCCGCCTGCTGAGCGACGTTGCGGCGATCCAGGCCGGGAGCTTCTACTCGGCGACCGAGTTCGAGCTGGGTGGCGTGCTGGCGGCGCCGGGGCGGTTGCTCGAGGTGGGCCGCACCTGCGTGGCGGCGGGGTGGCGCAACGGCGCCACCATCGGGGTGCTGTGGGCCGGGCTCGCCCGGCACGTGAGCGCTCACGGCTTCGATGCGCTGATCGGATGCGCTAGCATCCCGCTCGCGGACGGTGGGCGCAACGCGCGGGCGATCCGGCACGTTGTCGAACGGGAGCACCTGGCGCCGGTCTCGCTGCGCGCGCGGCCGCGGCTGGCGCTCCCGGACGGTCCGGTCGCGACCGGCGAACCGAGCTTCCCACCCCTGCTCAAGGCCTATCTGCGGCTGGGTGCCTGGGTCTGTGGGGAGCTCAGCTGGGACCCGGAGTTCAACGTCGCCGACGCCCTGATCTTCCTCGATGTCCACCGACTCAACGCCCGACACCACCGGCATTTCGTCGCCCGCACCGGCGATCCCGCAGGCGCCCTCCTCGGCGGCGTGGGGCAGCCGAGTCAGCCGGCTGCTCCGTAGGGCCTACCGCGGCGCCCTCCTCCTCGTTCACATCGGTGCCGGCTGGTGTCTGGCGCTCTTCCTGGCGGTGCGCCGCCGGCTGCTGGGGCGCCCTCCCGGTGGTCATCCGGGCGTGCGCTGGTGGATGGGCCGGCTCTGCCGCCTGCTGCGGCTGCGGGTGACGAGCCGCGGCGCGCCGCCGCAGAGCGCCGTCTTCCTCGTCGCCAATCACGTCTCCTGGCTCGACATCCCGCTCATCGGGGGCGTCGCCGGCCTGGCCTTCGTCTCCAAGGCGGAGATCCGAACCTGGCCGATCTTCGGTTGGATGGCGGCCCAGGGCGGCACTCTCTTCATCCCGCGGGGCGCCGGCCAGGCGGCGGAGATCGCCCGTGGCATCACGGCGAGCATCGGGGCTGGCAGCAGCGTCCTCGTCTTCCCCGAGGGCACGACGACCGAGGGCGTCGAGCTGCGGCCGTTCTACCCGCGGCTGTTTGCCGCCGCTCTCGAGACCGCGGCGGTCGTGCAGCCGGTGGCGGTCCGCTATCTCTGCGCCAGCGGGCCGCACCCGACGGCGCCGTTCGTCGGCGACGAGAGCTTCCCGTCTCACCTCTGGCGGGTGCTGGCGGAGCCCGAGATCGTCGCCGAGGTCTGCTTCCTCGAGCCCTTGGCGACGCCGCCGGGAGACCGCCGGGCGGTGGCCGTGGCGTGCCGCCAGGCGATCGCCGACGCCCTGGGCTTCCCGCCGAGAACGGGTTAGACTTTCGCGCTCATGCAACTCGGACGCTTGCACTTGACCCTGCTTCCCGATGGCGAGTTTCGGCTCGACGGCGGCGCGATGTTCGGGGTGGTGCCGCGGGTCCTGTGGGCGAAGCGAAAGCCGCCGGACGAAGAGAACCGCATCTGCATGACGACCAACTGCCTGTTGGTGGAGAGCGGCGGCGAGCTGCTGCTGGTCGATACCGGGGTCGGCAACAAGGGCGATGCGAAGTTCAACGCCCAGTTCGCCGTCGGCGAGGGCGGCGGCCGGCTGCCGGAACGCCTCGCTGCCGCCGGCGTCGAGCCCGGCGACATCGACCACGTGCTGCTCACCCACCTCCACTTCGACCATTGCGGCTGGAACACCGTCGAGACGGCCGGCGGCCTGGTGCCGTTTTTCCCCCGGGCCCGCTACTGGCTCGAGCGCGGCGAGCTGGAGCATGCACGCCATCCCAACGCTCGCGACCGGGCGAGCTACGACCCCCGCAACTGGGAACCTCTCTTCGCCGCCGGGCAGGTCGAGCTCTTCACGGGCGAGGTGGCGCCGCTCGCCGGCGTGCAAGCCGTCAAGGTCCGCGGCCACAACGCCGACATGTGCATCGTGCTGCTCGACGGCGGGAGCGCGCACGGCGTTTTCTGGGCCGATCTGGTGCCGACGGCGGCGCACGTGCCCTTACCCTGGATCATGAGCTACGATCTCTACCCGACCGAGACCTTGGCGGCCAAGGAGCAGTGGCTCCCACGCGCGGCCGCCGAGGGCTGGATCTCCATCTTCGAGCACGATCCCGAGCTACCGATCGCGCGTCTGGTCGCCGACCCTGCGGGGCGCCTGTCCGCTGTGCCGGCGATGGACTGACCCCCCGCACGCGTTGGGAGGAACAATGGCAGAGAGTTTCGATCTGATCGTCATCGGCAGCGGTCCGGGCGGCTATGTGGCAGCGATTCGCGCCGCGCAGCTGGGCCTCAAGACCGCCGTCGTAGAGAAGGACGCCAAGCTCGGTGGCACCTGCCTGCACCGCGGCTGCATCCCTACCAAGGCCCTCCTGCACACCGCCGACGTCCTCGAGCAGACTCGCAAGGCCGAGAGCCTCGGTGTGATAGTGCCGGGCGCCAGTCTCGACCTCGGCAAGGCGCAACAGCACAAACAGAAGGTCGTCGACAAGAACGCCAAGGGCATCGAGTTTCTGTTCAAGAAGAACAAGATCACCACCCTCGCCGGCCGCGGCTGGCTTTCTGGAGCCAACCAGGTGACGGTGGAGAACGGTGCCGGGGCCGGTACCTACGAAGCTCGCTACGTGCTGCTCGCGACCGGTTCGGTGCCGCGCGACCTGCCGGTCGCCCCGGCGGACGGCAGGTTGGTGATCAACTCGGACCACATCCTCGAGAACTCGCGCGTGCCGGCCTCGCTGGTGGTGCTCGGCGCCGGCGCCGTGGGCACCGAGTTCGCCTCCATGTACGCCTCGTTCGGCAGCCGCGTGACCCTCGTCGAGATGCTGCCGCGGGTCCTGCCGATCGAGGACGAGGAGGTCTCGGCCGAGCTGCAGCGCACGCTGCGCAAGCGCGGCATCGAGGTGATGACCGACGCCAAGGTGACCGAGGTCAGCAAGGGCGGCGAGACGGTCTCCGTCGCCATCGACCGCGCCGGCAAGGGCGTCGCGGTCGAGGCAGAGATGCTGCTCGTCGCCGTGGGCCGGGCGCCGGTCACTGCCAACCTCGGCCTCGAGGCCCTGGGGATCGAGGTCGAGCGCGGTTACGTCAAGGTCAATCCGCTGATGCAGACGGCGTTGCCCCATGTCTACGCCATCGGCGACATCGTCAACACCCCCTGGCTCGCCCACGTCGCCTCGGCCGAGGGCATCCTCGCCGTCGAGCACATGGCGGGCCTCGAGGTACGGCCGCTCAACTACGACCTCGTGCCCTCCTGCACCTACTGCGAGCCCGAGGTGGGCAGCGTCGGCCTCTCTGAAGCCAAGGCCAAGGAGCGGGGCTACGACGTGGCGGTGGGCAAGTTCCCGTTCTCGGCCCTCGCCAAGGCGGCCATCCTCGGCAAGACCGAGGGCTTCGTGAAGATCGTCCGTGAGAAGCGCTACGACGAGGTGCTCGGCGTGCACATCATCGGCCCCCACGCCACCGACCTGATCGCCGAGGCCTGCGTGGCGCTGCGGCTCGAGTCCACCACCGAAGAGATCTTCCGCACCATGCACGCTCACCCCACGCTGTCGGAAGCGATGGCCGAGGCCGCCCACGCTGCCGTGGGACACGCCATCCACATCTGACGGTGGGGAAGAAGGACCTGTGATGAGCCCAGCCAAGAGCCTAGGCCCGCTCTATCCCGAGGGCCCGGCGCCGGACCGCCTGGCGGCTTCCTCCTTGTCGCGCGAGGAGCAGTGGCGAATGTACCGCTTCCTGCAGCTCACCCGCCGGCTCGAGGACCGGTTGTCCACTCTCTACCGGCGCGGCAAGTTCGTCGGTGGCGCCTACTCGAGCCGGGGCCAGGAGGGGGAGTCGGTCGGCAGCGCCTGGGCCCTCGCGCCGCAGGACTTCATCGCGCCGCTGATCCGCAACCTCGGCGCCCAGCTGGTGCGCGGCGTGCGGCCGGTGGACGTCTTCGCCGTCCACCTCGCCCGCGCCTCGGCGCCCAACCGCTCGCGCGACAACCTGCCCCGCACCAACCTCGACAAGGGCTTCCTCGGCCCCATCGCCATGCTCGGCTCGATGCTGCCGGTGCTCAACGGCATCCTGCTGGGCGCGAGGATGCGGGGCGAGGACCGCGTCGGGCTCACCTGGATCGGCGACGGCGGCGCTTCGACCGGCGAGTTCCACGAGGGGCTGAACTTCGCTGCCGTGCAGAGCCTGCCGGTGGTGGTGATCGCCGAGCACAACGGCTATGCCTACTCGACGCCCACGGCCAAGCAAATGCGGGCCAAGGACATCGCCATCCGTGCCGCCGGCTACGGCATCGCCGGCGAGATCGTCGACGGCAACGATGTGCTGGCCGTCTACGAGGCGACTCGGCGGGCGGTGACCCGGGCCCGCCGGGGCCTTGGGCCCACCCTCCTCGAGGTCAAGACCTTCCGCATGAAGGGCCACGCCGAGCACGACGACGCCCACTACGTGCCGCCCGAGGTGCGTGAGCATTGGGCGGCGCGCGACCCCATCCTGCGCTTCGAGCGCCACCTGCTCGCCGCCGGCTGGGCGACGACCGAGGACTTCACGGCCCTCGGCCGCGAGCTCGATGCCGAGCTCGATGCCGACATCGAGGCTGCGGAGACGGCACCCTTCCCAGCTGCCGAAGAGGCGGCCCAGGGCATCTACGCCCCGGCGCCGCCGGAGGTGGCCGTGCGATGAGCGAGGCAACCCTCCAGGCCGGCGAGCAAGTCACCTACTTGGAAGCCATTCGCCAGGCCCTCTGGCGCGAGATGGCGAGCGACCCGCGGGTCTTCCTGATCGGCGAAGACATCGGCCGCTACGGCGGTGCCTTCCGTGTCACCGCTGGGCTCCAGGAGCACTTCGGCGAGGAGCGCGTCATCGAGACGCCGATCGCCGAGTCGGCGATCGTCGGTGCGGCGATCGGCGCCTCCCTCATGGGGATGCGACCGGTCGCCGAGATGCAGTTCATCGACTTCATCGCCTGCACCTTCAATCAGCTGGTGAACTTCGCCGCCACCCAGCACTATCGGGCCGGCAACCCGGTGCCGATCGTGGTGCGCGGGCCCTGCGGCGGCAACGTCCACGGCTCGGCCTTCCACAGCCAGAACCCCGAGGGCTACTTCAACCGCGCCCCGGGGCTGAAGATCGTCGCCCCGGCGACGGTGGCCGACGCCTACGGCCTGCTGCGGGCGGCAATCCGCGACCCCAACCCGGTCCTCTATCTCGAGCACAAGTACCTCTACCGCCGCATCAAGGGCGAGCTGCCGGCCGGTGACGGCCTGGTGCCGCTCGGCAGCGCTCAGCTTGCCCGGCCCGGGCGGCATGCCTCGGTGGTGACCTACGGCGCCATGCTCTACGTGGCGCTGGAAGCGGCGGCGAAGCTCGCCGACGAGGGCATCGAGCTCGAGGTGGTGGACCTGCGCACCTTGAAGCCACTCGACGACGAGATGCTGGCGGCGACGGCCCGCCGCACCCACCGCGTGCTGGTGCTCTCGGAAGAGCCGGGCACGGGCTCGGTGGCGAGCGAGGTGGCGGCGCGGATCGCCCAGCATTCGTTCTCGTGGCTCGATGCCCCGGTGGCGCGGCTCACCTGCCTCGACACCCCGGTACCGTTCTCGCCTCCCCTCGAAGAGCACTACCTACCCAACACCGACAAGCTCCTGGCCGCCGTGCGGGAGCTGCTTTCCTACTAGGAAGCCGCAAGGAGATTCCGATGGCGACTGAAGTCGTGATGCCGCAGATGGGCGAGTCGATCGCCGAGGGCACGATCACCCGCTGGCTGGTCAAGGTCGGCGAGAGCGTCGAGCGCGACCAGCCCTTGTTCGAGATCTCGACCGACAAGGTCGACGCCGAGATCCCCAGCCCGGCTTCCGGCATTCTCTCCGAGGTCCGCTTCGGTGAAGGCGCCACCGTGCCGGTCAACGAAGTGGTGGCGGTGATCGGTGGGGCTGCCGCGGTGCCGCCGCCCGCCGCCGCGTCGCCGGCCCCGCCTGCGCCTGGTCCGGCCGCCGCGCCCGCCCCGGCAGCTCCTGCCGCTGCGGCCCCTGCTGCAGCGCCGGCTGCGACCCCGGGGTCGCTCGAGGAACGGGTGCGCACGGCCTCGAGCCCGGTGGTCCGCAAGATGGCCGCCGAGCACGGGGTCGACATCTCGACCCTCGAGGGCTCCGGCATCCATGGCCGGGTGACCAAACAGGACCTCGAGGCCCATCTCGCGGCACCCAAGGCCGCCGCCCCGGCCGCAGCGGCTCCGGCACCAGCCCTGCCGGTGCCCGCCGCCGTGCCGGCAGCTGCTGCTGCGGCCCCGGCGGCCAGCAAGGTCGACACCGGCTTCCACGTCCCCGCCTATCTGCCGAGCGAGAACGTCGAGATCGAGCCGATGTCGAAGATCCGCCAGATCACGGCGGCGCACATGCGCTATTCGAAGGACACCTCGGCGCACGTCACCACCGCCTTCCACATCGACATGTCGGGCGTGGCCCGCGCCCGCGACCGGGCGCGCAAGGGCTTCGAGGCCGCCAACGGCACCAAGCTCACCTTCATGCCGTTCATCTTCAAGGCCGTCGCCGGCGCCTTGAAGCGCCACAAGAAGGTCAACGCTGCGATCGACGGCACCAACATCGTCTACAAGAAAGACGTCAACCTCGCCATGGCGGTCGCCCTCGACTGGGGCCTGATCGTGCCGGTGATCAAGAACGCTGACCAGCTGTCCCTGGTGGGCCTGGCGAAGACGGCGAACGACCTCGCCGATCGTGCCCGCAACAAGAAGCTCAAGCCGGAAGAGGTCCAGGCCGGCACCTTCACGATCACCAACCCGGGGGTCTTTGGCTCGCTGTGGGGCACGCCGGTGATCAACCAGCCGCAGGTGGCGATCCTCGGCATCGGCACCATCGAGAAGCGGCCGGTGGTGATGCAGGACAACTTCGGCAACGACATGATCGCCATCCGCACCATGTCGTACTTCGCGATCACCTACGACCACCGCCTGGTCGACGGCGCCGACGCCGACCACTTCATGAACGACGTCAAGAAGACCCTGCAGGAAGAGACCTGGCAGGAGCTCGCCGCCTACTTCTGATCGTCGCGCCGGCCGTTCGCGAGCTCGCGGGCGGCCGTCAGCTCGCCTCTCTCTCGTTCGCGCCGAGCCGGCACCGTGCCGCCTCCTTCCGGCCAACCGAGTCGCTCCACGACCGGTGGGTCGAGGTGCACGTCGAGCTGCGGGAAGGCGATGGTGATGCCAGCCGCTCCCAGCTGCCGCCACAGCGCCAGGTGGAGTTCGGAGCGCAGCCGGCGCATCTGCCACGGATCGTCGATCCAGATCGAGACCTCCCAGACGACCGCCGAGTCCGCGAAGTCGATCAGCAGGACTCGCGGCTCGACCGACAGGCGAAATGACAGTCCTTCCGCGGCCTCGCGCAGGGCGACATGGACCGCGTCCATGTCCGAGCCGTAGGCGACCCCCACCCGTGCGCGCAGGCGGTAACGAAGGTCGCGGAAGGTGTAGTTCTTGACCGTCGACTGCACCAGCTCCGTGTTGGGCACGATCAGATGCTCGTCGTCGAGGGTCCGCGCGACGGTGGCGCGGATGCCCATGCGCTCGATCTTGACCGTCAACCCCTTGAGCTCGACGACGTCGCCCGGCTTGATCGAGCGCTCGACCAGCAGGATCACGCCGGAGGCGAAGTTTTCGGTGATGTTCTGCATGGCGAAGCCGAGGGCGACGGCGAAGACGGCGCCAGCGGTAAAGAGCGCCGTCAGGTTGACACCGATGGTGTTGAGGCCGATGCCGAAACCGACGAAGAGGGTGGCGTAGTGGACGATCCGCAGGACTGCCCAGAGCTCGCCCTCGCTGGCAATGCCGCGGGCGGCCAACAGGCGGCGCAGGCTGCGTTGGAGGAGCTTCGAGAAGAGCAGGGTGGCGAGGAAGATCAGGCCGACGACGATCAGCGTCACGGCGGTGATCTGCGTGCCGCCGATCTCGAAGAGGTGAATGTCGTGGGCGCTGACCCGTTCCGCCAGCTCGTCCTTCACGGCCTCCAGGGGCACTCCCGCCATCGCTGCCTCCTCGGCGCGGCGAGAAGGCACCGCGCCCGGCCCCAGAGGGCCGCCGGAGCGAGGGTATCGCAGGCGGCGGCGTAGAATCTCGCCGTGGAAGCCTCCGCGATCGCAGCCGTGCCGGCCCCTCGTCGCCTGCACTGGCGTTTTCTGGGCCTCGTTCCCTACGCCGAGGCGCTGGCGCGCCAGCTCGCGGCACGGGATGCGCTGCGACGGGGCGAGGGCGAAGAGCAGCTCCTCCTGCTCGAGCATCCCGCCGTTTACACCCTGGGCCGCAACGCCAGCGAGGCCGACCTCTTGGCCTCATCGGCCTGGCGGGCCGAGCGCGGGATCGAGGTGGCGCACTGCGATCGCGGCGGCCAGATCACCTACCACGGACCGGGCCAGCTGGTGGGCTATCCCATCGTCAACCTCTCGCCGGACCGCCGCGACATTCGCCGCTACGTGCGCGACCTCGCCGAGACCCTGGTCCTCACGCTCGCCGACTTCGGCGTCGCGGCGGTGCCCGGTGAAGAGCAGGCGTTGATCGGTGTCTGGGTCGGTCGGGCCAAGATCGCCTCGATCGGCGTCCATCTCTCGCGTTGGCTGACCACCCACGGCTTCGCGCTCAACGTGACCACCGACCTAGCGCACTTCGCCGGCATCGTGCCCTGCGGCCTGGGGGGGGTCGAGATGACCTCGATCGCTGCTCTCACCGGCCGAGAGGTGCCGCTGCCGGAGGTCGCCGAGCGCTTCGTGCAGCACTTCGCCCGCCGCCTCGGCCGTGAGCTCCTGGCGGCAGCGCAATGAGCTTCCGCTTCCTGGACCACACAGCCGACCTCCGCATGGCGGTCGAGGGCGAGAGCCTCGCAGCCCTCTTCGCGGACGCCATCCGCGGCTTCACCACCGCGTTGGTCGACCTCGAGGTCCTCGGCGAGGCCACTCGCTGGGAACTGGAGGTCGCCGCCGCTCGCCTGCCGGACCTGCTGCACGACACCCTCGAAGAGCTGCTCTTTCACTTCGAGGTGGACGGCTGGCTCGCGGCGCGTGCGCAGGTCGAGATCGCGGAATCGGAGGAGGGTTTCCGATTGCACGCCATCCTGCGCGGAGAGCACTACGAACCGGGCCGGCACCCTCTGAAACTTCTCCTCAAAGGCGTGACCTACCATGGCCTTACGGTGGAGCCGCTCGGCCACGGCTGGCGCGCCGAAGTGATCTTCGACCTCTGAGCCCCGGCGGCGGCGCAGGGACGGCGGCTCAGCGGCGCTTGTAGTCCTCCTTGCGTAGGCCGAGCTCGCGCATCTTGTCGTAGAGGGAGCGGGGGTCGAGCCCGGCCCGCGTGGCGGTCTCGCCGATCCTGCCGGAGGTCGCCCGTAGCAGCTCGTCGAGGTAGCTGCGCTCGAAGGCCTCGACGACTTGCCGCCGCGCCTCGCGCAAGGGGAGCGAGCGCCAATCGGCGGGCAAGCTCAGGCCCGTACCGTCGCTCGGGTGCGCCACCTCCTGGTCGGCGAAGCGGGCGGCATGCCGGGCGATGTTCTCGGGCAGGTCCCGCAGGCTGATCTCGGGGCCCTCGCAGAGCAGCACGGTGCGCTCCATGACGTTGATCAGCTCGCGGACGTTGCCGGGCCACGGGTAGTTGGTGAGTGCCTCGATGGCCTCACTCGCGATGCTCTCGGCGGTGCGGCCGAGCTGGACGCGGAAGCGGTCCATGTAGCTGGCAGCGAGAGCGGGGATGTCCTCGCGCCGACCGCGCAGGGGCGGCACCGTCAGGGTCACCACGCCGAGCCGGTAGTAGAGGTCACTGCGAAACTGCTTCGCCTCGATCGCCTCTTCGAGGTTGTGGTTGGTCGCCGCCATCACCCGCACGTCCACCTCGATCAGCTGCTCGCCGCCAACGCGCTGGATCTTCCTCTCCTGGAGCACTCGTAACAGCTTTGCCTGCAGGTGGGGCGACATGTCGGCGATCTCATCGAGGAAGATGGTGCCGCGATGCGCCAGCTCGAAGTAGCCGCGGCGAGCCCGGATGGCACCGGTGAAGGCCCCCTTCTCGTGGCCGAAGAGCTCGCTCTCGAGGAGGTTGTCGGGGATCGCTGCCGAGTTGACGGCGATGAACGGTGCGGTGGCCCGCCTTCCCTCGGCGTGGATGGCCCTGGCCAGCCACTCCTTGCCGACGCCCGTCTCGCCGAGGATGAGCACCGAGCTGTCGGCCGCAGCCACCCGCCGCGCCAGATGCAGCAGCGCCTGCATCGGCTCACTGGCGGAAGCAAAGTCACTCAGGTGATAATGTTCGTCGGGTTGCTCGGCGCGCAGCCGGTTGACCAGCGCCTCTCGACGACGACCGACCAAGGTCCTCAACGTTTGCGCCAGCACGACGTCGGAGAGGTCAGGCGAGAGCACGGCGAAGCAACCGGCGGCGAGCAGGGCCGCACGATCGGCAGCATCGTCGACGGTTTGCAGCACGATGACCTCGGGGCGATCGGGGAGCTTGCGTAGAGACGCAAAGAAATCGGTCGGCGGTGCCGAGACGACCTCACGATCGACCAACACGAGGTCGCAGGCGTCGCGCGCGAGGCCCTCCCAGAGGCCCTCGGGCTTGGCAGCCGCGTAGAGCAAGACGTTGGGTTGAGCCGCCAGGCGACTCACCCGGCGGTAGAGAGCTGGCGAATCGATGCAGATCAGGATTCGGATGAGCATGGGGGCCTCGTTTCGGAGATTCTGCCTCCGATGCTTTCGGATATCAAGCCACCGATGTTGAACGTCCACCGACTCGTAGTCGGCCCGGTGGCGGCGCAGAAACGCCCTGTTCTCAGGGGTTTGGTTCTCTGTGTGGGCGCTGGCACCCGGTTTGCCTTGCAAGTGCACGAAACTGAACGGCGCGGACGAGTGTGTCGTTTGGCCAGATCGGTTTCGAGTACGGTCCCCCATGGGTCAGGAGAGATCCCGCCATGGCTGGCAAACCGAAGGCACCGGTACCAGAGCGCAGGCTGGCGGCAACGCGGCCGGTGAACCAGGCGACTCCCCTCGCCAAGCGCGATGGCCACGACCTCCCGACCAAGCTACAGGTCGGGCAGGCCCCCAAGCGCTGAGCAAGGAGGAGCGGGTGCACCGAGGGGGTGACGGTGATTGCCACCGCCACCGCCTCGCGAGTCTGGTAGGGTGTTGATCGGGACCGTGATCTTTTTGAGAGGAGAAACACCAATGCGCAGCAAATCGATGCTGATCGGCTCAGTGCTGCTCTCGTCGGCGCTGCTCGTCACGGGCTGTGCCAAGCCGCCGCAGCAGGAGCTCGATGCCCTCAACGCCGCCATGAGCGCGGCCGAGCAGGCGCAGGCCGAGACCTATGCCTCGAGCGAGCTGGCCACCGCGCGTGACGCCGCCAACGCCGCCAAAGCTGAGATCGAGAAGCAGAACCAGAAGTTCGCCCTGTTCCGTTCCTACAAGAACGCCCTGGCCCTGATCCAGGACGCCGACGCCAAGGCCAAGGCTGCGCAGGACGCCGCCGTCGCCAACAAGGCGAAGGCCAAGGAAGAGGCCGAGGCTGCCACGCAGGCCGCCAAGGACGCCGTCACCCAGGCCCAGACCGCGATGACCGAGCTCGAGGGCTGCAAGCGCAAGCCGAAGGGCTTCGCGGCCGACATGACCGTGCTCAAGGGCACGCTCGACGGCCTCGTCACCGCTCTCGGTGGCCTCGATTCCGCCCTGTCGTCCGAGGACTACAACGGCGCCAAGTCGCAGGCCGAGTCGATCTCGAGCCAGGCGGCCACGCTGCTGACCGACCTCCAGGGCGCCAAGGCCAAGATCAAGTGCTAGGCGGCTTGCCCCAAGCCGTACGGGCGGCGGGGTCTCCCCGCCGCCTGTTTTCTCCCGCTCTCCTACTCCTGCTTGCCGTGGCCCTCGTGGCGCTCGCTGCATGTAGCGGCAGCCAGGGCTTCAGCGCGGCCCACGCCAGAGCGGTGAGCCAGCGTGCGGCCGATTCGGTCGCCGTCCTCGATCCGCAGCGTTCCAAACACATCAAGGGACTGATCGACCTCGCGGAGAGGGTGACCGAGCGCGATCAGCAAGCTCCGTTCTGGCAGCGTGACGAGGCTCTGGTGACCGACTCGTGGGGTCGTGTCCTCGAGGCCTCCTTCGTCGCCCTGTCCGAGCTGAGGTTGCAGCGCAGCGAAGCCCGCGCCCGCTGGCTGGTGCTCGAAAAGCAGCTCGAAGACCGCGTGCAGAAGGCGCGTGAGCAGGCGCTGGCTCCCGGGCTTTCGGGCCGCGAGGTGATGTTCGCCAAGCAGGCCGAAGTGACCCTCGATCAGGCCCGCCGCCTGGTCAAACGGGGCGAGATCAACCGCGCCCTGCGTCTGGTGGAGACGATCAGCCGGCAGACCGACGACGTCGAGCAGTCCTGGCGCTCGCTGCATGCGCGTTTCGCGGACCGCTCGTCGCTGCGCCGTTGGCAGTCGCTGGTTGATGCCTCGATCTCGCAGTCGCAGTCGCAGAGCATCAACGTCTTCGTGGTCGACAAGCTGAACCGCCGGCTGTACGTGTACGTGGACGGCCGTCGCGTAGATTCGTTTCCCATCGAGCTGGGTGCCCGCGGACTACGCCAGAAGCTCCATTCCGGCGACAAGGCGACGCCGGAAGGGCGCTACCGGATCACCGAGGTGCGCCAGCGGGGGCAGACCCGCTTCTACAAGGCGCTGATGCTCGACTATCCCAACTCGGAGGACCGGGTGCGCTATGCCGAGGCCCGCCGGCGGGGCCAGATCCCGCGGGGAGCGGGGATCGGTGCCCTGATCGAGATCCATGGCGACGGTGGCCGCGGCAAGGACTGGACGGACGGCTGCATCGCGCTGTCGAACGCTGCAATGGACCGGCTCTTCCGCTACGCCAGCGTCAACACGCCGGTGGTGATCGTCGGGACGGTCGCGGCAGCCAAGGAGTCACGATGAACGCAACGCCGGAAGCGGTGCTCGCGCCGGGCTCGGCCACCGTCCTCGTCGAGGCAAGGCCGCGGCGGCGCTGGTGGGCCTGGCTGGCTGGCGCCTTGCTCGCCCTCCTGCTCGTCTCGCTCGCCGTCCTCGGCTATGTCACGTCGCGCGGCGGCTGGTACGAGGACATTGCCTGGTCGAGCCTCAGCAAGGGCCCGCCGCTCGAGCCGGCGGTCCAGGATCGGCTCAGCCGGCGCCTGGTGGCCCTCAACCCGAGCGGTATCTACGTCGTCATCGACACCTACGCCAACCGCCTGCGGGTCTACGACGGCCCCAAGATGCTGCGGGAGGCGATCTGCTCGACGGGCAGTGGCACGATCCTCAAAGACCCCGAGAAGGGCCGAGAATGGGTCTTCGACACGCCGCGCGGCGAGCGCCGTGTCCAGCGCAAGGTCAAGAACCCGGTGTGGACCAAGCCCGACTGGGCGTTCATCGAAGACGGCTACCAGCCGCCGCCCAAGTCGTCGCCAGATCGCTATGACGATTTCTCCCTGGGCGACTACGCCCTCTACATCGGCAGCGACGGCTACCTGATCCACGGGACCGTCTTCCAGACGCTCCTGGGCCGCCGGGTTACCCACGGCTGCATCCGGTTGGGCGATGCGGATCTCGAGTATGTGTTCAAGACGGTGCCTCTGGGCTCTCGGGTTTATCTGTTCTAGCCTGCTCGCGCCGGCGCTTGGGGCGGCCGCTGCCAAGGGCAAGCCGGCGCCGCCCGCGACCCGCCTCGAAGGCGAGCTGGACGCGGCGCGCAAGACGGACCTCTACCTCGTCCTGCTGCCCGCAGCTGGCCGCTTGGAGGTACGCGCCCGCGGCATGCAGCTGGAAGCGATCGACCTCGACGAAGTGGCTGTCCTGCGCTACAAGCCGCCCGGTGGCGAAGCGAGCTCGGCGAGCCCCGAGCTGCCGGTGCTCTGGACGGTGGCGGAAGACCCCGATCAAAGCCACCGCAAGGTGATCGCCCCTAGCGAGCTCAAGCCCTACTCCGAGGCCGAGCAAGAGGAGGAGAAGGTCGAGGTCCAGGCGCCGGCTTCGCCGCAGAACGTCGCCCTGGCTCCCGAACCGCCGGCAAGCTACCGGATCCTCCTCGACGACGGATGGAAGCTCCTCGTCACCCAGGAGCCCCCGGCGACGGACCTCAAGGGTAGGCTGCTCTATGCGCTCAAGGAAGGCTGGCAGCGCTTGCAGGGCCAGGCCCCCGACACGGCAGACCTCCTGGTGCTGAGGGCCCCCAAGGAGCAAGCCCAGAGGATCTACCACCTCTTCCGCCTGGGCACGATCATCTTCCTCGACCGCGAAGCGCAGCCCTAACCCGCCCTTCTGTCCGCTCGGCAGGCCGAGGCGGGATGCTATCCTCGCCGCAACCTGCGGACCTGCCCATGAGCGCAGCCTTCGTTCTCGCCCTCCTCCTCGTCGTCGGGGTGCTCTTCTCGATCGAGCGCGTGCCCGTCGATGTCGTCGGCCTGGGCTTGATCGTGGTCCTGGTGGTGACCCGCACGCTGACGCCCAAGGAGGCCCTGGCGGGCTTCTCGAACGAGGCCGTGGTGGTGATCGGCGGCCTCTTCATCCTCACCACGGCCCTCAAGAACAGCGGTTTCCTCGACGCCCTCGGTCGCGGCGTGCAGCGCCTGGGGCATGGGCGGCCCGTGCTCTCGCTGGCCCTCTTCCTCGGCATCGTGGCGGTGATGTCGGCCTTCATGAACAACACCACCTGCACGGCGGTCTTCCTGCCCGTGGCGATCGGTCTCGCCAAGGCCGAGGGCATCCCGCCGTCGCGGGTCCTGATGCCGATGGCCTTCGCGTCGATCCTCGGCGGCTCGATCACCCTCGTCGGGACCTCGACCAACGTGATCGTCAGCGGTTTGCTGCCGCAGCACGGGCTCAAGCCGCTTTCGATGTTCGAGCTGACGCCGGTGGGGTTGCCGCTGGCGCTCCTCGGCTTGCTCTACCTGGTGCTGGTGTCGCGGCACGTGCTGCCGGCGCACGCCGAGGAGAGGCTGGAGCAGGAGTACCACATCGGCGACTACCTCACGGAGGTGGTGGTCCAGCCGCGCTCCGTCCTGGTAGGCAAGACGGTTCGCGAGGCGGGGTTCGGCGGCCGCTGGGACCTCACGCTGATGGCGATCACCCGTGGCGAGAGCCTCGCTGTGCCCGCCGGTGACGACCTCATTGAGGCCGGCGACATCCTCCTCGTCGAAGGCAGGCTCGAGACCCTCCTCTCGCTGGGCGACAGTGCCGGGCTGCGGATTCGCCGTGGCCCCGGGGAGGCGGGCGGCACGCAGCTGCAGAGCCAACAGAGCAAGCTCGTGGAGGCGCTCATCCTGCCGCGCTCGGAGCTCGTCGGCCGCTCGCTCAAAGAGGCGGACTTCCGTCGCCGCTACGGTGCGACGGTGGTGGCTCTCAACCGTCACAGCGAGACGGTTGTGGAGAAGCTGGGCAAGGTGCTGCTCGCGGTGGGTGACGTGCTGCTGATTCATGGCGAGCCGGAGAACATCCAACGCCTGCTGTCGCAGACCGGCTTGCTCGTGCTGACCGACCACGGCACGACGTATGCGGCCCGTTCGCGGGCCGTGTGGCTGGCGCCGGCGATCTTCGCCCTCTTCGTGCTCCTCGGCTCGACCGGGCTGGTGAGCCTGCCGGGGGCCGTGCTGCTCGCCATCCTCCTCCTGCTGGTCACCCGCAGCCTGACGCCCCAGGAGGCCTACACGGCGGTCGACTGGCGCCTGCTGGTGCTGGTGGCGGGGATGCTGAGCTACGCCGCGGCGATGACCAAGACGGGGGCCGCGCAGCTCTTGGCCACCACGCTCGAGAACCATCTCGCGGGCTTCGGGCCGTTGGCGGTGCTCGCCGGGTTGTACGTCTTGACGGTGTTCCTCACCCAGCCGATGTCGAACCAGGCGGCGGCGCTGGTCGTCCTGCCGATCGCCTTGGGGGTGGCCGAGAGCCTCGGCATCAACCTGCGGGCCGTCGCGGTGACGGTGGCCTTGGCGGCCTCGAGCTCGTTCCTGACTCCGCTCGAGCCCTCGTGCCTGCTGGTCTACGGGCCGGGGCGCTACCGCTTCTTCGACTACACCAAGCTGGGCAGCGGGCTGACGTTGATCGCGATGCTCATCACGCTGCTGCTCGTACCGCTTCTCTGGCCGCTCTGAGCGCCAGCTCTGAGGGCGGCACTCCTCACAGCGCGATCTGCGAGCCCAGCTCGACCACGCGGTTTGGCGGGATGCCGAAGAAGGCCGTCGCCGGCCGCGCGTTGCGCGACATCAAGCCGAACAGCCGCTTGCGCCAGCGGGCCATCCGCCCACGGCCAGTCGACAGGATGGTCTCGCGGCCGAAGTAGAAGCTGGTCCGGGCGGCGTTGTAGGCCCGGCCGCCGATCGGGTTCTCGGACAGGGCGCGCGAAACGTCCGGGCTCTCCATGAAGCCGCTGCGGATGATCATCCGGAACAGGCCCTGGCCGAGCTCCTGGACCTCGACCCGCTTGTCGGACGGCACCCACGGCACCTTCTCGGCCTCGACGCTCAGCAGCACCACTTGCTGGTGCAGGACTTCGTTGTGCTTGAGGTGGTGGAGGAGGACTTGCGGCACGCCCTCGCTCTGGCGGGTCATGAACACGGCCGTACCCGGGACTCGCGTCGGCTGGTGCCCGGCGATCTCCGCCACGAAGGGCTCGATGTCAAGGATCGAGTCCTGGAAGCTCTCGCTGAGAAGCTGGCGGCCCTTGTACCAGGTGGACATCAGCGTGTAGAGGCTCGCGGCCACCACCAGGGGGAACCAGCCGCCGTGGATGAGCTTGGGGACGTTGGCCCCAAACAGGGCGAGTTCCGCGGCGAGGAACAAGCCGCTGAGGCCGCCGGCTCGCAGCACGCCCCAATGCCAGACGTAGCGGGCGACGAAGTAGAAGAGCACGCTGGTGACCGCCATGGTGCCGGTGACGGACAGGCCATAGGCAGCCGCCAGGTCGGTCGAGGCCCGGAAGGCGAGGACCAGCACGACACAGGCGACCATCAACACCGAGTTGATGATCGGCACGTAGATCTGGCCCTCGAGCTGGGCCGAGGTGTGGACGATCTGGACGCGCGGCAGATAGCCGAGGTTGACCAGCTGCTGGGTGAGCGAGAAGGAGGCCGAGATCAGGGCCTGGGAGGCCACCACCGTCGCCGCGGTGGCGAGCAGCACGAGGGGAAACTCGGCCCAGCCTGGCGCGAGCTCGTAGAACGGGTTGTGGGACGCTTCTGGATGGGCGAGGAGGAGAGCGCCCTGCCCGAGGTAGTTGAGCAGCAGGGCGGGCAGCGCGATGGTGTACCAGCTCCACTGGATCGGCCGGCGGCCGAAATGACCGAGGTCGGCGTAGAGGGCCTCACCGCCGGTGACGACGAGAACGACCGCCGAGAGGATGAAGAAGCCGGTGCTGCCGTTCTCGCGCAAGAAGGAAAAGGCATGCCAGGGGTTGAAGGCGCGCAGCACACCCGGCTCATGAGCGAGCCCGCGCACGCCCAGGCAGGCGATCGAGACGAACCAGACGAGGATGATCGGCCCGAAGGCAGCACCGATCTTGCCCGTGCCGCGCTTCTGCACCAGGAAGAGGGCGATCAGGATGCCCACCGTGAGGGGCACGACCAACCGGCCCAGGGCCGGTTCGGCAACGGCGAGGCCTTCGACGGCCGAGAGCACGGAGATCGCTGGGGTGATCACACCATCGCCGTAGAGCAAGGAAGCGCCGAAGAGGCCGAGGGCGACCAGCACGGCTCGCCGCTTCTTGCTGCCGTCGATCGCGCTGCTGAGCAGAGTCAGCAGGGCGAGGATGCCTCCCTGCCCTTGGTGGTCGGCCCGCAGCAAGATGGTCAGGTACTTCACCATCACGATCAGGATCAAGGCCCAGATCATCAGCGACAGCACACCGAGGACGTTGCCTGGCGTGGCCGTGATGCCGAAGGCACCGTGGAACGCTTCGCGGACGGCATAGAGGGGGCTCGTCCCGATGTCGCCGTAGACGACACCGAGGGCGCCGAGCCCAAGGCCGAGGAACTGCCGCCCAGAAGGGGGAGCGTGCGGATCTTTCATGGTTTGTTCAGGGGTCAGCGCGCCGTCACTCGGCGAGTGGGGTAGGAAGCGTCTGCGAGAGGGTCGCGGCTGCGGCGCAGGTGAGCACGACGGAGTTGGCCGGCCGACGACCGTGCCCAGGCCGTCCGCGACCCATCGGGGTCGAGGCGCTGGGAGGCTCGAGATGCGCGGCTCGCCGTGCAGTCTAGCAAAAAGGACTGCGGCGGACCGCCGTCCGAGTGTGGCCGTGAGAGACCGCCGGCGTGTGGTTGGGTCGGGTTGGCAGGTGGCTCTCCTTGGGCAGCCGATCGGAGGTAGACTTGCCGCCGTCCAAGCCGGCTGCGAGACAGTTCGAACCCAGCTTGAGGAGGCCGTACGGCTGAGCAAGGCGCGGGACCCGACGAGCAGTCCAGTGGTTTCGTTCGCGAGCTGGGGTTTCTCGACTCGACGATGATCGTCGCCGGGTCGATGATCGGCTCGGGTATCTTCATCGTTCCCGCCGAGATCGCCCGGCAGGTGGGCTCGGCCGGCTGGGTGCTGGTGGTTTGGATCGTCACCGGCCTGCTGACCGTCGCGGCGGCCCTCTCCTACGGTGAGCTCGCCGCCATGATGCCGCGGGCGGGCGGCCAGTACGTCTACCTCCGTGAGGCCTACTCGCCCCTCTGGGCGTTCCTCTACGGCTGGACGCTCTTCCTGGTCATTCAGACGGGGACGATCGCGGCCGTGGCGGTGGGCTTTGCCCGCTACCTGGGCGTCCTCATCCCGTGGATCTCGCCGGAGCGCTGGATCGTCCCGCCGCTCGACCTCTCGGACGGCTACGCGATCAGCCTCTCCAGCCAGCAGCTGGTGGCCGTCCTGATGATCGTCGCCCTGGCCTGGATCAACACCCGCGGCATCCACGTCGGCAAGCTGATCCAGAACGTCTTCACCTCGACCAAGACCCTCGCGCTCCTGGCGCTGATCCTCCTCGGCCTGACGGTCGGCTGTAACCCGGAGGCGCTGCGGGCGAACTTCAGCGCCGCCTGGCAGCCGGCGGGGGCCATCGCCATCCGGCCCGGTTTCTCCTTCCTCCCGGCGGTCAGCGCCATGGACGGGCTGCTGGGCCTGCTCATCGTCGTCGGCGTGGCGCAGGTCGGTTCTCTCTTTTCGTCCGACGCCTGGAACAACATCACCTTCACCGCCGGCGAGGTCAAGGACCCGCGGCGGAACATCCCGCGCTCTCTCGCCGCCGGGACCGGCCTGGTGATCGGCCTCTACCTGCTCGCCAACCTGGCCTACCTCACGACCTTGCCGCTAGCGGCGATCCAGACCGCCGCCGACGACCGGGTGGCGACCGCCGCCTTGCAGCTCATCTTCGGCGCGCCCGGCGCGGCGATCATGGCCGTTGCCATCGTGATCTCCACCTTTGGCTGCAACAACGGCCTCACCATCGCCGGCGCGCGGGTGTACTACGCCATGGCACGAGACGGCCTCTTCTTCCGCGCGGCAGGCCAGCTGAACCGGCGGCGGGTGCCGGCGGCAGGCCTTCTGTTGCAGGGCCTGTGGGCGAGCTTCCTGGTCCTGCCGCGGACCCGCGAGGTGGAGGCTGCCTCCGGGGCCGTGTCCTACGGCAACGTCTACGGCCAGCTGCTCGACTACGTGGTCTTCGCCGTGCTGATCTTCTACGTGCTGACCATCGCCGGGCTCTTCGTGCTGCGGCGCAAGCAGCCCGATGCCGAGCGCCCCTATCGGGCCTTCGGCTACCCGCTGGTGCCGAGCCTCTACATCGCCGTGGCCGTTGGCATCCTCCTCGCCCTCGCCCTCTACCGGACCCAGACGACCTGGCCTGGGGTGCTGCTCGTGCTGACCGGGGTGCCGGTCTACTGGCTGTGGCGCCGGGCTGGCACGGGGCGTGAAACCGAAGCCTGAAAAACTCGCGTCGTTTGCAGCTCGAGCCCAGCTCGTTCGGCGGGACGCGCCAACCTTGCGCGGGAGGAACCGACGGAGATGGCCAACTACCTGTTCGCGAAGAAACCACTGGAGATGCTGCTCGAGGAGGCGCGGGGGGAGAACCGCCTGCGCCGGATCCTCGGACCCGTCCAGCTGACCAGCCTGGGGGTCGGGGCGATCATCGGCGCCGGGATCTTCGTCGCCACCGGTGCTGCGGCGCACAACGTCGCCGGGCCGGCCTTGATGCTCTCCTACGTGGTGGCGGGCCTCACCTGTGTCTTTGCCGCGCTCTGCTACGCGGAGTTTGCCGCCATGGTGCCGGTGGCGGGCTCCGCCTACACCTACGCCTATGCCACCTTGGGCGAGCTCTTCGCTTGGATCATCGGCTGGGACCTGGTCCTCGAGTACGCGGTGGGCAGCGCCACGGTGGCGACCGGGTGGTCCGGGTACTTCCAAAACGTACTCTCCAAGTTCGGCATTGTCCTCCCCGAGGCCGTCCGCGAGTCACCGTGGCGCTACGTCGACGGCCACTTCGTGCCCACCGGCGCGCTGATCAACCTACCGGCGATCGTGATCGTGGCGGTGGTGACCTTCGTGCTCGTCAAGGGCATCCAGGAGAGCGCCAACTTCAACGCCACGATGGTGGGCATCAAGGTGGCGGCGGTGCTCTTCGTGATCGCTGTCGGCGCCTTCTACATCAACTCGGCGAACTGGCACCCCTTCGCCCCCTACGGTTGGACCGGGCTGAGCCTCTTCGGCCACCACGTCGCCGGGCAGGTCAACTCCGGCGGCGAGCCAGTGGGGATGCTGGCCGGGGCGGCCATCATCTTCTTCGCCTACATCGGCTTCGACTCGGTCTCCACCCACACTGAGGAGGCCCGCAACCCGCAGCGCGACGTGCCGATCGGGATCATCGCCTCGCTGGTGCTCTGCACGGTGCTCTACATCGCCGTCGTGGCCGTGCTGACCGGCATGGTCCCCTACCTCCAGCTCGACATCAATGCGCCGGTGAGCCGGGCCTTCGAGCAAGCCGGTCTGGGCTGGGCCGAGCTGATCATTGCGGCCGCCGGCGTGGCGGGGATCACCTCCGTGCTGCTGGTGATGATGCTCTCCGGGCCCCGGGTGTTCCTCGCCATGGCGCGCGACGGCCTGGTGCCGCGTGAGTTCTTCGGCACCGTCCATCCGCGCTTCCGCACGCCGTGGAAGAGCACCATGCTGATCGGCCTCGGGGTGGCCGTGATGGCGGGCCTGATGCCGATCGACGCCCTCCTGCACCTCACCAACATCGGCACGCTCCTGGCCTTCGTGATCGTCTGCACGGCGGTGCTCATCATGCGCCGCACCCATCCGAACGCCGAGCGGCCGTTTCGCTGCCCGATGGTGCCGGTGGTCCCGACGCTGGGCATCGTCTGCTGCCTGACGTTGATGTTCTCCTTACCGACGGCCAACTGGTGGCGGCTCTTCGCCTGGTTGGCGCTCGGCTTTGTGATCTACTTCGCCTACGGCCGACGGCACAGCGTGATGGCGCAGGAACGGCGCGCTGGCAACGGCTGAACGCCGTGGCTTGAGGGACGGGGGCGCCTCGACCATGAGGCTCGCCCCCAAGGGCCTCGGTGGCCCCGCCAGCGCCACGGGAGCGGTCCCGCGGCGCTCGTCATGGCCGGGCGAGCAAACTCAACAGGGCTGAACGCATAGCGGTCGTGACCGGGGCCGCTTGGGAGGATCTCGTCGGTGGACCTATTGCACGGCTTGCTAGACCTCATCCTGCACCTCGACCGCCACCTGCAGGAGCTGGTCACCAACTACGGCGGTTGGACCTACCTCATCTTGGTCCTGATCATCTTCTGCGAGACGGGGCTCGTGGTGACGCCCTTCTTGCCGGGTGACTCGCTGCTGTTCACCGCCGGTGCCCTCGCCGCGGTGGGGGGCCTGCGCCTCGAGGTGCTGATCGTCGCCCTCACCCTGGCGGCGATCGCCGGCGATACCGTCAACTACTGGGTGGGGGCCTGGCTCGGGCCGCGGCTCGCCCGTGGCGAGCGCCTCCGTTTCATCCGCCAGGAACACCTCGATCGCACCCACGCCTTCTTCGAGCGCTACGGCGGCAAGACGATCATCATCGCCCGCTTCGTACCGATCGTGCGCACGTTCGCGCCGTTCGTGGCGGGGGTCGGCAGCATGACCTACGGCCGTTTCATGAGCTACAACGCCGTAGGAGGCTTCGTCTGGGTGGTTCTCTGCACGCTGGCGGGCTACCTCTTCGGCAACCTGCCGGTGGTCAAGGCGAACTTCAGCCTGGTGATCCTGGCGATCATCGCCATCTCGCTCGTTCCGGGGGTGATCGAGATCCTCCGCTCGCGGCGGCAGGAGAGCAAGGCGAGCTGAGCGAGGGAGGGTGGGCGCGGGGGCAGGGGCGGCCGCCCCCCGCGCCGGGCTGCCCGGCAAGAAGGGCGGCAAGTGCACGGCGCCCGCTGGGCGGTCGCCGTGCCGGCAGCGACTAGGCCGCTTCGCTACCGCGGATCCGCATGCGGTAGAACGACCGCCACACGAAGACCATCGACAGCGCAAAGAAGACGCCGGACAGCACGTGCGTGAGGCCCTGGTGGCCGGCCGCTGTCATCTCGACCGCCAGCTCGACCGCCAGCAGGCCGAACAGGGTGGTGAACTTGATCACCGGGTTCATCGCCACCGAGGAGGTGTCCTTGAACGGGTCACCGACGGTGTCGCCCACCACGGTGGCGGCGTGGAGAGCGGTCCCCTTCTCCTTGAGCTCCACCTCGACGATCTTCTTGGCGTTGTCCCAGGCGCCGCCGGCGTTGGCCATGAAGATGGCCTGGTAGAGGCCGAAGAGGGCGATCGAGATCAGGTAGCCGATGAAGAAGTAGGGCTCGAAGCAGGCGAAGGCGAGGGTGGAGAAGAAGACGGTGAGGAAGATGTTGAACATGCCCTTCTGGGCGTACTGCGTGCAGATCTCCACCACCTTCTTCGAGTCCTCGACCGAGGCCTTCTCGGCGCCGGAGTCGAGACGGATGTTCTTCTTGATGAACTCCACGGCGCGGTAGGCGCCTGTGCTCACCGCCTGGGTGGCAGCGCCAGTGAACCAGTAGATCACCGCACCGCCGACCACCAGGCCGAGCAGGAACGGTGGGTGGAGGAGCGAGAGCTTCTCCATGTCCACCTTCAGGCCGTCGGTGAGCAGCACGATGATCGAGAAGATCATCGTCGTGGCACCCACCACGGCGGTGCCGATCAGCACCGGCTTGGCCGTGGCCTTGAAGGTGTTGCCGGCGCCGTCGTTGGCTTCGAGGTGGTGCTTGGCGCGCTCGAAGTTGGGCTCGAAGCCGAAGTCCTTCTTGATGTCGGCCGCGATGCCGGGGATCGTCTCGATGGTCGACAGCTCGAAGACCGACTGTGCGTTGTCGGTCACCGGGCCGTAGGAGTCGACGGCGATCGTCACCGGCCCCATGCCGAGGAAGCCGAAGGCCACCAGGCCGAAAGCGAAGATTGCCGGCGCGATCATCATCCCGGCCGGAAAGCCGGTGGACATCCAGGAAGCGATGCCCATCAAGACGACGATGGTGAGGCCCATCCAGTAGGCGCTGAAGTTACCGGCGACGAAGCCGGAGAGGATGTTGAGGGAGGGCCCGCCCTCTCGCGAGGCCGTCACCACTTCCTTGACGTGAGCCGACTCCGTCGAGGTGAAGACCTTGACCAGCTCGGGGATGATGGCGCCTGCCAGCGTGCCGCAGGTGATGATGGCCGAGAGCTTCCACCACAGCGTGGTGTCGCCGCCGAGGTCTGGGATCAGGAGCTTCGAGACGACGAAGGTCACGATCACCGAGACGAGCGAGGTCAGCCAGACGAGGGAGGTCAGCGGGGCTTCGAAGTTGAAGCTGTCGGCGTTGGCGTACTTCGCCCGCGCCCACGCCCCGTTGAGCCAATAGGAGACCGCCGAGGTGCCGATCATCAGGATGCGCATCACGAAGATCCACACCAGCAGCTGCACCTGGACGACGGGGTTCGCGACGGCGAGCAGGATGAAGGTGATGAGGGCGACGCCGGTCACGCCGTAGGTCTCGAAGCCGTCGGCCGTCGGGCCGACCGAGTCGCCGGCGTTGTCGCCGGTGCAGTCGGCGATCACGCCCGGGTTGCGGGCGTCGTCTTCCTTGATGTTGAAGACGATCTTCATCAGGTCCGAGCCGATGTCGGCGATCTTGGTGAAGATGCCGCCGGCGATACGCAGGGCAGAGGCGCCGAGCGACTCGCCGATCGCGAAGCCGATGAAGCAGGGGCCGGCGTAGTCGCGCGGCACGAAGAGGAGGATGGCGAGCATCATCACCAGCTCGGTCGAGATCAGCAGCATGCCGATCGACATCCCGGCCTTGAGCGGGATCTCGAAGGTCGGGAAGGGCTTGCCGCGCAGCGCGGCGAACGCCGCTCGCGAGTTGGCGAAGGTGTTGATGCGGATGCCGAACCAGGCCACGCCGTAGCTGCCGGCGATGCCGATGAGGCTGAAGATGAGGATCAGTGCCACCTTGTCGAAGCTGAAGTGGCGCAGCCATCCGAAGTAGATGACCATGATCACACCGATGAAGACCTCGAGCAAGAGGATGAACTTGCCCTGGGTGATCAGGTACGTCTTGCAGGTCTCGTAGATCAGCTCCGAGATCTCGCGCATCGAGCGGTGTACGGCCATGTTCTTGAGCTGGCTAAAGATCACCAGGCCGAAGAGCAGACCGAGGACGCAGACGACGAGGCCGGCCAGCAGCAGCGACGTGCCGCTCATGCCGAGGAACTGGACGCTCCCCAGGTCGGGCAGCGCGAGGTCCGCCTCGCTCGCCAGGGCCGCGGGCGCGGCGGCGAGGACGGTGAAGAGAAGGAGCCCGAGCACCGTCACCCCAAGCCAGCCGGGTGACGCCGTCGAGTCAGCGGTACGGGTTCGCATAAGTCCTCCAGAGTCCAAGGGAACCGAAGTGGATCCTGTCCTTGACGAGATGAAGGCGGCGCCAATCGCGGAAGCCGCCTGAACAACAGAAAACCCGACTGCCGGGAGCCGCGCTGAGCAGCGGCCCTGGCGGGTCGGGAACCGGCATCGGCCGGAGACGTTCTGCCGCCTCGAGAGGCGGGGGCGAAGCTCGCTTCGCGGTACGGCTGCCGGGCGCGAGGGGCCTAGGCGCCGGCGGCCGTCCGCGAAGGGAGCTTCGTTCCAGGCCTGGCGCGACGCCCCTCAGGTCGTCGGGCTCAGGTCATCGAACACGATACCGAGGTTGTCGGCACCGTTGTCTCGACAGGTGTCGAGGAACTGCGCGACCTTGTCCCAGGGCAAATCACCGTCGGCGGCGAAGAAGGCGATCTTCGCGTTGCGGTTCTGCATCACCTGCTGCAGCTTGGCCGGGAACTGCGCCGCCGGGATCAGGTCCTTGTTGATGTAGATACGGCCGTCACGGTCCATCCGCACGATGATCTGGTCCGCCGACGGCGGCGCCACCAGCTTCTCGAGCTTCGGAGGCGTCCGCACGTCGTAGCCCATCTGGGTGATCGGCGTGAGCACCATGAAGATGATCAGCAGGACGAGCACGATGTCGATCAGCGGCGTGATGTTGATGTCGGACTTGGGGCCGCCCTTTTTGCCACCTACTTGCATTGCCATGGCGATCTCCTGGGGGGCCTACAACCCCGAGCCCTTCTTGTTGGTCACCAAGCCGACACCCGTGAAGCCCGCCTCGTTGGTGATCTGCATCACCTTGCGGACACTCCGGTACTTGAGCCGGGCGTCAGCCTTGATCACCACCTGCTTCTCGGGGTTCTGCTGGTAGATGGCGACTAGAGCGTCCTTGAGCTGCTTGTCCGCGACCACGTTCTGCCCGATGTAGACCGTGCCGTCCTGGCGGATCGCCATGTTGATCTGACGGGTGGTCTCCGGGATCTTGAGCGGGTCCGGCGTCTCCGGCAGTTGCACGTCCACTCCCTTCTGGAGGAGGGGCGTCACCACCATGAAGATGATCAGCAGCACCAAGCAGACGTCAATGAGGGGAGTGACGTTGATGTCACTCTGTGCCTCCGTCGCGGGGAGCTTGCTGATGACCGGCTCGTCCTTCACTGGGCGCCCCCCTGCTTCTTCACAAAGAAGTCAAGCAGCTCGGAGGAGGAGTTGGACATCTCGACCTGGAAGCGGTCGAGCTTGGTGGAGAAGAAGTTGTAGATCCAGGCCGCGATGATCGCCACGCCGATGCCGAGACCGGTGGTGATCAGCGCCTCGGCGATACCGGAGGACACCGCGGCGATACCGCCCGAGCCGCTCTTCGCCATGCCCTGGAAGGCGTTGATGATGCCGAACACGGTGCCGAAGAGGCCCACGAAGGGAGCCGTGGTGGCGATGGTGGCGAGCACGGTGATGCCACGCTTGAAGTCAGAGTTGGTCATCAGGGTCTCGCGCTCGATCGCCCGGCGGGCGGCATCGACCTTCTCTTCGGCGGAGAGGGGATTGCCCTTGCTGTCGAGCAGGAACTCGATCAGCCCGGCGCGCGTGACGCGAGCCAGGTGGCTGAACTTGAACTTGGTCGCCGCATCGACGACCTCCTGCAGGCGGTCTTGCGACAGCTTCTGGGTGGCCAGCTTGGCGAACGCCAGGGACTCCTGCTTGGCCTTGCGGTAGACGAGCTGCCTTTCGATGAGCACGTAGACCGACCAGATCGACATCAGCAGCAGGGTGACGACGACGGCCCAGGCGATACCCGTCATCGAAGCAAACATGTGGCCCCAGTCAAAACTACCCATACCTCTCTCCTTTTGCGGCGAACGGGTTGTTCACTCTGGCTTATTGCAGCTGGAAGTTGACCGTCAACGTGTAATACACGCTCACGGGGCGCCCGTTCAGGGTCGCCGGCTTGAATTTCCACTTCTTCACGGCTTCGACGGCCGCCTGGTCGAGGCCCATCGGCAGGGCCTTGAGCACGCGCACGTTGGTCACGTCACCGCTCTTGTCGATGGTCGCCTCGACGATGACGACACCCGAGACACGGGCGCGCCGGGCGATCTCGGGGTAGCGCGGCGGTGGCGCGCTCAGCTTCTCCGGCGGGGCGATGGGACCACCGACGCGGAGGATCTCCTCCTTGGGCTCCTCGGTCACGACTCCACCCGGCACGCCGCCGAGGACGCCGCCGGGAACGCCACCCGGCACGCCGCCGGGAACGCCACCCTGGACGCCGGCGTCAGCGGTGTAGGGCTCGCTCGGGGCGTCGGGGATCTCCTCCGGCACCTCGACCGGCTGCACCGGCTCGGTGGGCACCACCACCTCCTGCTGCACCTGCTGGACCACCGGCTTGGCGGCAGCCGGCGGCGGCGGGGGCGGGGGTGGGGGGGGCGGGGGGGGGGGGCGCCCCCCCCCGCCCCCCCCCCGGGGGTGGGGGGGGGGCGGGGACCCCGACACCCCCCCCCACGGACCGCGCCGGGGAC
>CAYQRE010000003.1:68120-283982 GCA_964420075.1 uncultured Thermoanaerobaculia bacterium | reverse complement strand
GGGTGATCGAGTTGGTGAGGGTGAGGGTCGAGTTGGCGGGCGTCGTCCAGTCGACGTGGAAGGAGTAGACGTCGAGGCTGTCCGTCGCCGGGCTGCCGAAGTAGGACTCGCCACCGTCCCGGAAGCTGTAGAACAGCCCCGGGCTGTTGGCGGCCGGGCCGGTGAGGCCGTCGAGGTCGGCCGGCATCATCAGGTTGGGGAAGTTCTGGAAGAACTGCATCGAGCGAGCGGTGAGGCCGGAGAGCATGCGGGAGCGGTCGACGGCGAAGACGTCGTACTGGCCCTGGAAGCCGGAGTTGGTGCCGAAGAAGTAGGCGTTGTTGTTGGCCGCCGGCCAGACACCCACCTTGTAGTAGTCGGGGAAGCGCGGGGTCACCACCTCGTAGAGGTAGTAGGCGCCCGTGGGGTTGGCGGTCTGCGACACCGCGAAGCACACCGACTGGTGGCTGCCGGCGACGGCGAACTGGGTGAGCACGAAACGGTCCGCCTGGTTGTCGTAGAGGAAGATGGCGTCACCGCTGTTGTCGGTCTGACAGGGGCCACCGAAGCCGGCCCACAGCGTGTTGGTGTTCGAGGGGCCGGCGAGCAGCGTGCCGGACTTGTTGTAGACCGCGAAGACGCTGTTGACCACCTGCACGATGTGGTTGGGGCCCACCGCCATCTCGGTGTCGGGGGGCAGCACGCCCGTGATGTTGGTCAGGCCGTCGAAGTTGGCGGTCAGCGGCGGCGTGCGGGTGAAGGTGCGGGTGGGGCCGGCGAGCTCGTCGTCGACCTTCGGCGCCGCGGTGCCGAAGCGGCGGCCCTGGTCGTCGAACAGCGTCTCGTGGCGGGGCGGGTTGATCGCCGTGACCTTGGACTCGACGGGTGCCGGGCGCTCCTGGGCCTTGGGCAGCGAGCGCATGTCGCGGGAGAGCATCGGGCCGACGATGGGGAGGGTGTAGGGGCGCCGCCAGACGGAGCCTTCCTGGGCCGGCACCACCGGGCGCAGGCCGCGCGGCGCCAGCACGCCGGACTGGATGGCCGTGGCGCCACCCTGGGCCTCGTAGCCCTTCCAATGCACCTCGTTGTCCTGCTCCTGGCGTACCCCGGCGAGCACCAAACGCGACTTGAGCGAGTGCCCGGCGGGCAGGACCGACAGCCGCGGCTCGTAGACCGTGCCGTCCACGCTCACTTCGAGGAGCACCTCGGCATGGCTCGCGAAGGCGGCCTGGAGCGACGGATACTGGCCGCCCGCGAGCAGGCTGCCGGTGCCGAGGCTCACCGCGAACTGGCCGTCGGTCACGGTGACCGCCGGCAGGCTCTCGGCGAGGAGCGCGTTGCCCTGTGCGTCGTAGTAGCGCAGCGTGAGGTCATGGACCCCGGCGAGCGGTTGGCCGTTGGCGTCGAGCGAGGTGCCGTTGAAGGGGACGGACTCTGGGAACTGGGCCTGCGGGAAGGCGGCAGAGACAGGCGGGCCGAGGGTGAGAAGGGCCGCGGCTGCGAGGAGCAGCGCGGCCTTCGCCGTCGCCCTGAGACGAGTGAGACGCATTCCAACCTCCTTCTGTCGGTCACGAGGCGGCGGCGGACCGGGGCACGCGCCCGGCCGCGGGTCGCCTCCAACACTGAACGCACAGGAACGTCCCCCCCTCGCTCGGGAGGGGCTCTGAGAGCGGCAGATCAATACCAAGACTAGTGCTTCAAAACGGCCGGGCGTGACGGGCCGGCGAGGGCGAGGTGGGGGTGGTCTCGGGCGTGCTGGCTCAGGGCCGCTCGGCGGCCCGTCGTTCGCGCTCAGCGGCAAGGTCGGCGCGGCCCTGGCGGCGGGCCACCTCCGCCCAGCGTCGCCAGCCGCCAGCCCATTCCGGGAGCAGGGCGGTGGCCGCGGCGAGGTGGCGGTCGGCGGCCGTGAGGTCCCCGCGGGCGAGCTCGATCTCGGCGAGGCGGGCGTGGACGAAGGCGCTCTCGGCGCCGGCGGCGAGCGCCTCGCGGAGAATGCTCTGCTCGGCTTCGGGGTGGCCCGCGCGCAGCTCGCTCTCGGCCAGGCGTAGCCAGGTCGTGGCCGCGCGGGGAGCGAGGGCGACGCTGCGGCGGAGCGCTGCCGCGGCTTCGGTGGTGCGGCCGAGGGCGAGGAGGGCCTCGCCGCTGGCCTGGTGCAGGAACTCGAGCTCGGGCGATAGTGCCAGGGCGCGGTCGAGAGTGGCGAGGGCAGCGGTGGGGTCGCCGTCGGCCTGCTCGGCAGCCGCTAGCCGGGCTAGGAAGGGGACGCTCGCGGGGCTCCTTGCCACCAGGGCGCTCAGGCGGCGGCGGGCCTCGCCGGCACGGCCCAGTGCCAGCTGCTCGCCCGCCTGCTGGAACTCGCCGAGGAGGGCGAGGCCGTCGCGCGGGTGGAGGCTGCCCAGCCGACCGCTCTGCCCGGATAGATAGCCCAGGCTGCGAAGAGCCGCCGCGGCCTCGGCGTCCGGCGGCGCACCGGCGCTCGGCGGGTAGCGGGCGAGGTAGGCAGCGAGGAGCCGCGGCAGCTCGCGCCGGGTGCCGGCAAGGCCCGCCGGGTCAGCCGCCAGGTCGCGGCCCTCGTCGGGGTCGCCGGCCAAGGCGTAGACCTCGGTCTTGCTGCCGGTGGCCGTCGGCGCCACGATCGCCCGCTCGTCGCCGCGAGTGAGCGCGACGAGCGGGCTCCAGCCGTAGGCCGAGGCGGGGAGCATCGTCTCGTGGAAGATCGTCGCGGCGGGCTCGCCCGCAGGCTTCAGGGGAAGGGCCGGGCCGGGGAGCTGCGACGGCACGCCGAGGAGGGCTGTCAGGGTGGCGGCCAGGCGGCGGCTGGCGACCGGGGCGGTGACCCGCTGAGCGTGTGGCACGCCGGGGCCGGCGAGGAGAAGCGGCACCTCGAGCGTCGGCCGGTAGAGCAGCAGGCCGTGGCCCACCTCGCCGTGCTCGCCGAAGGCCTCGCCGTGATCGCCCACCACCGCCGTCAGCCGCTCGCGCGAGGCGGGCCAGCCGGCGAGGAGGCGGCCCAGCTCGCGGTCGACGAAAGCCACCTCGCCGGCGTAGCGCTGGCGTTCCGTGGTGCCGCCGAGCCCGGGGGGAGGCTGGTAGGGGGCGTGCGGGTCGTAGAAGTGCACCCAGACGAAGAGCGGCCGGTCGGGCGGCGCGGCGGCGAGCCAGGCGAGAGCCGCATCGACCACCGCGTCGGCCGGCCGCTCGGCATAGCCGTACTGGCCCAGGCGCTCGGCGGCCAGCCGCTCGTCGTAGAGGTCGAAGCCACGGTCGAGGCCGAAGCGGGCGTCGAGCACCAACGACGCAGGAAAACCGGCGGTGCGGTAGCCGGCGGCGCGCAAGGTCGCGGCGAGGATGGGCAGGCCGGCATCGAGGCGACCCCAGCCGTTGTCGCGCAGGCCGTGCTCGGCTGGGTCGCGGCCGGTGAAGAGGGAGGCGTGGGCCGGCAGGGTGAGCGGTACGGCGGACCAGGCGCTCAGGTAGAGCAGGCCGGTCGCCGCCAGGCCGTCGAGCACGGGGGTGCGAGCCGCCGGGTTGCCGTAGCAGCCGAGGGCGTCGGCTCGGGTGGTGTCGAGGGTGACGAAGAGGAGGTCGGGCCGGCGGGGGGGGCCGGGGGCCGCGGCGAGCTCGGGGGCCGCAGTGAGAGTGGGGGCCGCCAGGACGAGGCCCGCCAGCAGGGCCGCCGCGCGTCGCCGCGCGGCAGCCCCGGCCGGCAGGGGAGGGCGTCGTCCTATGGGAAGGTGAGGGACCACGCGCTGGTGTTGCCCGTCTCGAAGCCGTCCGCGAAGATCAGGTTCGAGGTGCAGACGTTGCTCGCCGAGTCGGCCACCTGCACGTCGACGTTGGTGAGCGTCAGCTCGTCGAAGCGGAAGCCGAAGTTGTTCACCGAGCCGTCCGTGCCGTAGCGCACCTCGAGCTGCATCAGCTGGTTGGCGAAGGTTGGGGACTGCAGGGCCGCGGCCGTCCAGCTCGCCGAGCCCCAGGTGGCGTTGGCGTTCGCCCAGCCAGCCTGGCCTTCGGTGCCGCAGGTGCCGCCCGTGCCGGAAGCGTTGTAGGTACGGCCGCTCGACGGCGAGACCACCGTGCGGCTGCTCGAGCCGAGGGGCCGGATGCCGATGTTGGCGCGGTCCCACCACTGGCCGCCGGAGAAGTTCTCGATGTTGTAGTTGTTGAAGAGGGTCATCGTCGAGTCGGTGTGCAGGCGGATGAGCGGCGAGCGCACGGCGTCGCACTGGTTGTCGAGGAAGGTCGACGAGCGCAGGTAGAACGGCGTCGAGTTGGCGCCGCCGCCGCTGCTGTCGCGCACGAAGGTGCCTTCCGTCGTCGTCCAACCCTCGCTGTCGGAGTCGAAGCTGAAGGTCTTGCTGGCGAAGGTCTGCAGGTCGCCCTCGACGGTGGTGAAGGAGACCGTCGCGAACCGGCTCTCGAGCCCCAGCTCGTCGGTCGCGAGCTCGACCTCGAAGGTCAAGGTCTCACCGGGGTCGAGGCCGGTGGCGATGAAGTCGAAGGTGGCGTTGGCGGTGTCGCAGGTCGCGAAGGTCGCGGCGACGAGGGCCGGGAAGCTGGTGAGGAAGGTCGTCGTCGGGTGGCTGGGCGAGCTGACGCCGACGATCCGCAGATTGGTCTGCGTCGCGGTGCCGATGTTCGAGATCGGCAGGCTGACGCGGGCCGTCTCGCAGTTGTCGACGAAGGGGTCGCCGTCGCCGGTCAGTGCGGCGACGCTCGCCAGGGCCGGCACCGCGGCGAGGTTGGCGCCCGCCGTCGGCGTGCCGGTGGCGCAGGTGCTGGCCACCGCGAAGCACTCGTCGGTGGCGCCCATCGGCACCACCTGGTAGTGGTAGGCGTGGCCGTTGCGCAGGCCGGTATCGTCGAAACTAGTGCCGCTGACGGTGGCGATCAGCTGCTTGCCGAAGCTGCAGGCGAAGACGCTGTCGGTGCGGTAGACGCGGTAGGCGGTGGCCCCGGCCGAGGCCGTCCAGGCGAGGGCGACACCGCGGTCCTCGCCAGTGGCGGTGACCACCGGGACCTGGGTCGGCGTCCCGGCACAGCCAGCGGTGGTCACCGTCGGCGTGGTGCAGGCGATGCCGTGGCGGCTGAAGGCGTCGAAGAGGGCCTGCATGTGCGGCGTGCCATCGGCGAGCGAGCCGTTGTCATCGTCGGCCGCCAGGTACTGCTGGTAGCCGCTGGTGGCGCCGCAGCCGCAGCCGTTGGGGTTGCCGCAGCCGCCGGTGCCCGGCGAGCAGGCGAACCAGCTGCCCACTCCGCCGGCGCCACGGTAGGTCAGCTGCGTCGCCACCTCGCGGGCGGCGTCGAGGCTGAGGTTGAAGCCGCCGCCCAGCAGGTCGCGGTTCCACAAGTCCCACACCGACTGTGAGTAGATCTGCCCCTCACAGTGGACCGAGCCACCGCAGGGACCGTTCGTGTTGCCGGGGCCGCAGGCGTCGGCGTTGGCCATGCCGAAGGGCGTATGAGCGGTGTGCTTGTCCCAATCGATGTCGCGCACCCCGGTGCAGGTGGTGCAGGGGTTGCCGTAGCCGGAGCAGGCGGTGGCGCGGAAGTTCCGCCCGATGCAGCTGGTGTCGAGGCGCAGCGAGGCGTAGAGGTCGGCGATGCCCTCGCCCGGCGAGGAGACCGTGGGCACGGCGTCGTTGTTGTCCATGCCATGGCCCCACTCGTGATCGAAGACGCCGGCCAGCTCGCCGGTGTTGTTGCAGCCGCCGCCGCTGCGGAAGAAGTTGACCGTGGCGCCGTCCCAGCCGGCGTTGCAGGTAGAGACGATGTTCATGTTGGCGGTCAGCTGCTGGGTGAGCCAGCTGTTGGCGGGCAGCTGGCCGCGGGCCATCGCCTTGATCTGGTTGAGCTCGGCGTAGCCGCTGCGGGAAGCATGGGTGTTGCCGCTGCCGCCGAGGCCCGGAGTGGTGCAGTCGGTGCCGCTCGAGGTGCCGAAATCAAGATTGCCGGTGGCCGCCAGGCTGGCCGTGCCGCAGGTGTCGGTCATCGTCACGTATTGGCCGGAGAGGCCGGCGGAGATCGAACCGTCGACGCAGGCCGGCAGGTTGCCGCCGATGTCCGTGGTGACAATGCCGGCCGGGGTGGTGACGGTGGAGAAGGAGAGCGGGGTGCCCGCCACCTCGACACCGTCCGGGGCGACACCGTCGTTCGAGACCGGGTAGGCACCGCCGGCGACCAGGCGGGTGGTGGCGGCGTGTTGCACAGTGTCGCTGATCGCCAGCACGTCACCGTTCCTGGCATCGACGAGGGCCTCGTAGCGGCCCTGGGGCTCGCCGAAGGTCGGGTGCAGCACCCACACTAGGCGATGGTCGAGGCCGCTGCCGATCTCGGCGGCGGTCAGGCTCGCCGCCGTCGACACTGGCACCCAGGCGAGCTCGCTCGCCTTCCAGTGGGCACCCAGCTCGAACGGTGCGGCCCGGCGGGCCAGGGAGTCTGCGGCCTCCACCTCGCTGATCTCGGCTACGGCCAGCCCTTGGAGGTCGCCCCACCGGCTGGCCCCGAAGAGGATCAGGTTGCCGTGCTTGATCGTCGCCGTCACGTAGGCACCGCGAACCGGGATGCCGTCGACGACCCGCGGGCTGTAGATCTGCACGTAGTCGGCCGAGAGCACCGTCACCCGTCCGGGCGAGGCCAGCTCGGTGGGATCGAGGCCCAGAGCGTCGCGGTGGGCCTTCACCCAGCCCGCGAAGGCCTCCCAGGCCCGGGCCTGGAGCTCGACGGTCGTCGCCGGCTGGCGCCGGCCGAGGGCGCTCCACGAGAGGTGATTACCCACCCCCGAGCCCGGCAGCAGCGGGGTGGCCGGCATCAGCGTGGCGAAGCGGCCCGTGCGCAGGTCGAACTGTGCCTGCTGCGGGCTCAGGCGCAGCTGGTCGAGGCGGGCGCGAGCGCCGGCGTCGGGCACCTGGGCGGCCGGGAAGTTGAGCTCCGAGACCGCCAGCTCGGGCTGCTCGAAGAGCAGGAGCTCGGCGCCCACCGGGACCGGCTGTTCGACGGCGTGGAGGGTGGGTGCCGCGAGGAGGGCGGCGAGGGCAACGAGCGATGAGCAACGAAGAGATCGACGCATCTTTCATCCCCAGACAAGAAAAGTCCGAGCAAAGCCCGGTCGGGCCGCGCGGAACGGCATGGTCCCTTGGGTCGAGCTGGGCAGAGGGACGAACAGAGAATCAGTCGATGGGGCTGCGGCGCGAGAGCATAGCACCACTCGCGCCGCGGCAGAGCGGCGGCTCAGCGCAGGGTCGCGAGGAGGGAGGGCAGGACGATGGCGGCCACGATGCCGAGGGCGGTGGCGCCGAGCAGGAAGGCCGAGGCGATGCCGGTGCGGCGCCAGAAGGTACCTTGCTCGTGGAGGAACGTCTCGAGCTGTAGGCTGGTGGGGAGGTCATCGATCTGGCCGAGGACCTTGACGGAGCGGCCGAGGGGGGCCCAGAAGGCGGCGAGGATGAGGGCGTAGACACCGTAGGCCAAGCTCAAGGCAAGGGCGGTGAGGCCGGCCTTCTCGGTGAGCGGCGCGAGGGCGAAGGAGATGGTAGCCAGGAGCGAGCAGAGCACGGTCCCGACGAGCAGGTAGATCTGCGTAAGGCGCTGGCCCAGCCGCATGTTCTTCAGGCTGAGCGCCGCGGCGAGAGTGATGTGGCGGGAGGGCGCCGCCTGCGCGGTGGCGCCGGGCGGTGCGGCTGCGGGCGCCAGGACCGGTGACGGCCCTGGTGCGGTGGCAGTGGTGGCCCGCGCCTTGGCCAGGATCACGCCGCAGTTCGGGCACTCCACACACGCATCGTCGATCTCGGCGCCGCACTTGACACAAGCCTGCATGCCATCCTCCCCGGGGTCGTCGTCTCGCTCTACGGTAGATGCGAGATCGCCGACTTCGGGGGAGGTGCAGGCTCAGCGGCCCTGGATGAAAGCCACGATGTCGTCCGCCAGGGCCTCGAGCGAGGGCTGGTAGAGGTACATCATGTGGCCACCCGGGTAGTCCTTGATCGTCAGCCGCGCCGGGTCGATGCCGCTGTGGTGGAGCATGTAGGAGGTCGCGAAGTACGAGGTGGTGAGGTCGTTGTAGCCGCCGGCGGCGAAGATCCGTAGCGCCTCGTTGTCCTTCGTGCCCTGGGCCAGCGCGCCGGTCACGTCGACGTAGCCGGCGAAGGCGTTGGTCCCCGTCGCCGGCCGCTTCCAGCTCGGCGCCGCCTCGCCGTTCGAGTCGATGTAGCGCTCGTCGAGGTCGACCTTGAGGTCGCTGCGCAGGTAGGTCTGGAAGAGGGGCACGTAGATGGGGCCGGTCCGCGCCGAGAAGGGATCGCCGTTCGCCGCTTCGCCGGCCTGGTCGAGCTCGCCCTGGGCATAGCGGCCGTCGAGCAGAGCGAGGACCTTGCCCTCGTCGCGCAGCAGCTCTTTGAGGAAGCGGCCAGCGCTGATCCGCAGATCGCTCTGCAGGATGTACTCGGTGGCGAGGCCGGAATAGCGGTGCAGGCGTTCGGCGACCCGCCGACGCTCGGCCGCCGGCAGGCTGTCACCCTGGAAGAGGGCCGTCAGGTACTCGCCCCCGGCGTAGGCCTCGACCTCTTGGAGCAGGGCTTCGAGGCCGGGCCAGCTGTCGGGCAGCTTGTGGTGGTAGAAGGCGGTCGCCGCCAGCGCCGGCAGGTGCGTGGCGAAGGGCAGATCGTTGCCGCTGTTGAAGAACGGCAGGGTGCCGAGGTTCAGGGCCGGCGAGATCAGGATGACGCCGTTGAGGCGCACGTTGAGCCCCTGCTGCAGGCGCGGCACGAGCAGCGACGAGCGGATGCCGCCGTAGCTCTCGCCGAGCAGGTACTTCGGCGAGTTCCAGCGCTGGTGGCTGGTGATGAAGGTGCGGATGAACTCGGCGACCGAGTCGGCGTCCTCGTCGTAGCCCCAGAAATCGGCGTTCTTCTTCTCGCCCAGCGCCCTGCTGTAGCCGGTGCCGATGGGGTCGACGAACACCAGGTCGGTCGCCCGCAGCAGCGTCCAGGGGTTGTCGCGCAGGTGATAGGGCGGCGGGCCGGGGTCGCTCGCATCGCTCGGCAGGTCGACCAGCTTGGGGCCGACGAAGCCGAAGTGCAACCAGATCGACGACGAGCCCGGGCCGCCGTTGTAGACGAAGGTGAGCGGCCGGTCCTCGGGCTTGGCCACGCCGTCGAGGGTGTAGGAGAGGGTGAAGAAGGAGGCCGTGGGCTTGCCGGCGGCGTCCCGGATGTAGACGTCCTCGGCGGCCACCGTGTAGCGCAGGTCCGTCTTGCCGGCCGTGAGGTGGTGCTGGCTGACGATCCTGCGCGGCGCCGGGGCCTCAGCGGCCGCGGTGGCTGCCGGCGGGGCCTGGGCCACGGCGGCGGGATGGACGGTGAGGGCGAGCAGGGGGAGCAGGGCGGCGAGCGATCCGTGGCGTCTCATCATCTCCTCGCGTGCGGTTGTGTTCGCGGCCTCATACGCCGCGGCCGGCCAGGGGTTGCAGGCGCCGAGCGGCCACGGCGCGCGCTACCTCGACGGGTCGACGCTGTACTCGAGACGGACGATGCCGCTCTGGGGGTAGACCCGATGGTTCTCGAGGCGCAGGCGGCGGCGCTCGGCGGGGGAAGGCAGAAAAGGCGTGCCGCCACCGAGGAGAGCGGGAGTCACGGCCATCTCGACGCCGTCAACCAGGTCCGCGGCGAGGAGGCTGCGGCAGAGCTCGCCGCCGCCGAACAGCCAGAGGTCCTTGCCGGAAGCCTCCTTGAGCTTCCTCACCACCCCGGCCGGGTTGTCGCTGAGGGTCGCTCCCGGGCAGTCCTCGGGCCTCAGGGTGCGCGAGAACACGTACACCGCCATGCCGAGCGTGCCCACGCCGCCCATCGCCTGGGCGGCCTCGTAGGTCCGCCGGCCGGCGAGCAGCGTGTCGAAGCGGCCGAAGAGGGCCGCGAAGTCGACTTCCGGGTCCTGCGGGATCCAGTCGATCTCGCCGTGCGGCCCGCTGATGTAACCGTCGGCGCTCACCGCGGCCGAGTAGATCACCCGTCGCATGGTCCTCTCCTCTCTCCCTCAGGGCCGCCGGAAGCGGGCGGCGAGCAGGCGCGGCAGTAGCGGACGGCTCGAGCTCGGGTCTCGCCGCTCGTCGAGCTGAACCAGGGTGAGCCCGGCCGCAAGGCCGCTGTTCACGAGCTCGGAAGCGTCGTGCAGGAAGGCGTCGATGGGCTCTCGCGCGCCGGTCGCAGGGTCGGTGATCACCGCCTGGCGGCCGAGCAGCTGGCGGAGCGGATGGAGCTCGCAGAGCCAGAGCGTGCCACCCGGGGCCAAGGCCCGCGCCGCCTCGGCGAAGACGGCTGCGACCTCCGCCACGTGCTCGAGGACCAGCATCACCACCACGAGGTCGGCCGCCGCGTCCGCCACGGGCCAGGGGTGGGTGACGTCATGCTCCACGAAGCGCACCTGGGGCGCCGCCACCCGCTGGCGCGCGCGCGCCAGCATTTCGGAAGAAAAGTCGAGGGCGACGACCTCCTGCGCCCTTTCGGCGAGCCAGCCGGTGTTGAGCCCGGTGCCGCAGCCCACCTCGATCAGCCGCGCGTCGGCCACGGGAAGCTCGGCTGCCCGCAGGGCCTCGCCCGCCATCACGCGGGTGCGGTTGTGGTCGTGGTCGTAGGTCGCGGCCCAGCGATCGTAGGCCGCGGCGATGCTCGTGCCGGAGCGCGCGAGCGGCCGCGGGCACATCTCTGGGGCTCGGCTCGCGGCGGGCATGGCGTCTCGGCTGGTGGTCTTGGGAGCGGTCTCAACGCTTTGACGGCGCGAGGGAGAAGTCTCCCGCACTCGCTGCCGGCGATCAACCGCGGGGCCCAAGGCGCAGGGCCTACGGCGATGTCCGGCCGGCGATCAGCTCGGCGAGCGCCGGCGCGGCGCGGCCGATTTCGAGGGCGACGCGCTCGCGGTAGCCGGGGCTCTGCTCTGGATCGGCGAGCGTCCAGCCGGGCAGCGGGTTGAGCAGGGTCCCCAGCCAGCCGACGACGATCGTGCCCCCCGGGCCGCACGGGATGACGACCTTGCGCTCCGGCTGGGCCGGCGTCGAGAAGGCGATCGCGTAGCCGAACTCGGTGTGCTGCCACTGCGGGATGATCCCCAGGCTCAAAGCGGTGAACATCGGGATGAAGCCGCCGCGGCGGTAGCTGCAACGCTCGGCGGGCTCGGCGATCAGGTCAACGTCGCCCGCGGCGGCCAACGGCTGGACCTCGCGGAACAGCCCCGAGCCGCTGAGGATCTCGATCAGGCGGGGGGACCAGCTGGACTCGCGCACGCCAACCTTGAGGTCGAGGTGGGCGGCGCTCAGGGTGGCGGCTTCGCTGCGGTTGAGGCGTGGCGGCACGTGCATGCTGCCGCAGGCGGTGAGAACGAAAAGGCCTGCCACCAGGCCGAGAAGCTGAGGACGGGGAAGCCGGGTACGGGGACGGCACGGCGCCAAGGCACGGTGGTGCAGCGAGCGATCGCTCATCAGGGCCTCTCCTGGGGCCCGGCGGCGAAGCCGGCCCCTATGACGGTCCCCAGCTGGCCTCGTGGCCGCCCAGGGTGGTGAAGTCGAGCAGGTTGGAGTTTACGCCGGCAGGGTTGCTGAAGACGTAGGTAGGGCAGCTCGCCGGCTCGGCGAGGCAGCTGCCGTCACCGGTGTCGGTGACCCGCAGGCGGAAGCCCAGGTTGGTGAGGCTGGCGACGAAGAGCCAGAAGCGACCGTTGACCGCGCTGCCGTCGAGCAGCTTCAGGCTGAGCTCCAGGTTGCCCTCGTCGAAGAAGTAGAACGAGCCGGCCTGGTCGCTCGCCCGTAGGCTGCCGGCCAGGCGCGGTTCGGCACCACCCGGCGGGTCCCACTCGACGCTGAGGCGGAAGCGGCCGCCCCAGAGCTGCAGCTCTGGCCCGGGGTCGGTCACCGCGAGCGTGAAGCTGGCCGGGCCGTCGTCGTCCGTCAGGTAGACCGGATAGCTCCCGGCGGGGAGCGGCCCGATCTCGCCTGCCAGGTCGACGTCCTGCGGTCCAGGGCAGGTGCCGAAGGGGCCGATCGTCACCGTCAGCAGATAGAGCGAACCGTCGTTGAGGTAGGGGCCGCGCAGGGCGACCGCGCAAGAGGCGAAGCCGGTGACGTGGAAGCGGATGCGATCCTGGCTGGTCGGCTGCGCGGGGGTCACCTCGACGCTCAGCCCCGGGGCCTCGGCGAGCGCGGGCCGGGGGCTCGGGGCGAGCACCGCGAGGCCCGAGCCCAGCGCGAACACGACGAGCGGCCGCGCAACGGTGGCCGCGGTCATGGCTCCAGGCTCCCGACGGTGGTGAAGTCGAGGATGTTGGCGTTGGTGCCGGCGGGGTTCTCGAAGGTGTAAGCGGGGCACGAGGGAGGTGGGTTGAGCAGGCACGCACCGTCGCCGACGTCCATCACCCGCAGCCGGAAACCCAGGTTGGTGAGGCTGGCGACGAAGAGCCAGAAGCGGTCGTTGACCGCGCGGCCATCGAGGAGCTTGAGGCTCAGCTCGACGTTGTCCTCGCCGAAGAAGGAGAAGGTCCCGGCCTGATCGCTCGCCCGCAGGCCGCTGGCCTGGCGGGGTGGGCCGCCGCCCGGCGGGTCCCATTCGACGCTCACCCGGAAGCGGCCGCCATGAAGGCGCAGCTCGCTTCCGGGGTCGGTGACCTCGAGGCTCAGGGTGGCCGGGCCGTTCTCGGCGAGCCGAATGGGGTAGGTGCCCGCCGGCAGGGGGCCGAGCGCGCCCGTGAAATCGACGGGATTGGGGCCGGGGCAGGTGCCGTAGGTACCGTCCACCACGCCGATGAGAAAGATCTGTCCTTCCTCGAGGTAGGGGCCGAGGAAACGCAGCGGGCAGAACGAGGTGCCGGTCAGCCGGAAGACGATGAGGTCGCGGCTCGTCGGGTTCTCGGGGTGGACTTCGAGAAAGGTGCCCAGCGACTGCGCAGCGAGCGAGGATGCCCTGAGCCAGGCCAGGGCGAGGAGGACGATGGTGGGGCAACGACGACCACGCGGCAGCAACGGACCCTCCTCCAAGTCGGCGAGAAATCGGCGAGCGGCGACAGCGGTGGAGGCAGTCTATGTTCAGTGGTCAAGAAATGTCAATGCGGCATGGTGGTCCGAAGGGCCCTGACCCGGACGGCAGGCCGGTTTGCCCTTGCTAGACTCCGGCCCTGGCCCCGTGGTCCTCGCGGGGCCGTCGACCGGGAGCCCCACCATGATCGAGATCCATCACCACGGCGCCGTCCGCGAGATCCGCCTCGCCCGCCCGCCCGCCAATGCCTTGGTTCCCGAGCTTCTCACCGCTTTGCGCGAGGCCCTCGCTGCCGCGCCCGCCGAGGGTGCAGCGGCCGTCGTCCTCTCCGGGGCGCCGGGGATGTTCTCGGGCGGCCTCGACGTGCCGCGGCTCATCCACCTGGACCGCGCCGGGATGGGCAGCCTGTGGCGCGAGCTTTACGGCGTGATGCGCGACCTCGCCGCCTCGCCCATTCCCGTGGCGGCGGCGATCACCGGCCACGCCCCGGCCGGTGGTGCCGTGCTCGCCACCTTCTGCGATCGCCGTTTCATGGCTGAGAGCCCCAACCCCGAGAAGCCCTACCGCATCGGCCTCAACGAGGTCCGGGTGGGCTTGGCACTGCCGCCGGTGATCTACCGGGCCCTGGCGCGGATCGTCGGCCCGCAGCAGGCCGGGCGGCTGACCACCGAGGGGTTGCTGATCCCCGCCGCCGAGGCCCTCGCCGTCGGCTGGGTGGACGCCCTCGTGCCGGCGGCCGAGGTGGTCGCTGCGGCGGTGCGCTGGGCGCAGTCCCTCGCCAGCCTGCCGAACCAGGCGATGCTCGCCACCCGCCGCCTCCATCGCCAGGGCTTGATCGACCTGTTCGCGGATGAGAGAGAGGAAGCTACCGTGCTCGACGCCTGGTTCAGCGCCGAGACCCAGGCCGGGCTCCAGGCCCTGGTCGCCAGCCTGCAGAAGAAGGGCTGAGGCGGTCGCGGCCACTACAGCGAGAACCGTGGCCATGGGCAAGGCCGAGCAGTTTCTCTTGGAGCTGGGGCGGAACTTCCCCGCGGTGATCCGCGAACGGGGTCAGAGCTATCAGCGCCGCGGGCAGGTGGACCTGCGCTCAGCCGTGGACGGCGAGGTCCGGGCCATCGTTCGCGGCAGCGAGCCGTACTCAGTCCGCCTGGGCCGAGATCGACAGAACCTGTCCTACCGCTGCACTTGCCCCTTCTTCCTGCGCGAGCGGACGCCGTGCAAGCACGTCTGGGCGGTGGTCGCAGAGCTTTCCGCGCGGGGCTCGTTACACCTTGTCGACAACGGCTCGCCGCTGCGGGTCGTGGTCGACAAGAGCTGGAGAGATGCCGTTGACTTCGCCGAGGACGGGGAGGACGATGAGCTTGGCCTCAGCGGCGAGTTCGACCTCGATGACGAGGCAGCGGCCGACGCCGCGGCGGGTGCCGGCCTGGGCTCGGGGCCTCGCCAGAGCCCGACGACTGCCCGACCCAGGTCCTGGCGAGAGGTGCTCGGCCCTCCCTCGCCAGCCGCGAACTGGCGTGCCCAGCAGGCCGCCGTGTGGGCACGCCGGGAGGTCCTCTACGTCGTCGACTTGGTGGCGAGCCGCCTGCAGGAGTCGCTGCTGATCGAAGTCGGGACTCGCGAACGGCTGCGCGACGGCTCTTGGGGGGCCTTCCGGCCACGTAGCATCGCCCACGAGGAGGCTCTCCTGTTGAGCGACCCCCTCGACCGCGAGATCCTGGCGCGGCTCGCCGGGGCTGAGAGCGCGGTCAGCGCTTGGCAGACCTATCCGATGTCCCAGCCGCGTTCCCAGCGCTACCGGCTCGGTCCCCTCCTGCACGACTCGTTTTTCCCTTCCCTGGCCCGTACCGGCCGCCTGCGACTCGGTGCTGGTGTTGGGAGCGGCCCGCTGACGGAGGTGGGTCTCGAGACCGAGCGCTGGGACCTGACGCTCGTCCTGGAGCCAGCCCCGACCGCGACTTACCGGCTGGTCGCCCGCCTGGAACGCGATGAGGAGCGTCTCGCGCCGTCGGCCCTGCAGCTGCTCTTCACGAGCGGCTGGTTCTTGGCCGCGGACCGCTTCGGTCGCCTGCGCGACGCGGCAGGCGTCGAGTGGCTGCAGGCGCTGCGGCAGGGCCCCTTCCTGGAGGTGCCAGGCGAGGAGGTGGGAGAGTGGCTGGCCGCGATTTACTCGCAGGCGTCCCGGCCCCGCCTCGACCTGCCGCCGGAGTTGGCGGTCGAGCGCCCGCCCGCCGCTCCGACTCCGCGGCTGGCCCTGCTGGCGGCCGGGAACACGCTGGCTCGCCGGCCCGCGGCGCTGCTCTTCGACTACGACGGCCAGCTCTTGGCGCCGGCCCAGCGTGAGGAGGAGATCTTTTCGCCGGTGACCCGCCGCCTCAACCGCCGTGACCTCGCGATCGAGGCGGCGGCCCACGCCAGGCTCGTCGCCCTCGGCTTGCGGCACCGCGGGCCGTCGCCAAGGCCCTACTGGGAGGCGCCGGGTGCCGATTGGAGCCTGGAGGCGCGCGAGCTGCCGGCCGTGCTCACGGCTCTCCTCGCGGCGGGGTGGCAGGTGACCTCCGACGGCAAGCGCTACCGCTCCTCCTCGGCGATCAGCTTGCAGCTCAGCTCGGGCACCGATTGGTTCGACCTCAGCGCACACGTCGAGTTCGACGGCCAGGCGGTACCCCTGCCCGCGCTGCTGGCGGCCGCCGAGCGGCGAGAGACCGCGATCCGTCTCGATGACGGGAGCCTGGGCCTGCTGCCCGCGGCGTGGCTCGCACGGCAAGGGTGGCTGTTGGCCCTCGGCGAGGCCAAAGGAGAGCGGCTTCGCTTCTCCCGCTCGCAGGTGGCGTTGCTCGACGCCCTGTTGGAGGACGACCCGGCAGCCACCGTCGATGCCACCTTCCGTCGCGCTCGCGAGAAGCTGGCGAGCTTCCACGGCGTCCAGCCGCTGGACCCGCCGTCTCGCTTTGTGGGTGAGCTACGGCCCTACCAGCGGGAGGGTCTGGGGTGGCTGCGCTTCCTCGCGGACTTTGGCTTCGGTGGCTGCCTGGCGGACGACATGGGGCTCGGCAAAACGGTGCAGGTGCTTGCCCTCCTCGCCGGGCGCCGCCGTCACCGCAAGCAGGACCGGCGCCCCTCGCTGGTGGTCGCTCCTCGTTCGGTGATCTTCAACTGGCTGGCTGAGGCGCAGCGCTTCACCCCACACCTCACCGTGCTGGAGCACCACGGGCCGCTGCGCGACAAGAGCGGTGAGAGTTTCGCCGGCTACGATCTGGTGGTCACCACCTACGCCCTCTTGCGCGATGACGTCGCGCTGCTTACCGCGCAACGCTGGGACTATGCGATCCTCGACGAGGCGCAGGCGATCAAGAACGCCGGCACGCAGTCGGCGAAGGCTGCGCGGCTCCTGCGGGCGAACCACCGGCTCGCCCTCTCCGGCACGCCGATCGAGAACCACCTCGGCGAGCTCTGGAGCCTCTTCGACTTCCTGAACCCGGGGATGCTGGGCCGTTCGCTGGCTTTCGAGAAGCGGAGCTCCCGGCCCGACGAAGCCGGGCGGGCGCTGCTCGCACGGGCCATCGCGCCTTTCGTCTTACGGCGCACGAAGGAACAGGTCCTGCACGATCTGCCCAAGAAGAGTCAGCAGACGCTGTTCTGCGACCTGGACACCAAGCAGCGCCGCCTCTACAACGAGCTCAAGCGTTTCTACCAGGCGTCCCTGCTGCGGCGGATCGATTCCGTGGGGCTTGCCAAGTCGAAGATCCAGGTGCTCGAGGCCCTGCTCCGGTTGCGCCAGGCGGCCTGCCATCCAGGCCTGGTCGATCCCAAGCGCGGCAGCGAGCCGAGCGCCAAGCTCGATGCCTTGCTCCCACTCGTCGCCGAGGTGCTCGAGGGCGGACACAAGGCCCTGGTCTTCTCGCAGTTCACTAGCTTCCTCGCCCTTTTTCGCCGGCGCCTCGACGAGCGTGCCGTACCCTACGCCTACCTCGACGGCCGGACCCGCGACCGCCAGGCCATCGTCGAGCGATTCCAGACGGACCCCGCGTGCCCTCTCTTCCTCATCAGCCTCAAGGCCGGTGGGCTGGGCCTCAACCTGACGGCAGCCGACTACGTCTTCTTGCTCGACCCGTGGTGGAACCCCGCGGTCGAGGCGCAGGCTATCGACCGAGCGCATCGCCTCGGGCAGACTCGCCCCGTGCTGGCCTACCGGCTGGTCGCCCGCGAGACCATCGAAGAGAAGATCCTGGCGCTCCAGGAGAGCAAGGTCGAGCTCGCCGAATCGATCCTCAGCGCCGACAGCAGCTTGATCCGCCAACTGACCCGCGACGATCTCGGGCTTCTGCTGGCCTGAGCCTTCCCTCCTACCTCTGTCGTAGATTCCCCGACAGAGAGCTATACTCTGGGCGTCGTAATCTCCCCGCTGCCTGGAGGATGGCCATGATCGTGCGCTCCTGCCGCCGGCTCACCGCCGGCCTCGTCTTCGTCCTCACTCTCGTTCTCGTCGCGAGCTCGCCCGCGGCGGCGGCCCGCGCGGCCGCGAAGCCGGCGCCGGCGGCCGACAAGCCGGCGATGGACCCTGCCCTCTTTGCCTCGCTCGCCTGGCGCGAGGTGGGCCCGTACCGCGGCGGCCGCTCTGCCGCTGTCACCGGCGTCGCCGGCCAGCCGGACACCTACTACTTCGGCTCGACGGGTGGCGGGGTGTGGAAGACCACCGACGGCGGCCGCAGTTGGAAGAACGTGAGCGACGGCTTCTTCGGCGGCTCGATCGGCGCCGTGGCAGTCTCCGACTGGGACCCCAACGTGGTCTACGTCGGCACCGGGGAGGCGACGGTGCGCGGCAACGTCTCGTCGGGTGACGGGATGTGGAAGTCGACCGACGCCGGCAAGAGCTGGAGCCACGTCGGTCTCGTCGACGCGCGGCACATCCCCCGCGTCCGCATCCATCCGAAGGACCCGGACCTGGTCTACGCCGCCGTCCTCGGCCATCTCTTCGGGCCCAACGACGAGCGCGGCGTCTACCGCTCGCGGGACGGCGGCAAGAGCTGGCAGCGGGTGCTCTTCGTCAACGCCGAGGTCGGGGCCTACGACCTCGCCATGGACCCGACGAACCCACGCATCCTCTACGCCTCCACCTGGCGGGTGAAGCGCACGCCCTACAGCCTGGAGAGCGGCGGCGATGGCTCGGGGCTGTGGAAGTCGGTCGACGGCGGTGATACCTGGAAGGAGCTGACGGCCAACCCGGGCATGCCGAAGGGGCCGCTGGGAATCATCGGCATCACCGTCTCGCCCGCGAACCCGGACAACCTCTACACCATGGTGGAGGCGGCGGAAGGCGGTGTCTTCCGCTCGCGCGACGCCGGCAAGACCTGGGAACGGGTCAATCAGAGCCGTGACCTGCGGCAGCGGGCCTGGTACTACAGCCGGATCTACGCCGACCCCAAGGACGCCGAGGTGGTCTACGTGGTCAACGTGCGCTTCCACCGCTCGGCGGATGGCGGCCGCAGCTTCCGGCCCATCCGCACTCCGCACGGCGACAACCACGACCTGTGGATCGCGCCCGACGATCCGCTCAGGATGATCGAGTCGAACGACGGCGGCGCCCAGGTCTCGACCGACGGCGGGCGCACCTGGACGACGCAGGACAACCAGCCGACGGCACAGATGTACCGGGTGTCGACCGACGACGACGTGCCTTTCCGCCTGCTCGGTGGCCAGCAGGACAACTCGGCCCTGCGCATCCGTTCGCGCTCGGCCACCGGCGGTGCCATCGGCCGCGAGGACTGGGACGAGACGGCTGGCGGCGAGAGCGGCTACGTGGTCGCTCAGCCGGGCAACCCGGACGTCGTCTACGGTGGCTCCTACGGTGGCTTCCTGCAGCGCTTCGACCACCGCACGCTGCAGAGCCGGATGGTCAACGTCTGGCCGGAGGACCCGATCGGCGGTGGCGCGGCGGACATCAAGTACCGCTTCCAGTGGAACTTCCCGCTGCTCTTCTCGCCGCACGACGACCGGGTGCTCTACGCGGCGGCCAACGTGCTGTTCAAGACCACCGACGGTGGCGCCTCGTGGACGCCGATCAGCCCGGACCTGACGCGCGACGATGAGAGCAAGCAGGGCCCCTCGGGCGGCCCGATCACCAAGGACAACACGGGCGTGGAGGTCTACTGCACGATCTTCGCCCTGGCCGAGTCGCCGCTCGCCGCCGGCGTGCTGTGGGCGGGCTCGGACGACGGGCTGGTGCACGTCTCCCGCGATGGCGGCACCAGCTGGCAGAAGGTGACGCCGCCCGGCCTGCCCGAGTGGGCGATGATCAACGCCATCGACGCCTCGCCCTTCGAGGCCGGCGGCGCCTACCTCGCGGCGACCCGCTACAAGCTCGACGACGACACTCCCTACCTCTACAAGACAAGCGACTACGGCGCCACCTGGACGCGGATCGACGCTGGCATCCCGCGCCACCACTTCACCCGCGTCTTGCGCGCCGATCCCGGCCGCCGCGGCCTGCTCTACGCCGGCACCGAACGGGGCCTCTACGTTTCCTTCGACGACGGCGCCCACTGGCAGCCCTTCCAGCTCAACCTGCCGCAAGTGCCGGTGACCGACCTCGCGATCAAGGACGGCTCGCTGATCGCCGCCACCCAGGGCCGCAGCTACTGGATGCTCGACGACCTCACCGTGCTGCACCAGCTCAAGGCCGAGATGGCGGCCGAGCCGCTGGTGCTCTTCCAGCCGGCGCCGGCCGTGCGCCAGCGCAGCTTCCGCATCGAGGAGCCGCGGGCAGCCGGCACCAACCCGCTGCCCGGCGTGGCCTTCCACTACCTGCTGCGCGACGAGCCGGCGGCGGACACCAAAGCCGAGATCGCGATCCTCGACCAGGAAGGAAGTGTGCTGCGCACCTTCACCCGCAAGCCGGCCGAGGGTGCTGGCGACGAGCGGGACGACGACGGCGCTGCCGAGGACCTGCGGCAGCTGCCGGTCAAGAAGGGGGGGGCGAGCTTCGGTTGGGACTTGACCCTGCCGCCGGCGGACACCTTCCCGGGGATGATCCTGTGGAACGGCCGCAACGACGGGCCGCTCGTCCTGCCCGGCAAGTACCAGGCGCGACTGACCATCGGTGAGCAGGTGGCGACGGTGCCCTTCGAGGTGGCCTCGGACCCCCGTTCGCGCGCCAGCGACGCCGACCGCCAGGCGCAGTTCGAGCTCGAGCGTGCCCTGCGCGACAAGCTGACGCGGATCCATCGCGAGATCCGCCGCATCCGCGACGTGCGCCAGCAGGTCGAGGCGCTCAACGAGCGTGCCGGCGAAGGAGAAGGCACCGCCGCTCTGCGCGCCGCCGCCAAGGCCTTCCTCGACAAGATCAAGGGGGTCGAAGAGGCCCTCTACCAGACCAAGAACAAGAGCCGGCAAGACCCGCTCAACTTCCCGATCCGCCTGAACGACAAGCTCGCTGGCCTGCTGCGGGTAGTCGCCGAGGGCGAGTGGGCGCCCACCCAGCAGTCCTACACCGTGCGCGACGAGCTCTTCGCCCGCACCGACGCCGAGCTCGCCAAGCTTGACGCGGCCTGGAACGAAGACCTGCCTGCGCTCAGCACTCTTGCCCGTGAGGCGCAGGTGCCGGCCGTCTTGCTCGGTCCACTGGAGCCGAAGCAGGGCGAGAAGGGGGCGAAAGGGGAAAAGGGCGGGCGAGAGGCGGACGAGTAGGCCCCTCGCGCTTCGCGTCTTGAGGATCGGGCCGCTCTCGTGCCGGGAGCGGCCCGTCTGCTTTTCTCTGGCCTCTCTCCACCTCCCTGTCACACACCGGCGGCCGGCGTCACTCCCCTTGATGAGTGGTGCGGCGGAGCCCGCCTCTCGTTTCCTTCCATCCCTTCTGCGAGAGGAAAGCTCATTGCGAGAGGAAAGCTCATTGCGAGAGGAAAGCTCATGAAGAGAATCGCCGCCATCGGCTCGTGGCTCGGCCTATTGATCGTCGGCGCCCTCAGCGCTCGAGCCCAACCCTCCCGGCTTCCCGGCGGGCCGCCTCCGGTGATGCCGGTCGCCGTCGCTGCTGCCTGCCCTGGCTGCGCGGTGGGGGCCGTCGAGCGTCGGGTGCTCGCCGGTAACGTCGTGGAGTACAGCTTCGACCTGCGAGTGGGCGGCGGCGAGCACGAGATCGTGCGCCTTCACCGGGTGGTCGCCGAGGTCCGCCCCGGACACCCAGCGCGGCAGGCCCACGCCCTGTTCATGATCCACGGCGACATCTGGGGCTTCGACGCCGCCTTCCTCAATGCGGTGGCCTCGCCCGCCGTGCCCGATGCGCACGCGCTGCCGATTTTCCTCGCGGCGCAGGGGATCGACGTCTGGGGGATGGATTTCCGCTGGGTCGGCGTGTCCGCGGCGACGGCCGATCTCGGCTTCATGGCGGGCTGGGACCTGACGACCGATGCCCGCGACACTCGCTTGGCGATGGGCCTCGCGCGCCTGGTGCGGGCGGCGAGCGGCGCCGGGGGCGGCCCCTTCCCCCTTCTCGGCTGGAGCCGCGGCGGCCAGATCGGCTATGCCGTGCTCGGTGCCGAGAGCCAGCTGCCGCGACCGCTACGCAACGCGAGTGGCTTCGTGGCCGTCGAGACCTTCGTCAAGACGGACCAGCCGGACCTCGTCGCCGCGGCCTGCCTGCGCCTCGCCATCACCCAGGCCCAGCAGGCCGCCGGCGAGACGGCCGCCACCTCGGGAGGTCTGCTGGCGACGCTCGGGCAGCTCGCCGCTCTGGCAGGGGCGGAACCGTCGCCGATCGTCCCCGGGCTGAGCAACCTTCAAGTCGGCTGGCTCACTGGCAGCGCGACCTTCCAGTTCCTGCCCCCGGGTGGCGCCTTCGCGCCGTACTACCACTTCGCGGGCGGCACCTTCGACGCTCTGGGCTTGCCCACGGGGCTCACCTACCAGAGTGATGCTGGCTTCTTCGACTTTCTCGCCGGTGCCGCTCCTTTGCAGCCACTCGCCGAGCTCGTGGAGGGCGACGCCGCGGCCTGCGATGATCCCGCGGCACCGGCCCCCTCCTTCGCCGATCACCTCGGCGACATCCGGGTGCCGGTGCTGTACGTGGGTGCCGGCGGCGGGGTTGGGGACTTCGGGACCTACACGACGACCCTCCTCGCCAGCCGTGATGTGAGTACCCTCGTCGTCAGCCTCGAGCCGCCGGAGCGCCGCCTCCTGGACCTCGGCCACGCCGACGTCTTCCAGGCCGCGGCGGCACCGGGGCTGTTTTGGCAGCCAATTCTCGACTGGCTACTCGTTCACTGAGCGAGGCGCCGCCGCCAGGCCCCGTCGGTCGGGGTCGCTACCACCAAGGAAGGAGACGCGGAGTTGGGTCTCGAGGATCAGCCTCACCAGCGCTCCTCACCGCGGAGGGCCCGAGCCCGCTCGAGGTTGCCGGCAGCCGCTCGAGGAGCGACGCGCACCGCACCGCGATGACGCTGGAAGTCTCGTGAGGCGGCGGCGACCTGGATGGTGCCGCCCAAGACCTCCCAGATCAGGATGTCGGCGGGCCCGACCTGCAAGTGCTGGCGGACCTCGGGCGGAATCGTCGTCCTGTTCTCGCAGGTGATGGTCGAGCGTGCCATGGCGGATCCTGACGAGATCCTCCCTCGCAGGGGGCTGTACTGCTCGCGGGGCTCAGCCGCTCCAGCCGTGCTCGAAGATCGGCCGCAGGCCGTGGACGAGCGCGACGATCAGGACGTGGGAGAGCGCTGCCGCTTCGAGGCCGCGCTGGCGGAAGAGATGGCCGAAGGCGAGGCCCGGGCCGAGGATGATCAGCACCGTGCGCCAGGCGACGAGCGGCGTCAGGGGCTCCCACATCACCTCGTTGCCGAAGTGCTCGATCCCGAAGTAGACGGCGACCGCCAGGTTGGCGAGCCAGAAGACGGCCGTGCGGACACCGCTTTTCTCGCTGCGCACCAGCCGGGTGAGCAGCCAGAAGAGGACGCTCAAGAAGCCCAGCCGATAGTAGAGCTCCTCGAAGAGGCCGCCGCCGGGGGCGGCGAGCAAGCCCCGCCAGCCGGCGACGCCGCTGACCCGGGCGTGGATCTCCGGTGACGGGGTGACAACGCCGAGCGCATGCAGGAAGACGGCGTCGATGGCCAACGCCAGGAGCGCCGTGGCCAGGGCCCAGAAGGCCGCGGGGGCGACGATCGAGGCGAGCGGGCGTGCGGGCTGCGGCCCGCCGAACCAGGCCTCGACGTACGGCGCCCCCAGGCCGAGGGGGCGGGCGGCGGCATAGCCCAGGCCGATCGCCAGGCCGAGCATCACGGCCGAGCGGGCGAGGATGGCGAGGACCAGGGCGGTGCCTTGGAACGGCAGGGTGGGAGCGTCGGGTGCCACCGCCATCAGCCCCAGGGCATAGGGAAGCTGGAGGGGGCTCAGCAGAGTGCCGGCGGCCCAAAGAGCGAGCGCCGGTTTCCAGGGAAAGGGTAGGCGAGCCATGAGACCTCCCGTGTATTTTTCAGGAAGTACGGTGTACCGGCGGTGAGGTTCCAAGCGCGCACCAGGTGTGTGATGATCCCTCCACCATTCCGCAACGCCACTTTCTGTGAGGAGGACCGATGAAAGGGAAGATCATCCTCATCGGCGGCGTCGTCCACTTCGTGGTGACGATGATCGTCGGCATGCTGGGGACCGGCCCGCTGGTCCACAACAACGTCCTCAAGGAGACCTACAAGGCCACTGTCTCGTTCTGGCGGCCGGAGCTCACCAAAGAACCGCCCGACATGGGCGCGGTGATGCCCATGTGGATCACCATCGGCATCATCTCGAGCCTGGTGATCGCCTTCCTCTACAGCACCGTGCGGGGCTCGTTCGCTGGTCCAGGCTGGAAGAAGGGCCTCGCCTTCGGCTTCGGCCTGAGCCTTTTCGCCGCAGTCACGATGGCGGGTTGGGCCGGGGTGTTCAACCTGCCGGCGAACCTGTGGTTGTGGTGGGGTGTCGAGTACTTCGTCCTCTCCCTCATCGGTTGCGCCGCCATGGGCTGGGCGACCGAGAGGTGGGCGGGAGCCTAGCGGACACGCCGGGGCCGGCCCCGAGCCCGTGGGCTGGCCCCGACTTCACCCTCTGCTTGGTGCCCCGGCGGCCCTACCTGCCGTCGCCCCAGATCCTCTTCCACCACGGCTCGTCGCCTCCGGTGGTGGGCTGCACGCCCAACCGGCGGCGGACCTCCGCGATGTCCCAACCGGTCAGCTTGGCAAGGGTCTGGGCCTCGGCTTCGAAGCGTCGCGGCAGGCCCCGCCGGTACTCCTCGGCGGCGCTGCAGCGGTCGTCGCCCGTCCACGGGTGACGCAGCACGTAGCGGCCCTGGAAGTTCTCGCGGCTGCCGGTCTCCTGGAAGACCAGGTCTTCGGGGAAGTGCGCGTTGTCGTAGCGCAGGTGGAGGCGGGTCAGGAAGACGTTCTGCGGGCCGCCACCGGGCCGCGGCCCCGGCCCCGGCGGGCCGAGGTAGGGCGAGGGCTTGTCGACCCAGAAGGCACCCAGCTCGCGCAGCTCCTGGTTCGAGAGCGGGTCGGCGGCGCAGGGGTCGCACCACGACATGTCCCAGGCGTACTCGAGGAAGACGCCGCGACCACTCTCCTTGTCCACCTGGTTGCGGAACATGTCGCGGTAGAAGTGGGCGAAGTCGTCCTTGACGAAGAGGGGGATGTCCATCCCCGACGGCAGGCGCACGGTGCGGTAGTTGGTCGTCTCGACGCGGCCGGTGCGGGTCAAGGTGTAGACGTAGAGCTCCTGCGGGCCCTTGGCGTTGACCATCCCGAGGCGGATCGGCAGCATGAACTTCGGGCTCTCGTAGGCCACCTGCAAGGGCCGCAGATAGGAGTAGCCGAGCTTCTGCTGCTCGCCGAGGTTCACCCGCGCCACGAAGAAGCGCATGCCCTGCTTCAAGTAGCTGCCCACCACCGGTTCGGCGCCTGGCGGCAGACGGTAACCCTCGGCCTTGAGCCAGGTGACGAGGCCGTCGCTCTGCTTGGCGGAAAGGATCAGGATGTCGTACTCGCCTACCGTGTAGCTCGCTTCGATGGTCACCCCGAGGCTCTTCGCCCGTGCCGCCGCATCGGCTTCTCCAGCGGGTGCGGCAGCCATCGGCATCGGTGCGTTGCGTTCGTAGAGCCGCTCGCAGGGGTTGGGGTCGAAGTACTCCACCAGCCGCGGCGCCGAGTAGGCGTCGAGGTGATCGATCAGCGCCCTGTCGGCGACGTGGATCTGCTCGCGGGTGATGAAGGTCGGGACCGGGATCACCACCGCGAACTCGCTGAGCTCGCCCTGGAAGTCATTGGCCATGGTGAGCACGGTGCGGTCGCCGTCGCGCACCAGCACCACCTGCGAGGCTTGGTTGAACAGGCGGGTGTCGGCGCGCGCCACGTAGAAGCCGCAGAAGGCATGGGCGGTGGCGGCAGGAACGAGGAGCATCAGGACCATCAGGGCCGGTCGCAGGCGGCGCATGGGGCTCTCCTTTCGAGAGGGGGCGACGGGGGTGGTCGCTGCCGGGCGGCCTGCCCATTCGTACCGCTCGCCGGGGAGCAGGCGGTCGATCAGGGGCACGAGCAGCGAGGCGGCGACCAACGAGTAGAGCAAACCGTTCTGGCGAAAGAGGCGGAATTGCACGAAGGCGGCCCCGAGCGCCACCAGGGCGGCGAAGAGCAGGCGGCCTGCCCGTGAGCTCGGGGTGGTCTTGGGGTCGGAGATCATGAAGAAGGCGAAGAGCAGCAAGGCGCCGCTCTGCAGCTGGTGGAGCGGGATCGCGAGCGGGTCGCCCAGCCACAGGGCGCGGGCGACGAGCAGGCCGGCGAAGCTCGCGAGGAAGGCGAGGGTGACGTCGGCCCGGGCGGCGCGGTAGACCACCAGGCCGCCGAGTGAAGCGAGGAGGAAAGCGAAGAACGCCACCTGCCCCCACTGGCCGGGGGAGACCCAGGCACGATCGGTGGCCAGGATCACCACGACCAGGCCGAGGTTGGTGGGGTTGAAGATGTGCTTGCCGCGCGCCCGCAGCAGAAACTTGCTGCCGATGGCGACCGCCGCCGCCACCACCGCCCAGCCGAGGTGGTCCGTGCGCAGCAGCAGCGAAAGCGACAACGACGAGATCAGCGGGCTCTTGGGGTCGAAGTGGGGCAGCCTTGCCCAGCGGGTACCCAGGGCCTGGACGGCGAGGCTGGTCGCCATCAAGGTGAGCACCTGCGCCGGCGAAACGGCGAACTGGAGGCCCAGCCAGCCGTAGATCAGCAGGCCGGAGAGGGCGAGGAGCTGGAAGAGGCGCGGATCGGCCGGGTGACCGAGTCGGGCTGCCGCAGCCGGAAGGGTCGTGGGCGTTGGATGGGTGATTCCCAGTGAAGTGGTGGCCATCTTACCCTCCAGTCGATCCGCGCTGAGGATTGGACACCGCTGCGCCCGAAATGGAAACCGCGCTGGCGTCTCGCACCCTGGAGGCCATGGCGAGATTGCTAGTAGAGTGCCCGCCGTGGATGGGCGTCGCGGAGGCCTGAATCGCCGCCAGCTGCTCTGTGGAGCGCTGGCGCAGGGCCTGCTCCTGGCGAGCGGCTGCGCCTCGACGGCCACCTCGGTCGCTGGCGGCGCGGCCCCAGGCGGCGTGGTGGCAGGCCGGCGCCGGCGGCGACGGGGCAAGGGCCCGAGCGTCCTCTTCATCGCCATCGACGACCTCAACGACTGGACGGGCTTCCTCGGGGGCCGGCCCGGCTTCGAGACTCCCAGCCTCGACCGCCTGGCGGCGGAAGGAACGGCGTTCACCCGGGCCTACGCCAGCGCCGCCGCCTGCAACCCCTCCCGCGCCTCGCTCCTGACCGGCCGCGCGCCGTGGCACCTCGGCCTCTACGACAACGCCGTCAGCCTGGCGACGGTGGCACCGCGGCTCGTCACCCTGCCCGAGGTCTTTCGGGCCCATGGCTACCAGGCCCTGGGTGGCGGCAAGATCTTCCACGGCAGCTTCCCCAAGCCCGAGGCCTGGGACGAGTATCTGCCACCGCCGCGCGAGCCGGCCCCCAGGGGACGGCCCTTGCACGGCCTGGTGGCCCCCGAGGCCTTCGCCGCTCTGTCGGGCCTCAGCCGGCTCTTCGATTGGGGGCCCACCGAGCTGCCGGTGGAGCGCACCGGCGACGGCCAGCTGGTGCAGTGGGCGCGCGAGGTGCTGGCGCGGTCCGTCGAGGGGCCGCTCTTCCTCGGCGTCGGCTTCGCCAAGCCGCATCTGCCCTGGTACGTTCCGCGCTCCTACTACGACCTGTTTCCCGCGGAGTCCATCGAGCTGCCGGCGGTGCTCGCCGGCGATCTCGACGACACCGGCCCTCTGGCGCAGGCCTGGGTGGCGTCGCAGACCCTCTGGCCGCAGCTCCTGAGCGACCCCGAGCTCGCCCGCCGCGGCGTGCAGGCCTATCTCGCGGCGGCGCGCTTCGTCGACGACCGGGTGGGCGAGCTCCTCGCGGCCTGGGAGGCGAGCCCCTACGCCGACGGCGGCGTGGTGGTGCTGTGGAGCGATCATGGCTTTCATCTCGGCGAGAAGCTCCACTGGCGCAAGGCCACGCCGTGGGAGGAGGCGACGCGGGTGCCGCTCATCGTGCGCGCGCCAGCGGTGGCGCAGCCAGGCGTGGCCTGTGGGCGGCCGACGAGCCTCCTCGATGTCTTTCCCACCCTGCTCGAGCTCTGTGGCCTACCGCCCGTCGCGGGCCTCGACGGCGCCAGCCTGGCTCCCTGGCTGCGCGAGCCGGCGGCCCCGGCCCAGACCGCCGCCGTCACGGCGTGGTTTCAGGGTTCGGCGGCGGTGCGGGACGAGCGTTACCGCTACATCCGCTACCTGGACGGCTTCGAGGAGCTCTACGACCACGATGCCGACCCCGACGAGTGGACCAACCGGGCCGCCGAGCCCGGTCTCGCGGCGGTCAAGCAGCGGCTCGCGGCCTTCCTGCCCGCCCGCTGGGCAGCCGGCGGGCAGCCGGACCCCGGCGGCGCCCGCCACGACTGAGTCCCCGAGCACCCTCGCCCGTCGCGCCTCAGGGGGTGGTGAAGGTCCAGCGCGAGGTGTCGCCGCTCTCGAAGCCGTCGGCGAAGAGGTCGCCGAGCGTCGCCCAGCCGGCGCAGCCCGTGCCCGAGTGCACGCAGCTCACGCTGCCATTGCCGGCCGACAGCACGTAGAGCTCGCCCAGCTGGTCCTGGCCGAAGCCGTAGGGGCCCTGCCCCATGGCCACCTGCGAGGTCGACCACGGGATGGTGGTCCCCGGCGTCGCCAGCCAGATCTGCCCGTTGCTGGCGTCGCCGTACATGTAGCGGCCGGAGAGGTCGGCCAGCGCCTGGCTGCCGCGGTAGCGGAAGCCACCCATGATCGAGCGCCAGCTGCCGCCGGCACCGGCGTTCGGCTGCTGGAGCACCGGCTCGGTGAAGGTCGCCGCGCAGCCCTGCGGCGGCGTGCTGCAGCCGGACGGGTCGTAGCCTTCGCGGCAAGGCCAGCCGAAGTTGACCGGGCTGCCGGCGGTGACGTCGCCGGGGACGAGGTGGTTGACCTCCTCCCAGTCGTCCTGGCCGACGTCGCCGATGTAGATGTCGCCGTTGCGGCGGTCGAAGGAGAAGCGGAAGGGGTTGCGCAGGCCAAGGGCCCAGATCTCGTCGAGGCCGCTGACGCCCACCAGCGGGTTGTCGGCCGGGATGGCATAGTTCTTTAGGGGATCGGCGGGGAAGTCGTCGCCGCCGTGGACATCGAGGCGCAGCATCTTGCCCAGCAGCTGGTTGGTGTCCTGGCCGCTGTGGGCCGTCGAGTCGCAGCCGCCGCCGCCGTCACCGAGCGTGATGTAGAGGTAGCCGTCGGGGCCGAACTTGAGGTCGCCGCCGTTGTGGTTGCTGTCCGAATGGCCCACCACCAGGATGATCTGGGCCGTGCTGGTGTCGATCTGGTTGACGTCGCCCGCCGAGCGGGTGTATCGCTCGATGACGATGTCGCCGAAGTTGATGCCGCCGGCCCCGTCCCAGTCGCGGCTCGTGTAGTACACGTAGACGTAGCCGTTGTTGAGGTAGTCGGGATCGGCCGTCATCGCCAGCAGGCCACGCTCGCCGCCGGCCGTCACCTTGCGGTCCCCGGCGGGGACCGCGGCGTCGTTGCGGATGTCGAGGAAGGGGGTCGCCAGCAGGCTCGCGCCGTTCCAGACCAGCACGTTGCCGACCTGCTGGGTCACGAAGCGGTGCGCCAGGCCGTCCGGCGGGTCGACGAAGGCGGTCGGCGCGGTGAGCCCGGTGATCAGCGGCGTGATGGTCACCGCCGCGGCGGCGGGGAGGGTGGCGAGCGCCAGGGCCACGGCCCCGAGGGCGAGGGAGCGGGCGTTGCGGATCATTGCTTCTCCTTGCCGGAAGATGCTGCTGGAAGCGGGTGGTCGCAGCGGGCACCGGGCCAGTCCAGCGGTGCGGAGGACCGACGCTCGCTCTTCGGTAGGGCCAAGCCTGGCCGGAAAGCGGGCGATATGTCAAGGGAGCTATAAGCTGCGGCCAGCGCGGCACGGGCGAGACGAGCCGGCCATTGACAGCCGCGCCGGGCTTGGGAACGATTGCCGCCCATGAGATCGCAGGCCGGGCCTCGAACAGCGTCGCGGTGGATCCGCAGGCTTTCTCTTGCCCTTCTCGGGTTGGCCTTCGCCGGCTGCGCTGGCCCACCGCCGCCGCCGAGCGTGCTGCTGATCTCGGTCGACACTCTGCGCGCCGATCACCTCGGCTGCTACGGCTACCCGCGAGCGACCTCTCCCCACCTCGACGCCCTGGCCGCCGAGGCCGTGCGCTTCGAGACCGCCATCGCCCCGGCGCCGTGGACGCTGCCCTCGCACGCCGCCTTGCTGACCGGCACGCATCCCTGGCTCCTCGGCATTCGGGACGGCCAGGCCGCCGTGCCAGAGGTGCCGACCCTCGCCGGGGAGCTCGCCCGCGCCGGCTACCAGACGGCCGCCTTCGTCGATTCGTCGGCCCGCGGCTACGTCGGCGCCGAGCGGGGCTTCGCTCGCGGTTTCGCCGAGTACCACCACCAGCCGCACCGCCCTGGCCGCCGCCACGACGCCGCGGCGACCGTCGACGCGGCCCTCGACTGGCTGGCCTCCCGGGACCGTGACCGGCCCTACTTCCTTTTCCTCCACACCAAGTCGGTGCATGCGCTGCCGATCGGGGCGCCGTGCACGGACGAGCATTGCTTCCCTTATGACAAGCCGGAGCCCTATCGCTCCTTCTTCTTCGATCCGGCGAGCGCCGAGCGGGTGTGGAGCGTCGACGGTCAGGGGCACGGCCAGGCCTACCTTTGGTCGCTCAACCGGGCGCTCCAGGCAGGAGCTCGGCGCGAAGCTGCCGCCAGCGCCGAGGACCTCGCGGCGCTGCGCGCCCTCTACGATGCCGGGATCGCTGCCACCGACGCAGAGCTCGGCCGCCTCCTCGCGGGCCTCGCGGCCGCGGGCGAGCTGGAGAACACGGTAGTGGTGGTGACGGCGGACCACGGCGAGGCCTTCCTCGACCATGACCTCCTGCTGCACCAGGAGGTCTACGACGAGCTCCTGCATGTCCCCCTCCTCGTCCGCCTGCCCCGTGGCGAGGCGAGGGTGGTGCGCGAGCCGGTGGCTCTCGAAGACGTGATGCCGACGGTGCTCCGTCTCGCCGGCGCACCGCTGCCCGCCGGCCTCACGGGCCTGCCGCTCCTCGGTGGCGCCGCGCCGCCGCCGGGCCGGGCCTTCTTCGCCTACTACACCTTCTATCCGCCCTACGACTACGGGGCCGTCGCCCTGCGCCAGGGCCACTGGAAGCTCGTGGCGCAGAACTTCCAACGGCCGCGGGGCGACGAGGCCTGGCAGCTCTTCGACCTCGCCGGCGACCCCGGCGAAACACGGCCCCTGCGCCCGGAAGGCCCCGAGGCCGAACGCCTACGCCACCTGCTCGAGGCCTGGCGGGCCCGGCCGCCTTTGCCCGGCTCCCGGCACCTGCCGTCACTGCCCGGCAACGCCGCCCTCGAAGCGCTGGGTTACGTGGACGGGTGACCCTCTACCGCCCGCGCTCGCTCGATGGCTGCATGGCGTCGAGGAAGACGAAGGCGTCGTAGAGGCGGGGCCAGACGGCGACCGCAGGCTCGTAGAAGAGGGCCGAGGCGGTGAGCGGCTGGCGGAGGGGGGAGTCGGCGGGCAGGTCGTTGAAATCGAGCCAGAGGTAGGGCTTGCCGAGGCCGTGCAGGCGCGCCTCGAGGCTGCCCGCGGCGGGCGTTGGGATGGTCTCGGGCGGTATCGCGTCCCCTGGGCCGTTGGCGTAGTGGAAGCTGCCGTGGTGGGCGAGGAAGCCCACGGTGTAGAGCTCTCGCCCCAGGGCGCGGGCCAGATGATGGCCGAGGGTGCCGGCGAAGGGGCGGTCGGCGGGCACTTCGTGGCCACCCACCCAAGCCATGCCCACGTGGTAGTTGTGGGCCCAGACGATCACCTTGCGGTCGGCGAGCGGGCCGCGCAGCCACCACAGCAGGTTCTCGGCCATCGCGGCGTCGCGGCTGTAGCCGCCCGGGCTGGGTCTCTCGGGGTCGGGCGGCAGGGCGCGATCCATCGCCAGCAGGCTCACCAGCGACTGGCGGGCGTAGGCGAGCTCGCCGGGGCTCTCGCGGCGGGCAAACTCCGCGCCACGGCCGTCCAGGGCGGCGATCAGGCGGCGCACGAGGTCGCGGTTGTAGGCCCGCGGACCGGGGTGCGCGTAGTGTTCGGCCGGCACCAGGTCGCGCGACATCGCCCGCAGATCGGTCCGCTCGCTCGCCGAGAGCAGCGTGGGATCGAGGCGGTCGAAGAGGGCCTCGACATAGGCCGGGAAGCCCTCGCGGCGCGCGCTCTCGGTCGCCACCCGGCAGTCGAAACCCACCAGATCGAGGGGGCGGACGGTCGCCTGAGTGGCCCGCAGGTAGGCGAGGGTGGGCTCCACCTCGCGGCTCCCGGCCCATACCTTGTAGAGGCCGCGGGCGGCCACCTCGGCGAGGGGGGCGGTGCCGCGCAGGCCGGCCGCGACGTCCCTGACGTCGAAGAAGCCGGACTCGATCGCCAACACGTCGAAGCCGAGGCGCTGGTGGAGAAAGCGGATCAGCCGCGCCTTGGCCAGGAAGGTCGAGCCGTCGCCGTGGGTGTTCTCGCCTAGCTGCACGACGCGGGCGCCGCCGAGGCGTGCAGCGAGGGGCTCGAGGTCGGAGAAGTCCTCGTCGTCCGGCGCGATCGAGCGCAGCGGGATCACCCGCCCAGCGAGCAGGGCGTCGAGGGCGTCGCCAGCGGGCGCCGTGGGGGCCGCGCCGGCGCCATGGCCGGCCGCCAACGCCAGGCAGACCGCAAGGAGGGCTGCGGCGGCCCTAGCCGGTGGCACTCGGGGAGCCTTCGAGCGGAAGGTCCGGGCGGGGCGCGAGGAGGTCGCGCAGCAGCAGGATGCCCACCAGCCGGTTCTCCTCGACGACCATCAGGTGCGAGGCACGGGCGCGGCTCATCTGCGAGAGGGCGAGGCGGGCGTCGTCGTCCGGCGACACGGTGTCGGCGTCCGTGCAGCGATCGGCGACCGCGCCGACGCTCTGCCGGTCCCATTCCTCGCGCGGGATGCCGCGCAGCTGCTGGGCGGTGATCTGGCCCACCAGGCGGTCACCGTCGACCACCGGGAAGACCGCCACGGCATGCCGGCCGACGAACTCCTCGACCATCTGCAGCACCGAGATCGAGCGCGGCACGGTGATCGGGTCGCGCTGCATGAAGGCGCGGACCTTCTCGCCGGCGAGCGCGTGGGTGGTGAGCACGTGGCGGTAGGCGAGCTGCCCGGCGCCGCGCAAGAAGAGGCCGAGGAGGACCCACCAGACGCCGTTGAGCACGTTGCCGGACAGCAGGGCCGCGATGCCGACGGCGATGAGGGCGAAACCGAAGACACCGCCGATCCCGGCGGTGATGCGGGTGGCGCGGGTGAGGTCGCCCTGGAAGAACCAGAGCACGGCGCGCAGCACCCGGCCGCCATCCAGGGGGAAGGCCGGCACCAGGTTGAAGATGGCGAGCATGGTGTTGGAGAAGGCCAGCAATCCGACGATGCCGGAGATTATCGGCGAGCCGTCGCCCGTCGCTTCGACCAGCCAGACGAGGCCCAGCCAGGCAGCCAGGTTGAAGCTGATGAAGGGGCCGGCGAGGGCGATCAGCAGCTCGGCCTCGGGGTGGGGCGGCTCGTCGGTGAGCTCGGCGACGCCGCCGAAGAGGAAGAGCGTGATGCCGCGGGTCTCGACCCCGTAGTGGCGAGCGACCAGGGCATGACCGAGCTCGTGGAGGATGATCGAGGCGAAGAATCCCAGCGCCGCGATCAGGCCCATCAGGGTCGTCACGGTGGGGGAGAGCTCGGGGTAGAGCTGGGGATAGGAATCGAGCCCCAGGGTGCCGATGAGGAAGATGGCGAGGAAGAACCAGCTGGGATCCACCCGGATGGTGATCCCGAGGACGCGAAAGAGGTCGAAGCGCGTGGCGGTCATCGTTCAGAGAGTGGCGGCCCGGCGGTACGGCCGGCGCCCCGCATTCATCCATTCTACGCCCCAGCCGTCCGCGGCCGGGTGACGGTGTCCTTCGGGCTGCTAGGCTCGCTTCCCCATGCCGAGCCCGCAGCTTGCCCGCATCCTCGCTGCCCTCCGGGCTCGCGGCGCCAACCGCGACCAGCTATCGGTGGCCGAGTCGCGGGCAGGCTTCGAGAACATCCAGCGGCTCTGCCCGCCGGCGGCCGACGTCGCGGTCGAGCCGGTCGCCGTCGGGGGCGTCCCTTGCGAGTGGCTGCGGGCACCGGGGGCCGACGCGGGCGCGTCGCTTCTCTACCTGCACGGTGGTGCCTACGTCCTGGGTTCCTTGGGGACGCACCGGGACCTCGCTTCCCGCCTGGGCCGCGCGGCTCAGGCGCGGGTGCTCAACGTCGGCTACCGGCTGGCCCCGGAGCACCCCTTCCCGGCCGCCCTCGACGACGCCCTCGCCGTCTACGAGCGCACGGTGGTGGCTGACGGTGGGGGCGGCTGGGCGATCGGCGGCGATTCGGCCGGTGGCGGCCTGACGCTCGCGTGCCTGCTCGCCGCCCGCGACCGCGGCCTGCCCCTACCGCAGGCTTGCTTCGCCCTTTCGCCGTCGGTCGACCTCGCCGGCGAGGCGCCCTCGATGACCACCCGGGCCGGCAGCGATCCAGTGATCCAGAAGCGTTTCCTCGAGCTGACCGCCCGCCTCTACCTGGGCGAGGGAGATCGCCGCGACCCGCTGGCCTCCCCTCTCTACGGGGAGCTCCGCGGCCTGCCTCCTCTTTTCGTGCAGGTGGGCGGCCTCGAGACCCTGCTCGACGACTCCACGCGTCTGGCGGCGCGGGCTCGCGAGGCAGGCGTCGAGGTGGAGCTCAAGCTCTGGCCAGAGATGTTCCACGGCTGGCAGCTCTACGCACGGCTGCTGCCGGAAGGCGAGGCGGCGATCGCGGAGGTGGGGGAGTTCCTGCGCCTCAGACTGACTCGCGGGGCTGCGGCCGGGTCGCCGGATCCGGCCAGCAGTAGAGGTCGCGGCGGCGCTCGAGGTCCTGCACCACCGCCCGCTTGAAGCCGCGGTCACCGGCTGCTGCCAGCATCGCCTCACGATAGGTCGGGATGTCGATCGACTCGAAACGCATGCGGACGCGCCGGAAGAGGTGGGGGAAGCGCTCGCCGGGGGCCTGCACATGGTGCAGGCCGCTGCTGTAGGCGAGCAGCAGCCGGCCCTCGGGCACCGCCTCGAGGATGTCGGCGATGCCGCCCCGCACGGTCATCGGCTTGCCGTGCTTGTCGAGGCCATCACGCCGCATCATCCGCCCCTCGGGCGCCAGGATCACCAGCGACTGGGGGTCGTCGATCTTGCTCAGCACCTCTTTCCAGGTGTGGTCGCGCTCGCGGCTGATCGGCACTACGTGCTGGGCGATGAGGCGAAAGAAGGTGCCGACGCCCGGCCGGTTGATCGTGGAGTCGGCGACCGGCACCACGCCGTGGCGGGCGATCTGCCAGAGAAAGGAGGCCGGCGGGCTGCCCGCCCAGATCCACTCGTAGAGACTGGTGTGGTTGAGGATCGCCGTCACCCGGATGCCCCGCCAGGGGGCCGGCGGTACCTCGCCCACCCAGCCGAGGTCGAGACGCCAGAAGGTACGGCTGATCGCCTTGACGAGCTGGAGCAGGCAGAAGACGAAGGCTGCGCGCATGGGCCTCGGCGACGGTCGCGAAGAAGGGGTGAACGGGAGGGCGGATCTTAGCAGCGAAGCTGCCACGGCGCGCCTTCCCGGGCAACCAGCCGGGGCCCGGGAGCCGGCCTGCCGCGGGCTGGCCGCCGCCGCGCCATTGACGATAGGATCCGGCGGTCATGACCGCGAGATCCAGCCCCTCCGCCGGCCCTGCGGCCGTCTCGGTGATCGTCACCACCTTCAACGAAGAGAACAACATCGGTGCCTGCCTCGAGTCGCTGCAGTGGTGCGACGAAATCCTGGTGGTGGACTCGTTCTCCACCGACGGCACGGCCGAGGTCGTCCGGCGTTTTCCCAAGGTGCGCTTCGAGCAACGCACGTACTACGGCTCGGCGTCGCAGAAGAACTGGGCGATGGCGCAGGTGCAGCACGACTGGATCCTGATCTTCGACGCCGACGAGCGCTGCACGCCGGCGCTGCAGAAGGAGATCGAGGATCTGCTGGCGGCGGGCCCGAAGTTCGATGCCTACACCATCCACCGGCGGGTCTTCTTCCTCGATCGCGTCATCCGTTTCTCGGGCTGGCAGCGCGACCGGGTGGTGCGTCTGATCCGGCGCGGCACCGCCCGCTACCCCAACCGCCGGGTACACGCCGACATGGAGACCCGCGGGCCGGCGCCGGTGCTCAAGAGCTCGATGGACCATTACATGGTCGACTCGCTCGACGAGTACATCCCGCGGATCATGAAGTACGGCTACTGGGGGGCGGCGCAAGGTTGGCGCGAGGGTCGTACCTCGGGCATCGCCGCCGTCCTCGGCCGCACCGTCTGGCGCTTCTTCCGCACCTACATTCTGCAGCTCGGCATCCTCGACGGCATGTACGGCCTCGTCTTCTGCATGCTGCAGGCCTTCGGCACCTATGTGAAATGGGCGACGCTCTGGGGCTGGCGGGTCAACGAGCGGCGCGGCATCATGCCGAAGCTGCCACCGTTCGACGATGACGAGAAGGTGTGGGCGGTGGCCGAGGGGGAGCCACCGGCCACGCCCTGAGGCTCCTTCCCCAAAAAGGAGCGGCCGGCGGGATCCCCACCGGCCGCCTTGGGGACGCGCTACGGCTGCGTCACCACCAAACGGAACAGGAAGTCGAGGTCCGGCCGCTGGTTGAAGGTCACGCCATCGGTCGAGATGTAGGAGAAGCCGAGGATCGGCTCCTGCTCGGAGAGGCCGATCGTCGGCGGCAGGCCGCTCACTCCCGGGTAGGGGCTCGTCGTTGGCAGTCGCAGGACGAGGAAGAGGTCGGCGCCGGGCCGGTGGGCCAGGCTGCGCAGGATCTCCTGGGCGAGCGACTGCGGCTGGCTCAGGTAGAAGGGCGAGAAGTCCCGCTCCTGGGCCACGAAGCCCGTCGTCCGGCGCAGCGGATGGCCGAGGTCGACTTCCGCGGTGGTGCCGGTCGCAGTGCCGGTGGTGAGCAAGGCCTCGGAGAAGACGGGCACCACCGAGGCGTCGAAGACGAAGGTGAAGTACTCCACGGCCTGCACCAGCGTGCGGCCGCTGCCGAGCACGGCGCGCACGAAGTCTGCCGGCAGGCGCAGGGCGTAGTAGGTGCCGGGCGGTGCGCCAGTGAAGCCCACGCTGTCGAAGGGGCCGTCGCTGCCGAGGGTGAACTGCCGGTTGGTGATGAAGTCCTTGCCGCCGCTGGTCAGCCCGGGGATCACCAGCACGGGTGTCGCCTGCCCAGGGCTGGTCTCCGCGGCGCGCTCCAAGGGCCCGTTGTAGGCCTCTTCGAGGAAGCTCTGCTGGCCGAAGAAGTCGCCGATCAGAGCGTTGAAGCTGATCGAGTCGGCGCCCACCGGGTTGCCGTCCACGGCCTCGATCCGCAGCTGGTAGAGCCCGAGGGGCAGGGGAATCTCGTAGTCGCCGTCGAGGATGCTGAAGCTCGGGCTGATCGGGTCGAGCTCGCCGGTCACCGGGTTCCAGGACAGCTGCGTGTGGCCGCTGAAGCCAGCGGCGGCGAGCCGGCCGTCGAAGAGGTTCTCGGCGCGAATGCTGGCCCCGGCGAGCGGACCGCCGAGGGAACCTTGGGTGACGCTGCCGCGGATCGTGCCGTAGAGCAGCCGGAACGGCAGGTCTCCCGGCTGCAGGGCCGCCGGGCCGCTGCTCGCCGAGCCTTCGGGGTAGTAGAACGAGCTGTAGGCACGGTCATCCTCGGCGAGGCTGCGCTGCGCCAGCTCCGAGGCGGGGTCCGAGGTGTCGATGAACGGGAACATCGTGGTCGCCGTGCCGTCGCTCGCCGACAGCTGATCGTCGAGGACGTGCGAGAGGCCGTGGCTGTGGCCGGCCTCGTGGACGGCGATCGCCAACATGTCGACCGAGAAGCGGTTGGTGTCCACCGCGGCGAGCTCGCTGGTGAAGCGGAAGCCGTCGGTGTTGAACAGGATGTCGTTGTCGAGGATGGTGCCGGCGGGGTAGCTGCCGGCCGGGAACTCGATGTCGCCGTCGCCGTCGACGTCGGCGCAGGTGGCGATCGCCGCCGAGACGTCGGCGTCACCGTCGCCGTCGATGTCGTCCCCGTCGGCGAGCTCGGCGTCCTCGATCAGCGTGATCGACGGCGACACCGCGATGGCGCCGAAGCCGGACGGCCGGCGGAAGCTCACCTCATTGACGAAGTCGAAGCCGGCGGGCCCGGGGTTGGGCGTCGTACCGACGAGCCGCAGGTCGATGTAGGAGGTCGGGACATGGTTCCAGGTGGCGAAGGCCTGGTCGATCACCATCGAGGCGTCCGCCACGGAGAGGAAGGCCGGCCCGAGGGGGTTGGGGATGGGGTCCTGGCTGTTGTTGATGCGGTAGGCGACGGGGATGCAGCGGGCATCCCAGCGGATGCGCTGCAGACGGGCCACCAGCTCTCCCGCCTTGGGGGACGCCGGATGGCCGGTGACGTCGAGGCTCTCGAGAAAACCACCGGCCTGCGCAGGTCGCGGCCCAGTAAGCAGGGCGGTGAAGAGGAGGGCGGCGAGGAGCCGGCCGGCGAGGGACCGGCCTAGATGGCCGTGCGCGGCAGGGACAGCGGTGCGGTGTCTATTCATCGCTTCCTCCGCCTCAGGGCGCGGCCGCCAGCAGCGCGGCGATGCGGTCCTTGAACTGGGCGAGCGGCGTGCTGGTGGCCCTCGGGCTCTGCGGCTGGCCCAGGCCGTCCACCAGCTTCAGGCTCATCGCCCGCCGCTCGGCGTAGATGCTGCCGTCGGGGCCGGTGAGGACGGAGTACTTGCCCTGCGCGAAGCCGGTCACCATGAAGGCGCCGGGCAGCTCGCTGAAGTGGCTCAGGAAGAGCAGCGAGCGCTCGCCGATCGCCGCGGTGGGCGCGCCGGGGTAGACGACCTGGACAGGGACGGGCCGTTGGTTGTCGACACCGCCCGGCAGCGCCACCACGACGGTGGGGAGAACGTCGCCCTTGAGCGTTTCGTCGACGGAATAGGTCGCGAGGGTCACCATGGTCGGGCCCACCCAACTGCTGTGGAGCTCGACGCAATGGCCGGTGACGATCTGCGCCGAGGCCAGCGCGAGCTCGTCCGGGGTCATCTCGACCACCGTGGTGGCGCGGGCGACCGCCGGGCCGAGCAAGGCCGTGAGCAGGGCGCAGGCCAGCGCGGCGCTGCTGCGCCGGCGGCCGAGGCGGGGATGCGGGTTGTGCTGGTTCATCCTCTCTCCTTCAAGAAGTGATGGTTCACGATGCCGTCCTGAGCCAGCTTTCCCCCGTACCAGATCGGTCCCTGGCCGCCGCGCCGGCGAAAGCTACCGCCGGAAGCGCCACGGCCACGCCTGAAAAGACTCCATCGTTCTGTGGTCCGAACGTCGCAGATCCTATCTTGGTTGGGATAAGGCGCAAAAGGCCATTCATGCGCGATCGCCAATATGATGGGCCTGCCGCGGTTGACCTGCCGGGCTGGATCCTGGACAATCGCGAGATTGCGGCCGGCGGCCGCACCGGCGTCGGCCAAAGACAGCTGGGTCCCCAATCCCCCAACCCTGGAGCACGATCGATGAGCCTGACCCTCGAAGAAGTCCATAGCTTCACCGCCGCCACCGAGGCGGGCCGGCAGCCCTTCAAGGTCGCCGACCTCGGCCTCGCCGAGTGGGGGCGCAAGGAGATCCGCCTCGCCGAGCACGAGATGCCGGGCCTAATGACTCTGCGCAAGCGGTACGGCGCCAGCAAGCCGCTGAGCGGGGCTCGCATCATGGGTAGCCTCCACATGACGGTGCAGACCGCCGTCCTGATCGAGACGCTCGCCGAGCTCGGCGCCGACGTGCGCTGGGTCTCTTGCAACATCTTCTCGACCCAGGACCACGCAGCGGCCGCCGTGGTGGTGGGCCGGCCGGAGACCGGCGGCAGCGCTGCCGAGCCGCGCGGCATCCCGGTCTTCGCCTGGAAGGGCGAGACCCTCGAGGAGTACTGGTGGTGCACCAACGAGGCGCTGCGCTGGCCCGACGGCAGTGGCCCGACGCTGATCGTCGACGACGGTGGTGACGCCACCCTGTTGATTCACAAGGGCGTCGAGTTCGAGAAGGCGGGTCAGGTGCCCGGCTTCGATCCCGCTGCCGACCCAGAGGAGTGGGGCGTGATCCTCGACCTGCTGCGCCGCGAGCTGGCGCGCGACCGCCAGCAGTGGCAGCGCATGGCCGGTGCCATCCTCGGGGTCAGCGAGGAAACCACGACTGGCGTCCACCGCCTCTACAAGATGGCGCAGAGCGGCGAGCTCCTCTTCCCGGCGCTCAACGTCAACGATTCGGTCACCAAGTCGAAGTTCGACAACATCTACGGCTGCCGCCACTCGGTGGTCGACGGCTTGAACCGCGCCACCGACGTGATGATCTCCGGCAAGCTGGCGGTGGTCTGCGGCTACGGCGAGGTGGGCAAGGGCTGTGCCCAGGCCCTGCGCGGCCAGGGGGCTCGCGTGGTGGTCACCGAGATCGACCCGATCTGCGCCCTGCAGGCGGCGATGGAGGGCTTCGAGGTCAAGACGCTCGAGAGCGTCCTCGGCCGCGCCGACATCTTCATCACCGCGACGGGCAACTGCGACGTGATCACCGCCGGTCACATGACGGCGATGAAGGACAAGGCGATCGTCGCCAACATCGGCCACTTCGACAACGAGATCGACATCGCCGGCCTGCGCAAGATCAACGGCATCCAGCGGGTCAATGTCAAGCCGCAGTACGACGAGTGGGTGTTCCCCGACGGCCACAGCGTGCTGATCCTCGCCGAGGGCCGGCTGATGAACCTCGGCTGCGCCACCGGCCACCCGAGCTTCGTGATGTCCGCCTCGTTCACCAACCAGGTGATCGCCCAGCTGGAGCTCTACCGCAACCGCGCCGAGTACCAGCGCCAGGTCTACGTGCTGCCCAAGCACCTCGACGAGGAGGTGGCGCGGCTTCACCTCGACCACCTGCAGGTGGAGCTGACCCGCCTGACGGACAAGCAGGCCCGCTACCTGGGGATGCCGGCCGACGGCCCCTACAAGCCGGACGCCTACCGCTACTAGGTCTCGCCCGCGGGCGGACCGTCGCGCGTGACCAGTCTCGAGATCCGCTTCCACCTCGCCGCTCCCCGCGGCGAGGTGTTCTCGCATCTGAGTGAGCCGGCCCACCTCGACGGGCTGACCCCGGCCTGGTTCCGCATCCTGCCGCGGGAGCCTTCGCCGCGTCCCTTGAGGCCAGGGGCGGAGATCGCCTACCGCCTGCGCTGGCGGCGGCTGCCCCTCGCCTGGCGCAGCCGGATCGTCGACTGGCAGCCGCCGGCCCACTTCACCTACGAGCAGGCCCTGGGGCCCTACCGCCGCTTCGAGCACGAGCACGTCTACGCGGAGGTGGCGAGCGGCGGCACCCTGGTGATCGATCGCGTCCGGTTCGCGCTCCCGGGCTGGCTCCTGCCGCGGCCCTGGTGGCAGCGGCGGGTCGCGACCGACCTCGGCCGCATCTTCGAGCATCGGGCGCTCGCCGCCGGCGAGCTCTTCGGTCGCGGCCCTGCCACGCCGTGGCCACCGCGGACTGTTAGACTCCCCGCATGAGCCCGGCCGGCCCCGATCTGAAGCCCGCTCCGCTGCCCGGGCTCTCGCCGGCCCAGCTCGACCACCTGCTCGAACGCACCAGCCGCACCTTCGCGCTGTCGATCCCCCTGCTGCCGGAGCCGTTGCGGCGCGAGGTGGGCCTCGCCTACCTGCTGTTTCGCATCGCCGACACCTTCGAGGATGCCGAGACCTGGCCGCCGGAGCGCCAGATCGCCGCCCTCGAGACGTTCGTCCAGCTTCTCGGGGAGCCGCTCGGTGCCGGGGTGGAGGAGGCCAGCGCTGCCTGGCTGGTCGAGCCGCCGGTCGCCCATGACGGCTACCTCGAGCTGCTGCGGGCGACACCGGAAGTGCTGGCGGCCTTCGCCGGCATCGAGCCGGCGGCCCGCAGCCTGATCGGCGAGCACCTCACCCGCACGGCGCGCGGCATGGCCGGCTTCGTCGAACGGCGCAAGGCGGGCGGCCGGTTGGTGCTCGCCAACCTCGCTGAGCTCCAGAGCTACTGCTACGTGGTCGCCGGGATCGTCGGTGAGATGTTGACCGAACTGTTCCTACTGGGCCGCTCGCAGCTCGCCGGGGCGGCGAGCTTCCTGCGCGCGCGCGCCGTGCGCTTCGGCGAGGCGCTGCAGTTGGTCAACATCCTCAAGGACGCCGGGGCCGACCTCGGCTTCGGCCGCCAGTTCCTGCCGGCGGCGGTGCCACGGGGGGAGGTCTTCGCGCTCGCCCGGCGCAGCCTCGAGGCAGCCGGTGAGTACGTGCGCCAGCTCGCCGAGCGGCGGGCCCCGGCGGGGCTCGTCGCCTTCACCGCCCTGCCCGTGCGGATGGCCGCAGCGAGCCTCGAGCGCGTCGAGCGCGACGGGCCCGGCGCCAAGCTCAGCCGGCCGGAGGTCTTCCGCATGCTGGAGGAGATCCGGCGGCAGGTCGCCGAGCTCGAGGCTGCTCCTGCCGCCGGCTAGCTGGCGTTACGGCACCGTCAGGGACCAGGCGGCAGTGTCTCCGGTCTCGAATCCATCCTGGAAGAGCAGGCTTCCCACGCAGGTCTGGGGCAGCGGCCAGACAAGCTGTAGGCGCCCGTAGCCGAAGACATTGTTCGGCACGTCGCCGGCCGGGATGCTGCCACAGGTCTGGGTGTTGGAGCGCGGCAGGGCCGTCCCCGTGAAGCAGTCCTCGACCCCGGTCACGTCACCGACCAGGCCGGGCGCCGCCGAGAGCAGCACCGCCACCGCACCGGCGACGTGGGGCCCTGCCATGCTGGTGCCGGACTTGATGCCGTAGCCGGTGCCGGGAACGCTCGAGCGCACGCTGACACCGGGCGCCGAGATGTCGGGCTTCAGGCGGTTGCTGCCGTCGACGGTGACCGGGCCACGGCTCGAGAAGCTGGCGATGGTGCTGCCGGCGTTGTCGGTGGCGCCCACCGAGAAGGAGGCGTCGTAGATCGCCGCCGGGTCGGAGACTGAGCTGCAGCCCGAGCCGGAGTTGCCCGCCGAGACCACCACCACGATGCCGGCGGCGCGGACGTTCTCGACCACCGTCTTGAGCACGTTGGGGTCCGTGCAGCCTTCGGACGGCGGGCAGCCCCAGGAGTTGTTGATCACGTGCGGTGACTTGCTGGGGTCCGGGTTCGCGTCGGCGAGGTCCGTGGGGGCGATGAAGAACTGGAAGCACTCGCTGTAGGTGGCCGGGGTGCCGTTGCCCTGATCCATGTTGCGGCAGCCGATCCACCTGGCCCCGGGCGCCACACCGATCTGGTTGCTACCGCCGTCGTCGCCCACCATCGTGCCCATGGTGTGGGTCCCGTGGCTGTTGTCGTCGCAGGGCTCGGCAGAGTTGGCGCCGCAGACGCCTCCGCCGGAGTGGATGGCGTCGTGCCAGTTGTAATTATGATCGGCGGTCGCACCGTCCCAGCCCCGGTAGTGGTTCTTGAGCGCCGGGTGGTCCCAGTCGTAGCCGGTGTCCTCACCGGCCACCACGATGTTCTGACCGTCGAAGCCCTCGGCCCAGAAGGTGGGGGCGCCGATCGTCGTCACCCCGGGCTCGACGGCGGCCGGCACCCGCAGCGGGTCCGCGGGTTCGTTCGGGGGGAGCGCCGGCATCGCCACGCTGGGGTTGGCGCTCACCCGCGCGACGTCCGGCCGGCGGGCCATCGCCTCGATGGTCGCTGCGTCGGCCCGCACCCAGATCATGTTGGCGATCCAGTAGGGCCGCACCTCGGCCCGCCGAGCGGCCAGGTCGCGCAGCACCGGCCCCTGCGTGCGCTCGGCCATGGCGCGCAGCTTCTCGACCACGTAGCGGCCCTTGGCAAGCTTGCCCTGCAACCGCGCGGCAGCGGCGACGTCCGCCTGCTCGGCCAGGACGACGAGGAACTCGACGGGAGCGGCGCTCGCTGCGCGATCGAGCACCCAGGGGTCGACCTTGCCCTGCCACTCCGCCCCCCAGGCCATTCCGGCGAGGCCTAGAGAGAGCGCGAGCGTGAGGGTAAAGGGAACAGCGAGGAGCAACCGCAGCTGCGTGCGCCGCATGAGACCTCCAGGAGGCAAGAGAGCGTGGAGACGTCGAAGCTCCGAGCCGCACGGCGTCTGCGCCGCGGCCGGGTCAACGCCGAGCGCAGGCTTGACGGGCGAGCTCTCGGCAGCCGTGTCGTTGGGGCTGAATTATGGCATAGCCGGCCGCGTATCGGCCCAGCTCTTGCGCACCGCGAAGGTTTGTCTGGTAGTAGTTGCGGAAATCCATCTGTTAGGAATAGAATTTGACGACATGCGCAGCTGCTGAGTTGCGCGGGCGTTCCAAAGTGCCACGAACCACCCACCAGGAGGAGATGATGCAGCGACTCGCCCCGTTCTTGGCCGCCCTCGTGATCGTCCTTGCCGCGCTGGCGGCCTGTCCCACTCCGGCCCACGCCCAGGGCTCCGCCCTCGAGTACCTCAACTCCGCCGACACCCGCCGAGCCGTCACCCCCAAGGAGGAGGCGGCGCGGATGGTGGGTCGTGGTGAGCGCTACTTGCACAAGGCCGAGGAGCTGGCGGCGAAGGCGGCCGCGGCACCTGCCGACGCGAAGCTTGCGAAGAAGGTTCGCGACGCCTACGAGCGAGCTCAGCGCGAGCTCGAGAAGGCGACCGCCAAAGACGGCGAGCTGCTCGACGCCCACCTGCTGCTCGCTCGTATCTACGGCGCGCTGGGGCAGGGGGAGCGAGCGATCAGCGCCTGCCGTGCGGCCTGGGCGCTCGACCCCGCGAAGGGCGAGTCCGGCCTCTGCGAGATCCGCGCGCACCTGGCCCTCGACCGTGTTCGCCCGGCCCAGGAGGCTTGGCTCACCCTGCAACAGCACGCTCCCGACTCCGCGGCGCGAGGGCTCGATCTCTTGCGGTCCTGGGCCGAGGCGCATGCCACCGACCCGCAGGCGGCGGCGCTGCGCGAATGGGTGGACTCCAAACAGTAGGCCGGCTCAGCCGGTGGGCACGGGCACAGCCCGTTCGCCTTCGCGGACCCGCCGCTTGAGCCAGGGGAGGAGGAGCATCGCCGGCACGGCCAGGAAGGCGGTGAAGGTGAAGTAGGCGGAGTAGCCCAGCTTCTCGACGCCGATCCCCGAGAAGGCGCCGGCGACGTCGCGGGAGAGCGAGAAGACGGCGGTCAGCATGGCGTACTGCGTGGCGGCGTAGGTGCGGTCGCATTGGTTCATCAGGAAGGCCATGAACGCCGCGGTGCCGAGGCCCTGGGTGATCGACTCGACGATCGAAGCGGTGTAGAGAGCACCCTGCAAGGGCCCGAAGGTGAGGCCGAGGAAGCTCGCGTCGCCGCGCGGCAGGTGGAGGGCGGCGACCGCCACGTAGCCGAAGTTCGACACCAGCTGCGCCAGGCCCAACCAGAGCAGGGCCTGGAAGATGCCGCGCCGGGCGATGAAGAAGCCGCCGAGGAGCGCACCGAGGATGGTGAGCCCCATGCCGAGGCCGGAGGAGACCCGGGCGATCTCGGTGTTGGTCATCCCGACGTCGACCCAGAACGGCTTGACCATCCGTCCGAGCATGCTGTCGCCGAGCTTGAAGAGGAGGGCGAAGGCGGTGATCGGCACCATCTCCTTGCGCAGGAGCCAGCCGAGGACGTCTGGGCCCAAGAAGGAGGTGACGGCGATCGCGCCGGCGATCGCCGCGAGAGTGGTCCACAGGCCCTGCCAATCCCTGCTCGCCGCCACCCAAAGCAGGAGGGCGGTGAGGGCGATGCCGCCGGCCCGGAAGGCGATCAGCCGCGTCGAGGCGCGAGCGGTGCTCTGCGGCACGGGCTCGCGAGGAACGCGGGGGGTCAGCCAGGCGAGGACCGCCATCCCCACGCAGAGAGCGGCTGAGCAGATCCAGACGGCGGTCCAGCCGAGGCCCTCGTGGTCGGAGAGCTCGAGCATGGCCCAGGAGGCGAAGAGCAGGGCTGCTCGGTAGGCAGCGATGCGGAAGCCGTTGACGTGACCGGTTTCCTCGGGCTTGGAAGTGTCGACCGCGTAGGCATCGATCGCGATGTCCTGGGTGGCCGAGAGGACCATGAAGGCCAGCAGGACGCTCCACATCAGCCAGTAGCCCGTGGTTCCCGGGCCGCCGGCGAGCAGACGCGGGTCGAGGCGCAGCAGGATCAGTAGCAGCGCCGCCGAGCCCAGCTGGCAGGCCACCACCCAGTTCTGGCGCACCCCCAGGCGGTCGACCAGCGGTGCCCACGCCGGCTTGAGCGTGTACGGCAGGAACAGCAGGGCCATCAGCCCGATGTCGCGCAGCGCGACGTCGTAGCGCCGGAAGTAGACGGGCCAGACGTCCCAGGCGATGCCGAAGGGAAAGCCCGAGGCGAAGTAGAGAACGGAGATCCAGCCGAGCTTGCGCCGCAGCTCCGGCGGCAGCTCGGCCCGCAACGACTTGAGAAGGCCCATGGCGGCGGATGGTACCTTCAAAGACGGCCGTCCCGCGCTATTCTCCTGGGATATGACCGACAATTCGCCTGCCTCTCCCTCCGGCCGCCGGTCGGCCAAAGACTGGACCATCTTCCTCCTCGGTGCCCTCGTGGTGTTCCTGGGTGCCGTGGTGGTCAAGGACCGCGCCGCTGCCGGCGGTTGGCTGAGCGGCCTGGGGGGCGGCGAGCGCGTCGGGGTCTTCGACGTCCTGCTCGATCACGAGAACCTCTCCTACATCGACATCCTCTTCGATCGTCCCCTTGGCGAGGGCAAGGAAGGCCAGGTGTTGGCCGAGCCACCGGCGACCCTCTCGCCGGTGGTCGGCGGCGTCTGGCGCTGGCGCGACGCGGCGGCGCTGCGCTTCGAGCCCACCGACCGCCTGGAGATGGCGACCGAGTACACCCTCGCCCTGTTGCCGGACCGTCTGCTCAAGGCGGGCCAGCGCCTGCAGGGGGATTCGCACCTCAAGGTCCGTACCGACCAGTTCCTGGTCGAGGCGGTCGAGGTCAGTGAGGAGCCGGCACCCGAGGCCGGCAAGGGGGCGGTGGTGCTGCGCGGTCAGCTGCGCTTCAACTACGCCGTCGACCCCGACGAGCTCGCCCCTCGCCTCCGCCTCAACGACCCGCAGGGAGGCGAGGTGCGCGTGCTGCTCACCAGCACCTACTCGTCGACCGGCCTCGGCTTCCGCACTGTTCCGGTGAGCAAGCTGCCGGCCGCCCGCACGCTGACCTTGACGGTCGCCGCCGACCTGACGCCCGCCGAGGGGAACGTCCCCCTGCCCGAAACCTACCGTAGCGAGATCCCCCTGGGCTCGAGCGAGACGCTGAGCGTGCGGGGCTTTGCCGCCGTGCCGGGCGAGCACGAGTCGGCGATCCGCATCGCCCTCTCCTCGGCGGTGAGCGCCGAGTCGGCGGCGCGTTTCGTCAAGGTCACCCCGGCAGTGACGTTCCGGGCTGCCGCCGAGGGCAACGACCTCGTGCTCACCGGCGGCTTCCGGCCGGGTGAGGCCTACAAGGTCGAGGTGGCGCAGGGCTTGGCGGCCAGCGACGGCGCCGTCCTGGCAGCGGCGGCGAGCGCCGATCTGCGACTCTCCGACCTGGCGCCGGAGGTGCGCTTCCAAAGCGACGGCTACTTCCTCTCGAAGAGCGGAGCGCGCGCGCTCGCCGTCGAGTCGATCAACGTCTCGGCGGCCGACCTGACGGTCGATCGGGTGTTCCGCAACAACCTCTTCAACCTGCTCCAGTACCAGCGCTGGCAGCTCTTCGGCGGCTCCTACCGTGGCTCCTCGGTCAGCCATGCCCTGGGCGGCCGCCTCGCCGAGGAGAAGCTGCGCTTCAAGCCGGAGCGCAACCGCCGCACGGTGACCCCGGTGCGCCTCGACCGCTTCCTGCGCGCCGACGAGCCGGGCTTCTATCGTGTGGCGATCAGCCGCGAGGGAAGCTACGACGCCGAGCAGCGCTGGGTCCTGATCACGGACATCGGCTTGATCGCCAAACGCACCGAGGGCGAGCTCCTGGTGTGGGCGAGCTCCTTCGCCAACCTCGACCCGATCGCCGGCGCCCGGGTGCAGCTGGTGAGCGACCAGAACCAGGTGGTGGCGACGGGCACGACGGGCGCCGACGGCCTGGTTCGCCTCGACTTCAGCGGGCTCGGCGACGCTAACCCCTACCTGGTGACCGCCGAGCGGGGCGACGATTGGAGCTTCCTCGCCCTCGACCAGAGCCAGGTCGACATGACCGGCCTCGACGTCGGCGGCGCCACCGCCGAGCGCAGCGGCTACGACGCCTTCCTCTACGGCGAGCGCGACCTCTACCGCCCCGGCGAGGTGGTGGAGGGCCTCGCCGTGGTGCGCGACCGCCGGCTGGCGGCGCCGCCAGCGATGCCCGTGCTGCTCGTCCACCGCGACGCCCAGGGCCAGGAGCGGGAGAGCCAGCGGCTGACCAGCGACGCCAAGGGGCTGGTGCCCTTCCGGCTCGAGCTCGCCGCTTACGAGCAGACCGGTCACCACACCCTCGAGCTCAAGGCCGGCGAGCGGGTGATCGGTCAATACCGCTTCCAGGTCGAGGAGTTCATCCCCGACCGCATCAAGGTGGCGATCGAACCCGCCAAGCCGGCCGTGCTGGCCGGCGAGCCGCTGGGCTTCGACGTCGCGGCGGCCTACCTCTTCGGGCCGCCGGCGGCCGGCCTCGAGACGAAGAGCCGCATTCGCCTGGTGGCGGCGACGTTCGCCCCCAAGGGTCTCGAGGCCTTCGCCTTCTCGAACGCCGAGCGCCAGCTGCAGGAGACCGACCTGCTGACCGAGACCGCCACTCTCGACGACAGCGGGCGGGCGCACTTCGAGACCCGGGTGCCCACCGGCCTCGCGCCGCCCTCGATGCTCGAAGCCGTGCTGACGGCCCGTGCCGAGGAGAAGGGCGGCCGCGGGGTGACGGCGATGGCCCGGCTGCCGGTGCACGCCTACGCCCGCTACGTCGGCCTGCGGCGGCTCGGTGAAGGCTACGTCGAGGCCGGCGAGGAGCTGCCGCTCGAATGGGTGGCCGTCGCGCCGGACGGCAAGCCGGCGGCTTCCGGCAGCCTGCGCGTCGACCTCTACCACGACCGCTGGAACACCGTGCTGCGGCGCTCGGACGATGGCAGCACCTTCCGCTACGAGTCGGTGCGCGACCCGCAGCTCGTCGAGTCTCGGGCGCTCGAGGGCGGCGCGGAGCGCGGCAGCTTCAAACTGCGGCCGCGCAACTACGGCGCCCACCGCGTGGTGATCACCGATCTCGGCAGCGGCGCTTCGGCACAGATCACCTTCTACACCGGCGGCTGGGGCTACTCGCCGTGGGCGGTGCAGAACCCTGGCAGGCTGGAGCTGGCCCTCGACCGCGAGTCCTACCCCGCGGGCAGCACGGCCACCTTGCAAGTGCGCTCGCCCTTCCCCGGCAAGCTGTTGCTCAGCGTCGAGCGGGACGGTGTGCTCGCCACCTCGGTGCACCGCCTGAGCGGCAACACCGCCACTATCCCGCTCACCGTCGAGGGTGGCTGGCGGCCCAACGTCTACCTGACCGCGACCCTCATCCGCCCGGCCAAGGACCTCGAGCCCGGCTCGCCGGGGCGGGCCTTCGGGGCGGTGCCCCTGCACGTCGACCGTGCCGACAAGCAGCTGCAGCTGGCACTGAGCGCCCCCGCCGAGATGCGGCCCCGCGCACCGCTCGCCGTCGAGGTGCGTGGTGAGCCGGGCGCGGTGGTGACGGTGGCGGCGGTCGACGAGGGGATCCTCCGCCTGATTGGCCAGGAGACGCCGGACCCGTTCTCCTATTTCTACCGCAAGCTCGCCCTCGGGGTGACCTCCTACGACACCTTCGCGCTGCTGATGCCGGAGCCCAAGGGGCAGGCGGCGGGTGGCGGTGAGGGCCTCGCCCAGCTCGGTCAGTTCGTCAGCACGGCGGCGATGCTGCGCCTGGAGCCGGCCGCGTATTGGTCCGGGCCGCTCACCCTGGGCAGCGACGGCAAGGCGCTGGCGAAGTTCGAGGTCGGCGACCTGCAGGGCGCCCTGCGGCTGATGGTGGTGGGCTTCGACGCCGACCGCTTCGGCAGCGAGACGGGAAGCGTCGTGGTGCGCGACCGCGTGGTGGTGCTGCCGACGCTGCCGCGCTTCCTGCAGCTCGGGGACCGCGCGCAGGTGCCGCTCACCGTGCGCAACGACACCGGCAAGGACGGCGAGCTCGAGGTCGGCCTGCGCTGGTCGCTCGCCGGCGAGGCGGAGCAGAACGCGAGCACCAGGGTCAACGTTGCCAACGGCCGCGAGCAGACCGTCTACCTCGACCTGCCGGTGGGGCAGCAGGCCGGCGTGATGGCGGTGACGGCGACGGTGAGCGGCAACGGCGAGAACAGCCGGACCTCGCTGCGTTTGCCGGTGCGCCCCGCCTTGCCGGCGCAGAGCTTCTTTGCGAGCGGTGCCTTGGACGCGGCAAAGGCGACCCTGCCGGCGGTGCCGGAGGGGCTGCGGCCGGAGACCGTGACCCGCCGCCTCACCCTCTCGCCCTATCCGCTGGTGCGCTTCGGCGGGCGCCTGCGCGACCTCCTCGCCTACCCCTACGGCTGTATCGAGCAGACCGTCTCGCGGACCTTCCCGCTCCTCTACCTGGGCGACCTTGCCAAGGAGCTCGAACCCTCGCTCTTCGACCAGGCGGAGCCCGACGTTTGGGTGGAGGAGGGCCTGCGCCGGCTCGGTGCGATGCAGCTGCAGAACGGCGGCTTCGCCATGTGGCCTGGCGAGACCCTCACCGAGGCCTGGCCGAGCATCTATGCCACCCACCTCCTGGTCGAGGCGGACAAGGCCGGCCATGCCGTCGACGGCTGGATGCTGTCGCAGGCCCTCGGCTACCTGGAGAGCCAGGTGCGGGCGAAGGCGCTCTACTCCCGTGGCGAGCTGCAGCGGATGACCTACTCCCTCTACGTGCTCGCCCGCGCCGGCCGCGCCGACCTCGGCTCGATGGACTTTCTGCGCGAGAAGCACGACAAGGACCTGACGGCCGAGTCCCGCGGGCTGCTGGCGGCGGCCTACGCCACCCTCGGCAACCCGCAGGCCGCGGAGCAGCTGGCGGCGTCGCTCACCGACGTCGAGACGGTGGAGCGGGGGAGGAGTGAGAACTTCGCCTCGACGGTGCGCAACCGCGCCCTCTTGCTGCTCGCCCTGCTCGACGTCGCCCCCGGCGATGCACGGGTGCCGGCGCTCGCCGAGCGCCTGGCGCGCGACGCCATGGCGGGCGACCGCTGGAACACCCAGGACGAGGCCTTCGCCCTGTTGGCCGTGGGCAAGCTGTTCAGCGATCAGCAGCAGCAGGGGGCGGCGAGCGGCATCATCACCCTTGGCGGCCAGCGGGCCGGCAGCTACGAAGGCGAGACCCGCACCTGGGCCGACCTCGCCGGCAGCGCTCCGCTCGGCGTCGAGCTCACCACCGGCTTCCGGCCCGGCGCCGTCTACTTCTCGCAGGTGGTGCGCGGCGTGCTGCGCGACGACGCTTTCCGGCCGTTCGCCGACGGCCTGGAGATCGAGCGTGAGGTGCTGCGCCGCGACGGTAGCAAGGCGAGCCTGGATGCCCTCGCGCAGGGCGAGCTCCTGGTGCTGCGCACGCGGGTGCGCAGCACCTCCGGGCCGCTCGACAACGTGGTGATCTCCAACCTGCTGCCGTCGGGCCTCGAGGTGGAGAACCCCCGCCTGCGCACCACCGAGCAGGTGCCGTGGACGCAGAGGCCCGGAGCTGTGCCGGCCGAACAGCTGCTCGATGCCAGCGCCGTCGACCTGCGTGACGACCGGATCCTCGCCTTCGTCGGCCTGCCGGACAAGGAATGGCGGGTGCTCTACTCGGTGGTGCGGGCCGTGGTGCCCGGCACCTACCGCCTGCCGCCCGCCCAGGTCGAGGCGATGTACCAGCCGGCCCTCAAGGCGAGCAGCGGGGCCGGGGAGATCCGGGTGGTGGTCCACCAGTGATGCCTTGGCGGCGCCCGCTCGCCGCCCTCGCCCTCGCCGCCGGGCTCCTGCTCCCGGCGGCGCACGCCGCCGAGCCGGCCAACGACTCGGGCGTACCGCGCCTGGTGGTGGCGGCGCCGCAAGAGCTTGCCGGCCTCGGCCGGCGGGTGGCGGAGATCGAGCCGCGCTGGCTCACTGTGACCCTGCGCTGGACCGGTCTCGAGGCCTCGCCAGCCCCCATCCGCCTCTTCCTGGTGCCGGAGAGCGAGCCCCTGGCGCATTCGACGCCGCGCTGGGTGGCGGGCTTCGCCAACAGTGCCGAGGAGGTGGTGGTGATCTTCCCCGCCCGCGTGCCGCGCTACCCCTACGATTCGCTCGAATCGGTGGTGGTGCACGAGGTGGCGCACGTGCTGGTGGGCCGCGCCACCGGCGGCCGGCCGGTGCCGCGCTGGTTCAACGAGGGGCTCGCGATGGCGGCGGCCCGCGACGTCGAGCTCGCGGACCGCACGGAGCTCACCTGGGGCCTGCTGAGCGGCGGGCCGGACGACCTCGCGACCGTCGAGGCGGCGTTCGCCGGCGGCGAGTCGCAGGTGCAGGCCGCCTACGCCTTCGCCGGCCTCCTGGTGCGGGCGATCGCCGAGCGCGCCGGGCCCGCAGCGCCGGGCGAGCTGCTGCGCCGGGTGCGGGAGGGCGAGAGCTTCGAGGCAGCCTTCCAGACGGTGGTCGGCGAGCCGCTGGCGGACTTCGCCCGGTCCTTCTTCCGCCGCCAGCGGCTCTGGCATCGCTGGTTTCCCCTCCTCACCAGCTCGACCTTCCTGTGGACGCTGATCTTGCTCCTCGCCTTCTGGGCTCGGCGGCGGCGCCGCCGCCGGGACGCCGAGCTCGCCCGCCGCTGGGAGCTCGAGGAGGAGCTGGCGCGGTTGCGGCAGGAACGCGAAGCGCTCTGGGAAGGTGAGGCGGCTGAGGAGCTCGAGGACGAGGCGGCTGGTGAGGAGGGTGCCGGCCCGTGGGTCCACTGATGCGTTCCACCGAGACGACCGCTGCCGGCGGCGGCCCGGGCCGGGTATGCTTCGTCGCCAAGGAGGAGACCCGCGTGACGACCTCTATGAAGACTCGAGCCCCTGTCCTGGCCGCCCTCACCCTCGTGTCCAGCTTTCTCTGCCTGGCGACCCCTGCCACGGCCGCCGAGCACCGGCTGGGTGTCGGTGCCAACTACTGGCGCACCATCGACGACCTCAAGGACCAGGGCTTCGGCAACATCGACGACAGCGGCGTGGCCTGGATGGCAACCTACCAGTACGTGCCCACGGGCCTCTTCCGCTGGGAGATCGACGTCGAGTACTTCGACTCCGGCGTCGGCGGTGCCACCAAGGAGACGCTGTCGCCGCAGATCTACCTGATGCTGGGCTCGAGCTTCTACGCCGCGGTGGGCATCGGCGTGCTGCAGTCCGACGACTTCAAGGGCAACCACTCCGACCCGTTCTACGCCGCCAAGCTTGGCATCGATAGCGAGCTGCTGCCCAACTTCCACCTCGACCTCTTCGCCAACTACCGCTTCGAGGCCTGGAACCAGCTCGACCAGGCGAAGACCGACACCGTTTTCCTTGGCGCCGCCGTCCGCTTCGCGTTCTAGGCCGGGCGAGGGGCCGATCAGGGGCTCAGCAGGCCCAGCTTGCGCGCCACGTTCCGTGGGTGGTGGAGGTCGTGGTCGAGGGTGAAGTAGAGCATCTCGCGCACCGGGATGCGGCCCATGAGCGGGTGGGGCAGGCGCAGGCGATCGAGGTCTCGCTCGCTCCAGCGGGCGATGGCGACGGCGAGGCGGGCGGCGACCACGGCGCGCCGGCGGACGATCTCGGCGCGGCGGCTGGCGAGGTCAGGGGGCGGCGCTTGCCGCCGCGGGGCGAAGCGGCCGGCATCGGCACCGCGAGCGAGAAAATCGCGGTAGGCGGCCGCCACCTCGGCGTAGCTGCGAGGCGGCGCCGTCGCCACCCCGAAGAGCAGCCGCAGCAGCCACCGCGGCAGGCGCAGTGCCAGCGCCACCGGCGCGATCGACTTGATCAAGTGCAGCAGGTTCTCGGCCGGCGACCAGGCCTCGCCCAGCGGGGCGAAGAACTCGGCGTCCGAGAAGCGCTCCCAGAAGACCGCCGCGGTGCGGTCGCTGGCGATCAGGGCGTTCAAGATCTCGGCCTTGGTCGCCGGCTGCCGAGCCAGCTCGAGGGCGGGGAGGTCGGCCATCAGTGCGCCGCCAGCAGCCCTTCGAGGACGCCTTCGAGCTCCTGCTTGAGGGCCTGGAAGTGCTCGCCCGTGCCCGGGCCGGCAAAGCCGGTATGGATCTTCGCCACCTTGCCGTCGCGCCCCACGAAGATGGTAGTGGGGAAGGCCTTGACGGCCGAGAGCTCGGGCAGCGTGCTCGCCGCTTGCTGCTTGTTCGACACCCCGACCAGGCTGAGCGGGTAGGGGATTTGGTGGTGCTGGCGGTAGCGCTCGACCATCGCGGCGTCGCGCTGGCGGTCCCCCGTCATCTCGTAGGCGAAGCCGACGATCTCGAGGCCCTGGTCGTGGTACCGACGGTACCAGTCGGCGAGCATGGGGGCCTCGTCGTTGCAGTTCGGGCACCAGGAGCCGAAGAGGTTGATCACCACCACCTTGCCGGCGAAACGGGGGTCCGTCGAGCGCAGAGGCTGGCCGTCGAGGGTGGTCTCGTCGAAGGGAAGGCGGCCGTCGCCGGCCTGCAGCTGGACCATCGACCAGGCGTCGGGGAGGACGCTCTCGCCGGCCGTGGTGGGCCGGCCGGCCCAGGTGGCGTGGTAGGTGTCGCGAGACCAGAAATCTCCCGCGAGCGCGCCGTCCTTGGCGCGGGCGCTGAACAGGAAGGCATGCGCGCCGTCGAAGGCCGAGAGGCGCAGCAGGCCGCCCTCGTAGCTGCCGGCGAGGAAGCGGTAGTCCCCCGTGGGGGTGAGGAAGGTGCCGTGCACGTCGTCGCCCTCGCCGCTGAGCTCGGCCTGCGCCGCCTCGCTGCCGTCTTCGTCGGTGAACTCGACGGCCCAGGTGCCGGCCACCGTCGGCGGCGCCGTCGGGTCGGTCGCCAGGCCCAGGGCGGCCGCTGGTTGGAAGCGCTGGGCGACGCCGCGGCTGGCCCGGAAGGGCAGGCGCGCCTCGCCCTTCTCGACCCGCTTCGTCCAGGTGCCCGTCATCGCCTCGCCGGCGGCGTCGAGCTCGGCCGCGATCTGCGAGTCGTACCAGCTGAAGGCCAATCGGACGGCCGTTCCCTGCTGGCTCACCTCGCTCAAGTCCAGGCGTTCCTCGCCGTTGATCACCACCCCGGCGAGCTTGCTGTCGGCCGCGGTGATCTCGAGGCCGAAGGGTAGCTCGCCACCCGGCGAGTCGAGGACGGCTCGCCAGCTCCCCACAATCGAAGGAGGGGCGGCAGGCGGTGGGGGGGGGCTGCAGGCGGCGACGAGGACGAGCAGGCCGCAGAGGGCGGGTCGGGTGGAACGAGGGAGGCGTCGCATCGGCAGATTGTACGGGTTCCGCTGCCGGCGCAGACGCCTACTCGCCGTGGCCGGCGACCTCGGCGCGCAGGGCCGAGACCTCCTCGCCGCGGGCCGGTCGCCAGAAGCCTTCCTTGCGCCGCCGCTCGATCGCCTCCGGCGAGTAGCGCACCGAGGTGACCAGCTTGCCGGCGCGGCTCCAGATGTGGGCCCGGCCGCGCTCGCCGAGGACGACGACGGTGTCCCGCCGGTCGTCGATCAGCAGCTGCTCGGGCAGGGCGCGAGCGAGGTCGGCGATCGCCATGCGGGTGGGGCGGTCGCCCTGGCGGTGGCGCTGGCTGGCGTGCTTGGTGCGCCGGCCCTCGGCCCGCCGGTCCTTCTCGAGGCGGGCAGCGAGGCCGAGGAGCAGGCCCTCGATGCGGCGCTCGCGGGCGTCGCGACCACGGCCCGTCGCCGCCTCGCCGATCTGCGCCAGCACCTGCTGGGCCCAGCGCACCGGGCCGGCCCAGGGAACCTCGCCCAAGCGGCCGCAGAAGGCCTCGAGCGGCTCGCCGCCCGGCCCCACCGCCACCAGGTTGAGGCCGTAGAGGCGCTGGCCACGGGGCGAGCGGGTGGAGACCACCTGGAAGCTCACGGCGAGGCTCGCCGGCAAACCGTCGCGGTCGCTGCCCCGGTACCAGCCGGCGACCACCTCGCCGTGCAAGCGAAAGTCGGTTTCCTGGTCGCGGAAGGCCGGCAGCAGGTCGGCGGTGAGCGTGGCCTCGCCCACCACCCGGCTGACGAAGAGCGCCGGGTCCTCGTAGAGACGGTCGACGACGGCGTCGGCATGGGCGAGCAGCCAGGCGGGGAAGTCCTGGAAGCGGGGCAGGCCGCTGGGGCCGTAGCCGGTGAAGACCTCGCGGCAGGTCGCCGGCGCGGCGTGCTCGCAGGCCGCCGTGCCGCAACGCAGACAGAAGACGCGGCCGGGCCGGAAGGTCGCTTGGCGGCTGAGGATCGCCGCGAGCTCGTTCTCCAGCTCGGCGGTGGCGGCGCGGCCGGCGCGTTCGAGGTCGCCATCGCGGGGGCTCAAGGGCAGGCGGAGCGAGAGCTCCAGCGCGCCACCGCGGCCGTGCAGCAGGTGGCCGGCCGGGTGGCTCGCCAGGCGAGCGCGGAGCTCTTGGGCCAGCAGCTCGACGGCGGCCTGCACCCGCTCGGCGGCAGGCGCCGGCGCCGGCGGTGCGGTGGGGCCGGAACGGGCCTGGCGGCGCGGCTGGGGATGGGGTTCGCGGTGGTTCACGCGCGGGCTCCGCGGCAGCCCGCGAGGGCCGCTGGTGGGGGCAAGTCTAGCCCGGACTTCCCGGCGGCGGATTCCTTGGCATACTTGCTGGGGTGAGCACCCCGTTCCGCCGCGCCGCCGGCCGCAGCCTGGCCCTCGCCGCCGGGATCGTGGCGGGCCTGGTGCTCGTCGACCGCTTCCTCCCCTTCGACCTGCCGGGCCTGGCGCGGCCGACCTCGGTCCTGGTCGAGGACGCGAGCGGCCAGCCGCTGCGGATCTTCCTCGCCGCCGACGATCGCTACCGCCTTCCCGTGCATCTCGACGAGGTGCCGCCCGAGCTGGTGCGGGCCCTGGTGACGGCGGAAGACGCCCGCTTCTGGGGCCATCCGGGGGTCGACCCCCTGGCGGTGGTGCGCGCCGCGCTCAGCAACCTGCGGGCGGGCAGGGTGGTCTCCGGCGCCTCGACGCTCACCATGCAGGTGGCGCGGCTGGCGCGGCCGGCGCCCCGCACCTGGCGCGCGAAGCTCGGCGAGGCGCTCGCCGCCGTCCGCCTCGAGCTGCGCTACAGCAAACGGGAGATCCTGGCGCTCTACCTCAACCTGGCGCCCTTCGGCGGCAACCTCGAGGGCGTCGGCGCCGCCTGCTGGTTCTACTTCGGTAAGCCGCCGGCGCAGCTCTCGCTGGGGGAGATCGCCCTCCTCGTGGCCCTGCCACGCTCGCCGACCCGGCTCGACCCGGCGCGCGACCCGGAGGCCAGCCGCGCCGCCCGCGACACTGTCCTCGCTCGCCTCGCCGCGGCCGGCGCTTTCGGCCGTGCCGAGGTGGTCGCCGCCCAGGCCCAGCCGGTGCCGGCGGGGCGCCGGCCACTGCCGCTGCGCGCCCCGCATTTCGCCCTCCTCGCCCGCGAGCGGGGAGGCCGGGGCCCGCGCCTCACCACCACCCTCGAGCCGCGCATCCAGGCGGCGGCGGAGAGCGCCGTCCGCGGCCGCATCGCCGAGCTGCGCGCTGCCGGCGTCGGCAACGCCGCGGCAGTCGTCCTCGACCTCGCCGAGCGCCGGGTGCTCGCTCTGGTGGGCTCCGCTGGCTTCGACGAGGACGACTTCGCGGGCCAGGTCAACGGCGCCGTCGCGCGCCGCTCTCCGGGCTCGACCCTCAAGCCCTTCCTCTACGCCCAGGCCTACGACCAGGGGCTGATCGTGCCGCAGTCGTACCTGCTCGACATCCCGACCGACTTCGCCGGCTACGTGGCAGAGAACTACGACGGCGTCTACCACGGCCGGGTGACCGCCGAGGAGGCGCTGGTCACCTCGCTCAACGCCCCGGCCGTGCGCCTGCTGTCGCAGCTGGGGGTGCCGCCCTTCCTCGACCTCCTGCACCGCGGCGGCCTCGCCACGCTCGACCGTCCGGTGGCGAGCTACGGGCTGCCGCTGGTCCTGGGGGGCGGCGAGGTGACGCTCCTCGACCTGACGAACCTCTACGCCAGCCTGGCTGCCGGTGGCGCCTACCGGCCGTTGCGGCTGCTGGCGAAGGCGCCGGAGCCGGCGGTGGCGGGGAGCGACGCGCCAGCCGTCGCGCTGTTCTCGCCGCCTGCCGCCCGGTTGGTGGTGAAGAGCCTCGGCGAGCTGGCGCGGCCGGACCTGCCGACCTCCTGGGACCTCGCCCGCGGTGTCGCCACCGTGGCCTGGAAGACCGGCACCTCCTACGGCCATCGTGACGCCTGGGCGGTGGGCTTCTCCGGCCGCTACGCGATCGGCGTCTGGGTGGGCAACTTCTCCGGCCGGCCGGTCAAGGGGATCGCGGGCTCGCAGCACGCCGGGCCCCTGCTCTTCGACCTCTTCCGGGTGCTGGGCGACGACAGCCGCCCCGAGCTCCTCGCCGCTGGCGGCGACGACCTGCTGCAGGTCTGCGCCACCAGCCACTTGCTGCCGGGTGCCTACTGCCAGACCCGGACGGCGGTCGCCTACCTTCCGGGGCGGACGCGGCTCGGCACCTGCCAGGCCCACCAGCGGGTCTTCGTGGACCGCGCGACGGGCCAGCTCCTCGCCGGCCCCTGCCTTGCCAGGCGGCCCTTCGAGGCTCGCGTGCTCACCCTCGAGGAGCCGGAGCTGGTGGCCTTCCGCCGCGCCCAGGGGCTGGCGGTGACGCCGCTCGCCGGGGTGAGCCCGGCCTGCGGTGGCCCCGGTGCCGGCGAGGCGCCGCGCATCCTCTCGCCCAACGCGACGGCGAGCTACGTGCTGCGCCGTGGGGTGCCCGCCGAGGCGCAACGGATCGCGCTCAGCGCCCGCGCCAGCCGTTTCGCTCGCCGCCTCTTCTGGTACCAAGATGGCGAGCTGATCGCTGCGGGCCCGCCCGAGGCCCGGCTCTTCCTGCTCCCTCTCCGCGGCCGCCACGAGCTGGTGGTGGTGGACGACGCCGGGCGCTCGGACGAACTGCGCTTCAAGGTGGAATAGCCGGGTGGAAGCGGCTCGGCAGTCGCCCCGGGGCGGTTGTAACGCGGCCCGGCGCTATGGGACAGTACTGGCCGATATAGCCCGCCGTCGATCTGCGGGCTGGCTTCTAGGAGGCACTCCATGAGGTACACGCAGTGGGCGCTCGCGGGCGCCATCTTGGCTTCGACCACGCTTCCGGCAGCGGCAGCCATCCACTACCGGGGGACGACCGAGACCAACAACAGCGCTGGCGCCGGCAACCAGCGGATCGTCGTCGATGCCATCGTCGCCGGGGACCAGGCCCGGGTGCAGTTCCTCGAGAGCAATAGCCCCCTGCTCGCCAAGGGTGGATACCTGATCACCAAGGACGGCGGCAAGGTCATCCTGATGGTGAACCCAGAGGACAAGACCTTCACGCGCTGGGACCCGGAGGCGATGCTGAAGCTCGCCGGCGGGGTGATGAACGGCATGGGTGGCCTGGTCAAGATGGAGTTCACCCAGCCCAAGGTGGAGAAGCTCGTCGACGAGGACGGCGGCTCGCTGCTCGGCTTGCCGACCCATCACGTGAAGATCCGCACCAGCTACTCGATGCAGGTGCGGGTGCTCGGCATGAAGAACCAGAGCGACTCGGTCTCGGTGCAGGACGTCTGGTTCACGCGCTCGCTCAACGACGCCGGGCTGGGCGTTTGGCTGCGCCGCGACCCGCCGAAGAGCGGCAACGCCGAGCTCGACAAGCTGATCGTCTCGCAGATGGGGACGATCGACGGGCTGCCCCTCAAGATGATCACCGAGACGACGAGCACCGGCGGCCGCAAGGGCGACAAGACGACGACCACCAAGGTCAGCATGGAAGTGACGGAGCTCGACACCCACGCGCCGGCGCCGTCCCCTGGCAGTTTCGACGTGCCGGCGGGCTACAAGGAGGTGTCGATGGTGCCGGAGGGGGAGGACGGCGGCAACCCCTTCGCCCGCATGCTGCGCCAGGGCCAGGGCGGCGGCACGCGCTGAGCAGGTCCTGTCGCCGGGCGGGGTTGCCATTCCGCTCGGGGTTGCCACCCCGGGCGAGTGAGGCGGCCGGCCGGTGCGCCGGCCGCGGTTGGTGAGGTGGTTAGACGAGGCGGGCGTCGAGGGTGATCTCGACGGCCTTGAGGGCCTGCGAGACCGGGCAGTTTTCCTTCGCGCCCTGGGCCTGCTCGGCGAAGGCCTCGGCGTCGATGCCCGGCACCTTGGCCTCGCACTGCAGGAGGATGCCGGTGATGCGGAAGCCGGCCTCGAGTTTTTCCATCTTCACCTTGGCCGTGGTGGCCACTTCCTCGGGGGTGAAACCGGCGCGACCGAGGCCGGCCGAGAGGGCCATCGAGAAGCAGCCGGCATGGGCGGCGGCAATCAGCTCCTCGGGGTTGGTGCCGGTGCCCTCCTCGAAGCGAGAGGTGAACGAGTATTGGCCTGCGAAAGCGCCGCTACCGAGGGCGACGCGACCCTTGCCACCCTTCAAGTCTCCCTGCCACACCGCGCTGGCTTTGCGCACGATCATGAGCTGCCTCCTGGTTGTCGATGGGGTTGGTACTCCGGGGGGCCAGGGTATCATCGGCCCGCCGGGGCCTCAATCGCCCGCAGAGGCTGGCGCGGGCCTTGCTGTTCAGGACGCGACCTCGCCGAGACCTGCCGCGATGGCACCGTGGTCGGCGTGGGAGGGGCGGCCGGTGCCACGGATCGAGAACCAACCCAAGAGACGGACTTCGCAGGAGAACTGACGATGAAGAGCAGGATCGCTGTGCTGGCAGTGTGTGGTGCTCTGCTTCTCGGCCTGGCCGCCTGGGCCGGTGAGGCCAAGGTCTACGGCAGCGGCCTCAAGGGCGCCGAGGTGGTGTCGCTGGCCAAGCTGGTCGCCGACCCCATGGCCTTCGACGGCAAGGTTGTGCGCGTGGAGGGCAAGGTCCTCGAAGTCTGCCCGAAGAAGGGATGCTGGATGCAGCTCGGTGGCACGGACGGCGAGGTGCGCGTCAAGGTGGAGGACGACGTCATCGTCTTTCCCAAGACCGCCAAGGGTCAGCAGGCGGTGGCCGAGGGCAAGGTCAAGGTGATCCCGATGGAGCGTGCCCAGTACAGCCAGTGGCTGGAGCATCAGGCCGAGGAGCGGGGCGAGAAGTTCGACCCTGCGTCGATCGGCGACGGTCCGTACCGGATCGTGCAGATCGAGGCCACCGGCGCCGAGATCAGCGGCCCGTGAAGGCAGGCGACAAGGCCCGGGTGCTGGCCAGCCGCGAGCTCGCGGCTGGCTCGTTCCTGACCCTCGTCCACGAGGAGGTCGAGCTGCCCGACGGCCGGCAGGTGGCGCTCGACCTGGTGCGCCACCCGGGTGCGGCGGCGATCGTCCCGTTGACCGCGGACGGTGAGGTGATCCTCGTGCGCCAGTACCGGCACGCCGCCGAAGGCTGGCTCCTCGAGGTGCCGGCGGGCAAGCTCGACCATGGTGAGGAGGCGGCGACGGCTGCCCGCCGCGAGCTCGAAGAAGAGGCGGGCATGCGAGCCGGCAAGCTGACCTGCCTGGGGCCAATCTGGCCGAGCCCGGGCTTCACCGACGAAGTGATCCATCTCTTCCTGGCCGAGGAGCTGACCCCGGTCCCCCAGCGGCTGGAAGACGATGAGCTGCTCACGCTCGAACGGGTGAGCTTCGAGACGGCCGTGCAGATGGCGACGGCCGGCGAGATCGCCGACAGCAAGTCGGTCTGCGCGCTGCTGCGCGCCGCGCGCTTGCCAGCAAGGAGGTAAGAGGACGATGAGCGAGCTCGAACCCACCACTGAGCCGACCGCCGACGCAGTCCCGGACGCGGCGGCAACGAGCCCCGAGGCGCCGCCGCCGGCCGCACCGGCCGAGCTCGGCCCGCAAGGCTGGCAGCGCTTCTGGCTCGAGTGGGCCCGCCCCCTCATCGTCGTCCTGGCGGTGATGCTGTCTTTCCGTTCGGCTTTCGCCGACTGGAACAACGTCCCCAGCGGCTCGATGCGGCCGACGATCATCGAAGGGGACCGCATCTTCGTCAACAAGGCGGCCTATGGCCTGCGTTTCCCCTTCACCCGCCTGCGGCTCGTCGACTGGGCCGAGCCCGAGAGGGGGGACATCGTCGTGCTGTTCTCGCCGGAGGATGGCAAGCGGCTGGTCAAGCGCGTCGTAGGGTTGCCCGGCGATCGCATCGAGATGCACCAGGACCGCCTCAGCATCAACGGCCAGGTGGTTTCCTACCGGGCCCTCGATCCGGCCGGCGTCACCTCCCTGGGGCCCGAGGAGCGCGACCACTTTCTGTTCTACGACGAGGACCTCGGCCAGCACCCGCATTGGCTGATGTTGCCGGAGTCCGGCTACGGTCGCAGCAGCATCCCACCGCAGGCGATCCCCGCCGGCCACTACTTCGTGATGGGCGACAACCGCAGCAACAGCCGCGACTCCCGCTACTTCGGCCTGGTCGAGCGCTCGCGGATCGTCGGCAAGGCGACCTACGTCGCCTTCTCCTTCGACTGGTCGGAGGGCTTCCCGCCCGTGCCGCGCTGGAGCCGCTCGTTCGTCCCTCTACGCTGAGGAGCGCTGCAGCACGCCTCAGGGCTGGCGCACGAAGACGATGGCCCGCTTCGAGAGCTGCACGGGCCGCACGCTGTCGCCACCGTCCGTCGGCAGGCCCGGCTCGGCCTCGAAGCGGAAGGCCTCCGGCCGCGACCATTCGACGATCCCGTAGAGGCTGAGGCCCTGGAGCGGGCCGCTGGCGAAACCCAGGAGATCGAGCTGCTGCGGCGTCTTGGTGGCGTCGAAGCGGTAGCGCACGTCGAAGCTCTGGCTGCCGGCGCGGCCTTCGACCGTCCACTGCGCGCTGCCGTCGGCCGCCAGGACGAGGGTCTGCTGCGTCCCGCGGCCGTCGGTCCCGACCCAGCGGCCGACGACGGTGGGCCCGGTCGGTGTGCCCTGGCAGGCCGCAAGGACGGCGAGCAGGAAAAGGCAGATGGAAGACCTGGCGGGCGGCCGGCGCGGCATCATGGCGGCGCAGTGTAGCAGCCCTCCGCCTATACTCCTCCGTCGTGGCGCGGCACGTCTCGGACAGCTGGCGGAGCTTTCTCGGCCCTGGCGCCGTCATGTCGTTCAGCCTGAGCGCGCTGACCGCGGTGCTGGGGCTGGGCCTGCCGGTGCTCTATCGCCTGCACCAGGTGCTGCGGGCCGCCGCGGCGGACGCCGCGGCGCCGGCCGATCTCGTCGTCGTCCTCGGGCGGACGCTGCGCAACGACCGGCCAACGGCCGTCTTCCGGGCCCGCCTCGATCACGCTCACCGCCTGGTGGCTAGCGGGCTGGCGCCGCGGGTGCTGGTCACCGGCGGCCTCACCGGCGACGCGCGGATCACCGAGGCCGAGGCAGGGGCCCTCTATCTGGAGGGCCAGGGCCTCGATCCGCGGCAGCTCCTCGTCGAGGCGAGAAGCCGGCACACCCTCGAGAACCTCAGCCACCTGCGCGAGATGCTGCGCCGTGAGGGCTGGCAGCGGGCGATCGTGGTCTCGGACCCCCTGCATCTCGGTCGCGTGCAGGCCTACGCCGCGGGCTTCCAGCTGGATCTCCTGCCGAGCCCAGCCCCGGGCGCGCCGCCGCCGCGCGGCTCGCTCGGTTGGTGGGGGCGCGCCATCAAAGAGGCCTACTTCGTCCACTGGTACCACGTGGGGGTTGCCTACAGCCGGGCGATCCGCTCGCGCCGGCTGCTCGAACGGGTCACCTGACGGCCGCCCTCACCAGACCTTCACCTGGCCCTCGCCCTATGCGGCCGTCGGTTCGAGGACCACGGCGGTGCCGTAGCAGAGCACCTCGGTGACGCCGTCCATCACCTCGGTGGCGTCGTAGCGGATGCCCACCACGGCATTGGCCCCGGCCTGGCGGGCGTAGTCGAGCATCATCTCGAAGGCCTCCGACCGAGTCTTCTCGCAGAGCTCGGTGAAGAGGGTGATGTTGCCGCCGGCGAGCGTCTGCAGCGCGCCGCCGATGGTGCCGAAGATCGACCGTGAGCGCACGGTGATCCCGCGGACCACGCCGAGGTTGCGCTGGATCCGGTAGCCCTCGATGCCGAAGGCGGTCGTCGTCATCCCTGCGTCCATGGTTCCTCCTGGCCTTGCCTGCCTGCGACGTGCCGGCGGCCATCCGGGCCGCCGGCCCTCGCCGGCGTCGCGCCGGTGGTTGGTGGGGGGCCGTGCGCGTATGATTCTAGCTCTCGACGCCCGCCCATCACCCGCAGCGACTCTTGCCAAACCCCGTCCAATCTCGCCGCAAGCGCACCAGCGGCCCCGCCGGCCCGCCGGTGCCGGGGATCGCCCTTCGCCGGGCCTTCGCCCGCGGCTACGGGCGCGGCGACCTCAAGGCCGACCTCTTCGCCGGCCTGGTGGTGGGCGTGGTGGCGCTACCGCTCTCGATGGCCCTCGCCATCGCCTCCGGGGTGGCGCCGCAGCACGGTCTCTACACGGCGATCGTCGCCGGCGGCCTGATCGCGCTCCTTGGTGGCTCGCGGGTGCAGGTCTCGGGGCCCACCGCTGCCTTCGTCGCGGTGCTGGCGCCGATCGCCGCCCGCTTCGGTATTGGCGGTCTGCTGATCGCCACGGCCCTCGCCGGCGGCTTTCTCGTGGTGCTCGGTCTCGCCCGGCTCGGCCGGCTGATCCAGCTGGTGCCGTACCCGGTCACCACCGGTTTCACCGCCGGGATCGCCGTGGTGATCGCCACTCTGCAGCTACGGGACTTCCTTGGCCTGCAGGTCGAGGCGATGCCGCAGGAGTACCTGGAGCGGCTGGCCGCGCTGGCCAAGGCGCTGCCGACCCTCAATCCTGCCGACCTCGGGGTCGGCGCCTTCACGCTCGCGGTGCTCCTCGCCTGGCCGCGCCTCGACCGCCGGGTGCCGGCGCCGCTGGTCGCCTTGGGCCTGGGGGCGCTCGCCGCCGCCGGCTTGCACGCCCTGGTGCCCGGAACCTCGGTGGCCACCATCGCCAGCCGCTTTCACTACGAGGACGGCGGCCAGCTGCTGGCGGGGATCCCTCGCCTGCCGCCGCTGCCGGCCCTGCCCTGGCACCTGCCCGGCGCCGGCGGCCAGCCCCTCGAGCTCTCGCTCGGCCTGCTGCGCGAGCTGCTGCCCTCGGCGCTCGCCATCGCGGTGCTCGGGGCGATCGAGTCGCTCCTCTCGGCCGTGGTCGCCGACGGCATGATCCGCGGCCGGCACGACCCGGACGAAGAGCTCATCGCGCAGGGAGTGGGCAACCTGGTGGCGCCGTTTTTCGGCGGCATCGCGGCGACCGGGGCCATCGCCCGCACTGCCACAAACGTGCGCTCGGGGGCACGCTCGCCGCTCGCCGCGATCTTCCATTCGTTCGTCGTGCTGAGCGCCATGTTGCTCTTCGCACCGGCCCTCGGCTACCTGCCGATGGCCTCGCTGGCGGCCCTGCTGCTGACCGTGGCCTGGCGCATGGCCGAGGTACCCCACGTGCTGCGCATCCTGCGCATCGCCCCCAAGAGCGACGTCGTGGTGCTGCTCAACTGCCTCCTCCTCACCGTGCTCTTCGACATGGTGGTGGCGGTGACGGTTGGGATCGTGCTCGCCGCCCTGCTGTTCATGGCACGAATGGCCGAGGTCTCGGGGGTCGAGGTGGCGGCGCGGCGCGAGCGGGGCCAGGCCACGGAGCTCCCCCCCGAGGTCCAGGTCTACGAGGTGGCGGGTGCGCTCTTCTTCGGCGCTGCCCAGCGCGCGATGGTTGCCCTCACCACGGTCAGTCACGGCGTGCGGGTGGTGATCTTCGACCTGCGCGCCGCCCACGCCCTCGACGCCACCGGCCTCGTAGGGCTCGAGTCGGCGGTGGCGCAGCTGCGCGAGCAGGGCATCTTCGTCCTCCTCGCCGGGATGCCGCGGCAGCCCCTGCGGGCCCTGCTCAAGGCCGGCTGGAAGAACCTGCCGGGCGAGGTGGTGCTGCGCCGCTCGTTCGACTACGCCCTGGCCGAGGCCAAGGCGTACGTGGCGCCGCGGGCCGCGGGCTGAGCTCGACCGACCCGCTTCCGAGCGCGCCATAGTTTCGTCACGCGAACCATCCATCCGAGGCCTCTGCGGCTCAGTACAATTTAATCGGATCGAATCAGCAGTCGTATGGAAATGCGGATCTGGATTTCTTGGACCCGATCGATCGGGCGGAGAGAGGCGAATGATCGCGACCAAGGCTCGGCTGCATCCCCTCTACGAAGCGCTCCTTGGCAAGGCGGCGGACTACCTGGCGCTCTACTGCGCCGAGAAGGAGTGCCCGGACCTCTACCAACCACGGCTGGCCGAGATCGAGGCCGAGATCGCCGCGACCGGCACCTACCAGCAGACCTTCGCCGAGCTCGAGCACGGCGCGCGCGTGGCCTGGCGCAACAGCACACGCTGCGTCGGTCGGCTGTACTGGCCCTGCCTGCAACTGCTCGACTTCCGCGCTTCGACGACCGCCGAGGAGATGGAGCGGGACCTTGCGACCTACCTGCGCACGGCGACCAACGGCGGCAACCTGCGGCCTACGATCGCCGTCTTCGCGCCCCGCCAGGCCGGCCGCCCCGGGCCCCGGATCTGGAACGAGCAGCTGATCCGCTACGCCGGCTACCGGCAACGGGACGGCAGCGTCCTGGGTGACCCGCGGCAGGTGGAGATCACCGCCGAGGTGCTGAAGCTCGGCTGGGCGCCCGCCGAACGCACCGCCTTCGACGTGATGCCGCTCGTCCTCCACCTGCCGGACGCCGAGCCCCACCTCTTCACGCTCCCCGCCGAGGAGGTCCTCGAGGTACCCCTCGCGCACCCCGAGCTGCCCTGGTTCGCCGAGCTCGGCCTACGCTGGCACGCCCTGCCGGCGATCTCCGGCATGCGTCTCGAGGTGGGGGGGATCGACTACACCCTGGCGCCCTTCAACGGCTGGTACATGGGAGCGGAGATCGGCGCCCGCAACCTCGCCGATGTCGATCGCTACAACCTGCTGCCAGTGGTCGCCGCCCGCCTCGGCCTCGACACCGCCCACGAGCGCAGCCTGTGGCGGGACCGCGCCTTGGTCGAGATCAACATCGCCGTGCTCCACTCCTTCGAGCAGGCGGGCGTCAAGATGGTGGATCACCACACGGTGAGCGACCACTTCTTGAAGTTCGAGGAGAAGGAGGCGCAGTGCGGGCGGCGCACCTACGCCGACTGGAGCTGGGTGGTGCCACCGATCTCCGGTGCCACTTCGCCCCTTTTCCACCACCCCTTCGTGGACCGCGAGCAGACGCCCAACTTCTTCTACCAGCCCGCCGCCTGGCGCACCGACGGCAGCCCCGCCCTGCCCAAGAAGTGCCCCTTCCACCCCTTGGTCGCCGACCGCGACTGAGCGTTCGCCGTCCAGGGAGGTGCTGACGGGCAGCCCCCGCGAGGGGAGCTGCCCGTCTTTCTTGAGGGAGAGCGGCTAGGCGCGGCGCTGGCGCCGGGCACGCAGCAGCGCGGCGGCGGCCAGGGCGAGAGCGAAGAGGGCGAAGCCCCAGCTCGAGAGGGCCGGGATCGCCGGCGGCCCGACCAGGATACCGAAGGTGGTCGGGTCGTCGTTGCCGCCCACGTTCGGATCGTCGGTCACCGTCGACGACTCGTTGCTGCCGTTGCCGTCGCCGTCGTAGTTGATCGTCGCCTGGTTGATGATGTCGCCGCTCGCCACGCCGCTGCCGATGGTGGCGTCGATGGTGATGGTGACGCTGCCGCCCGGCGGCAGGCTGCCGTTCCAGGTCACCGTGTTGGTGCCCAGGTTGGCGAGGGCCGTGCCACTGGTGGCGCTGGCTGAGACCAGCGTCAGCTGCGGCGGCAGCACGTCGACCAGCTCGTCACCGGGATTGTCGAGCTGGGTGCCCGTTCCCACGTTGGTGAGGGTGATGGTGTAGGTGATGGCGCCGCCCGGCTGGAAGTCACCGGTCACTTCCTTGGTGCCTTGGACCGTCGCCGGCGAGGCGACGTTCGTGGTGTCGGTGGCGGTGTTGTTGGCGAGGTTGGGGTCGGTCACCGTCGGCAGGCCGTTCGGGGCCGGGGGCGCGCCGATCGCCACCGTCGCCGTGTTCGCGAGGGTGCCGGTGAAGGCGTTGCTGATCGTGGCGTTGACCGTGTAGGTGACGGCAGCGCCGTTCGGCAGGTTGACACCGTCACTGATGTTGCCGCTGCCCGCCGCCGTGCAGGTGCCGCCGCCGGTGCCGGCGCAGGTCCAGGTGACGCCGGTGAGGGCCGCGGGGAAGGTGTCGGTGACGGTGTTCACCGGCGAGGCGCTGGGGCCGGCGTTCGAGGCGACGATCGTGTAGGTGATCGCCTGGCCCGGGGTGGCGTTAGTCAGACCGTCGGTCTTGGTGATCGCGAGGTCGGCGATCTGGCTGATGGTGTCGGTGTCGGTGGCGCTGTTGTTGCCCGGGTTCCCGTCGGTGACGCTGGTGCCCGCCGTCACAGTGGCTGTGTTGACGAGCGAGCCGCTGGCCGCTGCCGAGATGCTGCAGGTCGCCGTGTACGTCACCGAGCCGCCGGCCGGCAGGTTGGCGGTATCGCTGATGTTGCCGGAGCCCGCCGCCGTGCAGGTGCCGCCACCGGCGCCGGCGCAGGTCCAGCTGACGCTGGTACAAGCGGCGGGGAAGGTGTCGGCCACCGTCGAGCCGGGGGCGTTCGACGGTCCGGGGTTCGAGGCCACGATGGAGTAGGTGGTGGTGCCACCGGGGGTGACGCTGGTGACGCCGTCCGTCTTGGTGATCGCCAGGTCGGCTTGCGGGGTCAGCGTGTCGGTGTCGGTCGCCGAGTTGTTGGCCGGGCTGGGGTCGGTCACCGAAGAGCTGACCGTCGCCGTGTTGCTGAGGGTCCCCGTGGCGGCGGCAGAGATGGTGCAGGAGGCGGTGTAGGTCACCGAGCCTCCCGCGGGCAGATTCACGGCGTCGTTGAGGTTACCGGCGCCCGCGGCCGTGCAGGTACCGCCGCCAGCACCGACGCAGGTCCAGGTGCAGGTGAGGCTGGCGGGGAAGGTGTCGGCGACCGTGGCCGGGGAGGCGGCGTCCGGACCGGCGTTCGAGGCCGTGATGGTGTAGGTCACGCTGCTGCCGGGCACGGCGGTGGTGACGCCGTCGGTCTTGGTGATCGCGAGGTCGGCCGCGAGGGCGCGGCAGGCGGTCACCGTGACGTCATCGATCGCCAGGCCGCCGAAGACGACGGTGGTGTCGCTGTCGAGGTGGAAGCGTAGCTCGCTGTTGAGGCCGGCGAGGCTGTCGGCGCGGCGCGAGACGACGCTCCAGCCGGAGCTCTCCCCGATGTTGACCGCCGGGTTGCCGGGGGCGTCGGTCATCGTGGCGTCGAGCCACTCGAACAGCCGCACCGGGGTGGCCCCACCGGCCTGCTGGAAGTCGACGAACATGTGGTCGAAGCTCGCGCTCTCCATCTGGTAGCGCTGGGCCCAGGAGACCACCACCGGTGCCGCGAAGCCGGCCAGGTTGACGTTCGGCGACAGCAGGTCCTGCGTGCTCGAGACGTTGTAGGTGTTGTCAAGGTCGGTCTTCCAGCAGCTCGTGCCGCTGTTGCAGGTGTTGAAGGCGGCGATCGGGTTGGCGGTGGTGGTCGCCACCGTCGCCGGCAGGCCGAGCTCCCACTCGTCTTGCGTGCCCGAGTGGGTGAAGCCGGCGGCGCCGCTTTCGAAGTCCGTCGAGAACACGGTCGCGGGGGCGAACCCCGGCGGGCAAGCCGGCGGCGGGGGCGCCTCGCAGATGCGTAGGCTCCAGGCGGTCAGCGTGCCGCCGCTGGTGTTGGCGCCGTCGTCGCGCACGTCGAGCGTCCAGGTGCCACCGGCGTCCTCACCGTCGAACCAGGCGAGACGGTAGGCGAGCTCGGGCTTGATCTGGAGGCCCTTCAAGGCGGTGAACGACGGCGGGACGCCCGCCTCATCGTCGAAGACGGTGTCCATCTGCGCCTGGCCGCCGGTCGCGGCGGCGCCGATGTCCGTGAACAGACCATTGTCGTTGCCGGCCGGCGAGCGCAGGTGGACATCGAGGTCGGCCATCAGGGCATGGTTGAGCTGGATCTCGACATCGACGTCGGCGATCCGGTGGCTGCCGGGCACGGTGATCGTCGAGCTGACCAGGCCGGTGCCGGGGCCGATCGTCTTGGGTACGTCAGTCGAGGTGTAGGTGGTGCAGTTGACGCCCTCGTCCACGGCGGGGTGGACGCTGACCGACAGGTGGTAAGTGGCGGTCGGACCGCCCACCGCGGCGGTTGCCGAGTCGACGAACGCGAAGTAGGTGCCGGCGGTCTTGACGGTCATGAACAGCGCCTCGGAGGGGCGGTTCGGGTTCGGCGTGACATCTCCCGTGCCGGCGTCGTCGACCACCAGGATCTGGTTGCCCGCGTCGCCGAAGAGGGCGATCCCGAGGCGGCCGTTCCACACCACGAGGTCGTCCTCGGGGTCGACGTCGAGCGACAGGTACACGGTGTCGCCGGCGTTGAGGCTCAAGCTGTACCAGTCCTGCTCGGTCGCCACCGCCGGGTTGCGCGTGCCGCTCACCCAGCCGTTGGCGGGCAGCGGGTTGGCCGTCGCCGGGGTGTCGTTCGGTTCCGTCTCGGGGGTCGGCGCGCCGCTCTGGATCCGCAGATGGAGCTCGTAGGGGCGCTCCGAGGTGGTCCCGGCGGTGAAGTCGTTGACCTTGAGGAAGTAGGTGCCTGTCGTCGGGATGATGGCGCCGGCGATCGACGAGGAAAGGCCGGCAAACGAGCCGTTGTCGTCGTCGAACTCGATCACCGTCGTGCCGTCCGAGGCCAGCAAGGTGAGTTGGCTGTCGGTGCTGCTGCCGGCCGAGAACGAGGTCATGGTCGCAGCGTAGATGCGGTCGCCGGCCGTGGCGCTGAAGCTGTAGAAATCGACGTCCCCGTTGGGGAACAGAGTGGCCCGCACCACCAGGTTGGAGCCGGCGAGCGGCGTTGCCGTGCCGGTCGTACCATTGGGCTCGACCTCGGTGGCATAGCCCTGGCTCAGCGGTGTCGCCGGGGCGTAGCGGAGGTTTCCGGGGTGGTAGACGGGGGTCGTCGGCTTGGCCCCTGCCGCTCCCTTGACCTCGCTACCGGCGCTGATTTCCTGGAGTTGCAGACCCGTCGCCAGGACGGGCGCCGTCGCCAGGACGAGGATGAACGCTAGACGCAACCCGGCCCGCACGAAGCACGCCGCGCAACGCTTCAACATGACCGATCCCTCCCTTGGGAGCAATCCGGCCAGCGAGCCCGGCACTAGCCTCGCACATGGCTGTCGCTCTGGAATGAGCGCAGCCTAGATCAAGCGCCAGGACGGCCGCAAGAGGGGGAAAGAACGGGTGCTATTCGCCTTCGAGGTAGGTGTAGCCGGCCAGGCCCTGCTCGTAGACCTGGAGCAGCTGCTTGGCCTGCTCGCGGTTCAGCCGGCCACCGCGCAGCGCCGTCTCGAGCGACTGCCGTAACCGCGCCACCAGCTCGTCGCGCTGGTAGCCGACGTAGTTCAGCACCTCGGTGACGGTGTCGCCGGGGACCACGTGCTCGATGTGATAGCTACCGGCATCGTCGAGCGAGACCTGCACTGTGTTGGTGTCGCCGAAGAGGTTGTGGAGGTCGCCGAGGATCTCCTGGTAGGCCCCCACCAGGAAGACCGCCAGGTAATAGGCCTGGCCATCGTAGGGATGGAGCTCGAGGACGGGACGGATGTCGCGGGCGTCGATGAAGGAGTCGATCTTGCCGTCCGAGTCGCAGGTGATGTCGGCAATGATCGCCCGCCGGCTCGGCTGCTCGTTGAGGCGGTGGATGGGCACGATGGGGAAGAGCTGGTCGATCGCCCACGAGTCGGGCAGCGACTGGAACACCGAGAAGTTGCAGAAGTAGGTGTCGGCGAGCACTTTCTCCAGGCCCTCGAGCTCCTCGGGCACCCGCGGCATGGCGCGCACCATGGTGCGCAGGCGCTGGCAGAGGGCCCAGAAGACGTCCTCGGCGAGGACCCGCTGCTCGAGCGAGAGGTGGCCGAGGTTGAACAGGCTGAGGCACTCGTCGCGGTACTGCACGGCGTCGTGGTAGATCTCGCGGATGTTCTTCGGGGTGAGCTCGGAGTAGGCCTCGACGAGATCGACCAGCACCTTCGGCGACCCCTCGGGCGCCTTCTTCGGCAGCTCGCCCACGCGGAACTCGCCGACGCCGAGCACCTCCAGCACCAGCACGGCGTGGTGGGCGACGCTCGCCCGGCCGGACTCGGTGACGATCGTCGGGTGCTCGACCCCGGCCTGGTCGCAGACCTCCATCAGGCCGTAGACGATGTCGTTGGCGTACTCCTGCAAGGTGTAGTTCATCGACGAGGCGAAGTTGGTCTGCGAGCCGTCGTAGTCGACCCCCAGGCCGCCGCCGACGTCGAGGTACTGCAGGGGCGCCCCCAGCTTGGCGAGGTTGACGTAGGTCCAGCTCGCCTCGCGCAGGGCGTCCTTGACGTTGCGGATCGAAGCGATCTGGCTGCCGAGGTGGAAGTGGAGGAGGACGAAGCTCTCGATCATCCCCTCCTCCTTGAGCAGCTCGACGGCCTCGACCAGCTCGCGGGCCCCCAGCCCGAACTTCGAGCGGTCGCCGCCGGACTCTTCCCAGTGGCCGGCGCCGCGCGTGGTCAGCCGGGCGCGCACGCCGATCCGTGGCTGGACGCCGACCCGTCGCGAGCAGTCGACGATCAGGCGGAGCTCCTGGGGCTTTTCGACCACCAGGATCACTTTCGGGCCGAGGCGGCTGGCGAGGAGCGCGGTGGTGACGTACTCCTCGTCCTTGTAGCCGTTGCAGATGATCAGCGCCTCGGGGTCCTTGAGCATCGCCATCACGGCGAGCAGCTCCGGCTTCGAGCCGGCCTCGAGGCCGTAGTGGTAGGGCTCGCCGTAGAGGACCATGTCCTCCACGAGGTGAAAGTTCTGGTTGACCTTGATGGGGTAGACGCCGCGGTAGCTGCCGCGGTACTTGTACTCCTCGATGGCGGTGCGGAAGGCACCGTTGATCTGCGCGATCCGGGCTTTGAGCAGGTCGGAGAAGCGGATCAGCAGGGGCAGGCCGATGCCCCGTTCGGCCACCTCGTCGACCAGCGCCTTGAGGTCGACGGACGGTCCTCCCGTGCCGTTCGGCGCCACCACCAGGTTGCCCTTGGCGTTGATCGCCACGAACTCGCGGCCCCAGGTGTTGATGCCGTAGAGATCGGTCGAGTCCGCCACCGTCCAACGCCCGTTCTTTTGCGCTCGTTCCATCGTGCGAAGGCCCCCCAAGGAGGAGATCGGTTGAGAGCCTTTGTAGCGCGACCGGGCGCCCGGCCGGCGTCAGGGCAAGGCGGTGGACTTTAGCACGCCACGGCGGCGCCGCGGTGACACCCGAGGCCGCCCCGGACGAGCGGCGCCGAGGCCTGTCGCGGCGGGGGCGATGGTAGACTGCCGGCCGCTCTCGGCAACGAGGCCAAGGGCTTGATTCTGGGAGGTTTCGTGAGCCGCACCGCTTGCACGATCGGAGTACCGATGGACCTCGGCCAGGCCCGGCGCGGTGTCGACATGGGGCCCTCGGCCGTGCGCTATGCCGGTCTGGGCGACCGCCTGCGCGCCCTCGGCTTCGAGGTCCGTGACGCCGGCAACGTCGAGATCGCCGTCCGCGATACCCTGCCGCCGGAGGGCGGGCTCGCCTTCCTGCCAGCGGTGGTCGAGGCCTGCGAGCGGGTCTACCAGGCGGGCGTCGGGGCCTTTGACCGCGGTGAGGTCCCGATCTTCCTCGGCGGCGACCACTCGATCGCCCTTGGCACGGTGGGCGCCGCGACCCACGACGGCAAGGTCGGCGTGCTGTGGATTGACGCCCACGGTGACTTCAACACCGTTGAGACCTCGCCGTCGGGCAACCTCCACGGCATGCCGCTCGCCGCCCTCACCGGCCGCGGCAACGCCGAGCTGGTCAACATCGGCCGGCCCGGCCCCAAGATCGATGCTCGCGACGTCATGCTGCTCGGCATCCGCGACCTCGACAGCGGCGAGCGCGAGCTGCTGCGCGAGAGCGGCGCCGGCGTCTATACCATGCGGGAGATCGACGAACGGGGGATCGCCACCGTCGCCTACGAGGCGATGAAGCGGCTCGAGCACCTGCAGCGCATCCACGTCAGCTTCGACATGGACGTGCTCGACCCGCGCGAGGCGCCCGGCGTCGGCACTCCCGTCACCGGTGGCCTCTCCTACCGCGAGGCGCATCTGTTGATGGAGATCATCGCCGAGGTCTGCCAGGTCGCTTCGGTCGACGTCGTGGAGATCAACCCCATCCTCGACCAGCGCAACCAGACGGCCGAGCTCGCCGTCGAGCTCATCCTCTCGGTGCTCGGCAAGAGCATCCTGTAGGCCGCGGCGCGGAAGGCGGCGGCGACGGTGAACGTTCTCGGCCTCGCGGCCTTTTACCACGAGTCCGCCTGCTGCCTGCTCCAGGACGGCCAGCTGGTCGCCGCTGCTGAGGAGGAGCGCTTCAGCCGCCGCAAGCACGATCCCGGGCTGCCGATCGAGGCCTTCCGATTCTGCCTGGAGGCCGGTGGGCTGGCGATCACCGACCTCGACGCCGTCGCCTACTACGAGGACCCCGTCAAGAAGCTGGCGCGACAGCTGTGGGCCGGGCCGCCGCGCCCGCCCGCCGCTCGCCGGCCACCGCTCGATCCCGGCTGGCCGGAACGGCGGATCCGCCAGGGCCTCGGCTGGGAAGGGCCGCTCCTCAGCTACGCGCACCACGCCTCGCACGCCGCAAGCGCCTTCTACTTCTCCGGCTTCCCGGCCGCCGCCCTGCTCACCGTCGACGGTGTGGGAGAGTGGGCCACCACCTCCTATGGCTGCGGGGACGCCAGCGGCCTCGAGCTCTTCGAGGAGGTCGAGTTCCCGCACTCGCTCGGCCTGCTCTACTCGACGCTCACCGCCTACCTCGGTTTCGCGGTCAACGACGGCGAGTACAAGGTGATGGGCCTGGCGCCCTACGGTGAGCCGCGGTTCCGCCGCGAGATCGAGCGCCTGGTGCGAGACGGGCCCGACGGCCAGTTCCGCCTCGACCTGCGCTACTTCGACTTCCTCCGCGGCGAGCGGATGTTCTCGCCAGCGCTGCCGGCCCTCTTCGGGCAACCCCCGCGGCGCCCCGAAGCCGCCGTCGAGCCGTTTCACCGCGACGTGGCGCGGAGCCTCCAGCTGGTGCTCGAGGAGCTGCTCCTCGCCAAGGTTCGTTACCTCCACGCACGGGTGCCCGCCGAGGCCCTGGCGATGGCGGGGGGCGTCGCCCTCAACTGTGTCGCCAACGGGCGGATCCTGCGCGAAGGCCCCTTCACCTCCCTCTTCGTGCAGCCGGCGGCCGGCGACGCCGGCGGCTGCCTGGGGGCGGCGGCGCTCGCCCATCGCGAGCTCAGCGGCCTGCCTCCGAGCTGCGGCCCGCAACGCCACGCCTACCTCGGGCCGCGCTTCGCCCCGGCGGCGATCGCCGCCTGGCTGCAGGACCTCGAGGTCCCGCATCAGGACTTCGCCGGCCGTGAGGCAGAGCTCGTGGCGGCGACGGCGCGGCGCCTGGCCGCCCGCCAGGTGGTCGGCTGGTTTCACGGCGCCATGGAGATGGGGCCGCGGGCCCTGGGCGCGCGCAGCATCCTCGGCAACCCGCTCGACCCCGACATCCGCGACCACCTGAACCGCCGGGTCAAGCGCCGCGAGGCCTTCCGGCCCTTCGCGCCGGCCGTGCTCCGCGACCGCGCCGGCGCACACTTCGACCTGAGCGCCGACAGCCCCTTCATGCTGCTCACCTGCCAGGTGCGCTCGCCCCTGGACCTGCCGGGGATCACCCACGTCGATGGCTCGGCGCGGGTGCAGACGGTCGACCCCGCGCTGGCTCCTCGCTTCGCCGCTCTGCTCACCGCCTTCGAGGCGCTGACCGGCTGCCCGATCCTGGTCAACACCTCGTTCAACGTGCGCGGCGAGCCGATCGTCTGCACCCCGGCGGACGCCCTCTGCTGCTTTGCCGCCTCGGGCCTCGACGCCCTGGTGCTCGAAGACTGCCTGATCGAGCACCGCGACCTCGATCCTGCGCTGCCCGGCTGGCTCGCGGCCTGGGGCCGAGGGGCGGCTGCTGGCGGCCCGAGCGCGATCAGCGAGCAGCTCTACACCTTCGTCTAGGGGTCCGTTGGACGATGCCTGATGCCCGCCGCCCCGCCGCCGATGCGCTCGCCGCGAGCCTCGCCGGGGCGGCGGCCCGCCAATGGCTGGACCACCTCGAGGCCCTGGGCTGGTTGACGCCGGGGCAAAGCGAGCTGGCGGCGGCCGAGCCGCTGCCGCCGGCGCCGCGGCCGATCCGCATCTGGCAGCCGCGGCAGGGGCCGCAGGGGACCACCTGGGTGCGTCCGGCCCCGGCGCCGTTCGGGGACCACTACGCGAGCGTTCCGGTGCTCACCCCGCGCCGTGGCGAGCGGCCTCGCCGGGTGGCCTGGTTCGGCGAGTCGGCCGCCGCAGGCTACCTCTACGCTCCGTGGCGCACGCCGGCGAAGCTGCTGGCTGCGACCCTCTGCGGCCTCGACGGCGCGGCCTCCTGGGAGGTCATCGACCTCGCCCGCACCAACGACACCCTGGTGCCGATGCTGGCCGCCATCGAGGCCTCGTTGCAGCTCGACCCCGACGCTCTGGTGCTCTACGCCGGCAACAACTGGACCCTGCTCGAGACCCCGGGCTGGTCACCCTACGCCCGCGAGCCCGCCGACCGCCGGCGCTACGCCGAGGCCCTGGCCGAGAGCGCCGGCCGTGGCGACGGTGTGCTGGGCCCCATCGAGGCGGCGCGCCGGGAGCTCTGCGCCCGCGCCGGCGAGACGCTGGAACGCCTCGCCGAGCTGGCTCGCGCTCGCGCGCTGCCCGTGGTAGTGGTGGTCCCCGAGGTCAATCTCGCCGACTGGGAGACTTGCCAGCCGGTGAGTTGGCTGCCGGGAACCGACACGGCGCGCTGGTATCGGCTGTGGTCGGCGGTCGAGCAGGGCCTCGCCAAGGGGCGGCTCGAGGAGGCCATCGCGCTCGCCTGGCAGATGGTCGACCTCGACCGCGAGACCTGTCCCACCTCCTGCTGGCTCCTCGCCCGCGCCTACCGCCAGGCCGGTGACGAGGCACGGGCGCGCGCGGCGGCGATCGCCGCCGTCGACGCCGGCCACTATGCCAACCTCGCCTGTCTCGCCGCGCCGCAGGCCACCAGCGTGGTGCGTGAGCTGCTGCAGCGGGCGGCGGGGCGCTTCGGCTGGCGGACGGTGGACCTGCGGACCCTGTTCGGCCAGCTCGGTGGCGGCGAGCTGCCGGGCCGCCGCTGGTTCCTCGACTACTGCCACCTGAGCGCCGAGGGCACGGAGGCCCTGGCGGCGGCGGTGGCGGCAGAGCTCACCGGGTCCGCTGGCGAGGGAGCTGCGACGACGGCGTCCTTCGAGCGCGCGCTTGCCGTGGCTCGCCGCGAGCCGTGCCCGCCGGAGGTCGAAGCGACGGCGCAGCTGGGGGCGGCGATCCACGGCGCCCACCGCCAGCTGCCCCTGGCCACCAAGGGACCGGCGCTCGCCGCCGCTGTGCGGGCGGCGCTTGCCGCGAGCCCGCTCGCGCTGGGGACGATCAGCGAGGTGCTCGCCGCCCGTGGGGTCCCCGGGCCGGCGGTGCTCGCCGCCGCCCAGGGGCGCAACCTGCGCTCGGCCTTGCCCCTGGGCTTCCAGCATGGCTGGCGCTGGGAAGAGCTCGACGCCGACCTCTGGCAGGCGCTCGCCAGCGAGCTCGCAGCCCACGACCCGGCGGCAGCCCACGCCGCGCAGGCGCGGTTGCTCCGCCATCATGCCGTCGAGGCCGTAGCGCCGGATGGCCGGCACCGCGGCCGTGACCTCAGCTGCTCGCCCTATCTCTGGGAGCCCCTGGCGCGCTTCTTCCCGGAAGTGATGGCCGAGGGGCGGGAGGCGGCGCGGGCCTTCCATCGCTCGCCGCTGCCCACCAGCAGCTTCATCCTGGCGAGCGAAGGGGGCGGCGGGGACGTGGCGCTCGAGATCGTCCTCCGCGTGGGCAGCGGCCACCTCGCGGCGCAGGAAGCGCGGGCCAAGGTGGCGATCCGCCTCAACGGTCGTCCGCTCGGCAGCCTGCCGGTGGGGTGCCGCTGGCAGCGCCAGCGCTTCCTCGTGCCGGCCGCGGCCCTCTGCCGCGGCCTCAACCGCCTCGATCTCGACTGGCCCTTGCCGCTCGCCGACGGTGCGGCCCAGCTCGATCTCGCCTGCCAGGAGCTGGCGGCGGGCCGGCCGGCGGACGTCCACCCCGCGATGGGCGAGGTCTACGCCCTGCGCGCCGAGCCGGCCGAGTAGCGCCGGTCCTCAGTGGGCAGGGGGCCGTGCTCTTCCTCGGCGGCCTGCTGAGTCTGGATCTCGACGCGGTCACGCCCCAAGTTCTTGGCCTGGTAGAGGGCACGGTCGGCCATCTCGATCAACTGGTCGAGGTGAGGCTCGGTGTCGCCGAGAGTCATCCACAGGCTAGCCACGCCCAGCGACACGGTGAGGGGGCGGTGCTTGCCGCCGGGAGCCGAGAGGCGGGCCTCGGCCACCCGGCGCCGCAGTTTCTCGGCCACCTCGCGAGCGCCTCGCAGGTCGGTCTCCGGCAGCACGATGAGGAACTCCTCGCCCCCGTAGCGACCGATCGAGTCGGTGTTGCGGATGCCGGCCTTGAGCGCCGTGGCGGTGCGGGCGAGCAGGCGGTCGCCCGTCAGATGGCCGTACTGGTCGTTGACTTCCTTGAAGTGGTCGATGTCGGCCATCAGGATCGACAGCGGGCGGCGGTAGCGGACGGCGCGCTGCAGCTCGGCGCTCAGCCGGTCGAGGATGACCTCACGGCGCAGCAGCCGGGTGAGGCCGTCGTCGGTCGCGGCGGCGAACAGGCGGGCGTTCTCCAGCACCGTCGCGAGGTGATGGGCGAAGAGGTCGATGGGCTCGATCTCGTCGCCCTTGAGCTGGCGGCCATCGCGCTTCCCGCCGAGCACCAGCAAGCCAACCAAGTGGGCTTGCTGACAGAGCGGCACGATCAGCGAGGGGTTCAGGCCCTGCAGATACGGCGCCGCGTCGGGCGAGCGCCGAAAGAGCGTCCTCGCCTGCACCGGCCGGCCGTAGGAGCTGAGAAAGCGAGCGAAGGGCTCGTTGGCCGGCACCATCAGCAGCGAGTCGTCACGATCACTGACGGCCTCACTGCAGCTGGCGAAGACGAGCGCCCCACCGGGTGCGGTGCTGAGCAGCAGACGCACCGAGGGGACCTGGAGGATCTCGGAGAGGGACTCGGTGAGCTCACGGCACATCGCCGGCAGCTTGCCGAGCGCCGGTAGCCGCGCCGCGAGGTCGGTCAACCGTCGCCGCAAGGCACCCTTCTCGGGGAAGAAGCGGCGGTCGATGCTCTGCTGCAGGGCGGAGCGCAGCGGCCCGAACAGCAGGCCCAAGGTGAGGGTTGCCGCACCGACCACCCAGACCGAGCCGCTGCTGCCCAGCAGCTGCGAGAGGAGCGCCCCGCCCATCCCGACGGCGGTGTAGAAGACGAGGATCACCAGCGTGGTAAGGCTGGTGTAGAGCAGGCTGTGGCGGACCACCGCCCCGAGGTCGAAGAGGTGCGAGCGGAAGATCGCCACGAAGACGGCGATTGGGTAGCAGAGCAGGGCGATGGGCAGCAGGTTCGTGTAGGCGTCGCCCTGCTGCCAACCAAAGAGCTCGCCCGTGCTGTCCAGCCACTGCAGCGCGGCCCAGGGCAGCACGCCCAGCAGGATGAAGAGGGATTGCCGCCGGCCCTCGATCTCCGGCCAGAAGAACGCCGGCCCGGCGAGCAGCAACAGCACGCAGCTCGCCCAGAAGGGCATGAAGAGATGCTCCTGCGCCCAGTCGACCTGCTCGACGTTCCACGGGAAGGGCTGGCTTCCCACCAGGTTCGCCGTGTAGGTCAGCATGGCGAGGAGTGCGCAGCCGAGCCCGAGCAGGTAGATCAGCGCCACAGGCCAGCGCCGTTGCCGGAAGTAGGTCCGCTGGCGGGGGATTGCCGTCGCGAGATGCACCTCGGTGGCGAACTGCAAGCCGGTCATGGCGTAGAACAGGAGGTCCGAGGCGACCGCCAGGTGGAGGTTGGCGAGCGAGTTCTGCGGCATCGCCAGCTCGAAGGCGACGGCCAGCGAGAAGACGGTGATCAGGCGGGCCCGCAGGTCGTCGACCCGTTGCCAGAGCACGAAGAGCCCGAGCATCAGGTAGGCAAGGGCGGCGATGTCGTTGAGCAGGACGGCAGACCAGTTGACTCCGACCCCGGGCTGCACGACGAGATCGAAGTGCGAGCTGCCGCGCTGGATGCTGTAGGTGGCCGGTTGGCCGCGGACGAGGTCGGTAGCGACCCGGCTGTATTGCGGGCGCAACCACACCGGCTCTCCTTCGAGAGCCGTCACCACGTCGCCAACGCGCAACCCGGCCCTCTCGGCCGGAGAGCCGGGGTCGATGGTGCTCACGACCAGCCGGCCGGAGGTGTCGTCGAACTGGAAACCGATCCGACGGTCCGCCGTCCGGCGTTCTTCCCGGAGCTGCGCATAGAGCAATCCGAGAAAGATCGCCAGGATGGTCGCGATCCAGATCCTGCGCCGGGCGCTGGACATCAAGTAGGGAGCTCCCGAGACGAGACGCTCGCTTAGGATAGCGAAATTCTTGAGAACCGCAAGCCATGTTGCAGGTCATGACGATGGGGCTCTGTGCCTATTCGTCGCTTCCCTGCAAGGCGGCACCCCGCCACCGGGTCAGTCGGCGACGACCTCGGTGGCCTGGCGCGGCACCCACCCGCCTTCGTCGCTGGGCAGGGCGATGCGCAGCCAGCCCGCCTGCTCGCCGACCACCCGTACCTCGCCGCCGGCGTGGAGCTTGAACCGTGACGGGGCGGCGGCTTCCGGGGTCGTTCGCGCCTCCACCTCGGGGACCAGCACCACGGCCACCCGGCTCGGCCACCAACGGCGAGCGGCGAGCGAGCCGGCGGCGGCGAGGCAGAGCAGGAGGAGGCCGGCTGCCAGCCAGCGCAGGAGCTCCGAGTCCGGCCGCAACCGCCGGGCCGCCAACGAGGCCCAGAACAGCAGGTTCGAGACCACGAGCGCCCACCACATCTCACGCGCTGCGAGGGCGTAGTGCCAGAAGAGGAGGATGGCGGCGAGCGGCGAGGGCTCAGGCGGCGTGATGGCGTCCTGGGCGCGCCGCCGGGCGATCTCCAGGTTGGCCTTGACGTCCGGGTCCCGCGGGGCTAGCTCCTGGCTGTGGCGGTAGGCGGCGATCGCTGCCCCCACCTGGCCGGCCCGCAGGCGAGCGTTGCCGAGGTTGAACCACACCGTGGCGGTGCCGTGGCCGCTCGCCGCGAGGCCCTCGTAGAGCTCGATCGAGCGCCCCAGGTCACCGGCCACCGAGGCCTGGTGGGCGGCAGCGAAGGCCTCTTCCGGGTTCACCGCGGCCTCGGCGGCGGGCACGCCGCGGGCGCCGAGCAGAAGGAGCGAGCCGGCCCACAGCAGGCCGGAGACGGCCTGGCCGGCCCGCTGCAGAGACCGTCGCTGCGGCATCGCTGCGCGCGGCACGCAGCTCATCGGCGAGCTCCCGGAGGCTTCGCCTCGAAAGCGCGGTCCAGCTCGCCGAGAAGGTCCGGCAGGCCGTTCACGAGCTCCGCGACGGCCGCGGGACCGCTGCCGTAGTGGGCTGCTTCGAGGGCCGAGACGAGGGTCGTAGCGCGTTCGACCAAAGCCTGCGGCGCCTGTCGCTCTTCGAGGATGGCGGTGACTTCGGCCGGGGTGAGGGCGCTTCCTACGGTCCCCAGCTTGTCACCCACCAGCTCGCGCAGGCTCGAGGAGATCGCCTGCAGGGCCCCGGCGTCCTCGCCCGTCTTGCACAGTCGGCTGGCGGCCGCGGCGTGGGCGAGAGAGCGCTTGAGCGCGGTCCGCCGCCGTCGCGAGCGAGGGTCCTGGCCCGGCAGGTGATGCCGCCGCGCCCATCCCAGGACGCCGCCGTAGGCGAGGGCCGGCGCCAGCAGGCCGAGGGCCCAGAACCAGTGCTCCCGCGCGCCGGAGGCGAGCAGATCGGGGCCGGCCTGCGGTCGCGAGGGCACCAGCTCGTCCTGGATCTCGACCGCGACCTTACCGCCGACCCCGGCCAGCGAGCCGGCCGTGGTGCCAGCCGGCGAGGTGCCGGGCGCGACGCTGAGGCTGAATGGCGACGTGGTGGCGGTGGCGTAGCGGCCGCTCGCCGGATCGAAGTAGACGAGGGAAAGCCCCGGGACGGTCGCCGGGCCGCTCGCCAGGGGGACGAGGTCACGCACGAAGACCTTGCGGCCCCGCAGCTGGTCCCCGGAGCGGTCGAGGCTCGCCGTCGGCTTGCTGCTGTAGACCTTGAAGCCAGGCAGCTCCCCCAGCTTGGGCTCGGTGATCATCTGGGCGTTGCCGGTGCCGGCGATCGTCACCCGCAACGCCGTCGAGTCGCCGGCCGCGAGAACGCTCTTGCTCAGGCTGGCGTCGATCGAGAACTTGCCCACCAGACCGCTGAAACCGGACGGTGCCGGCGGCAAGGAGCGCACCTCCAGCTCGATCGTTTGGGGCCGCAGCGTCCGCACCTGCGGCTCGAGCGTGCCGAAGAAGGAGTCGAGAGCGCTGCGCCCGCGGCCGCTGCGCCGCACCATGAGCTGCACCTGCAAGGCCGGGCCGTTCAGGCTGAGCTTGCCGGCCTGCTGCGGGAAGAGGGCCTTGCGCAGCTCGTGCACGATGAAGGGGCGGCCGTTGCGCACGGTGTTGTACTCGCGCAGCTCGCCCAAGTCCTCCACCTGAAAGCCGGGGGCCTCGAAGCCCGCCACCTGCGCACCGCCGATCTGCACGGCGTGGAAGAAACGCCAGATGTAGACCACCTGCTCGCCGAGATAGGGCTGGCGGCTCGAGACCTCGGCGGTGATGAAGGCGTCCTGGCTGCTCGCGGCCTCGCCCGCGTTGGCCGCGGCGGTCACGCGCACCTTGATCGGCTCGGTCTGGTAGGTCTTGCCGGCCAGCTCGACGCTGATCGGGCCGATCTCGAAGCTGCCGGCCCGCTTGGCGAAGAGCAGGTAGCGAAACGAGGTCGAGGCCTGGACGCTGCCATTGCTCATCTGGATGTTGGTGCCGGTCCCGGCCGCCTGCACGTCGAAGTCCTTGAGCTCGGGCAGGCGCGGCGGTGCCGCCTGCTGGGCGGCCACCACCACCTCGAGCTCGATCGGCTCGGAGAGCGCGACGGCGTTGCGGTCGACCACCGCCCGCACCTGCTGCGCCGCGAGCGGCGCGGCGGCAAGCGCGAGGACGAGCGAGGCGAGGAGGACGGCCGGGCGCATCGTGCCGCTACCAGTCCTTGCCGCCGGCAACCGTGCGCCGGCCGCGGGCCCGCTGTGGGGGCAAGGGGCGTCCCTCGTCGAGGGCGGCGAGCAGCTGCTCGGCCATCTCCTTGCTCATCTGCCCGCTCATCTGCCCGCCGCTCTCGCCGCCGGCCGCCGCGGCCGCCTCGGCGCCGTCCAACTGGCCATCGCCGTCGCTGTCGGCGCGGTTGGGGTCGGTCTCGCCGGGGTCGCGGCGGCCGTTGTGGTTGCGGTCCTCTTCGCCGTCCTTGAGACCGTCGCCGTCGCTGTCGGCCTGGCTCGGGTCGGTCGGGTTCTCGCCGTTGCGCTCGACCTCGTCGGGCAGGCCGTCCTGATCGTGGTCCTCGCCGGCTCCCGTCTGCTGGTCTGCCGCTGCTTGCGACTGCTGGCCCTGCTGGTCCTGTTGGCCCTGCTGACCTTGCTGGTCCTGCCGGTCTTGCTGCTGGTCTTGCTTCTTCTGCTGCTCGTTCGGTTGCTGCTCGTTCGGCGACTGGTCCTGCTGCTGATTCTGCTGAATCTGCTGCTTCTTCGCTTCTTCCTCGCGGCGGCGGATCTCGTCGCGCACCAGCTCGAGGTTGTACTTGGCGTCCTCGTCGTTGGGGTCGACCTCGAGGGCGCGCTGGTAGAGCTCGACGGCCTCCGGCAGCCGGCCCTGGCGGTAGGCGACGTTGCCGAGGCTGTAGAGGGCCTGCTCGCGCAGCGCCGGGTCGTCGGCCGTGGCGGCGTTGGCGAACGCCTGCGCCGCCGCGTCGAAGTCGTTCATCTTGTAGTAAGCGCTGCCGACGTTGATCGCCAGGCGGGGGTCGTCCGGGTCCTCCAGGCGGCGGTCGACGAAGCCTTGCAGGGCCTGGTCGTAGCGGCCGGCGGCGTAGGCCTGGAAGGGGTCGCGGGCCGCGGTCGGCGCGGCGCTGCCGGCGCCGCTCGCCGTCAGGGCGGTCAGGGCGAGGAGCAGCGAGCCGAGCGCCGCCCGGCCCTTGCCGGCGGCCCAGGGCCGGCTGGCCGGTGGGGTCGAACGAGTGCTAGCCATCCAACTCACCTCCGCGGCGGCGCCGCTCGGGGACCAGCGGCTCGACCATCAAGGCGACGAGCGCCAAGCCCACCGCCCACTGGAAGCGGTCCTGCCAGCGCTGGCGGCGCTTCGAGCCGAGCTCCTGGTCGCTGAGCGAGGCCTTGATCCCCTGCACGTAGACCTGCTCGAGATCGACATCGCCGGTGACCGAACGAACGTAGCGCCCTCCCGTCGTCAGGGCGATCCTCTGCAGCGTCGGTTCGTCGAGCCGCGAGAGGATGAGCTCACCCCGGCGGTCGCGCCGGAAGCTACCGTCGGGCGACGGGATGGGCGAGCCCTCGTCGCGGCCGATGCCGATGGTGAAGATCTTCACCCCGGCCTGCTTGGCCTCCTCGGCGGCGGCCAGGGCCTCCCCTGTGTGGTCCTCGCCGTCGGTGATCAGGAGGATGGCCCGCGAGCCCTCCGGCGCTCCTTCGAAGGCCTTGAGAGAGGTGCGGATGGCGGCGCCCAAGGCGGTGCCCTTGACCGGGATGAGGTCGGTGTCGATCGAGCCGAGGAAGAGCTCGGCAGCACTGTAATCGAGGGTCAGCGGGCACTCGACGAAGGCGGTGCCGGCGAAGGCCACGAGGCCGATGCGATCGCCCTGGAGCAGCGCCAGCAGGTCGACGATCTCGCGCTTGGCGCGCTCGAGGCGGGTGAGGTTGCCGGCCGCTTCGGCGTCGCGCACCAGCATCGAGTCCGAGACGTCGAGGGTCACCACCAGGTCGACGCCGCGGCGCTTGACCTCCTCCCAGCGGTAGCCCACCTGGAGGCCGGCGAGGGCAAGCACGAGAGCGGTGACGGCAAGGAGAACGAGAGCGGCGCGCAGCGCCCGCCGCGCCGGGCTCAGGCGGGCGGTGAGCCGCGGCAGCAGGGTGGCAGAGGCGAAGCGCGCGAGCCGCAGCCGCCGGCTGCGTGCCACGTAGACGAAGAAGGCGGCGAGGGCCGGCACCAGCCAGAGCAGCCAGAGCTGGCGCGGGTCGGCGATCCGGCCGTCGCAGCCGGCAAGGAGCAGGGCCGGCAGGAGGACGGTGACGAGCGCAGCGGCGCGCGGGAGACGGCTCATGGCAGCTTGCGAAAACGGGTGCCGAGCAGCACCACCTCGGCGACCAGCAGGACCAGCGCCGGCAGCACGAAGCGGCGGAACTCTTCGTTGTATTCCATGTAGGAACGGGTGGTGATCTCGCTCTTCTCGAGCTGGTCGATCTGGTCGTAGATCGCCTGCAGGCCGCGGCTGTCCTCGGCGCGGAAGTACTGGCCACCGGTCGTCGCGGCGATCTTGCGCAGGGTCTCCTCGTCGATCTCGACGTCCTGGTAGACCACCCGCGGCCCGAACAGCGTTTCTTCGACGAAGGGCGCCTGGCCGCGGGTGCCGGCACCGATGGTGTAGACCTTGATCCCCTCCAGGCGGGCGATCTCCGCGGCCTGGAGCGGCGACAGACGCCCGGTGTTGTTGCGGCCGTCGGTGAGCAGGACGACCACCCGTGAGCGTGCCTTGGAGCCCTCGAGGCGCTTGACCGCCACGCCGAGCCCTTCGCCGAGGGCGGTGGCGTCCCCCGCCATGCCGGTCTCCAGGCGATCGATGAAGGTGGCCACGATGCCGTGGTCGAGGGTCAGCGGGCATTGGGTGAAGGCGGCGCTGCCGAAGACGACGAGGCCCACCTGGTCGTTCTCCCGCTTGCGCACGAAGTCGTCGACCACCGCCTTGACCACCGCCAGGCGATCGCGGCGGTCGCGGATCGGCCGCTCGCTGTCGAGGTCGAGGGCCTCCATGCTGCGCGAGGTATCGACTGCCAGCACGATGTCGACGCCCAAGGTCGAGACCTCGGTGAGCTTGCGCCCCGTCTGTGGCCGTGCCATCGCCACCAGCAGCAGGCCCACAGTCACCCAGCGCAGGGCCTGGACGGCCTGGCGCAACCAGAGCGAGGAGCTCGGGCGCAGGCGCCGCAGCTGGCCCAGGGAGGAGTAGCGCAGGGCCGCCGGGTTGCCGCCGCCGCGCCTGGCCTGCCAGCGCGGCCACAGCAGCCAGGCGCCGAGCCACAGCAGGTAGAGCGGCACCAGCACATAGAGCAGCTGGCGGTCGGCCAGCACCAGGGCGCCCTCGCCGGACGGGATCACGCCGCGACCTCCTGCGGGGGCTCGCCGGTGGATGCTTCGACGGCCCGTGGGCGGGTCGACTCGACGAAGCTCAAAGCATCCTCGTAGGTGTCGCCGATCTCCTGCTCGGCCGGCTGGTGGGCGGCGAACTTCACCGCGTCCGAGGCGACGAGGAAGCGGCGCAGGCGCCGGCCGTCCTCGGCGGCGAGGTCGCCGAGCTCACCGAGGCGGCGGAGGATCTCCTCGCTCGTCAGGTCGGTGGCGTTGAGGCCGAAACGCTGCTCCACGTAGCTGCGCAGCACCGCGGAGAGGGCGAAGTAGTAGCGGCGCAGGGCGGCGGTGTCGCTGAAGTCGGTCTGCCGCAGCTCGGCGAGGGCCGCGAAGGCGATCTCGTGTGGCGGCAGGGCGGCCGGCAGCGGGCGCGGCCGGCGGCGCCAGCGCCGGAAGGCGTAGACGGCGGCCGCGGCGAGCACGGCGAGCCCCAGGGCCCACAGCCAGCGCAGCAGCGGGCGTGGCAGCGGCCGCAGGGGCTTCAGGTCACGGATGTCGTGCGCCTCGCCGTCCGCCGGCAGCACGGACTTCACCTCGACGAAGATCTCCGCGGTGGCAGTGGTCTGACGGCTGCCCGCGGCGTCCTGCCAGCTGACGGTCACCGGCGGCAGGATGTAGGAGCCGACGAGATCGGCCCGCAGCTCGTAGACCTGGCGCTCGACGACGCGGCCGTTCGCCTCGCGAGGCGGCTCATGGCGGGCGTCGACCAGGCGGAAGCCGGCGATCCCCGCTCCAACTTCGGGGACCTCGACGCGGAGACCGGCGGCGTGCTCGACGGTCAAGCTGTAGTGGATCAGGTCACCGGTGGTGGCGACGGCACGATCGACGGCGGCGCGGGCGACCACGGCGGGCGGCTCGCCGGCCGCCCCGGGCACCTGGCGGGCGCAGGCGGCGAGCAGGCAGAGGGCCGCCGCGCCGCCTGCAAGGCCTAGCTCAATGCGCCGGCGGCGCATCCTGCATCCTCTCGGGGTAGAGCTTGACGCCGTCGGCACCGAGCTCGCTCGCCACCAGCTCGGCGTAGATCGCCTGCGCCTTGCTCATCCGGTAGTCGTGCTCGACCTGCCCGCGCACCTGCTCCAGGCTGGGCGGTTGGTCCTGCTGGCCCGCTTTCTGGTAGCGGTCGCGGTGGGCGGCGAAGAAGTTGGCGAGATCGCTGGGATCGATCGTCACCTTGGTCATCACCTCGCGCTCGACGAGCTTGGCGAGCACCACCTGCTTGCCGAGCCGAGCCAGCTGGCGGCGGACCTCGGGATCGTCGTCGAGGGAGAGCTTCTGCGCCTTGCGGTAGAGGAGCTCGTCGGCCACGTAGCGGCGCAGCAGCTCGCCGAGCCTAGCCGGCTGGCTGACCTCGCGCACCGCCTCGGGTGGCAGCTCGTCGAGCATCGCCAGCACCTCGGCGCGGTGGATCGGCGCGCCGGCGATCTCCGCCACCACCGGGCCACCGGTATCGGCGGCCGCGGCCGCCGACGGAGCGTCCGCCGTACCGGCCGGCAGGCGGCTGCCGCTGGCGAGGGCGGCCTGGGCGGCATGGTGGCGGCCCAGCCGCTCCAGGCACTCGACGATGCGCTGGGAGACGGCCCCTTGAAGCGGACCCGCGCCGAGGGACTCGGCCTCGTACAGCCAGCGCAGGGCCCGCTCGTAGCGCCCCGCCTCGAGGTAGGCCTGGCCGAGGCCGTAGGCGAGCCGAGCCCGCTCGGTGGCCGGCTGGCTCGTGTCGTGGAGGGCGGCGGCATAGAGGTCTGCCGCCTCGTCGAGGGCACCGGCGGCGCGCAGCTTGGCCGCCACCTCGCGCTCGAGCGCCACGTCCGTGGTGCCGGCGCGGCCCCGGCCCTGCCCGAGGAGGACGCCGAGGATCGCGGCGAGCAGGGCCAGGGAAACGAGCCCGAGCCAAAGCGAGGCGCCGCGCCCGGCGCCCGCGTGGGCGGGGCGCTGGGTCTCGAGGCGCGGAGGTGGCCGTAGCTCCATCGTCGTCTCCCCGCTCAGCGCCGGCGCTCGCGCAGGTGGAAGTAGCGCACCAGGGCGTCGACGTAAGGCTCGTCCGCCCACAGGCGGATCTCGCCGACGCGGGCCGAGCGCAGCAGCGAGCTCAGCTCGTCGTGGCCTTCGCGGGCCAGCAGGCGCAAGCCGTCCCGCAGGCCCTTGTCGTTGGTGTCGACGAGGATCGACTCACCGGTCTCGGCGTCTTCGAGCTCGACGAGGCCGATGCGTGGCAGCTCGGCCTCGCGGCGGTCGGCGATGGCGATGGCCGTGAGGTCGTGGCGGCGGGCGGCGAGGCGAAGCCGGTCCTCGAAGCCGCGGTCGAGGAAGTCCGAGATCAGGAAGGCCACGACCCGCCGGTGGCTCACCTTGCTCAGCAGCTCGAGGGCGGCGTCGAGGTTGGTGCCGCGCTGCAGCGGCCGGAACGACAGCACCTCGCGGATCACCCGCCAGACGTGGCCGCGGCCCTTCTTGGGCGGGATGTAGTGCTCGACGCGGTCGGAGAAGATGATCAGGCCGACGCGATCGTTGCTCTTGACGGCGGTGTAGGCGAGCAGCGCCGCCACCTCGGCCGCCACCTCGCGCTTCAGCCGCTCGCCGGTGCCGAAGGCCCCCGAGGAGCTCACGTCGACCAGCAGCATCACCGTCAGCTCGCGCTCCTCGCGGTGCTGCTTGACGTGGGGTGCGCCGAGGCGGGCGGTGACGTTCCAGTCGATGTGGCGGATATCGTCCCCGGGGTGGTACTCGCGGACCTCCTGAAACTCCATGCCGCGGCCCTTGAAGGCACTCTCGTACTCGCCGGCCATGCTCTCCGTGACCAGCCGCTGGGTGCGGATCTGGATGCTGCGGATCTTGGCGAAGAGCTCGGGCGAGAGGGCCGGCTCACTCGCCGCCGGTGGTGCCGAGGTCGTGCGCGCGGCCGTGGTGGTCGAGGAAGCGAAGAAAGCCATCGGGCGTCGGCTGGCCTCAGGGCACGTCGACGGTGCCGAAGATCTTCTGGATCAGGTCGTCGGCCGTGAGGTCCTGGGCCTCGGCCTCGTAGGAGACGATCACCCGGTGGCGCAGCACGTCCGGACCCACGGTCTTCACGTCCTGCGGTGTCACGTAGGTACGGCCGGCCATGAAGGCCTGCACCCGCGCTGCCTGCGCCAGGTAGATGGTGGCACGCGGCGAGGCGCCGTAGTCGATCAGGCGGGCGAGCTCGGGCAGCTTGTAGGCCGCCGGCTCGCGGGTGGCGAAGACGACGTCGACGATGTAGTCCTCGACCTTGGGATCGACGTAGATCGCGTCGGCCACCTGGCGCATCCGGCGGATGTCGTCGGCGCTCGCCACCGGGACGATCGCCGGCAGCTGGCGGCCGCTCATCCGGCGCAGGATCTCCTTCTCCTGGGCCTTGTCGGGGTAGCTCACCCGCAGCTTGAGCATGAAGCGGTCGATCTGCGCCTCCGGCAGCGGGTAGGTGCCTTCCTGCTCGATGGGGTTCTGGGTGGCGAGCACGAGGAAGGGGTCGGGCAACGCATGGGTCTGCTCGGCGATCGTCACCTGGCGCTCCTGCATCGCCTCGAGCAGGGCGCTCTGCACCTTGGCCGGGGCGCGGTTGATCTCATCGGCCAACAGCAGGTTGGTGAAGATCGGGCCGCGCTTGACCACGAAGTCGTGGTGCTGGGGCCGGTAGATCTCGGTGCCAATCAAGTCGGCGGGCAGCAGGTCGGGGGTGAACTGCACGCGCGAGAAGCCCGTCGAGATGGCCTGCGCCACCGCCTTGATCGCCGTCGTCTTGGCGAGGCCGGGGATCCCCTCGACGAGGATGTGGCCGTCGGCGATCAGGGCCATGAGCAGGCGGTCCACCATGTAGCGCTGGCCCACCACCACGCGGGCGATCTCCTCGCGCAGGCGCGCCAGGGTCTGGGATTGGGCTTCGATCTCGCTGGCGAGCTCTTCCGCGACGGCGGCCATGCATGTCCTCCGGGAGCTTGGGGCAGGTCGGTCGATCAGGCCAAGGCGCCACTCGAACGTTGGGGCTCGGAGGCGGCGTCGCGCAGCCGCAGCCCTGCTTTGGCGGTGGCGTCGGGGTCAGGGCGCAAGGCGGCGACGCGCTTTTCGGCGAGCCGCATCCAATGCTCGAGCTCGGCGGGCCGCGGGGCCTCGCCGCCGTAGCGGGCCCGCTCGGCGCTCTGGCACAGGGTGGCACGTTCTTGCTCGTCGGCGAGCGGCAGGAGCGCCGCCGCCACGGCCAGGAACTGGCCGCAGGCGTCGCCCTCGAGCCGGCAGCGCCGGGCCTCCTCGAGGGCCTTCTCGCCGTCGCCGAGGCGCGGGTCGAGGCAGGCGCAGCGGCCTGCCCGCGCGGCGCGACTCCGCCAGGCGAAGGCCGCGGCAGCGAGAGCGAGGAGCAGGCCTGCACCGCCCAGGGCGAGCTTGCCGCCGGCGAGGCCGGCAGCGGCGGGCGCTTGCACCCGGATGGTCGGGGCGCTCACCGCCAGAGTCTCTTCCTCGCCGCCACCGCGGGGGGAGTAGGCGATCTCGAGGGGAGCGAGCGCCAGCGTCCCCGGTGCGCTGGCCGTCAGCTCGATCCGGTAGGTGACCACGTTCTCGGCACGGCTTGCCGAACCGTCGGCCGGCGGCCGGCTGGTGCTCTCGGCCGAGATCCGCTGCTGCTCGACGCCGTCCGGGAGCGTCAGGAGCGGAGGGTGGAGGAGCAAGGCGTCCTTGCCGCCCTGCCAATGCACTTCGACCTCGACGGTGAAGCTCTCCCCGGGCCTCACCTCGGTCGCCAGAGCGCGGGCCACCGCGCTCACTTCCGGCAGGTTGGCTTGTGGTTTCACCAGCGGTGCCGCCGTGGCCACCTCGGTGGCCGGCGCCGCGGTCTCGGGACGGCGGCTCGCGAGCTCGGCAAACAGGCTCGCGGCCCGCGACCAGTCGCGGGCGCCTTGCGCGACGGCGATGACGCTGCCCTTGGGGTCGACCAAGTACGAGACCGGGATCGCCGAGGCGCGGAAGGCCCGCGAGGCGGCTCCCTTCTCGTCCCAGACCACCGGCAGGGTGAGGCCCAGCCGCGCGACGAAAGGAGCGATCGCCGCCTGCTTGGTGTCGACCGAGATCGCCACCAGCTCGACGCCGCGGGGCGCCTGGCGGGCGAGCTCGGAGAGGGAGGGCAGCTCGGCGCGGCACGGGCCGCACCAGGTGGCGAAGAAAGTCAGCAGCTGCCAGCGGCCGCGGCCGTCGCTGAGGTCCCGGGTGCGGCCTTCGAGATCGGGCAGCTGGAGGGCGGGTGCGGGCCGCGGGTCGAGGAGCTCGAAGCCGTTCGCCTCGAGCAGGTCGGCGAGCGGCGCGGCGGTCGCGGAGAGGGTGGAGAAGGGGAGGGCCGCGAGAGCGGCGCCGAGCAACCAGGCGCCGCGCCGCGCATCGCAACGCAGGCGTGTGCGGGGGCCGGCAGGGGGCTGCACGGGAGGGAGGTCTAAACGCGAGCGAGCCTCTAGTTGCATGCCTTGTCGTCAGCGCTGGGTGAGTCCTGCCGCCGATTTGGCGCGCCGCAGGAACGAGATCCCGGTGGCTGCGTCGCTCGGCTCATGGTCGACGCGGAGAGGAGCAAGGCATGTGCCAAATCGCCTCGTGATCGTCACCGCGTCATCGTCCCCTGGTGATTGTCTCCTCGGACTCCCGCCTGCCGCGGGCCGCCCGGCCTCGCCGCTCTGCCGGCAGCGCCAGCTTCGTCCTCACAGCAGCTGCCGCAGGGCCTCCTCGTGGAAGCCCACCAACAGAGTGCGGCCTTTGACGATGAGCGGGGCGCGGAAATTGCCCGTCGGCCCCTTGAGGTCGTCGGGCACGGTCGCCGCGGCGGGCTTTTCTTCGATCTTCTTGCCGCGCGCGATCTTGACCGTCGCGAGCTGCGCGAGGAGCGTGCGCGCCTCGTCGTCGGTCATCGGTTCCTTCCGCGACGAGCGTTCGTGCGACAGTTGCGTCGAGGTGTCCTGCAGCACCGCCCGGGTGCGCTCGCAGCTGGTTCAGGAAGGGCGCTGGTAGAAGAGGTCGATCCGGCTCATGGCTGCCTCCGCAAGAAGGGACCTTGGTTCCGGTCCAGGTTCGTCGGGGCAGGAGAGTGTAGCAGCGACCAGCGGGCCCGCCGGCAAGCCCGAGCGCGGCTCAGAGCTCGCCCAGGACCCAGCCCGAGCGTTCCATCCGGCGCTCGATGCGCGCCACCCGGCGGGCGTAGACCTGGCTCCGGCTTCCCGGGTACCAGCTCGATGGCTTCGGCAGGCTGCCGGCTAGGGCCGCCGCCTCGTGGCGGTCGAGCGCGGCGGCGCTCTTGCCGAAGTAGCGGCGGGCGGCAGCCTCGGCGCCATAGATGCCCGGGCCGAACTCGACGACGTTGAGGTAGAGCTCGAGGATGCGGTGCTTGCCGAGCTTGGCCTCGAGCTGGCGGGTGAGGAGGGCTTCCTTGACCTTCCGCCAGGGGTTGCGCGACGGCGAGAGCCAGAGGTTTTTCGCCAGCTGTTGGGTGATGGTGGAGGCGCCGCGCGGCGCCTCGCCCTCGGCCCGCGCCTCTTCGACCGCCTTCTTCATCTCCTCCCAGGCGAAGCCGTGGTGGGAGAAGAAGTCGATGTCCTCCGCGACGATCACGGCGTGCTTGAGCTGGTTCGAGATCTGCCGGTAGGAGACCCACCGCCAGTCCGCTTTGACCGGCTTGCCCGCGGCCGCCTGCCGCTCTTCGTAGCGGCTGACGAAGGCGGTCGTCTTCGGCACTCCCTGGGCCAGCTTGCCGACCGCCGGCCAGGTCAGCCACTCGTAGAGGAGGACGGCCAGGCCAGGCCCGAGGAGGGCCAGGGCGGCGAGGGCGAGCTTGCGGGTGCGCGGCGACATCGGCAGGGGCCGGCTCAGGCGAACAGCGTGAGCTGGGGGCCATCCTGCCGTGGCAGGACGGGGCGCCGAAAGGCCGCCGTCGACAGCTCGTGGCGGTTGCCGTCGAGGCCATGGCGCCGCCGGGCATGGTGGAAGAGGGCGCGGACCTGCTCGGCGAAGACGCCCTCGCCCCGCATCCGCGCGCCGAAACGGCCGTCGTTGAGCTTGCCGCCGCGCATCGCCCGCTGGCGGTTGAGCACCTTGTCCACGCGGTCGGGATAGTACTGCCTGAGCCAGGCCTCGAAGAGGGGGGCGACGGCGCCCGGCAGGCGGAGGAGGATCATCCCGGCGACGCTCGCGCCGGCCTCGACGGCGGCGGCGAGGATAGCGGGGACCTCGTGGTCGGTGAGGGCGGGGATGACCGGCGCCACGAGCACCCCGCACGGGATGCCGGCCCGCTTGAGCTCGGCAAGGGCCGCCAGCCGCTGCTCGGGGTGCGAGGCCCGCGGCTCGAGGCGGCGGGAGAGCTCGGCATCGAGAGTGGTGAGTGACAGGTAGACGGCCGCGGCCTGGTGCTCGGCGAGCTGGGCGAGGAGGTCGAGGTCGCGGGTCACCAGGTGGTTCTTGGTGACGATCGCCACCGGGTTGCGGGCCTCGGCGAGCACCGCCAGGCAGCCGCGGGTGATCGCCAGCCTGCGCTCGATGGGCTGGTAGGGATCGGTGACGCCCGAGATGCCCAGCAGCTGCGGCCGCCAGCGCGGCGCGGCGAGCTCGCGGCGCAGGAGGGTGGGGAGGTCCGGCTTGACCAGGATGCGACTCTCGAAATCGAGGCCGGCCGAGAGGCCCAGGTACTCGTGGGTGGGGCGGGCGTAGCAGTAGATGCAGCCGTGCTCGCAGCCGCGGTAGGGATTGAGCGAGGCGTCGAAGGGGATGTCCGGGCTGTCGTTGGTGGCGATGGCGCTGCGGCTGGTGTCGAGCAGGTAGGTGGTGACAGGCCCCGCCGCCGGCTCCTCGCCCGGCTCAAGCTCGCCCGGCTCAAACTCGACGGTAAGGCGCTCGAAGCGCGGCGTGGGGTTGCTCGCCGCCGCGCGGCCGCGCGGCGGTTGGAGCTGGGGGCGGACCGGTGGCACGCCCCAAGAATACGCTCGACTTACGCCCTCTGTCGAGGCCCGGCTGGCGGCCGGTGAGGGCCTGCCGCGCTCACAGTCCCGCGACCTCGGGCAGGTCCACGACGCCGCTCGATCCCGGTTTCGCGACGCAGTTGCGCTGGTTGGTGCACAAGCCGGCGACCTGCCATTTGCCGGCCTCGCAGCTGAAGTCGCAGTCGAAGTCGCAGCAGATCAGCGCGCCGCCCGGACCGCTGGCGCAGATGTTGGTCACCCGCGAGCTCGCCTGGCCGTCGATGCACTCGGGAGGCGAGCTCGCCGGGCCGCCGTTGCCGGGGTCCGGGCTGCCGGTGCCGGGATCAGGACCGCCCGGGTCGCCACCCTCGTCGCCCAGGCGATCGGGCCGCAGCCAGGTGTAGGTGAAGCTGCACGGTGTCGCCTGGTTCTTGATCCACAGCTTGGGGATGCCACGCCAGCGCACCGCCTCGGCCGCTTTGGGCGGCAAGGGCTGCGGCTTCGCGCGCAGCGGTGGGCCACCGGCCCGTAACGCCATCGCCAGCAAGGCGCCGAAGCTCAAGGCAAGGAGGCAGACTCGCACCTTCGTTCTCATGATCGACTTCTCCTCGTCTCGGCACGAACGGTTGGTCAAGAGCTTTATGGCCATGTGCCAGTTGTGCCATGCTCTGCCCTCTCATGGCGTCAGCGGACGGTGATTCCCGACATCCAGGGGTGGTGGCTCCCTGGTTGCCCGAAAGCGGCGAGATCACTCGCTGGCTCGAGGGCGTGCAGCGGGGCGAGGAAGGGGCCCTCGAGCGCTTGGTCCCGCTGCTCTACGACGAGCTGCGCCGGCTCGCCCGCGAGCGTTTGCGGGGCGAGCGCGCGGCCCACACCCTGACGCCCACGGCCCTGGTGCACGAGGCCTACTTCCGTCTCGTCGAGCAGCGCCGCCTGCCGGCGGCGAGCCGGCTCGATTTCCTGGCCGCTGCCTCGAAGACGATGTTTCGGGTCTTGGTCGACCATGCGCGATCACGCCGGCGCCAGAAGCGCGGTGGCGCCGCCGAGCCGCTGCCCCTCGACGAGATGGCACCGCTCCTCACGCCGCGTGCTTCGGAGGAGGTGCTGGCGCTCGAGGAGGCCCTCGGCCGGCTGGCGGCACGCGAGGAGCGGGTGGCTCGCATCGTCGAGCTCAAGTTTTTCGGCGGCCTGTCGTTCGACGAGATCGCAACCCTCTTGGCGGTCTCGGAGCGCACCGTGCAGCGTGACTGGCAGACCGCCCGCGCCTGGTTGCGCCGCGAGCTGTCGACCTCCGGGCCGGTTTGGGAGGGCGCCAGCCCGTGAACCAGCTGGTGAGCGAGCCGAGCTGGGAGGAGCTGGCCGAGGCGTTTGCCGCGCTGGTGGCGCTCACGGCTGACGAGCGGGAGGCGCGGCTCGCCGAGCTGACGGCGGCACGGCCCCGCCTCGCCGCCGAGCTCTCCTCGCTGCTCGCGGTGAGCGACGAGACCCACACCCTGGAGCTCGAGGCCGGCCTCGCCCCCTGGCTCACCGTGCCCGAACCGCCACCCAGCCTCGCCCCGGGCTCCCTCTGCGGCCCCTATCGCCTGCTCGGGCCCCTCGCCAAGGGTGGGATGGGGGAGGTCTTCCTCGCCGAGCGCGCCGACGGCTCGTTCAGCCAGCGGGTGGCGATCAAGGTGATGCGGCCCGGGATCGGCTCGGCCGATCTGGTCGACCGCTTCCAGCTCGAGCGCGAGCTCCTCGCCCGCCTCACCCATCCCGCCGTGGTGCCTCTGCTCGACGGCGGGACCACGGCCGAGGGCAGGCCGTACCTGGTGCTGCAATATGTCGAGGGCCTGCCGATCACCACCCATTGCGTGGCCCATGGCCTCGACCGCCGGCAGACGCTGCGGCTCTTCCGCGCCCTCTGCCTCGCCGTCCAGTACGCCCACGCCAACCTGGTCGTGCACCGCGACCTCAAGCCCTCGAACATCCTGGTGAGCGCGGACGGCGACGTGCGGCTGCTCGATTTCGGGATCGCCAAGCTTCTCGCCGGCCGGCCGTCGACGCTCGCCGCCACCCGCGCCGACCTGGCGCCGATGACCCCGGAGCGGGCCGCCCCCGAGCAGCGCCGCGGCGAGCCGATCACCACCGCGACGGACGTCTGGGCGCTCGGCCTGTTGCTCCATGAGCTGCTCCTGGGCGAGCTGCCGCCCGGGGCCTTGAGCGGCGAGATCGACCTCTCGCGCCTCGCCGGCCGCCTCGGCGATCGTGATCTCGCGGCGATCGTCGGCCGGGCACTGGAGGGCGAGCCGGCGCAGCGCTACCCCTCGGCCGGCGAGCTCGCCAACGACATCGAGCGTTGGCTCGCCCACGAGCCGGTGCGGGCACGCTCACGGTCCTGGGGCTACCGGTTCCAGCGCTTCCTCGCCCGGCATCGCGCCGCGGTGCTGGTCGCCGCGGTAGCTTCGGCCGTGGTGCTCGCCCTCGCCGGCTTGAGCGCCTTCCAGGGCTGGCGGGCCGCCGAGGCCTCGGCACTGGCCGCCCGCGAGGGTGACAAGGCAGGGCGCGTCCTCGACCTCCTCGTCGAGCTCCTCGGCACGGCCGATCCAGCCGCTGGCGCCCAACGCTCGACGATCGAGGTCGAGGGCCTCTTGGCACAGGGTGAGAAGCGGGCGGCGGCGCTCGGCGGCCAGCCGGAGATCCAGGCCCGCTTGCGCCAGACCATCGGCCGGATCTACCTCGAACGCGGCCAGGTGCGCCAGGCCGAGGAGCTCCTGGCGGCGGCCCTCACCACCGAGAGCGCGCGGCTGCCGGCGGACGATCCGGGGCTCGTCGAGCTGCGCTTCGACCACGCCCGCGCCCTCCACGCCGCCGGCAAGGTGGCGGAAGCGGCCGGCGCGCTGCGCACCCTCCTCGCCCAGCTCGAAGCCGACCCCAGCGCCGATCCCATCCTGCACGCCCACGTCCTGGCCGCGCTCGGCGGGCAGCAGATCGGCGCCGAGGCCGAGCGACTCGCCCGCGAGGCGGTGGCCCTGCTGCGCGCCGCCCCGGGGGCGGACCCCACGGACGTCGCCGGGGCGCTCACCGTGCTCGCCTCGCAGCGCATGTTCGCTGGCGACGAGGCCGAGGCGACCAGCCTCTTCCGCGAGGCCTACGAGCTCCAGCGCGCGGCTTGGGGGGAGGAGCACCCGGCCGTGCTCGCCACCCGCAGCAACCTCGCCAACCGCCTGCGCGACCCGGTGGCGCGGGCGGCCGAGCACGAGAAGGTCCTGGCGCTGCGCCGCCTGGTGCTCGGCGAGCACAGCCAGGCGGTGGCGACCAGCTGGGGCTACCTCGGGCTGGCGCGCGCCGAGCAGGGGGACTGGGCGGCCGCCGAGGCGGCGTTCCGCCGCGCCCTCACTACCTGGGAGGCCGTCGTCGAGCCCGGGCACGGCCGCCTCGCGGCCGCCCGCCGCAACCTCGCCTGGGCGCTCGCCCGCCAGGGCAGTGAGGCGGCGGCGCTCAGCCACTACGCGGCCCTCGCGGCCGGGCTGGGCCAGCCGCGGGGCGACCTCCGCGCCACTGCCCTCTACGCTGCGGAACGGGCGGCCGAGCTGGGGCGCGCCGGCCGTGGTCGGGAGGCGAGCGCGCAGGCTGAGGCCGTGCTGGCGGCGACGGCGGCGGACGCCGCGCGCCACGCGCGCTCGCGGGCCCTGGCGGCCGCTGCCGCGGGCCTCGTCCGGCTCTCTGCCGGCGAGGTCGAGGCGGCGCGCAGCGACCTCGCGGCGGCCGTCGCCGCCGCTGCCGCCCTGCCGGCGGCGTCGCTGGAGCTGGCAGAGCTTCGCGCCGCTTTCGGGCGCGCCCTGGCCGCCGCGGGCGATCCAGCCGGGGCGCGCCGCGAGCTGGCGAGCGCCTTGCCGGTGCTCGCCTCTTGGCAGGGTGATCCGCGCGACGCCGCCGCCGCCCAGGCGGCGCTCGCTTCTCTACGCTGAAGGGTCCGCGGCCGCCGAGGCGTCGTCGAGGGCGAGGAAGGTCTCGACCAACCGCGGGTGGAGGACGCGGCCGGCCAGCCGCCCGAGAAGGTCCCGCGCCTCCCCGCGCCGCGCCGTCCGTGCCGGGCTGCCGGGCTGGCAGAAGGCGAGGTCCCAGTGGTCAGCGACGGCGACGATCTGCGCCGCGAGGCCCGGCTTGCCACCGCCGGTGGGGTAGCCGCCGCGACCGTCCCAGTGCAGGTGGTGCTCGTAGGCGATGAGCACCGCCGCCTCGGGCATCCCGCTGATCGCCGCCAGCCGCGCGGCGCCGAGCTCGGGATGCAGGTGCAGGGCCTCGGCCGTCGACTCCGCCGGCGCCAGCTCGTCAAAGAGCATCGCCGGCATGTGCCAGAGGCCGAAGTCATGCACCAGGGCACCCAGGGTGAGGCTGTGCAGCATCGAGCCGCCGATCCCCAGGGCGCGGGCCAGGCGGCTGGCATCGAGGCCGACGGCGACGGCGTGCCGGAGGTGCGGCCGCTCGGCGGCGGGGAGCTCGGTGAGCAGCAGGTGGCGGCGGCTGGGGCGGTCGAGCCTCTCGAGCAGCTGCCACAGCGCGTGATCGAGTGCCTCGCAGGCGTGAGGATCATGGGCGTAGAGGCGGCTGAGTGCCTTCTCGAGGGCCTCGAGGTGGCTGTCGTCGAGGCTCCCCGCGGCGTCCGCGGCTTCACCCTCGTCGCCGTCGGCCAGCCGGCCGAGCACCACGTGGGGGCTCGCGGCGAGGGGCCCGCGACCGGCAAGGCCGGTGGTGATCGCCGCGACCTCCGCCGGCGAGCAGCCGGCGAGGAAGCTCAGCCGCTCGATCTTCAAGCGACCGAGGGCCCGCCGCAGGCTGTCGCGGTAGAGGCTGGCGGTGCGCTCGGCCTCGCCATCGACCACCAGATCGTCACCCACCAGGAGCAGCGTGGTGCCGTGGCCGTGCTGGTGCTGGCGGTCTGCGAGCAGTGCCGCGAGGCCGCTGATCGGCTGCGCCGCCTGTGGGTGGTGAGCGGGGTAGATGGCCACCGCGTTGATGGCGTTCGAAAGCGCCTGCAGCAGCTCGACCGAGGCCGTCTCCGTCATGCTCCCTCCGCCCCCAAGAGGGCACGGCAGGCTTCGACGGTCTCGGCATCGCGCGAGCGCAGGCCGCGTTGCACCCACGGTTCCCGGGCCGCCGACGGGTAGCCGGCGAGCGACTGGTAGGCGGCGCGGCGCTCCTCCGCGTGGACGAAGGGCGGCACGCCGGTGAAGAAGCGCTTGAGCTCGTCGAGAGCGTTGGGGTCGCCGATCTCGCCCAGGCTGCGTAGGGCAAGGAGGCGGACCTCGCGGTCGCGGCCCTGCAGGTCGAGGGGGCGGAGGATGGCGAGGAGCGGCCCCACCGCCGCCCGCGCCTTGGACTCGCCGGCGAGGCGGATGGCGAGCCGCACCACTCTCTCGTCGGGGTCGGCGAACATGCTCAGCAGCTCACCGCCCAGCTCGTGGGCGCCCAGCTTGCTGCACAGCTTGAGCGCCTCGGCGCGCACCCGTGGATCGGGGTGCTGCAGGCTTGGGCGGGCGATGTCGGCGGCCCGCCGGCCACCGATGGTGTTGAGCAGGCTCAGCACGTTGCGGACGACGAACCAGCGGCGGTCGCCGAGGACCTCGGGGGCGACCTCGCTGACCAGGCCGGGATGGCCCTGGAGGAAGTTGAACAGCGACCGCCGCACGGCGCGGTCCTCCGCTTCGCCGAGGGCGACGAGCAGCCGGCGCACCGGCTCGGGGCCGAGCTTCTCGACCAGCAGGTGGAGCGGCTGCAGCTCGCCGTCGCTCGACCGGCGCAGCCGTCCGGCGAGGACGTTGGTCGCCCGCTCACCGGCCAGCCGGGCGAAGGCCTGCTGGGCCGCCGAGGCGCGGCCACCGCGGCCGGCGAGGCTGGCGATCTCCAGGGCGAGAGCGTAGGCGGCACCGTGGTGGCCGAGGGCGAGGAGCGTGGTGTAGGCCTCTTCGAGCCGGCAGGCGACACCGTCGAGGCCACCGTCGAGGCGCTGGCTGCTGAGCAGGGCGAGCAGCCGCTGCGCCAGCCGTTGCAGGCTGGCGAGCGGTTCGAGGCTGGCGAGCTCGCCGTCGAAACCGCCGCTGGACGAGCCTTCGACGAGCCCCCCTTCGACGGCCGGCGGGATGGCCAGGAAGAGCTCTTCGGGGCGGTCGAAGATCCGCCGGTCGAGGGTCGCGGGGTCGGCCCGCTGCGGCGGCACGAAGGAGCCCGGCTGCGCGGCGCCCGGCAGTGCGGCCTCGGCAGGCTCGCCAAGCGTCGTCGCCAGCTTCTCGATCAACCCGGCGGCGAGGGCCGGCAGGCGTGCCCCTTCTGCCCGCAAGCGGCCGAGCGCCCGCACGGTCGCTGCCGGCGAGACCTGGTTTGCCAGCGCCACGAGGCTCGCGGGATCACCGCCGTCGCCGAGAAGCTCGGTGAGCGCGGCGTCGAGCAAAGCCTCGCGCAGGCCGGCCGGTACCGCCAGGATCAGCTCCGAGACCTGGCGCACTCGCTCGCTCCCGCTGCCAGCCAGCGCCGAGGCCTGGAGGTCGGCGGCGATCGCCCCGGAGAGGACCCGCAGCACCTCGGAGGCGCGGGCGGCGGAGCGCGCGTCGGCGTTGGAACCCTGGCTGTCGCGGACCCACTGCAGGACGGTGGCGAGGTCCCCCTTGCCGAGCGCCGCCGCCAGCTCGGGCTTGCCTTCGAGGTGCCAGCGCAGGATGCGGTCCCAGAGGTCGAGGCGGGGTGCTTCGCGCGGCGCCAGCTCGTCGGTCGCCTTGAGCAGGGAGAAATCGGCTCGTTTGATCTCGATGTTGCCAATCGCCGCCGCCGTCAGGCGCCGGGCGAGGCCCTCCGGCCCCAGCTCGTCGCTACGCCCGCGCAGAGCGAGGAGGAACGCCTCAAGCTCCCCCTCGCGCACCGCGGAGGTGAAGCGCAGCACCGCGACATTGGCCTGGTAGAGCACCTCGGCGATCTGGCGGATGCCCGGTGTGCTCAGCCGCTGATCGCCCCAGGAGAGGCCCTCGCGGGCGACCCCGAGAGCGAGCGGTCGACCGTGGGAGAGGAGCGCCTTGAGCTCGCGGAAGGCGCTCGCCACCGCTCCTTCGCGGAGAGGATGGCCGGCGGGATAGGCGGCGAGCTTCTTCCAGGCGAGAACCAGCTCGTTGAGGAAGCGATCGAGATCGGCGTGGGACGCCGCGAGGTGGCTGGTAGAGGCGGGCGGCGCGGGGTCCATGGTCAGCTGGCGTCTCGCGGCAGACGTTCACCGGGACAGACGGCAGCGCGGCCCGTCGCGTTACAGCTGGGACTAGGCGGCGCGCCGGCGCTGGATCTGTTTCAGCCGCTCGACGATGGAGCGGATCGAGGCCGCCGTCGCGGTACGCGCCCGGGCGGCTTGCGCGAAGAGGAGCAGCGCCGCCGCCGCTTCGCGCGGGATCTCGCGGGCGACGAACACCGGGTACATCTCGGTCGCCAGCTTCTCGACCTCGGCCAGTTGGGATTCCTCGGCGAGGACGGCGGCGAGATCGAGGGCGCAGAGGGCCGCCTCGAAGGCGAGGCCGAGGTCGGTGAAACGACGCCGCACGGCGTCGAGCCGCGCGATCGCCTCGGCGGGCGACCCGACGGCGGCCAACAGGCGCCCCTCGATCCAGCTGCGGCGCAGCTGGTTGAGCGGCCGGGCGTGCTGCTCGTAGAGCGGTGCGGCGCCTTGCAGGACGGCGAGCGCCTTTTTTGGCTGGCCCGCCTCTTCGAGGTAGACGGCGAGGTTGTGGTAGGCGCTCATCTTGAGCGCCGGGCCGCGTTCGCCATCGATCCGTTCGAGGGCGGCGTGGACGGTCGACGCGGCTTCGTCGAGGCGGTCGATCAGGCGCAGGGCGCAGGCCTTGAGCAGCAGCATGCGGCCTTCCTGGTGCTGGTCGTCGATGCTGGCGTAGAGGCGGCCGGCCTCCTCGAGCATCTCGATCGCCTGCCGGCAGCGCCGCCGGCCCATGCGGATGGCACCGCCCACGGCGAGCACCTTGGCGGCGAGCGCCGGGTCCTCGGTACCGAAGACGAGGTGGAGCTGGGCACGGCGCAGGGCGTCTTCCGCCGCGGCAAGGTCACCGCGGATGCGCAGCGCACGCGCCAGCACCGCCCAGGCCTCGGCGCGGGTGTCGGCGGCCAGCCGCTCGAAGTTGCCTTGCGGCGACAGCGCCTCGGCGGCGGCCACCGCAGCGCGCGCGGCGTTCTCCATCGCCTGAGGGTCGCTCTCCGCGGCTGCCTCGGCGAGCGCCGTCAGCTGGCGGCAGGTGGCGAAGCCGCCGGTGCGGGCCGCCGTGCGCAGCCAGGCCTCGCGCTGCTCGTTCGACAGGCGTAGGAGATGCTGACAGATCTCCTCCACCAAGGCCGGGTCCTCTTCGGCTGGAAGAGAAGCTATGGCCCGCCGGAGCGCGTTGCGGATCGCCGCGCGGTACTGCTCGCTGAGATCGGACATTGCTGCCGTGAAGTGTACACGAACCGTCCGGGCGAGGGAACGGTCGCCGTGCGGCACGACGCGGCAGCCCTTCGCGGTCAGCGCTTGCCGTCGGGCACGATGTCGATCCCGTCGCGCTTCTTGGGGCGCACGCCGCGCTCGGTCGGGCGGGGCAGGGACTTCTCCTGCGCCTGAGCGGGCGCCGCGACGACGCTCGCCGACCCCGGCCACCAGCCGGTGAGCCAGGCGATCATGGTGTCGACGGAGCTGCGGTCGAAGACCGGTTGGGCGTCGGCGGCGAGGGAGCCGGCGAACGCCAGGGCGACGACCAGGGCGACGAACGACGAACGGCGGATGAATGCACGGAACATGGGAATGATCCTCCTCTCATCGCTCCCGGATCCCCACCAGCCACCGTGGCCGAGGAGTCTGCGAGCGGATGTTCGATGTGCGGAATGAAAGATGTGTAAACCATTCTAGAGAACCCCAGAGCGCGGCGCCACTGCGACGTCACTGCGGCGCCACTGGCGCGACGAGGGGGCGACGGGGGATCTGATAGCGTCCTGGCCACCATCGCCATGCAGAGGCTGCCGCTCGCCAGCAAACTGGCTTACTCGCTGTGGATCGCCGTCTGGGTGCCGGCCTACGTCTACTTTCACGGCGCGAGCAACTTTCTCTGGCTCTGCGATCTGGCGAACTTCGTCGTTCTGGCGGCGATCTGGACCGAAAGCTCGTTACTCTTCTCGGCGCCGGCGGTGGGCGTCTTGCTGGTCCAGCTGGTGTGGGCCTTCGATTTTTTCGCCGCCTTGCTGCTGGGCGTTCACCCGCTGGGGGCGACGACCTACATGTTCGAGCCGGTCGAGCCGCTGTGGCTGCGGCTCCTGTCGCTCTTTCACCTGGTGATGCCGGTGCTGTTGATCTGGGCCCTGCGCCGGCTGGGCTACGACCGCCGAGGCCTGGCGTTGCAGACCGCTCTCACCTGGGTGGTGCTGCCGGTCTGCTACCTCCTCACCCGCCCCGAGGACAACATCAACTGGATCTGGAAACCGTTCAATCTCGAGCAGATCTGGTTGTCGCCGCCGCTCTATCTGGTTTTTGCCATGCTGGCCTATCCGCTCCTTCTCTTCCTGCCCACCCACGCCGCCCTGGCCCGCTGGAGCCGGAGCTGGCCGGTGGCGGAGCTCGAGCGAGCGAGCGGCTAGCGCCGGGCGCCGAGGGCCCGCGCCCGGCGACAGGCGAGGGGATTGCCGGCCGCGCAGGCGTTCTGGAAGAGCTCGGCCGCCGCCGCCGTGTCGCCGAGCTTCTCCTCAGCGAGGCGGGCAGCCTCGAAGGCGAGGGCTGCCAGCGGCTGGCCGCCGACAGCGACCGCTTTGCGATACCAGGCGAGTGCCTCGTCGTAGGCACCGAGCTCGACCTGCTCTGCAGCCACGAAACCGGCGATGGGAGCCCGATGGGGATCGCTCGCCGGCAGCTCGGCGTAAAGCGCGGCGGCGTCGCGGGCCGCTTCGCGGTGCTGGCCGGCCAGCCGCTCGAGGTAAGCGACGGCGAAGCGGAGGCGGGGCGTCGCGGGGCCGGCGGCGAGGGCCTGGCGCGCTGTTTCGAGGCCATCTCTGCGGGGATCGCCGAAGGCCACGGCGAGCTCCCAGGGCGCGAACGTCGCCGGATCGCTGCCCGCCTCGAGCACCCAGAGCGAGCCCAGCTGGGTGAGCTGGGGCGGCAGCCCGCCAGCCTGCTGCGCTGCCAAGAGGGAGGCGCGGGCCGCTGGCAGGTCGCCGTGGACGAAAGCCAGCCCGCCCGCCGCGTAGTGCGACAGCGAGCGGGCGAGGGCATCGCCGGAGTTGTGTTCCAGGGCCGTGGCGGCGCGGGCCTGCATGTCCTGGAAGATCTCCTCACTCAGCCGGCCGCGCAGGCGGGCCAGCTCGCTGCGGGCCCCAGGGTGGTCGGCGGCAGGCCCCGGCCCGCCCCGCGGGCCGCTCCCACCCTGGGCGGCGAAGCGGCGCAGCCGGCTGCCGAACGGCGGTAGGGCCGAGGCCTCGGTGCCCGCTGCCGCGGGCTCGCCGTCCGCCGCGGCGTCGAGGTCCCGCTGTGCGTTGGCGCCCCGCTGTGAGTTGGCGCCGGGCGCGGCCGCGCCGCGCCGCGAGTCGGCTGCCCGCATCTCGGCGGGCGGCCGCCGGATGGGGCGCATTCCGGGCCCGCCGTCGTCGTGGCGCCGGCGCGGCGGCCACGGGCCGGCCGCCGGCCGGCCGTCGTCCCTGAGCGGGGTGAGGTCTGGCGCGGCGTCTTCGCCGGGAGCGCCGTCGTCCCTCAGAGCCTGCTCGGCGGCCAGCTCGTCGCTTGCCGGCTCATCGCTCGTGGTCACCTCCTGCCCGTCGACGGCGCCCGCGGTGGCGCCGGTCGTTGCCGCCGGCGCCGCCGGTTGGGTGAAGCGGACGACGTCCGCGCTGCGCAACAGCCCGAGAGCGGCGGTGGCGATCGCGAGGGTGATCGCGGCGGCGGCCACCCAGCGCCAGCTCCGGCCCTCGCCGTCGACCTCGACATCGCTCGGCGACTCGACCGCTTTCCGTGGGCGGGCGAGGGGCAGCGTCGGCGGGGCGAGGCCGGGGCCCGCCGACGCCGGCGCGTCGCTCGCCAGCTCCTGGAGCTCGCTCGCGAAGCCCACGGAGGTGCTCGGCCGCTCGGCCGGCGCTTTGGCGAGGGCGCGGGCGAAGACATCGTCGGCCTGCGGCGGCAACGTTGGCACCAGGGAGCGGATCGCGGGTGCCGGGCGGGTGACGTGCTGGTGGAGGACGGCGAGCGGCGTTTCGCCGCGAAAGGGCGGGCTGCCGGCGAGGAGCTCGAAGGCCACCACGGCGAGGGCGTAGCGGTCGGAGGCCGGCGTCGCCTCCTCGCCCATGGCGAGCTCGGGCGCCATGTAGCCGGGCGTGCCGACGACGCTGCCGGTGGTGGTGAGGCGAGTCGCCGCCTGGGCGGCGCGGGCGATGCCGAAGTCGGCGAGCAGGGCGCGACCGTTCTTGTCGATCAGCACGTTGCTCGGCTTGAGGTCGCGATGCAGGATGCCGGCGCGGTGGGCGGCGTCGAGCGCCGAGGCGAGGTCGGTGATGATCTGCGCCGCTTCGCTCGCCGCCAGCGGCCCGCCGTCCTGGCGGTCGGCGAGGGTGCCGCATTCGAGGTAGGGCATCACCAGGAAGGGCACGCCGTCCTGCGCGCCGATGTCGTAGATCGGCACGATGTTCGGGTGCTCGAGCGCCGCCACCAGCCGCGCCTCCTGCAGGAAGCGCTTGGCGAGCTCGGGCACTTCGGCGATGCTCGGCAGCGCCCGTTTGACGGCCACCGTCCGGCCGAGCTGAGTGTCGGTCGCCAGGTAGACCTCGGCCATGCCGCCGACGCCGAGAAGTGAGTCGATCTGGTAGCGGCCGAGGCGCTGGCCGATCAGCGAGGACATGGGTGTCGTCCGTTCTCCTTCATCAAGGGGACGTTTGGAGCGTAGCATCATCTCTCGGCCAGGGGCCTCCGGCACGGGCCCTCGCCAGCAGGCGGGAAACCCGCGAGATGGGAGAAACTTGCGGCGGGACTGCAACCCGCGACGGCCGCGTCCGTTGGGGAGCCCGGGCGCCGCCCGTCGAGCCGATGCCGGGCTTCGCGTCACCGCGCTCTTGCCCTGGCCAGAGCCAGAGCCAGAGCCAGAGGAGGTACTGTGAGATCGATCGTCACCTTCGCCGCTCAGCACTGCCCGTCCTTCTTCGCTCGTCGCTCGGCCTGGCTGCTCGTCGCGGCCACGCTCGCCGGCTGTGCGGGGGCCCAGCCGCGGCCCGCTGCCCGGCCAGCGCCCCACCACCCTCTGCCGCTGACCGCCTGCACCGGCTCCGAGCTGCCCGCCGGTGCCCTCTGCGGCAAGCTCGCGGTGTGGGAGGACCGTACCGCCCATGAGGGCCGCAAGATCGAGCTCAACGTGGTGGTGCTGCCGGCCCTTGGCCCCGATCCGGCGCCGGACCCCGTCTTCATCCTCGCCGGTGGTCCGGGAGCCGGTTCGACCGAGTCGGCGGACGGCTACGCGGACACCGCCTCGCCCCTGCGCCGGCGCCGCGACCTGGTCTTCGTCGACCAGCGCGGCACCGGCGGCTCGCACCAGCTGCAGTGCGCCGTGCCGGGCAGCGAGAGGGACCTGCAAGGCTATTTCCTGCCGGTCCTTACCCAGGAGATCGTCACCCGCTGTCGGGCAGCCCTGGAAGAGGACGCCGACCTCAGCCTCTACACCAGCTCGATCGCGGCCGATGACCTCGAGGAGGTCCGGCAATGGCTGGGCTACGGCCAGATCAACCTCGAAGGCGGCTCCTACGGCACCCGCGCGGCGCAGGTCTACATGCGCCGGCATCCGACGAGCGTGCGTTCCGCCGTGCTCTTCGGGACCGCGGCGTTTCCCCAGCACCTGCCGCTCTACCACGCTCGCGACGAGCACCGCGCCCTCGACCTGCTGCTCGGCGACTGCCTCGCGGACGAGAGCTGTCGAGCCGCCTTCCCCGACGTCCGCGCGGAGCTCGCCGCGGTCATGGCCCGCCTCGACGCTGGCCCGGTCACCGCCACCATCCCGGGCGCCGAGCCTGGCGAGACGGTGACCGTCGAGCTGGCCAAGGGCGCGGTAGCCGAGGAGCTCCGTTTCACGCTCTACGGCGCGCAGACGGCCGTCTACACGCCGCTGCTCATCCATCAGGCGGCCGCGGGGGACTTCGCTCCCCTCGCCCGCGTCGCCTTGCGCTGGGAGAAGGTGCTTCGGCGGCTGCTTGCCTACGGCATGCACCTTTCGGTGACCTGCGCCGAGGACGTGCCGTTCATCCCTCGCGACCAGGTGGCGGCCCTCACCGCCGGCACCGAGCTGGGCGACTACCGGGTGCGCCAACAGCTCCAGGCCTGCTCGCTGTGGCCGCGGGGCGAGATCCCGGCCGACTTCCACCAGCCGTTGGTCTCTGACATCCCCACCCTGCTGATGACCGGCCGGCTCGACCCGGTGACGCCGCCGTCGTGGGCGGAGTCGGTGGTGGCGGGGCTCTCCCGTGGCCGGCACGTGGTGCTACCGCACGGTCACCACGGTTTCGGCGGCCTCGGTGATCACGGTTGCGTGGATGGCATCGAGGCCCGCTTCCTGGAGCAGGCTAGTGCCGAGGGCCTCGACGTGAGCTGCGCCGAGCAGCTGCGCCGCGGCCCCTGGGTCACCGATCCGGCGAAGCTTGAGGACCTGCTGGGGAAACAGGAATAGCCCACGGCCTCAGGCCGAGAGGGCCACCTCGGCGGCGGCCCGTGCGAGCACCTCGGGGCCGGCGCCGGGCCGATGGGCGTGCTCGGCGAGGTAGCGGCGGAAGCGCCTGCCACCGCGCTGGCCGGCAAACAGGCTCAGCAGATGGCGGCTGAGGCGCCCGAGGGGCACGCCGCGGCGGCGCTGCTCCTCGACGTAGGGAAGGAAGCTCGCGAGGGCCTGCTGGCGGCTCGGTACCGGCCCTGGGCTCGCGTAGAAGCGCTGGTCCGCCGCGGCGAAGAGGTAGGGGTCGTCGTAGGCGGCGCGACCGATCATCACGCCGTCGGTCGCGGCGAGGAGCTCGGCGGCCTGGTCGAGCGAGCGGATGCCGCCGTTGATCTCGATGCGCAGCCAGGGCCGCTCGCGCTTCAGGCGCAGCACCAGCTCGTAGCGCAGCGGCGGCACCTCGCGGTTCTCCTTCGGCGAAAGGCCGGCGAGGATCGCTTTGCGCGCGTGGACGATGAAGCGGTCGCAGCCGGCTGCCGCCACGGTGTCGACGAAGCCGAGGAGGTCCTCGTAGGAGTCGCGGTCGTCGATCCCGATACGGTGCTTGACGGTCACCGGCAGGGTGACGGCGGCCCGCAGCGCCGCCACCGCCGCCGCCACCCGCTCCGGGCGCGCCATCAGGCAAGCGCCGAAGCTGCCGCTTTGCACCCGGCTCGACGGGCAGCCGACGTTGAGGTCGATCTCGTCGTAGCCGAGCTCGGCGGCGAGGCGCGCCGCCGCTGCCAGCGCCGCCGGCTCGTCGCCGCCGAGCTGCAGGGCGAGCGGGCGCTCGACGGCAGAGAAGCCGAGCAGCTGCTCGCGGTCACCGTGGAGGACGGCGCCGGTGGTGATCATCTCGGTGTAGAGCAGGGTGTGGCGGGTCAGGCCGCGCAGGAAGACGCGGAAATGGCGGTCCGTGCGCTCCATCATCGGCGCCACGGAGAGCGGCCAGGTACGGCCCCGCAGGGCGCCTTGCGCCACGAGCGGCTCAGACGCGGTCGTAGTCATCCTCGTAGCGCACGATGTCGTCCTCGCCGAAGTAGCTGCCCACCTGCACCTCGACGATCTCGACCGGCTCCTCGCCCGGGTTGCGGATGCGGTGGCGAGCCCCTTGCGGGATGAACACCGCTTCGCCGGGCTGGGGGCGCAGCACCTCGCCGTCGAGGACGATCTCCGGCGCCCCGCGCAGGATCACCCAATGCTCGCTGCGGAAGCGGTGCGACTGGTAGGAGAGCTGCTGGCCGGGAGCGACGCGGAGGATCTTCGACTTGAACTGCGCGCTGTCGCGCAGCACCTCGAAGGAGCCCCAGGGGCGGTGCTCGTAGACGTGCTCGCGGGCCTCGGACCGGCCGCGCTCGGCCAGCTGATCGACCAGCTGCTTGACCCCCTGCGAGGCACCTTTGCGGGCGATCAGCAGGGCGTCGGCGGTGTCGATCACCAGGAGGTCGGAAACACCGAGCAGGCCGTAGACCCGGCCGTCGTGCGGGAAGACGAAGTTGCCGTCGCCCTCGACCTCGACCACCTCGCCGGCCGGTGCCCCCAGCCGCGCCACCTCGTCCCAGGAGCCGACGTCGCTCCAGCCAAGCTGGCAGGGGATCACCACCTGCTCGGCGAGGTGCTCCATGATCCCGTAGTCGAAGCTCTGCGCCGGCAGGGCGGCGTAGACCTCGGCGAGGTTGCCGTGGTCGGCGCTGAGCTTGCCGAGCCCGGCCCACAGCGCGGGCATCAGGCGGGCGAAGTGGCGGCACATCGTCGCCACCTCGAAGACGAACATGCCGGCGTTCCAGTAGAAGCCGCCGCGGGCGAGAAAGCTCGCCGCCGTCGCCGCGTCCGGCTTCTCGCGAAACGCCTGGGTGCGCAGGGCGCGGTGGCTGGCGCCGGCGAGAAACGGCTCGCCGGCCGCCGTCTCGAGGTAGCCATAGCCGGTCGCGGGGTACGTAGGCTCGATGCCGAGGGTCACCACCTGGCCGGCGCGGGCGCAGCGCTCGGCGAGGGCCACCACGGCGGCGAGCTCGGCCTCGTCGGCGATCAGATGATCGGCGGGGAAGATCCCCACCACCTCGTCGCCGAGGCCACGCGCGGCGAGCACCTGGCAGATCAGGCCCACTGCCGCCGCGGTGTTGCGGCCCAGCGGCTCGAGGAGGGCCTGCTCGGCCGGCACCCCCAGCTCGCGCATCACCCGCAGGGTGAGGAAGCGCTGGCTCTCGACCGCCACCACCCAGGGCGAGCCGAGGGGAGCGAGGCGCCGGAAGGTCTTGGCGAGAAGGGACTCGTCGAAGATCTCGACGAATTGCTTCGGGCAGGCGGCCCGCGAAACGGGCCACAGGCGGGTGCCGCTACCACCAGAGAGGACGACAGGGATCATGGGGCTTCTCACCGCTCGCGGTCGAGGGCCGTAGGAGCACGGCGAGCCCGCAATCATAGCGGACGGCCCGCGAGGCGCGGGAAGGGTGGGGCTAGAGGTCGGCGCGGTCGAGGCGCCGGCCGGCGAGCCAGAGGGGCAGGACCATCCAGCCGAGGAGCGAGGCGGCGAGCAGCAGGCCGGCGCCGAGCGCCCCATGGGTGAAGCGCAGGAAGGCGAGGGAAGCGGCCCCGAACGCCGCCGTGCCCTGGGTGGCGAGGAGCGCGCCCGTGCGCACCGCCCCGACCGGGTTGAGCAGCGCGGCCGACATCAGCACCCGCGAGGCGGCCCCCGAGGGCAGCAGGGAGGCCGTGCCGAGGGCGGCGACGTCGACCAGCACCACGGCGACGAACCAAGCCACCATGGCGAGGGCGAGGGCGCGCGCCCGGCTGCGGCCGGCGTTGCCGGCGGCGAGCCAGGCGGCCACCCCGAGAAAGACGGCGGTGAGCACCACCGCGGCCAGCACCAACAGCAGGAAGCCGCCGACGCCGCCGCGGCCGGTGCGGGCGAAGATCACCAGGCCGGCGGCCCCGAAGCCGACCGCCTGGGCGGCGGCGAGGGCGAGCCAGAGCCCGAGCACCTGGCCGGCCAGCAGCCAACGGCGGGAGACCGGCTGCGAGTAGAGGAGCTCGAGGGCGCCGCGCTCGGGGCAGAGCGAGAGCACCCCCAAGAGCAGCGCGACGAGCGGCACCAGCAGCAGCACCAGCTGGATCAGCGAGGCCGCCACGCGCTCGAAGTCCTGCACCCCCGTGCCGCCCGACAGCACGTAGCCCGAGCTGGCGACGGCGAGGGCGAGGGCGGCGAAGACGGCGGCGAAGATCTGCGTCCAGCGCGAACGCACGGCGATCAGCAGCTGGTGGCCGGCACAGAGGCCGAGCACGCTCACCGGCCGCGCGAGCTCAGCGGGCATCGCTTCCCCCTGGGACCCGAGCGCCGGCGAAGACTTCGGCGGCGGTGCGCGGCGGGTCGAACTGGGTCACCGGGTCGTCCTGCCGCGAGGCCTCGTTGGCATGGGCGACGAGATGCGAGCCCATCGGGGTCGCAAGGGTCGGCACACGGGTGTAGACGGCCTGGCCGGCCGGCACCCAGGCCCCCGTGCGGTGATCGTTGACGTAGGCCATGGCGCCGCGGCCCACCTTGCCGCCTCCCGCGAGGTAGTCGCGCAGGCAGCCGATGTCGTCGAAGAAGACTGGCTCGTCGCTGCGGCTGACGATCTGGGCCGCGAACGGGCGCTCGGAGATCACCATGCGGCAAAAGCCACAGGGCTCGCCGAGCAGCCCCTCTTCGATCGGTGGAGGAGGCCCGCCGGCGCAGGCGGCGACGAGGAGGACGAGAGCGGCAGCGGGAGCGACACGGACGAAGGTCTTCATCGCGTTTCCTCCATCAGCTGGCGGTAGAAGCCGTCGAGGCGGCCTTCCTCGGTGGCGAGGCCGAGGACCTCGATGCCGGCGGTGCGCAGGAGCTCGATGACCGCGCCCCGCTGGGCAGCGCGGCAGGGGACGACGAGCTCGTCGCCCTCCACCCTGGCGCCGGCGGCGAGCCTCTGGACCCCGGCGAGCCCGCTCGCCAAGGCGCCCCTGGCGAGGCGCAAGCGGATGACACCGCGGTCGGCCAGGCGGTCGGCGAGCTCGCGCTGGCTGAGCGCCGCCACCAGCTGGCCTTCGACGAGCACCGCGAAGCGATCGGCGATGCGCTCGACGTCGCCCAGCTGGTGGGAGGTGAAGAGCACGGTGCGGCCCGCCTCGCGGTGGCGGGCGACGGCATCGTAGAAGGCCGTCAGGCCGGCCGGGTCGAGGGCGGCCGTCGGCTCGTCGAGGAGCAGGACGGGCGCTTCTGGCAGCAGGGCTACCGCGAGCCCAAGGCGCTGCAGCATGCCACCGGAGTAGGTGGTCACCGCGCGGGCGCCAGCGCCGTTGAGGTTGGCGAAGCGCAGCACCTCGAGGGTCCGTTCCTCGCGCACGCCGCGCAGTCGCCGGTAGAGCTCGAGGGCCTCGCGGCCGCTCAGGCCTTCGGGGAAGGCGACTTTCTGGGGCAGGAAGGAGATCAGCCGGCGGGCCTCGGGTTGGCTCGCGGAGCGGCCCGGGTGGCCGAGCAGCACTTCGCCGGCGCTCGGCCGCAGCAGGCCGGCGGCGGCCTTGAGGGCCGTCGTCTTGCCGGAACCGTTCGGCCCCAGCAGGGCAACGATCTCGCCCTTGCCGATCTCGAGGTCGAGGCCGGCGACGGCCACCACCGGGCCATAGCGCTTGGCGAAGCCGCGGTAGGTGATCATCGTGGCCCTCGCGCGCCGCGCAGCAGGACCAGGGCGCCGGCGAGGCAGCCGGCGGCGACCAGCAGGCCCGACCACGAGGCCTGGCTGGGCGGTCGCGGGTCGAGATGGAAGGCAGCCAGGGCCGGCAGCTCGGCAAGCGGCGCGTCGTCGAGCACGGGGACCGGCTCGAGCACCGGGAAGGCCTGCTCGGCGGCCGCCAGGGCCAGCGCCGCCGGGCTCTTCGCCAGCAGGTCGGCGGCGGTGAGATTGTTGCGCAGGTGGTCGAAGACGCTGCTCAGCCGGTAGGGGCGGTCGCTCCTGCCGTCGCCGTCGAGGTCCGGCTCGGAGTTGTCCGAGAAGTAGTTGCCGTGAAAGACCGTCTCCGTGCGCCGGCCGACCAGCTGCAGGGGCGAGAGGTTGGCGAGGAAGGCGTTGCCCTCGAAGCGGTTGTCGGCGCAGGAGTCGTAGAGCACCAGCGCGGCGTCCGAGCCGAGGAGGACGTTGCGCCGGAAGACGCCGCGGTAGGAGCCGTCGAGGAAGATGCCGCGGGCGTTGTCGGCGAGCAGGTTGTCTTCGGCCACGACGTCCTCGCATTCCTTGAACAGCAGCCCCACTGAGGCGAAACCACGATTGTGGAGGAAACGGTTGCGCCGGAAGGTGATCCGCCGCGAGTACATGATCGCGGTGCCGGCGTCGCCGTTGGCGAACAGATTGTCCTCGAAGACATTGTCGTCCGAGTACATGTAGTGCAGGCCGTAGCGCAGGTCGCGGGCGTTGTTGCCGCGCACCACACCGTTCGACGAGGACTGAATGTAGAAGCCGTCCCGGACCTCCGCGATCGTGTTGCCGGTGAGCACGAAGCGCTGGCTGTTCCAGACGTGGATGCCGCTGCCCTTCTCGCCGGCCGCCTTGCCGTGGATGCCGATGATGGTGCAGCTCTCGACGCGGGCGTCGTCGGCCTCGTGCAGGTAGACGCCGAAGAGCGTGCCTTCGATGTGGCAGTCACGGAGGGTGACGCCGGCGGCGGCGATGTGGATCCCGGAAGAGTCCTTGCCGAGGTCGCCGGCGCCGCGGCCGTCGATCGAAAACCCCTCGAAGACGACCCCTGGGGCGCGGATCTCGACGACGCTCGCGTCGCTCGTGCCTTCGAGCCGGGCCGCGCGCGGCCCGATCAGGTGAAGTGTCTTGTCGATCACCAGCTCGCCGCGGTAGACGCCGGCCGGGACCTCGACGGTCGCCCCTGGCTCGGCGGCGGCGATCAGGGCCTGTAGCGGCGAGACCTCCGCGTGTGCTGCGCCGAAGCCGCAGACCGCGGCGCAGCCCCAGGCGGCGAGCCCGGCCGTGGCCAGTACCGGGCGTTGCAGAGGTCTGCCACTGCCGTCCATCACGCCCTCGCGGGCCCCGTGGGCCGAGGGTCCTGCCGGCTGCTGCGCCAGGCCAGCCAGAGGGCGGCGAGGAGCAGGAGGCCGACCACTAGCAGCGCGTAGGAGGCGAAGGCTGGATAGGAGTACACCTCGAAGTTCGCCAGCTGCTTGCGGCCCAGCATCGGCGGCATGAAGGGGGCCACCTTGACGGCCGCCGTGGGCGCCAGCTCGTGGCCATAGCTCCAGAGCTTGTAGGCGAAGGACCACAATGAGAAGAGCCCGAAGTAGACGAACAGCATCACGACGTCGAGCACGCTGCCGAGGTTGGCATGCACAGCGGCACGCAGGAAGAGCAGAGCGAGGGCGCCGAGCAGGAAGGGCATCCATTTGAACTCGGTGAAGTCCTCGGCCTTGAGGTCCCGCATGCCGATGTAGTGGTTGAGGACGTTGATCTCCTTGACGTCCTGACCGCCGTTGCCACCGACCAGGCGGTAGCTGTAGATGTGCAGCCGCAGGCCTTCCTGGTACTGCGGCGCGAACATGGTCAGCGTCCACAGGGGCGTGAGGTAGGTGGGCAGGATGAGGAGGGCCGCCAGCACGAGCAGCAGCCGCGGCCCCCTGCCGATCGGCCTGGCCAGCAGGTTTGGACGGGGTGCTTCGCTCAACATGGCAGGCCCTCCTTCCAAGGCATGCCGCGCCGGTGATCAGCGCGCGTCGACGACGAGGTAGCCCTGCATCTCCTGGTGGAGCGCCGAGCAGAAGTTGGTGCAGTAGTAGGGGAAGACGCCCGGCTTGTCGACCTTGAAGGTGACCGTCTTGGTCTCACCCGGATCGACCACCACGTTGATGTTGTAGTCGAGCAGGCCGAAGCCATGCAGCTCGTCGGTGGTCTGCTCGATGTTGGTGATCGCCAGCTTTACCACATCGCCGGCCTTGACCGCGATCGAGGTGGGCCACAGGGTCGAGCGCACGGCGACCATCTTCACCGTCACCTGGTTGCCGTTGCGGGTGACGCCGGCGTCCTTGACGTCCCACACCGCCAGCGGATGGTGGTTCTCCTCCTTGGGGTAGACCTCGATGGGATGCAGCTTGTCGGCCTTGATGATCTGCGCGTAGTGCGGCTCGGGCTCGGTGAAGGCGTCGTAGAGGAGCTTCATCTTCTCCTCGGAGATGTCCACCAGCTGTGAGGACTCGGGCTGCGACGGGCCCACCGAGAGATGGCGACCATGCGACAGCTTGTTGAGGCCCACCAGGTACTTGCCGTCGGGCGAGACGGTGTCGCCCTCGGCGGCCGAGAGGTGGCCGATCGAGTACGACATCGGGACCTTGTCGACCACCTCCCAGGTGCCGAGCTTCCACTTGGCGATGGCGCTGTCGACGAAGAGCGAGGTGTAGGCGTAGCCGTCGGGACCGAACTGGGTGTGGAGCGGGCCCAGGCCCACCGGTACCTCGGCGTCCTTGATCGACTCGTACTTCAAGACCGGGATGCCGTCCTCGTCGCCCGAGAAGTCCTGGTTGCGGATCGCCGTCTGGACCTTTTCCCAGTTGAAGGCGGTGGTGACGCCCTGCAGCTTGCCAGAACCGATCACGTATTTGCCGTCCGGGGAAACGTCGACGCCGTGCGGCGACTTGCCGCAGGGCATGAAGTAGACGATGCCGGGGACCTTCTTGGGGTCGAGGACCTTGACGCCTCCGATGGTGTCGGCCTTGCCGTCGGCGACCGCCTTCTCGGCTGCCCGCCAGTCGACGGCGGCGATGTAGTCACGGTCGCGCTGCGAGGCGGTCACCTCGAGCTGGCCGGTGGCCCGCTCGGTGTTGTAGGAGGTCCAGAACATCCAGCCCTCGGAAGCCACCTTGCCGGCGTCACCCAAGTCGTAGTCGAAGGGTGGCATCAGGATCTCCCAGCCGAGCGACATCTCGCCGCTCGCGGGGTCGACCTTGATCGCCGCCACGATGCCCTTGTACTCGCTGGCATAGCTGTCGATCGGTTTCGGCACGTTGGGCACCGGCGCCGAGAAACGGGAGGCCATCATCGAGTACTCGGTGTTCGGGGTGACGAAGGCGGCGGCGTGGTTGCCGGAGATGTTGGGGATGGGGCCAAGGATCTGCTTGGTCTTGAAGTCGCGCAGGTCGATGCGCGCCACCCGGCCGTTCATGTCGTTGACGAACAGCCAGCGGCCGTCGTAGTCGCCCTTGGTCTCGGAGAGCGAGGGGTGGTGGACGTCGCCCCAGGTGAAGCGGCCGAGCATGGCCTTGGACTCGTCGTCGAAGCCGTAGCCGGTAGCGGGGTAGGGGGTGTAGACCGGGATCGTCGACAGATGGCGCATCGACGGGACGCCGTAGACGTAGACGTTGCCCGAGTGCCCCCCCGAGGCGAACATGTAGTACTCGTCGAGATCGCCCGGCGCCACGTAGGTCTTCTGTGCGGCGACGGCGAGATCGGAGACCGCAGTGGCCACCTTCTTGCCTTGGGGCGCCGACGGGGCGCAGGCGACGGCGATGGCGAGGGCGACGATCGAGAAAGCGAGGCCCCACCACAGCAGGGCACTGGGTTTCTCGCGCATGGCGTGCTCCTTTCGGGAAGCGTTGGCGGAGTTGGGACGGTTGGGGCGTCCTCAGCGCCGAGGATCGCGCATCGCTTCCCGCCCGGGTATGACGGGCGTCATAGAGACCACGGAGGGGAGCATGGCAGCCGGCCCTGCGCGCAGGGCCGGGGTCGCAGCGGGCCTCAGGAGGCGGCTGGCGGGGGTGGGGTGCGGTCGTCGTCCGAGGCGGTGTCGCAGGTGGCTCGTTGCCGGCTCCCGGCCGGCGGTGGTACCCCTCAGGACGGTACGCCCAGGCGCGGCAGCAGCACGCGCTGCAGCAGCACCCAGACGATGAGGAAGGCCAAGAGCTGAAGCCATTCAGGCATGCGGGCGGTTCTCCTCTCGCGGCAGCGTCGGCCCGGCGGCGGGAGGGCGCACCCCTCGCGGCGCCGCGGCGACTCGCGTTCTGGTCGCCGAGTTTCGCACAGGACCGCCCGCGCTTGGCCTGCCGATGAAGATGCCGACCCGCTCGTCGTTGACGAACGGCCCCACGAAGGCCCCGAACGGCGGCCGCACAGTCAGCGAGTCGCCCGGACCCTGGGCATTCGGCTCGACGAGGGTGAAGGTCTGGGCAGGCTGCCAGCGGCGCAGCGTGCCCGCGACGCTCTTCTCGGCGTCCTTGAAGGTGCGCTGCAAGCGAGCTCGGTCGAAACCCGTGGCCTTGGCGAGCCGCCGGATCCACGGCAGACGCTGAGCGCCGGTGAGGACGGGTTTGCCGAGCGCGGCCAGGCGCCGCTTCTCGGCGCTGGAAAGCTCCTCGCTGCGGAGCCGCTCCGCGAAGGGAGCGGCTCCGCAGCGAGGAGGGGCGATCAGTGGCTGCCGGTGGCTGGCGAGGTCTCGCCCGCCTCCCGGCGCCGCAGGTGCTCGGCATAGGCTTCGCGCAGCTTGCCGATCGCCGTCGCCTTCTGCTCGGGAGTGAGGATGATCTGCCGCGAGAGGACGACCGACATCGTGCCGGTCGGCTCGCGCAGGAAGTCGTCGATGGTGCGGCCGAAGCGGCGTTGCACGTCCTCGACGGCGGTCGACAGGTCGGGGCCGATCTGCGCCGGGCTCTTCACCCCGAAGACCTCGATCGAGTGGCAGACGAAGCAACCCGTCTTGACGAACCAGGCCCCGGGGCCGCTCTCCATCTCGCGGTCGAGGGCCGCCTCCTCGGCGGAGCGCGGGTCGGTGCGCGGGGTGCCCGCGACGTAGTGGGCCGGCAGGTCCGCCCGCCGCCAGGAGAGCACCAGCATGGCGAGGGCCTGCGCCTCGCGGGTGGTGAGGTGGAAGTTGGGCATCACCGTGTCCTGGACCAGGGCGCGCGGGTCTTTCAGGTGGGCGACGTGCCAGGCGAAGGAGGTCTGCTGGCCGGAAAGGCGGCTGTAGTCGTATTGCTCGGGGGCCTTGTCGCCCACGAAGGTCAGGTCCGGGCCGATCGTGCCACCGCGACCGTTGATCACGTGGCAGGCCCGGCAGCCCTTGTCGCGCAGCAGCGACTTGGCGAGGTTGATCTCGTCCATGCCGGCCGTCTCGCGGTCGTAGCGGTGGCAGAGGTTGCAGTTCATCTGCAGCAAGGACGCCTTGTCGGCGGCCAGCGAGTAGGCCTCGCCAAGGCTGCTGCCGAGGAGCGGCTCCTCCCAATGCGCCACCTCACCGTGGGCGGCATAGGTGTCGATCGCCCAGCCCTGGCCGCCGTGGCAAGGCGTACAGCCGAACTTCTCGACCGGGTGCAGGCGCAAGGGCTCGGCGGGATGGGTGCGCCAGGGCTCCTCGGCGGTCTCGAAGCCCTGCCAGCTCGTCGCCTGGTGGCAGGTGATGCAACGGTCGGCGCGGGCCAGCTCCGGCACCCACAGCTGCTGGATGCCGGCGGGCACGGTCGCAGCCTTGTCGGCGCCCAGCTTGTCGGCCACCTGGCGGCGGAACTCGTACTGGTAGTACCGCCAATCGTGCTGGCGATCGCTCCAGGCGAAGAGCACGGTGCCGGCGACCAGCGCCAGACCCACCGCGGCGAGGATGGGCCGGTCGCGGCGCGGATAGGGTGAGTCGGTGCGCTTCTCCATCTCAGATCCTCCCGGGGATCTCGGGCCAGGCTTCCCAGGGCCAGTAGAAGTGCCAGTAGGGGCCGCGAGCGAAGGTGCCGATCAAGGTCAGGACGAGGATCAGCAGGCAGATCGCGAGAAAGACGAGGTTCTGGCGCCGGCGGCTCTGCGGGAACCAGTGGCCGGCGGCCGCCGCCGGGCTCTTGTCGAGCCACGGCCAGAAGGTGGCGAGGAGCATCAAGAGGCCGGGCAGCAGCACGCCGCCGAGGAAGGCGCCGTTGATCGTGAAGCTGCCGATGTGCACCGTGGTGTCGGTGACGATCTCCTGCAGCCAGAGGAAGTACCAGGGGGCCTTCGCCGGGTTGGGGGTGACCAGGGCGTTGGCCGGCTCCTCGAGGGGCGAGCGGATGACCACGGCGAGGATGCCGATGACGGCGATCGTGCCGAGGACGACGATGGCGGCGCGGCGCACCAGGTCGGGCACGGCGTTGACCGTGCGGTCCGGGGCCTCGAGCGAGCTGGCGCGCACCGTCGGCGCCGTACCGCGGGCGATCCCCAGGAGGGTGTAGGTCTTGGCTGCTCCCGGCGCCGTCGGCTGCGGGTTGGCGAGCGTCGTCTCGCGGTCGGCACGGGCGAGCCCGCCGTCCTTGCGCACCCGCCACATGTGGTAGACGAAGAGGATGCCGAGAAAGCCCGGCAGGGCGATGCAATGCAGCACGTAGAAGCGGATCAGCGTCGGCTGCTCGATCTCGCGGCCACCGATCAGCAGCTCGCGGATCGCCGGCCCGATGGCAGGGATCGACGAAGCGATGTTGGTGCCGACGGTCACCGCCCAGTAGGCGAGCTGGTCCCAGGGCAGCAGATAACCGGTGAAGGAGAGGAAGAGGGTAGCGAGCAGCATCAGGACGCCGATCACCCAGTTCCACTCGCGCTGCTGGCCACGGCCGACGCCGTTCTTGTAGGCACCGGTGAGAAAGACCCGTACCAGGTGCAGGAAGACGACGGCGACCATCAGGTGGGCCGACAGGCGGTGCACCGAGCGAATCCAGGAACCGAAGGTGACGACGTACTCGATGTCCTTGACCGAGGCGTAGGCGCGCTCGACGGACGGGATGTAGAGGAAGAGGAGCGGCATGCCGCTCAGCACCAGGAGCAGCAGGAGGGCTGCCGAGGCGGTGCCGAGCCAGAAGGAGTAGCTCCAGTCCATCGAGGCCTTGCTGACCTTGGCCGGAAACCAATGCAGCAGGAAGTTCGACACCACCGCGTCGCCGCTCTCACGGTCGGAGCGGGGCCGGAAGCTCCAGAAGCGCTGGGGACGCACCCCCGGGGCCTGGGCTGGACCGTTCTTCTCGGCGGGGCCGTTCTGCTCCTTGCTCGGCGATGCCATCGCTACCTCCTCCACTGCTCCGACTGCTCTTGCCGCGGCCTTCCTGCGCGAGCTCACGGGGCCGGCCGCGGCGGCTGCCCCGGTCCGGTCTCAGGCCAGCGTCAAACGGAAGTCCGAAGCCACCGGGTCGGCGAGGTCGACCACCAGCTGACCGTCGTCCGGGGCCACCGACAGCCGGTACCAGGCGAGCGGACGCGGCGCCGGGCCGGAGACGTTGGTGCCGTCCCCCTCGTAGCTCGAGCCGTGGCAGGGGCAGCGGAACTGATGGGTGAGGCGCAGCTCGCTGCCTCCCACCTGCTTGCTGGTGGGCTGCGACAAGGCCTCGGCGCGCACCGTGCAGCCGAGGTGGGTGCAAACCGCCGAGATGGCATGGAAGGTGTTGCCGCTGCGGAAGACGAACAGCCGCTGGTCCGGCAGGAACTTCAGGCCGTCGGGGAACTCGGCCGTCGGTCCCAGCTTGACGGTGGTCGGCGCGTCGTAGGAGACGTTGGGGACCAGCGAGCGCAGCGAGGCCACGGCCTGGCCGGTGAGCGCCACCACGCCGGCGCCGGCCCCCAGCTTGAGCAGGAACTCGCGGCGGTTGCCTCCCGCCGGCTTGGCTCCGGGTGCCTCTGGCTCACTCATGTGCGCTCTCCTCGGCCGCCGTGGCGGTGGCCCAGTGTTCGGTGATCGAGAACCGTTCCATGGTCATCGCATCGGTGGGGCAGCGGATGGCGCAGAGGCCGCAGCGGATGCAACGCTCGTCGTCCTTGACCATCGCCGACAGCGGCAGATCGCCCTCGGCGCGCGGCGCCGCGACCGCCGCCAGCTCGTCGGCCGGCAGGTCGAGCTCGGCCAGGGGCACCAGGGCCAGGCAGTGCTCGGGGCAGACGTCGACGCAGCGCCCGCAGAGCACGCAGGCCTCGGGGTCGTAGATCGTCTGCACGTGACAAACCAGGCAGCGGGCCGCCTGGGCTTGGGCTTGCAGGCGGTCGTAGCCGGTCTCCACCTCGGCGATGCCGGTGCGGCGGCCGAGGTCGAGGGTCGGTGGTGCCTCGCGATCGAGCACCTCGAAGCCGGCCACCATGCGGTAGCGGGCGGTGGGGATCTTCTCGATCGCGATCTCGACCTCGAGGCGGGCCCGCGCGGCCGACAGGTGCTCGTGGATCGAGCGGGCGGCGCGCTTGCCGTTGGCCACCGCGGCGATCAGGTTGCGGGGCCCGAAGGCCACGTCGCCGCCGGCGTAGACGCCTGGGGTCGAGGTGGCGAGGGTCGTCGGATCGACCTTGATCACCCCGGCCGCGGTCAGCTCGACACCGTCGCCGGGCTTGAGGAAGGAGAGGTCCGGCTGCTGGCCGATCGCCAGGATGCAGCTGTCGGCGGCGAGCTCCATCACGTCGCCGTCGTCGTAGGTCGGTGCGAAGCGGCCGGCGGCGTCGAACACGGACTCCACCTTGCGCAGGGCGACGCGCTCCAGCCGGCCGTGCCCCTCGAAGCGAGCGGGGCCGCGGCGGGTAAGGAAGTGGACGCCTTCCTTTTGCGCCTCGTCGAGCTCCTCGTGGCCCTGGGTGGTGCGCAGCACCGGCATCTCGTCGAAGGTCTCGAGCGAGACGACCGTCACCTCCTGGGCGCCGCCGCGCAGGGCCGCTCGCGCCGAGTCGAAGGCCTCCTTGAGGCGGGCGTCCCCCTCGGCCTCGATCTCCGCTTCCAGGCTGCCGAGCTGGCTCTCCTGGGTGAGGCGCAGGGCAGTGCGCGCGGCGTCGAAGGCCACGAAGCCGCCGCCGATCACCACCACGCGGCGGCCGAGGTCGACGCGGTAGCCGCGGTTGACGTTGAGCAGGAAGTCGACGGCCTTGACGACGCCGTCGAGCTCGACGCCGGGGACCGCGAGGTCCCGGCCGCGGCTCACTCCAACGGAGAGGAAGACAGCCTCGAAGCCCTCCGCCTTGAGCTCGGCGAGCCCATAGGAGGGCGACAGCGGGCTCTTGAGGCGCAGCTCGACGCCCAGGGCGAGCACCTTGTCGATCTCGGCCTGGATCAGGGTGCGCGGCAGGCGGTACTCTGGGATCCCGAAGCGCATCATGCCGCCCGCCTCCTCGGCGGCTTCGAGCACCGTCACGTCGTAGCCGAGGAGGGCGAGGTCGTGGGCGGCGGCGAGGCCGGCCGGGCCGGCCCCCACCACGGCGACCCGTCGGGCCGCTCCGGGGCGCACCGCGGCGAGGGCGGCGAAGGCGGGATCGTGGCCGTCCGCGGCGACCACCGGCAGCAGCGGCAGGTGACCGGCGTAGCGATTGCCTTCGGCGATGCCCTGGCTGAGCAGCCGGTCCTGGGTCTGCGGCTGCATCGACTCGACGCCGTAGCGCTCGCAGACGTAACGCTTCAGGGCGCGGATCGCCACCGGGGCGTCGATCGCGCCGCGCCGGCAGGCGTCCTCGCAGGGCGCGGCGCAGACCCGGCCGCAGACCGAGGCCAGCGGGTTGGGGGAGCGCGCCACCAGATACGCCTCCTCCTCCCGGCCGTCGGCGATCAGCTGCACGTAGCGCCCGGCGTCCGTCGCCACCGGACACCCGGCCTGGCACTTGACCTGGGCCTTCCAATGCTCGAGGTCGGGGAGCCGGGTGCGGACCTTTGGAGCGGTGTCGCTCATGATGGCGAGAGCTTGCCCCGCTTCCCGCAGCGCACGGTATGACGGCGGTCATAAGCGCCGGTGGCGAGCTTTGGCACCATGCGTCGAGGAGGCCCGCGATGCAACCGACGACGAACCCCTCCGGTGCCCCCGTGACGCTCCTCTGCCAGTCGTCACCGGCAGCCGAGCGTGCCACCGCTGTGCTCGCCGCCCTCGACGCTCTGGGGCCGCAGGAGTCCTTCCTGCTGGTGAGCGACCATCCGCAGGCCAGCCTGCTGGCCCTCCTGCAACGGGAGCGACCGGGGCGCTTCGAATGGTCACCGGTCGAGACGGGGCCGGAGACCTGGCGTACCGAGGTCACGCGCCGCAGCGGTCGGCCCCAGCGCGAGATCGCCGAGGCCCTCTCCTGGGACCACGACCGCCTGGCCGACCTCGAGCGCGAGGCCTTCCTGGCCCGCTCCCTGCGCCGCTACGAGGCGGCGGGGGAGGTCTACGGCCGCTTCGCCCGCGGCCTGCGCCGCCATATCGGCTTCGAGGAAGAGCTGCTCTTCCATGAGTTCGAGGATCGCTCCGGCCTCTCTCCCGAGGCGGGCCCGACGGCGGTGATGCGGGAGGAGCATCGGCTGATCGAGCGCCTGCTCGCCGAGATCGAGCGCGGCATCACCGATCCGGTCTGTCCCGTCGAGGGCTTGCGGCGGGAGCTGCGCCAGCTGCTCGACACCCACCACACCAAGGAAGAGCAAGTCCTCTATCCCGGCACCGACCGCCTGCTCAGCGCCGAGGAGCGCGACGAGCTGGTCTGCCGCATCCAGGCGTATGCTGGCTAGCACCAGCAGCTGAAACCTCGGTCAGCGCGCGGGAGGGACGCCGATGGCAGCCTCGCTCGACATGATCCTGCGGGCCAACCCGCTCTACCGGCGGGTGGCGGAAGAAGACCGCCGCCGGCTCGCCGAAGTGTCCCGCCTGGAGGCCTTCGAGCGTGGGGCGGTGATCTTCTCCGAAGGCGATCCCTCGGACGTGCTCTTCACCCTGGTGGACGGACGGGTCAAGATCGTCAAGCTGCTGCCGGCGGGTAAAGAGGTGATCCTCGAGATCCTGGGCCCCGGCGACCCTCTGGGGGCCGTCGCCGCTTACGAGGAGCGGCCCTATCCGGCCTCGGCCTTCGCGCTCGAGCATTGCAGCTGCATCGCCACGCCCCGCGCCGCCTTCTTCCGCCTGCTCGAGACCTGCCCCAGCCTGGTGCGTGGCCTGCTGGTGGGCCTGTCCTTCCGCCTGATCGAGCTTACCCAGCGGATCCCGGAGGTGGCGGGCAGCCGTGTCGAGGCACGCTTCGCCCACCTCTTCTTGAAGCTCGCCGAGCGGATGGGGGAGGCGTCGCCAGCTGGGACCTGGATCCCCTTGAACCTCTCCCGACAGGACCTGGCGGACCTCTCCGGCACGACCATCGAGACGGCGATCCGGGTGATGAGCCGCTGGGGCAAGGACAACCTGGTGCTCACCGAGAAGGACGGCTTCGTGCTCGTCGACCGCGAGGCCCTCAGCCACCTGGCCGAGATCTGAGACGGTTCCCGCCTGCGGGACGAGGGTAGGGCGGAGGTCCGGGGCTCGGGATATCCTGGCGCGCCATGCGTGCCCGCCGCCTCCTGCGCTTCGCCGTCCCGGTCCTCCTCGTCCTCGGCGCCGTGGCGCACTGGCAGTACTGGTACGCGCCCCATGCTCGGGCCGGCCGTCCGACCGCTGGCGGCCCGGCGGGCAGCCTCTGCGCGACGGCGGGCTACGACGCCTGCCTCTGGCTCGCCTACCCGCACCAGAACCTCGGCGCGCTGGCGGCCGCGGTGGGTGACCTCGACGCCTACCTCGCCGCGGCCGGCCGCCAGGGTGGTTTCACGCCGCCGGCGGTGTTCTCCTTCGGGCCGTTCGCGGCGCCGCCGGCCCGCGAGATGGCCTTGGCGGTGGATCGCGACGGCAAGCGCTTCGCCGCCGTCGCCCAGCTCTACCCGACGATGGCCCTGGTCTCACGGCTGGCTGGCTGGGTGGCGGGCAACCCCTGGCTCGCCGGCGGCGAGGTGCGGGTCGGCGCGGAGCCGGCGCGGGTGCGCTGGCAGGGCCGCACGTGGCGGCTCGAGAGCCTCGCGGCCCAGCCGCCGGCCGGCGAGGGCGTGCCCGCCCAGGGCGAGGCCCTGGCGCGGCTCTGGTTGCGACAGGGTCTGGGCGCGGTGCCGCCGGGGGAGTACCAGCTGAGCGAAACGGCGGGCGGCCTCGCGGTGCGCGGCGAGGCCAGCTGGGCCCCCGAGGAGGCCTTCCAGCCGCTCGCGCTGGAGGACCTCGCTGCCCTGGGCCTCGACCTGCGCGCCGGCGGGCGCGCCGCCGCCCTCTTCGCCGGTGAGAAGCTCGCCGTGCCGCGCGCCGCCGTGCTGTTCCGCGACGCCGCGAAGCGCTGGCGCCTGCCAGGCGAGTCCCTGCTCACCCTGGGGGGCCGCAAGATGCCCGCCGGCGAGGCGGGCGGCTGGGGTTACGTTACCTACGAGCGGAGCACCCTGGAGCGGGCGGCACCCCTCGCCGCGCGGCTGGGGGCCCTCAGCGCGACAGCGGACCAGCCCCTCGCCTACGGTCTCTGGCTGCAGCCGCAGGAAGCACACGCCACCGCGCGCCAGATCGCCGAGATCCTGGAGCAGATCCCCCTCCTCGGCGAGAAGGAAGCCCGTCGCTTCCGCGACTACGCCACCCTGCTCGCCCCGCTCGCGGCCTTCCGCCGCTGTGCGGTGGCGACGGGGAGCCAGCCGGGCGAGCTGCGGCTGGTGCTCGAACCCTGAGCAGATCGGCGGGGCCTCTCGCCCGCGACAGGAACTCCCTGCGCTTCTCGTCGCTCGCCGCGGGGCCTCCTGTTGGTGTCACACCTGGCCCCTTGAGCACACCTTGGCTTCTAGGTGTTGCACGGACGTGCCCCAGCTAGCAGCAAGACGCTCCAGCGAATCGGCGCTGGAGCTGTGATCCTCGGCGCCAGCGTCGAGAGAGAAGGGGATTTCCACGATGAGCCAGAGACTGCGCATCCTCGGCCTTTGCTTTGCCCTGGTTCTAGGCCTCACCGCCGCAGTGGCGGCCGAGGACACCTTGCTCTCGGCGCCGGGCACCACAGGGGTGACGCAACCCGCGCCCCAAGGCGATGTCGCCAGCGGCACCGCGGACGGTCCCGGCCAGACGCTCTCCGACGAGGACTTTGCGCGGCTTTTCGCCAATAAGCCGGTCAACATGTGCGGGGTCTTCTGCGGCATCAACGACCCCTCGGTCAGAAACTGCACCCTCGCCTGCGGTGACGCAGCCTTCTGCTACCACGGCTCCTGCGCCTACTGGTGACTCGGACGCAGTCCGGCGGGTGGCAGCCCACTCGCCGGCCGCTCATTCCTCGCTGAGGCCCGCCTCGCTGTGGCCCGCCTCGCCCGGCGCGGTGAGGGCCCCCGGCATGCCAAGGAGCCGGCGCAGCACACCCGTCTGACCACAGTGGTAGGCCTCGTGGAAGGCGATCGCGGCCAACAGCGAGCCGACGGTCTCGCTGGGGTTGCCGGTCGGGCTGAACGGTGCAGGGGTCGCCAGCGCATCCGGCCTTACCGCAGCCAGGGCCCCAGCGAGGGCCGCGGCAAGGCCCTCCAGACGGTCGCGGAGCAGGCTCAGGGGAAGCGCCGCCGTCGGTCCCCAGCCGCCCGGTGCGTAGGCGGCGAAGTCCTCGTCGGCGTAGGGCGGAACCTCACCCAGCAGCCCGATGGCCTGGTTGCGGGAGCGGGCAAGGTGCCCCACCACCCAATTGAGGCAGTTGCCACCGCCGGGCGGCGCGACGAGCGCTGCGGCGTCCGAGATCCCGGCGAGGTTGCGCCCGAGGACGAAGGCGGCGATCTGGAACTGGGTCGAGAGCGTCTGCGGGTGCATGGTCACTCCTGGGGGTTTCGGTGGTTGGGGAGCGGATGCTCGGCCGGCAGGTCGAGCCCGGTGAGGTCGTTGATCGCCGCGACCAGCCTTTCGAGCGCCCGCCGGTCCGCGGCGGCGACCCGCGCTTGCAGCTGCGTCTCGAGGGCGAGCACGCGCTGCCGGGCCTGCTCGCCGAGCGCGGCCCCGGCCGGCGTCGCCACGACCAGCCCCGAGCGGCGGTCGTCCTGGTTGGCGGCGAGCGCGATGAGCTGGCGCCCGGCGAGCCGGCGCAGCAAGCTCGTAAGGGTCGATTTCGGGCAGCCGAGCAGCTTGCGAACGCTGCCGATCGCCGCTTTGCCGCGCACCGCGACGAAGGCCAGCAGCTGCGCTTCCTGGGCCGTCACCCCGAGGTCGGCGAGGGCGCGGTCGAGGTGGAGGGACGTCTGGACGTGAGCTTGGTGGAGGAGGGAGAGCAGGGGCGTAGGCTGCATTTGGTACGAGATCGTACCAAATTGAGACCCGGTGGAATAGTCTCGACGGAGCCAGCCATCTACCCATGAACCGGCCCGGCAGCCGGTGGCGAGTGATGCCAGAGACGCGACGCGAACAGTTCTCGCAAGAGGCCCTCGGCCATTTGCCGGAGCTGCTGCGTTTTGCCACCCGCCTGGTCCAGGACGGTCCCGGCGCCGAGGACCTGGTGCAGGAGACCTTTCTCGAAGCCTGGCGCTCGTTCGACGGCTACGCGGCCGGGAGCAACTGCCGGGCCTGGCTCTATCGCATCCTCTACCGCACGCTGTGGCGCCTGCAGCGCCGCATGCCGGTGACCGAAGCGCTGCCGGCCGAGCTGGCGGACCCGTTGTCGGCGGGCCCTGGCGAGCGAGACGTCCTCGCTGCCCGCAAGCTGCGCACCGCCTACGCGGCGCTGCCTCTCGAGGCTCGCACCGTGGTGCTGCTCGCCGACGTCGAGGGCTTCAAGTACCGGGAGATCGCCGAGATGCTCGAGCTGCCGATCGGCACCGTGATGTCGCGCCTGAGCCGAGCGCGGGAGAGCCTGCGCCGCCGCGTCCTGGCCGACTGCGCCGGTGGCGGAGGAGCGAGCACCGCTGCCCGCGCGAGGTGGGGGCGATGAGCGACGCCTGCACGGGCGTCTGCGGCCGCCTCGACGACTACTTGGCGGGTGAGCTGCCGGCGCCGCAGGTGGCCGAGGTCTCGGCGCACCTCGCCAGCTGCCCGGGTTGCGCCGCCGAGCTGGCCTGTCGCGAGGAGCTGCGGGCCGCCCTCCGCACGGCCGTCAGCGCGGTGGAGGTGCCGCCGGCAAGCGCCGTTCTGGCCCGGCTTGAAGCGAAGCTCGACGCCGCGGCGGTGCCGGCCCTGGCGCCCGCCGTGCAGCCCCGCCGGCGGCGCTCCTGGGCCCTGGCCGCAGCCGCCGGTGTCGCTTTCGTCGCCGGCATGGTGGTCGACCGTTGGCTCGTCGAGCGTCCGCCAGGAGGGCCGGGCGGGGCCCCGCAGGCGGCGAGCGGACCGCCAGCCGGCCGCCCTGCCTCTCGGCCGCGCCTCACCCCGGCGGCACTGCGCTCCTTCGACATCGCTAGCCAGCACGATCGCTGCGCCGTGCGCCGCAGGAAGCCGGCGACGATGCCCGTGCCGCTCGCCGAGGCCCAGCTGGCCGGCTACCGTGGTCTGCTCGCCGCGATCGACTACCAGCGCCTCGGCTATCGCCTGCTCGACGCCCATGTTTGCCCGAGCGGCGACCATCGGCTGGGCCACCTGATCCTGGCCAAGGACGGTCGGATCGTCTCGATCTTCGTCACCGCCGAGCCGGACGAGGCGCCCAGCCCGCAGACCACCTTCGAGCACCGTGAGGTCGACAGCTTCGAGATCGACAAGGTAGCGCTCGGCCGCAACCGCGGCTATGTGGTCGCCGACGCGGGCCAGCTGAGCCGCGGCGACGACCAGCGCCTGGTGGCTTCGCTCGATCGCTACCTCGAGGGCCTGGGCTCCGGCGGCCAGCGGGAATAGGCCGCGCCTGCCCTGCCATCCACGCAGCGAGGCCGGAGGGATGAGCCCTCCGCCCTGCTTAGCGGAGGCACCATGCAGCAGCCCTTCCCTCGTTCCGCCCCCCGCCCGGCGCCGCAGCCGCGCACCCTCGTCTTGCTCGCCGCTTTGCTCGTCCTGCTGGTCGGCGCCGTGCTGCTCCTGGCCGCACCACCGGCCGCCGGCGTTCCCGCCGCCGGCAGCGAGCGGGCGCTCAGTGAGGCCCTGGCGCGGAATTTCGCGCGGATCACCGGCAATGTCGTCGCCGCCGCCGAGGAAATGCCGGAGGAGAGCTTCGCCTTCAAGCCGACGCCAGAGGTGAGGAGCTTCGGCGAGATCGTCGCCCACGTCGCCGATGCCCATCGCCGCCTCTGCGTCCTGGTCGCGACCGGCACCACCGCCGCCGATCCCGGTTGGGAGGCGAGCACGAAGACCAAGGCCGATCTGGTGGCCGTCCTCAAGCTCTCGACGACGGAATGCGAGAAGGCCTTCGCCGGCCTCGACGACGCAGCCCTGTTGCGCCCGGTACCGTTCGGCAGCCGTGAGGTGCCGGCCGCCGCCGTGTTCTCCTTCCTCACCGCCCACACGAACGAGCACTATGGCAACTTGGTGACCTATCTGCGCATTCGCGGCCTGGTGCCGCCCTCGAGCCGGAAGTAGCGAGCCGAAGGTCGCGAGCCGGAACTAGAGGGCCGGGCTCTGCGCTGCCCGGCGTGCGAGCAGGAAGTCGAGCCAGGCGTCCATCCCGTAGCCGGTCTTCGCCGACACCTTGAGCACCGGGATGCCGGGCCGCACCGCCGCGATGCTCGCCACCATCGCCGCCTCGTCGAGCTCACAGGCGGCGGCGAGGTCCCATTTGGTGATCACGGCGGCGTCCGCCGAGTTGAAGATGCCGGGGTACTTGCGCGGCTTGTCCTCGCCCTCGGTGACCGCCAGCAGCACCACCCGCAGCGCCTCGCCGAGGTCGTAGCTCGACGGGCAGACCAGGTTGCCGACGTTCTCGATGAACAGGTAGTCGAGGGCACCGAGGTCCCAGCCCTCGAGGTGGGCGCCGACCACCTCGGCTTCGAGGTGGCAGCGGCCGTGGGTGTTGATCTGGCGCACCGGCGCACCGCTCGCTGCCAGCCGGCGGGCGTCGTTGTCGGTCTCCAGGTCGCCGACCACGGCTGCCACCCGCTCACCCCGCCGCACCAGCTCGGCGAGCGTGCGCTCGAGGAGCGCCGTCTTGCCGGTACCGGGCGAGGAGACCAGGTTCAAGGCGAGCACGCCGGCCGCCTCGAAGCGGCCACGCAGCGCGCGGGCGAGCTCGTCGTTCTTGTTGAGGACGCCTTGACGGATCTCGATGATGCGCGTGCTCATGCGTCGGCCTCGCTGTCGATCTCCAGCGCTTCGAGGTGGAGCTCGCGGCCCTGGCGCAGATCGCCGGTGGGCGTGCCGCAGCGGGGGCAGACGAAGCTGCGGACGTCGGCGAGCTCCTCGTCGCTGTCGCATCGCGGGCAGTGCACCACCACCGGCAGGCTGCGGACGTCGAGCCGCGAGCCGGCGAGCAGGGTACCCTGGGTGGCGATGTCGTAGCAGAAGGTGAGGGCGCCGATCTCGATCCCGGAGAGCACCCCCACGGCGACCTGCACGGACTCGACCCGGCGCGCCGCCGCCTGGCGAGCGGCCGCCTCGGCCATCTCGACCAGCGAGTGGGCGATCGAGAGCTCGTGCATCGCCGCCACTGTAGCGCGCCGCCAGGGGGAGCGCCACGGCTTTCGGGTAGGAGTCGCCCACCTCGCCGGCTCAGATCGGCACGCGCTCTTTGCGGGCCAGCCACCAACGCATGCAGCGATGGCCGAAATCGACCGGCTGGCAATACATCAGCGGGCAGCCGCCGACGATCGGCTCGATGCCGAGCTCGCGGCAGGCTGCGACGGCGGCCGGCGAGACGCTGCCGTCGCCGAACGAGCGGTGGAACCAGATCTGCCGCACGCCGCGCGCCGCGGCGGCGCGCACCAGGCCCTCGGCGACCAGCGGGTGGGTCACCACCATCAGGCCGTCGAGCTCACCCGGCACGGCGCCGAGTTCCGGGTAGCAGGGCACGCCCTCGACCTCGCTGGTGTTGGGGTTGACCGGCACCACCTCATAACCGGCCGCCTTGAGCTTGCGATAGACGGCGTTGGCGGCCTGTTTTCCGTCGCGCGAGACGCCTGCCACGGCGAAGCGCCGGCCGGCGAGGAAGGCAGCCACCTGGGAGGGAAGCTCGGGCATGGCGATCACCTCCTTTCTCGCTGCCAGCTTGCCGCCCGGCGCCGGCCGGGCCGACCCCCTCAAGGGTTGGCGGCCCACCCTGGCGGGTCGGCGGCGGACCGGAGTTGCTTCGCAACGGCGGACACGTATGCTCTGGCGTGAAAGCTCCGCCCGATGCCGAGATGCTTGCTCGCACCGCCTGTTGCCAGAGATCTCGGCGGGTCGCACCCTCCTCGGTGCCGGCAAGGCGGTGGGAACGACACGGATGACATTCGATCAGACGGCATTCGAGGTCCGCTGTGAGTGGGGGGAACAAGGTGTCGTGCACCTGGCTCCCAGCAGCGACGTCGTGATCATCGTCGACGTGCTGTCGTTTTCGACCAGTGTGGAGATTGCTACCAGCCGCGGCGCCCTGGTCCACCCTTGCCGCCTGCACGATGCCGCAACCGCAGCTTTCGCGGCGTCCGTCGGAGCGATCGTGGCGGTGCGTCGCGGCGAACCCGGGTACTCGTTGTCGCCCGAGTCGCTGCAACGTCTACCTGCCAGAACTCGCTTGGTCTTGCCCTCGCCCAATGGCGCCACGATGACCTTGCGGACGGGCGAGGTGCCCACGCTGGCCGGGTGCTTGCGCAACGCGCGGGCAGTGGCAGTCGCCGCGCAACGGTACGGCCGGCGAATCGCTGTCATCCCGGCGGGGGAACGCTGGCCCGGGGAGGGGGGCCTGCGCCCGGCGTTTGAAGATTGGGTGGGTGCCGGCGCCATCATCAGCGCCTTGGAGGGGACGCGATCTCCAGAGGCCCAAGCGGCCTACAGCACCTTTCAAGGCGTCCGAACGGACCTGTCAGGGCTGCTCCACGCCTGCGGTTCCGGCCAGGAGCTGCTGGCGCGTGGCTTTGCGCAGGACGTCGCCCTGGCGTCGGCTCTCGACGTCAGTCGCTGCGTGCCGGCGTACCGAGACGGCGCCTACATGCAAGAGGGGGCCGCCGCCGTCGGAGGAGCGGCCTGACGGGAGCGGCCTTCCTACGGCTGCCTGGGCCGGATGGGCACGAGTGTCGCGCTCCGAGTCTCCTCCTGTCTCGCTGTGAGCTTGCCGCCCGGCGCCGGCCTTGGCTCCTTGACACCCTCCGAGGCCCCTGCTCTAATCCCCGCACCATGACGCCCGGTTCGATCGTCCGCGCCGCCTCCACCGCCGCCCCCAGCTGGCGTTGGCACGGCCACGGGCACCATTCCGTCTGAGCCGGGCGGCCACCGTCCCGGTTTTCGCGGCCCGGGACGAGCAAGCGCTGACAGCGACCTTCGCAGCTCCTCTCGGGACCCGAGAGGAGCTTTTGCCTTGAGCGCCGAACGTGCCGAGCACAGCGAGCGGCCCCAGCGGGCGAGCCTGATCGCCAGCCTCACCGAGCCGCCCACCGCCGAGCGGTTGGCGGCCCTGCCGGCCGCGGTCGACTGGCTGGAGGTGCGGGCCGACCTGGTGGGGGACTTACCTCCCGGGCCCCTCGCCGCCGAGACCGGCTGCCGGCTCCTTTACACCCTGCGCAGCGCTGCCGAGGGCGGGGCCTCCGAGGCCGCCGCCGGCCGGCGCCGCGAACGCCTGAGCGCGGCCCTGGCCGCGGGCTACGACCGCGTCGACCTCGAGGTGGAGCGGGACCTCTCGGCCGAGCTGCTGCGCAAGGTGCCGGCCGATCGCCGCGTGCTCTCCTGGCACGGCGCCGCCGCCGACCTCGCCACCCTGGAAGCGCGCCTCGCCAGCATGGAGGAGACGCCCGCGGCCCTCTACAAGCTGGTGCCGGCCGCCGCCCAGCCCGGCGAGGAATGGGCGCCGCTGCTGCTCCTCGCCCAGCTCGGCCGCCGTGATGTCGCCGCCTTCGCTTCCGGGCCGGTCGGCGCCTGGACCCGCCTGCTCGCCCCGCGGCTCGGTGCCCCCGTGGTCTACGGGGCCTGGGGCAGCAAGCCGGCCGCGCCGGGGCAGATCACGATCGAGCGGTTGATCGCCGACTATGGGCTGCCCGAGCTGCCGGCGATCGAGAAGGTCTGCGGCATCGTCGGCAACCCGGTCGCCCATTCGCTCTCTCCCCGCCTCCACAACCTGGGCTACCGCCTGCTCGGCCTGCCGTATCTCTATCTGCCCTTCCACGTCGAGGCCTTCGGTGAGTTCTGGTTGGAGGTCGTCGAGGGCGTGGGCTTCGACGCCCTGGGGCTGGGCCTCGCCGGCCTCTCGATCACCACCCCGCACAAGGACTCCGCCCTTGCCGTCGCCGGGGCGCCGAGCCCCCTCGCCCAGCTCTGCGGCGGCGCCAACACGCTGGTGCCACGGGGCGGGGTCTGGGAGGCCGAGACCACCGACCCCGAGGGCGTCACGCTGCCGCTCGCCGAGCGCGGCATCCCGCTCACGGGGCGGCCGGTGGCGGTGGTAGGCGCCGGGCGCGCCGGGGCGGCAGCGGCGGCGGGCCTGCGGGCGGCGGGCGCCGCCGTCACCCTGGTCAACCGGGACGGCGAGCGGGCGCGGCGGGTGGCGGCTCGCCTGCACGTCGCCGCGCAACCGCTGGCGGGCTTCGACCCGGGCCCCTTCGCCGTGGTGGTCAACGCCACCTCGGTGGGTCGCGCGCCGGGCGCGGCGCCGGCCATCAGTGTCGCGGCGATGGCGCCCGGCGCCGTCCTCGTCGACCTCGTCTACGGTGACGCCGAGACGGCCCTGGTCCGCGCCGCGCGCGAGCGTGGTCTTACCGTGGTCGACGGCCGCGAGGTGCTCCTCGCCCAGGCGCGGGCGCAGTTCCGCTCGATGACCGGGGCCGAGCTGCCCGTGGCGGCCTGCCGCGAGGTGCTCGGCTTGAAGGCGCCGGGGGAGGCCTCACCGTGAGGGTCTCGGCCGCCCTGCCGGTGGGCGTCGCCGCCCTCTTCTTCGAGGCCGCCGAGCGTCGTCGCCGCCTCGAAGGCCGGCTGCTCGAGCGGTTGGAGGGGGCTGGCTACCGCGAGGTGATCCTCCCCATCCTCGACTACCTGGAGCCCTACGAGCCGCTGCTTGCCGCCGGCAACCGCGCCGAGCTCTACCGCTTCCTCGACCAGAGCGGCGAGGAGCTCGCCCTGCGGGCCGACTTCACGCCCCTGCTGGCCCGCCTGCTGGCACCGCGGCTGGCGGCCGTCGGCCTGCCGCTCGCGCTCTTCTACCGCGGTGACGTGGTGCGCCGGCAGGAGGCCGGGGCTGGCCATCTCGCCGAGCTCTACCAGCTGGGCGTCGAGCGCATCGGCGAGGCAGGGCCGGCGGCCGACGCCGCCGTCGTCCGTCTGCTGGGAGAGTGCCTGCTCGCCGCCGGGGCGCCGGCGCCGCAGCTGGTGCTGGGTTTCGCCGGTGCCCTCGACGGCCTGCTGCTGGCGGCAGCCGGCGACGCGGCCGGTGCCCTCGCCGAACGGGTGGCGCGCCGCGAGCGCCAGGCGGCGCGGGCGTCGTCGTCGGCCCTCCTCGAGATCGTCGAGGAAGGCCGGCCGGCGGACCCCGCCGTGCTCGGCGAGGCGGTGGCTGCCGAGCTCGCCCGTCTCGACGGCCTCGTCGCCGAGCTCGGCCGCGCGCTGCCCGGCCTGCAAGTGGTGGTGGACCTCGCCGAGTTCGCCCTCTACGGCCGTGATCCCCGCCTGGCGGCGGCCTCCGGCGCCCGCGGCTATTACGACGGCGTCGTCTTCCGGGCCTACGTCGGCCGGCGCGCCCTGCCGGTGGCGGCGGGCGGGCGCTACGACAGCCTCTTCGCGCGGCTGGGGGCGGCGGTGCCGGCGGTGGGCTTCTCGCTCGGCATCGAAGGCCTGGGCGCCGAGAGCGGAGGTGGCGGGTGATCCGCCTCGCCCTGCCCAAGGGCCGCAACCTCGCCGCTGCCCTCGCCGCCCTGCGCGCTGCCGGTTGCAGCTTGAACGGCCTCGCCGCCGACGGCCGCCAGCTGCGCGTCGCCTTCCCGGCGGACGGCTTCGAGGTCCTCCTGCTCAAGGACTGGGACCTGCCCCGCTACGTCGAGCACGGGGTGGCCGACCTCGGCATCGTCGGCAGCGACGTGCTGGCGGAGGTGGACGGCGACCTCCTCACCCCGGCCCGTCTCGTCGCCGGCCGTTGCCGGCTGGCGCTGATCGGCCGCCCTGGCGCCCTGCCGGCGCCGGGGAGCCAGGTCCGCCTGGCCACCAAGTACCCGCAGATCGCCCGTCGCTGGGTGGCGGGCCAGGCCTGGAGCGCCGAGGTGCTCGAGCTCTCGGGCTCGGTCGAGCTGGCGCCGGTGCTCGATCTCGCCGAGGTCGCCATGGACATCGTGCAGACTGGCCGCACCCTGGCCGAGAACGGCCTCGTCGAGCTCGCCCCGGTGGTCGAGGTGGCGCCCCTGGTGGTCGCCAACCGTGCCTCCTACCAGCGGCTGCGACCACGGCTCAATGCCCTCGTGCGGGGGATGGAGGAAGCGGGGATGGCGGAATGAAGCTTCTGCCCCTGGTCAAGCTCGCCTCGCGCGCCGGCCGGCGCCGCCTGGAACGGCTGGCGGCGCGGCGTGGCGCCGTGCTGGATCGCAAGACCAGTCGCGGTGCCGAGCGCCTGGTACAGGCGGTGCGCCGGGGTGGCGACGCCGCGCTGCTCGATGCCGTGCGGCGTTTCGACGGCAGCCCGGCGACGGCGGCCGCCGGCCTCGGCCTGGCGGTGCCGCCGCTCGCCGAGGCTGCGGCTGGCGTCGCCGCCGACCTCCGCGCCGCGCTCGAGCTGGCGATCGATCGCGTCGAGCGCTTCCACCGCGCGCAGCGCCACGCGGCCAGTGTGCTGGAGGAGCCGGGGATTTGGCTCGAGGAGCGCCGGCAGCCCCTGCGGCGGGTGGGGGTCTACGTGCCGGGCGGCCTCGCCGCCTACCCCTCGACGGTGATCATGACGGTGGTGCCGGCGCAAGTGGCGGGGGTCGTTGAGATCGCCGTCGCGACGCCGCCCGGGGCCTACGGCCGCAACCCGGTGCTGGCTTACGTCCTCGCCCGCCTGGGTATCGGCGAGGTGTGGGGGATGGGCGGCGCCCACGCCGTCGCCGCCCTCGCCTACGGCACCGCGACGATCCCCCGGGTGGACAAAATCGTCGGCCCCGGCAACGCCTGGGTGACGGCCGCCAAGCGGGCCGTCTACGGCGACGTGGCGATCGACGGCCTGGCCGGGCCCACCGAGGTGGTGATCGTCGCCGAGGCGAGCGCCGACCCCCGCCTCGTCGCCGCCGACCTCCTCGCCCAGGCCGAGCACGATCCGCTGGCGGCGCCGATCCTGGTGAGCGCGTCACGGCGGCTGATCGAGGATGTGCGCGCCGCCCTCGCCGAGCAGCTCACCACGCTGGCGACGGCCGAGGTGGCGCGCGCCGCCCTCGCCGGCCACGGCGTGGCACTCCTGGTGAACGACGCTGAGGAGGCCCTCGAGGTGATCGCAGCGATCGCCCCCGAGCACCTGCAGCTGGTGGGGGAGGAGGCCGAGGCGCTGGCGCCGCGGGTGCGCGCGGCGGGGGCGATCTTCCTCGGCGCCGCCACCGCGGAGGTTTTCGGGGACTACCTCGCCGGCCCCAGCCATGTGCTTCCCACCTGCGGCTCGGCGCGCTTCGCCTCGGCGCTCGGCGTCGAGGACTTCGTGAAGCGTAGCCACGCGGTGCGGATCTCGCCGGCGGTCGCCGCCCGCTGGGCAGGCCCGACGGCCACCGTGGCCACCGCCGAGGGCTTGCCGGCGCACGCTGCCGCGGCGCGCTGGCGCGAGGTCGTTGCGTTGGAAGCCGCCGGCCTCAGTGCCGGCCGAGCTGAGGAGGATGGACGATGAAGTACCTCGACCCGGTGAGCGACTTCGTGCGGCCGGAGGTGCGGGCCGGTAAGGTCTACCACCTCGACCTCACGCCCTGCCGCCACAAGCTGGACCAGAACGAGGTGCCGTGGGACCTGCCGCGGTGGCTGAAGGAGCGCATCGCCGGCCGCCTGCTCGCCCGCAACTGGGCCCATTACCCGGATTTCCACTCCGATGCCCTGCGCGCCGCTTTGGGCCGCCACCATGGCCACCCGGCGGCCGGGGTGCTGGTGGGCAACGGCTCGAACGAGCTCCTGGCGATCACCCTCGAGGCGCTGGCAGCGCCGGGTAGCGAGGTGCTCACCGCCCTGCCCGGTTTTGCCCTCTACCGCGGCATGATCGAGCGCTCGGGGGCGCGGCCGCGCTTCCTCGGCCCGCGGCCCGACCTCCACCTGCCCCTGGCCGAGCTCGCGGCCGAGGTCGCCCGCGACCCGCAGCGGCCCGTCCTCCTCACCTCGCCCAACAACCCGGTGGGGGACGCCGCGAGCGTCAAGTGGGTCGAGGGCCTGCTCGCCCGCCTCGAAGCGCCGCTCCTCCTGGACAACGCCTACGGCGAGTTCTGCCGCCACGACTACCGGCCGCTCCTGGCGCGCTACCCACATCTCGTGCTGTTTCGCACCTTTTCCAAGGCGTGGTCCCTCGCCGGCCTGCGCCTCGGCTACCTGCTCGCGGCCCCCGCGCTGGTGGCCGAGCTCCTCAAGGTGAAGCTGCCCTACAACGTGGGCCACGCGGCGGCGATCGCCGGCGAGGAGTGCGTGGCCGCCGCCAGGGTGGCCGAGCGGCGGGTGCGCCTGCTGGTGGCCCGCCGCCCGCAATGGGAGGCGATGCTTGCGGCGCGGGGCTTCACCGTCTTCCCCTCGGAGGCGAACTTTGTCCTCGTCCGCCTCGGGGCGGCGCTGCACAACGCGGTGCGCGACGGCCTGGCGCGGCGCGGCATCCTGGTACGGGACGTGTCGTCCGGCCCTGGCCTCGCCGGTTGCCTGCGCTTCTCGGTGGGCAGTGGCCCCGCCCTCCGGGACACGGCGCAGGCCCTGGACGAGGTCCTCGCGGAGGTGCGATGAACGACGAGACGTCTCTGCTGCCCCGCACGGCGACCTACGAGCGCACCACGCGCGAGACCTCCGTGCGCCTCGCCCTCGGCCTCGACGGCGTGCTGCCGGCGGGCTGGGAGCCGGGGATCGAGGTGCCGAACGGCTTTTTCGCCCACATGCTCGACGCCCTCGCCACCCACGGCGGCCTCGCCCTCGCCCTGGCCGCGCGCGGCGACGTCCACGTCGACCTCCACCACACGGTCGAGGACGTGGGGATCGCCCTCGGCGAGGCCCTGCGGGAAGCGTTGGGCGAGCGCCGCGGCGTGGTCCGCTTCGCCCACGCCTACGCGCCCCTCGACGAGGCCCTGGCGCGCGCCGTCGTCGACCTCTCGGGCCGCGGCCTTTTCGCCCATGAGGTGCCGCCGGCCCTGGAGGCGAGCTGGCTCACCCGCGAGCTGCCCTACAGCCTGCTGCACGACTTCTTCCATGCCCTCGCCGACCGCGGGCGCTTCACGCTGCACTTGAGCGTTCTCGCCGCGAGAAGCCCCCACCACGCCGCCGAGGCCTCGTTCAAGGCCCTCGCCCTTGCCTGGCGCCAGGCCGTCGCCCGCCGCGGCGGCGCCGCCGTGCCGAGCACCAAGGGGGTGCTGGCTTGAGGCAGGCCTTCGTCGTCGACGCCGGGGTGGGCAACCTCGGCAACCTGCGCCGTGCCCTCGCCGCGGTGGGGGCCGAGGCGGCGATCAGCGCCGAGCCGGCGGCGATCGCTGCCGCCCGCTGCCTGCTGCTTCCCGGGGTCGGTGCCTTCCGGCCGCCCCGCGAGCGCCTGCGCGGCGAGAGGGAGGCGGCGCTGCGCGCGGCGCTCGCCGCCGGGGCCTGGCTGCTGGGGATCTGCGTCGGCTTCCAGCTCCTCTTTGCGGCGAGCGAAGAGTTCGGCGAGACGCCCGGGCTCGGTCTCCTGGCCGGCCGCGTGACCCGGCTGCCGGCGACCGTCCCGCTGCCGCACATCGGCTGGAACCAGCTCGACATCAGCCGCGAGAACCCTCTCTTCGCCGGCATCCCGGCGGGCTCCTCCGTCTACTTCGTGCACAGTTACGCGCCGGCCGACGTGCCCCCGCAGCAGGTGCTGGCGAGGGCACGCCACGGCCGCGATCTCGTCGCGGCGGCCGGCGCGGGGCGCGTCTTCGGCACCCAGTTCCACCCCGAGAAGAGCGACCGCGTGGGCCTCCGGCTGCTTGCCAACTTCCTGGAGATGGCGCATGCCGGAACCTGAGGGCCGCCGCTGCGAGCTGTTGCCGGCGATCGACCTGCGCCAGGGCCAGGTGGTGCGCCTCACCCAGGGTGACGACGCCCGCCGCCGGGTCTACAGGGAAGAACCGCTCGGCCTGCTCGCCGACTTTCACGCCGCCGGTGTCGAGCGGGTGCACATCGTGGACCTCGACGCCGCCCTCGGCGAGGCGCCCCAGGCGGAGCTTCTGGCTCGCCTCTTGGCGAGCGGGGAGCGGCCGGCGATCCAGCTCGGCGGCGGCCTGCGGAGCCTGGAACGCATCGAGGCTGCGCTGGCTGCCGGCTGCGAGCGGGCGGTGGTGGGCTCGCTCCTGTTGCGCAACCCGGAGGGCTTCGCCGAGTGCGCCTGCCGGCACCCTGGCCGCCTGGTCCCCGCCCTCGACTGCTCGGGCGGTGCCGTGCGGCTGGCCGGCTGGAAGGAGGAGGCCGAGATCTCGCTGGCCGACGCCTGCGCCGGCCTCGTCGGCCTGCCCTGCCCGGCGGTGCTGGTGACCGACATCGAGCGCGACGGCACGCTGTGGGGCCCCAACCTCGACCTCGCGGCACGAGTCGGCACACTCAGCGGCCTGCCGGCCCTGGTCTCGGGCGGGGTGCGCGCCCTGGCCGATCTGGAAGCTGCGGCCGCGCGGCCGGGGATCGGCGGCGTGGTGGTCGGCAAGGCGCTCTACGAGGGCGCCTTCACGCTCGCGGCGGCGCTCGCCGCCGTGGCCGGAGGCGGGTGATGAGCACCAATGCCCTCGCCAGGGCCGAGGCTGCCGGCCTGACGCGACTGGCGCGGCGGGTGGTGCCGTGCCTCGACGTCGCCGCCGGCCGGGTGGTCAAGGGCGTGCGTTTCACTGCCCTCGCCGACCAGGGCGACCCGGCCGCGCTGGCCGGCGAGTACGCCCGCCAGGGGGCGGACGAGATCGTTTTCCTCGACATCACGGCGGCGCCCGAGGGCCGCGACACCGACCTCGACTGGGTGGAGCGGGCGGCCGGGCGGGTCTTCGTGCCGCTCACCGTCGGCGGTGGCGTGCGCTCGGTGGCAGACGCCCGCCGGCTGCTCGCCGCCGGGGCGGACAAGGTGGGCGTCAACAGCGCCGCGGTGGCCCGGCCGGCGCTCCTGGGTGAGCTCGCCGCGACCTTCGGCAGCCAGTGTGTGGTGCTCTCGGTCGATGCCCGGCGGGTGGCCGACGGCTGGGAGGTGGTGACCCACGGCGGCCGGCAGGGCACCGGCCTGGACGCGCTCGCCTGGATCGCGGCGGGCGTCGAGCAGGGAGCGGGAGAGGTGCTCCTCACCTCGATCGACAGCGACGGCACTCGCGACGGCTATGACCTCGCGCTGCTGCGAGCGGCGGTCGAGCGGGTCACCGTGCCGGTGATCGCCTCCGGCGGTGCCGGCCGCCTCGAGCACCTGGCGGCGGGCCTCGCCGCCGGCGCCTCGGCGGTGCTCGCCGCCTCGATCTTTCACCAGGGGGACCACACCGTGGGCGACGTCAAGCGCTACCTCGCGGCGCAAGGGTTTCCCATCCGGGAGGTGGCGGCATGATCGATCTCGACCGGCTGGTCTTCGACGAGCGCGGTTTGCTGCCGGTGGTGGCGCAGGACGCCCGCACCGGCGCCGTGCTGATGCTGGCGTGGGCCAACCGTGAGGCCCTGGAGCTCACTCTGGCGAGCGGCCTGGCGCATTTCTGGAGCCGCTCGCGGCAGCGCCTGTGGCGCAAGGGCGAGACCTCGGGCCACGAGCTCTCCCTGGTCGAGGCCCTCGCCGACTGCGACGGCGACACCGTTTTGCTGCGAGTGGAGCCCGCGGGGCCGGCCTGCCACCGTGGCACCATGACCTGCTTCGAGCCCAACCCGGCCCGCCTGGAGCTCGGCTGGCTGGCTGCGGTGATCGCCCAACGCCAGGCGGCGCCGGCGGCGGAGAGCTACACCGCCCGGCTCTTCGCCGCGGGCCTGCCGCGGATCGCCCAGAAGGTGGGGGAGGAGGGCGTCGAGACGGTGATCGCCGGCCTCGATGCGACGGGGGACGAGCGGCTGGTGAGCGAGGCCGCCGATTTGCTCTATCACCTGCTGGTTCTGCTCGCCGCCCGCGGCGTCGGCGCCGAGCGGGTGGCGGCCGAGCTGGCGCGCCGGCACCGCGCGACGACGCGAGGGGGCGGCGATGGCGAGCCTTGAGGCAGCGGCAGGCCCTGGGGCAGCGGCAGGCCCTGGGGCAGCGGCAAGCGGGGCGGTGCGGCGGGCCATCCCCCACGTCCGTGAGCTCTTGGCCGACACCCTCACCCCGTTCGCCGTCTACCAGCGCCTGGCGGCGCTCTCGCCGGTGTGTTTCCTCTTCGAGAGCGTCACCGGCGGTGAGCGGGTGTCGCGCTACAGCCTGCTGGGGGCGGCACCGAGCGAGATCTACCGGCTATGGAGCGACCGCCTGGAGGTCGAGCGGCGCGACGGCAGTCGTGAGGTGCTGCCCGGCCCGCCGCTCGCAGCGTTGCGCCGCGCCGTGGACGGCCTGGCGAGCGAGCCGGTGGGGCTGCCCTTCGCCGGCGGCTTCGTGGGCTACTTCGGCTTCGATCTCGTGCGCCTGGTCGAGCGCCTGCCCGGCCGGCCACCCGACCCCTTCGACCTGCCGATCGCGCTCCTCGGCCGCTTCGATGACGTCGTCGTCTTCGATCACGCCTACCAGCGGCTCTTCGTGGTCGCCAACGAGATCCCCGGCGAGCGCTCGGCGGCGGAGGCCCAGCAGGCCCTCGACCTGCTGAGCTGGGGGCTCGGGGCGACCCGCGGCGCCGGTGCCCTGCGCCGGCCGCCGAGCGCCGGGCGGGGCCCGATCGCCGCCGAGCCGAGCCTCGACGGGCCGTGCTTCCAGGCCGCCGTGCGCCGGGCCCAGGAGCACATCCTGGCGGGAGACATCTTCCAGGTGGTGCTCGCCCGCCGCTTCCGGCTCGGCCGGCGGGTGGACCCGCGGCGCCTCTACCGCGCCCTGCGGTTGATCAACCCCTCGCCCTACATGGTGCTCCTGGAGGCGCCGGAGGCGAGCCTGGTCGGCGCCTCGCCCGAGATGCTGGTGCGCAAGGCCGGCCGCCGCATCGAGACGCGGCCGATCGCCGGCACCCGGCCCCGTGGCGCCACCCCCGAGGAAGACGCCCGTCTCGCCGCCGAGCTCGCCGCTGATCCTAAGGAGCGGGCCGAGCACGTGATGCTGGTCGACCTCGGCAGGAACGACCTCGGCCGGGTCGCCCAGCCGGGCACGGTGCGGGTGGTGGAGTCGGAGGCGATCGAGCGCTACAGCCATGTGATGCACCTGGTGTCGAGCGTCCAGGCGGAGCTCGCCGCGGCGCGGCCGGCCTCGGCAGCCGGCGCCCTCGACACCCTGCTCGCCTGCTTTCCCGCCGGCACCGTCTCAGGGGCGCCGAAGATCCGCGCCATGGAGATCATCGACGAGCTCGAGCCGGAGGCCCGCGGCCCCTATGCCGGGGCGGTGGGCTACCTGTCGTTCACCGGCGACCTCGACACCTGCATCACCATCCGTACCCTGGTGGTGCGCGAGGGCGAGACCTCGATCACCGCTGGCGCTGGCATCGTGGCGGACTCGGACCCGGCCGCCGAGCAGCGCGAGACCGAGAGCAAGGCAGCCGCGCTCCTCGCCGCCGTGGCGCTCGCCGAGCAGCTGGGGGAGGAGACGGGATGATCCACGTCGTCGACAACTACGATTCCTTCACCTACAACCTGGTCCAGATGCTGGCCGAGCAAGGCGCCGAGGTCGAGGTGGCGCGCAACGACGCGCTGAGCGTCGACGAGCTCCTCGCTCGCCGGCCGGCGGCGGTGGTGCTCTCGCCCGGCCCCGGGCGGCCGGAGCAGGCGGGGATCTGCGTCGAGCTGCTACAGCGCCGCGCGCGCCTGCCCGTGCTGGGCGTCTGCCTCGGCCACCAGGCCCTGGGGCTCGCCTTCGGCGCCAGTGTGCGGCGGGCGCCCCGCTTGATGCACGGCAAGGCCTCGGCGGTCCGCCACGGCGGCGCCGGGCTGCTAGCCGGCCTGCCGGACCCGTTCCCCGCCGCCCGCTACCACAGCCTGGAGGTGGGCGAGGAGACGCTTCCCGCCGAGCTCGAGCCCCTGGCCTGGGCCGAGGACGGCGTGCTGATGGCGATGCGCCACCGCGAGCTGCCCTACTTCGGGGTGCAGTTCCACCCCGAGTCGGTGCTGACCGAGGTGGGCCCGCACCTGCTCGCCAACTTCCTCGCCGCGGCGGGCGGGCAAGCGAGCCGGCAAGGCCCGGCGGAGGTGGCCCGATGATCGCGCCGAGCGCGGCGATCCAGCGTCTCGTCGACGGCGGCCACCTGAGCCGTGAGGAGACCGAGCACCTCTTCGGCCTGCTGATGGACGGTGGGATGAGCGAGGCGCACAAGGCCGCCCTCCTGGTGGCCCTGCGGATGAAGGGCGAGCAGCGCGACGAGATCGTGGGCGCCGCCCTCGCCATGCGCCGGCGCCTGCGGCCGATCCCGCATCGCTGCCCGCAGCTGATCGACACCTGCGGCACGGGCGGCGACGGCCAGGGGACGTTCAATGTCTCGACCGCCGCGGCCCTGGTGGCGGCCGCCGGCGGTGCCGTGGTCGCCAAGCACGGCAACCGCTCGGTCTCCAGCCGCTCCGGCTCGGCCGACGTGCTCGCCGCGCTCGGCGTCGAGATCGAGATGACGCCGGAGACCGCGGCCCAGGCGCTCGCAGAGCTAGGGATCGCTTTTCTCTTCGCGCCGGCCTACCATCCCGCCATGCAACAGGCGATGCCCGTGCGCCGCGAGCTGGGGATCCGCACCGCCTTCAACCTGCTGGGACCGCTCACCAACCCGGCGGCGGCCCGCCGCCAGCTGATGGGCGTCTACCGCCGGGACCTCGTGCCTCTGGTGGCCGAGGTGCTGGCCGAGCTGGGCAGCGACCACGCTCTGGTGGTGCACGGCGCCGACGGCCTCGACGAGATCACCACCACCGGGCCGACGCGCATCGGCGAGGTCCGCGCTGGCAAGGTCGAGACCTACGATCTCGACCCCGGCGACCTCGGGGTGGCGCGGGCCCGCCCGGCCGAGCTGCGGGGCGGTGAGCCGGCCGAGAACGCCGCCCAGCTGCGCCGGGTGCTCGCCGGCGAGGGCGGGCCGCTGAGCGACATCACCCTGGTCAACGCCGGCGCCGCGCTCTACGTCGCGGGCCTGGCCCCGGACCTCGAGGCCGGCTTCCGGCGTGCCGAGGAGGCCCTCTTCTCGGGCCAGGCGGCGGCCCGTCTCGAGGCCCTGCGGCGCTTCGTGCCGCGCCAGGCGAGCGGCGCGGAGGCCCCCTCGGCGTGCAGAACGCGCCCGCGCCCGACATCCTGCCCCGCATCGCGGCGGTCCGCCGCGCGCGCCTCGCCGCCGCCGCCGAGCAGACCGGAGAGCTGCCGCAGCTGGCTGCGGGGCCGCCGCGCACGGTGGAGGACAACGCCTTCCTCGCCGCCCTCGCCGCGCGCCGCGGCCGGGCGGTGATCGCCGAGGTCAAGATGGGCTCGCCCCGGCTCGGCTCGCTCGCCGGCCGCTTCGACCCCGAGGCCCAGGCGAGGGCCTACGCCGCCGCCGGCGCCGCTGCCCTCTCGGTGGTCGTCGAGCCCGATTTCTTCTTCGGCAGCTACGAGCTGCTGGCGGCCTGCCGGCGCGCCTCGGGGCTGCCGGCGATCGCCAAGGACTTCGTCGTCCATCCCCTGCAGCTGTGGTGGGCGAAACGCGCGGCGGCCGATGCGGTGCTCCTGGTGGCGGCGCTCTACGACGCCTGCGAGCTCGCCGGCTACGCGGGCCTCGCTCGGAAGCTGGGGCTGGTGCCGCTCATCGAGCTGCACGACGAGGCGGACCTCGCCAAGCTGCGCGGCGAGCGCTGGGAGCTCGTCGGGGTCAACAACCGCGACCTGCGGACCTTCGAGGTCTCGCTCAGCCGCGCGGAGGTCCTCGTCCGCCGCTTGCCGAAGGGCGCCCTCAAGGTCGCCGAGAGCGGCCTCAAGAGCGCCGCGGAGATCCAGCGGCTGGCCGCCGCCGGCTTCGACGCCTTTCTCATCGGAGAGACCCTGCTGGTGGCGCCGGACCCGGCGGCGACGCTGCGGGAGCTGCTGCGGTGAGCGGCCTCGCCCTGGGGGTGAAGGTCTGCGGCCTGACCCACCCCGACGACGCCGCGCTGGCGGTGGCGCTCGGGGCGCGGGCGATCGGCCTCAATTTTTTCCCCGGCAGCCCCCGCTGCGTCCCTCCCGCGCGGGCCGCGGAGATCGCCGCGCGAGTGCGCGGCCGGGCGCTGGTGGTGGGGGTCTTCGTCAACCAGCCGGCAGCGGAGATCGCCGCGATCGACGCCCAGGTGGGCCTCGACCGCGTTCAGCTGCACGGCGACGAGAGCGCCGCCGAGGGTGAGCGGTGGGGAGGCCGCCTGCTGCGTGCGGTACGCTTCGGGGGCGAACCGGCTGGTGCGGTGGAGCTCGCGACGCTCGCCGCCCAGCGGGGCGCCGCGGCCTTTCTCTTCGACGTGTACCGCGCCGGCACCTACGGGGGCACCGGCGAGAGCTGGGATTGGAGCACGCTCGCCCGGCTGCCCCTGCCGCGGCCGTATTACGTGGCCGGCGGTCTGCGGCCGGGCAACGCCCGGCAGGCCCTCCTGGCGAGCGGCGCCGATGGTGTCGACGTCTGCTCCGGCGTCGAAGCCAGCCCGGGCCGCAAGGACCCGCGGCGGCTGGAACAGCTACTGAGCGAGGTGTTGGATGTTGGGTAGAGGCAAGACGCCGCCGGACGCCCGCGGCTACTTCGGGGCCTACGGCGGCCGCTACGTTCCCGAGACCTTGATGGCCCCCGTCGCCGAGCTGGCGGCGGCCTACGACAAGGCGCGGCGCGACCGTGCCTTCCAGAAACGGCTCGCCGAGCTGCTCACCACTTATGCCGGCCGGCCGACGCCGCTCACCTACGCGGCTCGCCTCACGGCCGAGCTCGGCGGGGCGAAGATCTACCTCAAACGCGAGGACCTGCTGCACACCGGGGCGCACAAGCTCAACAACGCCCTCGGCCAGGCCCTGCTCTCGCTGCGCATGGGCAAGCGCCGGGTGGTCGCCGAGACCGGCGCTGGCCAGCACGGCGTGGCGACGGCGACGGCGGCGGCCCTCCTGGGCCTGTCCTGCCGCATCTACATGGGCCAGGAGGACACCGAGCGCCAGCGCCTCAACGTCCACCGCATGGAGCTCCTGGGCGCCGAGGTGGTGGCGGTCGACGCCGGCAGCCGCACCCTCAAGGACGCCATCAACGAGGCCATGCGTGATTGGGTCACTCACGTGCGCTCGACCCACTACATCCTCGGCTCGGTGCTCGGCCCGGACCCCTTCCCCCGCATGGTGCGAGACTTCCACCGGGTGATCGGTGACGAGGCGAAGGCGCAGCTCAAGCGCCAGGCTCGCCGTGAAGGGCCGGACCTCGCCATCGCCTCGGTGGGCGGCGGCAGCAACGCCATCGGCCTCTTTGCGGCGTTCCTCGCCAACTCGCGGGTGCGGCTGATCGGGGTCGAGGCCGGGGGCCGCGGCGCCGAGCTGGGCGAGCACGCCGCGCGGTTCGCCGGCGGCCATCTCGGCGTGCTGCATGGCACCCGCACCCTGGTGCTGCAGGACGACGACGGGCAGATCGCCGCCACCCACTCGGTCTCGGCTGGCCTCGACTACCCGGCGGTCGGCCCTGAGCACGCCTATCTGCACGACCGCGGCCGCGTCGAGTACACCACGGCGAGCGACGCCGAGGCGATGGCGGCCTTCCACCTCCTGGCCGAGACCGAGGGCATCCTGCCGGCGCTCGAAAGCGCCCATGCTCTCGCCGAGGCGATCAAGCGGGCGCCCCGGCTGCCGTCGACGCGGGTGGTGTTGGTCAATCTCTCGGGGCGCGGTGACAAGGACCTCGATTCGGTGCTCGCCTGGGACCGCGAGCAGGAGCGGCTGGCCGAGGCCGGCGGCAAGGCGCGGGTAGCGGCCCGGCCGCTGCCTCACGGCTGGGGCGGGGAGGACCGGCGATGAGCGAGATCGAAGCGACCTTCCTGCGTTGCAAGGCCGAGGGCCGCGCGGCCTTCATCCCCTTTCTGGTCGCCGGCGACCCCAGCCTCGAGGCCACCGAGGGCCTGCTCGAGGCCTTCGCCGTCGGCGGTGCCGACCTGATCGAGATCGGCCTGCCGTTCTCCGATCCGATCGCCGACGGGCCGGTCATCCAGCGCGCCGCGAGCCGCGCCCTGGCCGCCGGCACCACGCTCTCGAAGGTGCTCGAGCTGGTGGCGCGGGTGCGCCCGCGCCTCGGGGTGCCGATCGTCCTCTTCACCTACTTCAACCCCATCCTCGCCCGTGGCGTCGAGCTGTTCGCCGAGCAGGCGGCGGACTCCGGGGTCGATGGCGTGCTCTGCGTCGACCTGCCCCCCGAGGAGGGCCGCCACGAGCTCGCCCCCGCCCTCTGGCAGCGGGGCGTCGACACCATCTTCCTGCTCTCGCCGACGAGCGACAAGAAGCGGGTTGAGAAGGTGGCGACGAGCGCCAGCGGCTTCGTCTACTACGTCTCGGTGACCGGCGTCACGGGCGAGCGCTCGCGGCTGCCGCCGGCCGTCCTCAAGGAGGTCAAGTTGCTGCGCAAGAAGCTGCCGCAGCCCCTCGCCGTGGGCTTCGGGATCTCCACCCCCGAGCAGGTGGCGGCGGTCGCGGCGGTGGCCGACGGCGTCGTGGTGGGCAGCGCCCTGGTGCGGTTGATCGAGGAGAAGGCCCGTCACCCGAAGCTCTTCACCCTGGTGGCGGAGCGGGTCAAAGAGCTCTCGGCGCCGCTCTACGAGGGGCGCCCGAAGCGCTCTCTCTTCGGCCGTCGCTGAGCGAGGAGCGCGCACGATGAACCTGCCCGGCGGCGCGATGGCGCGCGCCATCGCCACGCCCACCCACGGCCATTTCCTCGAGCGGCCGGCCGCCATCTCCGGCCCGGCGCCCCTCCTGGTGGGCTTCCACGGCTACGCTGAGACGGCCACGGCGTCGATGGCCCAGCTCGTTCAGCTGCCCGGCGCCGAGCGGCTGCACCTCTGCGCCGCCCAGGGCCTTCATCTCTTCTACCGCGGCCGTACCGGTGAGGTGGTGGCGAGCTGGATGACCCGCTTCGGCCGCGAGCTGGCGATCGCCGACAACGTCGCCTACGTCCAGAACCTGCTCGCCGACTTCGGCGCTCGCCACGCCTGGGACGGCCGGGTGGCCTACCTCGGCTTTTCGCAGGGCGTGGCGATGGCCTTCCGCGCCGCCGCCTTCACCGGCACGCCGGCCGCCGGGGTGATCGCCCTCGCCGCGGACGTGCCGCCCGAGCTCGCGAGCGAAGGCCTACCGGGCTTTCCTCCCGTCCTCCTCGCCCGCGGCGACGCCGATCCCGGCTACGGCCCGGCGCAGATGGACCGCGACCTCGCCGTGCTGCGCCGCCAGGGCGTCGCCGTCGAGCCCTTCACCTTCAGCGGCGGCCACGAATGGACGGCGGCCTTCCGCGAGAAGGCCGCCGCGTTCCTCGCCCGCGTCATGGCGTAGGAGCGGCCCCGTGTGGTCGCCCGAGGGAGGATGCCGCCCGAGGGGGGATTGACCACCCGGGGGCTTGCGCGCGGCATTTCGCTTTCGTATCATTTCGGTGCATTCCTCTCTAGAAGAAAAGTCTGATCTGTCGAATCGCAGCCTGTGGCAGCCCTGCGGCGTGCTGCCAGAACAGGAGCGAGCCATGCGCGGAGGTCATGTCGTAGCTTGGTCGGCCGCCCTCCTCGCCGCGACGGCGGTGGGCGCGGGAGCCGCCGCGCAGTCCGCCCCGGCGGGTTCGCCGAACGGAGGCGGCCTGGTCTCGCCGGCTGCCGGCGCGGTCTGGTATGCGGGCTGCGAGGCGATCGTCGCCTGGGGAGAGGCCAGCTGCGCGGCGCCGTGGGCGGAGCTCAATGCCCAGTTCCGCGATGCGATCGATCCCCGGTGGTCGGTGCTCCATGCAGCGAAGGGAGCCCCCGACGAGGAGGGCAAGCTGTGGGTCGAGGTGCCTGCTCTCGCCACGCTGACCCCGGGCCAGGCCCAGTTGCGGGTGATCTGCGGCGGCGAACTGCGCTCGGTCTCCCGGCCCTTCACCGTCACCGACCTGCCGCCGCCCGCCGCCCCGCCGGCCCAGTTCCAATGCGGCGAGGTGCAGGCGGGCTACGAGCTGCGCTGCGACGCCAGCGCTTCGTGCGAGGAGGGTGATTGCGGCGGCTCGCGTTTCCGGTGGCGCTGGGGCGCCGATGGCGAGGTCGAGGAACAGCGCCGCGCAACCGTCCGCCACACCTTCGCGAAGACGGGAACCTACCGGGTGCGCCTGACGGCCATCGACCGCAACTGCGCCGCCGCCGAGGTCGAGCGGGACGTCGAGATCCTTGGGCCGAACCAGCCGCCCGTGGCCAGCTTCACCATCGTCCCGGCCGAGGGTCAGAGCCCCCTCGCCGTCCAGCTCGACGCTACCAGCTCCTTGGACCCCGACGGGCAGATCGTCGCCTGGCGCTGGGACTTCGGCGACGGCGCCGCCGCCTGGGCTGCGGGCCCCAGCAGCTGTCCAGGCCCCGCTCCCTGCCCGAGCTCGGACCCCGAGCACCGCCCCTGTCACCTGTACCTGAGACCAGGGCAGCTCACCGTGAGCCTCGCGGTCGAGGACAACCGCGGTGGGGTCGTACGGTCAGAGCAGCCACTGGTGATCGCCAACGCCCCGCCTCGCCTGGATCTCACGGCCAGCCCGCCGACGGGGACCGGCGAACAACCCAGCAGCTTCGACGCCTCCCGCTCCTGCGATCCCGATGGCGAGCTGGTGAGCTACCGCTGGCGTTTCGACGATGGCTCGCCGGAAGAGACGGGCCCGCGCGTCAGCCATCGCTTCAGCGGCGACCGGACGTCCTATCGCGTGGAGCTCGTGGCAGCAGACGACCTCGGCGCCACCAGCGTGCAGAGCCTGGACTACCCGGTCGCCCCGCCGCGCCTCGAGCCGGACCCCTTCTGGCTCTCCGATCACCCGGAGCTCCTTCTCGGCGAGTCCAATGTCGCCGGCGGAGTGCAGTTCAACCGCGAGCCTTTTCAAGAGGAAGTCTGGATTGGGGGACAGGTTCCCCGCCGCTATGACCACGCGATCGCGATGCATCCTGGTACGGGGGCCGGCTTGGTGGCCGATGCCGACTTCCAGATCCCGCTAGGAGCTCGCTACTTTCGCGGCTTTCTGGCCCTCGCCAGCGAGTCCACGCATCCCAACGACCTTGGCGACGTGGAAGGCCGCATCTACGTCGACGGGGTCAGGGTGTGGGTCGAACGGGTCTACCGTTTTGATCACAAGTACTTCAACCTCGCCCTACCTGGGACCGCGCGGATCGTGCGCCTCGAGGTCGATGCTCTCGGAGACCGTTGGGCCGATCACGCGACGTTCGTCAACCCCCGTCTCTCGACGCGCTCAACGGACAACTATTGATGTCGGCCTGGTGGCTTCCTCTGGACCGTCGGCGCGGCATCTCCCAGCGAGCCGCGGCCGCTCACCTCTCTTGCGGCCTCCTGACCGCGCTCGTTGTCCTGTCAACGTGCCCGAGACCCCTCCTGGCTTTCAAGCCCGACGGCACCGGTGGTGGCCACGCGGAGATCACTCGCGAGGCGCTGGCCGGTGTCTCACGCGTGGTGGGTGGCCAACGAGTCGCGTTCTCCCAGGAGGCGATCGAGGAGATCGTCGCCGCCAACCTCGCCACTGACTATGTGTGGTATCAGGCGGCTCCTGCCTACCATTTCGACGATGAGGAGCTCGGCGCTTCGAGCCAACGGCTGGTCAGCTTGCGGCAGGAGGTCGTTGCCGAGCTGCTGGCTCCATGCCCTCCGGGTCTCAGGGCTCGCCTCCGCCTCGGCGAAGCCCTGCACACGCTCCAGGATTTCTACGCGCACTCGAACTGGGTGGAGCTTGGCAACGCCGGGATCAACCGCACGCTCGGCCGCACCGTCTCGACCGGCTTGCCCGCCGACGTTCCCACCTGCAAGGAAGATGGCGTCTCCCTGGCCGGCGCCGGACTGCGCCAGCAGACGACAGGCTGGTTCCTGCTCAGCGAGCTCTTCTGCCGGGCACGCGGTAGCAAGTGCAACCATGGGTTCCTCGACTGCCCGGGCATCAACAAGGACGAGCCGGGCCGGCCCGGCTACCCCGCGGCGCGAGCCCTGGCCGTTGCCGCCAGCCGCGACTTCGTCGAGCAGGTGCTCAGCGGCGTGGCGGCGAGCCCGCGAGCCGTCCGCGCCCTGCTCGGCGATGAGCACCAGGTGGTCGCCGTCGTCGATACGACGGCCAGCATGGAGGCATCTCTGGCCGCGGTGGAGGCCCAGCTGGCGAACCTGGCAGCCGCAGCTTCGTCGACGCTGTTGGTGACCTTCGGTGATCCGGCTGAGGCCCAGGCGCATCTGTCCTGTGACGACGCGACGCTCGCCGCCGCTGTCGCGCCGATCACCGCCTTCGGAGGTGGTGACGCTCCCGAGCCCGTGGTCGATGCCCTGCGGCTGGCCTTCTCCCAGGCGGAGGATGGCGCTCGGGTGGTGGTTGCCACGGACGCGCCGGCGAAGAGCTGCGATGGCCTGGGCTCGCTCATCGAGCTGGGCCGGCTCAAGCGACTCTCGGTGGTCGACCTGCCGGGCCTGCAACCGGTGGGCAACCTGTGCGGCGGCAGGCTCGTGGAGCTCGCAGCGACGCCGCCGAGGCGAGCGAGCTCGCCGGTTCGCACCCCGAGCTGGCTGGGCTTCGAGGCCGTCGAGCTGGTGGGCCGGCCGGGGCACCAGGGCATCGCTGCGCTGCCGGGCTTTCCTCTCGCCGGAGAGCCCACCCAGGTTCGAGCTCGCCTGCTGGCACTTGGCAAGCCGAGCTTCCGTCTGATCTCACCCTCCGGACAGGTGCTGAAGCCCCTGGATCTACGCCCCGGGCCTCCCGAGGCCGGCGAAGGTGTCTTTCTGGGCTCGCTGAGCTGGCCGGCGCAACCCTTCCGAGTGCAGGCCCTGGGGAGAGACGAGGCTGGCAGGGCCTACACGCTGACCTATCCGCCCATCCTCCAAGGGAGCAGCTTGGCACTGGCCCTCCTCGACGAGCGGCCGGTGGCGGCTCCTGGCGCCCGCCTGGTTCTTCGCTATGCGCTCGAGAACCGAGGTCCGGCAGCTGACCTCGCCGTCAGCGCGCTCGCCGGCGAGGGTGCTCGCCCCGTCGAGCTGGAGCCGGGTCGGTTGCGTCTAGCCCAGGGCCAGCAGGCGACGGTACGCCTCGTCTTGGACCTGGCGTCCCAGCTCGCCCAGGGTGCGCGGATCCCTCTCGTGGTGGCGGTCGAGCGCCCTGGCGAAACGCTGGTCGCCGGCCGGTTGGCGAGTGAGGTCCTCATCTCCCGCAACCGGGCTCCGCTCTGCCCCAGTCCGCCCGGCCGGCGAGCGCTCTGGCCGCCCGATGGGCGGATGGTGGAGCTGGCCCTGCGGGGCGAGGCGGCGGCCACGGACCCCGACGGCGACGTCCTCAGCCAGGTGGTGACGGCCGTGACGCAGGATGAGCCGGTCCGTTCGCCGAAGCCGTCCGAACGCGAGACGGCACCGGACGCGGTTGCTCTCGGCGGCGACCGCGTCCAGCTCCGTGCCGAGCGCGTCGCGACCGGCAATGGGCGGGTCTACCGCGTGAGCTATCGCGCCACGGATCCCGGCGGCTTCTTCTGCACCGGGGCGCTCGAGCTGGTCGTCCCGCTGAAGAGCGCCACCAGCGGGGCGATCGACGACGGCCAGCGCTACGACTCGACGCAGCCGTGACCAGCGTCAGCTCCACTCCGCAGGCTGTGCTGGTCAGCTCACCGGTCCGCACGGTGCGACCACTGCCCAGCGGGACCAGCGCCTGCGCGATCTCCTGGCGGGACGTGATCTCCTTGCCTGAACCTGTCGATTTTCGGCAGTCTCGTTCGACGTCTCCATGAGACGCCCATCAGGGACGGCTCGAACAAGGAGGCAGACGATGCGAGTCATGGTGTTCGTAAAGGCCGCCGAGGGCAGCGATGAGGCCCCGGCGCCCACACCCGAGGCCTTGGAGGCGTTCGCGGCGATGGACCGCTTCACCGAAGAGCTGGTCCAGGCCGGCGTCTTCGTGGCCGCGGCCGGCCTCAAGCCCAGCGCCGAGTCCAAGCGGGTCGCCTTCGACGGTCCCAACCGCACGGTCATCGACGGGCCGTTCACCGAGGCTCGCGAGCTGGTCGCCGGCTTTTCGATCTGGGAGGTCAAGGACATGGACGAGGCCATGGCCTGGGCGCTGCGCTGCCCGAATCCGATGGGGGGCCAGAGCGAGCTGGAGATCCGGCCCTTCTTCGAGGCGGCGGACCTCGCCGACTTCGTGACGCCCGAAGAGCTGGCGACGCCGCGGAGTGGCGAGCGCGGCAAGCTCGGGGTCGCCTGAGGCGGCGGCCGCGCTGAATTGTCTCTCTCGCGGCCTTGGCCGACAATGCGGCGTGACCGCGGGCGAGGCGCACCAGGCCATCGAGGCGGCGTTCCGCCGGGAACGGGCCAGGCTGATCGCTGGCCTCGCCCGCGTGGTGCGAGACATCGACCTCGCCGAGGAGCTGGCGCAGGACGCGCTGGTGGTGGCCCTGTCCGAATGGCCGCGGAGCGGCGTTCCGGCCAATCCCGGCGCCTGGCTGATGGCCCTCGCCAAGCGGCGGGCCGTTGACGCCTACCGCCGCGACCAGATGCGCGAGCGCAAGCACCTGGAGCTGGCGCGGGCGCAAGGTGAGACCTCCGACGGAGCGGCCGAGGCGAGCGCAGCGGCCCTCGACGACGATCTCGGCGACGAGCTGCTGGGCCTCCTCTTCACCGCCTGCCATCCCGTCCTCTCCCCCGACGCCCGCGCGGCGCTCACCCTGCGGGTGGTCGGCGGCCTGACGACGGAGGAGATCGCCCGCGCTTTCCTGGTGAGCGAGGCGACGAGCGCCCAGCGGATCGTCCGCGCCAAGAAGACCATCGCCAGGGCGGGCCTTGGCTTCGAGGTGCCGCGCGGCGCCGAGCGGGTGGCACGGCTGCCCTCGGTGCTGGAGGTCGTCTACCTCATCTTCAACGAAGGTCATGCGGCCACGGCCGGCGAAGACCTCGTGCGGCCGGACCTCTGCCGGGAGGCGCTACGGCTCGGCCGCACGCTGGCCGGGCTGATGCCCGAGGACACCGAAGTCCTGGGCCTCCTGGCCCTGATGGCGCTCCAGGCGTCGCGCCTCGGGGCGCGGAGCGGGCCGGACGGCGCCGTCGTCCCGGTCACCGAGCAGGACCGCACACGCTGGGACCGCTCGCTGATCCGCCGGGGCCTCGCCGCGCTGGCCCGCGCCGAGGCGCTGGGCGGCGACGGCCGCTCCACAGCAAGGTGCCGTCCGGTTGAGCGAGCTCGAAGCGATAGTCGGGGAAGAGGGGAAAGGCCGCGGTGTCGACGGCGAGGGTCCAGCGCTCGTCCCACGGCAAAGGGTTTCCCGCCCCCCCGGGCGCAGGTACGGCTCTCTCGATGTCTGTCCTCGCAGCGAGAACCGGGGCGCGACGGCGAGCTCCGGCCCCGGCCCTCCGCCTTGGACCTCGACCCTCTGCCGCAACCTCTCGAGGGCCTGGCTCAGCTCGACGATACGGGCTTCGAGCCTGCGTTCTCGGTCAGCTCGCTCGGTGCCCGAGGGTCCAGCTTGCAGGCGGCTGAGGCGCTCCTGCGCTTCGTCGAGCTGGCGCGCCGCCTCGGCGCCGGTCTCCTGCGTGGGCGTCAGCAGCTGCTCGCCCAACGACTACTACGTGGTCTGCGATGGCACCTACACCTTCTGCGGCTGCTGGTTCAACGGCGGCAACCCGGGCTGCGTCTGCGACTGCTATCGGGAGGGCGGCTTGGCGAAGCAGTGCCTGCGCGAGTGCGGGGGCTAGGCCGGGCCGCCACACTCCACCCAACGAGGCCGAGCTTCTCGCCCGGCTGCGGCTCCTGGGGCGGCCCGCGTGGCCGCCCCTCCTTTGTCGACGCTTCGCCACAGCCTCGTAGCCTCGTGGCCCGCCGAGCCCGCCTAGCATCGGTGGGCCCTTGCCTGGGGCGCAGACCCTCCTGCGCCGCGCGGCGGGCGCGCATCCGGGAGCAAGACCATGCCTGCCAGCCTGACCTCGGTGGACGAAGAGCTCGCCCTGGGCGGTGAGCGCGAGCCCGCGGGCGAGATCGCCGCGCTCCTCGACCAGTTGGAAGCGATCCGGGCGGAGATGCTCGCCGCCCCCACCGCTCCCCAGAGCCGCCTCGAGAAGGTCCATCCACAGTACCGCGACTCGGCGCGCAACCTCCTGCACTACTTGGCTTTGCGGCGCCATGACCTGCGTTCTCTGCAGCCGCGCCTGGCGGCCCTCGGGCTCTCCTCGCTGGGCCGAGCGGAGCCCCACGCGCTGGCCACGGTCGAGGCCGTGCTCGCCGCCCTGCACCGCCTGGCGGGTGGCGCACCGGCCACGGCGGGGTCGGCCGAGGCCGTGGGTTTCGGGGCCGGCGAGCGCCTCCTCGCCACCCACAGCGAGGCGTTGCTGGGGCCGCCAACCGCCGGCCGCGAGGTGCGCATCATGGTGACGATGCCGAGCGAGGCGGGGGAGGACTACGCTCTCGTCCACGGCCTGCTGCGTCAGGGCATGGACTGCATGCGGATCAACTGCGCCCACGATGACGCCACCACTTGGCTGCGGATGATCGAGCACCTGCGGCGGGCCGAGCGGGCGCTCGGCCGGAGTTGCCGGGTGGTGATGGACTTGGGCGGCCCGAAGCTGCGCACCGGCCCCCTGGAGCCCGGGCCGCAGGTGGTGCGGGTGCGGCCCCGACGCGACGCCTTCGGCCAGGTGGTGGCCCCGGCCCGCATCTGGCTCACCCCGGCCAGTGCCCCGGCGCCCTCGCCGTCGCCGGCCGACGCCTGCCTGCCGATGCCCGCCGAGTGGCTGGCGCGCCTGCGGCCGGGGCGGCGGATCAGCCTGGAAGACAGCCGTGACGCCCGGCGCCTGTGGACGGTGGTCGAGGCAGCGGACGGCGGCTGCTGGGCGGAGGCCGTGCGCACCGCCTACGTGGTGAGCGGCACGGTGCTGCGCCTCGAGCCAGAAGCCGGGGAGAAGCGCCCCGTGGTGGCGCGGGTCGGGACGCTGCCGGCGAGCGAGGCGGCCGTCCCCCTGCGCCAGGGTGACCTCCTGGTGGTGACCGGCGACCTCGAGCCCGGCCGTGCGGCGACCCATGACAGCGCCGGCCAGCTGCTCTCGCCGGCGCGCATCGGCTGCACGATCCCCGAGGTGCTGGCCGACGTCCGCTCGGGGGATGCCATTTGGTTCGACGACGGCAAGATCGGCGGGCTGGTACGCAAGGCCGAGCCGGCGAGGTTGCAGGTGGAGATCACGCGGGCGCGCCTGCGCGGCGAGAAGCTGCGCGCCGACAAGGGCATCAACCTGCCGGACAGCCCCCTGCGCCTCGGCGCGCTGACCGCCAAAGACCTCGAAGACCTGCCCTTCGTAGCCGCTCATGCTGATGTCGTCGAGCTCTCCTTCGCCAACAGCGCGGCGGACCTCGAGGAGCTGCAGGAGAACCTCGCCCGCCTGGGCAGCCGGCAGCCGGCGATCGTCGTCAAGATCGAGACCCGGCGCGGCTTCGAGAGCCTGCCGGACATGCTGCTCACCGCCATGCGCAGCCCGCGCTGCGGAGTGATGATCGCCCGCGGCGACCTCGCCGTCGAAAGCGGCTTCGAGCGCCTCGCCGAGATGCAGGAGGAGATCCTGTGGCTTTGCGAGGCGGCGCACGTGCCGGTGATCTGGGCCACCCAGGTGCTCGAGAGCCTGGCCAAGGAGGGCCTGCCCTCGCGCGCCGAGATCACCGACGCCGCGATGGGCCACCGCGCCGAGTGCGTCATGCTGAACAAGGGGCCGCACATGCTCGCCGCCGTGCGCGTGCTCGACGACATCCTGCGCCGCATGCAGAGCCACCAGACCAAGAAGCGCGCCATGCTGCGCGAGCTCCGCCTCGCGCATGCCGTGGGGGCGTAGGAGAGACGTGGCGGCTGCGGAGACGAGCTAGTCGCTCGGCTTCAGTCACCCTGTCGAGCTTTTCGTGTAGAGTTCCCGAAAACGTCGTCGCAGCGGTGTCTCGCAGACGCTTCCGCGAGCGCTCGTGACGATGGGCCGCTCGTCCCTGGCGTCCAGCCGGGTCGGTGAGGATCGTCGTGGGACGGGGCTGCGAGAAAGGGGCCTCAATGTTCGAGCGCGTGATCGAGTTGGAGAAGAACAGTGGCGTAGGAGGCGTTCTCAATCGCCACGTGGGGACGATCGACTCGCCCGACGAAGCAGCCGGTACGGTCAAGAAGATCGCCGTGGGCTTCTACTGGCTGGCGGGTATCCAAGCGATCCTCGGCTACTACCTGGCCGGCCCGCTCGGCCTCGTCGATGGGCTGCTCATCGCCGGGTTGGCGTTCTGCCTTCACCGGTGGCGGAGCCGGCTGGCCGCGATCGTCCTCTTCCTGATGGCCGCTCTCATTGCGATCCAGACGGTGCTCAATTTCCTTCACGTCGGCGAGCACAACGGTGGTACGAACATCTTCCTCGCCGTGATCATCGTTGCCGCCGCCCTGCGCGCCGTGCAGGCGACGTTCCGCTTCCATCGCCAGTGGCCACCTGCCGGCTCGACGTCGAGCACCTCTCAGCCGCCTGAGGCGCCGCACGAGGGTTCGCCCTGAGCGACCTTGGCCTGCTTGGGGCCAAGCCCGGGAGCGCTGGCCGATGGGCCGCAACAGGAGCCAGGCATCACCACCAGCACCTGCCTCGGCGCCGACAGGAGCCATTTGGAGTGTCTCTACCGACTTCGGCACGAGGACCAACGGAGGATGGCCCGACTGCCCTTGTGCGCCGGGCTCGCTTTCAAGCGCCTGCTGACCGCACGTCCGCTTTGTACAGGCTCTTTGGCAGCGGAACGAGAAAAGCCTGCAAGGGTGGCTTCATTCAGCCGACCAGTGACACGACGAGGGGGCAGCGAACAGGATGCCGGATCATTCCAAAGAAGAACTCGAGATCTTCGATCGCTTTCTCGCCGCCTGCTCGCCCAGGCTGGATGTCCTGAACCCAACCAAGCGGGATCCACCTGAGCCTGATATTCACTGTCAAACTGCAGATGGAGGTGAGTGTTACTTCGAGCTGGTGCAGGTGATCGATCAAGGCCTGGCGACGGGCTTCTCAAGCCAGCAGAAGCTTCAGGAACACCTCGAGCAGAAGGTACAAGACCCTGAATTTCGGAAGAAGTACTCCGATGCGATGATCGTCCTCGGCTTTGCCGAGAGCCTCTCGATGCGGGAGAGGCAGAATCTCGTACCCAAGATCCTCCGGGTCCTGATGGCCCTTGAAAGTAGTTTTGAGGGAAAGGTCAATATTGGAGAGACTCCTCTAGCGAGCAAACTCAAGCGACTGGAGGTGTCTCGAGGACTTCCCTGCGGCCCGAAATTTTTCGTTGATTCGAGAGGCTTTTTGGCTGACCCTACTCTCGAGACTGTCATGAAAAAGGTTCGAAAGCGCTACGAGCTATCGGCACCTGTGAGCCTGCTGGCGTATTTCGAGATGCAGCCCATGCTCGCCGGTACGCCATGGGGGAAAGAGCTTCCCTCTGCCATCCGGAGCGCCCTTCGATTCTCAGACCTCCGCGAGGCATGGCTTTTCGAGCTTGGAACTGGTCGAGTTGAGCGGGTTGGCAGAGATGAAGGTGGAACCTGGTGATCCCTGACCTGTTGTCAAGAGGATCTGCGACCCATTCGCCAGTGGCCGTTTGAGCAGACCCTCGAGGGCACCCTGAAGCTCGGCCGGGCTAGCGGTTTCTCGTCGGCCCACCGACTTGAGAAGGCAGCGCTGGCACCCTCAGGAGTGGGTACCTCTTTCCTGGGAGCAGAGGCTCCCGACGTGTAGACTCAAGCAGCCGCTAGACTCTTCACATGGCAGTCTGGTCAGTAAGGCGCCGCAGGCCAGCCCCCCGCCTCGCCCTCCTTGGCCTGGCGCTCGCCTTTCTCGGCCCGCCGTGCGTCGCTCTGGCGAGCGCGCGGCTCGCCTCGCTGGCGCCCCCGCTCCTCTCCGCTTCGCTGGGCCTCGCGACGCTGGTGGGGATCACCGTCGCGGTCGTCGCCCTCGCTCTCGGCCGGGAAGGGCTCTCCTTGGCGGCCTTGGGCTTCGGCAGGCCTGGCCTGGTCTCCGTGCTCGCGGGGCTGGCGCTCGCCGCCTTCTTCATTCGCGTCTTCGGGCCCTTCGTCGGCTGGCTCTACAGCGAGCTCGGGCAGGCCGGGTTCGCGCCGGGTCTCGCCGAGGTGGCGCCGCTGCCCACCTGGTACCTGGCTCCCGCGGTGGTGCTGATCGCGGCGATCGAGGAGATCCTCTATCGCGGCTACGCCTTGCACCGCCTGACGGCGCTCACCGGCAGGCCCTGGCTCGCCGCCGTCATCTCGACCGTCGCCTTCGCCCTCGCCCACGTCCCCGCCTGGGGTTGGACCATCTCGCTGAGCTTCCTGGTCTCGGGCGGCCTGCTGGCGGCCCTCTACCTCTGGCGCCGCGACCTCTGGGCCAACATCCTGGTCCACGTGCTGACCGACCTCGTGGGCATCGTGCTGGCGGCGCCCGGCTCGTAGGATTTCCCATCGGCACGCCCTGGCCCCTTTTCTCTGGCCCCTTTTCCCTGGGCCCCGTTTCTCTGGGCCCTCTTCCCCGGGCGCTTTCTTCTGGGCTCCTTTTTTGAGGGCACTTTCCGGCGGCTCTTCCCATCGACGGCGTAGCGTGCCAGGCTCCGGGGCCAACGACTCGTTGGATGACCTCGATGGACTTCGACCTCGTGCTCGCCACCCAGGTGCTCCGCCGTACTCCCGCGACCTTGCAGGCTCTCCTCGGCGGCCTGCCGGCTGCATGGACTCACGCCGCCGAGGGCCCCGCAACGTTCAGCCCGTTCGACGTGGTGGGTACACCTGATCGATGGCGAGGAGACCGACTGGATACCGCGGGCGCGGCTGCTGCTGGCAGGGGGAGGCGAGGCCCGCTTCGAGCCCTACGATCGCTTCCGCCACCAGGCGCGCAACTCCGGTCGTGCTCTCGAGGATCTGCTGACTCAGTTCGCCGCTCTGCGCGCCGCCAACCTCGAGACTCTCGCCTCCTGGAACCTGACCGCTGCCGACCTCGACCTCACCGCCACCCACCCCGGTCTCGGTACCGTCACCCTGTGCCAGCTCCTCGCCGCCTGGGTGGCCCACGACCTCGGCCACCTCGCCCAGGTCTGCCGGGTGATGGCCAAGCAGTACCGCGAGGCCGTGGGCCCGTGGGTCGAGTACCTGCCGGTGCTGACCGATCACGAGAGGCCGCGGTCGTAGGGCGAGGCGGGCTCCGGGCCCACGGAAGGCAGCCGGGTGGCTCCAGACCGTCGTGTATGCTGTCATCTACGCTGTAGAAGGTTTTGAGGTCTTGAGGATGAGCTGCCTGCCGAGAGCACTTTGGACAGCTTCGATCCTCCTCACCGCGCGAATGCCGCCCGGTGGAGCCGCAGGCAGCGCGAAGGCTCGCCGGGTCCCTAGCCTTGGGGGCTGCAGATGGATTGGGGAAAGGTTCTGGGGAGCGCCCTCGTCGGCGCGCTGCTAGGAATTGGAAGCACTCTTTACCTTTTCAACGCTCGGTTGGCGCGGGTGGAGGCCTTGCTCGAGAAGCGTGAACCTGTCGGCAAGCTACCGGCGCCAGCCGGAGCATCTTGGGGCCCCGAAAGCTCCCCGAGCCGACAACCCGGTACCCGTACTCTGTGGGAAGAGGATTTCAGCGGCAATGCGCTGCGGTGGCCCGTGAATGACGAGCCGGATGACAAGAGGTCGATCGAGGGTGGCCTCTACCGCTTCCGCACCAGCGGGAAGGACCTCTACACCTATTGGTCGCACCAACCGGCGCCCACCTTGCCGGTCGACATCGATATCTGCCTAGGAGCGATCTGGCGTGGCGGCGACCGCGACCGCTTGTTCGGTCTCTCGATCATGGCCGACAAGGACAACCGACTCCTCTTCGGCGTTACCCAGAACGGCCATGCGACGGTTGTCCTCGAGAGGGAGGGCAAAAGGGATTACCCCGTCCAGGCCACTGGCTTCGCGCGGCCACCCGGAACGTCGATCGAACTTTGCGCCCTGCGTCGTGGCAGACAGGTTACCTTCCTCGTCGATGACTCCGAGGCCGGTCGGCTGGAGGCGAACTCGTTCGCCTGGACCCGGCTCGGGGTCGCCGTCGTGGGAGACCAGTCGGTGGACTTCGACGGGTTGACCGTGCGTGGCCGCTGACGCCCTCCGATGACTCTCGGCCGCCGCTGCGAACCCGCCGAGGGCCGGGTCCCCGCCGAGGCAGGCGGCACGGCGACGCCTCCCTCCTCGACCACATCGAGGCGCTACGGCGGTAGAGGTCGAGCTGGAAAGGAAACGGCGGCCCCAGACACCGCGGGGCCGCCGAGATGGCGCGGGAGAGGCAGCTAGCGGGCCGGGCCCAGGGTGAGGGCGAGGCCGGGGTCAGTGGACTCCACGGCCAGGCCGTGCGCAAAGCCGAAGCTGAGCCCGGAGCCCACCTGGATCACGTCGCGTGGGTTGTCCCCCACCGAGCAGCTCGGGGTGAGCGCGAAGCCCTCGCGCGGCCGGGCCAGGAAGGCAGCGGCGATCCGTCCAGCAAGCCGCTCGCCGCTCTCGCCGGGGCTCGTGGTGAGCACCTGGGTGCAGGTGCCGAGCGGTGAGGTCTCGGTGATGCGGACCTCGCCGCCGCGGGCCTCGCCGGCGAGCCCCAGCCGGGGCAGCGCCCGGCCGCCGCGCTGGCGGCAGGCGTCGAGGCGCACGGCGCCAACGCCTTCGAGCGTCACTTCGCCCACCAGCAGCGTTCCCGTCTGCTCCGGGGCGGAGAGGGCGAGGCGCCAGGGGGCCCCGGTGTCGTCCTCGTGCTCGCCCGCTTGGTCCGCGCCGCTGACCACGGCCGCGACGCCCGAGCGTTGGCAGCTCACATCGTCGCGGATGGCCGTCGCCAGGTGATCGAAAATGCGTTCGGGGCTCTCGCCGCGCTCCGTTCCGATGCGCACCGCACAGAGGGCGACCGACGGGCCCGCCGCCGGCAGCAGGCGCGGGGTGAGCGTCAGGGTACCGCCATCCGCCCCCGGCTCGAGGCCGAGCTGCGTCGAAGCCGGATCGTGGGTCTCCTCGCTGTGGCGGAGCATCATCCGCGCCGTCTCCTCGCCGCAGGAGACCGCCGCCTCGTCCACGGCGCAGCGGTCGAGGTCGACGCCGCCGGCGCAGCCGCCGTCCTTGCAACCCCAGGCGACGGAGCGCCGGCCGAAGCCGGGCAGGTCGCTGACCAGGAAGCCGTGCTCGTCGGTCGCGAGAGCTGCGCCCTCGGCGTCCACGGCGCTCTCGCCGCAGAGGCGGCCGGCGGCGTAGAGCTGCAGGGTGCAGCGCTCATTCGGCGGCAGCAGGGCGGCTTGCAGACCGATGAACGGTGCCGGCACGTAGGGGTCGAAGTAGCCGCAGCAGGCCTCCTCGTAGAAGTCCGGCCACCACAGGGAGATGGCGCCCTCGGTCACCCACACGCCGCGGCCGTGGGTGCCGGCGTAGATGCTGCTGCCGTCGACCTCGAAGTCGTAGACGCCGACGTTGGGCAAGGTGGGATCCTTCTGCCAGATGGCGAAGTTCACGCCGGGGTCGGCGCGGTGGTAGACGCCGGCGTCGGTGCCGGCCCACATGGCGAAGGGCGAGACCGTCTCGATGGCGATGGCGTTGACCGGCTCGGACGCCATGTGGCCGTCGTCGCTCACGTCGTAGGGCGACCAGCTCTGGCCGGCGTTGGCGCTGCGGTAGAGGCTGTGGCTGCCCAGCCCGGAGAAGGCGGCGAAGACCAGGTTCTCGTTCTCCGGGTGGACGGCGAGGGCCGTCACCGGCCGTGCCGGCAGGCCGCTGTGGACCTCCGTCCAGAGCGGGAAGGGCACCCAGTAGTCGTCGGTGGTGTAGATCTCACCGTTGTAGTAGCCGATGTAGAGGCGGCTTTGGTTCGAGGGCGCCGCAGCCATGGCGCTGATCGGGTTCTTGATCCCGGCGAGGGCCGCGATGGGGTCGCTGCTCAACGGGTAGTTGGGCGCCTTGGCGAACCACGGCGAGCCGTCGTTGAGGGTGAAGTGGGGGATCCGGTCGGCGATGAAGATGGCGTGGTTGCCGCCGAAGACCTCGGTCTGGATCATCGGTGGGTACCAGGAGGCGTGCTCGTTGTCGACGAGCCGGTCGGGGTCGCCCTGGGCGCCGTTGATGCTCGGCCAGCCGAAGGGGCAGAAATCGGGCTTGGTGCACTTGGAGGGGGTCAAGCCCACGTAGATGTCGTAGAGGATGCCCGGGTCGTCGGCGTCGATCAGCGTCGAGGCGGCGTCGCCGTCATCGGCGTGCTCCCAGACCTCGCTACCCAGGAACATGTTGGTGCCGTTGTCCTGCGTGCCGCCGAAGAGGAGGTCCTCCTTCTGGAGCGCCGAGACGGACTGGAACTGGGTGATCGCCAGGCCCTTCTGTTGGTTGCCGAACCACTGGTCGAGGCCATCGCCGACGTAGAAACCGCCGTCGTTGCCGTCGTAGGCCAGCACCCCCGAAGGGGAGCCCGACCAGGGGACCATCGCCATGGCGTGCTGGTCCGGGTGGAGGGAGGACTTGCCGACGGCGCTCCAGAAGGCTCCGCCGGTCGTCGAATGGTAGAGGGCGACGCCGCCGTACCAGAGCTCGTCCGGGTTGCTCGGGTGGATCTCCAGCAGGTGCGTGTAGGAGACGTAGGCGGTCAGCGGCCAGCCGTAGTCGCTGGCGTCCAGGTCCTTCTGCGGCGTGGGGGCGGCGACCTGCTGCCAGCTGTTGGCGCCGTCGTCCGAGCGGTAGACGCCGGGAGAGCAGAAACCCACCACCTTGTCCCGCTTCTCATGCGGATGCGGGCACTCGCCGAGCACGGTGTAGAGGCGGGCCTGCGGCATCTCGGCGCTGCGGTAGACGGCGAGCTCGATCCAGTTGGAGTACTTGGCCTCGGTGGCGATGCCGGAGCTGGTGAAGGTCCAGTTCTCGCCGCCGTCGGTCGAGCGGTAGACGCCGAGGTTGCCGAAGCCCGCCCACAGCACCTGCGGGTCCTGCGGGTCCATCTCGAGGTCGGTCGCCGGGTGATTCACCGCCAGCTTGAGCTGCCAGCTGGCACCGCCGTCCTTGGACTTCCAGATCCCCATCGGGCCGAGCGGCTGGGTGGTCACCGTCGAGTGGGTGGCGTTGGCCGTCTCGCCGCTCGACAGGGCGGCGTAGAGCACCTTCTGCTCGCCGTCCGCCGTCGAAGGGTCGAGCAACAGGCGGGTGATGGCGCCGTAGCTGAAGACGTCCTGGCCGGACGAGCTCCACAGGTAGCGGTTCTCGGCATCGCTCCACACTCCCTTGAGCACGCCCTTGCCGTACTGGGTGTCGCGGCGGATGGCGTTCTCGCCGGTACCCACCCAGACGGTGGCGCAGCGCACGCTGGTGCAGGAGTCGAGGGCGATGGCGCCGATGGCGAGCGACGGGGCGTCATCGGTCATCGGCTGCCAGTGTGGGCCGCCGAGGAGGCCGCCGCGCCAGGCGCCGCCGGACGCCGAGCCCACCCAGATGTCGTCCAGGGGGTTTTGCGGGTTGTAGGTGATGACCGTCACCCGCCCGGTGACCGGAACGCGGCCGGGCCAGGCCTGGCCGTTGTTGATCAGGGCCGGGCCGAGGGGCTGCCAGCCGTTGCCGGCGAGGGCCAGGGTGGGCACGGTGAGAGCGAGGGCCAGGGCGAGCCAGGCAGGCCGTCGCCTCGGCAGGGAGGTTGAGCAGGGCAGGGACGCGGGGCGATGATCCATCGCAAGCTCCTTTGCGGGGAGGCATTTGCGAAGCGCCCAGGTGCGCCCGCCGCCTCGAGGATCAAGACGGCCGGCGCTTGCGGTGGTATTAGCCGCGCTCGCCGGGCGCCAGGCGCGGCCAGCGCCAGGCGTAGACGGCAATCGTCAGGGTGAGGGCGCACTCGATGACGCCCAGCAGCAGGTAGAACCACCAGGCGCCGGGCATCGAGACGAGCATCACCGCGGTGTAGAGCCCGCCGAGGAGGAGGTTGGCGAGGCGACAGGCGCGCGGCGGCAGGACGAGGGAGAGGAAGACCATCAGGCAAGGCACTGCCATCAGGAGGGAGGTCGCCACCAGCACGCCCTGCGTGGTGGGCCCGAGCGGGCCCATCCTGCCGTCCAGCATCGACTGCAACGTGCCCGGTTTGTGGAGGCCGAAGTAGTCGCCATAGAGGTAGCAGAGCGTGACGGCACCCCACAGGGCGGCGAGCTTGCTGCGGACCGACACCGGCGAGTCGGCGAGCGCCGGGCGGTTGGCTAGAGGTTCCATCGGACGGTCTCCTGTCGGTCGGGGGAGCGCGGGCGGGTCAGGCCGGCAGGCTCGCCGGGGGAGCCGGGCGAGCGCCGGCGAGCAACAGCCAGAGACAGGTGCCGATCTCGCCGATCGCGGCGGGCAGACGAACGAGTCCGGCGAGTTGCGAGGCCTCGAAGCCGGGAACCAGGACGGTACCGAAGACGGTCGCCAGGTAGCCGGCGCAGCCGAGCATGAGAAAGACGGCGAGCAGCCGCGGGACGAGCCGGGCGCGGTAGGCCAGGAGCCCGAAGGGAAGCAGCCAGAGGCCCCAGAACAGGCTGGCGACGAGCAGCCCGTTGCCATACGTCTCGAGAGCGAGCGCCGCCGCGCCGCGCAGCTGTTCGGCCGGCACCTGCGCGGCGAGACTGCTGCCGGCCACCACAGAAAGCGCATCGAGGCGGTGGACGACGCCCAGCAGGGTGATCGGGACGCTCGGTACGGCGAGGGCGACCATCGCCGCGGCCCAGCTTCCGCCGAAGGGGCGCAGCCGAGGGTAGAGGGCCAGGGGTAGGAGCAGGAAGGCCACTTGGTTGACGAGCAGGCTGGCGATCCCCTGGCGGAACAGTCCCGTGTGCGCGGTGATCGCGGTCCAAACGGTGGCAGGGCCCGCGGCGTCGCGCAGCTGCGCCGGCACGTAGAGCAGGCTGAACAAGCCGGTCACCACTACGATGAGATAGAGCAGGCCCGGGAGCCTGCTGGGTCGGTTCTGGGGCATCATGCGAGAACCTCCATCACGTCGAGTCTCTGCATCACCTCGAGGCCTGGCTCGGGCGAGCCCGAGTCCTCCTCCTAACGCCACGCGAGGCGGCTTGTTTCGTGCCCATCGGTCCGCGCGCACGGCAATGCGGATATCCTTGCGTTCGAACCCGAGCACGACTGCCGAGGAGGTCCGTCCATGGCCACGCCCAGCTGGACTCGCCGGGATACCCTGGTCCTCAGCCTGATCACCGCCTTCTGGATCGTGATGGCCTTCGTGCGGCCCTTCGGGCTGCTGCCGTCCTGGGTCCTGGTGATGGCGAGCACGATCCTCTTCCTGGCCGTGGCCGGCAAGGGGATCAAGGGCGTCTACCGCGGCGCCCTGATCGACCACCGCAACCGCATCAGCCTGTCTCGCTTGCAGATGCTGGTGTGGACCGTGGTCGTGGTCTCGGCCTACGGCACCATGGTGGCCGCCCGCCTCGGCGACGACCCGCTGCAGGCCCTCGAGGTGGGGGTCCCGCAGGAGCTCTGGTGGCTCATGGGGATCAGCACCACCTCGCTGGTCGGCTCGCCCCTCCTGCTGAGCACCAAGAAAGACCCGTCCCTCACCCTGCCGGACCAGGACATGCGCCTGCAGAGCCAGGGCGTCGACCCGCAGTCGACCCACGTCGAAGGCCAGGTGGTGGCCAACAACGACGTCGCCGCCGCCGGCTGGCCCGACCTCTTCACCGGCGAGGAGGTCGCCAACGTCAGCCACCTGGACCTCGCCAAGATCCAGATGTTCTTCTTCACCGTCGTCGTGGTGCTCACCTACGCCGCGGCTATCGGCAAGCTGCTCTCCCGCGGCGAGGTGAGCCAGCTGCCGCCGGTCAACCAGGGCATGGTGGCCCTGCTCGGCATCAGCCACGCCGGCTATCTCACCAGCAAGGCCGTGCCGACGGCGAAGCCGTGAGCGAGAGAGCAGCCGAGCGGTGACGAGCCACGGCGGCGCGGCGCGCACCCCGCAGGCCGATGAGACGGTACTCCGCTGGCTGCTTGCCGGCGACCCGGCGGTGCGCTGGCAGGTGCTGCGCGACCTGGTGCGCGCGCCCGCCGCGGAAGTCGCCGCCGAGCGGGCGCGGGTGGCCCACGAGGGCCTCGGTGCCCGGCTCCTCGCTCTCCAGGGCGCCGACGGCAGTTGGGGCGGCGTGGCCTGGAACCGCGGCTGGGACTCGACGATGCACGCCCTGCTGCTGCTGCGGGACTGCGGCCTCGACCCGGCGAGCGGCGCCGCCCGGCAGGCCGTGGAGCGGGTGCGCGCGGGGGTGAGCTGGCAGGGCTGCGGACCGCCCGAGTGTGCGGAGAACCCCTTCTTCGCCGGTGAGGTCGAGCCCTGCATCAACGCCCAGGTCGCTGCCGCCGGGGCCTACTTCGGGGCCGACGTCGCAGCCCTCGTCGAGCGCCTGCTCGGCGAGCAGCTGCCTGACGGCGGTTGGAACTGCGAGGCGGAACGCGGCTCGACGCGGTCCTCCTTCCACACCACGATCTGCGTCCTCGAAGCCCTGCTGGAAGCCGAGCGGGCAGGGCAGGGCGAGGCGCGGCTGACCGCGGCGCGCCAGCGCGGCCAGGACTACTTCCTCGCCCGCCAGCTCTGCCGCCGGCTGGCGACCGGCGCGGTGATCGCCGACCGCAAGGCGCCGGGTGCCGACTGGGGCCGCTTCGCCTTCCCGACCTGGTGGCATTACGACCTGCTGCGCGGGCTCGACTTCCTACGGGCGGCCGGCGCCGCGCCGGACGAGCGGGTGGCGGCGGCGGTGGCACTGGTCGAGTCGAAGCGGCAGGCCGATGGCCGCTGGCTGCTCGAGGCGCGCTATCCGGGGCGGATGCCCGTCGAGATCGACGACGGGCCCGGCCAGCCGAGCCGCTGGATCACCCTGCGTGCCCTGCGCGTGCTCGACTGGTTCGCCGCCGGCGCCTAGACGATCCTCGCGCGTTCCCGCGGCCGTGGGCAGAGCAGCCCGTCGTGCGGAAGGCAGCTGGTAGCATCAGGGTGATGAGCTTCGACCTCGCGACGGCCGTCGTCGATGCCCGGCGGCGCACCTGCGAGCTGGTCGCCGACCTCAGCGACGAGCAGCTGCGGGTGCCGCTGCTACCGATCATCAACCCCTTCCTCTGGGAGATCGGCCACGTGGCCTGGTTCCAGGAGAAGTGGGTGCTGCGCCACGCCGGCGGCCGGCCGCCCTTGGACGGGGCCGCGGACGCCCTCTACGACTCGATGGCGGTGGCCCACGACACCCGCTGGAACCTCGCCCTGCCCTCCCGCCAGAGCATCCTGGATTACCTGCAGCGGGTGCGCGACCTCGTCCTCGACCGCCTGGCGCAGGGTGATCTCACCGCCGAGGAGGAGTATTTCGTTCGCCTTGCGACCTTCCACGAGGACATGCATGGCGAGGCCTTCCTCTACACCCGGCAGACCCTCGCTTACCCGGCGCCGGAGCTCTCCGGGACCGCGGCCCCGACGGCGGAGGCCGGGCCCTGGCCGGGAGACGTGCGGGTCGCGGGCGGCCGCTTCGTCCTCGGCGCCGAGCCGGGCGCCGAGCCGTTCGTCTTCGACAACGAGAAGTGGGGTCACGGGGTCGAGGTCCAGCCCTTCGCCATCGCCCGCGCCGCCGTCACCGCGGGCGAGTTTGCCGCCTTCGTGGAGGCCGGCGCCTACGCCGAGCCCAACCTGTGGGGCCCGGCCGGGTGGGCCTGGCGGCAGGCCGCGGCGGCCGAGCACCCGCTCTACTGGCGGCGTGGGGCAGACGGCTGGGAGCGCCGGCGCTTCGACCGCTGGGAGCCGCTGAGGCCCCACCAGCCGGTGATGCACGTCTCCTGGTACGAGGCCGAGGCCTACTGCCGTTGGGCCGGTCGCCGCCTGCCCACGGAGGCCGAGTGGGAGCTCGCGGCTGCCGGCACGCCGAAGCGGCGCTTCCCCTGGGGCGACGAGGCAGCCGACGGCAGCCAGGCCCGCCTCGACGCTGCCGGCCTCGCCCCGGCCGACGTCGGCGCCTACCCGGCGGGGGACAGCGCTGCCGGCTGCCGGCAGATGCTCGGCAACACCTGGGAGTGGACGGCCGACGACTTCGGCCCCTTCCCGGGTTTCGTGGTCGACCCCTACAAGGAGTACTCGGTACCCTGGTTCGGTGATCACAAGGTGCTGCGCGGCGGCTGCTGGGTCACCCGCGGCCGGATGCTGCGCAACACCTGGCGCAACTTCTACCGGCCAGACCGCCGCGACGTCTGGAGCGGTTTTCGCACCTGCGCCCTCCAGCCGTGAGGGTGCTGCTCGTCGTCCCGGCCCCCGCGGGCTCGCTCAGCGGCAACCGCTGGACGGCCGAACGCTGGCGGCCCATCCTCGAGGAGCTCGGCCACACGGTCACCCTCCGCGAGCGCTGGACGGAGGGCGAGCCGGTGCCCGACCTGCTGGTCGCCCTCCACGCCGCGAAAAGCGCTGACTCGATCGCCCGCTTCGCCGAGCTCCACCCGGCGCGGCCGCTCGTCGTCGTGCTGACCGGCACCGACCTCTACGGCGACCTGGGCGGCGACCCGGCCGCGCAGCGCTCGCTGGAGCTCGCCAGCCGGCTGATCGCCCTGCAACCCCAGGCCCTCCGCGAGCTGCCTGCCGCGCTGGCCGCGAAGACGGCGGTGATCGTGCAGTCGGCCGTGCCGCCGGCGGTGAGGCCCGCGCCCCTGCCCGGCGTCTTCGAGGTGGTGGTCTCCGGCCATCTGCGGCCGGTCAAGGACCCTTTCCGCGCCGCCGCCGCGAGCCGCCTGCTGCCGGCCACGTCGCGAGTGCAGATCAGCCACCTCGGCGCCGCCCTGGCGCCCGAGCTGGCGGCCGAGGCGCGGCGTGAGGAGGCCGAGAACCCGCGCTACCACTGGCTGGGGGCCCTGCCGCGACCGACGGCGCTCGCCGTCCTGGCGCGGGCCAAGTTGCTCGTCCTCTCCTCGCTGATGGAAGGGGGCGCCAACGTCGTCTGTGAGGCGATCGCCTGTGGGGTGCCCGTGCTCGCCACCCGCATCGGCGGCTCGCTGGGGCTCCTCGGCGAGGACTATCCCGGGTTCTTCGCGGTGGGTGACACCGCGGGCCTCGCCGGCCTCCTCGCTCGCGCCGAGACCGAGCCGGCCTTCTACGGCGAGCTCGTGGACCGGGTCCGCCGCCTCGCGCCGCTCGTGGCGCTGGCGCGCGAGGCCGCGGCCTGGCGGCAGCTGCTCGCCGAGCTGGCGCCCTGACCTCGCCTGGCTGATCTAGCGGCTGCGCTGCAGCAGGGCGCGGGCCAGCGCCGAGGCAAGGTCCCCGGCGAGGACGATCGCCGCGCCCAGCAGGATCAGGAAGAGCATGGTGTCGTACTGCTGGCGGGCGCGGGCGTCCTGGATGAACGAGCCGAGCGAGACGATCCCCAGCATGCCGAGCACCGTCGCCTCCCGCACGCAGGTCTCCCAACGGTAGAAGAAGAAGAGCAGGAAGCGGCCGAGGGCGGCTGGCAGCACGGCGAAGGCAGCCACCTGGGTGCGGGAGGCGCCTACCGCGCGCAGGGCCTGCAAGGTGGCTGGCTCGAGGTTTTCCACCACCTCGGCGTCGAGCTTGCCGAGGATGCCGGCGTTGTGGACGGCGAGGGCGAGGATCGCCGGCCAGCTGCTGGGGCCGAGGAGGGCGATCAGCACGAAGGCCCAGACGTACTCGGGGACCGAGCGCAGGAAGATCAGCCAGGCCCGTAGCAGCGCCCGCAGGCCCCACCAGCTCCAGCGCTGGAGCTGGCCTGGCGGCCGGGGCGCCGGCAGCCAGGGCTCCGGGGTGGCGACGGTGCACGCCGCGGGCAAGGCGAGGGCGGCTCCAGCCAGGCCGGCGAGGACGATCGCCACCACCGAGATGGCGAGGGTGCGCAGGGCGGCCTCGAGGCCGTCGGCGGCGAGGCGCTCGTGGGCCCAGGTGAGCGCCGGGCCGAGCTCGAAGGGCTGGCCGCGGAGCGGGAAGGGCCGCAGCTCGCTGAGGAAGCGGTCGAGGTTCTGCAGGCGGCGCGGGGTCAGCAGGTCGCGAGGGAGGAGGTCGCCGAAGAGCCAGGAACCGGCGGCGAAGGCGACGAGGGCGGCGACGCTCCAGCGCAGGAAGGGGCTCTGCGGCCGGGCTCGCCACAGCTGCGCAACCTCCTCCTCGCGGGCGACCTGTTGGCGTTCGCTCATCCCACCACCCGCCGGCGCAGCCGGGAGCTCCAGGCGTCGAGGCCGACGACGAGGAGGAAGATCGCGTAAAGGTAGCTCCACACCTCGGCGTAGTGGAGGTTCTCGAACGAGGCGGCGAGGAAGTAGCCGAGGGTGGGGAAGCCGAAGAAGCCGAGCACCGCCGAGGAGCGCACGGCGCACTCGAAGCGGTAGAAGGCATAGGTGCCGAGGTCGGGCAGGGCGCGCGGCAGCAGGCCGAAGAGAAAGGCCTGTAGCCGCGAGGCCCCGGCTGCCTCGAGGGCTTCGGCGGCCTCGGCCGGCGTCTCGTCGAGGATCTCGGAGAACACTTTGGCGAAAGTGCCGGCATAGGGCAAGGCGATGGCGAGCACGGCGGCGAAGCTGCTGCGGCCGAGAGCGGCCAGGAAGAGCACCGCCCACAGCAGCTCGTGGACGGAGCGCAGCAAGGTGGCGACGACGCGGCTGGTGGCGTAGAGCGCCAGGCCGCCAGCCCGGCCCCACCGGCGGGCGGGCCCCGATCGCGGGTCGGCGGGCCGCAGCCACCAGCTGGAGGCGGCGAGCAGGCCGAGGGGCAGGCCCAGGGCGAGGGCCAGGCTCACGGCGCCGGCGGCGAAGACCAGCGTGCGGCCGGCGGCCGCGGCGACCACGGCGAGGAAGGGAGGTGCGCCGGGCGGGCGCCCGCCTTCGTAGCTCAGGGCCGGTGACAGCGCGCGGCCGAGGAAGCGCCGGGCGAGGTCCAGCCCGGCGGGGGTGGGGAGGAGCTCGCGGCCGGAGAGGTGCAGGCCCCAGGTGGCGAGGACGGCGGCGCCGAGGACACCGGCCAGCAGGAGCTTTGCCGGCGTCCAGGCGTGGGGGGTGCGCAGTGCCCTCGGCTCAGCCGGCATCCGCCAGCAGCTCCTCGGGCGCGAGGTCATAAAGGGCCGCGATCTCGCCGTCGCTCACCTCAGCTGCCGGGCGGTCGAAGGTGATGCGGCCGCGCCGCAAGCCCACCAGCCGCGGGAAGAGCGCGCGCGCCAGGCGCTGGTCGTGGAGAGAGACGAGGAGGGTCAGGTTGCGCTCGCGGGAGACCTCGACGAGGAGGCGCAGGGTGTCCTCAGCGCGGGCGGGATCGACGCTCGACACCGGCTCGTCGGCGAGCAGGGCCACCGGCTGCTGGAAGAGGGCGCGGGCCACCGCCACGCGCTGCCGCTGGCCGCCCGAGAGACGGTCCGTGCGCTCGAAGAGCTTGTCGGCGATCCCCACCCGCTCGAGGAGGGCGTGCACCTCGGCGAGCAGCCGCCGCGAGGGGAAGTAGAACTGCACCAGGGAACGCGGCAAGGCGAGGCGCCCGGCCCGCCCGGCGAGGACGTTCTGGGCCACCCGCAGGTTGGGCACCAACCGCAGGTCCTGGTAGATGACGCCGATGCAGGCGCGGGTGCAGGCGAGCTCAGCGCTCGACAGCTCGGCGAGCGAGCGGCCCTTGACCTCGACGCGGCCGGAGGTCGGTCGCACGGCGCCGTTGAGCAAGCCGAGCAAGGTGCTCTTGCCGGCGCCGCTGGGGCCCACCAGGGCGACGGCCTCTCCCGGGCCGACGCCGAGGTCGACATCGCTCAAGGCCGTCGTCGAGCCGTAGCGGACCGTCACCCCCCGGAGGTCGAAGCGGGCCCCCGGCGCGCATTCCTTCACCGCACCATTCCCAGCTCTCGCGCCACGCTCAGGATGCCGTCGTAGTCCGCGTTCTTGGCCGCGATCAGCTTCTCGCGCGGCAAGGCGGCGAGCAAGCTGGGGTCGCTGATCCCGATCAACGCCTGCTGCAGCTTGTCGGTGAAGCCGGCGCCGAAAGTGGTCTCGAGGTCGGGATGGGCCGTCCAGTTGTAGTCGGCGAAGGGCGGCGTCTCCCAGATCACCTTGCAGACCTCGGGGTTAGTCTTGCCCTCGCTCACCCGCCGCTCGTAAACCTTGAAGTTCACCACCCCGGCCTGGTATTGGCCGGACTCGACCAGCTCGAGCGTCTTGTCGTGGCTGCCCGAGAAGCCGAACGGCTGGCTGAAGAACTCCTGCGGTGATTTGCCGGTCGCCTGGCGCAGGAAGTACTCGGGCATCAGCCGCCCGGAGGTCGAGCTCTCCGAACCGAAGGTGAACTTCAAGCTGGCGATCCCGGCCGGGAACTCCTCGCCGCGCTCGAGGCCGGTCGCGGCGTTGGCGACGAAGAAGGAGCGGTAGGTGGGGTCGGAGTCCCCCTGGGCGATCGCCCGTGCTCCCGGCACCGCGGCGCGCGCCTGGACGCCCGTCAAGCCGCCGAACCAGGCGAGCGGGGCGTCCCCGTTCTTGAACATCTCGACCGCTGCCTGGTAGTCGCGCGCCGGCACGTACTCGACGGGCACGCCGAGCTGCTGGCTGAGGTAGGCGGCGAACGGCTTGAATTTCTCGATCAGCTCGGTGGAGGTCTGGTCGGGAATGGCGGTGAAGTGCAGCACCTTGGGCGGTGCGGCCGCTGGCGAGCAGGCGACGGCGAGGATGCCGGTGGCAAGCAGAGCAAGCAGAGCAAGCAAGGAAAGACGTGTCGTCATGGGTTCCGACCTCACGGGTTGCGGGTGGAAGAGGGCAGGGCCTGGGCGGCGGAGTCTAGCACCGGCACTCGCGGCCACCGGCCCCTACAGCGGCGCTTGCACCCGCCGGCGGGGGAGGGTAACGTCCGCCCGAGCTTCGCGACGACCCAGGGGGCCGCAGACACGGCGAGGTGCTCGATGGAACCGCCACTTTCGACTCTCTGGCGCTCCGCCGAGGGCGGCGACGCCCAGGCTTCCGAGTTGCTCTTCGCGGCCCTCTATCGCGAGCTCCGCGCCCTGGCGCGGCGCGAGCTGGCGCGGGTGGGGCCGGGCGCCGCGCTCGGCGTCACCAGCCTGCTCCACGAGGCGTACCTCGACATCGTCCGCCGGGAGGGTATTGCCTTCCCCGACCAGCCCCGCTTCCTCGCCTACGCGGCGCGGGTGATGCGCGGCCTGGTGATCGACGGGCTGCGCAGCCGGCAGGCCCGCAAGCGCGGCGGTGGCTTCGAGCTCACCTCGATCGACGATAAGGAGGTCGCGGAGGGGGGCGGGGCGAATGATGCCGCGAGCATCGAGCAGCTCAGCCGCGCCCTCGACGATCTCGCCGAGCTGGAGCCGGACCTCGCCCAGGTGGTGGACCTCAAGTTCTTCTGCGGCTTCACCTTCGCGGAGATCGCAGGGCTGCGTGGGGTCACCGAGCGCACCGTCCAGCGGCACTGGGACAAGGCACGGATCTACCTGCGCCAGGCGCTTGCCGCGGAGCTGCCGGAGTGACCGGCGAGCGCTGGCGTCGTGCCAGCCCCCACCTCGACCACTTGCTCGAGCTGCGCCCGGCAGAGCGCTCCCTCTACCTGCAGCAGGTCCTCGCGGACGATGCGGCCCTCGCCGCCGACCTCGGCGAGCTGCTTGCCGAAGACCAGCGGCTGCGGCAGGAGGGCTTCCTGGAGCACGACGCCCAGGAGCTCCTCGCCGAGCCCACGCTCGCCGGCCAGACCTTCGGCGCCTACGTGCTGGAGAGGCCGCTCGGCGCCGGGGGCATGGGCAGCGTCTGGCTGGCCCGCCGCAGCGATGGCAACTTCGAAGGGCTGGCGGCCGTCAAGCTGCTCTCGGCGGCCCTGCTCGGGGCGGCGGGCGCCTCCCGCTTCCGCCGCGAGGCCACCATCCTGGCCCGGCTCCAGCACCCCCACATCGCCCAGCTCCTCGACGCCGGTGTTTCGCCGGCCGGGCAGCCATTCCTGGTGCTGGAGTACGTCGATGGCGAGTCGATCGACCGCTGGTGCGACGACCGCTCCCTCGACCTCACGGCTCGGCTGCGGCTCTTCCTCGACGTCCTGGCGGCCGTCGCCCACGCGCACTCCAACCTGGTCGTTCACGCCGACCTCAAGCCGTCGAACGTGTTGGTGTCGCGCCAGGGGCAGGTCAAGCTCCTCGACTTCGGCATCGCCAAGCTCCTCGAGGGCGAGGCGCGGGACGGCAATCCCTCGGCGCTGACCCTGGTGGCGGGCCGGGCCTTCACGCCGGCGTGCGCCGCTCCCGAGCAGGTGAGCGGCGAGAACATCACCACCGCCACCGATGTCTACGGCCTGGGGGCCCTGCTCTACCTGCTCCTGGTGGGACGCTACCCGACGGAGAGCGCCGGCGCGACGCCCGCCGAGCTGCTCCGGGCCGTCCTCGAGACCGTGCCTGCTCTCCCCTCGGACGCCGTCGACACCCAGCCGGGGCCGGCCGGCGCGGGCCCGGTGCTCGCGGCGCGACGGGCGACCTCCCCGGAGCGGCTGCGGCGCGCCCTGCGCGGCGACCTCGACACGATCGTCGCCAAGACGCTCAAGAAGCGCCCCGGCGAGCGCTACGGCTCGGTCGCCGCCCTGGGCGAGGACCTGCGGCGCTACCTGGCCCGCGAGCCGATCCTCGCCCGCCCGGACTCCTGGGCCTACAAGGCGGGCAAGTTCGCGCGGCGCCACGCGCGAAGCCTGGCCGCCGCGGCCGCCCTCGCCGTCGCGCTGGCGGCCGTGGTGGCCTTCTACACCGCCCGCCTGGCGCGCGAGCGCGACCGTGCCACCCGGGTGAGCGGCTTTCTGACCGACCTGCTCACGCATGCCGACCCCTTCGTGGCCGGCCAGGGTGAGCCCACGGTCAAGAGCCTGCTCGCCGCCGGTGCGGCGCGCGCTCGCCAGGACCTCGTCGCCGAGCCCGAGCTCGAGCGCGACATGCTCACCCTGCTGGGGCGGATTCATGAGCGCCGCGGGGACTACGCCGCCGCCGTGCCTCTGCTCGAGGAGGCCGTGGCTCTCGCCCGCAAGACGGTCGGCCCGAGCCCGCAGCTGGCGCAGGGCCTCAACGACCTCGGCGTCGCCTACGGCCAGCGTGCCGAGCTCGCCGCCGCCCGCACCGCTCTCGAGGAGGCCCTGGCGCTGCGCCGTCGGCTGCTCGGCGCCGAGCACCCTCTCGTCGCGGTGAGCGAAAGCGAGCTCGGCAGGACCTTTTTCGACGAGGGCCGCTTTGCGGAAGCCGAGGCGCATTTCCGCACCGCCCTGGCGATCCGCCGCCAGGCGTTGGGCTCGGCCGACCACGAGACGGCGACCAGCATGAGCGACCTCGGCCTGCTGCTGCGCCAGAGAGGCGACCGGGCCGGGGCCGAGGCGCTGCTGCGCGAGGCCCTGGAGGTGACGCGCGCGGTGAGCGGCCCGCAGCATCCCGACACCGGCACCGCCCTCGGCAACCTCGCCCTGACGGTCTCCGAGCGCGGCGACCTCGCCGCAGCCGAGGCGATGTTCCGGGAAGCGGTGGAGATCGGCACGGCGAGCCTCGGCGCGGAGCATCCCGACAACGCCGGCCGCCTCGCCAACCTCGCCTTCGTGCTCCGCCAGCGCGGCAAGCTCAGCGAGGCGGCGGCGACCTACGACGAGGCGCTGCGCCTCTCCCGCCAGGCCCTCGGCCCGGAGCACCCCGCGGTTGCGCGCCAGGAAGTGGGGCTGGCGCGCGTCGAGCTCGCCGCGGCGCGGCCGGCGGTGGCCGAGGCGCTCCTGCGCCATGCCCTCGCCGTGCAGCAGGCGGCCTACGTCGCCGACGACTGGCGGCTGGGCTCCACCGAGAGCCTGCTGGGCGAAGCGCTGGTCCGGCTTTCCCGCCCTGCCGAGGCGGAGCCCCACTTGCTCCGGGCCCTCGCCGTCCTCCAGGTGAGGCCCGACGCCCAGGCCCTCGAGACCCGCGAGGCCCTGGCCAACCGCTCCCGCCTGGTGGCCCTCTACCGGGCCTGGGGCCGCCCCGAGCAGGCCGCCGCCTACCTGCCGCCACCGTAGCGACCCCCTCACGCCGGGCGCCTTTCTGGGCGGCAGCGTCGCGAGAAAAGAAATTCGCGATTCGTCTGTCGTCTTTCTTCGCTCGATCTCGATCTTCTCAATGTCCGGGAGATCCGGGCGCTGCACCCCGCGGGTGCGGCACAGCTGACGCGCGGCACCGCCGGGGGCTCGACGAGCCCTCGCCCTGGACGGCGCGCTGACCAATCCATCGGAAGTGAGGAGAAGAACCATGAAGTTCGCAGCGGATTCGTGTCTTTCAACGATCGTTCCCCTGGCCCTGAGCCTGGCCCTGGGCTTCGGCCAGGCGGGGGCTGTCGCGGCTTCCGACCTGCCGGCGACCGGCCAGACCACGGCCTATGCCGCCAACAAGAACGACGGCATCAGCGGCGTCGTGGCGGTGCCGGACGACGGCACCCTGCAGGCGGGTGCCACCCTGGCCTACGTCGACAACGGCGACGGCACTATCAGTGACCTCAACACCGGCCTGATGTGGGAGAAGAAGGGGGACAACGGTGGCCTCCACGACAAGGACAACGCCTACACCTGGTCGGGCAGTGGCACGCAGGAGACCATCTGGGACTGGCTCGACGACGTCAACGCCGAGGGCGGCAGTGGCTTCGCCGGCTACAGCGACTGGCGGATCCCCAACGCCAAGGAGCTCGAGAGCCTCGTCAACCGTCAGATGAGCCCGCCGATGACCTCCGTGGCCTTCCACAGCGGCTGCGTGGCCGGGGCCAGCGTGCTTGCCGGTAGCTGCACGCCGGTGGCCATCTTCGCCTCCTCGACGACCTGGGCCCGCAGTACCGGCATGGCCTGGGGAGTGAGCTTCTACGAGGGCTTGCTCCTGCCGTACAACAAGGCCTCCGGCCTGCGCGTGCGGGCCGTGCGCGGTGGTACCACCAGCCCCGGCGGCCTGCCGGCCACCGGGCAGACCACCGCCTACACCGCCGACAAGAACGACGGCGTCCCGGGCGGGGTGAGCGTGCCGGACGACGGCACCCTGCGGATGGGCTCACTGCTGAGCTTCACAGACAACGGCAATGGCACGCTGACCGACAACAACACCGGCCTCGTCTGGGAGAAGAAGGGGGACAACGGCGGCCTGCACGACAAGGACAACTACTACTGGTGGTCTGGCAATGGCGTCGAGGAGACCGTCTGGGACTGGCTCGACGACGTCAACTCCGAGGGCTTCACCGGCTACGCGGGCCAGCACGACTGGCGGCTGCCGAATAGCCGCGAGCTGCTGAGCATCGCCAACTTCCAGACCCAGTGGGCGGTCGACCCGGCCTTCCAGAGCGGCTGCCTCCCTGGCGTGACCCCGGTCGCCGGCAGCTGCTCGTTCATGGGCTCGTACTGGGCCTCGACAACGCAGGTGAGCACCGGTTTCTCGGCCTGGTACAGCGACCTCTACGGCTCTCTCGCTCCCTACTTCAAGGCTTCGACCTGCCGAGCTCGCGCCGTGCGAGGCGGCACGCCGTAGCGCCTGCCCAAGGCCCCGAGGGCGAGCGTGCTGCGCGAGCAGAACGCCCGGGCAGCACGCCCGCCAGGCCGGCAGTAGCAGGAACTGTCACTTTTCAAACGCAAGTTCGTCAACCAAAAGGAAATGATCATGAACGTTCGATCGCAGTGGAAGTACGCCCCGGCCCTCCTCGCCCTGCTCGTCGCCGGCGGTGCCGCCGCCAACCCGGTGAACAACGTGGTGACGCCCGGCGAGAAGTGGCACGGGCGCTCCTACGAGGCCCTCGTCAGCGAGTGGACCAACTGGCTCACCGCCGAGCCCATCGCCACCAACCCGGCGTTCGATCCCGACGGTCGGGATTGTGGGCGCAACCAGTCCGGCAACGTGTGGTTTCTCGCCAGCACCTTCGAAGGCATTGCCGACCGAAGCTGCGAGGTGCCCGCCGGCAAGGCGCTCTTCCTCTCGCTGGGCGGCGTCTTCGTGAGCTTCGCCCCGGAATTTCCCACCGCGGGAGACGGCTGCCAGGCGATCGGCTCGCTCGTCGGGCAGGTGCGTTGCGACGTCAACGACGACGTGCCCGTGGCCCCCGCCGTGGCCTTCACGGTGATCCTCGACGGCACGCCGCTCGGCGACCTCTTCGCCTACCGCGCCCAGAGCCTGCCCGGCGGCTTCACCCTGCGGGTCGCCGAGCTGTCCTTCCTGACCGATCTCGGCCTGCCGGCCGGGGACCGCTTCCCGGCCGTCGCCGACGGCTACTTCCTCTTCCTCAAGCCGCTCTCGGTGGGCACCCACACGCTCAGCCTGCGGATGATCAATCCCGATCAGTCGGTGCTTGGCGTCAACTACACCCTGCTGATCGGCGACCACCCGTAGCGCACCGCCGCGGCAGCCCCCGGTGATCGCAGGAGCCCGCCCCGCCAGCGCGGAGCGGGCTTGCCGCCTTTCTGTCGCAGCGGCGTGGCGCCAGGCCTACTCTGCGAAAGCGTCCACGTGCGCCTGGCCGCAGATCTCACCCCCGGGATTGCTGTAGGTGCGTTCGGTACCGGTGGCACTGTCACGCACGCGCAGCGTGTACTCAACGTCCGAGAGGGCGCCGAAGAAAAACCAATAATGACCATTGACCGGCGTGCCGTCGAGCATCTTCACGACGAGCTCGAGGTTCGCCGGATCGAAGAAGGAAAACGTGCCGCTCGACTCGCTGCCCGGTACGGCGGTGCCGTGGCCGGTCGCGCCGGTGCGCTGGTCATGCCACTCGACCTCAACGGAGAAGCGGCCGAGGAGGCAGAGGGTCCTGGCGTCTCCTGCACAACTCCCCGTCGTCCTCGCGGTGTTGGCTGCCGGGCCGAAGGGCTCGACGGGGACCGCGGTGCCGGCCAGTGCCGGCAGCGACAGGGTGTCGCCGTTGCCGCAGATCTCCCGCTGGGGGTTGTGGTAGGTCTTGCTGGCGCCGGTCGTGAGGTCCGTCACCTCCAGCCAATACTCGACATCGGAGAGCCCGCCGTAGAAGGTCCACAGGTGGCCGTTGACCGCCGTGCCGTCGAGCACCTTGACCACCAGCTCGAGGTTCTCGGAAGCGAAAAACCAGAAGAAGCCCGTGCGGTCGGAGAATGGCACTGCGCGGCCGTCTCCCTCGTTGCCGCTGCGCGCGTCCCGCCAGTGCACCCGCAGGCGCACCCGGCCATCGCGCAGGCAGAGGTCCGTCGTGGCGCTACACGGTGGCGGCTCGGCGAGGTCGAGGGTCCACAGCTGACGCCCGTGTTGCTGGTCGTCGGCAGCGAAGTAGAGGCGTTGGCCGAGGGTCATGAGTGGCGAGGCGGCCGAGGAAGGCGGGCCGAGGGCGAGATCGGAGAGGGGGTAGGTGCCCGCGTCGGTGCCGTCTGAGGTCCACAGCTCGGAGCCGTGAATGCCGTCGGAGGCCCGGAAGACCACCCGGTCTTCCACCGCCACGAAGTCGGCGGGAGATGAGGACGCCGGGCCGGCGTGGATGTCTCGCACTAGGTGAGTGCCTTCCTCGCTGCCGTCCGACACCCACAGCTCAGTCCCGTGGAGGCCGTCGTCGGCGCGGAAGAAGAGGCGGTGCCCCACGCGGGTCAGCCCCGAAGCTGAGCTGCTCGCCGGGCCCGGCGAGATGTCCTTGATTCGGTAGGTGCCGCCGGGTGTGCCATCCGTTCGCCAGAGCTCGAGGCCCTCTTCCGAGGTGAAGCTCTGGAAGTAGGCGAGGCCGTCGACGGCTGCGAGCCAGTGGTAGAAGTCGCCGGACACGGCGGCGTAGGCGAGGGCCTGGGTCCCGTCAGCCGTGCCGTCCGTCACCCACAGGTAGGGCGCCCTCTGGCCGGGAGGCACGGCGATGAAGAATGCACGGTCGCCGACCGCCAGCAGGTGCCCGGTGTCGAAAGTGTCTGCCGCGTAGTCGCGGAGGCGCCAGGTTCCCGTCGCCGTGGTGTCAGAGCGGTAGAGCCCGCCGGCTCCCAGGAAGAGCAGATCGCCTCCGAGGGTGGTGACAGGCGCTGGCAGGCAGGCGGCGGTACCGACCCCCGGTGCCACCAGTCGAGTGCCCGCCGCCGTGCCGTCGGTGGCCCAGAGGTCCGAGACGGCGTCGAAACGGCCGGGGGTCACGAAGAAGTAGGTCTGGTTGCCCAGCGCCTGGAGGCCGCAGGAGGTCCGGCCGCCGCCGAACCGCGCCAGCACCTCGGTCCCGGCCGCTGTGCCATCGAGGGACCAGAGGGCGCTGCCGGAGTCGCCGCTCGTGGTCAGCAGGAGCCGCCCACCCAGCGGGGCCGCTGCGACTGGAGTCCCTTCGTGCGCTGGCTCCGGCGTGAAGAGCGGCCCGGTGGTCTCTGGCGTGCCGCGGCTTGCCCACACCGTCGCCCCGCCGCCAGGCAGCCGGGAGGTGAAGACGAAGGTCTCGCCGACCGACGTGGGGGAGAAGAGCTCGGGGCTCTGCGTCTCGTAGTCGAAGATCCTGCGCAGGGGCTGCGCAATAGCCGGGATCGCGCGGACCTCCCACAGCTCGCCCAGTCCAGCGTAGGCCGGGTCACGGCTGCTGCCGAAGAAGAGGAGGTTGCCGGCGGGCGTCTCGGCTCCCTTCTCGGTCGTCGCTACCTCCGCGGTGGTAAGCGGACGGGTGCCGCCGGGCGTGCCGTCGGTCAGCCAGAGGCCCGGCTGGTCGGTCTGCCAGCTGGTGACCACGAAAGCGTTCCCCAACCTGCCGATGCCGGTCGAGAACTCGATCTGGCAGCCGGTGCCGCAGCCGGGGTCGAGCCGGCGTGTTCCGGCTACCGTGCCGTCACTGGCCCACAGCTCCTGGCCGCGGCCCGTGGCCTGGCGACGAAAGATCACCGCCGCATCCAGGTCGCCCAGGTGCTGCACGCTGGCCAAACAGCTGGCGGCGCAGGTGTCGAGGAGTGAGCGGGTACCTTCCGGCGTGCCGTCCGTCGCCCATAGCTGCTCGCCTCCGGCGGTGGTCCGCAAGAGCAAGAGTGCCCAGCCTCGGGGGACCTGGGGTGGACGGCTCAACCCCGACGGATCGTCCAGGGTCACGACGCTCGCGACCTCGGCGTTCGCCAGCAGCCGGCGGGTGCCGGCTGGCGTGCCGTCGGAGGCCCAGAGCTCTCTCTCGCCGCTCGGCTTGGCGGCGGTGATGAGGGCAAATCGACTGGTCGTCGCCAGCAGATCGAGGGAGCCGGCCGCGCCGAGGGCTGGGGAGATATTTCGTAGAGAGCGGGTCCCAGCGGCGGTGCCGGTCGAGGTCCAGAGGTCGAAGGGCTCACTGCTACCGACCAGCAGGAAGACGTGGTCGGCGGTCACCCCGAGGTTCTGGTAGGGGCGCTCCCAGGTACCGAGGGCGACCGTGCCGGCGGCGGTGCCGTCCGAGGCGAAGAGAGTGCTGGGCCCACCGTAGAAGGGAGACTGCAAAAAGAACACTGCCCGTTGGTTGGCGCGAAAGCTGTAGTAGGTGGTCGTCCTCTCGGTTCCGAAGTCACCCAGGCGGCGGGTGCCGGCCGGCGTGCCGTCGCTCACCCAAGGTTCGATGCCTGCCGAGTCGAAGCCGCTGAAGAGCAGCCGGCCTCCCGCCGCCCAAAAGACACCTTCGTCACCCACGCCGCGGCTGTTCGACATCAAGGCCACCGTCCCTGCCGCCGTACCATCCGTGGCCCACAGCAGGCGCCTGCCACTGTCGTCCATGGCACTCAAGAAGGCCTGGCGCGCCGACGCCCCGAGAAAGCGCGGATCGCTGTCGCAGCTGGCCTGGCAGAAATCGCGCACCAGCCTGGTGCCGGCGGCGGTGCCGTCCGAGGCCCACAGCTCTACTCCCTCCTGGGCGCTGCGCGCCGGGAAGAGCACCGACCGCTCCAGACGCACGAAGGCATGGGCCGGGATGTCAAACGGGAGGCCATCCCGTCCCACCTCGATGGCGGTCAGCCGCTGGGGTTGGCCAGGCGTTGCAGCGACGTCAGCGGCGCAAACGAGGCTACCGGCCAGGCTGAGGCAGGCCGCGAGGCGGTAGCGGAGGGAAGGTGCTTGGAGGCGCATCGGCAGTGACTTTGAGAGTGTATCTGCATTGTCGTCGACCCGTAGACGTGCCAATCCTGCGGCATCTTGACGTTGCTCTCACCACCACTCGGCCGAGCGCGCCCGAGATCACCCTCAGTGGCTGGCGGGCGCGGGCGCGCGGACGAAGGCGATGTGGCGAGCGCGGCCGACGCCGACCTCGAAGCCCGTGATCTCGCCCGTGGGCCCGCGCAGCAGGTGGAGCGTGCTGCCACCGTCGCCGAAAGTGTCCGCGAAGAGGTAGGCGAAGGGGCTCGCCGGCCCCCGCTTGCCGCGCACCACCAGGCTTTCGCCGTCGGCGTCGAGCCGCCAGCGGGTGTCGAGCTCGGGGCTGTCATACCAGCCGGCGAGCCCCGCGAGCTCCGCTGCGCTGATCCGGCCTGGCTCGACCTCCTCGAAGCGCACGGGTGGGTTCTCGCCGCTGCGGACCGCGAGCTGGCGGTGGGGCGGCGTGCCGGTGGCGGCGAGCGTGGTCGGCACCGCCGCGCCCACCATCTGGAAGCGGCCCTCGCCGCTCGCCGCGAGCTCCGTCTCGTTGCCGGGGTCCCGGCTGTAGAAGAGCTTGCCGTCGTGCACCACGAGCCGGCGCACGAGGTTCGAGGTGGGGCTGAAGTAGAGGCCGGCGAAGCGGTCGAGACTGGTGCCCGGAAGGGCCGCCGGCGGTGCCCCGGCGGAGCTCGCCGGCGCCGGGGCGAAGCGATCGGCGAGATAGGCATCGGCCATCGCGTAGGCCAGGCCCGAGGGGTCGGCCTGCGCGAAGTTGCAGAGCGCCATCGTGGTGAGCCTGTCGTCGGGGAAGCGCAGCAGCTGGGCGCGGAAGCCGGCCCAGGCCCCGGCATGGTCGACGGTGCGCAGGCCGCGGTAGGTGCTCACGCGCAGGCCGCGGGCGTAGTCGATCGGCGTGCCGTCGGCCAGGCGCCCGGGGACTTGCAGCTCCCGGATGAGCCCGGGGCCACCGACCTGGGGGTCGTAGAAGTTGCGGTCCCAGAGCGCGAGGTCTCCGACCGTCGTCTGCACGGCGCCGTCCCCGGTCTGCTCCCAGTTCGAGAGATCGCTCGTCACCGTGCCGTCCGGGCTCACCGAATAGGCGGCGGCGTGGTGCGGGACGACGCGAGTGTGCTCGTTGAGGACCAGCGTGTGCGTCATGCCGAGCGGCACGAAGACGCGCTCGCGCAGGAAGTCCGCCAGACGCTGGCCGCTGGCACGCTCGACGATGATCGAGAGGAGGAAGTAGCCCGAGTTGCTGTAGCTGTGCTCGCTCCCCGGCGGAAAGTCGAGCGCGCGCTGCCGGCTGAGGATGCCGAGCGCGTCGGCGTCGGTGCAGACGTCCTCGAGGTTGACCCCGGCAAGAAACAGGAGGTCGATGTAGTCGCGGATCCCCGAGGTGTGGTGCAGCAGGTGGCGGATCGTCACCGGCTGGCCGAAGTCGGGGACCTCGGGCACGAACCTGCGGACGTCGTCGTCGAGGGCGAGCTTGCCGTCCTGGGCGAGGAGCAGGACGGCGGCGGCCGTGAACTGCTTCGAGGTCGAGCCGATGTCGAAGACGGTCGAGCTGGTGATCGGCACACCGTGCTCGACGTTGGCCAGCCCGAAGCCCCTGGCGTAGACGAGGGCGCCGTCGCGGATCACGCCGAGGGCGCAGCCGGGCTGCCCGCTGCCGGCCAGCTCCGCGACCAGCGCGTCGACCTTGGCCGCCGCCTCGTTGGTGGACTTCTCGTCCTGTGCCTTCTCCTCCGCGGCCGCGGCCGGAGCCACCAAGAAGCAGGCCAGCGCCAGGGCTGCCGGCAGGTGTCGCAGGGCCAAACGTCGTTCCATCGCTTCTCCCGTGTCGGCACTGGATACGACGCCCGGCCGCCGATGGTTGCTCAGGGGCGCTGGTCCGCCGACGGCCATCTTGCCGGGTGCTTGCCCCCCGCCAGGGCCCCTCGTCAGACGGGACGCGGCCTGGCAGGCTATCCTCTTCGTTCAAAGGCCATGACGCGGGAGTCCATCGGCAAGTATCGGCTCGTCGAGCTGCTCGGCAGGGGAGCGATGGGTGCCGTCTACCTCGCCGAGGACCCGGTTCTCGAGCGTCAGGTGGCGATCAAGCTGCTGCGCGAAGAAGGGGACGAGCAGGCGCGGGAGCGCTTCCTGCTCGAAGCGCGGGCGATCGCTCGGCTCTCGCACCCCGGGATCGTGACCCTGCTCGAGTACGGCATCGACGCGGGCTCGCCGTTCCTGGTCATGGAGTACCTGCCGGGTTCGGACCTCGACACCTGGATGCGCGAGCCGCACTCGATGCGGGAGCGGCTGCGCGTCCTGCTCGACGTGGCGCGGGCCCTCGACGCCGCCCATCACGCCGGCGTGCTGCATCGCGACCTCAAGCCGTCGAACGTCCGCGTGCTCAGCGCCGGCGGCGCTCGGCTCGTCGACTTCGGCATCGCGCTCGCCGGTGGCGGCCGGCTGACGGCGACCGGCATGATGATCGGCACGCCCCAATGCATGGCGCCCGAGCTGCTGGCCGACAATGCACCGTCCCTTGCCTCGGAGCTCTGGGCCCTGGGCGTGCTCTGCCGTGAGGTGCTCTCCGGCGCCAACCCCTTCGCGGCCGACACCGTCGAGGCCTGCCTCACCAAGGTGCTGACCCTCGATCCCGCGTCGATCGGCAACGCCGTGGCAGGCCTCTCGCTGGAGATCGTCGAGCTGCTCGACTCTTGCCTCGCCCGCGACCCGAGGCGCCGGCCGGGCTCCGCGGCGGTCGTCGCCGCCGCGCTCGAACGGGAGCTCGAGCGCGGCAACCCCGAGCTGGCACGAGCGCCCACCCGGCGGCTCGAGCCAGCCCAGTTGCCGGCGGTGGCGCCCGCCAAGCCGCTCCGGCGCGCGAGGAGCCGGGTCGGCTGGGGGCTCGCCGCCGCCGTCCTGGTGGTGGCAGGTGGGCTCTGGCTGCTGCGTGGGCGCGAGGCACCGCCGGGCTCGCGCGACCTCGGCGGCGAGCATCGGTCGGCAGAGGCCCGGCCCCAGGAGGAGAAGCTGCCGGACCTAAGCGAAGCGGGGACGGTTGCGTCGGGGAGTGTGGAGGAAGCCCCTTCCGCGGACGATGTTTCCAAGGAGGCTGCTGCTGCGGCTGGTGAGCCTGCAAGCCCGCCGGCGGCTGGCTCGGCCCCTGCCAGCTCCCGTTCCCCGGCGGCCCGCGAGCCCGCCGCAGCCGGCGCGCCGGGGGCGAGCCGAGGCGGACCGACGCCGCACGAGGGGGCGGCGGGGACGACGCCGGTGCCGGCAGAAGCGCGCGGCAGCCAGGCCGCCCAGGCCCCCTCCTCGGCCGGGAGCTCATCGCAAGGGGCGAGCCCGGACACCCAGGCGGCCGCTCAGCGGACCGCGCCAGCACCGAGCTCATTGCCCCCGAGCCAGGCGCCTCTGAGCTCGGCGCCGCCAAGCGCGGAGCTGCAGAGCTCGGCGCCGAAGACCTCGCCGGGGCAGAGCCCGACGACCTCGACCCAGGCGGGGCAGGGCCCGCCACCCAGCTTGCCGCCGCCTGCCGAGCTGCGGCTGGAGCCACCCCGGCCGCGGCTGACGGCGGTCGAGCCACCCTCGGTCCGCCGGGGCTCGGTGGTCGAGATCACCCTGCGAGGCAAAGATCTGCCGGCGGGTGCGCGGCTCTCCGTGCGAGGTGGACGGTCGCAAGTGCCGGGCGTTCGCATCTCGAAGCTCGAGATCGCCCCGACGGCAGCGACCGTGACCCTCTTCATCGGCGAGGACGTTCCCCTTGGACCGCTGCGCCTGAGCCTCGAGGCCGACGGCGTCGAGCCGACCAACAGCCTGATCCTGGAGGTGCGCTTGTGAGCAGAAGGCTCGCCGTGGTGGCCGTGGCGTGGACCCTTCTCGTAGGCCTCGGCCCGGCGACGACGAGCCGCGCCGCGGAGCCGCCGAAGGCCACCGCGCCGGACGTCGAGGGCCTGCTGCGCGAGATCGCTGCGCTGCGGGCGGAGGTGGCCGCGCTCCGCCAGGAGCGCGCGGAGCAGGCCGCGGCGGCGGTCGAGGAGCGCCTGGCGGCGATCGAACGACGCCTCGATGAGCTCGCCAGCACGGTCGAGACGATGCAGGAGGGGCTCCGCGAGACGACCGACACGGCAAGCTCGCTCAGCGACGCCGAGGAGCGCCGCGTGCGCCTCTCGGTCTACGGCACCTTCAACGCCATCGACCCGGCGGGCAGCGACTCCGTCTTCGACGCCGAGGCCTTCGAGCTGGTGTTCAGCGGCCGGCCCCATCCGCGCCTCGGCCTCTTCGCCGAGATCGAGTTCGAGGACGCCGCCGCGGTGGGCGGCAAGCGCGGCGGCGAAGTGCTGATCGAGCAGGCCTACGCCAACTACGACGTGGCCCCCTGGCTGCAGCTGCGCGCCGGGGTGGTCCTCGTCCCCTTCGGCAACTTCAACGTCGATCACTACGCACCCGTCCGCGACGTGATCTCGAAGCCGCTCCTCGCCGTCGCGGTGGCGCCGTCGGACTGGACGGACAACGGTATCGGCCTGCGCGGCAGCACCTTGCTCGGCAGCCGCTCGGCGCTGAGCTGGGACGTCGCCGTGCTCTCCGGGCTCGACGCCGACATCACCGGCCTCGGTGCGCTCGACGCCCGCCAGGCCTTCGGGGTCGACAACAACAACGACAAGGCGCTCGCCGGGCGCCTGGCGCTGCAGGCGGGCGGCCATTTCGAGCTCGGCCTGAGTGGCTATCGGGGCGCCTACGACGACGCCGGCAAGCTCGACACGACGGGTTGGGCGGTCGACCTCGGCACCCGCCTGGGCCCCTTCCGGCTGACCGGGGAGCTCGACGACATCGAGGCCGAGCAGCTGGCCGGGCCGGCGACCAGCCTGCGCGGCTGGTATGTGCGCGGCACCCTCGATTTCGGCCGCCGGCTGCTGCACCGGGGGCGGCACGGCGAGCTCTTCCCCGAGTCGCGCTTCCAGCTCGTGGGGCAGTGGGAGCGGGTCGAGCTCGCGGGCCCGATCGACGGCCTGCGGGAGAAGAACCGCGAGTCGCGCTGGACGGCGGGCCTCAACTACCGGCCGAGTGATCAGTGGGTGTTGAAGATCGACTACGAGAAGAGCGAGGCCCCCCGCCGGCCCCTCGTCGTCGGCAGCCGCCGGGCCTGGCTGGGCTCGATCGGTTTCAACTTCTGAAGAGCCCCGCGCGCCACCACGGCCGTGCCATGCTTCACCTTTTCCAGGCTCGCGGCACCCTCTGCCGGTGCCCGGCCTGGGGGAGGGCCTCATCGCTCGGCGGGCGACCGAGCCCCCAGCGTTTCCAGGGTGCGCCGAGCCGGAGCTGGAGAGGGTGCACGATGAAGCTGAGCCGCCTCGTTCCCATGTTGCCGGTGCGCAGCCTGCCGAGGAGCATCGAGTTCTACCGCAAGCTCGGCTTCGCGGTCGAGAAGCGCAACGACGGCTGGCGCTGGGCGATGCTGCGCTTCGACGACTGCCGGCTGATGCTCGACGAGTCGATCAACCTGCATCCGGGCATCCCGCGCACCTCGGTCCTCTACCTCTACCCGGAGGTGATCCGCGAGTACCATGCCCAGGTGCGAGCGAACGGCGCCGAGGTCCCGGACCTGGAGACGACGTTCTACGGCATGCTTGAGTTCAGGATCGAGGACCCGGACGGCAATCGCCTGTGGATCGGGCAGGACACCGCCGCCGGGGCTTGAGGACCGCCGGGCCTGTGAGGCTGGTGAGGGGGGCCGATGGAACCGCGAGGTCGTCGCTTTCAGGATGCGGAGTTCGAGGTCAGCGATCTCGCCGGCCGCGAGCTCGAGAGCGTGGTGGGTTACTCTGCCGCCGCTGACGATGAGCCCGCGCTCGTCGTCCTCAAGCCGAGCGGGCTGCCGTGGCAGCGCTGCTTCCTGGACGCCGGGCTCGCCTTCTGGGAGGAATGGAGCGAGGCGGCGGCGGTCGCGGACGTCGCCGAGCCTCCCTTCCGAAGGGTGGACTACGGCGAGCGGTTCGGCCTGCGCGGCGCGCAGATCCACCGCGTGCGGTGCGAGGCCGAGAGCGGCGTGGTGGACGGCAGGGCGGCACGGATCGTCCTCTCGCTGTCCTGCGGCGAGCTCGTGCTCGGCGCCCACTACGCGCAAGGCCTCGACGGCGAGCTCGAGGTCGCCTTCCTGCCCGCGCCCGGCTAGGGCGCGCAGGCTTTTCCTCCCTCTGACGCTTCCGCCTCGCCCCACCCCGGCTTGATCGCGATCACCGCGCTCGCCGCGATCGCATCTCACGCTAGCCCACGGGATGGTTAGGCTCGCTGGCTTTTCGAGAACAGCTTGCGCAGGTAGACCGCTGTGAAACCGAGTTGACCCCAACGCCGGTACGCTTCACTATCGCGTGTAGGGCATGGCACTTCGATGTCGCTGACGAACGCGCGTGCACCGCGCGTTGCGGCATGCGCAAGCAGCGTTGCTACGACCTTCTGATCATCTTCGAAGCACGGCGCCATGACTCCGGGTACAGGGGCGTCAATACCCAGCCATGCCCAACCTTCAGCGTCCTGGTAGAGGCTGCGCGCCATGATGACCTTGCCATCCGCATGCCCGCCTTCCCGCCTCATCGCATGGAGCCAGCCGCGGCTGCCGGCGAGCGCTCGTAGCCACTCCCCGATCAGGGGTGGCATTCGATAGCAGTCCATCACAAAGCGACTCCACTCTTCTGCATTGGCCGGGGTCACGAGCTCGCAGCCTTGCGCATGCTCGGCCCACTCGTCGTCGGTGACTCCCTGGAGGACGACCCGTTCCCAAGCACCGGCGGGTTCGTAGCCGCGGGCGACCAACTGTTGTGCGAGACCGGGTGGCTGGCTGAAGTCGTTGAGCACGATCCAGTGCCGCTCGACTCCGCCTTCGGAATAGAAGCGTTCTATGGCCTCGAAGGTCGAATCGTCCACTGCTGCAGGGCAACCGAGCGTCATCACCATGTTGAAGTGGTTGAAGGGGATGTGGCTGCGAACCATGACCAGTTCGCCCTCACGGCAGGCTTGCAGCCCCAGCGCCTTGGTTACGTGCGGAGGCGCTTGAGAAAAGTCGTCGATCCAGTTGTCGGCATCAATGCGTTCCGCCCGAACCGCGAGTGCATGCCCTGATAGCCGTGCGGCTCTCTCGTCGCCCATTGTTGTCACTCTCTCAATGCCATGCTCAACCACTTCTGTGTGATTGTTGGCGTCAAGCCCTCAACTCAGGGCAGGTGCCTCGCGTCGAGGTCTTTCCACTCGGTCTCTCAGCGGTACCCGCTGTCGTCCTCGCCGGTGGCCAACTCTGCCTGAGCCTGCGCAACCTGCCCGCCGTTTCGGCTCGCTGGGCCGAGCGCCTCATCCTACATTCGATTTCGCTGAGAGTGAGTCCCTCTCCGGGCCGCCCCGTTTGGCGTTCGGTCCTCCCTTGGCATTCCGGCGGCTCGGCAGGCAGGCCCCAGCAGCGTCGGTCGCTGCGGCGGGCTCTTCACTCCTTTCCCAATGCTGCCCAGCAGGTTGCGGGAGGCCTTTCGCGCTGCCGAGGCCAGACCGGATCGATCGGAATCGACAGTGGTGGGCGCAGGCCGGGAAGCACGTCCACCAAGGCCGGCGGCTGCAGCGAAGAACGCAGTGCGGACGCCGAAAGGCTGCTGGAGTCGTCACTGGACTCCAGCAGCCCGACGGGCGTCTCCGCCGGCGCGGACAGACGTCCCTACTGCTGGCCCACCTCTGATCCCTGCCTTCTACCGCTCTCCGGAGTCTCCAACAAGATCGGAGTTGTAGCTGCCGAGATAGTCGGCGGAGAAGAGGGTGAAACCCTCCATCGCACCACGGCTGCCAATGTCTACGACACGGAGGGTCTGATATGTGTTGTAGGCGCTGATCGGGATATAGCGGACGAGGACCTTTCCTTCGCTCGTTACCCACTTGAAGCTAGGGGCTCCAGCCCTTGCTGTTGCCACTCGCCCGGCGACGACTGCAGCATCCCGCTTTGTCGCCTGTCGAAAGAACAGTGCCCAGGCTGCCTTGAGAGGCGTTCTTGCCAAGTTGATGTGGATGTCAATGGCGAGCCCGAGCGGGTCCGTCGGCGGGTTGCTTTCGCCTCTTCCGCGAATCAACTTGACTTCTGAGGCAGAAATGGTCATTTCGCTGAAGACGCCGAACATGCACTCCGTTGCATCACAGTGGTTATCGCCGAGGTGGGGCTTCGACTCCATCGTTGTGACGACGGTGTTATTTGTAATAGTCTCACCATCGTCCTTTGTGGTTACTTCAGTATCAACTAGGAGGGTCACGTCGGGGTCGGTCTGAAGCTGAGCCTCGCTCTTTGTGACGTGTACCTCTTCGTCCATCAGGCCATCCCGGTCAACTCGCGAGAGGGGTGCGCCCCCAACGTAGGAATAACTATTCCATCGGGCCCTCGCGAGGGTCGCGCTGTGGATGGGATCCGGGCTCAGGAACCGTCCTAGCATAGGGTTGTAGTACCTCGCGTGCATGTAGTCGAGGTCGTCGCCGACGCCATTGGGGTCGTTGAGGTCGCGTTCATGGCCGGTGAACTTCATGACCTCGGCGTCGCCGCCGCTGTACTCCTCGCCGTAGGGGAAATAGTGGTGGGCCCGCCCGCCGTTGCCGTCGAAGATCTGCCGTGGCGTGCCCAGATGATCGATGAAGAAGCGCGCTGTGCCGCTGGTGCCCGGAGACTCCTTGGCGAGAAGCGCGCTGCCTTGATAGACGTAGTCCCCTTTCCACTGCCAGACGTAGGCCGTCGCTTCGAGCACGCGCAGTACCTTGCCGCCGAGGTCGCGCAGCGTCCAGCGGTCAAGCCGGTCGTGCACGCCGGCGACGGCGGGCGTCAAGTTCAGCACCCGTTCACCACTGGCGTCGTACAGGAAGTAGGTGTAGCCGAGGTCGGCGTTGCGGCTCCGGCTCATCATCCCCAGCTCGTCGTAGTCGTACAGGTGGCCGTTCCAGCTCTTCAGATTGCCGGCCTGGTCGTAGGAGACGTTGCCGGCCAGGTGATTGGTCGCCGGGTCGACGGGGATCGAGCGAGAGAACTGCGCCAGGTTGCTGTCGATGCCCTTGAGGTTGCCAAAGCCATCGTAGGAGTAGACCTGCCGATCGCGGCCACCGCTGGCAGCGTCGTGCTCGGCCCACACCAGCCGGCCCATCAGGTCGTAGGAGTAGCTCTCGGTACCGATCTTGACCACGTCGCCGAGGCCATCGTACTGGTAGGGGCCGAGACCGGAGGTACCGCAGCTCGAGCTGTTGGTGTTGCTCTTGATGCAGATCGCGAGCGGGCGGGGGAGGAGGTTGGGGTCCGCATCCTGCTGCCAGGCCTGGCCATTGGTCATCTCGACGCGGAACAAGCTGCCGTTGGGGTGGTACTTGAGGGCGCTGGCGTAGCCGCTGATCGCCACCGGAAGCCCCTGGTCGTAGAAGACGTCAATGGTCCGCGAGGGCACGGTCGGCGGGCACTCGGCGAAGTCGCAGGTCGGGTAGCGGACGCTGGAGGGGTCGCCGAGATCGTTGTACGAGAAGGTCTGGGTGAACTTCTCATGGGCAACGCCGCCGGTGATCAAGCGCATCACCCGTGCTGAGGGCGCCCCCTCGGTACCGTAGTAATCGAAGTCCTGGCGCACCTCGAGGGTGAAGACGTCGCGGTAGTTGAAGCGGGAGGCCCGCACCGGCTTGCCGTTGCTGGCGCCCGGCCGGCTGCCATCCCGTTCGTCGTAGGTGAAGGCCACGAGGGGCGCCGCGTCGCTGGTGCGTTGGATTGCCAGCATGCGACCAGCCCAGTCGTAGCTCAGCGTGCGGTCGCCGCTGCCGTCGATCACTCGCTTGGGGTGGCCCAGCGGGCTGTAGTCGAGGAACTCACGGTCGTGTTGGTGGCCGCTGGGGGCCTGCAGCTCGGGCCGGTCCTCGGTGCGCAGGAAGCCCAGACCGTCGTAGGAGAACGTGCGGTGCTGTGTCCCTTCCAAGGCTTGGGTCGTCACTTCCGTGAGGCGGTCAGCGACGTCGTACTCGTAGTTGGTCAGCACCGGGCAGGTGATCAGGTTGCAGGTGCCTGGAGCAGGTTGTGGACCGACGGCCGCCGGCTCCTTCACGCTCACCAAACGGCCCAGCGAGTCGTAGGTCTCGGTGGTCGTGGCGTCGGCCTCGACGATGTTGCCACCAGCGTCGAGCTGACCGATCTTGACGGTGCGGCTGATGGAGCGGGTACCGCCGTAGGCGTAGCTCGTGAGGTGACCGTCCGCAGAGCGCACTTGCCCCGGCCGGCCGTAGGGGTCGTAGTCCAGGTACTGCGTGCCACTGGTCAGCGAGCCTGGCACCGAGACGAAAGTCTTCTGGTTCATGCCGTCGTAGTTCGTGATGGTGGTCGCCCACTGGTCGGGGCCCGGGAGGGAGCGCCGGCTCAGCACCTCGCGCCCGAGGCCGTCGAAGTAGACCTCGGATTGTGAGCGAATGGCCCCGCCCTGGGCCGGTGCAGTACGCCGGCGCACGATGGCATGCGCACAGTGGGCGAGCCCGGAGGCCGTGCGCTGGCTATCGTCGCAGTTCTGGTCGGCGTTGAGATAGGAGATCTCCGTCCAGGCTGCACGCCCCGCGACTCCGGACGCGGTGCCCGTCGGCCTGGCCTGGGTCAGCCGTCCCATCAAGTCGTAGGTCAGCTCGGTGGGCAGCCCCGCCGAGTCCCGCACGACGAGGGGAAGCCCACTGGAGAGATCGATGTCGCGGTCGACGGTGTAGAAGTCGGTGGCAGGATGGACACCGCGGTAGCGCGAGCTGCGCAGAACGCCCGCGGTGTAGGTGTGCTCGCGGATGAACGAGGGTGGCGTGGTCCCTGGGATCGTGCCGCAGGTATCGTTGGGGGCATTGTGATCGTCGGCCCCATAGAAGGCCTCGCGCGTCAGGTTGCCATTGGCGTCGGGGGTGTAGGCGATGAGCACGTCACGATTGGTGGAGCTCTCCGAGTTGTAGCGCACTCGTTTGCGGTTGAGGAAGCCCGTGCTGCCGTTGAAACAATAGAGCTCGCGCACCGTGCTGGTGCCGGAGTTGGCAGTGCGCTCGTCGTAGGTCCCCAGGACCCACGGGGCCGTCGAGGCCGGCATCTGGAAGGTATGGACGCCGGGGACGGGCTGGCTGTTGGCATCGAGCTGGTAGGTGCCGCTGTTGGGGTTGAACTTGACGATCGTGGTGCGGTCGTGATCGTTCGGCTGGAAGTTGCCGCGCTCGGTGGTGAAGCGGTAGTGCCCGAGGCCATCGAAGTTGCCGTAGACGGTTTCCTTGTAACGGTTGCCGTCGCGGGCGAACACCGTGCGGCTGGAACTGAGGCGGCTCTGCGAGGCATGGCGGGCCTCGTCGTTCGGGTACCGTTGCTCGCGGTCGCGCTCGAAGTGGACGTACTCGCTGCGGTCGAGCTGGCAGTTCGCCCCGTTGCTGTCACAGTCGTAGGTTTCGCGGGAGAGGTAGAGAGTGCCGTCGCCGGCGGTCTGGTGGCGGCTGAAGGGCAGCCCGTAGTCGAGGAAGTCGTAGGGTGCCGGCCAGCTGATCCGGGAGTCCTGCGGGTCGGGGACGGTCGAGTAGTAGGCCACGAAAGAGTCGTTGAGCGGCGTGGTGACTTTGCGGATGGCATAGGCGCGGGCTGAACGAGCGGGGAAGCCCGACCGCCCCTCGCCGCGGTCGCAGGTGACCACGGGGATGGGGGTCACCACCGTGCTCGAGAGGGTCTGCTCATAGAGCCAACGACCGGCGACAGCGCCGTCTGCGGTGCGGAAGGTGCGCTCGCGCACGCCCGGTGTGCTTCCCAGGTGATTGCGAGGAGAGCAGCCGGCGACCGGGAGGTTGTAGGTCTGGTAGGTCCAGTCGATCGAGCCACCGTAAGGCAGGGTGAGCTGTTGGATGATCCCGCCCGAGGCATCCGTGGCAGTGCCCGGGAGAATGGTCGTGCCGAAGCTCGCGCCGTCGGGCAGCTGAAGCCTCTCGAGGAAGGGGAGCGAGAGGGTCTCGGCGGGGTCGCGGTCGGTGTCCAGTGTGCCGGGATTGACGTCTTGATTTGCGTACAGGAAGTTGTACAGCGGGGCAGAGCCGCCGACGGTCTGGACCTGGAGCTGCGACACCACGGCGTCGAGCTGAGGATCACCGACGAAATAGACGTGTTGCGCACCGCGGCCCGTGCTGTCTGTCACCACCCACTCCGTGGCGTGGTCATAGTCGATCGCCACCCAATTGCCGAACGGGTCTTCGATCTTGGTGAGGCGCCACTTGGGCTCGTTCTTGCCCGAGGGAGACTGCCAACCCCGGTAGGCGAACCGGTGCACCATTCCGTTCGGCATTTCCACCGTGGCCGTCGCAAAGCCCTGGACGCTGGAGCCGAACTTCAGGCGCAAGTAGGTCGAGTCGCGGGTGTAGTAGACGCCTGGCTCGGCCTCGGCGAACGCAGAGCCGTTGTAGCGATTGAGCGTCTCGTAGAAGGTGTGGCTGGAACCGTCCTGCGAGTGGTAGGTGAAGCGACCCTGTTCGTCGGGCGCCGGGCCTTCGAGGCTGCCGGCGAGCGAGAGGTTCCAGCCGAGCCCGGCATTGGCTGGGAAGGGCACCGCCTGCACTCGATAGGCCGTTCCCCTGCGGACCTCCTTCTGATCGAAGACCTTGGAGTTGTAGGTGAGCTCGAACCCGTAGCTGAGCTCGCCGCCAACCGGCAGGCGCGGACCGACCGGGAAGGAGATGTTGACGTTGCCATTGAACAGGTTGACGCTTTCGATGGCGTCTACCTGGTACATCCGGCTGGGCGAGACGCCACGCTCCTGGAAGGCATCGACACCACTGGCGCCGGGGTCGGCCTCGGCGTTGCCCTCGAACTGGCTGCCGAAGTAGCCGTACACGTCGACGACCACCTGGGTGGACGTCCCGGCGACGGGCATCCCGGCGAAGACCGATAGCTCGAAGCTCGACGGCGCCGCGACGGGAATGGCGTAGATGCCGCCGTTGCCGAGGGCCGGCTCACCGGCAGCGAAGTTGATCGCCGAGGTCGGCGGCTGAATGCCGCCGGCTGGGAAGACGGTGAGGAAGCCGGGGCCGGTGGGCCCAACGACGGTGACGTTGGCGGCCACAGCCGTCGCCCACTCCGGGATCGCCGGGCAGGCTGGGCGCAGGCCAAAGGTGCGGGTCGTCAGGCCCGGGATCGGTCCCGAGGCGCGGGTGTCGACGGCTCGGCAAGGGGTGATCGGCGTGAAAGGGGCGCCGCCGTGGTCGATGAGGTAGGCATTGGTGTCGAGCACGGCATCGACTTGGCCACTGCCCTCATAGGTCAGCTTGAGGTCGGCCCCTGCGGTGCTGGAGAGCGTGGTGAGGACGCCGTTGCCGATCACCGGCACGCTCGCGGAAAGCTGCAAGGTCGGCCCCGGGGGCCAGCCTAGGTCAGAGGAGTGGAGGGTGAGAGTGCCGGCCTGAGTAGGGGAGACGGCGGTCAGGTTGACCCACGCACCGGCGGCGTCCGCGGGGATGCCACAGTAGCCGCGGGCCACGAAATCGCGAGTCTCGTTGCCATAGGGAGGGAGCCCGGAGAGCGGGCCGCCGTAGACTCGGGTGTCCGCCAGGCGGCAGCCGGTCACCGTCTCGAAGCGCAGAGGCCCCTGCGAGGTACCGACGATCGGCGCAGTGTCTGCCGAGAAGTAGCCACGCACCTCCATCACCACGTTGACGGTCGCTTTGTTGCCCGCCGCGAAGCCGGCCACCAGGGCCAGGGTGCCCGAGCCGTTCTGAGCCAGGGGCACGATGTCGCTGTTGGAGCGGGTCTGCCCGGCGCTGAAGTTGATGGCGCTGGTCACCGGCAGCGGCTGGTCGGCCGGGTAAGCCACCAGGAAGCCGGCCTGGGTGGGCGCGAAGACCGTGAAGTTGACGGCCAGCGCTTGTGCCGAGGCGGGGATGCCGCAGCGGCCGGCCCCGGCGAGGGCGACGGTGCGGACCACGCCGTTGCCGAGTGGTGGAGCGTCCGTGGAGCGAGTGTCGAAGGCGACGCAGGGCGTATCGAGGGCGAAGTAGTCGAGGGCGGAGGCAGGCGAGGCTCCGAGGACGAGCCCAAGCAGAACGAAGATGCTCGCGGTGCAAAGAGCCCAGTTGTTGCTGGGCAACCAACCTGCCAGTGAAGAGAGCGCAGCGCGAAGGTTAGGAGTGCTGTAGGGGGAGGGACGAGGCAACATCGGAGGCTCCTTGGCCCGAGGGCCGTTCGGGCACGGGTCGCCGAGTCACCCGCGCGTTCCTCAAGGAGAGATGCGCAAACGGCGGCGGGGTTGAGGCGCTTCGTGACCAACGGTGGTGCCAGGCCGCGCTACCGGCGCGCCGCCGGCCGGCCCTCGCAGGCGGTAGATCGTGAGGGCCGGCCTGGCATCGGTGCCTGGGTCCGAGTAGACCCAGGCGACGTCAGGGATCAGGGTCGCTTCATGGCGGTCGTCGAGGGTTGCTCTCCGCCGGCCCTCAGGGGATGAAGACGCGTGCGCTCAGCTCGTAGATCCACCGCGAGCAGTTGCGGCAAGGCTCGACGAGATTGCCCGTCTGCGCGTCGAAGGTGGCGATGTCGAGGCGGCCGGAGTAGGTGCCAGCCTCGGAGGCGGTCTGGCAGACCTTGACCTCGGAGCAGCTCAGGATGTGCCAGCCTTCCTGACTCTGGCCGCCGGTGCGGTCCACCACCAGCTCGCCAAGCTGTGAGCGGGGGCTGATGCCGCGACCACCGCTGCCGCTGAAGTCGGAGTAGAACTGGCCCGACTGGCGGTCGAAGGCCACGGTCACCTTGCCTTGCTGGCGAGAGGGGATGTCGCGGCTGGCGTTGATCTGCCAATCGGCCTCGTCCTGCAGCTGGCGCAGGCTCGCCCGCTCCTCGCCATTGAGGTGGTTCGTCGTGACGCCGTCCTCCACGCAGCGAGGGTTGTGGACCCAGAGGCCGAGGTCACCCACAAAGTAGGAGTGGAAGTCCGCCACCTCGAGGTTGTAGACCCGCACGGGCTCGTCTGCCTGGAAGGGGGAGACGGCGGTAAGCTCGGCGCCTTCGCCGTCGACCGTCGAGAGGTGCTGGCCGGCGGTGAGCTTGGCCGCCGGCACCCAGCCCCGGTCGAGGACGAAGAACGGGTGGTTGGGGGTGGTGACGAAACGCTCCGTCCGTCCGCCGTCGCCCGTCACCTCGAGGGCGATGAGCTCCGAGGTCAAGCGCTGGAGGGTGAGGGTCAGCGGCTTCGCCGCCTCCTGCCCGTCGATCGAGCTCCTGGAGCGCAGCACCTCGGCTCCGCTCAAGGTCTCGACCGCCAGCCTGCCCTGGCTCGCCCACACCGTCTCTCCCGCCGGGAAGCTCGCGGTGCAGAACTCGCCCTCGCCTGCCTCGCCGAGGTCTTCGCTGCGGCCCGCTGCGGACTCAGCCTCGGTGAAGCCTTCGTCGGCCGCGCTGGCGAGCTCTCGGCCCTCGGACTGCGCAGCGAGCTCCGCGGCCTCCTGCGAGGCGGTGGAGGCCGCCACCTCCTCGGCGGCCTCGCTCGAGGCGAGCGAGACGCCGGGCTCGGCCTCGCTGCCGAAGCCGGCCGTGAACAGGCCGATCAAGGCGCCTTCGCCTTGCTGGACGCCGTACTGCTTCCAGCTGAAGTTGCTGGAGTTGGTGACGCTGTAGGTGACGCCGTTCAGGCCGGCACCGATCAAGGCGCCGCCGACCGGTTCCAGGGCACCGTCGGAGAGCACGTCGACGGCCACCCCGAGGACGATCTCGGTGGCGCCGATCAGGAAGCCGCCGATGGCGTCCCACACGCTGTGGCCGGTGGGGTCGATGAAGGTGACCGGGTTGTTGAGGGCGAAGGCGAAGCGGTTGAGGCTGTCGAGGGTGGTCAGGTCACTGCCCAGCTGGGTGTCGGCAGTGAGGAAGCGGCCGAGGGCGGGGTCGTAGTAGCGGGCCCCGAAGTAGTAGAGGGCGGCCGCTTGGTCGAGCTCCTGGCCCTGGAACTTCGGCCGGAAGTCATCGGGGCCGGAGACGCCGGGCTGGAACACTCCGCCGTAGGGGACGTAGGCCATGCGGCTGCGCAGCAGGCCGTCTTCGCCCGTAGTGAGCGAGGTCGAGCCCAGGTAGTCGCGCACGAAGAACAGCGTTCCGGGCACTGGCACGCCGGGGGCGGCCGGCACGGCCTTCTCGGCCGTGGTGAGGGTCGCCACCGTGCCGCCGGCGCTGGCGAGCACCTTGGTCACCTCGCTCGAGCCGTCTGGGAAGCGGGTGAGCTGGTAGAGGGGGCTGACGTAGATGGTCTCCACGCCGTCCGGGGTGAGCTTCTTCAAGCGGTTGCCGGCGTCGTCGTAGAGCGGCACGGAGAGCAGCGTCTCGTCGCCCTTCTGGGCCGCGACCAACCGGTTGCGCACGTCGTAGCGGTAGCTCCAGGCCTCGTTGCCGAGGCTGCGCCGGTCGAGGTTGCCGGTGAGGTCGTAGTGGGCCGCGAAGGCGGGTAGGCCGGCGCCCGTCCCCGCTGCGATGCGGTGCGCCTGGTAGGTGTAGGTGTAGCCGTCCTTGGCCGTCAGGTCCCCGGCGGCGTCGTAGCCGAAGGCGAGGTCACCGTAGAGGCCGGGGGCCGAGGCCGCGGTGAGACGGGTGCCGGCATAGCGGAAGGTCTGTGAGAAATCCGTCCCTCCCGGGCGCAGCAGGTCGCGGGTGCCGGTCACCTGCAGCAGCGTGTTGTAAGCGAGGCTGGCGTCGAGCAGGCGGCCGCCGCGGGCGTCGAAGACCTGCTGTGAGAGCGGCTGGCCGGTGGGTGCGTAGGCGTAGGTCCCCGTGGTGCCGTTGCCGTAGCTCACCTGCTGCGGCCCGCCCACGGCGGTGTAGTCCCGGTACTCGACGTAGCGGGTCTCGGCGTCAAAGAGTGCCTGCGGGTTGCCCATCGCGTAGCTCTGCGTGAGGGTGAAGCCGTCGGGGTAGGTGAGGCCGATCACCCGCGCCAGCGGGTCGTAGACCTGGGCGCTCGCGTAGGTCGTGCCGTCGAGCTCGAGGCGGGTCTCGCTGCGGTTGCCGTAGGCGTCGTAGGCGTAGCTCGACCGATAGAGCCGCGTGCCCTTCTCGTCGCGGCCTTCGACGCTCGTCGGGCGCCCGGCGCCGTGGGCCGCCGCCGGGTCGTCGTAGCCGTAGAGGACGCTCCCCGAGCCGGTACCGCCGGCGGGCAAGGTCTTGCCGGTCATCCGGCCGAGGGCGTCGTAGTGGAAGCGCGTCACCCGGCCGGCGGCGTCGATGCTGGTCGCGAGGTCACCGGTCAGGGGGTCGTAGGCGAGCTCGAGGGCCTTGGCGCCCGGCGCGCAGCCGCTGCTTCCGGGGCTTGCCAGGCAGGAGTTCTGGTCTGGGTTGTCGACGCTGGTGCGCCGCGACAGCGAGTCGTAGGTGATGGTGTTGGTGACCCCGCGGGGGTTGCTCGGGCTGGCCGGATCGGTGGCCGTCAGCAGGCGGCCGAGGCGGTCGTAGGTGAAGGTGGTGGTGGCGCCCCCTGCCGCCGGGAGCACCATCTGCACGAGCTTGCGCTGGGAGTTGAAGTACTCGTAGTCGAGGAGCTTGGTGAGGGCCTCGGGGGTGCCGGCGGCCTGTGTCACCTGGACGTGGATGTCCTTCTGGTAGGCGATCTGGGTGATCGCCGTGGCCTGGCCATCGGGCCCCGAGGGGCTCGTCTGGCGCGTCGGCCGCCCGTAGGCGTCGTAGGTGCTGGTGGACCAGAGCACGCCGCCGGGGCCCGTCGAACCGGGGCCCGACGAGGAGGTGCAGGCGATGGTGTCGTCCGCGAAGTAGCGTGGGATGGACTGGCGAGTGGTCTTGTCGTCGGAGTTGAAGTTCGAGCAGCTGGCCACCTGGCCCACGCTGGCTTCTTCTTCGGCCACCTGCAGATAGCTTCGGCCCAGGCCGTCGACGTAGGCCCGGCTCCAGCGGAAGACGGGGCTGGCGCCGGCAAGCGTCCAGTCTTGGAGGTCACTCTGCTGGGTGTAGAGGCGCCCCCGCTCGTCGCGGGCCCGCGCGAACGTCGCGAGCGTTACCACCGGGGCGGCGCGGAAGGCGGTCCCCTCGCCGGTGACCGTCGCCCCGAGGCAGTTGGCGTCGCCCACGACGTCGGCGGGAAGGCTTGGGATCGGCCCCTGGCGCGCCACCTGGCGGCCGAAGGGGTCGAGGCACACGGTGCTCACCTCGGCGGGGGAAGCGGCGGCGCCGGAGGTGGCGAGCGGCGGGCAGTCGTCGGTGGTCGTTGTGCCGTTCGTGGTGCTCGCCACCTGGACGCCGAAGCGCGGGTCGAAGCCCCGGTACTCGACCAGGCGGAGCCCCCTGTCGTCCGCCGGCGAGAGCGAGCAACGGGCGTAGGTGTGGTAGGTGGTCTCGTAGCGGAAGCTCGACCGCCGGTCGCCGGGCAACGTCTGGCTCAGCAGGTTGCCGAAGGCGTCGTAGGTGTAGCGGGTGGTGAGCTCCACCCGGTTGACGTCGTCGTAGGCCGCGCGGGTCTCGAGGTTGCGCTGCGGTGTGTAGGTGTAGCGTTCGAGCGAGAAGTCGGTGGCGGGGTTGAACTGCTTGAAGTCGCTGCAGCTCGCCACCGAGGAGACCTTCTGCGCCAGCTCGTAGCCCAGCTCCCAGCCTTGCGCCGTCACCTGGTTGTCGTAGGCCGAGCAGGTGAACACGTCATCCGCGGTGGAGAGGTTCCTGCCCGCCGGGTCGACGTAGCCCCAATCGGAGACCAGCGTGGTGTTGCCGTAGGCGTCGTAGGCGTAGCTCTTCGCCCGCGCGAAGTCGAAGCGGCCGTAGTCATAGGTGGTCAGCCGCGTGCTCGTCTTCAGCACCTCGTAGACCTTCGGGCGCGGCGCCGTGGCGCCCTGGGCCACCTCCACGGCGCTGTAGTCGGTGTCCGAGTCGGTCAGCTTGGTGTCGATCACCCCCTGGGGGCAGAGCGGGTCGGAGGAGAACGAGGCGTCGCATTGGTACTCGATCTCGGCGGTGGTGCCGGTCAAAGGGAAACCCTGGTTGAGAGTGGTCAGCATGCGCTGGCCGCTCGCCAGGTCGAGCTTCGCCAGCCGGCGGAAGCCCAGCCAGCCGCGGCCGCCGGCGAGGTCCGAGAGCGCCCCGGAATAGGTGTAGCGGTCGCGGTAGCGGTAGGTCGAAGCGTTGGTCGCCGGGTCGTTCACCCGCTCGACCTCGGCGACCAGCGACATGTGGCCGCCGCCCACCTTCTGAAACGGCGCCTGCGCGCTGGCCTGGCGGTAGGGATAGGTCAGCACCTGCGCGGCCTCACCGCCTGGCGGTTGCTCGCCCGGCGAGTAGACGGCAGGGTTCGAGAGCGGCTGGTAGGTGATGGTGTAGCGGCCGCCGACGCTGTTGGTCAACGTCGCGGCGAGATCGGGGATTGCCCCTTCCGATCGGTAGCCGGTGAGCGCCAGGCTGCCGCCCGTCGCCGTCGCCTGCACCAAGTCGGTCTTGCCGTCGCCGTCGTAGTCGAGGGGCCAGACCCGTGCCACGTCGAGGGAGGCCATGGTCGCGTCCGCCGCCTGGCCGCGGTCGAGGCCGGTGTTGGCGTTGCGATAGACCACCAGGCGGAGCACGCTGCCGTCCTTCCAGGCCTGCACGAGGTCGTTGCGGCCGTCGCCGTCGGCGTCCATGGGCCAGAAGGCGCGGGCGTCGGAGAGCCCCTTGCCGGTGGCCGTGGTGCATCCAGGCTCGAAACTGCCGTCGGCCTTCGGCTGCTCGCAGACGAAGCCGCCGGCCCCGGTGGCGAAGAAGGTCGAGAGGGAGAGGGCGCCGCTCGCCGCCCAGCCCTGGACGAGGTCGCTCTTGCCGTCGCCGTTGACGTCGAGCGGCCACAGGCCCTCGAGGTTCACCGAGCCGCTCGTGAGGTCCGTCGTGGTGCCGGCCGCGAAGCTCTCGCCCGTCGACACGAACGCCGTCAGCGCGATCGAGCCACCTGTCGAATGCCAGGCTTGCACGAGGTCGAGCATGCCGTCACCGTTGACCTCGGCGGGCCAGAAGCGCTGGTTGGGCTTGAGGCCGATGTCGCGTGAGCCCTGGCGGGCAAAGCCCGTCGCGCTGCCGAGGAAGGTCACCACGGTCTCGACCGAACGATCGCTCCAGCCGCCCACCAGGTCGGTGAGGCCGTCGCCGTTGGCGTCCATCGGCCAGAGGTCGGCGTAGGCGGTGGGCATGCCGAGGTTGGCGCTCGGCCCCCGGGAGAAGCTGCAGCCCGATTCTTCGGCGGGGAAGAGGGCATAGGCGAGCTGGGTGCCGTTGGCGAAGACGAAGACCAGGTCCCCCTTGCCGTCGCGGTCGACCGCGGCCGGCAGCAGGGCGCAGCGCGAGGTGCCGCTGCCGTCGAGCTTGCAGCCGGCCGGGCGGGGGATCTGCAGCACCTGCGGGCAGGCGCTGAGGCGCGAGCCGTCCGAGATCAGCGAGGTGACCTGGATGCGGCTGGCGTCGCCGGTCAGGTAGGCGAGGTCCCCCTTGCCGTCGCCGTTGATGTCCAGGGGGAGGACACCCTCCGGCGAGGCGGGCAGGCCGCTCGCCAGGGGCTCGGCGCGGAAGCGCACCGTGGCCTCGCCCTGGTAACCGACCTGGGTCGGTGGCAGGCATCGCGCGGCGTCGTCGCTGCTGGCGCATTGTTGGGCCGAGGTGAGGAGCGGCCGGCCGGTGCCGGCTGCCGCCGGCTGGTAGCCGAGCCGGTACTCCGTGACCAACGCCGCGTCGAGGTAGGTCTGCACTCGTGCGAGCAACGCCTGGGTGTAGACCCGCGAGCCGCCGACGTAGCCGGAGAGGGCCTGCTGCCGCGGCTCGTAGGCGAAGCGCACGAAACGGTTGGGCTGGCTGACGCCGGCGGCGGCGTTGGTGGTGTAGGCGATCTCGCTGACGTAGGACTGCCCAGCGGCGGCCGCGACCCCGGCCACGGGCGTCGAGGTGTAGCGCAGGGCGACGGCGTTGCCGTTCAGGTCCTGACTTCCGGCGAGGGACCACACCCGCACGTCCGCCCTGCCGACGGCGAGGACGCGGCTGTCCGTCGTGGTGCCGTAGAAGCTCCGGTTGCCGCCGCGTTCGACGACGGTGAAGGCGCAGGGCCCACCGCCGCAGCGCTCGGTGGAGGCGGTGACCCGCCGCCAGGTCTCGAGCTCGGTGCGGTAGACGGAGCCGGGAGCACTGTACTCTCCCTCGACATTGATCAGGCGTTGGCCGTCGAGGCAGAAGCGGTCCGCAGGGCCGTAGTCGACGCTGCCGCGGAAGCCGTCGGTCGCCGGGATGGCGGCGCAACGGCTGATGGCGGAGAGCCCTTGCAGGCGCCAGCCGACGCCGAGCCGGTCATCGCCGCGCTGGCTGCTGTAGGTGAGCGAGAGGCTCGGCGTCGTGCCACCGATGCCAGGCGGCACGCTGAGCTGGATCGAGTAGCGGGCGTCGCCGTTCTCGCCGACGGTGAAGGTGCCTTCCGGCGTGGTCGCTTCGTCGCGCCGCGCCGGTGAGGCCAGGCACGCGAGCCCGGCAAGGAGGAGGGCGGCGAGGCAGGATGCAAGGGTCTTCGAGCGCAGGCCGTCTGTGGCGCGCATGGCGGTCTCCTTTGGGCTCGCGGGTGAAAGAGAGGCTGCGATCAGGTGTTGATCAGCACGCTCGGCACGTTGGCGCGCTCGGTCGGGGCGCTGTAGTTCGGGATGGCCCAGAAGACGCCCAGCGAGGGCACGCGGTAGATCGCCACGTCGGCGTCGGCGCCGGAGCCCTGGTCGTTCCAGATCAGGCCGCTACCCTGCGCGGCGTTGCCGAGCTCGACGCTGGTCGAGAGGTCGTAGCGTAGGCAGCGGAACTGCGGGATCGTGGGCGGGCTGGCGTGCCCCTTGGCCACCACGTGGCCGCAGGCGACGTAGCCGAAGGGCGGTACCGGGGCCCAGAAGGAACCGTCTTCCTTGGCGCCCGAGCCCTTGTCGTCCCACACCTTGGCCCAGGACAGCGGGGCCTTGAGGGCCGGGTGCTCGGGGTCGTCGTTGTCCACCACGCGGATCAGCAGCACGGTCCCCGCGGGGGAGTTGTAGTTGCCCTGGCCGTAGTCGCCGAGGATGTACCAACCCTCCGGCGCCTGGGGCTGGTAGAAGGCACCGTCCCGGTCGGCCCCCGAGCCCTTGTCGTTCCACACCAGATCGAAGGTGGTGGCGGTGGTGAACTCGAGCACGGGAGGCAGGGCGACGAGGCTGTGGCTGTCGGTGACGAGGCTGCGGATCATGGTCTCTCTCCTTGTGGGTTGATGGTTCGGTGGTCCTGGAGAGCAACCGCCAGGCCATCTCGCCACGCTCTCGAGATAGAGCCTCAAGTCATTGAAAAGGAACTAGTTAGAGAGATCGACTGGGAGTTCGCGCGAGTCCTGGGTCGAGGGGCGCGATGTCGAGCGACGTCGGGCCGATGTCGAGCGACATCGCCTGGGCCACCGGTCACCTACCCGCCAGCCGGCGGAGCTGCTACGGTGCGGTCGCAGCGCTTCCAAGAACGAGGGATGAGAGGAGGACGGAATGCCGCACAGGGGCATGTCGCAAGGCATTTGGGGCTTGGAGTTCCAGCCCAAGGTCTACGAGATGGACGTCGTGGTGGACTTCGTGGAGTCGGCGGAAGGGCCGGTCTTCCGCTTCTTCCAGAATGGCGTCCACGACCCGGTGTTCGCCGTGGACACCTACCTGAGCATCCTCATCCTGCGGCTCCGCGTGCAGGGGTTGGCGGACCCCAGCGAGGTCGAGTTCGCCTCGCACCTGCAATGGCTCGATGAGAAGAAGCGGGTGCCGATGGCACCGCCGCCCACCGACGTGCGCCGAGAGTCCTCGGTCAAGCTGGCCATCCTCGACCTCAACACGGTCGAAGCGGGCGACATGCCGCAGCGCTTCTCGTTCCTGGTGAGCGTGCTCTACCAGGGGCAGATGTACACCTCGCAGGACCCGACCATCATCAACAAGGAGCCGCCCGGTGGTCAGGCGCTCCGCGGCCTGCGGTGAACGGCCCCTTGCGGCTGGGCGAGCGGGCCTACCCCGGGCCAGCGAGCCGCCGGGCGAGGCGGGGCTCGGCCTGGACGGGGGCGAACCATGGCAGGGTGAAGAGCCGCGGCGCCACCCCGCCGTCGAGGGCGCCGAGGGCCTGGGCGACGGCCGCCTCGTGGTCTCTCAGCAGGGTGAGGACGAGCGCCGCCTCGTAGGCGGCCTGGGCGTTGCCCCGGGCCTCGGCGAGGAGCGGCGCCAGGGCCGCGCGGGCTTCCTCTGACCGACCGAGGTGGGCGAGGGCCTGGGCCTGGACGCTCGCCAGCTGCCAGTTGCCGCCGGTGGGATCGCCGGCCGCGAGCTCCTGGGCCCGCTCGTAGAGGGGGTGGGCCTCACTCTCCCGGCCCTGGGCGAGGACGGCGTCGGCGAGGTTGAGGGCGATGAAGGGGTTGGCCGGCTCGAGGGCCGCGGCGCGGCGGAAGCTGGCCTCGGCGTCACCGTGCTGGCCGGCGAGGAGCTGGGCGACCCCCAGGTTCGACAGCTCCGTGGGCTGGGGCGAGCGGCGGACCAGCTCGCCGTAGAGGGCAACGGCGCGTTCCCGGCTGCCACGCAGGAGCTCGACCTGGGCGAGGAGCGAGAGCGCCGCGAACTGCCCCGGCTGGCGCTCGAGGAGGCGCTCGAGATCGCGTCGCGCCCGTGGCGCCGAGCCGATCCGGTACTCCATGTCGGCCGCCCGGTAGAGGTTGTGCCAGGAGGGCAGCTCCGCCACCGCCCGCCGCATCCAGGACAACGCGTTGGCCTTCTTGCCTTGGCGCTCGGCGAGGCGGGCCTTCCGTGCCAGCACCTGGGCGTCACCCGGCAGCAGGCGCTCGAGCTCCGCCAGGGCAGCCTCGGCGCGCCCCAGCTGCTCGCCGAGGAGGGCGAGGTCGAGCTCCGCCGCCGGCACCCGCGCGTCGTCGCCGTCGAGCTCCCGGGCGGCGTTGAGCAGGGCGAAGCCGCGGGCGAGGTCGTTGCCGTCGCGGCTCTCGGCGAAACGGTAGCGGAGCACGTTGGCCGCCAGCAGGGTCGGACCGAGGAAGCGCGGCGAGCGCTGGCGGATGGCCTCCAAACGAGCCAGCAGCGAGTCGAGCTGCAAGCTCTCCTTCTCGCCGCCGTAGAAGCTGCGCAGCAGGGACAGGTACTCGGCGTAGTCGGCCGCGGTGGTCTCGGTGGGCGGGGCCTTCGCGTGCCGCCGCCGCTCCGGGTAGGCCCGAGCGAGATTCGCGGCGACGGCAGTCTCCAGGAGCTGCGGCTCGGCGAGCGGCAGGTCGAAGCTCTGGGCCCAGCGCAAGGCACCGTGGGCGCTCTCGATCCGGCTCAGCGCGACGCGGCACAGGGCTCCGGCGCAGCTGATCCGGCCCTGCAGCAGCTCCTGTGCGGCAGCGGCGCGGGCGATCTCGGTCGGCGTGCCGTGCAGGGGAACGAGCTGCTCGGGGGCCAAAGGGTAGATACCGTCGAAGGTGAGCAGGCCGCGCAGCAGCGCCGCCCGCAGCCCCTCGATCAGCCCCTGTGCCTCCCCGGGGGGGGCGTCTGAGGGAGCGTCGGGCAGGAAGACGGCGACGTACAGGGCTTCGTCGGCTGGCGTCACCACTTTCGGCAGGAGCGCCGCCACGGCAAGACCAAGGCCGGCGCCGACGGCGATGCCTTTGAGCCAGCCGCGCCGACGGCGGGGAGGGGGGAGGTCGGCAGGGGCCTCGCCGGTGAGGGTGGTGGGGTCGGCGAGCGGCTTCGCCGCTGCCGGGCCGGGCCGTCGTTGCGCCATCTCGCGAAGGCGCGCCGCCACCTCGGCGGCCGAGGCGGGGCGGTGGGCCGGGTCCTTTTCCAGGAGGTCCGACAACAGCCGGCAGAGCTCGCCCGGCAGCTCGGGCCGCAGCTCGGCGGCGGACGGCTCGCGAGCCGTGCAGATCCGCCGCATCACTTCGAGCGCCGCGCCGCCGCCGAAAGGGTGGACGCCGGTGAACAGTTGGAAAAGGAGGCTGCCGAAGGAGAACAGGTCGGAGCGAGGGTCGAGGGGGAGGGCCCGCACCTGCTCCGGGGACATCGCGCTGTAGGTGCCGGCGACGGTCCCAGGGTCGGAGAGCGCGACCTGGCCGCTCGCCTCGCCCAGGCGCTTGGCGATCCCGAAGTCGAGGATCTTGGCCTGGCCGGCCGGCGTCACCATCACGTTGCTGGGTTTGAGGTCACGGTGGAGGATGCCCCGCTCGTGGGCCGCCGCGAGCCCCTCGGCGAGCTGGCGGGCGAGGTCGAGGCCCTGGTCGAGGGGGAGCGGCCCGGCGGCGAAGCGGCTGGCCAGGGTCTCGCCCGGGACCAGCTCCATCACCAGCGCGCAGCCGTCCGCTGTCTCGACGAGGTCGTGGAGCTGGACGACGCCGGCATGGTTGAGCGCCGCCACCACGCGCGCCTCGCGGCGGAAGCGCGCCTCGGCCGGCGAGCCGGGCTCGCCCTCCCGCCGCAGCAGCTTGATCGCCACGGCCCGCCCCAGGCGCTCGTCGACGGCCCGGAACACCGCGCCCATGCCGCCGCCCCCGAGGCGCTCTCCGAGCCGGTAGGGGCCGATCTGGTCGGGCCGCTCCAGGTGCATGGCCACGGCCCTCAGCGCATGCCGAGCTGTTTTTGCCGCCGGCGAAGGCCCGGCACCGAGACGCCGAGGGCCGCCGCCATCGCCGCCAGCTCACCGTCGTGGCTGCGCTCCGCGGCTGCGATCTCGGCGCGTGAGAGGTCGGCGGCCTTCCTCGCTACGGAGCTCTTGGCGATGCGGTCGTAGAGCGAAGGCCGGGCCACGCCGAGTGCCGCCGCCACCCGCTGGAGGCGGTAGCCGTGGGCGGTGAGGGCAGCCTGCAGCTCCTCCTCGCTCACCGTCGAGGCGTCACGATAGACCGGTCGGCTCGCCGGGGTCGCCGCCATCGCTGGGGTCGTCGTCGGCGAAGCGGCCTCGGTGGTGGCGGTGGGGGCCAGCAGGCGGTGGAGCTCGCCCAGCAGGGCGCCAGGCGTGGTGTCCCGGCCAAGCACCGCCAGCTGCCGCACGACGTTGCCGAGCTGGCGGACGTTGCCCGGCCAGGTACCGGCGGCGAGCCGGGCGACGAGGGGGGCCGAGAGCCACGGGAGGTCCGGGAGGGGTTCTCCGAGCTCACGCTTGAGCCACGCCAGCAGCAGGCGGCCGAAGTCCTCCCGCCGTTCGCCAAGCGGCGGCAGCGCGATCTCGTAGCCGCTCAGCCGATGGAGCAGCGGGGCCCGGAAGCGGCCGGCGCGGATCGCCTCGTCGAGGTCGGCATCGGTCGCCGCCACGACGCGGACCTCCACCGGCCGCTCGCGGTCGCCGCCCACCGTCCGTACCGTGCGGCTCTCCAAGGCCCGCAACAGAAGCACCTGCACCTCGGCGGGCGCTTCGCCGAGCTCGTCGAGGAAGAGGGTGCCGCCGTGCGCCCGCTCAAAAGCCCCGGCGCGACGGCGATCGGCCCCGGTGAAGGCCCCGCGCTCGGCGCCGAAAAGCTCGGCGGCTGCCAACGTGGGCGGGATGGCGCCGAGGTTCAGGGCGACGAAGGGCCCACCCCGCCACGGGCTCGCCTGGTGCAGCGCCCGCGCCACCAGCTCCTTGCCGGTCCCCGTCTCGCCGCGCAGCAAGGCCGGCACGGCGAGCGGGGCCACGCGGCGGATCTCTTGGCGCAGGCGCACCATGCGCGGGCTTTCGCCCACCAGCCCGAAGGCCGGCAAGTCGCCGGGCGGCGAGGGATCGACCAGGGTGAGGAGGAGGACGACCTGGCTCGCCAGGGTGAGCACGACGCCCTCGCGAACGGCCTCCGCCGGGAGCTCGCGCTCGCCCGCGAGTGGCTCGCCGTCGATGACCAGGCTCGCTCGGCTTCCTGCCGTGGAGATCGCGATGGCGCCAGGCTGCCGGCCGGCCGCGAGGTGAAAGGGCGCCCGCGAGAGGTGAGGGTCCGCCAACGGCCGGCGCTCGCCGGAGCCGGGCTGGGCGAAGAGCGGCGTCGCGCGCGACAGCGCCTCACCGCCACCTCCGAGCCCGAGGAGCACGGCGCGTTCGCCGATCCGCCGGAGCTCGGGATGGAAGAGGACCACCAGGCCCGGGACCAGGACCTCGATCAGGGCCGGGCTGAGACCAGCGCTAGAAACGGTCTCTGCCTCGAGAGAAGCGAGGGGGCCGAGCTGGGAGGAGGCCACCTCGCGAGTCTAGCAGCCGGCGTGAGGGGCACTCCGGAGCGGCTGGGGTGCGCCGCGCCCCGGCTTGATGACCTTCGCTCGAGGGCGAGCACGCCTCCCTCGGGGGGTCCAGTCAGCCGGTAGGGATGCCGGTGGGGCTCCGTCGGGCTGGATGGTGGTGCCAGAGGTCGTTGGCGGCACGGGCTGCGACTGCTCCCTGTTCAGGTGGTCTCTGGGAACCAGTGCCGGGTCCGGTTGCAGAAGGAACAGACCGAGAGCATCACGGGAACCTCGACCAGGACGCCGACCACCGTCGCGAGCGCCGCGCCGGACTGCGGTCCGAAAAGCGAGATCGCGGTGGCCACTGCCAGCTCGAAGAAGTTGCTGGCGCCGATGAGGGCCCCCGGTGCCGCGACGTCGTGCGGCACCTTCAGCCATTTCATCAGCCCGTAGGCGAGGCCCGAGTTGAGGTAGACCTGGATCAGCAACGGGATGGCGATCAAGACGACGTGGGCGAAGCGGCCGGTCAGGTTCTCGGCCTGGAAGGCGAAGATCATCACCAGTGTCGCGAGCAGTGCGAGGACCGTGACCGGATGGAAGGCCGGCAGGAAGCGCTTCTCGAACCACTGCCTGCCGCGTAGACGTAAGAGCACGACGCGGCTCAGGGCGCCCAGCGCCAGGGGGATGACGATGAAAACGACGACGGAGAGCAGCAAGACGCGCAGCGGGACCGTCAGCGTGCTGGCGCCGGTGACCAGGAAGCCGACGATCGGCGCGAAGAGCACCAACATGATGAGGTCATTGAGCGAGACCTGAACCAGCGTGTAGGCCGGATCGCCGTCGGTTAGGTAGGACCACACGAAGACCATCGCAGTGCACGGCGCGGCGGCGAGGATGATCGAGCCGGCGAGGTATTGGTTGGCCAGCTCCGCGCCGATCCAGGGCTGGAAGAGGACGCGAAAGAACAGATAGCCGAGAGCCGCCATCGAGAAGGGCTTGACCAGCCAGTTGACGAAGAGCGTGACGAGGATTCCCCGCGGGCGCTCGCGCACCGCGATAATCGAGCCGAGGTCGATCTTCAGCATCATCGGGTAGACCATCAGCCAGATCAGCACCGCGATGGCGATGTTGATCTGCGACCCCTCGCCGAGCTCGAGGCGCCGCACGGCGGCGGTGAAGCCCGGCAAGAGCTTGCCGAGCCCCACGCCAGCCACCATGCAAAGCGCCACCCAGACCGAGAGGTAGCGTTCGAAGACGTTGAGCCGTTTCGGCGTGGCTTCCTTCATCTGTCGGCCTCCGGCAGGGGGATCAAGCCCTCCTCGACCAGGAACCGGCGGATCCGGCCGTAGAGCTCGTCGCGGACCGAACGGAAGCGTGCGAGGCTCGCCGCCTCTGCCTCGTCGTGGCCGGCGGGGTCGGCGAGCGGCCAGTGCTGCCGCCGCGCCGCCCCCAGATAGACCGGGCAGACCTCCTCGGCGCAGAGGGTGATCACGGTGCCGACGTTGCTGCGGTCGATCGCGTCGACCGACTTCGAGCACTGGTCGGAGGCGTCGATGCCGATCTCGGCGAGCACCCGTAGCGCGAGCGGGTTGACCCGCGACGGCGCCGAGCCGGCGCTCTGGATCGGCAGGCGGTTCCCCGCGAGCGAACGAGCGATCCCCTCCGCCATCTGGCTGCGTGCCGAGTTGGCGACGCAGAGGAAGAGCACACCGCGCGTCACGGCGCCACCGCTCCCAGGCTTGCCAGCATCTCTTGGAGGCGGGCCGTGGTCGGCACGTGGCCGCAGACCATGAGCGCGCCGTCGACGACCAATGCCGGCGTGACGACGACACCGAAGTCGAGGATGCGATCGAGGTCGGTCACCTTCTCGAGCTCGTAGTCGAGACCGAGCTCCTGCGCGGCGCGCTCGGCATGCTCGGCGAGCAGCTTGCATTTCGGGCACCCCGTGCCCAGGACCTGGAGCTTGCTGCGCATGGCTTACTCCTCAGGAGGTCATCCAGCCGTAGAGAATTCCCGTCACCGTGGCCATCGCGACCACCAGCAACACGTAGACCACGGTCTTGCGAGTTCCCAGCAAGCTCCGCAGCACCAGCATCGCGGGCAACGACAGCGCCGGCCCGGCGAGCAGCAGGGCGAGCGCCGGTCCCCGGCCCATGCCGCTGCCGAGCAGGCCCTGGAGGATCGGCACCTCGGTGAGCGTCGCGAAGTACATGAAGGCGCCGGCGATCGCGGCGAAGAAGTTGGCGCCGAGCGAGTTGCCGCCCACCGCGGCGGCGACCCAGGCCGCGGGGACCAGGCCCTCGTGGCCTGGGCGGCCGAACAGCAGGCCAGCGACCAGGACCCCGCCAACCAAGAGCGGAAGGATCTGCTTGGCGAAACCCCAGGAGGCGGCGAGCCACTCGCCGAGCTCGCCCTCGTCCCCCGCGATCACCGCGGCGAGCATCGCGAAGCCGACAGTGAACGGCACGACGGGGTGCTCGCGCCAGAGGAGCGCCGCGAGCGCGGTCGCGGCGGCCACCACGGCAGCCCGCCAGGGTGCCAGCGCAAGCCAGCCGACGAGCGCCGCGAGAAGCGTCGCTCCGCCGAAGGCGGTCAGCAGCCACTTCCGCGAGTGAATTGCCTGCCAGACGCCGTCTTCCGCGGGCGCCCAGTTGGCGAACACGAGGATCGCCACCAGGGTCGCGAAGAACGCCATCTGACGACCGAGGCTCAGCCGCGGCTCGGGGACCGGCAGGCTCGCGTTCGCGGCAGTCCGGTCCCGCTCCTCGTCGCGATAGATCCACGCCATGGCCAGGCCGATCAGGACACTGAAGAGGACGGCGCCCACGGCGCGCGCGAGGCCGAACTCGAAGCCCAGGACGCGGGCGGTGAGGATGATGGCGAGCGCGTTGATCGCGGGCCCGGCGTAGAGGAACGCCGAGGCTGGGCCGAGCCCGGCCCCACGCTTGTAGATGCCGCCGAAGAGTGGCAACACGGTGCAGGAGCAGACCGCGAGCACGGTGCCAGAGATCGATGCGACACCATAGGCCGTAGCACGCGGAGCAGTGGGCCCGAGGTACTTCATGACCGCCGCCTGGCTGACGAAGACGCCGATCGCCCCGGCGATGAAGAAAGCCGGAACGAGGCAGAGGAGAACGTGTTCGCGGGCGTACCACCTGGCGAGCTGGAGTGCTGCGAGGACAGCGCCGTCGAAGCGGGGCGTGCCGACGGGCAAGAAGCACAGCGTGCAGAAGGCGGCCCCGATGCCGGCGAGCCACTTGCCTTCGGTCTTGGCGCTCATCGCCGCGCCCTCAGGCCCTCGCCACGGCCGACGGCAGCGGCTTGCGGACACCGATCGCCACCAGATCGAGCTCGGCGGCGCAGAGCGTGGCGATGGGGACTTGGCGCAGGCGAGCGACGATCGTTTGATCGGACCTCACTTGCGGGTCGGCCCCGAGCCGGCGCAGAACTGGCGGCAAGAGCTCGGCAGCGACGCCGTCCTCGCGCAGCCGGTAGAAGACCAGCTTGCCTTCCTTGCGCTCAACCACGAGCTCGCCCCGCGCAAGAACGGAGAGGTGCTGGGACACCGTCGAGGTCGCCAGCTCGAGCACGGCCGTCATCTGGCAGACGCACAGCTCGCCGTCCGCGAGCATGGCAAGAAGGCGAAGCCGCGCCGGGTGGGCGAGCCCCTTGGCGGCCTCGACGACGGCCCCGAGGGCCGGTTGTGAGCGTGGAGTACGCTTCGTCATATTGCGGATTATAGAACTGACTCGAGAAGGCGGCAACTCCCTGGCAGGCGCTACCCGATGGTTCTCGGACCGCCGGAGGACACGCAGGACGAGGTGGCTGGACAGCGGGCGCACATCATCTCGCCCTGACCGTGACCTTCTTTCCCTGACCGCGTTGTGAGGGTGGTATCGATCCGCCCTCCCTGAGCCTGACCGTGGTCGAAGCGTGGCCCACGCGAGCTTCTAGAGTTTTCGCTCGTCAGCTGCTAGGATCCTGCCCAAGGATCTCTCAAAATCCAAAGACACAGAAACTCTTTGGTTGTGTGGGTTGACTTTTCTTGGTGGCGAATGCTCTTGCCGTGGTCGGAGGAAAGCACTTGAGCAAGCAGGATCCCCTGGACGGTGGAGCGCCGGCACCTCCAGGGAGCCCCCCGGACCTTCAGCAGCTCTTCGAACGCTACCTTCCCGCGGTGGTCTACTTCTTCCTGCGGAAGGGCTTCACGCGGGAGGAGAGCCGTGACCTAGCCCAGGAGACATTTTTCCGGGTCTATAAGGGTATGAGTCGCTTCCGCGGCGAGGCGCGGGTGGAAACGTGGCTGTTCAAGATCGCCGGGAACCTCGCGCTCAACGCCCGGCGCTACGAGGGTGCCGGCCGCCGGCAGCACGAGGAGGTGTCCCTCGACGTTCTGCTCGAAACCGGCCAGCCGGTCTTTGGCCGTGAGCCTGCGGGTGGCGATCCGGTGGCGGACCCGCTCGCCGACCTGCTACAGAAGGAGAGGGTCGAGCGGCTGCGGCAAGCCCTGGACGACTTGCCGGCGAAGATGCGGCGGGTGCTTCGCCTCCGTCTCGAGCAGGACCTAAAATACCGCGAGATCGCTGCGCTCGAGGGGATCTCGATCGAAACCGTGAAGGCCCATCTCTTTCAGGCCAAGGCCCTGCTCGCGGCCCGACTGGCGGATGGCTTGACCCGCGCCGAGCAGGCGCAGTTCGAGGAGGCAGGATGAGCGGCCCGCAGAGCGACCTCGGAGCTGCCCTTAGGGCCGCCGGAGCCCCGCGCGGTCGACGGCCGTCGGAGGACGAGCTGGCGGACTTCGCGGCAGGCCGGCTGCCCGAGGCGCGCGCCGAAGAGGTCCGCGAGCACCTGGCCGGCGACCCGGCGGCGGCCCGCTACGTGCTCGCGCTGGGAGAGTTCCTGCATGGCGACCCTCCTGCCGGCGAGGCGCCTCTGGAGGAGGGGGAGATCACCGCCTCGTGGACCGAACTGCAGGCTCGGCTGGAGGAGCCCTCGCGTGGGGAAGACGGCGGCGGGGAGAAACTCCTGCCCTTCTTGCCCCCGGTAGGGCGCACCCCAGCAATGCCGTGGTACCGCACCCTCGCCGGTGCCTGGGCCGCGGCGGCGGCGTTAGCGGGTCTGGCGATCGCTGGTTGGCTGCTCTTCTGGCTGCCAGGAGGAGGCCCTCCGGCGAGCCAGCTGGTCGCCGTGAACCCGCAGATCGTCTTCCTCCGGCCGAAAGAAGACCATGTCCGGGGGTACCACGACGAGGCGGCCCGCGCGCGCCTCGCCCAGGCTGGAAGGGGTTTAGTGGTCTTCCAGCTGGCCCTGCGGGAGCCGGAGCGCTTCCGGGAGTATCGCGTCTCCGTCCTGCGCCAGCCTGCGGGCTCGCAGCTCCCGGGCGAGCTCGCCGAGCCGTTGGTGCCGCAGGACGAAGACCTTCTGATCTTCGCGGTCCCTCAACAATTCCTTGCGCCCGGCATCTATGTCCTGCGTGTCCACGGTGTCGGCGGTGACCAGCTCACGCCGGTGGCTGACTACGAATGCGAGGTCCCGGCCCCCAACGCTCCGGCTCCGCGCCGCCCCGGCACCTGAGGCGCCGGCAGCTGCGGGCTGGAGCCGAGCTGGCGGCGCTCGTCCTCTGCGGTCTCGCCGCTGCCTGGGTGGCCGAGCCGCGCGCGCGAGCAGGCAGC